>NZ_CANLZU010000001.1 GCF_947495715.1 uncultured Oceanisphaera sp.
AACAGAAACACCCTTTGACTCAACATTATTATTCAGTGAAGAGCATATAAAATCTTGACGTCCAACAGAGTATCTACGAAATACGGCGGCCGTAGGCGCCGCTTTCCCCCGCACAGCAAAAAGGCCTGCCGGTTACCCGGCAGGCCTTTTAATCGCGGTGTGAAGCGGTGATTAACCGTTCAGACGCTTGTCGTTACGACGCGGTGAACGCGGCTTGCGATCGTCGTTGGGACGGAAGCTGCGACGGGGCAGCGGGCCACCCTCGTACTTGGCCAGGTTCAGCGGACGCTGACAAACACGCACGTTCTGCAGTACCTTCTGCACGTCGGCAGTCATGCCTTCCGGCAGATCAACGGTAGAGAAATCGTCGTGAATCTGGATCTGGCCGATGTAACGGGATTCCAGATCCGCCTCGTTGGCGATGGCACCCACCAGGTGACCCGGCTTGACGCCGTGTACCCGACCCACGTCTACGCGGAAGGTTTCCATGACCACACCGGACACATCGTCACGGCCGCCACGAGGGGTACGCGGACGCTCGCTGCGTTCGCCACGCTCACGGTTTTCACGTACATCGGGACGACGAGCGGCCTGCGGACGATCTTCCATGAACAGAGGACGGTCACCCTGCAGCAAACGGGCCAGACCGGCGGCCAGCTGAGAGCTGTCCATGCCTTCGGCCTGCAGCGACTCGATCATCTCGACGAACGGTGCCAGTGATTTCTCATCGGCTTCAACGCTGACACGCAGACGAGTCTTGAAGCGCTCGGCACGGATCTTGTTGATCTCGTCGGCAGACGGCATCTGCATTTCTTCAATCGGCTGGCGAGTATGACGTTCCAGGTTGTACAGACCGCGCTTTTCACGACCGGTTACAAACAGGATGGCGTCACCTTCACGACCGGCACGACCGGTACGACCGATACGGTGTACGTAAGACTCGTTGTCGTGCGGCATGTCGAAGTTGACCACATGGCTGATACGCTCGACGTCCAGACCACGGGCGACGACGTCGGTGGCTACCAGTATGTTCAGACGACCGTTTTTCAGACGCTCGATCACCTTTTCACGCAGTTTCTGCGGAATATCACCGTGCAGAGCTTCACAGGCGTGACCTTCACGACTCATCATGTCGGCCAGATCTTCGGCATCTTTACGAGTACGCACGAATACCAGCATGGCATCCATGTTTTCGGTCTCGACCAGACGGCACAGACCTTCGTGCTTGTTCATGCCACGCACAAACCAGTAACGCTGACGAATGCTGGAGTTGGTACGGGTCTTGTTTTCGATGCGCACTTCTTTCGGGTTTTTCAGGTACTTTTGCGCAACACGCTGAATGGCCGGCGGCATGGTGGCCGAGAACAGGGCAATCTGACGGGTAGACGGAGTCTGTTCCAGAATCCATTCAACGTCGTCGATAAAGCCCATGCGCAGCATTTCATCTGCTTCGTCCAGTACCAGTGCTTTCAGATTGTCCAGCTTCAGGGTGCCACGACGCATGTGGTCCATCACCCGGCCCGGGGTGCCGACCACGATGTCGACGCCGCGCTTCAGGGCGCGAATTTGCGAATCATATGCCTGGCCACCGTAGATGGACAGAATACGAATGTCTTTGCGGTACTTGGCGTAGCCTTCGAAAGACTCGGCAACCTGAATGGCCAGTTCGCGAGTCGGCGCCAGTACCAGTACCTGCGGGGTGGCATTGCCACCGGTGATGGTGCTCAGCAGCGGCAATGCGAATGCCGCTGTTTTACCGGTACCGGTTTGAGCCAGACCCAATACGTCCTGACCGCTTAACAGAGTAGGAATGGCGGCAGCCTGAATGGCAGAAGGCGTCACGTAACCGGCATCGGTCAGTGCTTTTAAGACTTCAGGGGCCAGACCCAGCTCGGTGAAAGCAGGTGCGTCGGTAGCAGGTACAATAGAAGTATTTGTCATTTAACAGTTCCGAATTAATAGAATGTCGGCGGACTGATACAGTAAAAGGCCAGGGACAACCTATTCTCGCCAAAGACGAGGGTTTCCCTTTACAGAGTGTGTTTAACACTAAGATTCACAAGGCTAATCTGGCCGTTTTTGTCTCAACACCGCCATGGTTAACGTTCCGGTAAAAACCAGTCCGTCTTTCTCATCATGGATGTCGATCTGCCAGACTTGTGTCGTCGCGCCCAAATGGAGGGGACGGGCAACCCGACAAGGGTCGCGTCGTTTGGCGCGGACGTGATGCGTTATGTTCCTAAAAAACGCAATATAACCCGCTTCAACGCACATATTTTGGCAGCTACTAAAACCCAGGGTCTTGGCGAATACATCTGATGCATCACCACGTAGCATGCCGAATAGGCGGGTTATTACGATGTTCAAGCAACACATTACGGCTTGAATATCGTGACCCACATCACAAAAGGTCATGCCCAACTGGGCTGAGGGCGCATTCTCTGTTAATTGGGGGGAATTGTCCAGCGTAAATTCATCTTTCCACATATTTAACTGCAGGGAATAGGGATTGGGAATAGGGAATAGGGAATAGGGAATAGGGATTGGGAAAGGTCCACTCCCGATTCCCTAATCCCTATTCCCCGCCTAACCCCTGCCCCTCTCTCAACGTCGGCTTTTTATCTTTCCAACAATGAAAATCAGCAGGACGGCGCCGAGTACCGACATGATCAGGGAGCCAATCACGCCGGTAGCCGCCAGCCCCAGCAGCCGAAACACCACGCCGCCGAGAAAGCCGCCCACCAGGCCGACCAGAATATTGCCCAGCAGGCCGAAACCCCGCCCCTTCATCAGGTTACCGGCGATCCAGCCCGCCAGACCACCGATAATCAATCCCAGTATCAATCCCATTATTTCTCCTTATTCGAAAATATTGTGAGGGGTGAGGTGTGAGGTGTGAGGAGCACAAGACCGAATCTGCAGACCCTGTGTGTTTCCCCTCTCTCCTCACACCTTTCCCCTCACATCCTGCGTCAGACTCAAGCCAACAAGCTTAGCAGCGCCTGCACCGGGTGTTTGATGTTTTGTCCTTCGATGCGCTTGACCTGACTGCGGCAGGAAAAACCGGTGGCCATGCACCGGTCGCGCGGCAGTTTGTTCATCGGCTCGGCCCAGCTCATGCCATACAGCTCTCTGGAACCTTCTGCATGCTCCCGCTCGTGGCCATAGGTGCCGGCCATGCCGCAGCAACCCACGGCCACCGGCTCCAGTTTGGCGCCCAAATGGGCAAAGATCCGGCCCCAGTCCTGATGAGTAGCCGGCAGCGCGGTTTTTTCGGTGCAATGGGCAAACAGATACCAGGGCTCGCCAGCCGGCGTTCTGGCCGGCAGCCGCTCCAGTTGTTGCAGCAGCCACTCCTGCGGCAGCAGCACCTCGAACTCGCCCCGGGCCGGACCCAGCACCTTGGTGTATTCGTCCCGATAACAAAGCACCAGCGACGGGTCGACGCCCACCAGCGGAATGCCGAGCCGGGCCAGATGGTTGAGGAACTGAGCGCTGTCGGCGGCCATGCCGGCGAAGCGACGCAAAAAGCCTTTGACGTGGGCCGGCTTGCCGTTGGGTTTGAACGGCAGCACCACAGGGTGGAAGCCAAGCGCGGTGGCCAGCTGTACCAGATCGAACACTACCCTGGCATCGTAGAAGGAGGTGAAGGGGTCCTGCACGATCAGCAGGTTTTTTGCCTTCTGCTCATCACTCAATGCCTGCAGCTCGGCCATGTCGAACCGCGCCGCCGGGCCGGTTGCCAGCAGGTTTTTCAGGCTGGGGTCGCTCACCAGCGGCATGTCCACCATGCCCAGCAGCGAGCTGGCGCCGCGCTGCACCCATTTGTTGCTCATCACCGGGTTGACCAGCCTGGGCGCCTTCGCCATCCAGGGGGTATAACTTTCGACCCAGGACACCATGTAATCCTTGGGCGGGCGCTGATAGCGCTGGTGATACAGCTGCAGAAAGCGGGCGCGGAAGGTGGGCACATCCACCTTGATCGGGCACTGGCTGGAGCAGGCCTTGCAGGCCAGACAGCCGTCCATCGCCTCTTTCACTTCGTGGGAGAAGTCGTATTCGCCCCGGCTTTTCTGCCAGGTGTATTTCACCCGCTCCACCAGGCCCTTGACGCTGGCACCGCGGCTCATTACCGCCGCTTCTTCGGCCATGGGATCGAAACCCTGGGCCGCCAGCTGGCGCAGCCATTCGCGCACCAGACCGGCCCGCCCCTTGGGCGAATGGCGACGGTCGGCGCTCAGCTTCATCGAGGGGCACATGGGGGAGCGCACATCGAAGTCGAAACACAGGCCGTTGCCGTTGCAGTCCATCGGCTGGGTAAAACCGTCGCGCACATTGACCGGAATCTGGCGGTCATAGAAACCGCGCTTGGTGGCGTCGACCGACACCAATTGATCCAGGCTGTCGAGCGGAGTGCAGATCTTGCCGGGGTTGAGCCGATTGAAGGGGTCGAAGGCCGACTTGATGCGACGCAGCTCGGTAAACAGGGTTTCACCGAAAAAGGTGGGGCTGTATTCGGAACGATAGCCCTTGCCGTGCTCGCCCCACATCAGGCCGCCGTATTTGGCGGTAAGCGCGTTCACCTGGTCGGAGATTCTGCGCAGCATCACCTCCTGCTCGGGATCCGTCATGTCGAGCGCCGGACGCACGTGCAGCACGCCCGCATCTACGTGGCCGAACATGCCATATTGCAGGCCGTGCTCATCCAGCAGGGCACGGAACTCGACAATATAGTCGGCCAGGTTTTCGGGCGGCACCGCGGTGTCTTCCACGAAGGCGATCGGCTTCTTGCGGCCCTTGGTATTGCCGAGCAGCCCTACCGCCTTCTTGCGCATGGCATAGATACGGTTGAGCGAGGCCAGATCGTCACACACCTGATAGCCGATGATGCCCGCCTCGCCCCGCTCGATCAGGCCATCAAGCCGGGCACAGAGCGCCTCGACCTTCTCGCGCTGGGCGTCACCGTCCTGATCGGCGTATTCCACCATGTTGAGGCCGTCCATCACCTTGCCCGGCACGTCCTGAATGAGATCGCTGACCGAATGCCAGATGATGTCTTCCCGCGCCAGACCCAGCACTCGGGAATCCACGGTTTCCACCGACAGTGCCTTGGCCTCTACCATCAGCGGCGCGTTGCGCAGCGCCGACTGAAAGCTGTCGTACTTGACGTTGACCAGGGTGCGATAGGTCGGGATGGGAGTGAGATCGAGCCAGGCTTCGGCAATAAAAGCCAGCGAGCCTTCGGAGCCGCACAGGATGCGGGTCAAATCCAGGGTATGGCTGGCCTTGTCATAGACGTGCCTGAGATCGTAGCCGGTAAGGAAGCGATTCAGCTTGGGAAAACGTGTTTCTATTTCACCGGCATGCCCGGTCACGCTGTGATACACACAGCGATAGAGCTCCGCCTCCCGGCTGTCTTCTTCCAGTTTCTTGTCCAGCGCCTCACCGGAGACGGGGCCGGTTTCGATGATGGTGCCATCCACCAGCACCGCGGTGACGCCCAGCACATGATCCGAGGTTTTACCGTAGACCAGGGAGCCCTGACCGGAGGCATCGGTGTTGATCATGCCGCCGAGAGTTGCCCTGTTGCTGGTCGACAGGTCCGGAGAGAAGAAGAGGTTGTGCGGTGCCACCAGCTGGTTGAGTCTGTCTTTGACCATGCCGGTTTGCACCCGAACTCGGCGCCCGTCCGCATCGATGTTGAGCAACTGATGCATGTGACGGGACAGGTCCACCACTATGTTGTCGTTCAGCGACTGGCCGTTGGTACCGGTGCCCCCACCGCGGGGGGCAAACTTGATGTCCTGATAGGCGGTTTTGGCCGCCAGACCCAGCATGACCACCAAATCCTGCGTCGAGCGCGGAAAAACCACCGCCTGTGGCAGACTCTGGTAAACACTGTTGTCGGTGGCGACCGCCAGCCGGCTGGCATAGCTGCGTTCAATATCGCCACGAAAGCCGCTCTCGGCCAGTGCGTCGAGAAAAGCAAAATAGGTAGGGGTTATCTGCTGCTGCAGATCTATCCTTGGGATCATAACGGCCTGTTCCCTGTTATTCGTTAAATACGCCCGGAGTGGCGGCCAGTATACACTCGGCAGTAATCACCGACCAGACGAGGTCTGGTATCGAAGCCCGACAGCTCGGTTAAAAGTGACACCCCCACCCCGCCTCCCCCTGGGGAAAGCCCGCAGTCATATCTGCGGCCCCGCTGCCAAGTGGGAGGAGCCGTTCCGTATCGATGGTAAGCTCGGCGCCGCTCAGCTCCCTCCCCTTAGGCTCGGATTGCGCAGAACCACAGCGAGATGCAACGCAAGGGGAGGGTTAGGGAGGGGTTACTGCAAAATACCTGCATTTTCTGCCGTTTCGATGTCCAGTCAGAAATGACACCCCCACCCCGCCTCCCCCTGGGGAAAGCCCGCAGTCATATCTGCGGCCCCGCTGCCAAGGGGGAGGAGCTGCCCGGCGCCAGCTGAAACAGCAGCCAATCCCTAATCCCCAGTCCCTAATCCCCTCGGTAACCCGCGTTTAACGTCCGGTCTTTTTGCCGCCGGTGCGGCTGCCTGGCCGGGCATTTGAACGCGAGCCGGGCCGGCCGGCCCCAGGCGGAGCTGAACGTCGATCGCGTCCGCTACCGGTCCTGGCCGGTTTACCACGGCTGGCCGTCGCCGGTTTGTCCTTGATGCGCGGGCCCTGGCGGGCGGCTTTGGGCTGTTGGAGAATGGAGGCTTCTTCGGTTTTACTCGAGTCACCGATCATGCTGTTGATCAGCGCCAGCTCCCGAGGCGTGACTTCACGCCACTGACCGGACTTCAGTCCGCCCAGCTCGATGTTCATGATCCTCACTCGTCTGAGGCTGGTTACGCTGAAGCCCAGGTATTCGGCCATGCGGCGGATCTGCCGGTTCAGGCCCTGGGTCAGGATGATATTGATGGTCTTGGGACCGACCTTTCTGACCTTGCAGGGCTTGGTCACGGTGTCGAGTATCGGCACCCCGGCGCTCATGCGGGCAACAAAGTCGTCGGTGACTGGCTTGTCCATCGAGACGATATATTCCTTCTCGTGGGCATTGCCGGCGCGCAGTATCTTGTTGACGATATCGCCGTCGTTGGTCAGCAGAATCAGGCCGCAGGAAGGCTTGTCGAGCCGCCCGATGGGAAAGATACGCGCCTTGTAGTTGACCGCATCGACGATGTTTTCCGGAATCGCCCTGTCGGTGGTGCAGGTAATGCCAATCGGCTTGTTGTAAACCAGATACACCGCCTTCGGCTTGGCGCGCAAGGGCTTGCCGTTGACAGTCACCTGATCGGCATCGGTGACCTTGACGCCCATGCCCGCCACGTCGCCATTGACCGTGACTCGGCCCTGCTCGATTAACCGGTCGGCTTCACGCCGGGAACAGATGCCGGTTTCGCTGATGAATTTATTGAGGCGGGTCGCGCTCTTGTCTTCGCTCATGGGGTCGGAGATCTCTTGCTGTCGCCTGCCCGGGCAGGCGCTATGATGAAAAGCGGTCAGTGTAAAGTTGCCGGCAGTCGCTCGCAAGCCCGACCGCTTCATGTCTCGTGTCGGACTCCGTCCTATAGCCAACGCCGCACCCGACGGCAGTAATCATGATAATCGGCACCAAATTTTGCCGCCAGCGCCCCTTCTTCCGCCCCTATCTGTACCCGGTTCATATAACCGACAAACAACGGCAACCACAGCAGACCGAGGCCATTACCGAGCCAGACGGCCCAGGCCAGCAACAGCAGGGAGTCGCCCAGATAAACGGGATTGCGCGAATAACCAAAAATACCATTAGTCACCAAATTGCTAGTCTTGCCCGGGTTGAACGGCAATACCGTCGTCCGGGCCCGGTGCAATTGCCACACCGCCAGCAGCATCAGCGCCAGCCCGGTCAGCATGATAAGGATCGCTATCCCCTGCTGCCCGAAAAAAGAGACCGTCCAGTGGCTCGCCTGTTGCTCGGTCAGCCACATCATGGTGGCCGTCAGCGCCAGCACGGCCGGCGGGGGTAACCACAGGAGTCGACTTTGCCTTGGCGTCATAGCGGAAAGTCCCGCCGATGGAAGGCCGTTACCGGTAATGCCACCGACTCGTCGACTCGCTCTTGCCGGGTGTTGATGGCGGCTGCCGACTCCGGCTCGATCATCTGCCTCTTTACGCCGGTATCGGTCGACGCCGACGCGCCCGACTGCATCCCTGCCGGGGGGCTGGCCGCTTGTTTGTCTGCGTTATTCTCTTTCGGCTCCTTGTCTTCCGCGCCATCACCGGGCTCCGATGCCCAGTGATGGCGGCTGATACGCAACGCCTGATACAGGTCGGGATAGACCTGAATACCTTCTTCCCCGACCCGAATACCGGCCTGTTTCAGCCAGTGCGTCATCTGACCTCGCCTTCCGGCCATCACCATATGTACCCCGCGTCGTTTCAGTTCTTTATGAAGCTCCCCCACCATGCTCATTACGCTGATATCCTGATGGGTAAAGCAGGAAACCGCATCGATGATCAGGCACTTGGGCGGATGATGCTCACCGCCCAGCAGCAGCAAGACCCGCCGCTTGAAATAGGCGGCGTTGAAGTAGGTCAGCGGTGAATTGAAGCGATAAATCAGCACCCCGGTGATGGCCTTGACTTCTTCGTTATGGCCCAGGGTATGCACTATGCCTTCATCGTTCATGCCCATCAGTTGATCGGTCGGGCGCATCACATTGCGCAGAAACTGGAACAGGCCCAGTAGCACCGCCAGGGTAATGCCGGGGATCACCCCCATGAACAACACGCTGGCAAAGGTAATCCAGGCCAGCCAGAAAGCCGATTTATCCGAATGGCGCAACGCCCACAGACCTTTGAAGTCGGTCAGCGACAACGACGCCATGATCAGCACCACCCCCAGGGCGGCGGTAGGAATGTACTGCAACGGCGCGGTCAGAAAAAAGGTCACTACCGCAATCACCAGCGCCGCCACAATGGAGACCAGCTGACTCTTGCCGCCGTTGGCATCGTTCACCGCGGTCCGCGAGTCGGCGCCGCTGATGGCAAAGCCCTGAGACATCGCCGACGCCAGGTTGGCAAAACCCAGCGCCCGGAATTCCTTGTCGGCATCGATATCGTAGCCGTTCTTGGCGGCAAAGCTGCGCGCCGTCAGCATCATGGACACAAAGCTCACCATGGCCAGGTTAAGCGCCGGCAGCACCAGCTCCCGAATCAGACCCGGAGGAAATTCGGGAAGCTGCAGCTGAGGAATGCCGCCACTCAGGGAGCCGACCACCGCCACCTCGAGCCGCGAAGGATCCAGCCCCCACAGCAGGGTGGTGGCGACGGCCAGTCCCAGCAGGGAGCTGGGCCACTGCGGCCGAAAACGCCGGCTCAGCAGCATCACCACCAGCGTCAGCAGGCTGATACTCAGGGTCGAAGTATGGATATGGGAGACATAATCGGGCGCCGCCAGCAGTCGTTCAATCAGACCCGACTGGGTAAAGCTGAAGCCGAACACGCTGGACAACTGACCGACGATAATGGTGATGGCCACCCCGTTCAGCAGCCCCATCAGAATGGGGCGGGATAAAAAGTCGGCCAGCACCCCCAGCTTTAATCGACTGGCCACCAGACACCAGAAACCGGTCATGGCGGTCATGGTCATCACCAGTTGCCAGTGGCGGGTAGGATCCCCCGCCGCCAGCGGCGTGACCACGGCGGCAATGACCGCACAGGTGGCCGCATCCGGGCCGATAATCAGCTGACGAGAGGTGCCGAACAAGGCGTAGGCAAGCATAGGCAGAATACAGGAATAGAGCCCGACCACGGCACCAACACCGGTCAGCTCCGCGTAGGCGATGGCCACCGGTAGCGCCACTGCCGCTACCGATACCCCGGCCCGCACATCCGGCAACAACCAGGCCCGCTGGTATCCCAGCAGGGTGACCAGCCCCGGCATCCATCGTCCCAGAGAGAAAAAGTTGTTCATTTTTCAACCAATTATAATTATTTGTTTATATTTCATTATAGGGTGAGCCTCGGTGAAAATACCTGTTCATCTTTATTTGAACACCTTAAGTAAGATCTCATCACCGATGTGGAATGACGACAGCACCATGCCTGTTATGCTGCATGACTTATCACCCTACCGTCAGCATCATTTCGCTCCTCCGCTTTATTGGTAAAAAGAACCCGGCGCATAAAAATGGAAAAGAGTCCCCGTTATTTTCTGTCCTGCGAACTCGATGTATGTTTGAATCATTCTCTTCAGCTCAGACCATCTATCTATTCTTTTTATCAGCGCAGGTCCCATGGCATGACAATCCGCATTCTGATTTGTGACGACTCCGCCCTGGCGCGCAAGCAAATGGCAAGAACACTGCCTTCCGACTGGGACGTACAGATCCGGTTTGCCAGCCAGGGGAGTGAAGCCCTTGAGCTGCTGCATAATCAGGGTACCGATGTCTTGTTTCTCGATCTCAACATGCCGGTACTGGACGGTTACGGCGTATTGGAGGCCATCAGGAAGCAGGAGTTGCAGGTCATCACTGTGGTGGTTTCCGGTGATATTCAGCCTCAGGCAATGTCGCGGGTCAAGGCGCTGGGCGCCATCGGTTTCATCAAGAAGCCCATCGATACCGACGAGCTGACCCGGCTGCTGACCGAATACGGGCTTTATCAACCCAATAGCGGCGCCCGCCAAACGCCGCCCGAGGCCTTGCCCTCGCTCACGCTGTCGTTGCAGGATTACTTGCAGGAGTTGGCCAATGTCGCCATGGGGCAGGCCTCGAACCTGCTGGCCCGGCTGCTGGATGTGTTTATTCTGCAACCCGTTCCCAAGGTGGCGATGATCGCCCGCAGCGAACTGAGCATGGCGATTTCGGCGGTAGAGGGCAACAGCCAGTACTCTGCCGTTTGCCAGGGGTTTGTCGGTGCCGGTGTGTCCGGCGAAGCACTGCTGTTGTTCTCCGATTCCAGTATCGAGGCCATGGCGCGTTTGCTGCATTATGACGAACCCGATAATCCGGCTCCGGACATGGAAATTCTGATGGACATGTCGAGCATACTGTTTGGTGCCTTTCTCAAGGGACTGGGCGATCAGCTGGATATCCACTTCGGGCTGGATCAGCCAACCATTCTCGGACAACACCAGCAGCTCGAGGTTCTGCTCGAACATCATCGTCAGCAGGCCGAGCAACTGTTGTGCATCGAAATTCCTTACGAACTGGAACAGCAACATATTTCCTGCAACCTTCTGGTGCTACTGACAGAAGACTCGGTCAACCGGCTGGAGCAACGGTTGATTTACCTGACGGAGTAAACCATGTCTCTCGACAAACTGGATGCACATGCCTTTCACTTTCTGGTGGATATGCTGGAGTCGGTCGAAATCGGCCTGGTGGTACTGGATCTGGACTTCCAGATACAGCTGTGGAATGGCTTCATGGAAAACCACAGCGGCCTGACCTCGACCGCAGTTCGGGATAAAAACCTGTTCAGCCTGTTTCCCGATCTGCCCCAGACCTGGCTGCGCCGCAAGGTGGACACCGTGGTCACTCTGAAAACCCGGGCTTTCACCTCCTGGGAGCTGCGTCCCTACCTGTTTCGCTTTGGCACCAGCCGTCCGGTCACCGGTACCGAGCCCATCATGTATCAGAACCTGACCATCAGCCCGCTGGCCGAGCCGGATGGCAGCGTAAAGCGGGTTTGCCTGATGATCTACGATGTCACCGATGTGGCCAGCAGCCGACTGGCGCTGGAACAAGCCAACAAAAAGCTGGCCCGGCTGAGCATCACCGACAACCTGACCGGCCTGCTGAACCGGGGCGCCTGGGAAAACCAGCTCGATAGCGAGTTTTCCCGATACCAGCGCTATGGCCATCCCTGCAGTCTGGTGCTGATCGATATCGACAACTTCAAGTCAATCAACGATCGATATGGTCACCCGGTCGGTGATGAGGTGATTCGTCACCTTGCCGCCACCATTCGCGCCGTCTTGCGCAGTACCGATCAATCGGGGCGCTACGGCGGCGAGGAATTCGGCATTATATTGCCGGAAACCGATACCGAAGGCGCCGTGGTCATCGCCGAACGTCTGCGACAGGCCGTCGAAGCCGCGGTGATAACGACCCGGAACATGGAGATTCGCTATACCATCAGTTCCGGAATTGCCACGCTGAATAACGCCATTCCTCATGCTACCGAATGGCTAAGCCGCTCCGACACCGCGCTGTATGCCGCCAAACATGCCGGCAAAAACCGGGTAGAGGTCGCCTGACGCAAGCAACGCCCGTTACGGTTGACGTTGTTATCACTGTACGCTCGAACATCATGACCGACAAACGAACCCAATAAAAAGCCCCGGCGGGTCATATCCGGCCGGGGCTTTTGATGATTATCGACGCGGCATCAGGCCAGTTCGATCACCTCGAACTCGACTTCGGGGCTGACGTCGGCATCGTAATCCACGCCGGTCAGGCCGAAACCGAACAGACGCAGAAACTCGTCCTTGTAGCCCTGATAGTCGGTCAGCTGGTAGATGTTGTCGTCCTGTACCTGGGCCCAGATCTCGCGGCAGGCGTTCTGTACTTCGTCACGCAATTCCCAGTCGTCCAGACGCAGGCGGTTCTGCTCGTCGACCGGCGCCTGCTCGCCGCTGTAAAGGCGGGTTTCAAACAGACGCTGAATCTGCTCGATACAGCCTTCGTGAATGCCCTGCTCTTTCATGATCTTGAAGGCCATGGAGATATACAGCGGCATGACCGGGATGGCGGCGGAGGCCTGAGTCACCACCGACTTCAACACCGCCACATGGGCGTTGCCGCCTTTGGCCTTGAGCTTGGCATCGATAGCGTGGGCGGCGCGATCCAGATCTTCCTTGGCCTTGCCCAGGGTGCCGTGCCAGTAAATCGGCCAGGTCAGATCGGTACCGATGTAGGAATAGGCGACGGACTTGGCACCGTCGGCCAGCACACCGGCATCGGCCAGCGCGTTCATCCACAGTTCCCAGTCCTGACCGCCCATTACCTTTATGGTATCGGCAATTTCCTGCTCGTTGGCCGGCTCGACCACGGCTTCTACCAGCACGTCCTTGTTGGTGTCCAGGGCGGTAGACTTGTAGGGTTCGCCAATCGGCTTGAGGGCGGAGCGCACCAGTTCGCCGGAGTCGGGCATTTTGCGTACCGGCGAGGCCAGGGAATACACCACCAGGTCAATCTGACCCAGATCCTGTTTGATCAGCTCGATCACCTGATCGCGGCATTCGTTGGAGAAGGCATCGCCGTTGATGCTCTTGGCGTACAGGCCTTCTTCCTTGGCGACCTTGTCGAAGGCGGCGGCGTTATACCAACCGGCGGAGCCGGTCTTTTTCTCGGTGGCCGGCTTTTCAAAGAAAACGCCAATGGTGGCGGCACCGCTGCCGAAGGCGGCGTTGATGCGGGAAGCCAGACCATAACCGGTGGACGCGCCGATCACCAGTACCTTTTTGGGACCCTGTTCAAGCTGGCCCTTGGCTTTGACGTAGGCGATCTGCTCGCGTACATTCGCCTCACAACCGACCGGATGGGTGGTGGTACAGATAAAGCCACGGACCTTGGGTTTGATGATCATAAAGATGTTTGCCTCGGTTATTTCTCGGATAGACGCTAAAGATACCTTATTCCGAGACAAAAGTGAGGCCTGACGTGTTTCATTGCTGTAAGCGTTGAGCCTGTCTCTTAGTCACAACTCTGTCAGCCCATAAGATATGCTCAGAGGCAACTGGGTAGCCTCTTCCGACACGCTAAACCGCATCCCTGCGACGCTCAGCACATGACGTCCTGTCATGTGATGGTCGGCTGAGGCTATCCCAGTCACCTCTTTTTAGGCGCCGAGTCGTCGGTGAGCACCACTGACAGACCACTCCTTGGTTGAGCACGGAGTTGACGTTCAGTATCTGACAGGCAGCACAGCAGCTTCACGAAGTGGCAGCGGGGATTGCCGGAGCCGACCGTTAAATGCCAGGGACGGCATTTGCCGAGCGTCCCATGGATGGGCTTGAAGCGTGTCGGCGGAGCGCAACCGCGCTGCTGCTTCGCATGGCGGTCATTCTCAATGACTTGTGACTAACTAAAAGACAGGCTTACAGCTGCTATATCTTCGTGCTCAGCGTGATAATGCCGAATAAAACGCAGAGAGAACATATGTTTACCCTTCGCCCCTATCAGCAGGATGCGGTGAATCGCACCCTGGAGTATTTTCGTCGTCATGACGATCCGGCGGTGCTGGTGCTGCCCACCGGTGCCGGCAAGAGCCTGGTAATCGCCGAGCTGGCGCGCATCGCCCGTGGTCGGGTGCTGGTGCTGGCGCACGTCAAGGAGCTGGTGGAGCAGAACCACGCCAAATATCAGAGTTACGGCCAGCCCGCGGCGATCTTCTCCGCCGGCCTCGGCCGGAAGCAGGCCCACACCCAGGTGGTGTTCGGCTCTGTGCAGTCGGTGGCGCGCAATCTGGAGCATTTCGCGAACTTCAGCCTGGTGGTGATCGACGAATGCCACCGGGTATCCGATGACGACGACAGCCAGTATCTTAAGGTGATCAAACACCTGCGCCAGTCCAATGCCCGGCTCAAGGTGCTGGGCCTGACCGCCACCCCCTATCGGCTGGGACTGGGCTGGATTTACCAGACTCATTATCACGGCATGGTACGCAGCCGCTCAAAACGCTTCTTCAAACACTGCCTCTTCGAACTGCCGCTGCGGCTGATGATCAAACAGGGCTATCTGTGTCGGCCCGAGCTGATAGACGCCCCCGTGGTGCACTATGACTTTTCCCGCCTGTATGAGCAGGGACTCTTTACCGAGCAACAGCTGGAGAAGGAGCTGGCGCGCCAGCCCAGAGTCACCCCGCACATAGTGCAGCAAATTCAGGACTACGCCGCCGACCGGGTCGGGGTCATGGTGTTTGCCAGCACGGTACGCCACGCCGCCGAGGTGGCCGGCCTGCTGCCGAAAGAAGAAACGGCGCTGATCACCGGCGACACTCCCGGGCCGGAGCGGGATGCCATTATTCACCGCTTCAAGGCGCGAGAGCTGAAGTATCTGGTCAACGTCTCGGTGCTGACCACCGGCTTCGATGCCCCCCACGTGGATGTGATTGCCCTGCTGCGTCCCACTCAGTCGGTGGCGCTTTACCAGCAGATCATCGGCCGGGGCCTGCGTCTCAGCCCCGACAAGACCGACTGTCTGGTGCTGGATTACGCGGGTAACAACATGGATATCTTCGCCCCCGATGTGGGCGAGCCCCGCCCCCACCCGGACACCACCCAGGTGCAGGTGCTGTGCCCCGCCTGCGGCTTCGCCAATATCTTCTGGGGCAAGACTGACAGCGACGGCCGGGTACTGGAACACTTCGGCCGCCGCTGTCAGGGCCTGTTTGAGAATGACGAAGGCGAACCCGGTGAGCCCTGCGGTTACCGTTTTCGCTTCAAGTCCTGCCCCCAGTGTCTGGCGGAAAACGACATCGCCGCCCGGGAGTGCAACGACTGCGGCCACCTGTTGGTGGATCCGGACAAGAAGCTGAAAGAGGCACTGGCGCTGAAGGATGCGCTGGTGCTGCGCTGTGCGGGCCTGAGCCTGGCAGAAAGCAGCGGCAAGTTCGGACCGGCACTGAAGGTCACCTATCACGACGAGGATGGCACCGAGCTGCAGCAATGGTATGCTTTCGACAACAAGGGTAGGCGCGGTCGTTTTTTTCTGGAATTTGTGCGCCCGCATTGGCCGGCCCCCGGACTGGAGCCGGAGTTTGCCTCGCTGGCAGAAGTCGTGGCCTCGGCCTCGCGCTTTCGTCACCCGGACTTCGTGATTGCCAGAAGCCATAAACGCGGCTGGCGAATAAAGGAAACCCTGTTCGATTATCAGGGCCGGTTTCGTACCGCCCACTCCCTTTAACATGCTCGTTACCGTGAAGGCCCATGACCTTAAAGAGAAGTATGCATCGTTATATAACCGGCCTTGCCGCCATCATCTTCAGTGTTTCCGTGCAGGCAGTCACGCCGCCAGAACACGGCCAGGCGGCCTGGATTCTGGCCGATGCCGCCACCGGCCAGATAGAGTCGGCCCATAATCCGAATCTGCTGCTGAAACCGGCCTCGACCCAAAAGCTGGTTACCACATTGGCCGGCGCCCTGGCGCTGGGCCCAGACTGGCGTTACCAGACCCGCGTTCACTACCGGGGCAAGCTGCAAAACGGCAAGCTGGTCGGCGATCTGCTGATCGATTTCGTCGGTGATCCCTCGTTGACCAGAGAGCAGTTGCGCGATCTGCTGAAACGCACCGGTGTGCGTCAGGTAAGCGGCAATGTATTACTCAATCAGCAACGTTTCGGCGGCTACGATCGCGGTAACGGCTGGTCGTGGAACGATTTGAGCGTCTGCTATACCTCGCCGGTATCGGCGCTGATCCTGGATCGCAACTGCGTGCAGGGCGCCCTCTATGCCCGCACCGGACAGGCGGCCCGCGCGACCGTGCCGGCGCATCAGCCGGTGAAGGTCAGCGCCCAGGTCGAGGTGCTGAGTCGTGCCGAACAGAAGCGCCGCTTCTGCGAACTGGAAGTGGACATGAGCCCGCCCAACCGGTATCGCCTCACCGGTTGTATCGGCCCACGCAAGGATCCCTGGCCCCTGCGCTTTGCCATTCAGGATGTGGACGCCTGGGGCGAGCAGCTGACGCGCTGGGCCCTGAGCCAGGCCGGCATTCGCGTATCCGGCGGCATCAAGGCCAGCCGCATCGAGGCCGGTGACTGGCCCGCCCTGGCCCATCACCACTCGCCCGAGCTTCGGGAACTGAGCCGTCGGATCCTGGAGCATTCCGATAATCTTTATGCCGACAGCCTGCTGCGTACTCTCGG
The DNA here is from genome assembly GCF_947495715.1 of uncultured Oceanisphaera sp. Classification (GTDB taxonomy): domain Bacteria; phylum Pseudomonadota; class Gammaproteobacteria; order Enterobacterales; family Aeromonadaceae; genus Oceanimonas; species Oceanimonas sediminis. The sequence goes on from NZ_CANLZU010000001.1 coordinate 16,864, forward strand.
TGCCGAGCACTTTAATCAGCCCGGCAGCTTCCGTAACGGTACCCAGGCGGTGCGCGACATTCTCAAGCAGAAGGCCGGCATCGATCTGGGTCCTTCCTGGCTGGCGGATGGCTCGGGGCTGTCTTCCCACAATCTGCTGCGCGCCGACGATCTGCTGGCGGTGTTGCTGGTAATGGCACAGGATCCCCGCGCCAACTGGCTGATGGGTGTGTTGCCGGTCAGCGGTGAAAGCGGCACCCTGCGCTATCGTCGCAGCGTGCTCGGCCCGGCACTCAAGGGCAAAATCATGGCCAAAACCGGCACCATAGCCCATGTGCAGAATCTGGTCGGCTTTATCGATACCGATGGCGGCCGGCGCAAGGCGTTCGTGCTGTTGCAGAATGGCTTGTCCATCAGCCCGCAACATGAAAAGAACATTGCCGCCGGCCAGGGGGAATGGCCCGCCCGGCGCTTCGAGCGCCGCTGGCTGGAGTCGGTGGTGACGCCAGATTCCATTGTTAAAACCAATCAATCAGCAACAAACTAACGATTTATAGAACGAGAGCACCGTCCTTATACTGTGCCTGTTAAATGAATGAATAAATTAATCAGTCAGGAGAGAGCCCATGTTTACAGTGATTTTCGGTCGTCCCGGTTGCCCCTTTTGTGTTCGTGCCAAAGAGCTGGCAGAAAAACTGACCGAGGAACGGGATGATTTCAGCTTCCGTTACATCGACATTCACGCCGAAGGCATTTCCAAGGAAGATCTGGAAAAAACCGTCGGCAAGCCGGTAGAAACCGTACCGCAGATCTTCATCGACCAGCAGCACATCGGCGGTTACACCGAGTTTGAAGCCCACGCCAAGGTCCACCTGGGACTGTATCAGTAAGGGCTGAGACGTGAGGGGTGAGTGGCGAGGCGTGAGGGGTAAAACACGGCGGCCAGAAAACCACTCTTTTGCTTGTCCTCCTCACTTCTTACCCCCTCACTCCTCACGCCCTATTGTCTTTTTTCGTCACAAGTCGCTGATTACTCTTTTCATCCCGGCTACAAAGTCTCATCATGGAACATATCACTAGTCTTTATCGGCCGGTGTCTCCCGGATTGCTTATTTTGCCCACTGCGCATGAACATCATGTCGCCGGGTGGCATTTTGCTTGCCGGTGACAATCCGGGCCGATGTGTAATCCGAGGCCGTCAGTACCCATGTATTCCGTAGAAAAATCGCACAAGCTGGACAACGTCTGTTACGACATTCGCGGACCCGTTCACAAAGAAGCCCGTCGCCTGGAAGACGAAGGCCATCGGATCCTCAAGCTCAATATCGGCAACCCCGCTCCCTTCGGCTTCGATGCACCGGAAGAGCTGCAAAAAGACATCATCGTCAACCTGCCGACCAGCCAGGGCTATTGCGACTCCAAGGGGCTGTTTTCGGCGCGCAAGGCGGTGATGCAGTATTACCAGCAGAAAGGCCTGCGCACCACGGATCTGGACGATATCTATATCGGCAACGGGGTGTCGGAGCTGATCATGATGGCAATGCAGGCATTGCTGAACAACGGCGACGAAATTCTGGTGCCCTCGCCCGACTATCCGCTGTGGACTGCCTCCGTCACCCTGTCCGGCGGCAAGGCGGTGCACTACCTCTGTGACGAGCAGGCCGACTGGTACCCGGATCTGGACGACATCAAGTCCAAAATCACCCCGCGGACCCGGGGCATAGTGCTGATCAACCCCAATAATCCCACCGGCGCGGTTTACGGCAGCGAGTTTCTGCTGGAAGTGATCGAGATCGCCCGCCAGAACAAGCTCATCATCTTCGCCGATGAAATCTACGACAAGATCCTCTATGACGATGTAGCCCACCATTCGGTGTGCACCCTGTGTGACGACGTGCTGGTCGCCACCTTCAACGGTTTGTCGAAGAGCTATCGTGCCGCCGGCTTCCGCCAGGGCTGGATGATGCTGAGTGGTCCCAAGCATCAGGCCAAGGGCTATATCGAAGGGCTGGAGATACTGTCGTCCATGCGACTGTGCGCCAACGTGCCTATGCAGCATTCCATTCAGGCGGCACTGGGCGGCTATCAAAGCATCAACGAGCTGGTGTTGCCCGGCGGGCGCCTGCGCCAGCAGCGGGATCGGGCCTGGGAGCTGCTGAACGAGATTCCGGGCGTGAGCTGCGTCAAGCCCAAGGGCGCCATCTACCTGTTCCCCCGGCTGGATCCCAAGATGTACAACATCAAGGACGATCAGAAGATGGTGTATGACCTGCTGCTGCAGGAAAAGATGCTGCTGGTGCAGGGCACCGGTTTCAACTGGCCCACCCCGGACCACTTCCGTCTGGTCACCCTGCCGCGGGTAGAAGAGCTGGAAGATGCCATCGGCCGCCTCGCCCGCTTCCTCAAGCATTACCAACAATAAAATGTGAGGGGTGAGGGGTGAGGTGAACAAGCAACTCCACAATACGAAAATCTTGAGTTAACGAGCTAAAAGAAAACCAGGATCCTGACGTACGTCAGGATGACGGCTAAAAAGGCTGAAAGAAAAACACCGGGTCTGTAGATTCGGTGTTTTACCCCTCACGCCTCACACTTTACCCCTCACATTACCGTTACAGCAGCGGGCTCAACAGGTAGAACAGGTTTTCCGCCACCCGACGGCGCAGCGGCCGCTGGCGCCACTCCAGCCAGGAGACCGGCTGGGCATCGCTCAGGTAACTGTCTGCCAACTGCAGCAACTCCCCCATCGCCGCACCATCGTCCACCAGCAGCGTCATTTCGAAATTCAGCCACAGGCTGCGCTTGTCCAGGTTCACCGTGCCCACCAGTGCAAACTGATGATCCACCAGCACACACTTGGTATGCAGCAGGCCGGCGCCGTACAGGTGAATTTCCACGCCCGCCTGCAGCAACTCGTCGAAGAAGGCATTGCAGGCATAGTTGACCATGCGCGAGTCGTTCCTGGCCGGCAGTACCAGTTGCACTTCTACCCCGCGATCCGCCGCCGAGCACAGGGCCGCCACCAGCGCATCGTCGGGCACGAAGTAAGGGGTAATCAGCACCAGTCGTCGCCGGGCCTGATAGATGGCGGTCAGCAGACTCTGCTGAATGGCATCGCCGCCCATGAAGGGACCCGAAGGCAGCAGCTGCAGCTTGAGCTGGTTGTCCAGACAGCTGATAGGGTGATATTCCAGCTGCTCCAGCAGCCGCTCGCCGGTTTCCATTTCCCAGTCCCACACGAACAGCGACCAGAAGATGGGCACTATGGGCCCACGGATGCGCAGCATGATGTCGACCCATTGCCCCACGCCCGCGTGTTGTTTAAAGCAGGCCGGATCCACCAGGTTCATGGAGCCGGTGTAGGCAATATCGTCATCAATCACCACCAGCTTGCGGTGCATGCGCAGATCCTGACGCTCGAACAGCAAGCGGAAGGTGCCCACCGGCAGCACCTCTATCACCTTGACGCCCGCTTCCCGCAATCGCCGCGGCCAGGAACTTCGAAAAAAATCGGCGCTGCCGACCGAGTCCAGCAACAGCCGGCAGTCCAGCCCCCGACGGGCCGCATTCATCAGCTCGAAGGCAATATCGTCGGCTCGCCCCCCCGCATACCAGATATAGTATTCGAGATAACAGGAACTGCGCGCCGCCCGAATATCGGCCTGCAAGGTCGACAGTATTTCATCCGGCTGCTGCAGCAGCGTCATGCCATTGCCGCTCAGCATCGGCATGTTAAGCCGTGCCTTGACCAGCTCATAAATGGGCCGGGCCGGATCGCTGACCTCAAACTTCTGGCCGGGAAAGCGCGCCACCAGCACGTTGATCCAGTCCGCATAGGGCCGATACATGGCCTTGGCCCTGTCTGCCCGCTTGCGACCCAGCCGTACTTCGCCAAACAGAATATAGGTTGCCACCCCCAGAATGGGAATGGCATAGATCAGCGCCAGCCAGGCCAGAGAGACACCGACCGGACGACGCTTCATGATGACCCTGAGCGTCACCCCTATTACCAGGCTGGTGTGCGCCGCAAACAGCAGCCAACCCAGGGCGGTATAGATATAATCACTCAAAAATGCCTTGCTCCTCTAAAGCGGGACGGTGCAGACTGATTAAGGTACAGAAAATCGAGAAAGGGATACAGACTGATGAAAATTATAGTTTTTTTAATCACTTTCGGCATCAGCGGCCTGTCCTGGGCACAAAGTCTGATCCTGACCGAGCAACAACTCAATCAGCAGTTGAACCAGCAGCTTGGCAAGGAGTTTCCGGTTTCTCTCGGCTCCTGGCTATCGGCGGGGATTGAGCTGAAACAGCTCAGTGTCGAGCTGGGCCGACAGGAAGCGGACAAGGCCAGAGTACAGGGGCAGGGAATACTGTCGATGCAGCAGGGTCAGCAACGCAGTCACTGGGATATAGAGGGTGACTTCAGTGCCCGCCCCCGCTACGACAGCGAGCAGGGTGCCTTGTTTCTGGATGAATTCCAGCTGCTGAGCTATCGGCTGAATCAGCAGACCAGCTCGCCTCAGGCCAGCATGATGCTGCCCTTGCTGCTGCAGGGACTCGCGAGTTATCTGTCCCAGTACCCGGTCTACACCCTGGATGACACCGATCCCCTGCAGCGCCAGCTGAAAGACAGGGTGCTGAGCCTGGAGATAGCCCCGGGTCAGCTGTCATTGCGCGGAATAGAATAGTCACCACCCGCATCCACCGCGCCACTGGCGGCGATAAAGGCGTCCAGTTCGTGCGGGCCTACCGGAGACGCCAGCAGTCGCCCCTGAACCGCGTCACAGCCGTACTGGCGCAGAAACCGCATCTGTTCCTCATGCTCGACGCCACAGGCGACCACCCCGATGCCCAGCGTCCGGGACAACAAGAGTAACGAGCGAATAACCGAGCGATCCAGGCTGTCAAAACTCTCCGTCAGCAGGCTGTGATCCAGCTTGATACCATCTATCGGTAGTTGCCCGAGCTTGCTGAAGTTGAAGCGCCCTCTGCCCACATTATTCAGAAACACCTTGATACCGGCGTCTCTCAGGCCGTTGAGCATGCCGGTCAGCGACTCGCTGCGGCGCATCATGAAATCGCCGCACAACTCCAGTATGAAATGCTCGGGAGCCACCCCGTGGCGTTGCAGCAGCGCCAGTAAGCGACCTACTTTTTGTTGTTCCAGCTCCAGGCCACTCAGATTGATGCTGACTCGCCCCTGCCAGTGGTGCTGTTGCTGCCAAAGGCCAACTTGTCGAGCCGCCTCGGTAAAGACCCACTCGGCCAGCGGCAGCAGCAGCCCGGCCGCCTTGACCGCCGACAGAAATTGATCCGGATACAAAACGCCCAGCTCGGGGTGACGCCAGCGCAACAGCGCCTCGACACTGACCAGCCGGTGGTCATTCGTTGCCAGGGTCGGCTGATATTCCAGAAATAACTGGTGCTCCTCGAGTGCCCGATGAAATTCGGTCGTCAACCGCTGCTGTTGCTCCAGATAAGAGAGTTGAACACCGTCAAACAGGCAGATCTTGGTGCTGCCATAGCGTTTGGCCTGATACATGGCGGTATCCGCATAACGCAGCAGGGTATCGATATCGCGCCCGTGCTCGGGGTAAAAACTGATACCGATGCTGGCGCCCACGCTCAGCTCATAACCGCCCACCAGCACCGGCCGCTGGATCTGCTCCAGCAAGCTCGTGGCTCTGGTCATCAGCTCCGTTCTGGTCATGGTACCGCGCCAGATCATCACAAACTCGTCACCGCCGATACGGGCCACCATTTCATTGGCCTCAATCCGGGTTTGCAGCCGGGCCGCCAGCACCTTGAGCACCTCATCCCCCACTCCATGGCCGAAGCTGTCGTTAATCGGCTTGAAGCGATCCAGATCGATAAACAACAATGACAAGGTTTCCTGTGGCGCAAGCGCCGCCGTCACCTCGTCGAACCAGCTCAGCAAAAAGGTGCGGTTGGCGGTATCGGTCAGGGCGTCGTGATGGGCCAGGTAACTGAGCTGGTCTTCGGATTGTCTGAGCTGGCTGATATCGTCGAGAATGCCGATGATGTAGACGATCCGCCCGTCATGATTTCTGACCAGCCGCAGTATCAGCCAGTGGGTTACCAGCTGGCCGTCACGGTTATGATGCTGTACCTCGCCCTGCCAGTCTCCCTGCTGTTGCAGCCGCAGCCAGATGTCCTGATAGTAGCGGCGCCCGTGCAGCGACTCGTTGATCCGGGTGAGATGGCGCCCTTCAATATCGGCCGCATCCAGCTCGCTGAGCCGACAGAAGGCCGGGTTCACTTCCAGCACCCGGCCGCGGGCGTCCATCAGCACTATGCCTTCACGGGTATGATGCATGATCTGCCGAGTCAGATTCAGCGAGGTCGCGGCCCGTTCCTGCACGCTTTCGCTGCCGGCCCGGACTCCGGCGTTCAGCGTGGTCAATAACAAAGTGTCATCCATGTCGGTACTCAGATAATTGAACGAGTAAATGAAAACGGCCTCTGCCGTTCATTGCCCGATGACTGGCACTCCGAGGCGGTGTATGAAGTGTTTTTTTCGGGTGCAGTCATATTACAGACTCACTTGAGAAATAAAAAGCCCGCATCGCTGCGGGCTTTTTATTATTGGAAGCAAGTTGCAAATTTAACCGAGATTTTTACGGGCGTTGCGGAAGATGCGCATCCAGCCGCCGTCTTCGCCCCAGCCATCCGGGTGCCAGGAGTTGGCCACGGTGCGGAACACCCGCTCCGGGTGCGGCATCATGATGGTGACCCGACCGTCCTGACTGGTCAGGCCGGTAATGCCGTTGGCAGAGCCGTTGGGGTTGAACGGATAACGCTCGGTAGCCTGGCCGTGGTGGTCCACGAAACGCAGGGCCACGGTACCGCTGGCCTCGATGGCGTTGATGTCGGCATTGAGGGTCTGCACCCGGCCTTCGCCGTGAGACACGGCGATGGGCAGGCGAGAGCCGGCCATGCCGGACAGGAACAGGCTGGGCGACTCCTGCACTTCCACCAGGCTGAAGCGGGCTTCGAAACGCTCGGAGGTATTGCGTACAAAGTCCGGCCAGTGCGCCGCACCGGGGATCAGATCCCGCAGCCGCGACAACATCTGACAACCGTTGCACACACCGAGGGCGAAGCTGTCTTCACGGGCAAAGAAGGCTTCAAATTGCGCCCGCAGCGCCTCGTTGAACAACACCGACTTGGCCCAGCCACCGCCGGCGCCCAGCACGTCACCGTACGAGAAGCCACCACAGGCGACCATGCCGGCAAACTCGTCCAGACGATAGCGACCGCTTTGCAGGTCGCTCATGTGCACGTCGACGGCGGCAAAGCCGGCACGATCGAAGGCGGCGGCCATCTCCACGTGGGAATTGACGCCCTGCTCGCGCAGTATGGCCATGCGCGGATGCTCGCCCTTGGCAATAAAGGGCGCGGCGATATCTTCCTTGGGATCGAAGCTGAGCGACACCGACAGGCCGGGGTTATCCGCTTCCAGCTTGGCCTCGAACTCGCTCTGGGCGCAGTCCGGGTTGTCACGCAGCGACTGCATACGGTAGCTGGTTTCGGACCACAGGCGGCGCAGCTCGGTGCGAGACTCGGCATAGACTTCTTCACCGGCGAAGAAGAAGCGCAGCTGATCGTCCTGATTCGGCTGACCGATGACATGGCTGCAGGCAGCCAGGCCATGACCGGCCAGACAGGTCAGCACCGCTTCCTTGTCTTCGCGACGCACCTGCAGCACGGCACCCAGTTCTTCGTTGAACAGGGCCGCCAGCTGATCGGCCCCCAGCAGATCCAGCTCGACATCCAGGCCGATGTTACCGGCGAAGGCCATTTCCGCCAGGGTCGCGAACAGACCGCCATCGCCCTTGTCGTGGTAGGCCAGCAGCTTGCTTTCGGCCAGCAGCGCCTGAATGGCATAGAAAAAGCCTTTCAGCGCTTCCGGGCTGTCCAGGTCGGCGGGCTGATCACCCAGCTGACGATATACCTGGGCCAAAGCCGATGCACCCAGACGGTTCTTGCCGTTGCCCAGGTCAACCAGGATCAGGTCGGTATCGCCCAGATCGGTACGCAACCAGGGGGTGACGGTGGCACGCACGTCGTTGACCCTGGCGAAGGCGGTGATCACCAGCGACAGCGGAGAGGTGACCGTCTTGTCTTCACCGTTTTCCTGCCAGCCGGTTTTCATCGACATGGAGTCTTTGCCCACCGGTATGGTCAGTTCCAGCTCGGGGCACAGCTCTTCGCCCACGGCCTTGACCGCTTCATACAGGCCGGCGTCTTCACCGGGGTGGCCGGCGGCAGACATCCAGTTGGCAGACAGCTTGATGTGCTTGAGCTCGCCGATGTCGGTCGCGGCGATGTTGGTGATGGCTTCCGCCACCGCCAGCCGGGCCGAGGCGGCGTAGTCGAGCAGGGCCACCGGGGCGCGCTCGCCCATCGACATGGCCTCACCGGCGTAGGTGTCGAAGGCCGCGGCAGTCACGGCACAGTCGGCGACCGGCACCTGCCAGGGGCCCACCATCTGATCCCGCGCCACCAGACCGGTCACGGTACGGTCGCCGATGGTGATCAGAAAGCCCTTGTCGGCCACGGTCGGCAGGGTCATGACCCGCTCGGCCGCTTCCTTGAGCTCGATACCGCTCAGCTCCAGCGCCGGGCTTCGGTGCTGGGCCTTGGTCACGTCACGCTGCATCTTGGGCGCCTTGCCCAGCAGCACTTCCAGCGGCATGTCGATAGGCTGATTGTCGAAGTGGCTGTCGTGCAGGCTCAGGTGCGGCTCGGCAGTGGCTTCACCGACCACGGCAAAGGGTGCCCGCTCGCGGCGACAGATGGCTTCAAACTCGGCCATGCGATCGTTCGCCACCGACATCACGTAACGTTCCTGGGACTCGTTACACCAGATTTGCAGCGGGCTCATGCCCGGCTCGTCGTTGGGAACACTGCGCAGATCGAAACGTCCGCCACGGCCGCCGTCGTTAACCAGCTCGGGCATGGCGTTGGACAAACCGCCCGCGCCCACATCGTGGATAAACTGAATGGGGTTGTTTTCGCCCATGCCCCAGCAACGATCGATGACTTCCTGACAGCGGCGTTCCATTTCCGGGTTGTCTCGCTGTACCGAGGCAAAGTCCAGGTTTTCGCACGACTGGCCGGAGGCCATGGAGGAAGCGGCACCGCCGCCCAGGCCGATGTTCATCGCCGGGCCACCCAGCACCACCAGCTTGGCACCGACGGTGATTTCGCCTTTCTGTACGTGTTCGCCACGAATGTTGCCCAGACCACCGGCCAGCATGATCGGCTTGTGATAGCCGCGCACTTCTTCGCCGTTGAAGCTGGACACCTTTTCTTCAAAGGTACGGAAGTAGCCGAGCAGGGCCGGACGGCCGAATTCGTTGTTGAAGGCGGCGCCGCCCAGCGGACCGTCGATCATGATATCGAGCGGGCTGACGATACGTTCCGGCTTGCCGAAGTCCTGCTCCCAGGGACGAGCATAGCCCGGTATCTTGAGGTTGGACACGCTGAAGCCGACCAGGCCGGCCTTGGGCTTGGAGCCACGGCCGGTGGCGCCTTCGTCGCGAATTTCGCCACCGGAGCCGGTGGCCGCACCCGCATAAGGCGAAATGGCGGTGGGGTGGTTGTGGGTTTCCACCTTCATCAGAATATGAATGTCTTCCTGATGGTAGCGATATTCACCGGACTCGGCGCTGGCGAAGAAACGCCCGGCGGGTGAGCCGGTCATCACCGCCGCGTTGTCTTTATAGGCAGACAGCACATGCTCGGGCGTCTGCTCGAAGGTGTTCTTGATCATCTTGAACAGCGACTTGGGCTGTTCGACGCCGTCGATGGTCCAGTCGGCGTTGAAAATCTTGTGCCGACAATGCTCCGAGTTGGCCTGAGCGAACATGTAGAGTTCGATATCGTTGGGATTACGGCCCAGGGCGGTAAAGCCGTCATACAGATAATCGATTTCGTCTTCGGCCAGTGCCAGACCCAATCGCAGGTTGGCCTCGGCCAGGGCGTCACGACCACCGGTCAGGATGTCTACCGCCGTCACCGGTGCCGGCTCGGCTTCGGCAAACAGGCAGCTGGCATCTTCCGGCGCATCCAGGGTCACTTCGGTCATGCGATCGTGCAGCATGGCCGACACCGCCGTCAGTTCGGCGGCACTCGGAGTGCGCTCGAAGCTCAGGTAATAGCAGATGCCGCGCTCGATACGCTTGACCTGGGTCAGGCCGCAGTTACGCGCAATATCGGTGGCTTTAGTAGACCAGGGAGACAGGGTGCCGGGACGGGGAGTAACCACCACCAGCAGGCTGCCGGCGGCAGGGGTAACGCCCCGAGCGGGGCTGTCGAGCAGCTGGCTCAGGGTTTGTCGACTGTCGGCCTCGAGGTTGGCGTTCAGCGCAACAAAGTGCACATACTCGGTTTCAATGGCAGCCAGCGGCAGCTTCTGCTGCTGGGCGCGGCGAACCAGGGCCCGGGTTCTGAAACCGGATAAGGCCGGTGAGCCTCTCAGTATTTCCATAGTGGCAGTTCTCAAAGCGTGAGTGAATGGGGGGTTGAGAAATTGGCGGTATTATAGGTTTACCCCCCTGCTCTGTCGACGCCCATTTCCCGTCGTTTGTTCCGCAAAGTTGCCCGAAAAGACAGCTCTTGCCTGACGAGACGGTTAACTTCTGCTATAAGATGCCAGTCGTCTTGTATGAGGATTTGTTTTGCGCCGACTGCCGATGCTGTTCAACGCCACACTGCTGCTGGGGTTAATCACCCTGAGCGGCTGCGACCTTCACCCAAAAAATCAGACCCAGCAGCAACAGATTCAGGACCGTGGCACCTTGCGGGTCGGTACCCTCTATCATCCGCTCTATTACTTTTTGCGCGATGGTCAGCAAGAAGGGCTGGATTACGAGCTGGCACAGGGATTTGCCGACTCGCTGGACGTGGAGCTGACCATGGTGCCCGCCTACAGCCTGGACGAGCTGTTTGGCCTGCTCGACACCGGCAAGGTCGACATGCTGGCCGCCGGCCTGACCAGCACGCCGCAGCGGCGAGCCCAGTATCGCTTTGGCCCCAGCTATTATGACATCGCCCAGACGCTGGTGTATCGCAAGGGCAGCGCCCGGCCGAAGGATCCCAGCCAGATTGAGGGAGAAGTCCGGGTACTGGCAGGCTCCAGCCAGGCCGAATCGCTGCACCAGCTGCAACGGGAGTTACCGGAACTGCACTGGGAAACCCGCCGGGATACAGATGCGGAAGACCTGCTGCGTCAGGTCGCCGAAGGGGGAGCGGATCATACCCTGGTGGCCGATATTCTGCTGGCTCGCACCCAGCGTTATTATCCCAATATCGAGGCCGCCTTTACTCTGGGTGAGCCGCAACCGGTGGCCTGGGTGCTGGACCGACGGGCAGACGACAGCCTGCTCGGCCGGATGCTGACTTTTTTCAACCGGCAACAGACAAGCGGCACCCTGGCGCGACTGAATGAAAAATATTTCGGTCATGTGCAGAGCTTCGATTACGTCGATACCCGCACTTTTTTGCGCCGAACGGAAACCATACTGCCCAACTACCAGCCGTTGTTCGAACGTTATGCGGGGGAGCTGGACTGGCGGCTGCTGGCGGCCATCAGCTACCAGGAGTCGCACTGGGACCCAGAAGCCCGCTCTTATACCGGCGTGCGTGGCATGATGATGCTGACCGAAGACACCGCCAGACAGGTGGGTGTCTCCGACCGGCTGGATCCGGAGCAAAGCATTCGTGGCGGCGCGCATTATCTTGCCTCGCTGATAGCGCGGTTGCCGGATGCCATTCCCGACAGTGAACGGGTCTGGTTTGCGATGGCCGCCTATAATATCGGTCTGGGCCATTTGCTGGATGCCCGCAGACTGACCCGACTGCGCGAGCAGGATCCGAATTCCTGGACTGCGGTGAAGGAGAGTCTGCCGTTGCTGCATCAACCCAGATGGTACAAAAAAACCCGCTACGGTTATGCCCGCGGCCGGGAAACACGGCAGTTTGTCAACAATATCCGGCAGTATTACCAGAGCCTGCTGTGGCAGGACAACCCGGGCACAGACCCGGGCCTGACCGCCCAGCATGAGAGCCCGTCGGCAGAACCGGAAAGTTAACGGTAATGTCACTTTACCCGGGCCCAGCAACCTGATATTTAGTGCTGTAACGCCACATTATATTATGCCGCCGAGCGCCGATAACCTCGCCGGCGGCCCGTATCGATTTAAAGAGGAATTCACCATGTTGAAACGAAGACGCGCCCTGCTTAAACAGCGCAAGCCGGCCAACTGGTCACACCGCCGTAAAATACTGCTGCAGGATGTTCGCCGTAAAATACTGCGCCGTAACAATGCCTATTTTCTTACCCAGATCAACGTCGACTCGGCGGCCTGACGCCGCCGTCACTTCCTGTATGAACTCCCTGTCCTGCCTGAACATAAACCAGCACAGAACAGCCATTAACGTACCGTAATCACCCCGCACTCGGCACCGTGGTTCACCTTGTGAGATACGCTGCCCATCATCAAGCCCGCCAGATCTCCCAGCCCGCGACAGCCCATGACGATCACATCGACATCCAGCGCCTTCGCCTCGTGCATGATGGCACGCGCCGGCTCACCCCGCGCGGTATGCGTCTGGAGATGTTTCACTCCGAGTTTTCGGGCCTCGGCTTCGGCACCGGCGAGCACTTTCTTGCCGGCCGCATCCATCTCCTTGAGTTCATCTCCGATGGCTACGGCACCAATGCCCCAGATCAGGGTCGCTTCATGGGGCAAGACCTCGGGAACATGCAGAATATGTACCGTGGCATCGTCCTGACGCGCCAGATGGCATGCCAGCGTCAGCGCTTTTCTGCTATGTTCCGAGCCGTCCACGGCCACCAACAGTGAACTGTACATAAAACCTCCTGTTATCCATACAGGGCCCCTTGACCCCTGCTATCCATACTAGACCAAGAACTTTACTTGAGGGGTGAGGGGTGAGGGGTGAGGGGTGAGGGGTGAGGGGTGAGGGGTGAGGGGTGAGGGGTGAGGGGTGAGGGGTGAAGAGTAAGGCCCAATCTGCATGCGGTGCTTGTTTACACCTCACTCCTCACCCCTATCCCCTCACTTTTTCCAATAAAAAAACGCCGGCTGAGCCGGCGTTTGAGTGATTATTTTTTCTTGTTGAAACGCATCATCCGTTTACGTTTGCGCATCTGGGTTTCGGTCAGCTTGTTCTTGATGCCCTCGTACGGGTTGGCACCTTCATTGAACTCGACCCGAATCGGCGTTCCCATCACCTGCAGCGAACGACGGAAGTAGTTGATAAGGTAACGCTTGTAGGACTCCGGCAGATCCTTGACCTGGTTGCCGTGCACTATGATGCGCGGCGGGTTGTAGCCACCGGCATGGGCGTACTTGAGCTTGACCCGGCGACCGCGTACCAGCGGCGGCTGGTGATCTTCCTGCGCCATCATCATGATGCGGGTCAGCATGGAGGTGTTGACCCGCTTGGTAGCGGACTGATACGCCTCTATCACGGAGCCGAACAGGTTGCCCACGCCACTGCCGTGCAGCGCCGAGATGAAGTGCAGACGGGCAAAGTCGATAAAGCCGAGGCGGCGATCCAGCTCACGCTTGATATCGTCCTTCACGTCCTCATTCAGGCCATCCCACTTGTTGACTGCCAGCACGATGCTGCGACCGGCGTTGAGCACGAAGCCCAGCAGGCTGAGATCCTGATCGGAAATGCCTTCACGGGCATCCAGCACCAGCAACACCACGTTGGCGTCTTCAATCGCCTTCAGGGTTTTGATCACCGAAAATTTTTCGACGGTTTCATGCACTCTGCCCCGACGGCGTACCCCGGCGGTATCGATCAGTATATAGTCCTGCTCGTCCCGCTTCATCGGAATGTAAACGGAATCGCGGGTGGTGCCCGGCATGTCGTACACCACCACCCGGTCTTCACCGAGAATACGGTTGGTCAGGGTCGACTTGCCCACATTGGGGCGACCGACGATGGCCAGCTTGATGGGCAGATCGTCGAACGGCACCTCCTGTGCTTCGTCAATCTTGTCCATCGCCGCGATAACGCTGTCGATGTCGTCGCCGTCGAAGTCCACCTGCTCGAAATCGAATTCACCGGTTTCGGCTGTGTCGTCTTCGGCTTGCGCGTCGGCCAGGGCCTGTGCTTCGGCTTCCTCTTTGGCCGCCCGCTCTTCCAGCTGGGGAGCCAGTGCGGTTTCCAGCAGGCTCAGCACGCCCCGGCCATGGGTCGCGGCGATGGGATAAAGCTCGCCCAGGCCCAGCTGATAAAATTCACTGACGGCAGAGTCGGCATCGATACCGTCGGTTTTGTTCACCACCAGAAGGGTGTCTTTCTGGCAGCGACGCAGGTGGGCGGCAATGGCTTCATCGGCCGAGGTCAGGCCGGCGCGGGCATCGACCATGAACAGCACCACATCCGCTTCGTCGATGGCGGCCAGTGACTGCGCGGCCATTTTCAGCTCTATGCCTTCTTCGGTGCCGTCGATACCACCGGTGTCGACCACGATAAATTCCAGCTCGCCAATCTTGGCCTGGCCATATTTTCGGTCCCGGGTCAGACCGGGAAAGTTCGCCACCAGCGCGTCCCGGGTACGGGTCAGGCGGTTAAACAGGGTGGATTTGCCCACATTGGGGCGGCCCACCAGAGCCACTACTGGCATCATAAAATCAGTCTCCAAAAAACAATAACGGCTCCTGATCCGAGATCAGGAGCCGGTGTGTCACTTGTGCCGGGATCAAGGCTGGCCGATGGCCACCAGATCGCCGCCGCGGCTTTGCACATAAAGGGTATCGCCGGCCACGAGAGGCGCCACATACAGCCCCTCGCTGTCGATACGCAGCAAGGACTTGAGCACGCCACTTTGACGATCAAACCAGTACAGATAACCTTCGGCGTCACCTGCTACCAGATAATCACCGAACACCACCGAGGCCGTCAGCTGGCGATTTTCCAGCTCGGTATTCGACCACAACTCCATGCCACTGCGCGCATCCACTGCAAACAAGTGGCTACGGCTGTCGCTGATATAGAGCTGGCGACCATCGGTGCTCAGATCCTGAGAGCCCTGGTACTGGCGCTTCCACAATTCCTGGCCCGAAATCAGCTGATGGGCGGTCAATTGGCCATTATAAGCGATAGTGAACAGGATATCGCCCAGAATCACCGGTTTTGCCGCCACATCGACCATGCGCTCCAGCTCGGTGGCACCGCGAGGGCTGGCAATGCGGGTATCGCGCACCGGCTGACCATTGGCCAGCAGGGCTATCCCCAGCCGGCCGTCGGCCCGGCCGTAGAGCACGGCGCCGCCGGTGGTGACCGGGGTGGCCATGCTGCGCAGGGTCAGGCTGGGCTGCTCGTTACGTAACTGCCACTGCTGCTCGCCACTGACCGCATCCAGCGCCACCAGATTACCGGCGCTGGTGTGCACCACCACCTTGCCCTCGTCCACCGCCGGGGCGGCCAGCACCTCACCGGGCACGTCACGGGTCCACAGCAGCTTGCCGTCCGACTGGGAAACGGCGTAGACAATGCCGTTTTCGGAGCCAAAGTACAGGTTGCCGTAGGCGGCGGTCAGACCGCCGGAAATACGCGGGCTGCGCTGGTTTTCATTGATATCCAGCTTGTCCAGCCGCAGCTGCCACGCGCGATCACCGCTGTCACGCGCATAGGCGGCCAGCACGCCGTCGCGGGAGGCGGCAAATACCCGCTCGCCGTCAACCACCGGGCTGAGCTGGGAATAAAAGTCGCCGACGCCATTGCCGACCGAGGTCGACCAGCGTGCGTCGGTATCCAGGGTATTGTTGATGTCGGGCAAGGGACTTGCCGGTGCCACTTCCGGCTGGCTGGAACAGGCGCTCAGGCCCAAGCCCAGTACCAGCGGCAACATCATGGTCAACCGTTTATGCATGATCATTCCTCGTCACTCAGCTCGGCAGAGACCGCCAGATTGTCCAGCTTCAGCTGCAGACCCGGATTATCATTCAGGCCACCCGCATCCCGCGCCGCGCGATAGGCGTCACGAGCGTCGTCGCCCTTGCCTTCGGCCATCAGGATGTCGCCCTGCACTTCGCTGCGCTGGGCGGCGAAGGCATCGGCCGTGATGGCATCAAGAGTGGACTGGGCCTCGGCCAGTTCATTTTGTGCCAGTAACACCCGGGCCAGGCGCAGGCGAATGGTGTCAGACAGCGCCGCATCATCGGTGCCGGCCAGGGCCAGTTCCAGCTGTTGTTGCGCCAGATCCAGCTTGTTGGCCTTGACCGCTTCGGCCGCCAGCAGCAGGGCTGCCAGCTCGCCATAACTGTTGCCCCGGTTCTGCTCGACAAAGGCCGCGGTGTCGTCGAACGCCGCCGGGCCTTTGCTGGCCAGTTGCTCGCTTACCTGTGCAAAGGCATCGGCGCCGGCGGCGCGTGTCTCAATCTGATGACTCTGGTAATAACGCCAGCCAAACAAGCCACCCAGGCCTATCACGGCTCCTAGGATGATGGACTTGCCATATTCCTGCCACCACAGTTTAAGGGTCTCGAGTTGCTGCTCTTCCGTGCTGTTGATATCCACTTAGATCCCCTTCTTGAGCTGTTCAATCATGTCGTTCACCGCCAGCGTCTGTTGCTCGCCCTGGCCGCGCAGATACTTGACCGTCACTTCGCCCCGGGCAATCTCATCTTCACCCAGGATCAACGCGATGCCCGCACCGCTCTTGTCGGCCCGCTTCAGCTGTTTCTTGAAATTGCCGCCACCACAGTGGCTCATCACCCGCAGACCCGGCAGCTGATCACGCAACTGCTCGGCCAGGGCAAAGCCGGCCACCTGGCTGTTGTCGCCCATCATCGCCAGATACACATCGGCCAGCGCCGGCTGTGTTTCAATCTGGTTGAGGGTGTCCAGCAGCAGCACCAGTCGTTCCATGCCCATGGCGAAGCCCACCGCCGGCGTGGCCTGGCCACCCAGCTGCTCTACCAGGCCGTCGTAACGGCCGCCGCCACAGACGGTGCCCTGAGCACCCAGGCTTTCGGTCACCCACTCGAACACGGTCAGGTTGTAATAGTCCAGGCCCCGCACCAGGCGCGGATTGATTTCGAAGTCGATACCGGCGGACGTCAGCAGCGCCTTCAGCCCCTCGAAGTGGGCCCGGGTCTGCTCGCCGAAATAGTCGCCGAGGACCGGTGCGTCCTGCAGCAACGCCTGAACCTGCGGGTTCTTGCTGTCCAGCACCCGCAGGGGGTTGGTGTACAGTCGGCGCTGGCTGTCTTCGTCCAGCTGGTCTTTATGCTGCTCCAGGTACGCCACCAGCGCCTGGCGGTATTCGGCCCGCTCTTCGGGCTGACCCAGGCTGTTCAACTGCAGTACCAGATGCTCGCTGACGCCGAGCTGCTTCCACAGCCGGGCGGTGAGCATGATCAGCTCGGCGTCGATGTCCGGGCCCTGCAGCCCGAATACTTCAACCCCGAATTGATGAAACTGGCGATAGCGGCCTTTCTGGGGGCGCTCGTAGCGGAACATGGGACCCATGTACCACATGCGGCGTTCCTGGTTGTAAAGCAGGCCGTGCTCGATACCGGCGCGCACACAACCGGCGGTGCCTTCCGGGCGCAGGGTCATGCTGTCGCCGTTGCGATCGTCGAAGGTATACATTTCCTTTTCGACCACGTCGGTCACTTCGCCGATGGCCCGCTTGAACAGGCCGGTGACTTCCATGATCGGCATGCGCACTTCGGCGTAACCATAGGCACGCATAAGGTCACGCAGTACCGTTTCTGCCTGTTGCCAGGCCGGTGTCTGTTCCGGCAGGCAGTCGTTCATTCCACGAATTGCTTGAATCTGTTTGGCCACGAAAATATCTCTATGGTTGACGGCTTAAAATAAATTGAATGCTAGAGGTGGTGCCGCAAAGCTTGATAAGCGGATTCAGCTGTTCACTAAGCCGACCGTGACATGCCATGGATGGCATGTCCGAGCCCCCAGGGATGGGTTTACGGCGTGTCGGCGTGAGAGCAGTTGTGTCCGCTTCTTCATCCAGCCTCAGTCTTTGCCCTGCACCGGAATACGGGCGGCCGGATCCATCATCGCCACCTTGGCCCGAATACGGCTTTCCAGCTCGTCTACCAGGCTGGTGTTGTCGAGCCGCCCCACCCGCTCGCCCCCATCGTAGAGGGCGCTCTTGCGCTGGGCCCCGGCCAGACCGAGATCGGAAATCAGCGCCTCGCCGGGGCCATTGACCACGCAGCCGATAATGGACACGTCCATCGGTACCACTATGTCTTCCAGCCGGCTTTCCAGCTCGTTGACGGTGCTGATCACATCAAATTCCTGACGGGAGCAGGACGGACAGGCGATGAAGTTGATGCCCCGGGAGCGAATGCGCAGGGACTTGAGAATATCAAAACCGACCTTGATTTCTTCTACCGGATCGGCCGCCAGCGAGATGCGCAGGGTGTCGCCGATGCCTTCGGCCAGCAGCATGCCCAGGCCGATGGCGGACTTGACCGCACCGCTGCGAAAACCACCGGCTTCGGTGATGCCCAGGTGCAACGGCTGCTCAATCTGACGCGCCAGCTCCCGATAGGCACCCACCGCCAGGAAGACATCGGAGGCCTTGACGCTGACCTTGAACTGATCGAAGTTGAGTCGGTCCAGAATCTCCACATGGCGCAGCGCCGACTCCACCAGCGCCGCCGGGGTGGGCTCGCCGTATTTTTCCTGCAGATCCTTTTCCAGCGAGCCGCCGTTGACGCCGATGCGAATGGGAATACCCTTGTCCCGCGCGCAGTCCACCACCGCCCGAATCCGGTCTTCGCGGCCGATGTTACCCGGGTTGATACGCAGACAATCGGCGCCATATTCGGCCACTTGCAGGGCGATGCGATAATCAAAATGAATATCGGCCACCAGCGGCATGCTGGTGCCGGCACGAATCAACTTGAAAGCCTCGGCCGCCTCCATGGTCGGTACCGAGATCCGCACTATGTCGGCACCGGCCTTTTCTACCGCCCGAATCTGGGCCAGGGTCGCCGCGACATCCGTGGTCAGGGTATTGGTCATGGTCTGCACGCTGATGGGGGCATCTCCCCCCACCAGCACAGAGCCAACGCGAATTTGTTTGGACAGGCGACGAACGATGGGGGTTTCATGTAGGGACATCATTTACTCTTGCATTAATCAGGGTTTCGGTACGGTCAGGCGGGCTACCCGGCCGGCGCGGAAAGCGGACATATCCACCGCCTGGTTCATATACTCGATGCTGGCCGCCTGCGGCGCACCCAGCGTCAGACGAAACGGCGGCTCCCCTTCCAGGTTAAGCGACTGGCTGGCCTTTTGTACTCCTTCGGACAACACCCGTCCTTGGCTGTCGGTCACCTTGATCCAGCAATCGTCGGTAAAGCGCATGGTCAGCAGGCGGGGATCGGCCGCCGGCGTTTCGACTTCCGGCTCGACAGTCGCCTCAAGGGTCTCTGCTACGACCGGCGTGCTAACGTCTGCCGGCTGATTCTCGGTTGCCGCAACCGGCGCCGAAGAAGGCGGCGTCACCTCCGCCGTGGTATCCATTTCATCCGCCGGGGCGGGAGGAAGCGTCAATTGGGGAGCAACCACCGGAATATCCGCCTCGGGTGTCGACACCTCCTGTTGCTCGGTTGCAGGCTCAAAGCTGGGTACCATGTAGCTGGAGCCGCTGTCCTGCCACCACCAGTAAAACAAGGAACCAATCAAGCCAAGCAGCACCAGCCAGCTGATCCGTTTGAGCCAGTTGTCGCTGGCCTGCTGCCGGGTTTTTCTGGAAAAGCTCTGCATGGGGGCTGAGGCCTTGATCTGTTCGATGCCACTCATGCTATCGAAGGCGGCCAGCGCCTGTTGTTCACTGACCCCCACCACCTTGGCATAGGCTTTGACGTAGCCACGCAAAAAGGTAAGTGCAACCCCGGCCTTGTATTGATCGCCGTCGATAGACTCGATGACCGCCAGCCTCAGGTTAAGGCGACGGGCCACTTCAGCCTGCGTCCACCCCTTGGCTTCTCGCGCTTCACGCAACAGGGCGCCGGGGCCAGCTGTTACTACTGGTTCTGATTCTGCTTCAGCCTGAGGCTGCGGATCTGCTTCGTTAATAGTCATTTGATAAGAATCGCCTGGCCTGTTCTGAATCCGGAAATAACCGTACCAGCTCGGCACCGGCCAGCCGGGCTTGCGCCACACTGCCTTGTGCCTCTGCGGTACGCACTGTTAACCATAAGCTCTGTGCACTGGGCTGATGCTCGTTGCGATAGCGGGCAAGATAGTCGAGTGCATCCCCGTTATCCCCCTGCTCTGCCAGCAGTTCGGCCATCCCCAGCAGGGCCTTCGATCTGGCCGGACTGTACTCCAGCGCCAGCCTGAAATAGTCGAGAGCAACCGCTGGTTTACCACCTCGAATGGCGCACATGGCCGCATTTTCGTAGCTGTCTGCCACCTGTACATAGCCAGGTGACACTATCGCCCTTCTGAACATGACATCCGCGTCATCGAAACGTTCCCGTCCACACAGAAAAACGCCGTAATTGTTCAGGCCATCGCCATGGTTGGGGTCCAGCTTCAGCACCTGGCGGTAACTGTGTTCAGCCTGTTCAACATCCGATACCGACTGATAAAACCAGGCGCGAGCAAGGTGAACGTCGGCATTCTGCGGATCCTGAGTCAGGGCCCGGTCAAGATTAAACTTGGCCTGCTCCGTATCTCCGCGCCGCAAGTAGGCCAAACCAAGATTCATTCGAGTTAACGCCGCTTCCGACGGCGCGAACATCACTTCCCGGGACTGACGTCCATCAGACAAATAAGTGGTTTCATGAACACAACCACTCAAGATGGATCCCATCAGCAGCGCGGGCAACAGAATAAGCGTTCGCATTCCCTTTACACCAATGGTTTTTTTCTTAAACCATTGTGACGGATATACTTTGTTCCTGCATCCGTTTTTTCATGGTGCGCTTGGTACGATCGATCACATCGCCGACCAGCTGGCCACAGGCGGCATCGATGTCGTCGCCGCGGGTCTTGCGAATGGTCACGGTGTTACCGTATTGCATCAGCACCTTGTTGAAGCGATCGATACGGCTGTTGCTCGGCTTGCCGTAATCATTGCCCGGGAAGGGATTGAACGGAATCAGGTTGATCTTGCAGGGCAGGTCTTTCAACAGCTCGGCAAGCTCGTGGGCATGCTGCATGTCGTCGTTGACGTGATCAAGCAGCACGTATTCGATGGTCACCTTGCCATGATTGGCGTTGGATACCGCAAGGTAACGACGAATGCTGGCGATCAACTCGGCAATATTGTACTTGTCGTTGATCGGCATGATCTCGGAGCGCAGCTTGTCGTTGGGAGCGTGCAAAGACACCGCCAGCGCCACATCAATCATGTCAGCCATCTTGTCCAGCGCCGGTACCACACCGGAAGTAGACAGGGTGACCCGGCGCTTGGACAGACCGAAACCGTAGTCTTCCAGCATCAGTTTCATCGCCGGTACCACGTTGTTCAGGTTGAGCAGCGGCTCGCCCATGCCCATCATCACCACATTGGTGATCGGCTTGCGACCCGAATCACGCACAAAGCCCACCCGGCTGGCGGCACGCCATACCTGGCCGATGATCTCGGACACCTTGAGGTTACGGTTGAAGCCCTGCTGAGCGGTGGAGCAGAATTTGCAATCCAGCGCACAACCCACCTGGGAAGACACGCACAGGGTGGCGCGGTCGCCATCGGGTATATAGACGGTTTCCACTTCCTGACCGCCCACCAGCATGGCCCACTTGATGGTGCCGTCGGCGGATTTTTTCTCGACGCTGATTTCCGGCGCGCGGATCTCGGCCCGCTGCTGCAGCTTGGCGCGCAGCACCTTGTTGATATTGGTCATCTGCTCGAAATCGTCACAACCGAAGTGATAAATCCATTTCATCACCTGATCGGCCCGGAACGGCTTCTCGCCCAGTTCACTGAAGAACGCACGCATGCCATCACGATCCAGATCCAGCAGGTTTATTTTTGTTTCACTCATCGGTTGCCTCTCGCTTTCTGACCAGGGCCCACAGGGCGCGAAATTGTACAGAATTTAGCATGGGGTTGCCAGTAGTGGCACTTCGACCGCTGCGAAAGCCCGCAAAATAAAACGCCGCCTCATAACGAGGCGGCGTGGCTGACCGATTCTTTCACCCCTGTCGCCTCTCCTCCTTCGAGTGGCGGAAGAGAGTCGTTCCGGGCTTAGTGATCGGTGAGCGGTTTATTGGTGTCGATCCTGGCCGAAGAGCGGGTTTTCTTGCTGCCCTCGATGGTCACTTCATTACCGTCGGCATCGAACAGCTTGCCATCGGTGAAGTAATCCCCTTCGCTCAGGCAGGAAATGTCTTCCTGACGAATGGTGCGCTCGGTACCGGCGGAGAAGACCGACTGTTTGTCCGAGTTACCCACTTTCACGTGGTTGAACAGCAGGTTCAACAGTATGGCCATGATGGCGGTAGAGCTGATGCCGGAGTGGAAGATGGTGGCAAACCAGTCCGGGAAGTGATGATAGAAAGAAGGTGCCGCGATGGGCAACATGCCGAAACCGATAGAAGTGGCCACGATAATCAGGTTCATGTTGTTGTGATAGTTCACCTTGGCCAGGGTGCGAATACCACTGGCGGCCACGGTGCCGAACAACACGATACCGGCGCCACCCAGGACGGAAGTCGGTACGGTGGCAATTACACGGCCCATGATGGGCATCAGACCCAGTGTCATCAGGATCAGACCGGCAAAGGCCACCACGTAACGGCTCTTGACGCCGGTTACCGCCACCAGCCCCACGTTCTGGGCAAAGGCGCTCTGGGTGAAAGAGCCGAACAGCGGCGCCACGGCACTGGAAATCATGTCGGCGCGCAGGCCATCGCCCAGACGGCGAGAGTCGACCTTGGTGTCGATGATGTCACCCACCGCCAGAATATCGGCCGAGGTTTCCACCAGAATCACCAGCACCACAATCAGCATGGAGATAATGGCCGCCACTTCAAACACCGGTGCACCGAAGTGGAACGGGGTCGGAAAGGCAAACACCGGGCCGTCCAGCACGCGGGAGAAATCAACCAGCCCCATGGCCCAGGCCCCCAGGGTACCGAACACCATGGCCAGCAGAATGGACAGACGGCTGATGGCCGCATTACCCAGCTTGCTCAGCACCAGCACCATGGCCAGCGTCATGGCAGCCAGGCCGATGTTGGTCATGCTGCCGAAGTCTTCGGCCCGGCTGTTGCCACCCATGGCCCAGCGCGCCGCCACCGGCATCAGCGTCAGACCTATGGTGGTAATGACCGCCCCGGTGACCAGTGGCGGAAAGAATTTGATGATTTTGGAAAAGATGGGGGTGATCAGAAAGCCAATCACCGAAGCGGCAATCACGGCGCCAAACACCGATGGCAGGCCCCCGCCAGAGGTCACGATAGCTACTATGGTCGCCACGCTGGCGAAGGACACACCCTGTACCAGCGGCAACTGACAACCGAAGAAGGGCAAGCCCATGGTTTGCAGCAAGGTGGCGATACCACCGATAAACAATGAGGCGGCGATCAACATGCCGATTTCCGCCGAGCCCAGGCCCGCAGCCTGCCCCACGATAAGCGGCACGGCAATAATGCCACCATACATGGTCAGTACGTGCTGAAAACCGTAAGCGATATTGGCACCAACACCGAGGTTTTCATCTTCTGGACGGGCCTGTGAAGGACGGGCCGATGATTTTGTAGTCATTATTGCTCCCTGCATGTTCATATTGTGTATACGATAACCACATCAACATAATGATTTATGTAAAAAATAATGTAAACATTTTTCACAGATAAATCGTACACAATTAACAAAAAATTCATAACAGCAGGATGCCGGACACAAAAAAAGGAGCCGAAGCTCCTTTTTTATTCACCGAACCTTATCCCTTAGCGGGTACGCGGGCACAGTTCTTCGTCGCTGAAGAAATAAGCGATTTCGCGCGCGGCAGAAGCGGCGGCATCGGAGCCGTGCACGGCGTTTTCGTCGATGCTGTCGGCATAGTCGGCACGCAGGGTACCGGCCAGGGCGTCGGCCGGGTTGGTGGCGCCCATGATTTCACGGTGACGCAGTACGGCGTTCTCGCCTTCCAGAACCTGAACCATTACCGGGCCGGAAGTCATGAAGCTGACCAGCGCCTTGAAGAAAGGACGCTCGCTGTGCTCGGCGTAGAAACCTTCAGCCTGTTCCTGGCTCAGGTGTACCATTTTGGCGGCAACGATTTTCAGGCCGGCAGTTTCAAAACGGTGATAGATGGCACCGATCAGGTTCTTTGCTACGGCATCAGGCTTGATGATGGAAAAAGTACGTTCGATAGCCATGTTTGTTCCTTAAATGATAAATAGGACAGAATAAAACGCGCGGAATTATACGTAAAGCCGACTCAAGTTAACACCATTGCCGGATAATTTAATTGCCCCCGAAGTTGGCAGCACAAACAGACGACGCTGATGTCTCAGCGAGGGAAAAAGGATCTGCTCAGAGGCAATACAGCCGCCTCCCACGACACTCCATAAACTCATCCCTGAGGGCTCGGAAATGCCATCCCTGGCATTTCACGGTCGTGGGAGGTCGTCTCTGTTGCCTCTTCCTGAGCTTCGAGTTGCCTGTAGACAGTGCCAACAGATGACTCTGCGGTATCAGGGAGGACAAAGGGATCTGCTCAGCCGACCATCCGCACCACGGATGGTGCGGCTGAGCCTACATGGAAGTATTCACGGCGTGTCGGCGGAGCTGGCCCTTTGTCCGACCTTTGCAGAGTAATCAAATAGATCTGTTATTTAATCAGTTTGGTATTAGCCGGTACCTTCGCATATCTGGGCCAGCATGGCGGCGATGGTCCGCACGCCGTGGCCCTTGCCACCGGCCGCCCACAGATCGTTGGCCGACTTCTGGTAAGAACCGGACAAGTCCATGTGTACCCACTGACAGCCGTTTTCCGGCACGAAGCGCGACAGGAAGGCGGCGGCGGTAGAGGCGCCGGCCATGCCTTCGCCACCGTGAATGTTGGCCATGTCGGCAAACGACGAGGTCAGCTGCCCTACATGGAACGGCTCCAGCGGCAGATGCCAGGCTTTCTCATGCTCGGCTCGAGCCGCCTGCACCGTGCTCTGGGCCAGCGTCTCGTTCATGCTGAACACGGCGTTGTAATCCCGGCCCAGGGCCATCTTGGCGGCGCCGGTCAGCGTAGCCGCATCCAGGATAAAGGGCGCACCGGTGGCGCCGGCGGCCAGCAGACCATCGGCCAGTACCAGGCGGCCTTCCGCATCGGTGTTGAGGATCTCGACTGTGATGCCGTTCTTGTAGGTGAGGATGTCACCCAGCTTGAAAGCATGGCCGGAGACCAGGTTTTCGGCACAGCACAGGAACAGCTTGACCCGCTGCTGCAGGCCGCGCTGAATGGCCAATGCCAGGGCGCCGGTCACGGTGGCGGCGCCGCCCATGTCGGACTTCATCACCGCCATGCCGTCGGACGACTTGAGGCTGTAACCGCCGGAGTCGAAGGTAATGCCCTTGCCCACCAGCGCCGCGGCAACCGGCGCATTGGCGTCGCCCGTCGGGTTGAAGTCCAGCTCCAGCAGGGTCGGCGGACGCTCGCTGCCCCGGCCGACTTCATAGATACCCACATAACCCAGATCCTTTAGCTGCTCGCCGCTGTAGGTGCGATAGCTGACCGCATCGGGGGCCAGCGATTGAATGAACTTGCCCGCCTCGGCGGCGAGAAAGGCCGGATACACCTCTTCCGGGGTGCCATTGATCATCTTCCGTACCCAGCGGGAAGACAGGTTGCGGGCTTCCAGCTCGACCAGCTCATCGGCGGACATCTCGCCCCACTCCAGTTGCTGACCGCCACGGGCATTATAGAAACCCAGGGCAAAGGCCCAGCGGCTTTCCAGCTGCCAGCCATCGCCGCTCAGTTGTACCGCCTTGATACCCATGGCATCAAGCTTGCGCCCGGCCTGCTGCGCCTTGCGCTCCTGCTCGGCGGCATTGGGTACATGAACCCGGGCTTCATCGTCCTTAAAACTCAACAGTGCCTTGTCGCCCCATTGCGCAGGAGCGGCTTCGGCACAGAGTACGACCTTCATCATTGCAGGCATGATCATTCCTTGTTCTGTTGACTGAAAAACGGAAAAAGCCACAGAAGAACTGTGGCTCAAAAGAAAGCGATAAGCTGTCAGCTGTAAGTAACACAACCGCAGTTACAGGAGCTGCGTTGTGTTTGTCAATTCCGCGAAGCTTGAAGGTTTTACGCCGAAAGAATCGGCGCCTGAAAAACCAACAACCATAAGCCCAAGTCCACCAACCACTCGGGCAGCTTACGGCTTCAAGCTTATAGCTTGTAGCTTATTCGTATTCATCCATCCAGACCATGATGATGGCCTCGAGGATGCGTTCGCTGGAATGAGCGGGATCGTCATCAAAGTCTTCCAGCTCGCAGATCCACTGGTGCAGGTCGGTAAAGCGCACCGTTTTGGGGTCCGTCTCCGGATAGGCATCCAGCAACTCCAGTGCTATTTCGCGACTGTCGGTCCATTTAAGACTCATACGCCCTCCCCGGTCAATGACCTTCGGATACCATGTTCACGGTATATTTGGGGATCTCTACTACCAGATCCTCTTCGCTGACCCGGGCCTGACACCCCAGACGCGACTCGGGTTCGAGACCCCAGGCCTTGTCCAGCATATCATCTTCCAGTTCGCAGCTTTCTTCCAACGAATCAAAGCCTTCCCGCACTATGACATGACAGGTAGTACAGGCACAGGACTTTTCGCAGGCGTGCTCAATGTCGATACCATTGCGCAGGGCCACATCCAGTACGGTTTCACCCAGCTTGGCCTCGAGCGCGGCCCCTTCGGGACACAGCTCGGCATGGGGCAGAAAAACAATCTTCGGCATCGTTACACCTTATCCACTCGTTGGCCGGCCAGCGCGCGGCGAATGGAAGCATCCATTCGGCGGGCAGCAAAATCGGCCGTTTGCTTGTCGGTTTCTTCTATCGCCACCTTGATGGCATCCAGATCCTGTCCTTCGGCGCTTCGCTGCAGCGACTCGACAGAAGCCAGGATCTCGGCGCGTTCCTGCTCGCTGAGCAGTTCGTCACCGTCGGTGGCCAACGCGCTGACGATATTTTCAATCACCCGCGCCGCTTCCACTTTCTGTTCGGCCAGCATGCGCGCGTCTATGTCTTCTTTGGCGTGTTCGAAAGACGCGCTCAGCATGGTGGCGATGTCTGCTTCGTTCAGCCCGTAAGACGGCTTCACTTCGATGGCGGCCTGCACCCCGGAAGACTTTTCCATGGCGCTGACCGACAGCAAACCATCCGCATCCACCTGAAAAGTGACCCGAATGTGGGCGGCACCGGCGGCCATCGGCGGAATGTCGGTCAGGTTAAAACGGGCCAGAGAGCGGCAATCGGCCACCAGCTCACGCTCGCCCTGCACCACATGAATGGCCATGGCGGTCTGACCGTCCTTGAAGGTGGTGAATTCCTGCGCCCGGGCCACCGGTATGGTGGTGTTGCGCGGAATGATTTTCTCCACCAGGCCACCCATGGTTTCCAGCCCCAGCGACAGCGGAATCACGTCCAGCAGCAGCATGTCGCTGTCCGGCTTGTTGCCGATCAGCACATCGGCCTGAATGGCGGCACCGATGGCGACCACCTTGTCCGGATCCAGGCTGGTCAGGGGTTCGCGCGCAAAAAACTCGCCAACCCGACTGCGCACCAGCGGCACCCGGGTAGAGCCGCCAACCATCACCACTTCCCGTACTTCATCGGCGGTGACGCCGGCGTCTTTCAGGGCCCGACGGCACGCCATCAGGGTCTTGTTGACCCAGGGCAGGATCAAGGCATCGAAGTCGGCGCGAGTCAGGGTGCCCTGCCAGCCGGCCCAGCTTACCGAGACGCTGTCGCTGTCGGTGAGTGCCTGCTTGGCGGCACAGGCCGCGTCCAGCAGGTTACGCTGCTGGGTGGGGGTCATGTCGCTGATATTGGCCTGCTGCTGAATCCAGTCGGCCAGCGCATGATCGAAGTCATCGCCGCCCAGGGAGGAGTCGCCGCCGGTGGCCAGCACCTCGAACACGCCCTTGTGCAGACGCAGAATGGAGATATCGAAGGTACCGCCACCCAGATCATAAACCGCAATCACCCCTTCCTGACCGGAGTCCAGGCCATAGGCGATGGCGGCGGCGGTGGGCTCGTTGAGCAACCGCAGCACTTCCAGACCGGCAAGACGGGCCGCATCCTTGGTGCCCTGACGCTGGGCATCATCGAAATAGGCCGGCACGGTAATCACGGCGCCCTGAACCGGGTTGCCCAGGCTGTGCTCGGCTCTTTGTGCCAGCGTTTTCAGGATCTCGGCCGACACCTGCACCGGATTGACCGCCCCCAGAGGGGTGTTCAACTCGATGACGCCGGTGCCGGTTTCCCTGAACGAATAAGGCAGCCGATGACGGGGAATATCCGCCAATGCCTTGCCCATCAGCCGTTTTACCGAGGCGATGGTGTGCTCAGGATCAAACTCGGCTTCGTGCTTGGCGTCATGACCAACCCGCAGACCGTCCTGGGTGTAGTGCACCACCGAAGGCAACAGGTCGCGCCCCTGATCATCAGTCAGGGTCTCGGGCAGGCCGCTGCGTACCACGGCCACCAGAGAGTTGGTGGTACCAAGATCGATACCGATCGCCCACTTGTGTTCATGCGGAGCCGCGCTCTGGCCCGGCTCGGAAATTTGTAATAATGCCATGAGGTTCAGAATTCCTGCTGCGCATCTTCCAAACGTTCGAGTTCGGCATGCAGCTTGGTCATGAATTTAAGTTTGCGTACCGTATCGGCAGCATCCGGCCAGCGTGACGAGACAAGCTGTTGCTCCAGCTCGGCATAGAAATCGGCAGACGCCTGTTGCAGCTCCCGATCAAACGCCATGATGGCGCCAAACACATCCTCAGCACCGGCAATGTCTTCCAGTTGCTCGCGCCATTCCATCTGTTGCATCAGAAACAACGGATCCTTCAGGGTCTGTTGTTCGGCACGGATATCGAATCCCTGCAGGGACAGCAGATATTCGGCACGGCTAAGGGGCTGCTTGAGGGTGGTGAACGCATCATTGATCTGGGCGGCACGTTGTACCGCCTGAAGGCGCTCCCGCTCGGGGCGGGAGGCAAACTTGTCGGGATGAAACTGCATCTGCAGCTGGCGATAGGTGTCGGCCAGTGTCTGGCTGTCGAGGGCAAACTCTGCCGGTAAGCCAAACAGCTCGAAGTAGTTCATGCCGGGGTCCTTAAACGTTAAAGCTTTCGCCGCAACCACATTCCCCGTCGATATTGGGGTTGTTGAATTTAAAGCCCTCGTTCAGGCCTTCCTTCGCGAAGTCGAGTTCGGTGCCGTCCAGATACACCAGGCTTTTGCTGTCGACGATCACCTTGACCTCGCCATGCTCGAACACCTGGTCGCCTTCGGACAATTCGTCGACGAATTCCAGCACATAGGCCAGGCCGGAGCAACCGGAAGTCTTGACCCCCAGCCGCAGTCCCAGGCCCTTGCCTCTGTTGTTCAGAAAAGTCTGCACCCGTTGTGCAGCTGCATCGGTAATGGTGATCGCCATGGTGTCTCCGTCTTACGCCAGGTTTTTCTTCTTCTTGTAATCGTCAATCGCTGCCTTGATGGCATCCTCTGCGAGAATGGAGCAGTGGATTTTCACCGGTGGCAGGGCCAGTTCTTCCGCAATCTGGGTATTCTTGATGCTGGCCGCTTCGTCCAGGTTCTTGCCTTTCACCCATTCGGTGATCAGCGAGCTGGAGGCGATGGCAGAGCCACAGCCGTAAGTCTTGAACTTGGCGTCTTCGATGATGCCTGCGTCGCTGATCTTCAGCTGCAGCTTCATCACGTCGCCACAGGCCGGCGCACCGACCATGCCGGTTGCGATGCTAGGATCGTTTTTGTCGAAACCACCGACGTTGCGGGGGTTTTCATAGTGATCTATTACTTTTTCGCTGTAAGCCATGATTTAGTTCCTCACCCATGCTTCAATGATTTAGACACCTTAATGGTGTGCCCATTCAACTTGATCCAGATCTATTCCGTCCTTGAACATTTCCCACAGCGGAGACATGTCACGCAGGCGGCCGATGGCCTCATTGACCAGACGCACGGCATAGTCAATCTGTTCTTCGGTGGTAAAGCGACCGATACTGAAGCGAATGGAGCTGTGTGCCAGCTCATCGTTCAGACCCAGGGCACGCAGTACATAAGACGGTTCCAGGCTGGCAGAGGTACAGGCCGAACCGGAAGAGACCGCCAGGTCTTTCAGCGCCATGATCAGTGACTCACCTTCGACATAGGCGAAGCTGATGTTGAAAATGCCCGGTACCCGCTGTTCCAGGTCGCCGTTGACATAGACTTCTTCGATGTCTTTGATGCCGTCATACAGACGGTTGCGCAGCGCCAGAATCCGCTCGCCTTCGGCGTGCATTTCTTCCTTGGCGATGCGGAAGGCTTCACCCATGCCGACAATCTGGTGGGTGGCCAGGGTACCGGAGCGCATGCCGCGCTCGTGACCGCCACCGTGCATCTGGGCTTCCAGACGAACCCGCGGTTTACGGCAAACATACAGCGCACCGATACCCTTGGGGCCGTAAATCTTGTGGGCAGACAGAGAGAGCAAATCGATGTTCATGTCCTGCACGTCGATGTCGGTCTTGCCGGCACTCTGGGCGGCATCCACATGGAACATGATCTTGCGGCTGCGGCACAGCTCGCCGATGGCTTTCACGTCCTGGATAACGCCGGTTTCGTTGTTCACGTGCATGATGCTCACCAGAATGGTGTCATCGCGCAGGGCATTTTCGATTTGTGCCAGGGTGAACAGACCGTTGGGCTGAGGCTCAAGATAAGTGACTTCGAAACCTTCACGCTCCAGCTGACGGCAGGGATCCAGCACCGCTTTATGCTCGGTCTTGGAGGTAATGATGTGCTTGCCTTTCTTGCCATAAAAATTGGCAATGCCCTTGATGGCCAGGTTATCGGACTCGGTGGCACCGGAGGTGAACACGATTTCGCGCGGGTCGGCATTGATCAAATCCGCAATCTGGTTACGGGCAATATCGACCAGCTCTTCCGCCTGCCAACCGAAGCGGTGCGAGCGAGAAGCCGGGTTACCGAAAACACCGTCTTGGGTCAGGCATTGCATCATTTTTTCGGCGACGCGAGGGTCTACCGGGCAGGTAGCCGCATAGTCGAGATAAATGGGCAGTTTCATCATATTCTCCGTTCAACGCTGCCCTGTTCGGCAGTCTTGTCATCGACATTTAAAATTGAATGTTTCAGGCTCACTTGCTGCTACTCGGGCTAGTCCAGAGTCAACAGATTCAGATTACTGTCTTGCTGCTCGGAAATCAGCCGGACATCCTGCTGGTTAACCAGCTCGGCCAGACTGATGCCATCGAGGAAGTTGCTGATGCGATCACTGAGTGCACACCAGAGCGAATGGGTCAGACACTGATTGCCACTCAGACAATCGCCCTTACCCTGACACTTGGTGGCATCCACCGACTCATCGACAGCGGCGATTACCGCCCCGACGGAAATGGCGGCCGGTTTCATACCCAGCAGATAACCACCACCGGGACCCCGCACACTGCTGACCAGCCCCTGCTTGCGCAAACGGGCAAACAGCTGCTCGAGATAGGACAGGGAAATACCCTGTCGCTCGGAGATATGGGCCAGGGACACCGGGCCGGATTCTCCGTGCAACGCCACATCCAGCATGGCTGTTACCGCATAACGACCTTTTGATGTCAGTCTCATGTGATTAAACCGTTTTCAGACATGGGCTCAGGGTGTCATACCCGAGTGTTTCAGTCAAGTATAAGTCCTACCAAAGCACTCGGCTATTCGGCCCCGGTCAGCGGCCTTTTTTATCCACCGACGTCAGGATGCCGCGCAGTATGTTCAGCTCGTGATCTTCCGGCCGCGCCCGGTTGAACAGCCGCCGCAACTTGGTCATCACCTGTCCCGGATGAGGCTTGATGATAAAGCCGGTGTTCAGCAGGGTTTGCTCCAGATGCTGATAGAAACGTTCCAGATCTTCGGACAACGGATACTCCGGCTCGGCATCGGTGTCACCTTTTATCTGGCCCGTCGCGGCCTGCTCGCGGGCCAGCCAGGCCATGCGTACTTCATAACTCAGGGTCTGCACCGCCATCGCCAGGTTAAGCGAGCTGTATTCCGGGTTGGCCGGAATGGCCATGTGAAAATGGCACAGCTGCAGCTCTTCATTGCTGAGTCCGGTTCGCTCCCGGCCAAACACCAGCGCCACCTTGTGCCGAGGGGCTTCAATCATGGCTTTTTCGCCCGCTTCCCGGGCATCCAGCATGGGCCAGGACAAGGTGCGCGAACGGGCGCTGGCACCGATGACCAGACCACAGTCGGCCACCGCCTCGGCCAGCGTCGGTACGATGCGGGCTCTGCCCAGCACGTCGCTGGCGCCGGCGGCGAGGGAAACGGCCTGGCTGTCCGGGGAGCTGACCGGATCGACCAGCCACAAGTCGCCCAGGCCCATGGTTTTCATGGCACGGGCGGCAGAGCCGATATTACCGGTATGTGAGGTGTTGACCAACACAACGCGAATTTGCTCAAGCATATTCATGAGATCCAAGGGTGCTTAAGGCGCAGGATATTAGCACAGCCACCGCCCGGATTCAGGTGTTATCCTCACCTCGTCCGGCTTTTGTCTGCACCGCCATATCGGCCTGGCGCACCACGGCGGACATCAGCCCCAGCAAACGGCGGAACCAGGCCGGCTGACCATCCGGATCCAGACTATCCAGCATGTTCTTGCATGCCAGACCCAGCTCGGTATCGCCGGTGATCAGCAAGCGACGTCGAAAAAACAGCGTATCCGGATCCAGCTCTCCGGTACTGAGACGGATCAAGTCCTGCAATTCGCTTCGAATAATCACATCGGCCTCGTGGGTGGCCAGGCTGCGCAAACGCCCCTGCTCCAGTGTCAGGGTGAGCCGATAATCCAGATCCGGCACCAGCACCTGCAACCGGGCGCCGGTCAGAAAATCCAGCTGCCCTCGTTGCAACGGCTCGGCCAGCACCCGGTTGAGCAACTGCTCGAGCAGCGGCCCCTGCAGACGATGAGGCAGGCGGTGCAGGGGAATTTTCAGCAGCGACGGGGCATGTTGACAAATATCTCGACAAACAAGCGCTAGCATAGATGATTCCTCTTCCGTAAAAGCACTATCACAACACAAACTCATGCTGTTAATGCTGCGCCAAATCAAATACCCCTTTTTGTCTCAAATCAAATACTCGTTATCCGTTCCTCTCTAGACTGCCCGCTTCTGACCCGGAGTGAACAAGATGGAACTACTATGCCCCGCCGGCAGCCTGCCGGCCCTGAAAGCCGCCGTCGACCAGGGTGCCGATGCGGTTTACATCGGTTTTAAAGATCAGACCAATGCCCGCCATTTCGCCGGACTGAACTTCAGCGAACGGGATTTGCGTGACGGTGTGGATTATCTCGGGCGGCACAGACGCAAGCTGCATGTCGCCATCAATACCTTCGCCCATCAGGGCAAGCAGCGGCTCTGGCAGGGCGCGGTGGATCAGGCGGTGGCACTGGGTGCCGATGCGCTGATCATTGCCGACCCTGCGGTACTCGCCTATGCCGCCAGTCAATATCCGGACACCGAGCTGCACCTGTCGGTGCAGGCAAGTGCGACCAATGCCGCCGCCATCCGCTTTTTTCA
Organism: uncultured Oceanisphaera sp.; assembly: GCF_947495715.1. Classification (GTDB taxonomy): domain Bacteria; phylum Pseudomonadota; class Gammaproteobacteria; order Enterobacterales; family Aeromonadaceae; genus Oceanimonas; species Oceanimonas sediminis. The sequence goes on from NZ_CANLZU010000001.1 coordinate 50,676, forward strand.
GCAGAATTACGGCGTCAAACGCGTGGTACTGCCCCGGGTACTCTCTATCCAGCAGGTACGTCAAATTGCCAAAGAGACGGACGCCGAGCTGGAAGTCTTTGCCTTCGGCAGCCTGTGCATCATGGCGGAAGGACGTTGTTATCTCTCTTCCTACCTGACCGGCGAAAGTCCCAATACGGTGGGCGCCTGTTCACCGGCCCGTTATGTACGCTGGGAGGAAAAAGGAGAACAGCTTGAATCCCGCCTCAACGGGGTCTTGATCGACAGCTTCGGCCCTGACGAGCAGGCCGGCTACCCCACCCTGTGCAAAGGCCGTTTCGAGGTGGATGGCAAGCGTTTTCATACTCTGGAAGAGCCCACCAGCCTGAACACCCTGAGTCTGATCCCCAGCCTGGCCAAACTCGGCATCAAGTCGGTCAAGATAGAAGGACGCCAGCGCAGCCCGGCCTATACCACCCAGGTCACCCGTGTATGGCGCCAGGCGCTGGACAGCTATCTGGCCAACCCCGACGGCTACGCGGTCAAGGCGGCCTGGCATGAGCAACTCGCCACCCTGTCCGAAGGCAGCCAGACCACCCTGGGTGCCTACCATCGTAAATGGCAATAGGAGACATCATGCATATTCATCTCGGGCCCATGCTGTTTTTCTGGCCCAAAGCCGAGCTGGAATCATTTTATCAACAGGCGCTAAGCCAGCCCTGCCGGCGTATTTACCTGGGAGAAACCGTTTGTCCCAAACGCCGTGAATTCAAGTCGGCCGACTGGCTGGCCCTGGGCCGGGAACTACAGCGGGCGGGCAAGGAGGTGGTGTACTCCACCCTGGCGCTGATCCAGTCACCGGCCGAGTTGCTGGCCATCAGGAAACTGTGTGATAACGGCGAGCTGACCATCGAAGCCAATGATCTGGGCGCGGTTCAGCTGGCCCATGAGCATGGCTTGCCCTTTGTCGCGGGCCCGGCGCTCAACGTCTACAACCTGGATACCCTGCGCCTGCTGCTGAACAAGGGCATGACCACCTGGGTGCCACCGGTGGAGCTGTCGCGGGACTGGCTGCTGGGCATTCATCGGGCGGCCGAAGCAGACGGCATAAGGGAGCGTTTCAAGCTGGAAGTGTTCGGCTATGGTTACCTGCCGCTGGCCTATTCTGCCCGCTGTTTTACCGCCCGGGCCGAGAATCGGCTCAAGGATGACTGCGAGCTGGTCTGCATCGATTATCCCGGCGGCCGTCAGGCACTGACCCAGGAAGGGCAAGCGGCCTTTAACCTCAACGGCATTCAGACCCAATCTGGCTATTGCTATAACCTGATCAACGAGGTGCCGACCATGACCGACTGGGTGGATGCGGTACGCATCAGCGCCCACAGCAGGGAATGTCTGCAATGGATTGGTCGTTTTGAGCAGCAGCAACGCCGGCCGGAGAGATACCCGCTGAACTCCCGCTACTGCAATGGCTACTGGAACCAGTTGCCGGGCATGGAGTGGCTGCCGTCACCGGCAGACATGGTGCAGTCATAACGAGGAAGCAAGCCCGCCTTTCAGCGTTTCAGCCGGGCCTGTTCGCCGATGAGATCCAGCTCCAGCAGTGAGTAGCGGTGTTCGACAAAGTCATAGATGTTGGTGGCCAGGGCCAGCTTGAAATACACCATGGCCTGCTCCGGCTGCTCGTTGCGCTGGGCCTGCTTGGCCAGATAGAAATAGGCTTCGCACAACCGTTCGGCCAGCTCCTGGTTATCTTCGCTTTCTTCCGAGATCCGGTTGAGCAACTGTTCATCACTCATGGTGCCCAGATAGACATTGACGATATCCCAGGCCCATTCGTCGGAACCATGGATCTGCTGATGGCTGCGTAACGCCTCCAGTGCCGCATCGCTATCGGTCTGCTCCAATGCCAGATACCACCACAGCAACCGGTAAGGGTCGGCGGGATCTTCGTCGAGGAAGGTTTTCAGATCCCGCGCCGCCAGGGTGGGCCGGCCGCCGTAATACAGCGCAATACCCCGGTTCAGGTTGGCATAGGCGTACTCCGGCGCCAGCTCCAGCGCCGAGTCGAAGGCTTCATAGGCTTCGTCGAACTCCTGATTCTGGGTCAGATAGACACCGTTGAGGTTGTAGGCATCGGCAAAATCGGGTCTTTCCCGCAGGGCTCGGTTAAAGTCCAGCCGGGCCATGGCCCGCAGGCCGACCCGGTCGAATACCACGCCGCGCTGAAAAAACAGCTCGGCACGTTGCTCGGGCGTCAGTCCCGGTGAATTCAGCATCTGCCCCAGGCGGGCAATCCCCAGCTCGCTTTCATAGGAAACCTGCATGGGTACCGGCAGCACCAGGGTGGGAGTCACCACCCGGGGTGCGCTGCAGCCAACCAGCACCAGGCCCAGAAGCGCCAGGGGAGCAAGCAATAATCTGTCGTTCAAGACGGCTCCGAACTTGTCTTATTATGACCACATGTTATGCAGCTCCACGACGTTTGTCATGTTGCAAATGCATTTCATAACAAAAAGGGGCCCGCCGGGCCCCTTGGGTTTCATGCTGTCAGGCTAACGGCTCTTGATCCGCCCCTTCCTTCTCTACCTGCGGCGGCAGCATATGCTCCCGTTGTACCCCGAGCAACATGGCCCAGGCACTGGCGATATAGATGGAAGAATAGGTACCGAATCCGATGCCCAGCAAAAGTGCGGTGGCAAAACCGTGGATCAGCGCCCCGCCCTTGAGGAACAGCGCCACCACCACCACCAGGGTGGTGGCCGAGGTGATCAGGGTTCGGCTCAGGGTTTCGGTAATGGCCTCGTTAAACACCTCGGCGGTCGTGGTATTGCGCACCCGGCGAAAGTTTTCCCGCACCCGGTCGAACACCACTATGGTGTCGTTGAGTGAGTAGCCCACCACCGTCAGCAAGGCCGCCACTATGGTCAGATCCACCTCGATTTGCATCCAGGAGAACACGCCCAGCGTAATGATCACATCGTGAGCCAGCGACAGCACGGCACCGGAGGCCAGACGCCACTCGAAACGCATGCCGACATACATCAGGATACAGAGCAAGGCAACCAGAATGGCCAGGCCACCCTGTTCGGCCAGCTCGGCACCGATGGCGGGGCCGACAAACTCCAGTCGCTTCATCTCGACGGATTCGGACACCTGCGCCATGGCAGCCATGACCGATTCGCCCTGCTGCTGTACATCCACGCCTTCCTGCGGGGCCAGCCTAATCAACACATCCCGGCTGGTGCCGAAGTTCTGCACGGTGGCCCCCGGCAAGCCGACCTGTTCCAGGCTGTTACGCACCTGGTCCAGCTCGACCGCCTGCTCGAAAGCGGCTTCAACCACGGTACCGCCGGTGAAGTCCAGGCCCCAGTTCAGGCCTCGAGTAAAGAGGCTGAAAAAGCACAACGCTATCAAGGCCAGCGACAATGCAGTCGCCGCCTTTGAATAGTGCATGAAGCGAATGGGCGCCCGGGTTTTGAGGATCTCAAACATCGGTTATTTCCTCATATCGACAGTTTGCTGAGACGCTTGCCGCCCCAGAGCAGGTTAACCAGGGCCCGGGTACCGACAATGGCGGTAAACATGGAGGCAAGAATACCGATCATCAGGGTCACGGCGAAGCCCTTGATGGGGCCGGTGCCCACCGCAAACAGTATGATGGCGGTGATAAGCGTGGTGATGTTGGCATCGGCAATGGTGCCGAGCGCCTTGTCATAGCCGATATGAATCGCCTGTTGCACCCCGCGCCCGTCGCGCAGTTCCTCACGGATACGCTCGAAGATAAGCACATTGGCATCCACCGACATACCGATGGTCAGCACGATACCGGCAATGCCCGGCAGCGTCATGGTTGCCCCCGGCACCATCGACATCACCCCGATGATGATCACCAGGTTGGCCAGCAGCGCCCCATTGGCCACCAGGCCGAACTTGCGGTAATAGATGGTCATGAACAACACCACCGCCAGCATGCCATAGACCATGGCCATCAGGCCGTTTTCCACGTTCTGCTTGCCCAGGCTCGGGCCTATGGTGCGCTCTTCCACTATCTGGATGGGCGCAATCAGGGCGCCGGCCCGCAACAACAGCGCCAGGTTCTGGGCTTCCGCCATGGAATCGATGCCGGTGATACGGAAACTGCGGCCCAGTCGCGACTGAATGGTGGCGACGTTGATCACTTCCTGCTGTTTGCGGAACTGGCGCGTGCCATCTTCATTCAGCTCATCACCGGTTTTGTACTCGGTAAACACCGTCGCCATGGGGCGACCGACGTTATCCTTGGTAAAATCGGCCATGCGGCTGCCACCGGGGGCATCCAGGCTGATATTCACCTGCGGACGGCTGAATTCATCCATGCCGGAGCTGGCATCGACGATATGCTCACCGGTCAGGATGATGCGCTTTTTCAACACCACGGGGCGACCGTCACGGTCACGCAGCAGCTCGCTGTTGGGCGGAACCCGACCCGCGTTGGCGGCGGCCACATCGGCATTTTCATCCACCAGGCGGAATTCCAGGGTCGCGGTAGCACCAAGAATTTCCTTGGCGCGGGCGGTGTCCTGAATACCCGGCAACTGCACCACGATGCGCTCGGCACCCTGACGCTGCACCAGCGGCTCGGCCACACCCAGCTCGTTGACCCGATTGCGGATGATGGTGATGTTTTGCTGCAGGGCGTATTCTTTCACTTCCTTCAGCCGCTGCTCGCTCATTACCGCGAACAACCCGAAGCTCTCGCCATTATCGCGATCGGAGAACATCAGGCCCGGATAGCGGCCGCGCAGATGACTGAGCGCCTGGTCACGGGTGTCCGCATCACGGAATACCACCAGGGTGCCACCGTCTTTGGCCAGTACACCGGAATAACGCAGCCGCTGTTCGCGCAAGTCGGTACGGAAGTCCTGCACCGTTTGCTCCTGCACCCGGCTCAGCGCTTCGTCCATGTCCACTTCCATCAGGAAGTGCACGCCACCACGTAAATCGAGGCCCAGTTTGAGCGGGCCGGCGCCGATGGCTTCAAGCCAGGAGGGCGTCGACGGCGCCAGGTTGAGGGCGGTGATGTAACCATCACCCAACGCATCCGCCACCAGATCCTTGCCCTTGAGCTGATCGTCGGTATTGCGGAAACGGATAAGTAACTGATCATCGGCCAAAGCCGCGCTCTTCACCGCGATGCCGGCCTTGCTTAACGTCTGCTGAGCCTGAGTCAGGACGGCAGGGGTCACTTCAGTGCCACGGGAGCCAGACACCTGCAAGGCAGGGTCTTCACCAAATAGATTGGGTGCTGCATACAGAAAACTGATGGTGATCACGGCGATCACCATCAAGTATTTCCACAGCGGATATCGATTTAACACGCTGTGCTCCTCGACAGAGAATTAAAGGGACTGGATAGAGCCCTTGGGAAGAACAGCGGTGATGAAGTCCTTCTTGATGGTGACCTGGCTCTGCTCGCTCAGGTTCAGCAATACGTAGTCGTTTTCTGCGGAGATTTTGGCAATCTTGCCTACCAGGCCACCGTTGGTCAGCACTTCGTCACCCTTGCTCAGGGAAGACATCAGGCTCTTGTGCTCTTTGACCCGCTTGGACTGGGGGCGGAAAATCATGAAATAGAAGATCAGGCCGAATACCACCAGCATGATGATCATTTCCATACCGCCACCGGCGGCTCCGTCCTGGGCGTAAGCGTTGGAGATAATATCCATTCTTTTCAGTTCCTCGTTATTGATGGTTAAAAGCTGTTATATCGGTGTTGTGCACCGGTGAGGGAAGGCACAGCACGTCGACACGCCATAAACCCATCCCTGGGGGCTCGGACATGCCATCCATGGCATGTCACGGTCGACTTAGCTGACACCTTCCCTCATCCGTTCTTCATTCGTCGTTTTCACCTGCAGTCTGACCCAGTGGCGGCACGGCTTTACCCTGGCGCGCATAGAAGTCAGCTACAAAGTCGTCTAATTTACCCTGCTCTATGGCTCCACGTAAACCTTCCATAACTCTTTGATAGAATCTGAGATTATGAATGGTGTTTAAACGTGCACCCAGGATCTCGTTGCACTTGTCCAGATGATGCAGATAAGAGCGCGAATAATTCTTGCAGGTATAGCAATCGCAGTCCGTATCCAGCGGGCCGGTGTCGGTCTTGTGCTTGGCGTTACGGATTTTTACCACCCCTTCGGTGGTAAACAGATGGCCATTGCGGGCATTGCGGGTCGGCATGACGCAGTCGAACATGTCGATGCCCCGGCGCACCCCTTCTACCAGATCTTCCGGCTTGCCCACCCCCATCAGATAACGGGGCTTGTCGGCCGGAATGTTCGGGCAGGTATGCTCCAGCACCTTGTGCATTTCGTGCTTGGGCTCGCCTACCGCCAGGCCGCCGACCGCATAGCCGTCGAAGCCGATGTCGAGCAGACCGGCCAGCGACTCGTCGCGCAGATCTTCATAGACACCGCCCTGGATGATGCCGAACAGGGCGTTCTTGTTACCCTGCTTGTCGAAATGATCCCGCGAGCGCTTGGCCCAGCGCAGAGACATTTCCATCGACTTCTTGGCCGCTTCCCAGGTCGCCGGATAAGGCGTGCATTCGTCCATGATCATCACGACGTCGGAGCCCAGATCGTACTGGATTTCCATCGACACTTCGGGTGACAGGAAAATCTTGTCGCCGTTGACCGGGTTGCGGAAATGAACACCTTCTTCGGTGATCTTGCGAATATCACCCAGGCTGAACACCTGAAAACCGCCGGAGTCGGTGAGAATGGGGCCCTGCCAGTTCATGAAATCATGCAGATCACCGTGCATCTTCATCACCTCCTGACCCGGGCGAACCCAGAGGTGGAAGGTGTTGCCGAGCAGGATCTGGGCGCCGGTGTCGGCGACTTCTTCCGGGGTCATGCCCTTGACGGTGCCGTAGGTGCCCACGGGCATGAAGGCCGGGGTTTCCACCACGCCACGGTCGAAAATCAGGCGGCCACGGCGGGCGCCGCCATCGGTAGTTTGCAGTTCAAATTTCATCAGTTACCTCACTGGCCGGATAAACAGTCCGACCTTATTTCTAAAACAGGTGAGGGGTAAATCGTGAGGAGTGAGGTGAAAAACCAATGTCTTACTCTTTGCCCCTCACACCTTACGCCTCACACCTTACGGTTCTTTACGGCTGGGTCTGCCGGGTAATAAACATGGCATCACCGTAGCTGAAGAAACGATAACGCTCGGCCACAGCCTGCCGGTAGGCTTCAATAATGTGGTCGTAGCCGGCAAAGGCGCTGACCAGCATGAGCAGGGTCGACTCGGGCAGATGGAAATTGGTGACCATGGCATCCACCAGCTGAAAACGATAGCCGGGGTAGATAAAGATATCGGTGTCACCATAAAAAGGCGCCAATGGCTCGCCACGGGCCATGGTGGCCTGGGCGGCACTTTCCAGCGAGCGTACCGAGGTGGTGCCCACGGCAATGACCCGGCCGCCCCGGGCACGAGTGGCTTCTATCTGTGCCACCACTTGTGGCGGTACCTCGATATATTCCGCATGCATCTTGTGATCGAGTACCTGCTCGACCCGTACCGGCTGAAAGGTACCGGCACCCACGTGCAGAGTAACGAAGGCCAGCTCGGCACCTTTGGCGGTCAGCGCGTCCAGCAGCGGCTGGTCGAAGTGCAGGCCGGCGGTCGGTGCGGCCACGGCGCCGGGCTTTTCGTTGTAAACGGTCTGATAACGCTCTTTATCGGCATCGGTATCGGGCCGGTCGATATAGGGTGGCAGCGGCATGTGGCCGACAGCTTCGAGGATCTCGAGTACCGGTCTGTCGTCGTGAAATTCGATCTCGAACAGGGCGTCATGGCGCGCCAGCATGGTGGCCTGCACGTTTGGTTCCAGGATCAGAGCGGTGCCCGGTTTGGGCGCCTTCGAGGCACGCACATGCGCCAGTACCCGCTTGTCGTCCAGTACCCGCTCGACCAGCACTTCCAGCTTGCCGCCGCTGGCCTTGTGGCCGAACAGACGAGCCGGAATCACCCGGGTGTTGTTGAACACCAGCAGATCGCCGGGGTTGACCAGATTCAGGATCTCGGCGAACTGACCATGGGTGATGTCACCACCGTTGCCGTTCAGCTGCAACAGCCTACTGGCGGAACGTTCCGGCATCGGATGGCGGGCTATCAGTTCGTCGGGGAGCTCAAAGGAAAAATCGCGGACCAGCATACACAACCTCTTGTCATAACGGGCGCTAGTCTAGTGAGGCCGCCCCACGGGATCAAGGCAATTCGGCCGGGGTTGGAGCATAATGGACATTACTGACCGGCCATGCCGGTGCCGCAGGAGGCTACGCTTCCCCGGCCGTCCGGTTGAGCTATCTTGATATAAAAGAGAGGAGAAAGATGATGCCCGCGATCGTCTCTGAAATTATGTCACACAATGTCATCGGCCTGCCGCCATCGGCTACGCTGGCCGAGGCCCGCACCCTGATGCAGCGTCATCATATCCGCCACCTGACGGTGCAGGAAGGAGATAAGCTGATGGGGCTGGTCAGCCAGCGAGACATTCTGGCCGCGCAGGAGTCGAGCCTGGAAAAAGGCAACAACGGCGCCTTCCTGCAGCAGCATCAGCTTAGCGAGGTCATGATAAAAGGGGTCACCACCGTCAGCCCCCGCGCCGGTGTCCGCGAAGCGGCCCTTTACCTGCAAAAATGCAAGTACGGTTGTTTGCCGGTGGTCGACAAGGGCAAACTGGTGGGCATAGTGACCGACAGTGATTTTGTGACTGTGGCCATCCACCTGCTGGAGGTGCTGGATACCCAGCTGGCCGAGCAATCACCTGACGAGTTTGATGACGACGATCTGGATCTGGCGATGACTCGGGAAGGCGAAGACGAGCAGGAAGCCCGGTGAATTACCTGGCTCATCTGCATCTGGCACATATCAGCAATACCAGCCTGCCAGGCGCCCTGCTCGGTGAATATGCCCGGGGCAGTATCGACCCTCGATTGCCTTGCTCCCTGCAGCTGGGTATTCGGCTGCACCGACGCATCGACAGCTTTACCGACGCCCATCCGCTGCATGCAGAGGCGGTTCGTGCCCTGCCCAGCCCCTTTCGTCGCTATGGCGGCATCATCATGGACATGATGTTCGACCACTTTCTTGCCCGCCACTGGGCTCGTTACCATGACTGGCCACTGGAAGAATTCATCGCCTACAGCCACCGGCAGCTGATGCCGGATAAAGATTGGCCGGACGCCATGGTCACTTTGGTGGAACGCCTCAAGCAACATAACTTGCTGGCCAGCTACCAAAGTCTGGACGGCATTACCCTCGCCCTTGGCCGTATCGATCGTCGTTTTCGCCGCCCCACGCCCCTGCCCCAATGCGCACCGCTGCTTCAGCAACACTATTCCGCCATGGAGCAGGCTTTTCTCGGCTTTTACCCCGAACTGCAGTCTTTTGTACTGGATCAGTCCCGACAACCCTGAGCCCTGGGATTGGCCGGGTAGAAAAGCGTCGGCTGCACCGGCTGGTGGCTGAACAACCGGGTATTCTTGTGCGGCAACTTCATGAAGCCGCCCACTCCCTGATCGTCAATCTGCGGTATCAGTGCCACTATCTGGCGCAACAAATCGGCAAACTCCGTCTCGGCGCCGGCATCCAGCAGCCGATAATAGCTGTGCAGCTTCATATACAGTGGCGTCACCTCGAAGATGATACAGCCGGTATGATGAATCCCGTTCAGCCGGGCGAGCACCGCCATGATGGCGGCGGGCAACACCAGCTGTTCGTCCGGATCCCGCCCATCTTCAAAATAGGAGTGCTGACGGCTGGCATCGTCGGTACTGGGAATGGCCGCCAACCGATAGGGAATGCGAGTCTCCGCCGGTGGTACGAACGGCAGATCCGGCGTTTTTCGGCTCAAATGAAGGGTATTGCGCGCGTTGAACAGGCAGGCCTTGAACAAACCGACTTTATCGATGCTTCGCGCCAACATCACCACGTTGTTGACCGCCAGCGCAAAGGCAGGCCGCATCTGCTCATCGTAAAGGTTGAGGCTGGAGTCGATGTACAGCCCCTCTTCCTGCCAGTGCAACGCCAGCCCGCCCACCACCGGATAACGCCCCAGGCGGCTGACCGCCGCCACAAAGGCCTTTTCGGTGTCGCCCATGCCCACCAGGTAGTTTTTGTAGTAACGCTCCAGCTGCGCATCGTCCACGTAATGGATGTCGGCTTCTTCGCTGCGTTCGCGCAAAAACGACTTGCGTGACGAATACACTACCGTATCCATTTCGTGGCGCTCGGGGCTGCTCCACACCGGCAACAGGGGGCTGTCGTCAAACAGTGGCAGCTCGGGCAGCACCAGTCGTTTCAATCGCGGCATGGCGGCAATGAAGTGATCGCCCGCCCGCTGCCGGATCCCGGCATCGTCGCCCAACAGGCCATCCAGCATCAGCGCGAACTCCTTCGGCAACCCCAGGCTGGTCGCCGGTATGGCCTGGCTGCCAAAACGGCAGGACTGACCCGACGCCAGCGCATACAGGGTGGCCGCCACGCCCTGCTCGTCGAAACGCGGGCTGGACTGAGCGCCCTCCCGTTGTTCGGGCCCGATGAAATAAACATCGCCCAGCCGGGCATTGCTGTGCTGCAGATCCGCCGACATCAATTGCATCACGTTGGTAGAGACAAACTGCCCTTCCCGGTCGAGCTGGGCGAATACCGACGAGCCCCAGTCGACCAGACAGATGTGACCACTGGCGGCATCAAACACGATATTGGATGGCTTGATATCACCGTGCACTATGGGGGCGGACTGACCGTCCTTTCGGTGCTCACGCAGGGCTTGCAGAATATCGGCCAGCTGGGCGGCGATGTCGATCAGCAAGCGGGCCGGCAAACGACCCTGCTGCAGACTGTATTGCTCCAGATCCAGCCCTTCGGCCCGGGTCATCATCAGAATGCCCTGTTTTTTCAAGCGCTGATAGGTGATGTAACGAGGCACCCGCGGGTGTTGTATCTGCGACAGCATGTAGGCCTCATCGGCCAGCCGTTCCCGAATGGCTTCGGGCAGCGTGATACGCGAAAACTTGAAGGCATATTCCTCACCCGGCTCGGCGGTACCGGCAAAGGTGAAACCGTAGGCACCGTGGCCGACCAGGCTGATATGACGATAGCCCAGCTTTTCCAGCTGGCTGACGCACAAGGCAATCCAGTCTTTCAGTTTTCTGGCGTCGTTGGCATTGAGCAGGTAAATGGACTGCTCTTCGGGAATATAGAAATTACGCAGCCGATGGAGACTCATGACTCCCCCCGCCATTCGCTTGATGGAGCTAGCACGCTAGCTCAATTGTGCCAGCATGCGTTCCGGTTGCTCCAGATACCGGTACCAACGCCGGTTGAAGCGAGCCATGGTGGCGCCATCGATGAGTCGATGATCCGCCGACCAGCACACCATCATCAGATTCCGGGTGACCACCTCACCGGCCTCGTTGAAGCGCGGCAACTGCTGCAACCGTCCCAAAGCGGCAATGGCAACCTGCGGCGGGCTGACGATGGGGCTGGACACCACACCGCCGAGGGCACCGATATTGGAGAGAGTAATGCTGGCGCCCTGCAGTTCGGCCGGGGCCAGTCGACCGGCCCGCGCCGCCGTGGTCAGTCGTTCCAGTTCGACCGCCATCTCCAGCAGGGATCGTCGCTGGCAGTCACGCAGCACCGGCACCAGCAAACCGGCGTCGGTATCCACCGCCACCCCGATATGATGATCCGGCAGATAACTGACTTCGGTCGCCTCCTCGTTGAGTCGGCTGTTAAGCAGCGGAAACTCGTTCAAGGCCAGTGACAGCGCCTTGATAAAAAACGGCAGCAGGGTCAGCTTGATGTCCTGCTCGGCAAATACCGGCACCAGCCGCTGCTTCACGCGCAGCAACTCGCCCAGCTCCAGCTCGTCACAGAAGGTAAATTGCGGAATCGCCAGCGAGGCCGTCATCTGCCGGGCCATGGCCGCCGCAATGCCGGTGAGGGCTTCGCTGTGCGACGGGGCATGCTCGTCGCGGCGCTTTGGCTCGACCCGCCGAGGGCTGGCGGCCTGCGGTTGTGTTTGCTCCGCCAGATAAGCCTCGATGTCTTCCTTGTAGATGCGGCCCTTGTCGCCGGAGCCGACAACCCGCTTCAAATCCAGCTCCTGCTCGCGCGCCAGACGCCGTACCGCCGGACTGGCCAACACCTTGCCCCCCTCGGGCAATGCCTGCGATTCATGATCGCCGCGATTAGAATCAGAGACAGTTTCGGGTGTGGGCTCTGGCTTCGACTCGGGTACCTGTACCTGTTCATGCTCCGGGGCCGCTTCAGGCTCGGTGACCGGCTCAGACTTTTTGACCGGCTCAGGCACTTCGGGCGCCGACTCGCCATTCGCACGCCCCGCTACTTCCATTTCAAACAAGGGCGCATGCACCCGGGCCATCTCTCCCTTGGACACATACAAGTGCGTCACGGTACCGCTGTGCATCGCCGGTATCTGCACCAGCGCCTTGTCGGTCATTACATCGCAAATCGCCTGATCTTCGGCGACACTGTCGCCTTCTTCGACCAGCCATTCCACCAGCTCGCATTCCACTATGCCTTCACCGATATCCGGCAGATAAAAGTCCTGCTTCATGCTGCCCCCTCAAAAATTGAATGTGCGCACGATGGCGGCATGGATCTTGAGATGATCCGCCATGTATTCCTTTTCCAATGCCAGTGGATAAGGCGTATCCAGACCGCACACCCGAGCGATGGGACTTTCCAGATACAGAAAGCAGCGTTGCTGTATGGTGGCGGCAATTTCGCCGGCAAAGCCACCGGTAAGCGGCGCCTCGTGGGTGATCACCAGCCGCCCGGTTTTATTCACCGACTCGGCCACCTTATCCGCATCCCACGGCAGTATGCTGCGCAGATCAATCAGCTCGCAGGAAATGCCCTCCTGCTCGGCCAGAGCCACCGCCTTGGCCGCCACCTCCATCTGGGCTCCCCAGGCCAGCACGGTGACATCCGTTCCCTGCTGCACCACTTCGGCCTCACCCAGGGGTACTTCATAGTAGTCTTCGTCCACCTCGCCCACCGCGGCCCGGTACAGCCGCTTGGGCTCCATGAACAGCACCGGATCCGGACAGGCAATGGCCGCCAGCAACAATCCCTTGGCCTGAGCCGGATCCCGCGGTATCACCACTCTCAGGCCCGCCGTATGGGCAAAGTAGGCTTCCGGTGACTGGCTGTGGTAATGGCCACCGGCAATGCCGCCACCGTAGGGCGTGCGGATCACCAGCCCGCCCACGTCGAACTGATTGCCGGAGCGGTAGCGGTATTTGGCGGTTTCGTTGATGATTTGGTCGAATGCCGGATAGATATAATCGGCAAACTGGATTTCTGCCACCGGCTTCAGCCCCCGCGCCGCCATGCCGTTGGCAAAGCCGATAATGCCCTGCTCGGTGAGCGGGGTATTGAAACACCGCCGGGCGCCGTATTTGTCCTGCAGCTTGCTGGTCGCCCGGAAAACGCCGCCGAAATGGCCGACATCTTCACCGAAACAAAGCACATCCTGGTCTCTGGCCATCGCCAGATCCAGTGCCTGGTTGATGGCCTGCAGCATGTTCATCTGTGCCATTATTCAAACCTCCCCGCACTCAGCGGATAGGCATCCGGATATTGTCGAACATGCGCTTTCAATTGTTCGAGCTGCTCCTTCAGCATCAGGGTGGGCGTGGCATAAACATCGCTTACCAGGGTATCGATATGTGGCTTGGCCAATTGTTCGGCGGCTTTCAGCTCTTCCAGCACTTCCTGGCGCAGGGCGTCGGTGGCAATCTGATCCGCCGCTTCGTCCAGCCAATCCTGATGCTGCAACCACAGGCGATAACGGGCGATGGGATCCTGCCTGCGCCAGCGTTCCTCTTCTTCCCGGGAGCGATAACCGCTGGGATCGTCGGACGACGAATGGGCTCCCAGTCGGTAGGCAATGGCTTCTACCAGCACCGGCTCCTGCTGCTCCAGCGCCAGCTTGCGGGCCAGCCGCGTAGCCTCGTAGACCGCCAGCACATCGGCGCCGTCGACCCGAATGGCCTGCATGCCGTAACCCACGGCCCGACAGGCAATGCCGTCACCGATAAACTGCTCGTTGGCGGGAGTAGAAATGGCATAACCGTTGTTGCGACAGAAAAATATCACCGGCGCCTGCAGCACGGCCGCCATGTTCAGGCCCGCATGAAAGTCCCCTTCCGAGGCCGCCCCTTCGCCAAAATAGCAAAGCGTGACGTTGCTTTCTCCCCGCAGCTTTTGAGCATAGGCATAACCGCTGGCCTGGGGGATCTGGGTACCCAGCGGCGAGGAGATGGTCATGAAATGCAGTTCACGGCTGCCGTAATGCACCGGCATCTGCCGTCCCTTGCCCAGATCCCGCTCGTTCGACAGCAACTGGTTCATGAACTGGGTCAGGCTGAAGCCGCGATAATGCAATGCGCCCTGCTCCCGATACTGGGCCATGATCATGTCTTTTCGATTCAGGGCGGCGGCACTGGCAACTGTGGTGGCTTCTTCGCCCAGGCACTGCATATAGAAGCTGATCCGGCCCTGACGCTGGGCCGCCAGCATGCGTTCGTCCAGAATACGAATAAACACCATGCTCTCGTATATTTTCAGTGCCGTGTCTCGGTCCAGTACCGGCGACGAGGCACCGGCAAACAGGGTGCCGTCTTCCTGCAAAATGCCGAGGGTGGGAATATTCAGCGCCTGGGCATCGGTAAACCGGGCCTGATGCACCATGGAGCCGGAGGTATTGCTCGGGTTGGTCATGACGTCACTCCCATCATTGGCCGGGCGAGTCTGAAACGGGCTCAAGCCTGCGCCCTGCTACCCGCTTGATATGCCGCCAATTATAACACCTGATTAACAGTCTGCCGGGAATGCCGCGGGTGGGAGTGAAGCACTGTACGCATAAAAAAGGCAGCCTGATGGCTGCCAAAAACGAGATAGACTTAGTTGGTGTTATTGGTTACTGATGACCATCATCAGATGTTTTCGAACTGACCCATGGTGTTGTCTTTACCACCGGCCTTCAGCGCCGCTTCACCGGCGAAGAATTCCTTGTGATCATCGCCGATGTTGGAGCCGGCCATGTCCTGATGCTTGACGGTGGCAATGCCCTGACGAATTTCCTGGCGCTGAACACCGGCCACATAGGCCAGCATGCCTTCGTCTCCGAAGTAGCCCTTGGCCAGATTGTCGGTCGACAGTGCCGCAGTATGGTAAGTCGGCAGCGTAATCAGGTGATGGAAGATACCGGCTTCGCGGGCAGAATCGCGCTGGAAGTTGGCAGTCCACTCATCCGCCTGCTTGGCCAGATCGGTAGTGTCATAATCGGCACTCATCAGTCTGGCACGGTCATAGCCGGACACATCCTTGCCTTCGGCAGCCCAGGCATCGAACACCTGCTGACGGAAGTTCAGCGTCCAGTTGAACGACGGGCTGTTGTTGTAAACCAGCTTGGCATTGGGTACCACTTCACGGATGCGATTCACCATGTTGGCAATCTGGCCGACGTGCGGCTTTTCGGTTTCAATCCACAGCAGGTCGGCACCGTTCTGCAGGCTGGCGATACAGTCCATCACCACCCGGTCTTCACCCGAGCCTTCCTTGAACTGGAACAGACCGGAGGCCAGACGCTTGGGCTTGACCAGCTTGCCGTTCTGCTTGATAACCACGTCACCGTTATTGATGTCGTCGGCACTGGTGATTTCGTCACCGTCGATGAAGCTGTTGTACTGGTCGCCCAGATCGCCCGGCTCGTTGGTCACCGCAATCTGCTTGGTCAGACCGGCACCGAGGGAGTCGGTACGCGCCACGATAACGCCATCGTCGACACCCAGCTCCAGAAACGCCAGGCGAACGGCATTGATCTTGGCGAGGAAGTCGGCGTGCGGCACGGTCACCTTGCCGTCCTGGTGGCCACATTGCTTCTCGTCGGACACCTGGTTTTCAATCTGAATACAGCAGGCGCCCGCTTCAATCATCTGCTTGGCCAGCAGATAGGTGGCTTCTGCGTTGCCGAAGCCGGCGTCGATATCCGCCACTATCGGTACTATGTGGGTTTCGTGATTATCGATGTCCGCCTGGATCTCTTTTACCTTGGCGTGATCACCGGCCTGCTGGGCATCTTCCAGGGCACGGAACAGGTGGTTCAGCTCCCAGGAATCGGCCTGGCGCAAAAAGGTGTACAGCTCTTCGATCAACCCGGAGACCGCCGTTTTCTCGTGCATGGACTGATCCGGCAGCGGACCGAATTCGGAACGCAGGGCCGCGACCATCCAGCCGGACAGATACAGGTAACGACGCTTGGTGCTGCCGAAATGTTTCTTGATGGAAATCATCTTCTGCTGACCGATAAAGCCATGCCAGCAGCCGAGCGACTGGGTGTACTGGGAACTGTCATTATCGTAGTTCGCCATGTCTTCACGCATGATTTTTGCGGTGTACTTGGCAATATCCAGCCCGGTCTTGAATTTGTTCTGGGCACGCATACGGGCGGCATGTTCCGGCTTAATGGCGCTCCAGGTCGGGTTTTGCTTGATCAAAGAGGTGAGTGCATCAATTTCGCTTGCGTATGGCATGGTCTCGTTCCTGTTCTGTCGGGTTAAGGTTCTTTTTCAGAGCCTGTTCACTTCCCTGTCACACCGGCACATCGGATAACCAGGATCCGGATGACCGGTATGGTGCAGTGGTCTTCGTCTTTTTGCTCCGCAACCTTTTTTATTTTATTGGCGATGCAGCTCGAGTCCGTGCTGCCAGCCTGGTTTGTCGTTTCCGTTTGTTCTGCGTTGCGGTACGACTATTAACTTGCTTAAAAAACGACGGAAGATCAAGTTGTGATTTCACAAAAATACAACATTAATCACATAATCCATGACACTTAAAACTAAAGTATGATGGCCACAACGCCCGTAAGTACTGGCCTTAACAAGAGCAAGGATTGGACCAAGACACTCCACACTGTAATTTAATTACGAAATTAAAATTCATATGCAATAAATTTTCCCGACATTACTCCAATGTTATGAGTGTCGAGCTGACTCGGTAAGAAAGACGGATCAAGCCCGATTAAACCAAGGCGTCATGCAAGGCATGGCTAATGAAAATTTCAAATTTTGCAACTGCACAAAAAACAGCAATGACGCTTCCCGAATACAAGAGCACATCGACTTGTCGTTGTTTTATCATTTTCATCAAGAGTGACTCGGCAGGTAAAAACAACGGGATTGATGCACTTCCATTCGAAAAGGAGCAGAGCCTGACCACGAAAGTGGATCCCCCCAATCAATAGTTAAATACTATCAATTAAATAGAAATGAGTGCATTAACAAATCAATCCACACCTTCTACTATGGACATCGTTCGCAACACACACCCAATAATGAAACTCAAGGAGCCAACATGTCCGTTGCTATCAACACCGAAATCAAACCCTTCACCGCTCAGGCCTATCACAAGGGCAACTTTGTGGAGGTGACCGAAGCCCATCTGAAAGACAAGTGGTCCGTGGTGTTCTTCTACCCGGCCGATTTCACCTTCGTCTGCCCCACCGAGCTGGGTGATCTGGCCGATCATTACGCCGAGCTGCAGCGCATGGGCGTAGAAGTATTCTCGGTTTCTACCGATACCCACTTCACTCACAAGGCATGGCACGACAGCTCCGACACCATCGGCAAAATCCAGTACTACATGGTGGGCGATCAGACCGGCACCATCACCAACAACTTTGGCGTCATGCGTGAAGGCCAGGGCCTGGCGGATCGCGCCACCTTTATCATCGATCCGCAGGGCGTGATCCAGGCCATCGAAGTGACCGCCGAAGGCATAGGCCGTGATGCCTCCGATCTGGTGCGCAAGATCAAGGCTGCCCAGTATGTTGCCGCCCATCCGGGCGAGGTTTGCCCCGCCAAATGGCAGGAAGGCGACGCCACGCTGGCTCCGTCTCTGGATCTGGTCGGCAAGATCTAAGACTTAGATCCGCGACACAGTTACATACAGGAGGGACAGGGAGTCGTATAAGCCAACCGTCGATGGCATGGATGCCATCGCCGAGCATACAAGGAGGTACTTGCTGCGTGTTGGCGTAGCGGCGCCCTGCCCCGATGGTAAACATCCGCCTGGTCATCCGTAGATAGCCCCCTCGTACAACTCATTCCGCACAGGACACGAACATGTTAGATGCCAATCTCAAGCAACAGCTGGACACTTACCTGCAGAACATCGTCTCTCCCATCGAGATCAGCGTGTCCGGTGACCATAACCCCAAGTCCAGAGAATTACTCGAGCTGGCTGGCGAAATCAGCCAACTCTCTCCCCATATCAGCCTGCGGGAAACCATCGGCAAGCGCACACCCAGCATGAGCATTGCCGCTGCCAATCAGGCCCCCCGCGTCAGCTTCGCCGGTATTCCCATGGGCCACGAATTTACGTCACTGGTACTGGCCCTGCTGCAAGCCGGCGGTCATCCGTCCAAGGTCGCCCCCGAGTTGCAGCAACAAATCCGCAACCTCGAAGGCGAGTACCATTTTGAGACCTATATTTCCCTGTCCTGTCAGAACTGCCCGGATGTGGTGCAGGCATTGAACCTGATGGCCACCCTGAATACGAACATCACCCACGAGATGATCGACGGTGCCCTGTTCCAGGACGAAGTCAATCAGCGCCAGATCATGGCGGTACCCTCGGTATACCTGAACGGTGAGCATTTTGGTCAGGGCCGCATGAGCCTGGAAGAGATCGTTGGCAAGCTCGATACCGGCGCCGCCAGCCGCAAGGCCGCCGAGCTGAATGAACAGGCCCCCTTTGACGTACTGGTAGTAGGCGGCGGGCCCGCCGGTGCCGCGGCCGCCATTTATGCCGCCCGCAAGGGCATTCGTACCGGCCTGGTGGCCGAGCGCTTCGGCGGCCAGGTCATGGATACCGTCGGTATCGAAAACTTTATCTCGATCCCCTATACCGAAGGCCCCAAGCTGGCCGCCAGCCTGGAACAACACGTCAGGGAATACGGGGTAGAACTGATCACCGATCAGCGCGCCGCCGGTATTACTCGGGGCGAACTCATCGAAATCCCGCTGGCCAGTGGTGCTACTCTCAAGAGCCGTTCGGTGATTTTGGCGACCGGCGCCCGCTGGCGCGAGCTGAATGTACCCGGCGAAACGGAATACCGTAACAAGGGCGTGGCCTACTGCCCCCACTGCGACGGGCCCTTCTTCAAGGGCAAGCGGGTGGCGGTGGTCGGTGGCGGTAACTCGGGCATTGAAGCGGCCATCGATCTGGCCGGGCTGGTCGAGCATGTCACCGTGGTGGAGTTTGCCGATACCCTGCGCGCCGACGAGGTCTTACAGCGCAAGGCGCGCGCCATGGGCAATATCGACATCATCACCAACGCCCAGACCACAAAGGTGGTGGGTGACGGCAACAAGGTGACCGGCATGCACTATACCGACCGTGTCGGTGGCGAGAACAAACAATTGAATGTGGCCGGCATCTTCGTGCAGATAGGGCTGGTGCCCAATACCGAATTTCTGCAGGGATCGGAAGTCGAGCTGACCCGCGTTGGCGAGGTGATGATCGACGCCAAAGGCGCCACCTCCATGACCGGCGTGTTCGCCGCCGGTGACGCCACTACCGTGCCCTACAAGCAAATCGTGATTTCCATGGGTGCCGGTGCCACCGCCGCCCTCGGCGCCTTCGATCACCTGATCCGCTCGTAAAACCGGGAATGGGGAATGGGGAATGGGGAAGAGGGACTCCCCATTCCCTGATCCCTAGTCCCCGCTTTTGAGCTGCGACTTCAGGTTGGGCGGTACGCCTTGAATCACCAGGGTGTCGGTGGCCGCATCATACTGAATACGCTCGCCGAGCAATTTTTGATCGAAGCTGATGGTCAGGCCGCCACCGGAGCCGACGTATTTGGTCAACCCCTTGAGCGCGGAGCGGTCGACCGGAAACTTGTCTTCCAGCTGGTACTCTTCGCTCACAAACTGGTAGAAGTCCAGATCGTCGTCGGTACCCAGCTCTGCCGACAGTTCGCGCAGCTCCAGCTCTTCACCTTCCTTCAATTGCTCGCGGCAATACTTGTTTACCAGCGCCTTGCTCTCCTGCTTTTCTTCCTTGCTGAGCTGGCGGGATTCACAGAACTCGTCCACCGCCTTCAGCAGGCCCTGGCTCTGGGCCTTGGGATCCATGCCTTCGACACAGGAGAGGAAGTTCAGGAAAAAGTCCGACACCTTGCGCCCGGCCCGCCCCTTGATAAAGGAGAAATAACGATGCGAGTCGGGGCGGCTCTGCAGCTCGGTCAAATCCAGCCGGGCCGCCAGTTGCATCTTGCCCAGATCCAGATAGCTGGCCTGGCTGACTTCCAGCTTTTCGGTCACGGTAACGCTGTCCTTGTTGTCCAGCAGCGCAATCAGCAGATAGTGCGCCCCCAGCCACTGATAGCGCACAAACAGCAGCACCCCCTGCTCGCTCATGTCCAGCCGGTTCAGCTCGGCCAGCAGCCGCTCGGCCGCCTGATGCGTAAAGGCGGCAAAATTCAGGCTTTGATCTTCCACCCGCCGCACCAGATCGCGAAAGCCGGTGTCTTCTTCATTGAAATAGCCGAATACCTTGCCGGCCTTGGTGTTGTAGATGTGATGCAGCTCGCCCATCAATTGGTTAACCGCCGGCCCGGTGGCCAGCTCCTGCTCCCGGGTAGCCAGCCGGGTTTGGCCCTGCTCATCCAGAAACAGGGAGTGTACTATGATGTGTTCGATGTCCAGGCTCATAACAGATTGCCATAGAGTTGCCAGAAGGGGTGGGGTATTATAGTCGTCCTGTTACCAAGTTACATGATTGAACGCCCATGCCTGTTATTTCCAAGTACGACAAACAATTTGATCAACTTCTGAGCGAGCTGGAAGCCGTGATGGACAAACATCTGGCCCCCGCCGACCTGCGGTTGATGGTGCTGGGTAATCTGGCTACCCACATCATCAATACCCAGATAAACCCGGGGCAGCGCAAGGCCATTGCCGACAAGTTCGCCAAGGTACTCACCAGCTCGGTTGACACCCAGAAAGGGGCTCACTAAGCGCCCTTTTGCCAACAGAAACGGCTGAACGATGCTCGATACCGGTAATCTCTATCGCGACAATGTCTCTCGCCTGATCGGGTGGGGTCACTGGATGGTGCTTTTCAATATCCTGCTGGCACTGGCGGTGTCGAGTCGTTACCTGCTGCTTGCCGGCTGGCCCGACACCCTGTTGGGTGGCGGCTATATGCTGGTCAGCTGGATTGGGCATTTCGCCTTTCTCACCTTCTTTACCTATCTGCTGACGCTGTTTCCGCTGACCTTTCTGTTCCCGAAAGTACGAGCCGTACAGTTATTGGGGGCCGCCATTGCCACCGGGGCGCTGACCCTGCTGCTGGTAGACACCCAGGTATTCAGCCTGTTCAGGTTTCATCTTAACCCGACCGTCTGGCAACTGCTGCTGGAACAAGCCCAGGCCGAGGAAGCGTCGGGCTGGGGCTGGCTGTTTGTGTGGGTGCCGGTGCTGTTTCTGTTTGAACTCTGGCTGGCCGGCTGGCTCTGGCGCTGGAGCCAGCGTCGTCGTCGTTCGCTGGCTCTGCCCCTGGCGCTCCCGCTGCTGGTGAGTTTTTTTCTTACCCACAGCGTCCATATCTGGGCCGATGCGCTGGTATACACCCCGATCACCAATCAGAAAGCCAATTTCCCACTGTCTTACCCGATGACGGCCAAGAGCTTCCTCATCAAGCAGGGCTGGCTGGATGAAGATCAATATCGCCAGTTGTCGCAACAGGTGGCAGAGCAACCCCGGCGACGATTGAATTACCCGCTGCGCCCGCTGTCGGTACAGGCGCCGGATACCTCGCCCAACATTCTGTTGGTGGTGGCGGATGGCTTGCGCGCCGATCAGCTCGATGCCATTACCATGCCCAACCTGAATCGTTTCGCTCATCGTCATCTGCGGTTCGATAACCATCTGAGTGCCGGTAATCAGCCCCGCTCG
Source organism: uncultured Oceanisphaera sp. (assembly GCF_947495715.1). Taxonomy (GTDB): domain Bacteria; phylum Pseudomonadota; class Gammaproteobacteria; order Enterobacterales; family Aeromonadaceae; genus Oceanimonas; species Oceanimonas sediminis. The sequence continues at coordinate 72,713 of NZ_CANLZU010000001.1, forward strand.
TCCCTGTTCAGTCTGTTTTACAGTCTGCCGTCTCATTACCAGCGCGATACCGAGCAGGAAGGCATAGCCCCGGTGTTGATCGATGAACTGCAGCGTCAGGATTATCGTTTCGGCCTCTTTGCCAGCGGCGGCCTGAATAAAGCACTGTACCGTAATGCCATTTTTTCGACCCTGCGCAATCAGTCATTCGACCCGGCTGCCGCCGGTGCCGAAGGTGATCGCCAGGCCGTCAACGACTTCGGTCACTGGCTGGAACAACAGGATAACGAACGGCCCTGGTTTTCTTTCGTCTACCTGGATGCACTCAACTCGCTGGATCTGCCCGCCGGTATTAAAGGACCCTTCCAGCCTTCGCTGCAGCAACTTAACCCGGCTCAGGCCTATCGAGACGAGCAACGCGAGGCCCTGTTCAACCGCTATCGCAATTCGGTGTTCTATACCGATCGCCTGCTGGGACAGTTACTGTCAAAAGTCAGACAGGTTGATGAGCGCGACACCCTGATCATCGTTACCTCCGGCCACGGTATGGAGTTCAACGATAACGACAATAATACCTGGGGGTTCGGTAACGCCTACTCGCCCTATCAGCTGCGAGTGCCTCTGGTTGTCGACTGGCCGGGTGAACGCCAGCCGGCCCGCTACGATCACCCGACCAGCCAGCTGGATCTGGTGCCCACCCTGCTGCGCCAGGCGCTGGGCGTACAGAGTCCGCTGCGTAGTTACAGTACCGGCCAATCCTTGTTCAAGGCAGACGTTAATCGCTGGCGGCTGGCGTCGGATGAAGAAGAATATGTTATCTATCAACAGGATGACATTACCCTGTTTAACCGTCAGGGCGACGTTCAGTTGTTGCGGGCAAGGGACTATAAAACCGAGCCGAACGCCAACCCGGAACTGTCATTGCTGTTGCAGGTGATGGACGACTTGAATCGTTTTCAGGGTGAGTGATTAAGACCGGGATCGGGGTTCAAGGGATTGGGGACTCGAATCCCGGATCCCCCCTAATCCCGGTTTTACCGTTCGTCGAGCAAACGTCGGGCCTGCCAGTAGCGACTGCGCCAATACACATTATCCAGCCGGGAAATGGTGACCCCGACACTGGATGAGGCGTGGGCAAACTTGCCATCTCCCACATAAACACCGTTATGCCGGGTACGACCGGTACGGAAAAACACCAGATCGCCCGGTTGCAATTCCTTCTTGCTTACCGGGCGCCCCAGGGTGACCTGCTCGTAGGTACTTCTGGGCAGCTCCATCCCGTATACTTCCTGATACAGAGTACGAGTAAAGGCCGAACAGTCGATACCTTCGGCATCAACGCCGCCAAAACGATATGGCACACCACGCCAGCGCTGATAGACCTGATGCAGATTTCGAACCGAGGCCTGCCTGGTCTTCATCGAACCGGTGCTGATACTGTAAGTCAGGGAAGAAGACGGTTTTTTTCCAGCTGTCTTTTTTCCTGACTCAGATTGGGGAGTGCTGCTGCAACCGGCAAGCAGCAATAAACTGCTAAGAACAATTACCTTTTTCATATGAGTCATGGCAATCAGCTATCAATCTCAAAGATACTAGTGCAGATCTCGGGGGTTTGGCAAAAATAATATGAGCAAAAACAAAGATATTTTTACCGAATTATTAATTTGCAACAGTCTCGGTGTCAGCCTGCCCATTAATGCCCAAAAAACACTCTCTCATGCCGAGCTCACCCGGCTCGACGGCATTCGGCACCCGCGCCAGGCCAGGCTGTTTGTACTGGGCCGTTACCTGCTGCGCCAGCTGCTTGCCGACCGGCTATCGGAGGCACCGGAGCGTATCGCCATTCATATCGATGCCAGAGGAAAACCGCTGCTGGAACAGCCTGGCTGGCATTTCAATATCAGCCACAGTGGCGATACCCTGGCGCTGACCATCGGCAATCAAAACAGCCTGGGGGTCGATGTTGAAGGCCGACAGCTGTCACCGGCGCAGATAACCCGCCTGGCTCGTCGTTACCTGAGCGAGCAGGAGCAGCAATGGCTGAGCCTGAGCCAGACCGCATCCGCCGACTTCACCCGCCTGTGGACGGTCAAGGAGGCGGTGCTCAAGGCCCACGGCGGCGGCATCGCCAACAATCTGCAGCGGGTACACTGGCAACCGGACACAAGATGCGCCACCCTGGAGCAACACCGTTACCGGCTGCATCAATATGCGCTGGGGCACAGCTGGCTGACCCTCGCCATGGATGAGCGAAGCGGGATCACCGACGCTATGGCTCGAGCCGAGCCCACCCTGCTCCGCCTGAGCGATTTGCCTTGTGAGCTTGAAATCACCGGACCGCAACCCAATTTATCCCTAGACTCCCAAATTCATAACTCCTGAGTGAGACCCTGTTTATGATCGTTGACATCAATGTGCAGAATTTTCAGCAAGCGCTTATCGAAGCATCCATGAACAAGACGGTGGTGATTTATTTTCACGCCCAGGCGGTGCCCGAATGCCAGCCCATGACGCCGCTGCTGGAGCGCCTTATCGGCGCCGACAACAGTCATATCGATCTGGCCAAGGTTGATGTGGAAGATCCGCAATTGCAGAGTCTGGCCTCACAGCTGGGTCTGCGTGGGCTGCCCGCCATGGTGGCATTCAAGGACGGTCAGCCGGTCGATGTGCTGGAAGGGCCGCAGGATGAAAACGGCATCAAGCAGTTTCTGCAGTCCTATCAGCCCAACGAAGCCGAGCTGCTGCTGGATAGGGCCAAGCAGATGCTGGGCATGGATCCGCAAGCCGCCTATGGTCTGCTGCAACAGGCCCGGGCGCTGGAAGACACGGCCACCATTCGCCTCTGTCTGGCCGAAGCGGCGCTGGCGCTCAACAAGCTGGAAGAAACCAAGCAGCTGCTGGCCACCATCGGCATGGCGGATCAGGATGGTCAGTATCAGCATATTCTGGCTCGTCTGGAATTGGCCGAAGAAGCCGCCGACAGCCCCGAGCTGCGTGAGCTGGAGCAGAAGCTTTCCGCCAAGCCAGACGCTCTGCAATTGAAAGAAGAGCTGGCGGTACTGTATTTTCAGGCCGGCCGACAGGAAGAAGCCCTGCAGTTACTGACCGAGGTACTGCAAAAAGACCTGGCCTTTGGCGAAGCCAGAAAGCACTTTCTGGACATGCTCACCACCATGGGCGCCGACCCGGTCGCCTCCCGCTACCGTCGCAAGCTGTACAGCATGCTGTACTAACAGCGTAAGGGGTGAGGCGTAAAGAGTGAGGTAACCTGCCAAAGACATTGTTCGTCTTTTACCCCTCACGCTTCTCTCCTCACCCCTCACAGGCCTTCACGCCTTACCAGCTGGAGCCGATCACCAGCAGCACCAGCAGCGGGCACACGATGCGCACATACCAGGGCCAGATGCGCCAGAATACACTGGATGCCAGTTCGGGGTTGCCCTGCACCAACTCTTCAAACAACTTGGCCCGCCCCCACATCCAGCCGCCCAGCACACAGAAGCCCAGGCCGACCAGCGGCTGAATATTCTGGGTCGACAGCCGGATCACAAAGCCGAACAGGGCACCGAAATTCAGGCAGATGACCACGCTGAACAGCGCCAGCGCACCGCCCAGCAGCCAGGTCATCAACGGACGCGAGGTCTTGAAGCGCTCGATACTGTAAGACACCGGTACTTCCAGCATGGAAATGGACGAGGTCAGCGCGGCGATGCCCATCAGCACGAAGAACACCAGTGCCATCACCAGCCCTATCGGCCCCATGGTATCGAACAGCGCCGGCAGCACCACAAACACCAGGGTATCGGAGCTGAGCAGACTGCCGTCTTCCGCGAAGATGGTCACGCCGTTGTTCATGGCCACAAACATCGCCGGCAGTATCACCAGTCCGGCCAGAAAGGCCACGCCGGTATCGAGCAGCGTCACCTGAAAGGCGGTGCGCGGTATGTTCTCGTGCCTGTTCAGGTAAGAGCCGTACATCAGCATGGAGCAACCGCCGATGGTCAGCGAGAAAAAGGCCTGGCCCATGGCGCTGATCAGCAGCTCAGGCTCCAGCACCTTGCTGAAGTCCGGCACCAGATAGTGCTTCAGGCCGGTCATGGCGCCGTCCTGGGTCAGTATGTAGAAGAACAGCAACAGAAACAGCACAAACAGCGCCGGCATCAGCCGCGCCGACCAGCGCTCTATGCCCCGGCGTACCCCGGCCTGCACCACCAGAATGGTGAGCAGATAGAACACCAGGGTCCAGACGATGTTGCGCCCCAGTCCAAAGGCCTGCAGCCATTCGGTGGCGGTATCCCAGCCCAGAATGCGGGTCACCGCCGCCGCCAGAAAGGCCAGCAGCCAACCGGCCACAATGGCATAGAACGACAGCACCAGGCTCGGCACCAGCATGCCCGCATAGCCCACCAGCGAGGCCATGGCCTTTTGCAGCGGAGTACGACCCAGCTTGCGCACCGAGTCCACCGGATTGGCCTGGCCGTAACGACCGATGGCCACTTCCATCACCAGCATCGGGAAGGCCAGCATCATCACCAGCACCAGATAGGCGATCAGAAAGGCGCCACCGCCATTGCTGGCCGCCTGTGTCGGAAAGCCCCAGATATTGCCCAGCCCGACGGCCGCCCCGGCGGCGGCCATGATGAAGCCGAAGCGCGAGCCAAAGTGTTCTCTCACTGTATTTTCCTTATTGCTTTTGCATTAATTATTTATGTTGGCCGGTAGATCATCCTGCCTGGGCCAGGCGTTGATCACCGCCTTGACCAGGGTGGCCAGAGGAATGGCAAAGAACACCCCCCAGAATCCCCAGAGGCCACCAAACACCAGCACCGCCACGATAATGGCGATGGGGTGCAGGTTGACCGCCTCCGAAAACAGGATCGGCACCAGCACGTTGCCATCCAGCGCCTGAATGATGCCGTAGGCGACAATCAGGTAAAAGAAGGGCGGCGTAAAGCCCCACTGAAACAGCCCCACCATGGCCACCGGCACCGTGGCCGCCGCCGCGCCGATGTAGGGAATGAGCACCGAAAAACCCACCAGTACCGCCAGCAGCAGCGGATAGCGCAGGTCCAGCAGCATGAAGGTCAGATAACTGACCGAGCCCACGATGAGGATTTCAATCACCTTGCCGCGTACATAGTTGGCGATCTGCACGTTCATTTCGTGCCACACCCGCGATACCAGCTCCCGGTTTTCAGGCAGAAAACGGTTGGTGCTCTGTAACAAGGCCCGCTTGTCCTTGAGCATGAAAAACACCAGCACCGACACCAGGATCAGATACACCATCAACACCGCCGCATTGGTCAGCGAGCTGAGTGATACGCTGAGAATGGCGTCTGCCGAGCCCAGCAGGCGAGCGCGCAAGTCATCCAGCACATTCTGGATCAGGGTCACGTCCACCAACTCCGGATACCGCTCAGGCAGCGTAAGCAGCAGCTCTTGGGAACGGCCGATCATGGCGGGAATTTCCCGGGCCAGATTGGCCGTTTGCGACAAAAAGGTGGGTACTATGCTGATCAGCGACAATATCACCATCACGGCAAACAGCAGCTGCACCACGGCGGCAGCCAGCCAGCGCATCAGCCCCAGTCGCTCCATTCGGCTGACCGGCCAGTCCAACAGATAGGCAATGACCACGGCGGCAAAAAAGGGGGCCAGTATATGGCCCATGAAATACACCACCACAAAGCCGAACAGCAGGCTCAGGAACAATGCAACGGCACCGGGGTCGGAAAACCGCTGTCGATACCAATGCTTAAGAATATCCAGCATGTAATAACTTCCTCATGATGCCTTGGTAATCATCAATATCAGCATTTCGCCATCGTCGGCCAACACCTCAACGGCGTGGCCCATGCGCGAAACATAAGCGGGTATATCCTGACGAGAGCCCGAGTCTCTCAGTAACAGCCGTAACTGCTGCCCGGCCTCGGCCGCTTTCAGCCAAAGCTTTACCCGAAGCAACGGCAGCGGACAGCGCCAGGCACTCGCATCCAGTATTTCCACCGTTCCTCCGGCCAAAAAAGAAAGGCATTATCCCTTTGTTATGGCTACCAAACAATGCTTGTTCCCCCTTATTGGGGCGAGTATTCTGCAGGGAGTGCACCATCAACCAGGTAACAAGAATGGGTTTTCATGCCACCAGGCTGGCGTTGGCTTTTTCTCTGCTGACACTGACGCCGCTACAGGCCGCCAACAGTCTGCCCGATATCGGCACCGCCGGCGTCAGCGCCATGTCGGTGGAGCGGGAAGCCCGCTTTGGTCAGGCGTTTATCCGCTTTGCCCGTTCCAATCAGCCGGTAAGCAACGATCCCGTGCTCAACGAATACGTCACCGATCTGGGTCTCAAACTATTGTCTCAGGCCGACTCGGTCCGGTTTCCATTCCGGTTTCTGTTGATCCGTGACGACAGCATCAACGCCAGCGCCTTTCTCGGTGGCGTGCTGCAGCTGCATACCGGCTTGTTCCTGTATGCAGAAAACGAAAGCGAGCTGGCCTCGGTTATCGCCCACGAAATTACCCACGTTACCCAGCGCCATATCGCCCGCTATCTGGAATCCCAGTCGCGCAGTACCCCGCTGACTATCGCCGGACTGGTGGGCTCGGTGGCGCTGGCGGTGGTCAACCCACAGGCGGGCATGGCCGCACTGCAGACCACCCTGGGTCTGAAGATGCAGTCGGCCATCAACTATACCCGGGACAATGAATTCGAGGCGGATCGCATCGGCCTGCGTCTGCTCTACAACGCCGGCTTCGATCCCACTGCCATGGCCGGTTTTTTCCAGAAACTGGCCGACAAGTATCAGTTTGCCAGCACGCCGCCGCCCATGCTGCTGACCCACCCGCTGCCCACCAGCCGCATTGCCGAAGCCCGCAGCCGGGCCCAGGACTATCCGGCCAAAAACTACCCGGCCAGCCTGGAGTTTCAGTTGGCCAAGGCCAGAATCATGGTGCGTTTTCAGCAATCCGGTGCCGTTGATTTACAGCGCTTCTTTGAACAGGCCGCCGTTGAGGGCGGCAACTGGCAAGCCGATGCCGCCCGTTATGGTCAGGCGCTGGCGCTGTTGCAGGTTAATGAATACGACAAGGCGCGTCCCCTGCTGGAAGCTTTAGCAAGCCGTCACGCCAACAACATCTTTATTCTCGATGCGCTGACCGATCTGGATAACGCCCAAGACCGCTTCGACAGTGCCATCGCCCGGTTACAGCAAGCCCGGAAACAGCGCCCCGATAATCAGGTGGTGATCATCAACCTGGCCGACAGCCTGATGCAGGCGGGTCGTCATCAGGACGCCGCCTCCCTGCTAGACAACTATCTGCGCCGTTATCCGGAAAATCTGCTGGCCTGGGAGCTGATTGCTCAGGCCTACCGGCCGCTGAGTGACGAGTCTTCTTTCCGTCAGGCTCAGGCCGAAGTGGCGGCGCTGAAAGGTCGTTACGATCTGGCGGTGGATCAGATGGAAATAGCCGCCAATCTGTCCAAAGACGCCATGCAGCGCGCCCGCCTCGGCGCCCGGCTGGAACAACTACGCCAGCAGCAAAAAGACTGGGATGCGTTGAGAAACTGATTCGAGAGCGGGACTAGGGATTAGGGACTGTCCTTTGTAGCCGCCGTTTCAGCTGGCGGGACCTGCGCAGCAGGTCTGCTCAACGCTTAAAAGGCCTGCTGCGCAGGCCCTGCCGACTAAAGTGGCAGCTTGAGCCGAATTCCCAGTCCCTGATCACCAGTCCCTAATCCCAGTATTGGGCCTGCCAGCGAGCCAGATCTTCCGCTTTCAGCTCGCCCTGATGGCTGTCGACCAGCTTGCCGCGCGGGTTGATCACCAGGGTGGTCGGCAGTGCCCGCGGTGTTTCAAACGGCCAGGGGCCTGCCAGGCTGGCGACCACCGGCATCGTCATTCGATAGTCCGTTTTCAGACGATCCAGCTCGGCAGGCGGCAGAGCATCAAAGCTCACCGCCAATACCGCCGGACCCTCGGCGTCGCTGAGTTCGTTCCGCTCATTAAGCTCATTCAATAAGGGCATTTCCCGCAGGCAGGGGGCGCACCACTCGGCAAAATAGTTCACCACCAGCCACCGGCCTCGATAATCGTTCAACTCGCGACGTTCACCATTCGACAAGGTCAGGGTGGCCGCGTCACCACACCCCACCAACGAGGTCGCCAACAACGTCGTCGTCAAACACGACACCGCCAAAAACAAAGCCTGCTGTCTGCCCATATGCTGTACCCTCCGCACCAGCTTTTATACAATCATCCTAGTTATCACCCGCATATCACCCGAAACATAGCGACCACATGGTCACAGGAGTTCAGAATGAGCCTGACAATCTATCATAACCCCCGCTGTTCCAAGAGTCGGGAAACCCTCGCCCTGCTGGAACAAAAAGGGCTGAACCCCGAGATTATCAAATATCTCGATACCCCACCCGGCGCAGATCAACTCAAGACTCTGCTGACCCAGCTGGGCATGAGTTCGGCCCGGGAGCTGATGCGCACCAAGGAGCAGGAATACAAGGATCTGGGGCTGGCCGATGTGCAGGATGAAGACGCGCTGCTCGCCGCCATGACCGCTCATCCCCGGCTGATCGAGCGTCCCATCGTGGTCAACAACAACCAAGCTGCCCTGGGTCGTCCGCCCGAGCAGGTACTGGACATTCTGTAATGAACATCAAACTGGCACGTCTGCTGGCACTGACCGGCTACCTTGGCCTGATTATCTGGGTTGCCCTCTGGCACAGCCTGCTCTCCCCGCACCCGGATCTCGGCGTCGGTTTCATGCTGGTGATGTGGCTGCCCTGGTTGTTTATTCCCATGAAAGGCATGATCAAGGGCAATCCCTATACCCATGCCTGGGCCGTTTACCTGCTGATGCCGTATTTTCTGCACTCGGCCACCCTGCTGTGGGTGGATGAAGGCGAGCGCTGGCTGGCGCTGGTCGAACTGCTGCTGGCCAGCACCATGTTCATCGGCAATACCTACTACGCCAAGTTTCGCGGTCGCGAGCTGGGGCTGAGTATTCGCAAGAAAAAAGAAAAAACAAAGCCGTAAGCGGTAAGCGATCAGCCGTAAGAAAAGACAAAAAACCGAGTCTGCCGCAGACTCGTTTTTTTGACCGCTTACAGCTATAGCCTGTCTCTTGGTCACAGATCAACGTGTGGAATAAGAGGCAACAGGGTTGCCTCCTCCGACACGCTGCAAGCACGTCCCTGTGACGCTCAGCAAATGCCATCCCTGGCATTTGACGGTCGGCTGAGGCAATCCCTGTTGCCTCTCCTTAAGCACCGCGTTGTCTGCAGGACGCTCCCAGCCGACGCCGCAGCAGAGGGGCGGATGAAGGGTTCTACTCCAGCGAGCATCACATGACAGGACGTCATGTGCTGAGCGTCGCAGGGATGCGGTTTAGCGTGTCGGTGGAGTTGACCCTTCGTTCGACCTTTACAGGGCAACTAAATAGACCAGTTAGTTTTCCAGATTGGTATAACAGGCAACGATAGGCGTTAAGCTGTCAGCCGCAAGAAAAAAACCGAGCCTACACTGGCTCGGTTTTTTTATTTGGCTTGGCACTGTTTTTATCTTTGGCTGATCGCTTACAGCTTAAGGCTGACAGCTGCTCTTGGCGCCTTTAGTTTGTTCTGGGCTGAAGGTGCCGGGACCAGCGGTTTTCAAGCCGGCGAAAGCCCCAGACCAGCAGAAAGGTCAGACACATGTATACCAGACCCGCCGCCAGAAAAGCCTCGAAGGGCGAGTAGTAGCGCGAATTGACGATCCGCGCCGCGCCGGTGAGATCCACTATGGTGATCACCCCCGCCACCGCCGAGCCGTGCAGCATGAATATCACCTCGTTACTGTAGGCCGGCAGGGCCCGACGAAACGAGTTGGGCAGTATGATGCGCCGCAAGGTGGTCATTCGGTTCATGCCATAGGCATAGGCCGCTTCAATCTGCCCCTTGGGCATGGCATTGATCGAGCCACGAATAATCTCGGCGGTATAGGCGCTGGTATTGAGCGTAAAGGCCAGAATGGCACAGAACCAGGCCTGACTGAACAGCTCCCAGGCGGCGGACTCCCGCAACCAGACCCACTGCCCGGCGCCGTAATAAATCAGAAACAGCTGTACCAGCAGCGGCGTGCCGCGAAAGAAGTAGATATAGGCCCAGGCCGGTCCCTTGAGCAGCCAGTTGGCACTGTTGCGCAATATGCCCAGCGGCACCGCAATCAGCAGACCCAGCAACAGCGAGATGGCCACCAGAAACAGGGTGGTATAAAGCCCCTGCCAGTAGACGGTCCATTCATTGATGATGATTGAAAAATCCATTTCTTACCTCGTCTGAATGGCGTAGTGACGTTCTGCCCATTTGAGCATGGAGGTAGACAGGGTGGTAAACAGCAGGAAGATCACCGCCACCGCCATGTAAAAGGTAAAGGGCAGCTGGGTAGCGCCCGCCGCCAGCGAGGCCTTGCGCACCATGTCGTCCAAACCGATGATCGACACCAATGCCGTGGTCTTGAGCAATACCAGCCAGTTGTTACCCAGCCCGGGCAGGGCGTGGCGCATCATCTGCGGAAACAGAATGCGGCGAAACACCAGGGTCGAGCGCATTCCATAGGCGCGGGCCGCTTCCAGCTCGCCCTTGTCCACCGCCAGAATGGCGCCGCGAAAGGTTTCGGTCATGTAGGCGCCGAAGATAAAGCCAATGGTAACGATGCCGGCCATGAAGGGGCTGATTTCCACATAGTCGGGCAAATAACTGACCCATTCATGGGCGGGATCGCCGCCGCCGATCCAGTTGTTCAGCTTCTCGTTGAGCGAATAGAGTGAATTATTGAGTAGTACCTGACCGCCGAAGAAAATCAGCATCATCAGCACCAGATCGGGAATGCCCCGAATGACAGTGGTGTAACCGGTGGCGAGCCAGCGGGCAGGTTTGAATGAGGAGAGTTTGGCCAGCGCCCCCAGCAATCCCAGGGTAACCGCCAGCAGTAATGATAACAGGGCCACCTGTATGGTGACTGCCGCCCCTTCCATCAGGGCGCCTTCGTATCCTTTCAGATCCAGCATAACGATGTCCTATCATATCGGCCCCGAAACGGGGCCGATAAACGCTGATTAACCGCCGTAAACGTCGTATTCAAAGTACTTGTTGTTCACTTCTTCGTATTTGCCGTTTTCACGCAGATCCTGAATGGCCTGGTTGAGCATGTTTTTCAGCTGCTGATCCTGCTTGCGTACCGCAATACCGAAGCCTTCGCCGAACCATTGCTCATCGGTGACCGAAGGGCCGACAAACTCGAACTTATCGCCACCTTCCTTGTTGAGCAGGCCTTCCTCGATCGCCGTCGCATCCAGGAACACATAATCGATACGGCCGGACTTCAGATCCAGATAGGCTTCATCGGCGTTACCGTAGCGCACCAGCGATACATCACGGCCGAAGTTGTCGGTCAGGTACTTGTCGTGAGTGGTGGCGATTTGTACCCCCACCTTCTTGCCCTTGAGGCCTTCCTTGCTCAGATCGAGCGTGGTGCCTTTTTTGGTCACGAACTTGTTGGGGACCAGCGCGTATTTACCGGTAAAGTCCACGGTACGCTTGCGCTCTTCGGTGATCGACATGGCGGCAATAATGGCGTCGTATTTACGCGCCAGCAGTGCCGGAATAATGCCATCCCAGTCCTGTGCCACCAGCTCGCACTTCACCTGCATCTGCTCGCACAATGCATTGGCCATGTCCACGTCAAAGCCCTGCAGCTCACCGCTTTCATCGGTCCAGGAGAACGGAGGATAAGCGCCTTCAATACCAAAACGTACGGTTTTCCATTCCTTTGCCTGAACCGCGCCTGCCGCCAGGCTGGCCATGATGGCGCCTGCTACCAACAGTTTTTTCATAAGTCTTGCTCCTTGTATTACGCCTTGTATCAATGGTTTATTATTCGCCGGTTTCAATAGGACGACGATATAAACTGCTTGAATCGCTCCGAGCTGGGGTTGGCAAACACCTGCTTGGGATCGCCCTGCTCTTCCACCAGACCCTGATGCAAAAATATCAGCTGGTTGGAGACTTCCCGGGCAAAACTCATTTCGTGGGTCACCACCAGCATGGTGCGGCCTTCTTCGGCCAGCCCCCGCATGACGCCCAGTACCTCACCGACCAGCTCGGGATCCAGCGCCGACGTGGGTTCATCAAACAACATCACCTCGGGATCCACCGCCAGCGCCCGGGCAATCGCCGCCCGCTGCTGCTGACCGCCCGACAAGTGGCTGGGGTAATATTCCCGCCGTTCGTAGAGCCCGACCTTTTGCAGCAGCGCCTCGGCCTTTTCGATGGCCTCTTTCTTCGGCACCTTGAGCACATGCACCGGCACTTCGATGATGTTCTCCAATATAGTCATATGGGACCATAAATTGAAACTCTGGAACACCATGGCCAGCCGGGAGCGAATGCGCTCGACCTGACGCATACTGACCGGCTCACGTTCGCCGGCCTTGTTGGTGCGCATTTCGATCAACTCGCCATGCAGCCGTACTTCACCGGCCGATGGGGTTTCCAGCAGATTGATACAGCGTAGAAAGGTGGACTTACCGGATCCGGAAGAACCAATAATGGAAATAACGTCGCCGTTGTCGGCTTTTAAATCGATGCCTTTCAGCACTTCCAGGGAGCCGTAGTGTTTGTGCAGTCCCGACACTTCCAGGGCAGCTTTACTCATCCGTTAGACCCTTGTTCCCGATGCCGACAAGGCGGCATAGTTGCGTTCATGGTTAACAGCTTGTTAACCGCTGTGAAGAAAACTACCATCTGTTTGCCCTAATAACAACAGAATCTACTTTTAAAAAGCCTGCAAGTTGGTTTTTTATACACAATAACCCCTCACTGGCAGTATAATATTATGCAAAAATATCGAATAAATTATCAAGCAGGAATGTTTTTGCTGCATTAACTGCCGTCGGCAGCTTCACGATGATTGCGCGCGATCCCGACACCGAGCACAAAGCCACACCGCACATATTTCGGCTTTTTTTTCCATTTCGGCTCACGTATCCTGTCGTCAATGGAATATAGCGGTTAAAAAACCCGCTGAATCAACAAATTGGAAGATAAACCCTATGTACTCCGGCTTACTTATCGTGTTGTTGCCTCTGGCGCTGGGCTATTGTGTCCCCTGCCGTTCCCAGTCGATCCTGCATGTTATCAATGTGTCGGTGGCACGCATGGTTTATCTGATCCTGTTCCTGATGGGGATCAGCCTGGCCTTCGTCGATAACCTGACCGCCCACCTGGGCACCATTTTTACCGTCTGTGTGGTGTTTCTTGTCTGTACGACCCTCGCCAACCTGGCCGGACTCTGGCTGCTGGATGTACGTCGCGGCCGGGTCAGCGGCGAGCGAGGCGCGCCTGTTATCAGCAAATGGTCGCTACTGCTGGACTCGGTCTGGCTGTGCCTGGTCATTCTCGCCGGTGTGGTGCTGGGGCAGTTTCTCGACCCGGAATGGTTTGCGGTCGACACCCTGAGCGAGTGGGCCCTGATGTTGCTGTTGTTGCTGATCGGCATTCAATTGCGTAACTCCGGCATGAAACTGCGGCAGATATTGCTCAATCCCTGGGGCCTGACCATAGCCCTGGTGGTCATGGTCAGCTCCTGGGGCGGCGGCCTGGCCGGAGCCTGGCTGCTGAACATGCCGCTGAGTCATGGCCTGGCCTTTTCGTCCGGCTATGGCTGGTATTCGCTGTCGGGCATCCTGATCAGCGACCAGCTGGGGCCGGTGATGGGCAGCGCCGCCTTCCTCAACGATCTGGCCCGGGAGCTGGTCGCCATCATGATGATTCCGGCGCTGATGCGCCGACATCCGTCCTGCGCCATCGGCTACGGCGGTGCCACCGCCATGGACTTTACCCTGCCGGTGTTGCAACGCTCCGGCGGTGTGGCCATAGTGCCGGTAGCCATCGTCTCCGGCTTTATCCTGAGCCTGGCGGCGCCGGTTTTCATTCTCGCCTTTCTGTCGCTAGGCGGCTGAGTCGCTACCGCCGTCTTTCCTTTATTTCTTGCACCTTTTTGCTCAATCAGTATGGTTATTAGGGTCTGTTGACCTTTCGAGATGATTTTTGCAGCAGTTTGTGGGGGCTTGATACAAGGCAGCGCTTATGCCATGTAGTCACGCTACATAAATAAGCGATAACGCAGTAGCAAGCCCCCACAAGCGCTGCCCTGCGGGTTCGGCTAAACGCGCTTTTCTCTTTGTTGAGAGGGCTTTGCTTAGAATGGCTAGGCTACTCCCCTCTCGCCGCGATAAAAACGCGTTTAACTCGAACAAAATTTCACCGCGAAAGGTCAACAGACCCTAGGGCATTTTATTTATTCACTTCCAAGGGAAGGACATTTGATGATGAAAACGGTAGGTCTGGTCGGTTGGCGCGGTATGGTGGGCTCGGTATTGATGAGCCGTATGGTGGAAGAAGGTGATTTTTCGCGTATTAAACCGGTTTTTTTCACCACCTCTCAGGCGGGTCAGCCTGCCCCCGACTTCGGCACCGATGCCGGTACCCTGCAGAACGCCTACGACATCGAGGCCCTCAAGGCGCTGGATGTGGTACTGACCTGCCAGGGCGGCGATTACACCAAGGAAGTCTACCCCAAGCTGCGTGCCGCCGGCTGGAACGGCTACTGGATTGACGCCGCCTCTGCCCTGCGCATGGACGATGAAGCGCTGATCGTGCTGGATCCGGTCAACGGCAAGCAGATTCAACAAGCGCTGGACAATGGCGCCAAAACCTTCGTCGGCGGCAACTGCACCGTCAGCCTGATGCTGATGGCGCTGGGCGGCCTGTTCGAAAAAGATCTGGTCGAATGGGTGGCAGTCTCCACCTATCAGGCGGCCTCCGGCGGCGGTGCTCGTCACATGCGCGAGCTGATCACCCAGATGGGCATGCTGCGGGACGAAGTGGCCGACGAGCTGGCCGATCCGGCCTCCGCCATTCTCGAGCTGGAACGCAAAGTCACCGAGAAGACCCGCAGCGGCGATTTGCCGGTCGACAACTTCGGTGTGCCACTGGCCGGCAGCCTGATCCCCTGGATCGACTCCCAACTGGAAAACGGCCAGAGCCGCGAAGAATGGAAAGGCCAGGCCGAAACCAACAAGATCCTGGGCCAAGAGCAGGCGATTCCGGTTGACGGCCTGTGCGTGCGTGTCGGCGCCCTGCGTTGTCACAGCCAGTCGTTTACCATCAAGCTGAAAGAAGACATCTCCATCTCAGAAGTCGAGAAGCTGCTGGCCAGCCACAACGACTGGGTCAAGGTGATTCCCAACGACCGTCAGCTGTCGATGGAAGAACTGACCCCGGCCGCCGTGACCGGCACCCTGAGTGTACCGGTTGGCCGTCTGCGCAAGCTGAACATGGGCCCGCAATACCTGTCTGCCTTCTCGGTTGGCGACCAGCTGCTGTGGGGTGCCGCCGAGCCGCTGCGCCGCATGCTGCACCTGCTGCCGTAAGCGACGTCTTGGTTTTGGTGTTCAAAAGCCCGCCACCCGGCGGGCTTTTTCGTGGTCGGCAGGTTAAACGACTGCTGCTGATTGAGTTAACATCGGACAAAGGGCCCGCTCCACCGACCCGCTCAAGCACCTCCCTGTGACGCTCAGCACATGACATCCCTGTCATGTGATGGTCGGTGGAGCAGATCCCTTCGTCCTCAGTGATGCTCCGGCGTTGCCTGTTGACGCCGTCTGCGGGCACTCGGTGCTCAAGAAGAGGCAGCCCTGTTTTCTCGACCACCCTTTTCATGATGCCACTTGTTCAATTTCTGTGCGCGGGTTAGGATCTGCCCCCATTTTTGCCGATCACACCCAAGGACTCCCCCATGAAAACCTTTATCCCCAGCAAAGACGCCGCGCTAGAGGATTCCATCAGCTATTTTCAGCAGCAGCTGAGTACCCTGGGCTTTGATATCGAGGAAGCCTCCTGGCTCAACCCGGTTCCCAATGTGTGGTCGGTACATATTCGCGACAAAGACTGCCCGCTGTGCTTCACCAACGGCAAGGGTGCCAGCAAAAAAGCGGCGCTGGCCTCGGCACTGGGTGAATATTTCGAGCGTCTGGCCACCAACTACTTCTTCGCCGATTTCTATCTGGGCCAGGACATAGCCAACGGCGACTTCGTGCACTACCCCAACGAAAAGTGGTTTACGCTGCCGGCCGACAACGGCCTGCCCGCCGGTGTGCTCGACGACTATACCCGCGGCTTTTACGATCCCGACGGCGAGCTGACCGCCGACATGCTGATCGATCTGCAGTCCGGCAACGAAGAACGTGGCATCTGTGCCCTGCCCTTCGAGCGTCAGGGTGATAACCAGACCGTGTATATTCCGATGAACATCGTCGGCAACCTCTATGTCTCCAACGGCATGAGCGCCGGCAACACCCGCACCGAGGCCCGGACTCAAGGGTTGTCCGAGGTGTTCGAGCGCCATATCAAGAACCGCATCATTGCCGAGCGTATCAGCCTGCCGGCCATTCCGGCCGAGGTGATGGCCCGCTATCCGCATATTCAGGAGCCCATAGCGGCACTGGAAGCGGAAGGCTTCCCCATTCATGCCTTCGACGCCTCACTGGGCGGCGCTTATCCGGTGATCTGCGTGGTGTTGTTCAACCCGAGCAACAGCACCTGTTTTGCCTCCTTCGGTGCTCACCCGCGCTTCGAAGTGGCGCTGGAGCGTACCGTGACCGAGCTGCTGCAGGGCCGCAGCCTGAAGGATCTGGACGTGTTCGTGCCGCCGTCTTTCGAAGATGACGAAATTGCGGATCACCACAACCTGGAAACCCACTTCATCGATTCTTCCGGCTTGATCAGCTGGGACATGTTCAAGGATGAGGCCGATTATGAATTTGCCGACTGGGACTTCAGCGGCAGCTCGGAGCAGGAATTCAATCACCTGATGGCCATCTTCAACCAGCTGGAGCAGCCGGTGTACATCGCCGATTACGAGCACCTGGGCGTGTATGCCTGTCGTATTCTGGTGCCCGGCATGTCCGATATCTACCCGGTAGAAGATTTGCAACTGGCCAACAACAGCATGGGCGCCGGCCTGCGCGCCACCCTGCTGAGCCTGCCGGCCAGCGATGCGGACGCCGAGCAACTGATGGGCCTGTACGAACTGCTGGAAGAAGAAGGGCTGGACGACTTTACCCGGGTGCGCGAACTGATCGGCATAGCACCGAACAAGGGCACCGCCTGGCATACCCTGCGGGTGGGCGAGCTCAAGTGCATGCTGGCACTGGCCGCCGGTGAGCAGGAAACCGCACTGGAATACGCCGACTGGACCCTGAGCTTCAACGCATCTGTCTTTACCGACGAGCGCCATCGTTACTATCGCTGCCTGAAAGCGGCACTGGAACTGCACCTGTCGGAAGAGCGCGAACCGGCCCAATACCGTTCGGCTTTCGAGAGCATGTTCGGTACCGACACCGTTGAACAGGTATGGCAGCAGCTGGACGGCAGCGCCCGTTTCCACGGTCTGACCCTGGCCGACGAAAGCCTGCAGGACTTTGCCGCCCATCAGGCGCTGCTGGCCACCTACGAAAAACTGCAAAACGCCAAGCGTAAAGCCAGCTGGAAGTAAGAGCCGGGACTGGGGACTGGGGACTGGGGACTGGGGACTGGGGACTGGGGACTGGGGACTGGGGACTGGGGACTGGGGACTGGGGATATTGTAGGCCCGGGTTTATCCCGGGCAAACAATGCTACATGCAGCACCATCTACGAAACCGTCACTCCCGAGAAGGCGGGAGTCCATCGCGGGTTACGCCGGTGTCTGCAGAATGGATTGTGGCTCGGGGATCTTTCCAGTCCCCAATCCCTGATCCCGAATCCCCACCTTAATTTACGATTTGTCTTTCAGCAGGTCCTTCAGGGCGGCGGCATCGATGGCGCCCGGGATCAGGGTGCCGTCGGGGAACACCAGTGCCGGGGTGCCGTTAAGTCCCAGGCTGCGGAACAGGCTCAGGTTCTGGCTCAGCTTGTCGGCAATGTCCTTGCTGTCGGCGGTCTTCTGCAGTGCCTTGGCATCCAGCCCGGCCTTGTCGGCAATGGTGGCCAGGGCGGCCGTCTGCACCCGTTGCTGGCTCATCAACGCCTGGTGCAGCTCTTCATACTGACGAGGCGCCTCTTGGGCGGCGGCCAGCGCCAGTCGTGCCGCCTGTACCGAGTCGGGCCCCAGAATACCGATATCCTTGACGATCACCTTCAGCTCCGGCTCGTCGGCAATCACTTCGTTCAGGCTCTTGTTCAGGCGGCGGCAATAAGGGCAGTTATAGTCGGTGAAGTACACCATTTCTATCTTGCCCCTGGGGTTGCCCATGATGCCGTCGGTGCGATTGGCAAACAGCTGGGCCGACTGCTGCTTCAGTTGCTTGGCAAACTCCTGCTGCTGGGCCATCTTGTCTTTTTCTTCCAGCTTGATAATGGCTTCGCGCAGGATTTCCGGCTGCTCCAGCAAGGTTTCGCGCACCAGTTTCTGGAACTCTTCACGGCTCATGTCCGCCTGGGCCGGCGTCGCGGCCAGCAGGCCCAGCGCCAGTATGGAGGCAAGTGGTTTCAATACTCGAGGGGTCATCAGTTTCTCACTTCAGATTGAGTTATCGGAGCAGACTACCAGACAGACACCGCCATCAGAAGAGCCCTACTTGTTAATCAGATAGTCGCGATCGAAAAAAGTATTCATCCATCGGGGTTTGAACACCACCAGCAGGGTAATGGCCATGCCGTTGAGCAGGGCTTCGGGAAACAGCAGCAGCGGCATAATGCCGACGTAATTATCCATCACCACCTGCCAGCTGTATTGTCCGGACCACACCATATAACCGGCAAAGGTCAGCATCTTGAGCGCTATGGTCAGGGCCGCATTGAAGAATCCGGCAACGAAGATGTAGACGAACAGATGCCGATACAAATAGCTATAGGTCAGCAGAAACACGAAATAGCTGAACGACAGCGGCACTATCACTCCCAGCAACCAGTTGGCTCCAAAATCCGGCCAGGGTTCAAAACCGAACAGGGTAATCAGCAGCAGGCTCAGGGTGCCCATCAGCACACCCATTCGCCAGCCAAGCATCAGCACCATGGTGGTCAGGCCGAGAAAGTGCACCTCCAGCCCGTCCTTGACGCCGGCCTGCAGCATCCACAGCGGTACCAGGGCGATGGCCGCGCCAAAACTCAAATGCTGACGGGTCTTGTCCGCCAGCCAGGCTCGCCAGTCAAGGTTCCAGGCGGCCAGTAACAGCACCAGCATGCTCGGTAAAATCAAAGAAAGACTCCTTTCCGGTTTGATGGGCGCAACAACGGATAATATTGCCAATAATACTCTATGGCTCAAATAATTAGCACCGATGCCGCTATACGCAGGCTGTAAAAGCGAGATTCCTACGAACAGATGGTCAAAAACCGCCGGCTCCGGGCTTTCTTGACTAGAATGACAATACTCATCAGTCCCAGAGACAATGCAGGAACATGGATGAAACTGCCCGGACTATCTCGTTGGCTACCACAGGATCACTATTCGTTTGTGGCCACTAGCTTGCTGCTGGTGGCACTGGCGCTGTCGAGCTGGTTTATCAGCCGACACTGGATTGAGCTGCGCATTCAAAACCAGTTACAGGAACTGAAGCTGCAGAGCACCCAGGTGGCCGCCACCACCCTCGAAGGCCTGCAACAGGATCGCAGGCAGACCGGGGAGATTGCCCAATCCCTGTCATCATTATCCAGTCTGCGGCTTTTTCTGAAAAACTCCCGCAATAGCACCGCCTTGCAGGCCGATATGGATCAATTCGGCAGTATTTTCGATCTCGCCGGTATCTGGCTGCTCGACCGGCGGGGCAAGGTACTGGCACAGAGTACCGCCAGCCCGTCACCACCTGATTTCAATCGCTATACCGACGGTAACCGTCCTCTGTCTCGTCTGATTTTCGATCCCGAACAACAACAGGCCAGGATTTATCACGCCACACCGGTCACGAAAAATGGCTCGGTAACACTGTTGATCTGCGCCAACGCCACACCGGTCAGCCTCAGCGCATATCGCCTCGAGCTGCTGGTGACCGATGCCAACGGCATTATTGTACTGGCGAATAACCCCGACTGGCTGCGCCACTCCCTCGGCAAGGAGCCGATAGTTACGACAGAGTCGGAGCTGCCTCCCAGCCCCCTGCCGACTCGCATCAGCCCGCTGCACTCCGAAGTGCTGCTGCTCGGATCCGAACGTCAACCGGTACTGCTGGTCAGCTACGCCAGCGAAAATGAATACTATCAGGTGCACGCACTCGCCGATGCCGAGTCCATTTATCGTCAGACCCGGGACAAAGACAACCTGGCGGCCATCATCACCCTGGCGGGCACCGGCTCTTTTTGGGGCGGATTACTGACCATACTGACGCTGAAGCGCAACCGGCGGCACGGCCTGGCCATAAGCCGGGCCAATAATGAATTATTGCGTCTTAACCAGCAGTTAAAGCAACAGGCCACCACCGATGCCCTGACCCAATGTCCGAACCGGCGGGCCGCCGAGGCACTGATGCGCTATGAGCTGGCCAATCTGCAGCGTTATCATCATCCCTTCTGCATCGTGATGATCGATATCGATCACTTCAAGCACGTCAACGACCAGCATGGTCATGACATTGGCGACAAGGTGCTGCGTCATTTTGCCGTTACCGGCCGCAAAGCCATACGAGACACAGATGTACTGGCCCGTATCGGCGGCGAGGAGTTTTTACTGATACTGCCACAAACCCAGCACCAGCAGGCTATGCAACTGGCCCAGCGACTGCTGGACAGCATTGCACAAACGCCACTGTACCTTGCCGACAGAACCATCGGCTTTACCTTCAGCGGCGGTCTGACCGAAGCCACCCCCGAAGACGACATCAGCCAACTGCTGATCCGCGCCGACCAATGCCTGTATCAGGCCAAGGAAACCGGTCGCTGCCGAATTTGCTGCGATACGGCACTCGCGGTCACCTCGGCCGCCGCCGGCTGAGTCACTGGCCCTGGTGTTCGGCAAGCGTTGTTGGCTGGTCTCGCAAGGTATAACTGAGCTTGTCCAGCGTGACCGTCACCGCCAGCTGGCGATTTTCTTCGTGGCTGATCTGCACCAGCTGATAATCCAGCTCTGGCGCCACCCAGAACCGGGTTTTACGTTTGCTGTTGCCTCTGTCCCGCTCGACGATCAGACTGTCGAAGGTACCCACACCGGTCTTGACTGCTTCCCTGCCCACCACCTTGAAGGCGGTCTGCTTGATTTCGCCGTCCCGCACCACCGGGTAGCTAAGGGTGGTTTTGCCGGCCATCAGATCGCAACGTGCCTCGAAGAAAAAGCTGACCGAGTCAAAGGCACCGCCGTCGGTCGACAGCAGCTTGTCACCGTCCCTACCCTGATAAAGCACCATGCTGGTCTGGGGATCGAACACCAGTCGCTCTTCACGCCGAATCCCCAGCGCCTTGGCCTTATAGCTGAAGGTATCCGGGCGGGCGGAGCAGTCCTGCCAGTTGAAACTGGCTTTCTGCTCTACATCCAGCAGCCAGTGCGCCAGTGAAAAATGCACATGGTAGCGATTCTTGTTGCGATCTATGGTCAGGGTATTTACCCCCCGGGTCGGATCGCCGTTCAGCAACACGGAAAACTCGGCCTTCAGATGGTCAATATCCTTGGCCGCAGCCGCCCCGGTTACCATCAGACCAAACAGACTCAACAGGACTTTTTTAAGCATTTGGCTTTCCTCATACAATGTTCTGCCTGAACAGGCGGCAATGTCTGCGCCAACCATACACCAATCAAGCCCGGCAGAGAAAACACCAACATCATCGCCAGCCCGGATTACCCAGCCGGCCGCAAGCGCCACTTCCGGCTTCGTTTACCTTCCGCATCACGAAAATAAGCATAGGCAGTTCTCAGACCAAAGCCGAAGCCCTATCATAACAGGGAAAACGATGGAATCGGTTTCCATTACCTACTCACAGACACAGGATTTGGATACGACATGGAAACGGACTACCGCATAATTATTGCCGATGATCACCCCCTGTTTCGCAACGCCCTGCACCAGGCCGTTGAGCTGGCTATCAGCGGAGCCGAACTGCTGGAAGTCGACAGTATCGATAACCTGATGCGGCTGCTGGGCGACGTCGACGAGGTCGATCTGCTGTTGCTGGATCTCAAGATGCCCGGCGCCAGTGGTTTTTCCGGCCTGGCGCTGCTGCGCAACCAGTATCCGGATCTGCCGGTGGTGGTGGTCTCGGCCAGCGAAGAGCCGGCGGTGGTGCAACAGGCCATGCGCTTCGGTGCGATGGGTTTTATTCCCAAGTCCGCCCCCATGCGCACCCTGGTCAGCGCCCTCAACACCATTCTCGAAGGCGAGCCCTGGTTTCCCGAGGGAATCAGCCTCGACAATGCCCCCGAAAACGATATTGCCGAGCGCCTGGCCAGCCTGACGCCGCAGCAATTCAAGGTACTGACCATGCTGTCCGAAGGCATGCTCAACAAGCAGATCGCCTACGAACTGGCGGTATCGGAGGCCACCATCAAGGCCCACGTTACCGCCATTTTCCGCAAGCTGAATGTCAAGAATCGCACCCAGGCGGTGATCGCCCTGTCCCAGCAGGAAGGGAGCGAATTTTAATCATAGCCGGGCCGGGAATGGGGAATGGGGAATGGGGAATGGCAGGGTAAACTTTCGAATCCCAAGTCCCTAATCCCTAGTCCCTCATCCCTAATCCCTAATTCCTAATCCCCGCTCTTCGCCAGGTGCTGCAGCAGCGCCCGCAGTTTAAGCGGTTTCACCGGTTTACTGAGATAACTCAGCCCCAGCTCCCGACACCGGGCCTGCAACTCCGGCTGGCGGTCGGCGCTGATCATCACTGTGGGCACGGGGTCGAATTCCCGGCGCAGCATCTCTATCAGCGCCACCCCGGTTTCTCCTTCATCCAGATGATAATCCGACAGTATTACCTGCGGTTCAAAACCGTTATGGCAGTGCCGGAGTGCCTCTACGCCATTCAGAGCCAGTTGCACCTGGCAGCCCCAGCGGGTCAACAGGCCCGACATGGCGGTGAGAATGTCGGTGTCGTTGTCGATACACAACACCCGTAGCCCCGCCAGCTGACTGTTGCTGCTGGCCGGTAGCGGCGCAGGCAGCGGATTTTCCTGCTCGGCTCCGGGTATCGCGCGGGGCACGGTTACGCTGAACACCGAGCCCTTGCCTTCCGTTGAGCGTACCGCCAGCCGATGGCCCAGCATCACCGCCAGCCCCTGGGCGATGGCCAGCCCCAGCCCCAGTCCCTGCTGATGATGGCGCTGACCATGTTCCAGGCGCATGAATTCGTCAAATATCACTTCCTGTTTATCGGGGGCGATACCCGGACCGTTGTCCCACACTTCAATGCGCAGCGCGTCGCCTTTCTCTTCGTCATGGCAGCGGCGCAGGCCCAGAACAATACGCCCACCCGGGTTATAGCGCAGCGCATTGGTAAGAAAGTTCTGCAGAATACGGCGCAACAGCCGCGCATCGCTGTGCACGCCAAGATTGGTCGCCACCACATCGAAGCGGCCACCATCCTGCTCGGCTAGCACGCCAAACTCCGCCTTGAGGGTATCGAACAGGTTATTGAGCGCAAAGTCTCCGAGCTTGGCCGTCAGCTTGCCCGACTCCAGCCGCGACATATCGAGCAGATCGCCAATCAGGTCTTCGGCCGCCGCCAGCGAGCGGTCGATGTGGCCGGCCAGCCGACGGCTTTCATCGTCGCCCGAGGTTTCCAGCCAGGACGAGGTAAACAGCTTGGCCGCGTTTAACGGCTGCATCAGATCATGGCTCACCGCCGCCAGAAAACGGCTCTTGGAGGCACTGAGCCGTTCGGCCTTGTGGGTCGCCGCCAGCAACTGCTCATTGACCGTCGACAGCTCCCGGGTACGCTCTGCGACTCTGGCCTCCAGCACCACGTTGGCGTCCTTGAGCAGCTGCTCCGCCTGACGAAAGGTGGTGATGTCGTTGAAGGTCATCACGAAACCGCCGCCAGGCATGGGGTTGCCCTGCATTTCGATAACCCGGCCATCGGGCCGGGTTCGGGCCGACACATGGGCGCTGCCGGCCTTCATGTGATTCACCCGCCGGGCCACGTGCTCGGCCACCGGGCCCGAACCACAAAGCCCTTTTTCCGCATTGTAACGAATGATGTCGGCAATCGGCCGTCCCGCCCGAATCAAACCGGGCGGATAGGAAAACAGCTCGATGTAGCGACGATTCCAGGCCACCAGGTTCAGCTCCTTGTCCACCACCGAGATGCCCTGGCCTATGTGCTCGATAGCCCCCTGCAGCAAGCCGCGGTTAAAGCGAAACACATCGCCGGCTTCATCGACAATGGCGGCCAGCTCTTCCAGCTCCATGGAACGGCCCTGCAACGCCGATGACAGCACCAGCCGGGCCGAAGAGGCGCCAAACACCCCGGCCAACACCCGCTCGGTATGACGGATCAGGCTGGCCGGTGCCTGCATGCTGCCTTCCAGGGTGCCCTGCTCACCGGCATAGCGAGAAAAGGCCCGAACGACTCTCGCCTCACCCACGAAGCGGGAGGCCAGTTGTTCCAGCTCCTGCACCGACACCTTGGCCCGGTATACATCACCGTCATCCCGACTCTGCCGGCCGACAAAGGCCGCCGCCTGAAAGCGCTCGCTGACCGAGGGCACCGACAGCCAGGACCCCACCAGGTAACCGGCCAGATTGAACACCAGGCTGAGCAGTATGCCCCAGGTGACCGAGTTCATTCCGCCGACCATGCCCCACGCCGGTGGCGTCAGCACCCACAGCAGCACGTTGCTGTCGGCATCACCGGCAAAGAGGCCGGTTTCGGCCATCAGATTCAGCAGCCACATCACCATACCCAGGCTCAGGCCCCAGTAGGCACCGCGTCGGTTGCCGCCACGCCACAGCAAGCCCAGCACCAGCGCCGGCATAAACTGGGCGATGGCGGCGAAGCTCAGATAACCGATGCGCGACAGGCTGCTGATATCTCCCAGCCAGAGAAACACCAGCCAGGCGGTGGCCATGATCACGATGATGGCGGTACGGCGCACGTTCAGCAGCAGTTGGGAAAAATCCTCGAAACCGGCGCCCTGAAACTGACGACGACGCAATATCATCGGCAACACCAGATCGTTGCTGACCATGATCGCCAGCGCTATGGTCGAGATAATCATCATGCCGGTGGCGGCCGAGGCGCCGCCGATAAAGGCCAGCACCGCCAGCCCCGGATGATCCAATGCCAGCGGCAGACTGATAACATAGGTATCGGGCGAAGTATCGGCCGCCAGCCACTGCTGACCGGCCAGCGCCAGCGGCAACACAAACAGTCCCATCAGCAGCAGATAAACCGGGAACAGCCGCCGGGCCCAGCGCAAATCCGCCGGGTCGTGATGTTCCACCACGGTGACATGAAACTGGCGCGGCAAGCAGATTACCGCGCTCATCGACAGCAGGGTGTATACCCCCATGTCGAGCAGATTGGCGCCGGTAACGTTGGTGAAGTTACCGATGAAATCCTCGGCGATCATCATCCGTTGCTGATTGGGGTAAACCAGAATCAACCAGAGGGCGAAGCCGCCCACCACGATAAAGGCCACCAGCTTGACCAGCGACTCGACCGCAATCGCCATCATGACGCCGCGCTGATGCTCGGTGGCGTCGATATGGCGGGTGCCAAACAGCAGAATGAACAGGGCAAACAGCAAGGTGACCATCAGGGCCACTTCACTGGCATCATTGCCTTCACCGCCCACCACATCCGGCGCCATAAGATTCAGCGCCATCACGATGGCCTTGAGCTGCAGCGCTATGTAGGGCAATACCCCTACAATGGCAATCAGGGTCACGTACACCGCCAGGCGCTGGGATTTGCCGTAACGGGCCGCGATAAAGTCGGCAATGGAGGTAATATGCTCGCGTTTGGCCACCTCGATCAGCCGCGCAATCAGCGGTCCGGCCAGGGTAAACATCAGAATGGGGCCGAGATAAATCGAGAAGTAAGACCAGGTATCGGTGCTGGCCTGGCCAACGGTGCCGAAGAAGCTCCAGGAGGAGCAATACACCGCCAGTGAAAAGCTGTACAGCAGCGGGCGCAGGCGCTTGACGCCCGCTCCCATCCGCAGCTTGTCGCCCAGCCAGGCACACAGAAACAGCAGCGCCAGATAAGCCAGCGCAATATTAATGACGGTCCAGCCCTGCATCAGGCCTCCTGTGAATGGGGTATCAGAGAACGTCGCAGCGCCCAGAATGCCGGCAGCACCGCCAACGCCATCAACCAGAACGTTCGCCCACCAATCAACGGGTACAACTGGCCACACAGCACCAGCAACAGGGCCACGGTCAGCCCCATCGCCAGCGCCGCATACAAGGCCTGGGCACCGAACACCGCCTCGCCGTCCAGATCCCGACTGATATAACGCATCGCCCCCAGGTGGCTCAAACAAAAGCTGCCGGCGTGCAGCAGCTGGGCAAACATCAGCCAGCCAAGCGTGGTGGTACTGCCCAGCAGCCCCCAGCGTAACAGGGCACAAGCGGCTCCGGCCAGCAACAACTGACGGGCGTTGAAGCGCTCGAACCAGCGTTTGTTCATGGCCAGCACCACAATTTCGGCCACCACGCCCAGCCCCCACAGATAACCGATCATGGTGGTGCTGTACCCCTGCTGCTGCCAGTACAGGGCGCTGAAACCATAGTAAAAGGCATGGCTGCCCTGCAACAGTCCCACGATCAACAGAAAACGCGGCACGCCGGGACGTCGCCACACCTGCAAAATGGAGTCGCCCGGCCGGCCGATATGGCTGTCAACCGGGCCCGGGTTCATGGGCACCAGGCTGAGTAACTGCAGCAACACCAGCGCCAGCACCATGCTGTGCAGCACCCACTGCGGCCCCAGATTACCGCTTAGTGCCCCCACCACGATATTGGCGACGATAAAGGCCACCGCCCCCCACAACCGGGATTTGCCGTAATCCAGGTGCACCTGCACAATCAACCGGCTGGCAATGGCCTCGCCTACCGGCATGATGGCCGGGTAGATCAGATTCACCAGCACCATCAGCAGCAACAGTGCCACGCTGGACTGACTGCCATAAAAGCCGGCAAAACACAGCAGGCTCAACAAACCGAGCCAGCGCACCGCCGGCAACAGGTGAGCGGCGGCGCGAACCCGACTCATGACTACCAGGTTTCCCACGCAACGCGTGGCCATACCGACACCCAGCAGCACGCCGATAAAACCGGCCTCGGCACCAACGTGATCGAGCCACAATGACCAGTAGGGCAGAAAGATGCCGTAACCGAAGTAATAGATGGCAAAAAAGGATGAAAGCCAGAATGCAGGCGCCATGTCAGATACGGAGTTATAGAATAATGCGCCCTATGATAATAACTTTATGACTTAATTGCTGTTCCCTAATCACACCAAGGTGGTCTCATGCGTCTGCTCATGCTGTTTACCCTTTTTCTGCTGGCCGGTTGTCAGGCCGAAGCGCGCCCGCCGGCTACCCTGTTCGACTACCAGCTGCACGACCCGCAAGGGCAACCCTTGTCGCTCGACCAGGCCGCCCGCCGGCTCGCCGGCGCCGATGTGGTGATGGTGGGCGAACTGCACGGTCACCAGGCCGTGCATCGTTTTCAGGCCGAGTTGCTGGCCCGCTTACTGAACCAGCCCCGGCCGATGGCCCTGGCCATGGAGCAGTTCAGTCGCGATCGGCAGGCCGTACTCGACGACTACCTGGCGGGCAAGCTGGGAGAGGATGCCTTTATCGAGCGAAGCAAGGCCTGGCCCGGTTATCGCAGCGACTATCGGCCGCTGATTGAGCTGGCTCGCCAGGCGGGCATCGAGGTGCTGGCCGCCAACGCGCCGCGCCATATTGTGCGCTGCATCGGACGCAAGGGCCCCGATTATCTGAACAGGCTGCCCGCCGACCACCGCGCCTGGGTGGCCGAACGCCTGACGCTGGTGGATGACGGCTACAAGGCCCGATTCATGGCGGCCCGCCATCACGGTCAGGCACCGAGCGAGTTTCAGTTTGCCGCCCAGACCAGTTGGGATGACACCATGGCCGAGAGCATAGACCGCTACCTGCAGGCCCACCCCGGCCAACGGGTGATGCTGACCGTGGGCCGTTTTCATATCGGTGACGGCCTGGGTACCGCCCAGCGGCTGCAACTACGGGCGCCCCAACTCAAGATTGCGCTTATTTACCCGGTCACTCCGAGTGAAGCGCCCGCCGCCGCGCCGCTCTGGTCGCTGAAGGTCGGCGCCCTGCCCATCGCCCGGCTTGCAAACGAGCCCTTGCCGTCCTTCACTGTCGGCGAGTCCGGTTGCTGAATGAGGACGTGACCGACGCTTTCGCCCGGCAGAGGCTGAGTGATTCTGCTTTGATCTCCCGGCCTGAATCGGGCACATTGCCGAACATATCTGCAAGGGAGCCACCATTGAACGCCTATCTGTTACTGACCCTGGCCATCATCGCCGAGGTCATCGCCACCACCGCCCTCAAGGCATCTCACGGCTTCAGCCGCCTCGGGCCAAGCCTGCTGGTGATTACCGGCTATGGCACCGCCTTCTGGCTGCTGGGGCTGGTAATGAATACGGTGCCGGTGGGCATTGCCTACGCCATCTGGTCCGGTGCCGGCATCGTGCTGGTCACCCTGCTGGCGGTGCTGTTTTATCGGCAGACTCCGGACCTGCCCGCCCTGCTCGGCATGGGACTCATTATCGCCGGGGTGGCGGTCATCCAGCTATGGTCTCGCAGCGGCGGCCACTGAAAAAAGAGAGGAGAGCGTCATGATCTTGTGCGGACACAGAGGCGTGGCCAGCCTGGCCCCGGAAAATACCCTGGCCGGATTGCAGGCGGCGCATCAGCTGGGCCTTGAGTGGGTGGAGATCGATGTTCAGCTGACCAAGGACCGCCAGGTGGTGGTGTTTCACGACGAAAAGCTCAGGCGCTGCACCGACGGCACCGGCTGGCTGCGCCAGTACGACTGGCATGAACTCGCCCGGCTCGATGCGGGCAGCTGGTTCTCGCCCGCCTTCGCCGGCGAGCACATTCCGCAGTTGCTGGATTATCTCGCCCTCGCCGCCACGCTCGGCATCCGGGTCAATATCGAACTCAAGCTCTACCCGCAGGATGATGCGGCACGGCTTTGCCGTCGGGTCAGCGAGGTAATAAGACAGCATGCTTTCGATCCCGGCAGCCTGCTGTTTTCCAGCTTCGAGCCCGATTGCCTGCATCATATGCAGACATTAGCGCCCGACATTGCCCGCGCCCTGCTGGTGGAGCGCATTCCCGCCGACTGGCAAACTCGGCTGCAACGGATGAACGGCACCGCCCTGCACTGCCACCATCGCCACCTGACCCGCGCTCGCGCCCGGGAGATAAAGGCGGCCGGTTACCGGCTGAATTGCTATACCGTCAACAACCTGGACAAGGCCACCACCCTTGCCGACTGGGGCGTAGACATGATCTTCACCGACACACCACAGCATTACCTGAACGCAGGCTGGCACCCGAACTGAGCGACAGGCCGCAGGGAGGGCAAAGGGATCGGCTCAGCCGACCTTCCGTTTCAGGGACGAAACGGAGAGCGTACATGGATGTATTCATCGCGTGTCGGCAGAGTGGAGCCCTTTACCCGATTGACCCAGCCCTCAGGCCTGAGTACGCCTTTGTTATAGCCTGCCGCGCTTTTCTGTTATCATGGTGGCAGTTTGCCCACCGGCAATGCCTCTCAATCGTCCGCCAGGACCTTATTTGTTCGGAGTCTCATGTCTTTTGCTTCCCTCGGCCTGAACGCCCAGCTCGTTCAAGCCATCAATGAATGTGGTTACACAGAGCCGACCCCTATCCAGCGCCAGGCTATTCCGCTGGTGCTCAAAGGCGGCGATCTGCTGGCCGGCGCCCAGACCGGCACCGGTAAAACCGCCGGCTTCGGTCTGCCCATGCTGCAACGCCTGAGTGAAACCAAGGCCAAGCCGCTGGCCAATGGCCGCGCGCCGGTTCGTGCTCTGGTGCTGACCCCCACTCGTGAGTTGGCCGCCCAGGTGGAAGAAAACCTGCGTGCCTACGCCAAACACAGCGACCTGCGTACTCTGGCCATGTTTGGCGGCGTCAGCATCAACCCGCAGATGAAGGCTCTGGGCCGCAAGGTCGATATCGTGGTCGCCACCCCGGGTCGCCTACTGGATCACGTTTCCCAGCGCTCCATCGACCTGTCTCAGGTGGAAATGCTGGTGCTGGACGAAGCGGATCGCATGCTCGACATGGGCTTTATTCGCGACATTCGTCGTATTATTGCCAAGATGCCGATAAAACGGCAGAACCTGCTGTTCTCTGCTACCTTCTCCAACGAGATCAAACAACTGGCCGAAGACCTGCTCAACGAGCCGGAACATATCGAAGTGGCCACCCGCAATGCCACCGCCGATACCATTGCCCAGCGTTTTTACGGCGTGGACAAAAATAAAAAACGCGCCCTGCTCAGCTACCTGATTGGCCACAACAACTGGCGTCAGGTACTGGTGTTTACCCGCACCAAGCACGGCGCCAACCGCCTGGCGATGCAGCTCGACAAAGACGGCCTGCCGGCCATGGCCATTCATGGCGACAAGAGCCAGGGTGCCCGTACCCGCGCCCTGAGCCAGTTCAAGGAAGGCAAGCTGCGCGTGCTGGTGGCCACCGATATCGCCGCCCGTGGCATCGACATCAGCGAGCTGCCCCACGTGGTCAACTACGAGCTGCCCCATGTGGCGGAAGACTATGTGCACCGCATAGGCCGTACCGGTCGTGCCGGCAGCCAGGGCGAAGCCATGTCGCTGATCTGCTTCGAAGAAAAGCCGTTGCTCAAGGCCATCGAACGGCTGACCAAGCAGACGGTCGAGCTGGAAATCATGCCCGGTTACGAGCCGCTGCCCGACAGCCAGCAGCCGCCTCCCGCCAAGCCCGCCGCCAACAACCGTGGCCGTGGTAATGGCGGTCGCGGCAACGGTGGTGGCCGCGGCCAGAACCCGCGCGGCGCCAACAACAAGGCACCACGCAATAACCGGCCCAACCAGCCCCAGCGTCACGGTCGCCACGACGACTAAACAACAACCCCGGCACTCGCCGGGGTTATTTTTTCTGGCTGAGTCTCATTTTTACCCTCGCTTGCGAAAGTTCTTCTCCCTCCCCCGGGTTTACTGCTCCGTCGTGAGCAATATGCGCCATACTTGCGTGTCACGATGGTCAATCGTTTGTTAAGCGTCACCCTGAATCAACGACATTTGTCTGGAGGAAGTATGAATACGCTGGCAATTCGCATGAGTAAAACCCTGACCGCCCTGGCCCTGCTGCTGAGTGCAGGCGTCGCCCTCGCCGCCCACCATGAAGAAAAGAAAGACATCGTCGATACCGCCGTCGAGGCGGGCAGCTTTTCTACCCTGGTCACCGCGGTAAAAGCGGCGGATTTGGTGGACACCCTCAAGGGAGAAGGCCCCTTTACCGTCTTTGCCCCCACCGATGATGCCTTTGCCAAACTGCCGGCCGGTACCGTTGAAGATCTGCTCAAGCCCGAGAACAAGGACAAGCTGACCGCGGTACTGACCTATCATGTGGTTCCCGGCAAGGTCATGGCCGCCGACGCCATGAAGGCAGATAGCGCCACCACGGTACAGGGCGGCGACATCACCATTAGCACCATGGACGGCAAGGTGATGGTGGATGACGCCACCGTGACTCAGGCCGATATTGAAGCCAGCAACGGGGTGATTCACGTGATTGATACCGTTATCATGCCCTGATGGCGATATCTCCACGCAAGCCAACATCCTTGGCCGCCCTTCGAGGCGGCTTTTTAGTGCCGATGCCGCCGGTTCAGCCAGTGCACGCCGCCGCCGATCACCAGCCCCCAGAAGGCGCTGCCGATACCAAACAGCGCCAGGCCCGAGGCGGTGATCATGAAGGTCAGCAGCGCCGCATCCCGCTCCTGCTCGTTGGCCATGGCGACCGTCAGGCTGTTGCCGATGGTGCCGAGCAAGGCCAGGCCGGCGATGGCCATCACCAGCTCCGTTGGCAGGGCGGCAAACAGCCCCACCACGGTGGCACCAAACAAGCCCATCAACAGATAAAAGATCCCGGCCCACACCGCCGCCTTGTAGCGCTGGCCCGGACTGGCATCCACTTCCTTGCCCATGCAAATCGCCGCACTGATGGCCGCCAGATTAAGGGCAAAACCGCCGAAGGGCGCCAGCAGCAGGCCGGTAACGCCGGTCCAGCCGATTAGCGGTGATGCCGGTGTGTGATAGCCGTGAGCCCGCAGTACCGCCACCCCCGGCACATTCTGCGAGGCCATGGTCACCATGAACAGCGGAATGCCGACACCGAGCAGTGTGGCAAGGGAGAAGCTCGGCAGCATCAGCACCGGCCGGGCCAGCTGCCACTCGAAGCCGTCGAAGCGCAGCAGACCGGCGCCCCCGGCCACAGCCAACCCGACCAGCAGGCTGAGCGGAATCACATAGCGCGGCCAGCGCCGACGCAGTGCCAGATAGGTCACCAGCATGGCCCCCACCAGCCAGGGCTGGGTCTCGGCCGAGGCAAACAAGTCCAGACCAAAGTTCAGCAGCACCCCACCCAGCATGGCCGCCGCCAGCCCTGCCGGCATCAGTCGCATGATTTTATCGAACCAGCCGGTCACGCCGCACAGCAGGATCAACCCCGAGCTGAACAGAAAGGCACCGATGGCCTCGCTCATCGGCACCCCGGCCAGGGCGGTCACCAGCAGTGCCGCCCCCGGCGTCGACCAGGCGGTGAGTATCGGCTCCCGGTAGCGCAGAGAAAACCAGATACTGGTCACCCCCGCCCCCAGCCCCAGCGCCCACGTCCAGGAACTGATTTCGGCCTGGCTGGCCCCGGCTGACGCCGCTGCCTGAAAAATAATGGCCGCCGAGCTGCTATAGCCCACCAGCACGGCGATAAAACCGGCGGAAAAATGAGAAAGACTGATGGCCGCACGCATGTGGAGTACCCTGAGTTGATGAGTTTGTACGTTATAACGCACAGAAAATTCATGCTAGCAAAGGTATGCTATAACGCACAACCACCAAATTCAGTCAGGAAGCGTCTCATGCCGGAGCCCAATCAATACCTTGCCACCCGCCTGCGAGCACAGCGTCAACAGCGGGGCTGGAGCCTGGACCGCTGCGCCGCCGAAACCGGGGTCAGCAAGGCCATGCTGGGCCAGATTGAACGGGGCGAGTCCAGCCCCACCGTTGCCACCCTGTGGAAGATCGCCGGTGGGTTCAACACCTCGTTGTCGACCTTTCTGGAGCCGACGCCCGAGCCAGATTCCGGCCCGCTCTACCGACAACCGGACACACTGCGCCAGCAACCGGCCGGTGACGGCATGCTGGTGGCGCCGCTGTTTCCCTTTGAAGCCAGATTTGGTTTCGAGATGCTGGAGCTGACGCTGCTGCCCGGCTATGAACGCCGTTCGGAGCCGCACGAAAGCGGCGTCATCGAGCATGTCATCGTGCAACGGGGAGAAATGGAATTGTTACTGGAAGGGCACTGGCAGCCGCTGGCGCCGGGCGCGGCAGTGCGTTTTCACGCCGACCGGCCTCACGGTTATCGCAACCAGGGCGAGACGCCGGTGGTGTTTTACAACCTGATCCACTACCCCGCCCACAAGCCTGACTCCTGACCCTCCGTTATACCTATTAACCGGGTGACGCCGATATATCAGGGAGGATAAAGGGATCTGCTCCGTCGACCCTCCGCGCCAGGGATGGCGCGGCGGAGCCCCCATGGATGGGTTTACGGCGAGTCGGCGGAGCGGGCCCTTTGTCCGATTGTTTCGACCGAGCTTCAAATACAGACTGGTCGCTTACGACTCATCACTATGCGTTACGTTCTTTCAGCAGTTCGGCGCACAACCGCACGAAGTCGGAAGAGGTGACGATGCCGGTCAGACGCTGTTCGTCATCCACCACCGTCAGGCAGCCATGCTTGTTGCTGAGAAAAAACGGCACCACTTCGCTCAGGGGCGCCTTGACGTCGACACTTTCAACGTCGGGATCGATAATCTCTACCACCCGGCACTGGCGTTCGCGCCGCTCCAGCGCACTGACGCCATAATCGGACAGCAGGCTCATCACGGTGGCAATCATGCGTTTCTGCGTCAGCACTCCCAGCAGTTTGCCGGTGAGCCTGTCGACCACCGGAATATGACGAATGCTTTTTTCCCGCATCAAATCATGGGCATCCTTGAGGGTGGCACTCTGATCCAGAGTCAGTAAATCGCGGGCCATGATATCGCCAACAGAGTTTGCAGCCATGGGTCGTCCTTCCTTGTTTGTTCGGTTCAATCTTTTAACAGTATGCGTCATGTTGTGGCACAGAGCCGATTCGGTTGCAAACAAAAAAGAAAAAGCCCGGTGAATTCAGGCACTCACGGGCTTTTGACGGGTATTATTCCATATCATTACTCGGCGGTTGCAACCGGCTTGTGCCCGTCGGTCAGATGCAGTACATCCACCAGATCGTCGCCACTGACGGCGAAAGCCTGACCGAAGCCCTTGACGAACAGCCCCTTGAGCGGTACCAGCCGAAACAGATGAAAATCCGCCAACCCGCTGAGTCCAGATACGGTGTCGCCAAAGCGGTCATGCAGCGCCGCTATGCCGGCCTGCCATTCGGGCGTGTCACGGGTCACCCGTTCCGGGCGAGCATCAAAGGTCAGCCGCTTGCGGGCAAACAGCTGGTGGCAGCCCTGCTCGTCTTCCACCATCATCAGCGATATTTTCG
The DNA here is from genome assembly GCF_947495715.1 of uncultured Oceanisphaera sp. Classification (GTDB taxonomy): domain Bacteria; phylum Pseudomonadota; class Gammaproteobacteria; order Enterobacterales; family Aeromonadaceae; genus Oceanimonas; species Oceanimonas sediminis. Next base: position 107,530 of record NZ_CANLZU010000001.1, read on the forward strand.
GATTGGCCAGCAGGTTTTTGGTATGCCGGGCCAGCTCGCTGATCAGAATGTAATAGCCGTCTTCACGCAGGGCGAAGGGCGCATAGCTGACATTGGGTGTGCCCTCGTCATCCACGGTGGCCAGCACCAGGGTACGCATTCGATCGCGAAACTCGCGAATTTCAGGTTCCAGCCGGCCCTGCAGGCGTGCCTGCTTTTCTGCTTTATCAACCATGTGGTTATTCCTTCAGTGCGTTTGCGCGAATAGTAACGCCAGGTCGGGTTATCGGCCACTCGCTAACCGGCATTAACCCGATAACCCGGCCAAATGCGACCTTCACCCGACTCTTCAGGATAACCCAGACCCGGCTACGTGGGCGTCGGCAACGATCGTGGCGAATAGCGGCACACTTTTACTTCTGAATCCCACCACAAACAAATACAACTCATTACCATTTGCAATAGACATCGTATTTAAAATCCGTATCCTGTGGCGACAAAACCTAATTATTCTCTTTTTATATCCGGGGTTTGAGCTTGAACGTTCGACGCTACACGCTGTTTGTACTGGCCTCTCTTTTGCTGCATGGACTGCTGGTTCAGGCCATGGAGCAGGAAGATCAGACCATCTCCATCTCATCCGACACCGCCCCAGGTCCAATCAGCGTGCAAATGCTGCCAACCGTGATGCAAAAAAAGCCCGAGCCTGTGGTAAAGCCCGAGCCCGCGGTAACCCCCGAACCGATGGTAAAACCGACGCCCAAACCTGAGCCCAAGCCGGCACCGGTGCCAAAACCCAAGCCAAAACCTGCGCCGAAACCCACACCACAGCCCAAGCCGCAGCCAACGCCAAAGTCTCCGCCAGCGGTTCAGCCTGCGGCCGAGTCACCACCGCCTGCAGCACCGGCAACCCGCGTCGAGCCCAAGCCACAGCCTGTCTCCGCCAAAGACAGTACACCCAGACGTATCGAAAAGCCTAGCTTCAAAACCCGGCCGGCGCCGATTCCCTATCCGTCCCGGGCGCGCCGTCGAGGCCAGGAAGGCACTGTGTTGATCGAGGTGTGGCTGGATGAAAACGGTAAACAAACCAAACGAATACTGGCCCGCTCTTCCGGCGTGCATTCGCTCGATAAAACCGCTCTGAAAGCCATCGCCAAATGGCGTTTTTCCGCCTACGTAGAAAACGGCAGAAGCATCACTCACCGTGTTCATATTCCCATTCGCTTTAAATTGGACTAACTCATGTCATTCTTGAATCAACTGCATCAACAACTGGGCCTGATGAGCTGGCCGTTAATCCTGTGCTCTGTGCTTACGCTGGCGCTCTGGCTGGAGCGGAGCCTGTCTCTGCTGTGGATCAGCCTTAGCGGCGAACAGGAAAAACGTCGCCTGCGGCTGCATGGCAACGCCTACCCGGAGGCAGACATTGCCGCCCCAAAATCGCAGATCCTGCAAGGGTGCAGCCTGCTGGTGCGCCACCGGGACTGTGACAAAACCACGCGGGAAGACCTGGCCTCGGTCTGGCTGCAGCAACAGCGGCGCCGCCTGCATGGCGGTTTGCGGGTACTGACGCTGGTGGGGGTTATCAGCCCGCTGCTGGGGTTGCTCGGCACCGTGCTGGGGCTGATAGAGATGTTCAGGAGCATCGGTGAAAGCGGCGATCCCGTCACCCCGGCGCTGCTGGCCGATGGCCTGGGTCTGGCCATGAGCACCACCGCCGCCGGCCTGCTGATTGCCCTGCCCGCCATTGCCGGCGCCCAGCTGTTCGGGCTGTGGGCCGATCGTCTGCTCGACAAGCTGACCGATGAGCTGAACCAGTGCAACCTGTATCTGGAAGGAGTAAGACTCGGAGGCAGCGCTACATGATTGGTCGCCCCGAACCCGCCCACGCCGGCTGGCGCGCGCTGACACCGGATATAACCCCGTTACTCGATATCATCTTTATCGTATTGGTATTTCTGCTGCTCACCGCCAATATTCCGCTGCAAACACTGGAAGTGGATCTGCCCAAAACCGACAGCGAGGCCCTGAGCAGTATGCAGGACAACAAAACAGTTACCATCAATTTGCTGACCGGCAGTCCCGCCTGGGCGCTGCAGGGAGAACAATACCCAGACTGGGAACAGTTCAGGCCCGTGCTGCTCAGCCAGCTGGAAACGCTGAAAGACGCCGAGCTGGTGCTGGCCTCCGACAAGGAAGTCACCGTCGACCACATGCTGAAGCTGCTGGCTTTTTTACAGGAACACCAGATTCAGGCCACCCAGATCCTGATGGAGGAAGGGCAATAACGACGCGCTGACCGATGACCTTGTTACTGCTGGTCTGCGCGGCGGCATCGGCCGAGACTCCCCGCCTGCGCAGCACCGGCAGTCATCCCGTGCCGGTGTAGCACCGACCGGAATTATGACAGGCGAAAACGCCCCACCAGCTGACTCATCTGTCCTGCCAGTTGCGCCAGCTCGTCGCTGGCCGACGAGGTCTGGGTCACACCGGTGGCACTTTGCTCGGCAATGCTGCTGATGGTGACCAGATTGCGATCTATCTCCCGGGCCACCTGGGCCTGCTCTTCCGCCGCGCTGGCAATCACCAGATTCATGTCGTTAATCTCTCCCACCCGCTCGGCGATGCGATTCAGCGCCTGCTCCGCGTCACCGGCCATGGCTCTGCTGCGTCCGGCATAATCCGCACTTTGCTGCATTTCACTCACCGATTCGCCGGTGGCCCGCTGAATGGTGGAAATAATGCGTTCAATTTCGGCGGTGGAACTCTGGGTGCGCTGGGCCAGATTGCGCACCTCATCGGCCACCACCGCAAAACCGCGACCCGCCTCACCGGCCCGGGCCGCTTCAATGGCCGCGTTCAGCGCCAGCAGGTTGGTCTGCTCGGCAATGGCCTGAATCACATCCAGTATCTGACCGATATTGGTCGCTTCGGTGGCCAGTCGTTCCACGGTGCCGGAGGTGCTGTCCAGCCGATCCGCCAGTTGATCGATCACGCCACGGGTCGCCGTGACCTGTTGCCGTCCTTCTTCTGCCACCCGTGATGTTTCACTCGAAGCCGATGAAGTGCGATTGGCGTTACCGGCCACTTCTTCCACCGCCGCCGACATTTCGGTGACCGCCGTGGCGGCCATCTGGACTTCATCGTTTTGCTGATTAATGCCTCTGGTGGTTTCCCCGGTCACCACATGCAGCTCTTCCGCCGCCGCCGCCAATTGGGTGGACGAGCCCTGAATTTCCCGCAGGGTGCTATTCAGGGCCAGCTGCATATCCCGCACCGACTGCTGCACCTGAGCAATTTCATCATTACCGCTGCACTCCACGGCATGGCGCAGATCGCCCTCTGCCACCTGAGCCGCCGCCGCTTTAAGCGTGTCCAGTGGCTGAGTGATGCTGCGGATCAACCACAGCGCCAGACCGCCCCCCAGCACCAGCATCACCAGCAGCCGGCCAATCACACCATTGCGGGTTTGTTCGAAGGCGGTGTGGGCATGGTTGTACTCCTGCCGGGACTGCTCCAGCTGAATTTCCATCAGCCGGTTGAAGCGTTCGCTCAGAGGATCGATCAGCTGATACAGCTCCTGCCGAATAAACCGGTTAAGGCTGGCCTCATCCTGCCGGCGAAGTATGTCGGCAAGGCGGGACAAGGGCGCTTCGGCCGCCTTCATCAGCGGCGCCAGCTCATCCACCAGCCGCGCCTCTTCCGGTATCATCTGGGTAGCACTGTAAAGACGCCAGTGTTCATCTATCTGGCGACCCGCTTCCTTCAGTTCGTTCAGCGCCTGAGCATGGGACTGATCGCCACTGCGCACCTTCTGGCTGCTGCCCACAATATTGACCGCATACATATCGGCAATCACCTTGAGATCCTGCAGCGGTACCACCCTGTCCTGATACACGGTATCAAGACCCGCCACGCTGCGCTGCAGCGCCGTCAGTCCGCTGAGTGCCATCAACAGACAGCCCAGCAGCAATAACCCTGTCAGAACCAGCAAACGTGTTTTAATCGACCACTTACGCAACATCATCATCATCAGGCTCCATTAGGGGCATCAGGTTGGAAGGCCGCCACAAGGTACCTTATCCAGTACCGCCATTCGGCACGGCGACGCCATCACACAGCAAGCACAGCAAGCACAGCAAAAAAACCTTACTTTCAAAATGCTGTAAAAAAGAATGAGCAGGAAATAATCAAACCGAGGAAGTTCTTATACAAACAACCAGACTTTGTACAACCAGAGAGAAATCTTATACAAACAATATTTGCTTGTACAACATTCTTTTTGAAAATGCCGACCCCCTGAAAAGCGCAAGCCTCAGCCTAACAAAGTGTAAGGCCTCGTGTACGGAGCAGCGGTAAAACACAGTGGAGTGAAACGAAGAAGGGAGGCGAGTCAGGGCGGGAAAACGCCGGTGGCTGGCACCGGCGTATCATTTACCGAATCATCAAAACGGTTTATGAATTATCAGAACGGCTTGTAAGGCAGGTACTTGCCATCCAGGGTGATCACGGCGCGTGAGCCGCCTTCCGGATCTTCCACCTTCTTGATATCAACCTTGAAGTTGATGGCGCTGATGATGCCGTCGCCAAACTCTTCATGTACCAGCGCCTTGAAGGTAGTGCCGTACACCTGCAGCATCTCGTAAAAACGGTACACGGTGGGGTCGGTCGGCACGCCCTGCTCCAGGCTACCGCGCATCGGAATGGTCTGCAGCAGGGCCGCCGCATCGGCATCCAGCTCCAGTTTGTCGGCTACCACGGCAGCAGCATCGGCCGGCAGCGGATGCTGGCCCAGCAGCGCAGCCGTCACGTAGGTGGTGCTCAGACCGGTGCCTTCGGTGATCTGGGCAAACGACAGGTCTTTGGCACCTTTGATGGCCAGAATTCGGTCGGTCAGGGCCTGGCGTGCGTCTTTACTGTTTTGAGAGTGGATCATGGTGATACCTCTATAGGTTGGTGGATAGAACTTGGGTTGTTGGTAAAAATTCAAGATTGCCGATAAGAACCAGGGGCGTTACACCGCCGTGGCAAACTGCACCGGTGTGGCGCAAACTTCGGTATGCTCGGCCAGCGGCACAAAAGTGCGACGGGTGCCGTCATAGGTTTCTATGTGTCCCGATTCGATGTCGTACACCCAGCCGTGCAGGAATAGCCGGCCTTCTTCCAGCGCCAGGCGCACCGAGGGATGGGTCTGAATATTAGCGAGCTGGGCGATGACGTTTTCATGCACCATTGCCTCGATGCGCTCGCGCTCGCTGTTGTGATGGCGGGCCTGATTGACGATGCGGGCCGAGTCGGCATAGCGCAACCAGCTGCCAACCGCCGGCATCGAGTCCATGCAGGCACAGGTGGCAATGGCCTTCATGGCGCCGCAATCCGAATGGCCACAGATCACCACATCCGTTACCTGCAGCGCGGTGACCGCATATTCCACCGAGGCCGTGACTCCGCCCGGCTCGGGCCCGTAAGAGGGCACGATGTTGCCGGCATTGCGGATAACAAACAGGCCACCGGGTTGATGCTGGGTCACCAGCTCCGGTACCAGACGGCTGTCGGAGCAGGAAATGAACAGGGTGCGCGGACTCTGCTGATGCGCCAACCCCTTGAACAGATCTTGATGCGCCGGGTACACGTCTTTGCGGAACTTCAAAAAGCCTTCGATGATCTCTTTCATGGCGGGTTTCTCCGGGCCATTCGCTAATCGATGGCTGAAGATTACGCCGCCTGTTTCATAAGGTGAAATACCCATTTACAATACAAGCGATAAGCCCTACTTATAGGTAATACCATGCTGTTGCGTCATATCCACTACTTTCTCGCCGTCGCCGAACACCGCAACTTCACCCGCGCCGCCGCGGCGCTGTATGTCTCGCAGCCGGCGCTGTCCCAGCAGATCAAACAACTGGAAGAAAGCCTGGGCACCCGCCTGTTCGACCGTTCGGGGCGCCGCATAACGCTGACCGATGCCGGTCACGTCTATGCCGGCTACGCCCGCCGGGCGCTGCGTGATCTGGAAGAAGGCAAGCGGGCCATCCACGATGTGAACGATCTCAGCCGTGGCACCCTGCGCATTGCCATCACTCCCACCTTTACGCCCTACCTGATTGGCCCGCTGGTACGCCGCTTTCATCGGCGTTATGCCAATATCAGGCTGCAAATCGAGGAGATGTCGCAGGAGCGAATGGAAGAGCGACTGCTCGATGACGACTTCGATCTGGGCATCGCCTTCGACGACGTACACAACGCCGATATCGAGTCCCGGTTTCTGCTGGAAGAACGGCTGGCGCTGGTGATCAACCGGGATCATCCGCTGGCCGGGCAGCAAAGTCTGGACGCCCCCACCCTCGGCACCCTGTCGCTGGCGCTACTTAATGCCGAGTTTGCCACCCGCGAGCAGATAGACAGTTACTGTCGCCAGCACGAACTGCAGCCAAAGGTGATGATGGAAGCCAACTCGGTGAACGCGGTGATCGAGATGGTGAGAAACACGCCGCTGGCTTCACTGCTGCCGGCCCAGGTCACGCAGCAACGAGAAGATCTGCTCGCACTGACGCTGACACCGGCAGAGCTGAAGCGAAACGCCGTATTGCTGTTGAGAAAAGGGGCCTATCAGAGTGCCGCCGCCCGGGCCTTTATCAGCCTGGCCGAGGCCTTTTCGGCGGCAGAATAGCCGCCAGGGCAGGTACGCGATGCCATGCTCTGGATCTGCCAGCATCCAGGCAAATAGTGGCCGTTTATTTAACTTCTGGGGCCGCAGGCTCTGTGCTATAACCGAGCTCCCTTGATTCGGGAGTGCCCTGATGAAACCAAAAAAACAAAAAATAAAAGTAAGAAAAGGCGTGCTGACCTGCTCCTTGCTGGCCGCCTTGTGGCTGCCACTGCTGGGAGCCGCCGCCAGTATCGACAAGCATGCCGACAAACCGTCCTGGATGGACTGGGGCTTCTTCGGCAATACCGTTATCTCCGCCGGCCTCACCCGCTGGAGCAGTAAACGCGACGACGAATAACCCGATCGCAGGGATGCGATCCTGTCTCTTTCTACCCCCTTTTTTCTTTTCGTTTATTTCAGCCCTCCCCTTTTCTGTGACCGCACTCGCAGTTGAACACCATCATCATTAACAAATGTGAAACCATTAGGTAACTTCACGACCTGAAATAAATGAATACAAAAAACTCATAAAACGCACACACGCCGAGACAAATGAAGGACAACACCATGTACAAATTTGGAAGTACTCTGCTGATCGCCGCCGGTCTGACCCTGGCTCCCCTGGCTCAGGCCATGGCCGCCGACAAGGCCGACATTGCCGTGTTGATCCCCGGTAAACACAACGACAACGGCTTTATGCAGGCCGCCTATCGGGGCTATGAGAAGATCCAGGCCGAGCTGGATGTTAACGCCAGTTATGTATCCAATATCTCCGCCACTTCGGATCCGGTACTGCTGACCGACGCCATGCGCAAGCTGGCCCAGGAAGGCCCCGACATGATCATCGCCCACGGCGGCCAGTGCAACGGCCCGGCCCAAACCGTGAGCCAGGAGTTTCCCGATATCAAGTTTGTGGTCATTCAGGGCCATGTGCAGGGCCCCAACCTGTCCAGCTATGTGGTGCGCCAGGAAGACTCCGCCTGGCTGGCCGGTGCCCTGGCCGGCCTGACTACCGAGTCCGACGTGGTGGGCCATATTTCCGGTGCCTGGCCCACGCCGGGTCTGATCGGCCGCGCCGCCTTTTATGACGGCGTGAAGCACGTCAATCCCGATGCCCGGTTCCTGACCTGGTTTACCGGTGATCTGGATAACACCAGCATCAACGGTGAGGCGGCGGCTGCAGAAATCGCCAAGGGTGCCGACGTCATCTACACCATGCTCAACGCCGGGCGTCAGGGGGTGATTGACGAGATCAAGTCGCACGACGGCAAGGTGCGCCACATCGGCAACGTGTCCGACTGGACCCCGGTTGACCCGACCTTCGTCGGCTCGGCGGTGGCCGATGCCAGCGTGGCCATCCTCAACGCCGCCCAGGACTACACCACCGGCGAATGGCAACCCAACCAGATCACCGAAATCGGTCTGGGCCAGGGTGACGTGGTCAAGCTGACCCTGGCCGACGATGTCTCGCCCGAGGTAAAAGCGAAGCTGGACGAGCTGGCGAAACAATTGATCAACGGCGAAATCACCATGAAAACCACCTTTGATGGCCAGGAGTTCAATCCGGCCAGCGGCGAGTTTGTAGACCAATCTTTCAAGGAAACCCTGAAGAACAAGTCCTGATAGCCACAAATTAGCTTGCTGCATTAAGAGGCAACAGGTTGCCTCTTCTTGATTCCCGAGTCGTCTGCCGGCTGCATCGAGGCCTATAAGAGGAGCAAAGCGATCTGCTCTGCCGACCTTCTATTACGGCGAGTCGGCGGAGCTGGCCCTTTGCCCGACTTGCATGAACATTCAAAGTACCGCACCCTCGTGAAATTCCCGTTTCTCCGCTTTCGGACACTGGCATTCCCCGCCCAGCCAAGTACCATATAGCGCCATGGCCCTGCGTTGGCCGCAGGTTTGGCATACCTGGCACAGCCTGCCACCATCACCTGTCAAGACGGCCTGTCAACTCACTGATTTATCAGGACAATCATAAATGGCTCAATTTGTTTACAGCATGAATCGCGTGGGCAAGGTAGTTCCGCCCAAGCGTCATATTCTGAAGAATATCTCCCTGTCGTTTTTCCCCGGCGCCAAGATTGGCGTACTGGGTCTGAACGGCGCCGGTAAATCCACGCTGCTGCGCATCATGGCCGGCCTGGATACCGAAATCGAGGGCGAAGCCCGCCCCCAGCCCGGCATCAACATCGGCTACCTGCCCCAGGAGCCTAAGCTCAAGCCGGAGCAGACGGTACGCGAAGCCATCGAAGAAGCGGTTTCCGAAGTGGCCGGCGCGCTGAAAGAGCTGGACGAAGTCTACACCGCCTATGCGGATCCGGACGCCGACTTCGACAAACTGGCCAAGCGTCAGGGTCAGCTGGAAGCCATCATTCAGGCCCACGACGGCCACAACCTGGACAACCAGCTGGAACGCGCCGCCGACGCCCTGCGTCTGCCGCCCTGGGAAGCCACCATCGACAAGCTGTCCGGTGGTGAACGCCGCCGGGTGGCCATGTGTCAGCTGCTGCTGGAAAAACCGGACATGCTGCTGCTGGACGAACCCACCAACCACCTGGACGCCGAGTCCGTGGCCTGGCTGGAGCGCTTCCTGCACGACTACGAAGGCACCGTCGTGGCCATTACCCACGATCGTTATTTCCTCGATAACGTGGCCGGTTGGATCCTGGAGCTGGACCGGGGCGAGGGTATTCCGTGGGAAGGCAACTACTCTTCCTGGCTGGAGCAGAAAGACGCGCGTCTGTCGCAGGAGCAGTCTTCCGAGGCCGCCCGCCAGAAGTCGATCCAGAAAGAACTGGAATGGGTTCGTCAGAATCCGAAAGGTCGTCAGGCCAAGTCCAAGGCCCGTATGGCCCGCTTTGAAGAACTGCAGAATCAGGACTTCCAGAAGCGTAACGAAACCAACGAACTGTTCATTCCGCCCGGCCCGCGCTTGGGTGATCAGGTGATCGAAGTCGAGCACCTGACCAAGTCCTACGGCGACCGGGTGCTGATCGACGATCTGTCGTTCAGCATCCCCAAGGGCGCCATCGTCGGTATTATCGGCCCCAACGGCGCCGGTAAGTCCACCCTGTTCCGCATGATGACCGGTGCCGAGCAGCCGGACTCAGGCAGCATCACCCTGGGTGAGTCGGTACAGCTGGCTTCGGTCGAGCAGTTCCGTGACAGCATGGACGACAGCAAAACCGTGTGGGAAGAAGTGGCCAATGGCCAGGATATGCTGCGCATCGGCAACCTGGAGATCCCCAGCCGCGCCTATCTGGGACGGTTCAACTTCAAGGGCATCGACCAGCAGAAGCGGGTCGGCGAGCTGTCCGGTGGTGAACGTGGCCGCCTGCACATGGCCAAACTGCTGCAGACCGGCGGCAACGTGCTGCTGCTGGATGAACCGACCAACGATCTGGACATCGAAACCCTGCGCGCGCTGGAAAACGCCCTGCTGGAATTCCCCGGTTGCGCCATGGTGATTTCGCACGATCGCTGGTTCCTCGACCGCATCGCTACCCACATCCTGGATTACCAGGACGAGGGCAAGGTGGAATTCTTCGAAGGCAACTTCACCGAATACGAAGACTGGAAGAAGAAAACCTACGGCGCCGAATCCGTGCAGCCCAAGCGCATCAAGTACAAAAAAGTCACCAAGTAACACTGTTTACCCGATGAACAACACCAAAGCCCGCATGATGCGGGCTTTTTGTTGACTGATGTCAACTGCATCGAGGACCATCGAACCAGCTATAATGATGTTCAAATCCAGCTGGAAATTCGGCAACGGCGCGCCCGCATGCTTGCCACCGAGCAAGACTCCATTTGTTTGGGTCATGTTTCGCGACTTTTTCAGGCAAGGTAAAACATAGGGTAGAGTGACAAGGGCGTGATATGAGTTTTGAACAAATCTTTGATGACAGTTACGAACGCGTTTTACGCACCCGCAAGGATGGAACCGATTTTTTCGGCGCCTTCTATCATCGATTTCTGCATGATGACGAAAGAATCGCCCAACGTTTTGCAAATACCGACATGGCGGTTCAGCAAAGCATGTTGAAAAAGTCCTTCTACAGCCTGTTTGCTTTTTATGCCAGTGGCCAGGCTGACGGTGCGATTCGCCGCATCGCCGAAAGGCACAACCGTGACCATCTGGACATTCATCCAGAATTTTATGATCGCTGGCTTGAATGTTTGATCAGTAGCGTAAAGCGGTTTGACGATGAGTTTTCGGAAGACGTGGAGTTAGCCTGGCGTCTGGTGATGGCTCCCGGCATTACCTATATGAAATTCAAATACGACAAGCCATGCCCGACGCCGTCCGGGAAACGGTAAACTGCGGCACGTATTCCGGCCTGCCGCTGAGGTCGGCACCGAACTGTGAGCCTGCCGCCTCGCCCCTCACCCTGCATGATGGTATTCTTGTCGGCTTTGCACAGCATGAGCCCCGAGACCGTTATGGACACTTACGCCGAACAGGCGCGACTGGAGCCAGCCGATGCCTGGTTTGGCTTCAAGCAGCTGTTACCACTCTCCTTTTTTGTGGCCGCCTTCGGGCTGGCCTTTGGCCTGGCCGCCGCGCAGGAAGGCTTGAGCGAAGGCAGCATAGTGTTGATGAGCGCGCTGGTGTTTGCCGGTACCTCCCAGTTTGCCGCGCTGGACATCTGGGGCACCCAGGTGCCGCTGGTGCCGCTGATCATCACCACCTTTGCCATCAACGCCCGTCATCTGCTGATGGGCGCCAGCCTCTATCCCTGGCTACGCCATCTGTCGTTACCCAAGCGCTACGCCATCATGCTGTTTGCCTCCGATGCCAACTGGGCCATGGCGATGCAGGGCTTTCACAAGGGCGAGCGGGCATTGGGCATTCTGTTTGGCGGCGGTCTGGCCATCTGGTCGTTCTGGATGATCGGTACCTGGCTCGGCCTCTATTTCGGCAGCGCCATCGAAGACCCGTTCAGCATAGGGCTGGACATGGTGCTGGGCTGCTTTCTGCTGGCCATGACCCTGGGCGGACGCAAAGATCTGCGCACCTTCATTATCTGGGTCGTGGCGGGCGCGTCGGCGATGATGGCCTACTGGTGGCTGCCCGCCAACAGTCATGTAGTGGTGGGCGCCCTGTCGGGCGGCCTGCTCGGCGCCCTGTGGATGGAGAAAAAACCAAAATGACACTGGAAACCGCCGGTTCAGGCACCCTGCTGATTATCGGCGTCATGGCCGTCGTGACCCTGGCCACCCGCTGGGGCGGCGTTTTCGTGATGTCGCTGATCCCCATCAACCATAGGGTGCAGCAGTTTATCAGCGCCATGTCCGGCTCGGTACTGGTGGCCATTCTGACGCCGCTGGCGGTCAACGGCGATATCGGCGCCCGCATGGCGCTGCTGGCCACGGCACTGACCATGCTGGTGCTGAAAAAGCCGCTGCCGGCCATTACCGCCGGTATCATAGCCGCGGCGCTCAGCCGACACTTCTTCGGCGGTTAACCGCCAATAGTGCTGCTAAACGTTGATATGTCGGCCAAAGGGCCCGCTCCGCCGACTCGCTATGAATACATCCATGTACGCTCTCTGTTTCATCCATGAAACAGAAGGTCGGCTGAGCAGATCCCTTTGCCCTCCTTGATACAGCCGGGTCGTCTGTTAACACCTCCTGCGGATAACTCGGCGCTCCAAAAGAGGTAACAGAGATCGCCTCCCACGACCGTGAAATACCATGGATGGTATTTCCGAGCATACAGGGATGTACTCGTAGCGTGTCGTGAGAGGCGGCTGTGTTGCCTCAGGAGTGAGGACTCTGAATATGCACACATACTGGATGTAACTGGTCTAATCGCCGCCGTTCAATGCAAAAGCCCGCCGTATGGCGGGCTTTTCTGGTTTACAGCCAGGCTTAGCGTTGCCACACCACCGGGAACCAGTCTTCCCGCATCTTGTCGCCGGTTTGCAGGTTTATACCGTCAAACGGCGGCGAGGTGGCGCCACCACGGTCTACATAACGCACATCGTCGCCCATGAAGCGGGTAGAAAAGGCCCGGCGACGATTCATGGTCTGGTTGCCCGGGGCGCCGTGTACCGTCTTGAAGTTGAACAGCAAGGCATCGCCCAGCTCCATTTCGGGGATCATGATCTCGAAGTCGCCGCCGTCGATATCCGGCATTTCCATGAAGTGGCTGTCTTCCTTGTACCAGGAGGCATTGGTCGACCATTTGCTCGGCCGTACCAGCCTGGGCCAGCGGTGGGAGCCCAGTACCACCTGCAGGGCGTTTTCCGGGGTGATGGGATCCAGCGGTATCCAGTAGCTGCCGGTCTGCTCGCCGTCGACGCAGTAATAGGGCAGGTCCTGATGCCAGGGAGTGGCCTTGGAGGTACCCGGCTCTTTCACCAGAATGTGCTCATGAAACACCTGAATACGCTCCGAGCCGGTGGCTTCGCCGACGATGGCGGCCCCCGGCGACTGCTCGATCCACCGTTTGAACTCGGGAATACGCTGCCAGTTGCAGTAATCCTCAAAGAAACGGCCGGTATCGTTGCCGGTGACGTTTTCACGGCCATGCTCGCTGGGGTCGTTCAGCACCCTGTCGAAGCCGGCACGCAGTGGTTCAATCCAGTCCTTGAACACGCCCTTGATCACGATGGCGCCATCGCGCTCATACGCCGCCTTTTGCTCTGGTGTCAGCCACATTTTTTTGGCTGAAGACTGTGCGGTTACCGGCATATTCATGCTGTTTTCCTTTCTCTTCATGAGTAATGAATCGACTTTAACACTTCCATTACATAGTATAAAAATACACTTTTTATATTAAGTACATAGACCAATGGCTATTCCCTTCACCTTCCGTCAATTGAGTTATTTTGTGTCCGTGGCCCAGCATGGCAGCATCAGCAAAGCCGCCGAGGCATTGCATGTATCTCAGCCGTCGGTGTCCATCGCCATTCATCAGCTGGAGAGTCTGCTTAACCAGCCGCTGTTTCAACGCCATCGCGGCCAGGGAGTCAGCCTGACCCCCAGGGGGGAAGAATTACTCAAGAAAGCGCGCCAGATCCTCACCCTGTCTCATAACCTGCTGGCCCGCCGGCATGAGCATGAAACAGAAGTAGAGGGGCAACTGGTCATTTGCTGTTTTCGGGACATAGCGCCTTATTACCTGCCCCGGCTGGTCAGCGAATTCGAGCGGCGTTACCCCCACATTCGAGTGGTGATGCAAGAGCAGGATCTGGCCGGGGTCAGCCAGGCGCTCAAACAGGGCAAGGCCGAGCTGGCACTGAGTTATGAACTGGGCCTGCCCCAGCAGACAGAAGTGCAGGTGCTGGACGAGCTGAAGCCCTATGCCCTGTTGCCGGCCGGTCACGCGCTTGCCGCCAAGCCGGTACTCGGTCTGGCGGAAATAGCGGCTGAGACCCTGATACTGCAGGACATGCCGCTGACCCGGGAGTATTTCATGTCACTGTTCTGGCATCAGGATCTCAAGCCACGCCAGATACACACCACCGCCTCGTTCGAGATGCAGCGAGGGCTGGTGGCGCATGGTCATGGGGTGGCGCTGTCCTGCACCCGCCCGGCGGGCGATCAAAGCTACGACGGTGAACCTTTGGCCTGCCGACCATTGCAGGATGAATTTCCGCCCCAGCGGGTGGTGCTGGCCCGCTCCCGAGAATTTCCGCTCTCCATCCCCGCCCGGCTGTTTCTCGACAGCGTCGCCGGGCTGAATAATCAGGCATAAAAAAACCGTAAGACCCCGGGTTCAGGTTGAACCCGGGGTCTTACGGCTTATGGCTTATGGCTTATGGCTTATGGCTTACAATACCTGCGCCGCTATCCAACCGAAGATCACCAACGGAATGTTGTAATGAATGAAGGTGGGGATCACAGAATCACGAATATGATCGTGCTGACCGTCCGCGTTCAGGCCGGCGGTTGGTCCCAGGGTCGAGTCGGAGGCCGGTGACCCCGCATCACCCAGGGCACCGGCGGTGCCCACCAGCGCCAGCGTCGCCAGGGGTGAAAAACCGAAGCTGATGGCCAGCGGCACATAAATAGCGGCGATAATGGGAATGGTAGAGAACGAGGAGCCAATGCCCATGGTAATGAAGAGCCCCACCAGCAGCATGACCAGTGCCGCCAGCGGCGGGCTGTTGCCAATCAGTTCACCGGAGCCGGCCACCAGTTCGGGAATGGCACCAGAGGCCTTCATTACCCCGGCAAACCCCGAGGCGGCAATCATGATAAAGCCAATCAGCGCCATCAATCGCATGCCCTGGGTAAAGACGTCGTCCTGATCCTTCCACTTGAACAGGCCATTCATCGACAGCAGGGCAAAACCCAGCAGACCGCCCAGCACCATGGAGCCGGTGCTCAATTGCACCACCAGGGCACCGACAATGGCGGCGATAATCATCAGCAGTTGTTTGCGACTGAGCCGGGTTTGTGGTGTGCCCTGCTCTTTAACGGCGACCTGCTGATGCTGGTAATCTCGCGGCCGACGATAGCTGAACAGCACCGCAACCCCCAGCCCCAGCACCATACCCAATGCGGGCAGCAGCATCGCCTTGGGCGCCATGCCCGGTGTGATATGCATGCCCAGCCCGTCACCGGCCTGGTTGACGCTGTTGGTCAGAATATCGTTGAGGAAAATGGTGCCAAACCCCACCGGGGTGGTCATGTACATGATGGTGATACTGAAGGTGATCACACAGGCCACGGCGCGGCGATCCAGCTTCAGCATGCTCATCAGCCCCAGCAACGGCGGTACCAGAATGGGAATAAAGGCGATATGTACCGGCACCACGGTACCGGAAGCGGCACCCACGATGATCAGGGCACCGAATATCAACCATTTTACGCCGCTCAGCTGGCCCGGCTCGCGCCGGGTACCGACCCAGCCCAGGGCCTTGTTGGCCACCAGATCGGTAATACCGGTACGCGACAGCGCCACCGCAAAGGCCCCCAGGGTGGCATAGGCCAGCGCGACGGTGGCGCCGCCGCCCAGACCGTCGTTAAAGGCGCCAATCACCTGCTCTACCGACATGCCGGCCCAGAGCCCGCCAATCAGGGCGGCGACCACCAGCGAAAACACCACAGATACCCGAGCCAGGCATAACGCAACCATCACCAGGATGGCCAGAACAATGGCATTCATAGGATCCACTCCCTCATATAATCAAGTCCCTTTATCGATGTATTCTCGGTGCCCGAACAACACCAGGCACTCACAAAAAATTAACATTAAATACACATTAACGATTCATATAGTTTGTATATACAATAGATATCTTTTTAGCTATCCACCTTGCACGCGCCCCCTGAACCAGAGCGAATACCGCCAGACCGCCTCTCCCGCCATGCTCCGAAAGAGAGCAATATCCGGGATGATTTATCCCTGCAGCGCCTTGCCGACCAGGGCCTGCATGGCAGGAGCAAGCGGCACTTGCAGGGCGGCGGCGTGACCGTCCGGCGACATCTTGCCCCAGGTTTTGCCAATGATATCGATTAGCTTGTCTTCCTGGTGTCGTGTCGCGAAGTCGGCCAGGTAATAACGAATAAACACCAGACAAATTACGTCTTCCAGCGCCTGCACCAGCGGATCCCGCTTAAGTTGCTTTTTCAGCAGCAGCTCCTTGACTCGTTGCTGCTCGTCTTCGCCGTAACCGACTTTTGCCATCAGGTTGGCGGTCAGATCACCATGAAATTGCGCCAGATCAGTGCGCCAGCGTTTGTAACCGGCCTTATCCATCGGGTAGTCGGATCGCGGAATACTCCAGCGCTTGATGTGCTGCGCCCGACAGGCAATTTGCAGCAGTTCCGGTGCATTCGGCATAAATTGCGCCAGAGTGTCGCTCATTCGGCAACTATACAGATACTCCTTCGGCCAATGCTGACCGTCGGCCAGCTCCTGATTGGGATCTTCGCGATTTTCGGCGTCAATCAGCGCCAATACCTGCTGTAAACGGGAATCCTGGGTCATCACCTGACATCCTGTGGAGGTAACAAAAAAAGCATTGTTACCTCTGGGTCTGTAAATGCAAGCAGCAATCAAGGAGTTACTCCATTTAACCCGATAAAAAGTGGCCGACGCCCTCGAATAAATTTCGACTCCGTATTGATGCATATCAAATATAGCTATAATATGCCGCTTAAGTTGCATCCTGAATATCACTTAAAGAGAGCCATATCATGCTGGATAGCCGCACCATCGACATCGTCAAAAGCACAGTCCCTTTGCTGGAGTCTGCCAACACCGCCCTGACCGAGCACTTCTACCAGCGCATGTTCCGTGACAACCCGGAGCTGAAAGACGTATTCAACCTCAGTCACCAGAAAACAGGCCGCCAGCCCGCCGCCCTGTTTACCGCCGTGCTGGCCTATGCCAAAAACATCGATAACCCGGCGGTGCTGAGTGCGGCGGTAGAGCGCATTGCCCAAAAGCATACCGGCTTTGCCATCAAGCCCGAGCAGTACGCCATCGTCGGCCATCACCTGCTGGAAACCATCAAGGAACTGGCTCCCGATGCGGCTACGCCCGAAGTCATCGACGCCTGGGCTCAGGCCTACGGTGCCCTGGCCGAAATTTTTATCGGTCGTGAAGAGCAGATCTATCAGGGCAACGAAAGCAAGGCCGGCGGCTGGCGTGGCACCCGGGCCTTTGTGGTAAAGGAAAAGCAAGCGGAGAGCGAGCAAATCGTAAGCTTCCTGCTGACTCCGGCCGACGGCGGCGCCGTGGCCGATTACCTGCCGGGCCAGTACCTGAACCTGCACCTGGACAGCCCCGTCCTCGAACACAAGGAATATCGTCAATATTCCCTGTGTCAGGCCGCCAACGGCCGGGAGTATCGCATTGCCGTCAAGCGCGAACCGGGTGGCGTGGCTTCCAACTTCATGCACGATCAGGTACGGGTTGGCGACACCCTGCAGGTGCTGCCACCGGCCGGTGACTTCTTCATGGAAGTCAGTGCCGACACGCCGGTCGTGCTGCTCTCCGGCGGCGTGGGTCTGACGCCGATGCGCGCCATGCTCGACCAGCTGCTCAGCCAGGGCCATCAGGCCGACGTTCACTGGCTGCACGCCTGCGAAAACGGCGCCCAGCATGCCTTCAAGGACGATATTCAACGGCGTCGCCAGGCCCACGCCAACCTGAATACCCATGTCTGGTATCGTACCCCGGCCGAAAACGATCAGCCGGCCGAAGACTATCACGCCGAAGGGCTGATGGACTTGAGCCAGGTAAAAGACGCCATCATTCAGGACGGTGCCCATTATTACTTCTGCGGCCCCCTGCCCTTCATGGCCATGGTCAAGGAACAGCTGTCGGCCTGGGGCATCGAAGACGCACGCCTGCATTACGAGGTATTCGGCCCGCATCAGAGCCTCTAATGGCGACCGGATCCCACAATCCGACTCTCGCGGTTTACAGTCTTGACGAACTGCTCTAAACAGAAGACTCCGTTGCACATCTTCAGGGCAACCCTGCCCGGATTGACAGGGGGTTTTTATGGATATCAATGCGCTGCAAACGCTGCTGTTTGTTCCGGCCAACCGGCCGGAACGTTTCGACAAGGCTCTGGCCAGCGGGGCCGACGCCATCATCATCGACTTGGAAGACGCGGTACCGGCGGCAGAAAAAGACGCCGCCAGCGCCACCCTGAGCGGCTGGCTGGACAAACAGGCCGCCAACTCGGTGCTGGTGCGCATCAACGGCACCGGCAGCCCCTGGTTTAATCAGGACAGTGCCCTTTGCCGCTCCCCGGCGGTGGCCGCCATAGTAGTGCCCAAGGCCGAAGATCCCGAGGCGCTGCAAGAGCTGGCTCATATCACCGAAAAACCCCTGTTACCCTTTATTGAATCGGCGCTGGCCTTTACCCGACTGAACGACATTGCCGCCGCCCCCGGTGTGGCCCGGCTGCTGTTCGGCAAACTGGATTTGGCGCTGGATCTCGGTATGGACTATCCGCCACCGGCGGGAGAACCGCTCGACGAATCGGCCTTTCTGTTTGCCCGCAGTCAGCTGGTGATATGTTCACGCATTCATGGGCTGGCGGCACCTCTGGACGCCATTTATACCGCCATTCACGACCCCAAGGGACTGACCGCCTACATTCGTCAGGGCATGCGGCTGGGATGTGGCGGGCTTCTGCTGATTCATCCGGCCCAGGTGGCACCGGCCCGACAGGCGCTGACGCCCACCAGCGCCCAGATTTCCTGGGCCAAACATATTCTGGAGGCGGAACAAAGGGTCAAGGGCGCCGTGGTGGCGGTAAGCGGCAACATGGTGGATACCCCGGTCATGGCCCGGGCACGCCGCATCATGGCCTCGGTCGACGACCGGCTGAAATAGCGAAAAAACGGCGCGTTTCAGATACAATCCCTTTTTTGATCATCTGATGAGCGGTCGTGGCTGCTCATAAAAAGGAGCCGTCATGCTGGTAAAAGTATTACGTAATGGGATTGGGAGGATTTGGCAGCTGGGTGATTTTATTACTCGTCCTACCAAAATGCGCCGAGCACCACAAGCACAGCAACAGGTGGATGAAGCCTGCGAGCAACTGGCACTGTATCAGCTGCCGCGCTGTCCCTTCTGTATCAAGGTTCGTCGCAACATGCACAAGCTGAACCTGCCCATAGCACTGCGTAATGTTCAGCCCGGCTCCCCGCATAGAGACGAGCTGCAGGCCGGCGGCGGGCGCATCAAGTCCCCCTGCCTGCGCATCGAGGAAAACGGCGAAAGCCGCTGGATGTATGAGTCGAACGACATCATCGCCTACCTGCAGCAGCGCTTCGGCTAAGCAAATAAAACAGCCCGCGGATCAATCGATCCGCGGGCTGTTTTCATTCGGATTAATCCGTCGTTATCAGTTCAGTAGTTGCTCTGCACATCACGCGCGGCTTCTTCCACCGCCTCGCCCCCCTGCTGGATATCCTTGCCGGCACCGGCAAAGGTGTTACAACCTGCCAGACCGACAGCCAAGCCTATCGAAATCAGGGTTGCCAGTAATATCTTCACCATCTTCGTTTTCCTCTTGCCGAGTTGATAACCATTCAGAGTATAGACTCAACGGGGCGACAAAAATGTCTCATCCAAGTCTAATCATGGCCTCGGCCAAATCCGGAATGGGCCGGCCGATATGATAGCCCTGGGCATAATCGATACCGGTCGCCTGCACCAGAGCCAGCACCTCCTGCGTTTCCACGTATTCCGCCACCGTTTTCACACCCAACTGCTTTGCCAACTGCGTGATACTGCTGACAAACGCCATGTCCCGACTGTCATTGGCCATGTTGGCGATAAACTCGCCTTCGATTTTTACAAAGTCGATCGGTAAATGCTTCAGGTAATGAAAAGACGAAAAACCCGAGCCAAAATCATCGATTGCCAGTAAAAAACCGGCATCTTTCAGTGCCCGAATAAACTTCTCCAGCAACACCATACTCTTTATCGTATCTCTTTCGGTGATCTCGAACACGATACGGCCCGGGCACATTGCATACTGCGCAACCAGCCTGTCTACCCGGCCCAGAAAATCACTGACCAGCACAGATCGTGGCGACAGGTTGATAAACAGCAACCCTCGATAACCGGTCGCGCTTACCTGGGCAAAGGCCTTTTCCATCACGATATAATCGAGCAGATGTACCTTGCCCATGGACTCGGCAATTTCGATGAACTCACCGGCATTCATCAGGC
Source organism: uncultured Oceanisphaera sp. (assembly GCF_947495715.1). GTDB lineage: Bacteria > Pseudomonadota > Gammaproteobacteria > Enterobacterales > Aeromonadaceae > Oceanimonas > Oceanimonas sediminis. Next base: position 127,821 of record NZ_CANLZU010000001.1, read on the forward strand.
TGTCATCCGCCAGCCGAATGCGACTCAGCACTTCCACCGCCCCCGGCTCGCCATCACTCATCGGCAATATCGGCTGAAACACCGGCAGCAGGGTTCGCTGTTCGATAGCCTGGTTCACCAGCTGGGTCTTTTCGCTCATATCGCGGAAAACGTCTGCCACATCCTGCTCTTTCGGCAAGCTGACCCGGTTTTTTCCCTGCGCCTTGGCGCGGTACATCAGGTTATCCACGAACATGAACAGTTCTTTGGCATTGTCTGCATGGTCGGGATACAGGCCCACACCAATGGAACAGCTCGTTTTCAGCATGCTGCCGTCGTATTCCATCACAAAGCTGTCCAGCGCCTGCAGGATCTGCTCGCTCACCTGCCCGGCCCGCTCCATATCGGCCTCGGGCAGCACCACCACAAACTCGTCACCACCATAACGGGCCAGCACATCGCCATTGCCCAGTTGCTGCTTGAGCAAGACCGACAGCTCGGTCAGCAACCGATCACCACTGGCATGGCCGTAACCATCGTTAATCGATTTGAAGTTGTCCAGATCCAGCAGCAGCATGGCCACCGGATACTCGTGTCGGCGGCTGCGATCCAGCTCATATTCAAGCAGTTCCCAGAACATACGCTGGTTATAGAGATTGGTGAGCGGATCCCGGGTCGCGTAATATTCCAGATCCCGGGTGTATTTGTAGATGGCCTTGACCGACCCCACCACGTTGAGCAGGGTAGACAGGATACTCTCCAGCACCAGCACCTTGGTTCTGTCCTTGACGATATCCGCCTGCACCCCGATGCCGACAATACCGCCGATTTTCGGGGTTTCCACCAGCAGGGATTTGGTCTGCAGTTCAATATCATGAGTATCCAGCTCGATAACCACTTCACTGCCCCCCTGCACCATGTTGTGATGCAGCTTGAATTCGCTGTGGCGGAACAGGGAGTCCTGGGCTCTGAGCCGGTGCAGCACCGCCTGTTCCATCATGTTCAGGGTTTGCGGGCTGGGTGGATGCAGCCAGAAAATCTCCAGGTCAAACAACTCATCATCCACCTTGAAGATGGAGAACATGGTGTAAATATCCAGCACCTTGTTGATGTCAATCATCAGCACGTTGACATACTCGCGCCAGTCACGCACCACTTCCGAGGTAATGACGAACTTTTCCAGCAGGCGGATCTCGAATTCCAGCAGATCCTTGTCTACCGCAATATTGCGCAGCTTGTCGGCCAGTTGCTCGACCTGACCGAAAATACTGTTCATCTCTTTAAAACGAAAATCGCTGCGCCCTTCACCCATACGAGACAGGTCGGACAGGGTTTCGACCTGTTCGATACTGCGAGAAAGCTGCTGAACCGAATCGTTGATATGCAGGCTGACCCGGCGCACCGCCCAGAAGGCAAACAGTAACGGCAGCGGAGACAGCAGCAACAGGTAATAGAGCAAATTACGGTTGGCCATGCCGAGCTGGGCCGACAAATCCTGCTGTACCTCGATCACCCCCAGGGTATCGCCTACCTGGGCATTGGTATGACAGGCCAGACAGTTTTCACGGGCATTGAGCGGATAAAGGTAACGCAGGTGTTCGCCCTGATCGAAGGCGGCCACCTGCCCGGTCGACAGCACACTGTGCAACGAACTATCCAGCGCCGGCTGCGCTATCTCGCCGAAGCGGACATCGACCAGACCGCCCCGGTACAGGTTGATACGAATGTTGCCCTCGAGGCTGCCGGACTCCAGCTCGCTCAGAAACGATTCCAGCTGTGATCGGGTCCAGCCCTGACTCATGATGAGATACATGGAATTGAAGGTATTCTTTGCCACCGAGGAAGCTACCTGATGGGCATTTTCCCGAATACTGCTCTGATAGGCCTGATTTGCCACCAGCAGCAACAACAAGAAGCCGATAATGGAAAAAAACAGGGTACGATTCAGCAGATAGCGCTTGATTGTGGTTGGGCGTCCAGCCATGGTGGCGAGCTCTCCTTGTCACCGAAGCGCCGACTATACCCAAGAGCAAGAATCGATGCATCGTGCGTCCTATGTTTTATTGATGTAAATCAATAAAACATAGGACGCCTCCCGGCATGCCTACTGATTGATATTCAATACTGCCGATACTTTTTTCATGATCGTTTGCCGGTTAAACGGCTTAAGTACAAAACTGCTGGCACCCAGATTAATGCATTCCAGAATGACATCTCTCTCATTTTTACCGCTGATAATGATGATAGGAATGTTCTTGGTCCAGGAGTTTGCCTTGATGAAGCGGGTGGTTTCAATGCCGCTGATACCCGGCATCATGATATCCATCAGGATAAGATCCGGTGTGGATCGCTGCAGCAGGTTTATCGCTTCTTCTCCGCTGGCCGCAAAGTCAACATCATAATCATCAGATCGCAACAGTGCGAGCAGCAGATTACGCTGAAAGGCATCGTCCTCAACTACCATGACACTGATTCTGGATTTGGGTGACGCTTGAGACAACTGATAGGATGAACGAACATTGTCGGATGAAAAGGCATCAAGCTCGTTGGCAAAGCTTCTGATACTTTCAACCCCCTGTCTTATCCGGTCAAGACTGTAAACAGGCGTATTTTCCCTATTATGATCTTCAGCTTCATCGTTAGACCAGAAGCCGGAGACAGCCTCTTTTGCATGCTCAACCTCACCGATGACCCGCCGAATATTTTTTTCTACCGTTTCAACCGCGTTATTCACCTTGACCGAAAAGGTATGACTGCCTTCCACCTGCCTGACAAAAAGCGCCTCCAGATCGGTCAGCGCCTTATCCTGTTCGGAAGAGAATGTTACTTTCTCTCTGAGCTGATAGGTTTCATTGATCTCCGTAATCGCCTGGTGAACAGACATCAACAAACGGAAAGGATCATAAGACAACGGCCAGAATACGATATAGTTATCAAATTTTCGGGATCGACACAGTTCATAGGCCAGTTTCGCCTCCAACTTGTTGCATAAGAGCAGGCACTTATAGGGCTTTGAATGTAAATGTCGACTTCGGAGACAAAGCTCTCCATAGACATTTTCCGATTGTTCAACATCCTTGTATGCCAGCAAGATAACATTTGCATCAGCCCTATCAAACTCGCCCACAACGTGGTCGATCGAGGTTGACACTACAATATGTTCAAACTCTACAGCCAGCATCTTGTTGACAACCTCTGCCGTGCTATGGCTGTTGGTCGCAATAAAAATAACATCTTTTTTATTGACTGGCATGGCTATTACGGCTCCTTGAAATAAACCATTACGCTAAAAATTCAATTTTCCATCCTGATAACCATACAGGCATGGCGTCGGCCGGCATGGGTCTGGAAATAAAATAACCTTGCGCCATGTCACAGCCGGTGCTCTTTAAAAACGCCCAGTCTTCATGGGTCTCCACCCCTTCAGCCACTACCGTCATGCCATATTCTCCGGCCAGGGCGAGGCAGGCATGGTAAAAGTTGGCCTTCGACGAACTATTGGCAATGCCGTTGATAAAGGATCTGTCTATCTTCAATTCGCCAAAGGGATAGTCGCTTAGCTTGCTCAGATTGGAATACGCCGTGCCGAAGTCATCTATGGCCAGCTCGAACCCCTTCAGTTTCAGCCTGGTCATGATTTCGAGCGGCTGACGCCTGTCATCCAGCGCCCTGCTTTCGGTGACTTCAAACAGAAAATCACCGGAAGACATGCCCTTGCCGTCGATCAACTGGCAGAGACTGTCCATGAAATCAAAGGATGAAAGACTCAGCATGGAGATATTGATGGCCACCGGAAAAGTGTCACCTCTGGTACGCCAGCGCTGCGCATCATCGATCGCGTTAGCCAGCACCAGCCGAGTTAACTCATTGATATAGCCATGGTGTTCAACCAGATGAATAAACTGATCGGGAAAAATGATGCCATGCTCCGGGTGCCGCCAGCGAACCAGCGCCTCGACTCCCTTGACCTCGGCACCCGACAAAGACACCTTGGGCTGATAGTAATTAATAAACTCTCTGTTTTCGATGGCACATAGAATTTCTTCAATCGAAAACTGCTGCTCCTTTTTAAGCGGCGCTTGCTCGCATATTTCAAGTCTGCCCAGCATCAAGGACAGCTGTGTCGAGCACACCGGTTTTTCCAGGTGGCCGAGTACATTGATGCCATAGGAGCGGGAAAGCTCTTCCGATGCTTTAAGAATACGTTTGCTCTGGCCGCTGACCAGAACGAGCGCGCCCGTATAGCCGCAGCCGGCCAACCGCCTTATCAGCTCGAGACCATCCATCTCCGGCATGTTCAGATCCATGAAGATAAGATCGGGGCATTGCACACCGGAGCCAATCTTTTCAAGGACTCCTATGGCACTCTTGCAGATATCCACCCGGTAATCGCCATGTTGTCCGACCATGTGCGCCAGCAACTTCAACGAAAACAGATCGTCATCAACAATCAATACTTTCATGTCATCATTTTTATTCATAACATCCCGTGCAATTATTCTTTTATTCTTTTATTCTTTTTTCGATAAAACCAATGACTCGTTCGGCCTCAGCGTAGAACGCCTGCAGCATCTCCGGCGTCATGGCCGGCCGAGCGCCATGACAAGCCACTTCTATCTGGTCACAGCAATCCCCCAGAGTAATGGCCCCCACCGAGCGCGAAGAGGATTTCAGGGTGTGAGCGATATCCCCTAACCGTTTCATGTCTCTTTGCTTCCAGGCATCCGCCATCGAGACCTGATTCTCTTTCAGGCTTTGCAGGTAATCGGTAAGCAATTCCTGAAAGATGGACTCATCATCCCCGATCAATGCTTTCAGTCTGCTTATATCCACCGCCTCTGTCGGATCGGTTTCAGTACCCGCAACGGGCGGTGACTCGTCCTCATGTTCAGGCAACCAGCGTTCAAGCATGGCCTTCAGCTTCTGCAGCTCCATCGGCTTGCTCAGATAATCATTCATTCCCTGTTCAAGACAACGCGCAATTTCCTCCTTGAAGGCATTGGCGCTCAGCGCCACTATGGACATGGGCGAGGCCCCGTTTTCTTGCTCCCGGATCTGCCGGGTCAACTGGTAGCCATCCATCTCCGGCATGTGGAGATCGGTGATCAGCAGATCATAGGGTTTCTTTCGCCACAGCTCGATGGCTTCAACCCCGTTATTGGCAATATCGGCGGTATAACCCAACAACAGTAACTGCTGGCGAATTACCTTCTGATTTACTTCGTTGTCTTCGGCTACCAGAATCGACGCCTCATGACGGCCGGTTAACGGCTCTCTGCCCGCCCTGACCACTTTCTCTGTCGCATAGTACCGCTCCGGCAACCGGATATACCCGGCAGCACCGGCCACGGCATCGAGAAAGGCGGCCCGCTTGAGCACATTGGCATCCATCATGACGTGATCGGCGGCCACCTGGCGAGCATGCCGGCGGGCCCCCCGCTCCAGCGTCACAAAGCGAACCTGCCGGTCGGGCCACGATGAAGCCGCCGTCCGCAGCTGTTCGGTGGGAAACTGCTGCCGAGTGGCATCATAAACCCAGATGCACATACCGGGAGGATAGCACTCGCTCATCCGGGCAGCGGCCTCGATATCCGCAGCATAATGTACTTGAGCATTTTCGTGCTGAAGATAACAGAGCAGATCCTCGGCAATGCCTTCGTTGCCCCCAATCACCAGGCAGGAGAGCCCATCGAGCACGGATGCGCTAACCGTACTGTCCGTATTATCGTCATCCAGCTCGAAGGGCAACGAGACCGTAAAGCAGCTGCCCGCTCCCGGCTCACTCTGCAGCTTGATGTCGCCGCCCAACAGCTGTACCAGATGATGGGTAATGGTCAGTCCCAGGCCGGTACCGCCGAAACGCCGGGTGGTGGAAGAGTCGGCCTGGGTAAAGGCATCGAACAGGGTCGATTGCACCGCCGGGTCTATGCCGATACCGTTATCGGCCACGTCGAACTGTATCCTGATGGAAGAAACCCCGCTGGCAGACAGGGAGGTTCTGACCGACACCTTGCCGGGCCGGCTGCTGCCGGAAAACTTGATGGCATTCCCCACCAGATTAATCAGTATCTGACGAATACGCAGGCTGTCACCGAGCACCCGGCCGGGCAGCACCGGATCGATAAACAGGGTCAGCTCGGCCCCCAGTATCCTCGCTTGCTGATCGAGCATCTGGCAGGTCTGCTCCACCACGGCGGGAATCGAAAGCGGCTGTTTTTCCAGATCCAGTTTTCCCGACTCTATCTTCGAGAACTCCAGAATCGCATTAATCAGCTCGGACAGGGAAACGGCCGAGTAGTGGATCAGGTTCAGCATGTCGTGCTGGCTGCGAGTGAGTTCGGTCCGGGCCAGTACATCGAGCATGCCCACCACCCCGTTCAGGGGAGTGCGAATTTCATGGCTCATGGTCGCCAGAAAATAGGACTTGGACTGGTTGGCCTGCTCGGCATCCTGTCTGGCTTGCTCCAGCTGTTTGGTGCGTTCGGTGACTCTGTGTTCAAGCTGTTCGGCAAGCAGCTGCAGCTCCCGGGTTCGGCTTTCCACCAGCTCCTCCAGCGACTGGTTCAGCGCCACCAGCTGGGCCTTGCTGTCGTGCAATTCGATTTCAATCAGCTTTTCCTGATGAATATCGACATTCACGCCTGCCATGGTCATGGCCTGGCCGGCGCCGTCATATTGCACGATTTTTCCGCGCGATCGAATCCAGTGCCAGTTTCCACTGGCGGAAAGCAGTCGGCATTCGGCCAGAAAGTAATCGCTCTGCCGGCGATAATACTGGTCAAACAGTTGCCTCACCCTGAGTTTGTCTTCCGGATGCAGCAGACGGAAGAAGTCTTCGCCATTGATGAACTGGCCGTTGTCATAGCCCAGCATACGGCCATAGTGGCCCTTAACTACCAGTTGGTTGGTGGCGAGGTTCCAGTCCCAGTAGCCCAGCTCGCTGCCTTCAATCACCCGGTTCAATAATTTTTTATTATTTTTAAGCTGTTCTTCGGTCGTTTTACGCTCGGTGATATCGATGGCCGATACGATCAGCTTGTCGATAGTCGATTCATTATTTGAGATAGGAATGATATTGAGATCGAGAGTGAAAAGCTCACCGTTTTGCCGGCGTAATTGCACGTCCCGTCGCACCCTGTTGCCCTGCAGTGCGTGTTGAAAGTCCCCGGACAGAGCCTGCTGTTCTTCAGGCAAGTCGTCGAACCAGGGGCTCAGGGTGAAATGCCGCCCGATTAACCTGGATTCAGGCTGACCATAAGCATCGAGCAGCGCCTTGTTCATCCTGACAATAAAGCCGCCCCGATCGAGTTCAACAATATAACTCGCCATGTTATTTAATATGTCGGCCAACTCTTGCTTGGTCTTTTTCAATGCCAGGGTGCGGCGTTTGACCCGCTCTGCAATACGCATATTGTGGCCGGCGGTGATGATCGCATAAGCCGTCAATAACAGCATCAGCACCACAATGGCGACAATAAATACCTGCATAATGGTGGACTGTGCCGGCTGCCAGGGTGCGACCGACCAGCTTTTGATATCAAGCCGTTTATCGGCCAGAAACTCCGGATGATTACTCCAGTCCGGCTCTTGCTCCAGATGAATGGGCAGGCGAGTGTCCATCAACTGCACCGGTGATCCGCCATCTAAAGCACTAAGCGTGATACAGAAACTCACTCCTATGCTCTCGACTCGTTGTGCCAGATCGGCCAATAAGTCATTGAAATAAATCAATCCTACCGCGAAGCCGATAAAAGCCTCTTCCCTTGCCGCCTCGTTCGCCCCACTCGAATCAAAACCGGTGCGGTATACCGGTAGCAAATAGCGCCAGTCGTCGGGGCGGTTCGGATTTTCTTCATAAAACGCCCGCCGTTCCAGCAAAACGGCACGGCCACTCCTGATGGCCATTGCCAGCTGGTCGGGATCTTCGCTGCCCAGATCATATCCGGCTGCAATAGTGTGTCCGTTTCGAATAGAGATAAACAGAAAGGGATAATAGTAGGAACGCTCGCCGGCAGGCACCAGATTACCCTGACCATCGTTGTCGGCAATGGAAAATGCGGTCTGCCGAAGATGCTTCGCTTGCGCTTCAAACTCGTTGCGTTGCTCAATCGGTACCAGCGGTGCCCAGCCCAGACCTTCAATACCTCTGGTTTTCAGAGAATGCTGCGCAAAACGTTTGAATTCATCCAGATTGACCTCTTCGCTACTGTTCATGAAGGCGGCGACGCCATTGACCGAATCGCTCAGGGCGAACAGCCCCCGTTCAAAGTGCTCATGCACCAGTTCGCTGTAGGAGGCAAAACGCTGTCGAAACTCCAGCTGTTCGCTCTTGCCCAGGGTATGGAAGACCATGACCACCAGCACGATGAACAGCAACGGCAGCCACTGCAGCCTTCTGGCGTGATCTTTGAGCCCATCATGCTGCCGATAGGCCAGCGGCAACATGATGGGGGTGACCATCAGGATTCCCAGGCACTCGGACATCCACCAGGTGAGCCAGTTACCAGTCAGAGAGTCCGGCGGCAGCGATTGCAAAAAATACATGCTGCCGATGCCAATGGTCGCCGACAAGGAAGCGGCGAGCGGCGCCGCCAACAACAGCGCCCGCATCACCCGCCATTCGCTGACACTGCCCGGTTTGTCCGTCACCAGCAGCGCCATGCCCCTGGCCCCCACGAGGGCAGTCAGCATGGAGCCGATGGCGGTGATCGACGTCAACGCCAGTATGGAGGTATCCAGGACGTGACCGGCGATAACGATTTTATGGAACAAATCCGAAGCAAAGGCGGCCAGCCATACCACGGGCCCGTAGCGCAGTCCCCATAGCAGCAGACAGAACAGCGCCAGCCCGGTGGCCGGCCACACCGGCGCCGTATAGATGGGCGGAACCGCCAGCCACATGCCAAATTCGGCCAGCAGAAAATAACCGATCAGCAGCAACGCTGCTCGTTGATAAAATAACATGTGCTCTATACCACTGTGGTCATATTCAGCTTGTTAGTTGGATGCGAAAAGGCGACGGATATTGATGGCCTCGGTACCCGAATTAGCAAGCATGCAAAACATTCCGGATGACGCAGTTATCACAAGAAGCTGTTGCCATAAAAATAGGCGACATCCTAACTTATCGGGCATACGAATACCTGCCTATTGATGTAAATTAAATACGAATTTAAACCAAACTCCCATTTTTTCGTATTTGTCATGAGATTGTCATGCCGGGAAGTTATGATAGCGACAGGGTACCCACTTGCGATCTGATCTTATGCTCCATGTATTCTGGCAATTCTTTAAACTCGGCTGGATAAGCTTCGGCGGCCCCGCCGCTCACATCGGCTATTTTCAACGCCATTTCGTGCAAAAACTCGGTTGGATACCGCAGGATCGTTTCGCTTCTACCCTCGCCCTGTGCCAGTTTCTGCCCGGCCCTGCCTCCAGCCAGCTGGGCTTTGCCATCGGCTACCAACGCGCCGGGCTCACGGGGGCCCTGGCGGCGTTTGCCGGTTTCACCCTGCCCTCTTTTCTGTTGATGCTGGGGCTGGCCCTGGCCGGGCAAACCTGGGCCAGCCAACCGGCAGCCCTGGCCATCGTGACCGGACTCAAGCTGTTTGCACTGGTGGTGGTGGCCGATGCGGTACTGACCATGGCCGGTCAGTTCTGCCGCCAACGGCTGACCCTGACCATCGCCGTGTTGAGCGCCGCCCTGCTGTGGCTACAGCCGGGACTGGCCGGTCAGTTTGTGGTGCTGCTGGCGGCGGCGCTGACCGGTGCCCTGTTGCTGAAAAAAGAGCATGCCGAACCCGGCCAGCCACTCGGCCTCAACCTGCCATTTCTGTTACTGTTTCTGGGCTTGCTGCTGGTGATGCCGCTGCTGGCACTCACCGGCACGGCGGCGATATTTGCCGACTTTTATCAGGCCGGCAGCCTGGTGTTTGGCGGCGGCCATGTGGTACTGCCGCTGCTGCAGGGACTGCTGGCTGAGCAGTTGTCACAGGACGTGTTTCTGACCGGTTATGCGGCGGCCCAGGCCATGCCCGGCCCCATGTTTACCCTGGCGAGCTTTTTAGGCGCCGAACTGTTGCCAACGGCGCCGATACTGGGGGCACTGGTGGCGACGTTCGGGGTGTTTCTGCCCGGCTTTCTGCTGGTGCTGGCATTGCAGCACAGCTGGCAGGCATTGGCGGCGCGGCCGCTCATGGCCGGTGCGGTACAAGGCATTAATGCCGCCGTGGTGGGATTATTGCTGGCGGCCTTGTATCAGCCGGTGTTTGTCAGCAGCGTCACCGGCGCCCCGGCGCTGGCCGCCGCCGCCCTAGGCCTGCTGGCCCTGCGCGCCTTCAAGTGCCCGCTACTGGTATTGATACCGGCCTTCATGCTGCTGGGATTCTGGCTGTGAATATGGCAGATAAAAAATGAGAAATAAGCACTCATTTTAAATGATTTAAGTGTATTTTTATGTAAATATCGAGATATAAAAGCCGTAAAAAAGGGTATCACTGGCGGGTTGCAGGGGTTCCGATAGCTTTATCGATGCCCTGCGCGTTCACTCACAGTTCACCACGGAGGCCACTGGATGTCGGCACTTTTCCATCTCGACAGAGGTAGTCAGGCGACCCTGCAACAGCAGGTCCGGGAACACTTGGTCAGTGCCATACTGGGTGGCTTTTTACCTCCGAACAAACCGCTCCCTTCTTGTCGTAGCCTGGCCAAAAATCTGAATGTAGCGCGTAATACCATAGTGCTGGTTTATGATGAATTGGTCTCGGATGGTTACCTTATTTCACGTGAGCGCAGCGGTTATTACGTCAATGCCCAGTTTGTCGGTGGTCACCTTGATACCTCCCGGGCCATGCCTGCAGAACCCCATATCGACAAGGTAAACTGGCTTGAGCGGCTTAAGGTAAAACCCGGCCATCAGACCAATGCCAGTCAGTCTCATTCCTGGCAAAGCTATCAATACCCCTTTGTTTACGGTCAGCTGGATACCAGCCTGTTTCCCATCGATAGCTGGCGTAAATGCTGGAAGGACGCCGTCAGTGTGCAGGCTATCCGTGACTGGAGCTCGGATCGTTACGACAGCGACGACCCCCAGTTGATCGAACAGCTGCAGAAACGCATCCTGCCGAGCCGGGGCATACAGGCAAGCAGTGAGGAAATTCTGGTCACCGTTGGCTCACAGCAGGCTATCTATCTGCTGGCCCAGTTACTACTGGACGACCAATCCTGTTTCGGTATTGAAGATCCCGGTTATGTCAGTGCCGGCCATATCGCCCGGGTGTTCAATGCCCGAGTGAAAAGCCTGAGGATCGACGGAGATGGCATGGTGGTTGATGAGCAGCTGAACGAATGTGATGCCGTCTACCTGACCCCCAGCCACCAGTGTCCGACCGCAGTAACCATGCCGCTGGCACGACGGCTCGCACTATTGGAAGCGGCACAACAACAGGGTTTCATCGTCATTGAAGATGACTATGAGATGGAAATGAACTTCGATACCCATCCAACCCCGGCCCTGAAGAGCCTGGACAAGGCCGAACGGGTACTTTATATCGGCAGCCTGTCCAAGACACTGGCTCCCGGATTGCGCATGGGATTTCTGGTCGGCCCCAGCGCCCTGATCCAGGAAGCCCGTAACCTTCGCCAACTGATGCTGCGTCACCCGCCACTCAATAACCAGCGCGCCGTGGCGCTGTTTCTGGCCCAGGGTTATCACGATGCCCTATTGCGAAAACTGGCGCGGGTATTTCAGGAGCGAGGGGAATGCCTGGCGCAGGCGTTAAAGCAGCACCTGCCCAACTGCGTCAGCTCCCCCATCAGCGGCTCTTCTTGCTGGCTGGAACTGCCAGAACATATAGATGCAGGACTGCTGAAGCAAAGAGCGGCAAAAGAAGGGCTGCTGCTGATCTCTGCCGATAGCTACCATTTCGGCAACCATCTGCCGAAAAACTACCTCAAAATAGGCCTCTCGGCGATACCGCTCGAAAAAATCGAACCCGGCATCCGGTTGCTGGCAAAAATAAAGGCGCAGTTACAGACATAAACAACAAAATAACGGAGCCTTATTGCCTATTTCACGCAGAAATAAAAGAAAGACTATAAGTCCAGTACCACCTGCAGCTGGACGGCGGCACGGCGCAGGGTCGGAGCCCACTCCATCAGGCTGTTCAGCGGCTTGCGGGCGGTAGGGGCATGTACGGCGACTGCCGCGCGTACCTGCCCTACCTCGTCATAAATGGGCACGGCAAAAGCCACCATGCCTTCAAACATTTCTTCATTATCAATACTCAGGGTATTGGCGGCAATCTTCTCCAGTTCAAGCTCCAACTGTTCCCCGTCGGTAATGGTATGTCGGGTATGAGCATCCAAAGACAAGCCCCTTAATAAAGCCTTGCGTTTATGTAGTGGCATTAATGCCAACAATAGCTTTCCGGCTGCGGTACTGTGTAATGGCATACGTGACCCCGGATGCAGCTGTATCCGTACCGGCCAGTTGGTTTCGACCCGTTCGAAATAGACCAGTTCATGGCCATCCAACAGAGCAATATTACAGGTTTCTCCCAGCTCTTCGGCCAGTTTCTGCAGCACCGCCCGTCTCGGAGCCCCGACACTGCGCTGGGCCAGCACGCCCAGCGCCATTTTTCTCAAGCGCGGTCCCGGACTAAAGTGACGGCCATCGGGTTCTTTCTGCAACAGACCTTCCTGCTCCAGCTGGCCGATAATGCGGTGTATTGTTGGCTTGGGCACATCAAGACGCTGACACAAGTCTGCCGCCGTGGTCGCCCTGTCCTCCTTGAGCATTTCCTCGATCAAGGCAAAAGCACGAAGCAGAGTTGAGTTGGTTGCACTGGCTGATGTGCTCATAAGCCCTCCTGAATGAATTTTCAGGCAGTTTATCATAGGGATACCTGGATACGTTCCGCGAACTGCCGACAAAGGACCACATCTTCCTCCAGGGCTCGGCCGCTGACGCCAATCGCGCCGACCAGTTGCTCCTTCTCAAACAAGGGCAGCCCGCCTGGCAGAGAGGTGAATTTTTCATCCAGAAAATCCGCCAGAGACAACTGCTCGTTCCACAGCCTCTGTCTGAAGGCCTCGGTAGATGCCCCCATCCTGGCCGCCGTATAGGCCTTGCCTATTGCAATATTGATCAGCCGTTCGGGCGCTCCATCCATCCGGTACAGATAAATCAGGGCTCCCGAGGCATCAACGGCCGCAAAACAGACCGATTTCCCCCCGTCCTGCCCGGCCATGTTGGCCGTTGTCAGGCAGGCCGCCGCAACTGTCATTGAACTGATAGTCAAAGATGGCTCCTTTATCTTTGTAGCCCTAAAAAATAAAAGCGAAGCCATCAGGCTCCGCTTGTGTTAAAGAAACCATCATAATAAAAACAATGATATTTCCGGGATATAGGTAACCAGCATCAGCACCGCTATCATCACCAGCAGATACACCCAGATAGTTCTGGCAAGACCACCAATACTGACGTTGGCGATACCACTGGCCACGAACAGATTCACCCCTACCGGTGGCGTAATGAATCCAATTGCCAGATTCATGACCATCATCACCCCGAAATGAATCGGGTCTACCCCCACCGCTATGACCAATGGCAGTAAAATCGGTGTAAGAATAACGATGGCTGCCAGTGCTTCCATGAAAATACCAATCCAGAGCAGGAAGATATTTATCATGATCAGAATGACAATCTTGTTTGAGGTCAAAGCCAGAATAGAATCGGCAATAAACTCGGGGATCTGCTCAATGGTCATGATATTGCCAAAAATGGTCGCCATCGCCATCAGCAATATAATGATGGATGAAATACCGGCGGCATCCTGAGCCGAGGACCAAAGTTTGTTTAAAGTCAGCTCCTTATGAATACAGATACCCACAAACAGGCCATACAAGGCGGCAACGGCGGCGGCTTCCGTTGGCGTCATGATGCCGCCATAGATACCGCCCAACACGATCACCGGCACCATCAAGGCCCACTTGGCTTGCCAGGCCGCATTCATGAAGGTTTTTAGTGAACGCTCCCGCACCTCACCATACCAGCCATTTTTCCTGGAGATAAGGTAGGCAACGACCATCAGGGCCACGCCCATGATCAGACCGGGTATGATACCGGCGATAAACAGCTTGCCGATGGAGACCTGAGCCGACACCCCGTAGACCACAAAGGGGTTGCTGGGCGGAATAATCACCCCAATCGCTCCGGCGCAAGCCACCACGGTAGCAGAGAAATATTTATCATATCCCCGGGCTATCATGGCCGGTATGGTAATGGAGCCGATGGCCGCCACTGTCGCCGGGCCCGAGCCGCTGATCGAGGCGAAGAAGATACAGGTCATGATACTGGCCAGTGCCATACCGCCAGGCAAGGCGCCTACCAGTTCATCACCCAGTGCCAATAGCCGCCTGGACAAGCCCCCGGCCCCCATGAATACTCCGGCCGCAATAAAGAAAGGAATGGCCATGATGGGGAAGGAGTCGATCGAAGAAAAGGCAATCTGAGCCAGATAATCCACCGGCAGGGTGCCGGCCCCCAGCACAGTGGTCAGGCCCGCCAACCCCAAGGAAAAAGCAATAGGCACGCCCAAAACAAGAAAAAAAGTAAAGTAACCGAACAACAGCAGAGGTGCATTCCAGTCTTCAGACAACAATACAGGCAAAAACAGCAATAGCGACAACGCCATGCCCAGCACAACATCTGACAGTGTCATCTTTCTGCTCTGTTGCCACAGTGTCTGCAAGGTACGCACCGACATCAGGCCAAACCCAATAGGCAATATCAGGTAGGGAATGTAATAACCTATCTGCAAAGCGGGTGTTACTTGTGGCATAGCCAACTGCATTTTTACATAATCAAGACCCATATAAGAAAAAAGAAACACCAGTACCAGAGTACAACAGTCAATCATTATCCAGACAATACTCTGCCAGCGCAGTGAAAGCCTGTTGTGTAACACATCAACCCGAATTCCACCTCTTGTAAGGATGGATATAGATACTGCAAGATATGAAATCCAGATAAAAACATATCTTGCCAGCTCTTCGGTCCAGACGCCCCACCCGACAGCCCCCTTGATGTTATCACGCAGTACTTCTGTATCCAGCCAGCTACCGAAAAACCGCTCAAAGCCCGGAGTAGCAATCAGTTCCAGAAGAGTGGATATACCGTATCTGAAAAACGTCTGATAATTGATAATTAGAATCATCAGAATCAAACCAACGAAAAGAAAAGGTTTTTCAAGGTTATTTAGCACATTCAAAAATGAATATTTTCGCTCACGAACATCCTGTATTTCGCTTTGCTTTAGCATTTCCATAAAGCAGCTCCGGCACTACACCTTCAGCAATCAATAAGGTGGGAATACCATTCCCACCCGTTATTCGGCAACCGGCCGATTAATCATTTTCCGGTACCGCTACGCATTGATAGATAATTTTACTGTTGGGTATCCTGTACCATATCGATAAGGTCCTTCGGCAGATTGGCTGCAAATTCTTCAAATACCGGTCGGGTCAGCTCACGAAATCTGGCATTTTCTTCCGCCGTTGTTTGGTGAATAGTAATACCAGCCTCTAACATTCCCTGTCGGGCTTTATCCTCGTTTGCAGGATAAGCTTCTGTCCGCTGATAAGTAACCGCTTCCTGAGCCGCTTCTTCAATGACTTCCCTAGCTTCGACAGGAAGTGAATCCCACCATTTCTTATTGGCCATTGCCACCTGCATGCCATAGTTATGGGCCGAGGTCACCGCATATTCGAGATTTTCATGGTGCTTGGCACCAAACATGTGCGGAAAAGTGTTGCCTTCCGCATCTATGGTGCCCTGCTGCAAAGCCGTATATACCTCTCCCCAGGCAATAGGAGCCGGATTCGCGCCTAATGCCTTGGCCACCGCCACTTCTACCGGTGAGTCAGTAGTCCTCATTTTTAACCCGGATAGTGAGTCTGGACCGGTTAGCGGTTTACTGGTCGAGACAAAATTACGATAGCCATATTCTGCGTACATAATTGGCTGCAAACCAATATCATTCGACGCTTGCTCGAAGTAGGTATTCAGCGGCCCCCCCTTGTCCAGCGATTTGTAAAGCTTATCCTGGTGCTCAGGGCTGGTGATGTATGGCAAGTCAAAGACTTGGAAAAGGCGAGAAAAGCCTGCCAGGTTCGGTGTCGAGCTAACGCCTATCTCCAGCGTCCCTCTCTGCGCCCCTTCTATCAGCACGCGATCACTACCAAGAATCGCCCCCGGAAATACCTGAATCCTTATCCGGCTATCTGATTTTTCTTTAACCAGATCGGCAAATTTTTCATAGGCCTGAGTAATGTGATTACCCGGCGGAGCCGTGTGTGCCAGCTTCATCTTGATCTTGGGGCCTGTGTATTCAGCCATCACGACCGGACTGACAGACATGGCCAATACCACTGACGACAGGATAAACGGAGTGATTTTCATAGGTAACCTCATCCTTGGTTTGATAAAAACTTACAAAAACTTAACAAGTGAGACTATATTAACCAAAATGTTTTATGTCAACAAACAAAAAATAAATAAACGATACAAAAAGTATCGAAAATAAATTCTATTGGATGGGTAATTTACCGACAGAATGTCAGATCGCTGACAGATCGGCCGAAACTGTTGGAGCCATGTATGAGTAATCACATCGCGGGTCTGCATCAAGATGAAACTTTTGGAGAGTTCGACTATATCATGGTGGTATCGTGGTGGGCGCAGGCTCGGCAGGATGTGTGCTGGCCAACCGGCTCAGGGTTGCCGACGCCTCGATCATGCCGCTAATCGTATCCGGTAATACCAATGCGCCCTCGATCATGATCGGCGAAAAGTGCGCCGATATGATCAAGCAGGATCGAGCTCATGGCTGAATAACAACATATCGCCCTGAGCATCACTGGTTTTGCTTGCTGACCGCCCTGAACTTTTTCAGCCGCAGGGCGTTGCCGACCACGAAGACGCTGGACATGGCCATGGCGCCCGCCGCCAGCATGGGGGACAGCTGAATGCCGAACCCCGGATACAAGGCACCGGCCGCCACCGGAATCAGGCAGACGTTGTAGGCGAAGGCCCAGAACAGGTTCTGGCGAATGTTGCGCAGGGTGGCCCGACTGATGGCCAGCGCATTGGGCACCGCACGCAGGTCACCAGTCATCAGCACCACTTCTGCCGCCTCAATGGCAATATCGGTGCCGGTGCCGATGGCCAGCCCCACATCCGCCTCAGCCAGCGCCGGCGCATCGTTGATACCATCGCCGACAAAGGCCACGGGCCCGTGCTGGTCACGCAATCGCCGCAGTGCCGCCACCTTGCCGTCCGGCATTACCTCGGCTTCAACTTCATCGATGCCCAGCTGCCTTGCAATGGCATCGGCGGTATGGCGATTGTCACCGGTGATCATCGCCACCTTCAGCCCCAGTTTGTGCAGCGCCTCAATGGCCGCCGGAGTGCCCTCCTTGATCGGATCGGCCACCGCGATAATGGCCGCCAGCCGGCCGTCGATAACGGCATAAAGCGGACTTTTTCCTTCGCGGGCCAACTGCTCTGCCGCATCAGCCAGCGCCTCCAGTTCATGGCCCAGCTGTGTCATATAACGGTCAGCGCCCACTTCCACTTGCCGTCCCTCGACGGTGGCACTTACCCCCAGCCCAGAGTGGGACTGGAACTGTTCGGGGTCAGCCAGCGCCAGCTTTTTCTTGGTTGCGGCGGCGACGATGGCCTCGGCAATCGGATGCTCCGAATGTTGCTCTACCGCCGCCACCAGTGCCAGTACCTCGTCTTCATCGAAATCGGGCAGCACCTGCAAGTCGGTCAGTTCCGGCTGCCCCCTGGTGAGGGTGCCGGTCTTGTCGAGGGCGATCACCCGCGCGTTGCGCAGGGTCTGCAGTGCCTGCCCCTTGCGAAACAGTACCCCCAGCTCGGCGGCCCGCCCGGTGCCCACCATGATGGAGGTCGGTGTGGCCAGCCCCATGGCACAGGGGCAGGCAATAATCAGCACCGCCACCCCGTTGATCAGCGCCAGACTCAGTGCCGGGCTCGGGCCCAGCCACATCCAAAGCACAAAGGTCAGCGCCGCCACCGCCATCACCACCGGCACAAACACCGCCGTCACCTTGTCGACCAGCGCCTGAATCGGCAGCTTGGCACCCTGAGCCTGCTCTACCATGCGGATGATCTGGGCCAGAAAGGTATCGCCACCCACCTTGGTCGCCTCGAAGCTCAGGGCGCCGTTCTTGTTGATGGTGCCGCCCACCACCTCGTCACCCACGGTCTTTGCTACCGGCACCGGTTCGCCGGTGAGCATGGACTCGTCCACATAGGAGCTGCCGTCCTGCACTGTGCCGTCTACCGGCACCCGCTCGCCGGGGCG
Source organism: uncultured Oceanisphaera sp. (assembly GCF_947495715.1). Classification (GTDB taxonomy): domain Bacteria; phylum Pseudomonadota; class Gammaproteobacteria; order Enterobacterales; family Aeromonadaceae; genus Oceanimonas; species Oceanimonas sediminis. The sequence goes on from NZ_CANLZU010000001.1 coordinate 146,192, forward strand.
CACCAGCACCAGATCGCCAACCCTGACCTGAGCCAGCGGCACCTCTTGGGCTTCGCCGTTGCGTTTCACCCGCGCCGTGGTTACCTGCAGGCTGAGCAGCCGTTGAATGGCCTCGCCGGTTCTGCCCTTGGCTCTGGCCTCCAGATAACGACCGAGCAGGATCAGGGTGACGATCACCGCCGCCGCCTCGAAATATACATGCCTGCTGCCCTGGGGCAACCAGTCACCGGCGAAGGTCGCCACCACCGAGTAAACCCAGGCCGACAGGCTGCCCATCGCCACCAGCGAATTCATGTCCGGTGCCGCCCGCCACAGCGCCGGCAGGCCATGGCGAAGAAAACGCAGACCCGGACCAAACAACACCAGGGTGGCCAGTACAAACTGAATGCCCCAGTTCAGCGGCTGGCCCAGGGTGTCCATAATCCACGGGTGCATGCCCGGCACGAAATGCGCGCCCATTTCCAGCACGAACACCGGCGCGGTCAGCAATGCCGACAGCCACAGAGAGCGCTTGAGCCCTTGCTGCTCGCGAGCGCGCCGAGCCGAGTCGTCATCCCGCTCGGCAGATCGCGGCGCCGCTTCATAACCGGCCTTGCTTACCGCCGCCATCAACTGTTGTTCATTCACATTGCCCGCCAATGCGGCTATTTGCGCGCTTTCTGCCGCCAGATTGACGCTGGCCGACAGCACACCGGGCAGCATGAGCAGCGCCTTTTCTACCCGCCCTACACAGGAGGCGCAGCTCATGCCGATGATGGCCAGTTCGAACTGCTCGGTGCGAGTCTGATAGCCGGCTTTCCCCACCGCCCCGGTCAGGGAATCGAGTGGTGTGTCATCATCCAGCAGAACCTCGGCCTTTTCATTGGCCAGGTTGACCGTCGCCTGCTGTACGCCGGGCACCTTGAGCAGCGCCTGCTCCACCCGCCGCACACAAGAAGCACAGCTCATGCCGACGATGGGCAGTTGCACGCGACGGCCGGATTCCGGTTCGAAAGAAGAAAGAGGGGGATTCGATGAGGTCATACGGTTGTTCCTCGAGTCAGTAACATCAGGCGAGCGTAAGGCTTGCCACCATGGCAAGGTCAAGCCATAGCGGCTTACTTTTCTGAAGTATTCACTGCTGGCGGTGTCGGTGACGACAGCTGTTCGAGAATGGCGCAGTTCGATCCCTCATCGCCCGGACAGGCGGTTATCATCTGCTGCAGCGTGGCCTGCATCAGCGCCAGTTCGCGCATCTTGTGCTCCACCTCCTGCAGGTGCTGTTGCGCCACTAGCTTTACCGCCCGGCTGGACCGCTGCGGGTTCTGCCAAAGACCGAGCAATTCATCTATCTGGCGAATGGAAAAGCCCAGCAAGCGCGCCTGGCGAATGAACTTGAGTCGTTCTATATCCGGTTCGTCGTACTGCCGGTAACCGGCGGCGGTTCGCCCGGCCGGCTGCAGCAGCTTTATCTGTTCGTAATGACGGATCATCTTGGCCGAGACACCGGCCTTTTTTGCGGCTTCACCTATGTTCATTCGTGAACCTCAGGCCCGCGGCCCTGTTTTCTGGCCTTGCGGCAACCATGACACTCCACCGCAATGGCGTCGATATGGCCCTTCGCTTCCTCGTAATACCACTTCTGATCCCGGGCCTTCCAGATCTCCCGTTTGCCACAGACCCGGCAGATAAAGGGCTGGTCGATATAGTAATCCGGCAAGGCGCCGTAGGTATTGATATGGGCCAATTGGTCATGATCCGCAGGCACGGCAGAAGGATGCTCTCGCTGCTGTAACGGATGCAGCAGCTGCACCCTGTCGGCTTCCCGCAGTTGTTTGTCGCTGGGGTTGCGCCCCTTGTCAGGAGTTCTGCTCATGATGGCGCTCCCGTCAAAACCCGGAATTTGCACCGGGTCAGGCAACTTATGCGGGTGGATAACCCGCCTCGGTCAGGGCGTCAGCCAGCTGCTCGCGGGGGATGCTGCTCTCTACCTTGATAATGTGATTCAGCAGGTCGAATTCCAGCTCGCAGTCGGGATCCAGCTCTATCAACGTCTGATTGAGCACGCCAACACAATGGCCACAGGTCATGTCGGGCAGGGTAAAACTGATCATTTCGGTTTCCTCATTGAACACTATCGGTTGAACACTATCGTGAGCCTTCAGTATCAGCCTTACCACCATGGTAAGGTCAACTGTTTTTTGATGGCGAGTCAACTGGTAATACCAATCTGTAAAACTAACTGATCTGTTTCGCTGACCTGTAAAGGTCGAACGAAGGATCCACTCCACCGACACGCTGCAAGCACCTCCATGTGACGCTCAGCACATGACATCCTGTCATGTGATGGTCGCTGGAGTAGAACCCTTCATCCGCCCCTCTGCTGCGGCGTCGCCTGTTGGAGCGGTCTGCAGACAACTCGGTGCTTAAGGAGAGGCAACAGAGATCGGCTCCCACGACCGTGAAATGCAAGGATGGCATTTCCCGAGCCCCCATGGATGGGTTTATGGCGTGTCGTGGGAGGTGACTCTGTTTCCTCTCGTGTCCAGCTTGGAAACAGATCATATTTTTATTTAGATTGGTATAAGCAGAATAATGAGCATTGAAGGGCGGGAATCTGAAGGAAGTCGCTAATGTCAGACGGAAGGCTCCGCTGAGCGACAAAAGGCATGGAGGGCGCACGCAAGACGCGGGGAAGACTATCGATGGGGCGAAGGCGCTTGCGCGCCGAAGGTTCGTTTTTGGGTATGAAAACAATCACCTCAGAGAAGAAAGACACGGCCCTGTGTCTGCGCTCGTGCGTTACCAGCCAAGATTTTCCATACGCTGGTGAAAACGGTCTACGCCATCGCTGCCGTTGTTGGCGGTATTGAGATATACCTTGCCGGCTTCACCCCGGTTTTGCTCGGCATCACGATGTGCCATTTTGTTCTGCAACAGATCGACGCCATCGCTGAAGTCGCTGTTTGCATTCAGAAACACCTGCGCCGAAGTGCATTGCTCAGCGGCTCCGTCATTGCCGTGCAGTCTTGCCTGATGCAGATCCACCCCGTCGGTGAAGTGGCTGGCGGTACTGAAACACACCTTTGCAGGAACCTGATCGGCGGAGGCAAAGGCGGCTTGCGGGGCCAGGGCGGCGGCGCTGATGGCAATAATAAAGCGGGTCATGTTAAGCATGGTGTTTCCTCGTTATTCGGCTGGATGTGGTTGACGGGAAACAGAATAACAAGCCGGCGCTGACGAAAGGCTGACATAACAATGACATTATTGTCATCTATGCTTTTCGCCGCTGAGGGCGGATAAAAAAAGCGGGCCAAGGTGGCCCGCCAAAAGTATTGACTACGACGTATAGCTATCAGATCAGCTCTGCCAGCACTTGCTCCAGCAGATCCAGACCTTCACCGACCACGTCCAGCGGCGAGGTCAAGGGCGGCAAAAAGCGGATCACGTTGCCTCGTACCCCACAAGACAACAGGATCACTCCCTTCTCGATGCCCTTGGCCACCATCGCCCTAGTCAGCTCGGCATTGGGCTGCTCCACATCCCCATTGTGAACCAGCTCCATCGCCACCATGGCGCCCAGGTTGCGAACCTGGCCGATATGGTGAGGATACTTCGCCTGCAGCTCGCTCAGGCGTTTGTTCATCAGCTCACCGATAGCCAGTGCCTTGTCGCACAGCTGTTCTTCCTCGATGATGTTCAGCACTTCCAGACCCGCGGCACAGGCCAGAGGGAAGGCCGCATAGGTGCCACCCAGACCACCCGGGTTGGCGGCATCCATGATGTCGGCCTTGCCCACCACCGCGGCCAGCGGAAAGCCACCGGCAATGCCCTTGGCCATGGTCATCAGATCCGGCTCTATGCCGGCATATTCGGTGGCAAACAGCTTGCCGGTACGGGCGAAGCCGGTCTGTATTTCGTCACACACCATTACGATGCCATGCTGATCGCAGAGGGTGCGCAGCTGCTGCAGGAATGCCGGTGGCGCCTGGTAGAAACCGCCCTCGCCCTGTACCGGCTCGATGATCAGTGCCGCCACCCGACCCGGTTCGATGTCGCAATGAAACAGCTCGTCGAGCGCCTTCAATGACTGCTCGGCGGTCACGCCATGATAGGCGTTGGGATACGGCAGGTGATAAATCTCGCCCGGAAAAGGTCCGAAACCGGCCTTGTAGGGGGCTACCTTGCCGGTCAGCCCCATGGTCATGTTGGTGCGACCGTGAAAACCGCCGTTGAAGGCGATAATGCCGCTGCGTTTGGTGTGGGCGCGGGCAATCTTGACCGCGTTTTCTACCGCTTCGGCACCGGTGGTGACGAAAATGGCTTTTTTGCGGGTGTCGCCGGGTGCCAGCTCGACCAGTTTTTCGGCCAGGGCCACCGCGCTCTCGTAGGGGGTGACCATGGCACAGGTGTGGCTGAAACGGCCCAGCTGCTCGGCCACGGCGGCCTGAATGCGCGGGTGGCTGTGGCCGGTGTTGACCACGGCGATACCGGCGGCGAAGTCGATATAGCGACGGCCTTCCACGTCCCAGATTTCGTTGTTTTTGGCGTGATCCACATACACGGCGGCCATGTTACCCATGCCCCGTGCGAAGACGGCATCTTTACGCTGTTGCAGTTGCTGATTCTTGCTCATTGTTCTGTCTCCTGAAAGGTGGCTTAGCGGATGCCGCCCATGCACAAATATTTGGTTTCCATGTAGTCTTCCAGTCCCTGGGAGGAGCCTTCGCGACCCTGGCCGGATTCCTTGACCCCGCCGAACGGCGCGATTTCGTTGGACAGAATGCCTTCGTTGATGCCAACCATGCCGTATTCCAGTGCCTCGGCCACTTTCCAGATGCGGCTGTGGCTTTCGGTATAGAAATAGGCGGCCAGGCCGTAAGGAGTGTCGTTGGCAATATTGATCGCCTCGGCGTCGTCCTTGAAACGAATGACCGGAGCCACAGGGCCGAAGATTTCCTGACGGGCGATGTCCATTTGCTGGGTCACGCCGGTCAGAATGGTCGGCGCGAAGAACAGCGCACCCGCCTCATGACGCTGGCCACCGGTCACCAGGGTGGCGCCTTGCGACTGGGCGGTATCGACCATGCCGGCAATTTTGTCGATCGCCGCCTGGTTGATCACCGGGCCCAGAGTGGTGGCATCATTCAGGCCGTTGCCGACCACCAGCTGCTCGACCGCAGCCTTGAAACGGGCCACGAAGGCATCGTGAATACCGTCCTGCACCAGAATGCGGTTGGCACAGACACAGGTCTGGCCGGCATTGCGAAACTTGGAGATCACGGCACCGGCCACGGCGGCATCCAGATCCGCATCGTCGAACACGATAAAGGGCGCGTTGCCGCCCAGCTCCAGGCTGAGTTTCTTCACCGTCTCGGCGCTCTGGGCATAGAGCAGCTTGCCGACCCGGGTAGAGCCGGTAAACGACAGCTTGCGTATCCGGCTGTCGTCGGTCAGTGTCTTGCCCACGGCGGCGGCCTGGCTGGAGGTAATCATGTTGATGACACCGGCGGGAATGCCGGCCTGCTCGGCCAGCGCCATCAGCGCCAGGGCAGAGAAAGGGGTTTCTTCCGACGGCTTGACCACTATGGTGCAACCGGCGGCCAGCGCCGGAGCAATCTTGCGGGTGATCATGGCATTGGGGAAATTCCAGGGCGTGATGGCGGCCACGACGCCTATCGGCTGCTGAATGCTCAGCGCCCGCTTGTCGGCAGTGGGGGCGGCAAACACCTTGCCATAGGCGCGCTTGCCTTCTTCCGCATACCATTCGATATAGGAAGCGCCATACATCACCTCGCCCCGGGTCTCGAACAGCGGCTTGCCCTGCTCCAGGGTCATCAGCAGCGCCAGATCTTCCTTGTGCTCGATGATAAGGTCATACCAGGCACGCAGCAGCCGGGCACGCTCTTTGGGCGCCAGGGCCGACCAGCCAACCAGGGCCTGGCTGGCCGCGTCGATGGCCGCGCGGGTCTCGAACACGCCCATGTTGGGCACCTGGCCCAGTTGCTCGCCGGTGGCCGGGTTGTAAACGGCAATGGTGGCGCCGCTGTCGGCCTGGCACCATTCGCCGGCAATGTGCCCGGCATTTTTTACCAGGGTGCGGTTGACTGAATTCATGCTCATAGGAAACTGTGCCTCTCAAAACTGTGCTCGGTGTAATTCCATGCCGCCCCGTTACTATGGGCCGACCACCGGCCACCTAACCGGCACCGCCATCACAGAATCGAGTTAAAAATGCCGATTACCGTGACCGCCCCTGCGCCGTCGTTGGCCATATTTTGATTGCATGTTAGCCTTGCGCTCAAAGTCGCATAAATGATCACGTATCAACATTCACATTTAAGATTATCAAACTATGAGCCAGCCAAACCGTCCCGTACTGGGCCAAATCGGTGATTATGAAATACGTCTGCTGAAGCTGTTCAAGACGGTGGTGGAATGCGGCGGCTTTTCGGCGGCCGAGACCGAGCTCAATATCAGCCGTTCCACCATCAGTGTGCACATGGCCAACCTGGAAAACCGGCTCAAGCTCAAGCTCTGCCGACGGGGCCGCTCCGGGTTTGCCCTCACCGACGACGGCATGGTGATCTACGAGTCCGCCAAACGGCTGTTTTCCCGGCTGGAAGAATTTCGCTACACCGTTAACGAGCTGCACGAGCAACTGACCGGCGAGCTGAAAATCGTCTCCAGTGACAACATCTGGCTGGAAGACGAGTTTCCGATGGCCGATGTGTTTGCGGCGCTGGGCTGTCAGGCACCCGACGTCAATGTCAGCGTGGATGTCGCCCACATGGGCGAGATAGAACGGCGAGTATTGAATGAAGATGCGGATATCGGCTTTATTCACTATCACCGGGATCTGGAAGGGCTGGAGTACCACCATCTGTACAAGGTGCGCTGCTTTTTATACTGCAGCGATCGCCACCCGCTGTTCGCGGTCGACAACGACGAGGACATAGCGCAGCAGCTGGCCGACAGCAAGCTGATCCACCCCGGCATTTACACCAATGCCGAGTCCAGCGCCCAGCTGGCCGACATGCGCCTGGCGGGGCGAGCCTATCATTACGAACCCAGAGCCGCCCTGATCCTGTCTGGCCAGTATATCGGCTTTCTGCCCGAGAGCTTCGCCCGCCGCTGGGTTGAAAGCGGTCGCATGAAAGCGCTGCTGCCGGAGCAGAAAAATCATGATCTGGGCATTACCGCCATCACCCGCCTGCATGGTCGCCAGAGCCGATTGAAATCGCTGTTTCTGCAACTGCTGCACGCCCACCTGAAAGCCGCGCCCTGAGTCCTAATACCAGATCTGTTCATTTTTAAACCCGAGCTCAGAGGCAACACAGCCGCCTCCCACGACACGCCATAAACTCATCCCTGAGGGCTCAGGAAATGCCGTCCATGGCATTTCATGGTCGTGGCAGTCGATCTCTGTTGCCTCTTCTCGAGCACCGAGTTGCCTGTAAACGACGCTAACAGGCAACTCCTTGGCATCAGAGAAAATAAAGGGATCTGCTCCGCCGACCCTCCGCGCCATCCATGGCGCAGAAGGTCGGCTTGAAAGCCAATCGATCCCGTTAACTAGCGGTATTGCGCCCTGAGTCCGGCCTTCGGCCGGCTCCGCTGCGTGACCCACCTCACACAACAGCAAACTAATCTGCTTCATTTATGCACCATTATGGTGCTTACTGCTGATAATCGCGTAGTTTCCCGCTGTTTGTTTGACTGAGTTCAAACCAAACATGAATGATTATGTATTTATCCCCTTTGGAGGCTGGCGCAGACTGCATGTCACCCCAAGGGGGAATCGATACCAAAACACCAAAACAGACTTTGAGTTCACCTCAGAGCAATGGAATGTGATAACACAAGGGACTACCATCATGACTCGTATCTGGAGCTCCACCCGCACCAAAATCGCCGCTTCCCTGCTTGCCGTTGCCGGCATGGGCATCACCATGGAGGCCATGGCCGCCGACGTGAGCTGGCGCTTTACCAACCTGTATTCTCGCGGCACCGCCTTCGGTGATGTCTATCAGTCTTTTGCCGACAAGATAGAAGCCGACTCCAACGGCCGCATGAAAATCAACATGCTGTATGCCGGTGAAGGCGTCGACACCAACGGCATTATCGGTGCTACCAAGTCCGGCCTGCTCGACATGGCGGCCCCCTTTCAGCCCATGCATGCCGGTGAAATCCCCTTCGGTGTGGTCGAGGTTGGCCTGCCCGGCACCAACAGCAGCCTGGAAGAGCTGAATGCCCAGTTCTATGAAAAAGGCTGGTCCGAGGTACTGACCGAGGCTTATGACCGCCATGGCCTGGTGTGGCTGGCTCCCTACTTCCAGCCCGGCGTCTACGTCATCACCAAGACCAAAATCGAGTCTGTCGAAGACTTCAAGGGCCTGAAGATCCGCGCTCCGGGTGCCTACGGTCGCTTCTTCCGCGAGCTGGGCGCCTCTCCGGTCAACCTGGCCTGGGGCGAAGTCTATACCAGCCTGGCCACCGGGGTGATTGACGGCACCATCGGCTCCAACCTGATCGACCACCGCGACGGCAACTTTGCCGAAGTCGCCAAGTTCATGTATCCGCTGCCGGTGTCCAGCGCCCAGGCCCTGCCCGTGCTGGTGAACAAGAATTCCTGGAACAAGCTGCCGGACGACCTGAAACAGGTCGTGCGCGAGGCCAGCCAGTGGCACGCCAAAGAGCAGGCAGAAAAATCCGTCCAATGGGAGCAGGAAGCCGTCGCCGACATGCAGAAAATGGGCATGATCTGGAGCCCGGAGGCGTCCGACGCCGACCAGGCCCAGTGGCAGCAGGCGGCCGAAGCCGTTTGGGCTCACTATGGCGAGACCGACCAATACAGCTCTCGCCTCGTAAAGCTGATGAAGTAACCCCCTTCCGATGAGATAGCCCCGCTGCGGCGGGGCTGCTGTTTTCATTCCATGGATGCATAATGAAAAAACTACTTTGTTTATGGTGCAAAGGGGTCGGGCTCCTGGTGTCGACCGTCGGTCAGACCATCGCCCTGGCCCTTCCTCTGCTGGCGGCGACCCTTGCCTTTGAAGTGTTTTCCCGTTACGTACTCAACAGCCCGACCATGTGGGCCTACGACGTGTCTTTGTTTCTGTTCGGTTATATCGGCGCCCTGTGCGGTGCCAGTGGCCAGCTGAAAAAAGCGCATATCAACGTCGATATCCTCTACCTGTCGGTATCCCAGCGAACCAAGAACATCTTCGATCTGGTGTCCAATACCCTCGGCGGATTCTTTTTGATCATCGTGGCCAGCAAAAGCTGGGAAAAGGCGCTGGAGGCCATCGATTTCGGCTATACCCGCCAGTCCGAATGGGGTCCTTCCATCGGCCACTTCTGGGTGATGGTCACCGCCGCCGCCCTGCTGTTTTTACTGCAATTGTCCAGTGACATGCTGAAAGACCTCTGGCAATTGATCACCGGCGAGCCCCTGTTGTCCGAGGACGAAGAATAATGAGTATCGAGTTATTGACCGGCCTGCTGTTGCTGGGCGTACTGATTTCCTTTGCGCTGGGTGCCCAGGTGGGCCTGGCGCTGGGTGGCGTGGCCATGCTGATTGGCTATGCCACCTGGGGCGATGGTATTTTCAACATAATACCGACGACCATAGAGAGCACCCTGTTCAGCTTCGTGCTGCTGGCGATTCCGCTCTATATCTACATGGGCCAGCTGCTGACCCGCTCCGGCATCGGCGATGCCATGTTCAAGGCCAGCCAGCTGGTTATCGGCCGTATTCGCGGCTCGCTGGCCATCAGCGTCATCGGCGTCTGTTCCATGATTGGTGCCATGGTCGGTATCATCGGTGCCGGCATCATGACTTCCGGCAGCATAGCCCTGCGCCCCATGCTGGAGCGCGGCTACGACAAGAAGCTGGCACTCGGTGTGATCATGGCCGGCGGTGGGCTGGGCATTCTGATCCCGCCCAGCATTCCGATGATACTGTTCAGCTCCACCACCCAGACCTCGGTCGGCAAGATGTTCGTTGCCGCCCTGGTGCCGGCCCTGATCTCCATCACCGTCATGGTGCTCTATGTGGTGATCTCCTGCAAACTGAACCCCGGCCGCGCCCCCGTGGGCCATGCCCTGGACGTGCCCAAAAACGCCCGCGAGCGCTTCATCACCCTGCGCGACGGCTTCATGGCGCTGGCGCTAATCGTGCTGGTGCTGGGCAGCATCATCACCGGCATTGCCACCCCCACCGAATCCGGTGCCATCGGCGTGGTCGGTGCCCTGTTGCTGGCCCTCATGTACAAACGCTTCAAGCTCAAGATGATGAAGCGTTCCGGTATCGAAACCGCCCTGCTGGTGAGCGTGGCCATCTGGATCGTGCTGGGCGCCTCGGTGTTCAGCAACTTTCACCTGCTGATGGGCGTACAGGGCATGGTGGCCGACTTTGCCGCCGGTCTGGATCTGCCCCCCATCATGATCATCCTGATGATGCAGCTCATCATGTTGCTGCTCGGCTTCATCATCGACGAGATGATCATCGTGCTGATCTGTGCGCCGCTGTTTACCCCTATCGCCATCGGTCTGGGCTACGATCCTATCTGGTTCGGTATTCTGATGATTCTGAACATAGAGATAGCGGTGCAGACCCCGCCCTACGGCTTCGCCCTGTTCTACCTCAAGGGCATAGCGCCTCCCGGGGTGACCATGATGGACATCTACAAGTCGGTATTGCCCTTTGTCATGCTCAAGCTGGGCGTACTGGTGCTCTGCATGCTGGTACCGGAACTCGTCACCTGGCTGCCTAACAAACTGATGGGATAACGCACTTATGTTCAAGCAAATACTGTTACCGCTGGATTTCGAGCATCAGGCGCTCTACCCGCAGGTTGTGGCGTCGGCCCTCAAGCTGTGCCACCCGCAGGGGCAGATCCACCTGTTGTACGTCAATTCGGCCCGCATTCACCATGCCGCCGCACCGCTGTATTCCAGCGAGCTGATCGACAACCTGAACAAGGTCGTCGAACAGCAGCTCGACGACTTCATGCAGGCCAATATTCCGGCAGAGCATCAGGGCAAAATCCGCATCAAGCACGGGGTGGTGTACGACACCATTCTCGCCCAGGCCAGAAAGCACGACATCGAGCTTATCGTGATGCCGGCGTCCCGCCCCGGCGCCAAGACCTACCTCCTTGGCTCCAATGCATCAAAGGTGGTGCGTCACGCCGACTGCACCGTGCTGGTGATCCGTTAACGCTGAGTCGGCCACAGCTTTTCCATGCTCAGTGCCAGCAGGGTGCCGGTCAGCAGGCCGTTACCCAGCAGGTACTGGGCCAGGCCCGGCAGGTGGCGATACAGCTCCGGCGGCAGGAACATGCAGCCCACGCCCAGCAACAGCGACACCCCGATGATGGTGCTGGCGCGGTTGTCCAGCGGCTGCTTGGTCAGCATCTGAAAGGCCAGCGCCACCAGCTTGATAAAGGTGGCCAGCAGGGCGGCATTGGCCACCGGCGCCGGCAGCAGTGACAGAAAGCCCACCGCCTGCGGAAACAGGGCCACCAGCGCCAGCAGCACACAGGCCAGCATGAAGGGGCCGCGTCGGCTGTCGCCGGTGAGCTGTACGAAGCCGGCGGTCACCGGCAGCGGTACCACGGCAATGGTCGAGAGGCTGCCGGCCATGAAATGGCTGAGCCCCGACGCCGAGCTGCTGCGGTTGATCACCCGGTCCAGATCCGGCTGCTTCTCGCTCACCACAGCGCTGATGGCCGACACCGCCGCCACCTGGTTGGAAAACAACAGCAATGAAAACAGCACCGCCACAATCAGCATGCCGCTGTCCAGCCGGGGCGGACCAAAGGCAAACAGCGCGGGCCACTGCAGTCCCGATGCCGCCTCGGGCAGGGTCGTGTTAGCCAGATCGAACAGCGCGAACGCTATCCAGCCCGCCACTATGCCGACCATCACCGCATAGGTACGCAACAGCGAATGACGGCTGAAAGAGCAGAGCAGGACGCCCAGAAACACCAGCAAGCCCACCAGCGCCACCGGCAGGCTGATCACGCCGCTGCGCGGATCGGTCACCATACCACGCACAAACACCCCGGCCAGCTGGATCACCAGCAACAGCATGAAGCAGCCGGTCACCAATGGAGTAAACAGAAACAACAATCGGTGTACCTGTCGGGCCAGACCCAGCACCAGCATGATGGCCCCGGCCACCAGTACGCCACCGGCCAGCAACTGCAGGGTCTCGGCGCTGTCGTGTCCCTGCTCTTTGCCGATATAGGCCATCACCACGAACACGATGGCCCAGGAGCCGGCCGGACCGTCGGCAATGGTGTAACGATGGCCCAGCGCCGACTGCAACAGCGAGCTCAACCCCACCAGCATCAGGGTGCGCTGCATCAGACCGGCAATCTCGCCGCTGTCCAGGCCAAAGGCCTGCCCCAGAATGATGGGCAGCGCCAGGGCATTGGCCATTAAAAAGATAAACCACTGGCTGACACTCAGTCCCCAGCCAAAACGAGAATGCATAAACAACTCCTGTGAACGATGCCGAAGGCGGCGCAAAGCAGAGCGGACAGAAAGATTCCTGCCCTGATAAAGACGAGCAAAGAAAAACGGCGGCGAATGCTGCCGTATCAGGGGGCGTTAACGGGCGTTATTCTCGGCGGTAAGTTGCTTGCCGTCCAGTGCTTCCAGAATGGAACAGTGCTCGGCGCTTTCCAGGCCGCCACAGCAGGCGTCGGACAACTGGCGCAGCGAATCACGAAACTGCTCCAGCTCCCTGATCCGCTCTTCCACGTCGGTAATCTTGGCGTCGGCCACCGCCTTGACCTCGCGACAAGTCACCTTGCAGCTGCTGACCCTGAGCGACAGCAGCTCATCCACCTCTTTGAGAGTAAAGCCGACCCGCTTGCAGCGCAGAATGAAATGCAGCCGCCGCTTGTCTTCCTCGCTGTACAGCCGGTAGCCCGCCGGGGTACGCAGGCTCGGTGACAGCAAGCCTTCTTTCTCGTAAAAACGCAGGGTGTCGGCCTTCACCCCAAAGTGTTTGGCCAGCTCACCAATCCGAAACATTTGCTACTACTCCCTTCCCTGCCTGGCAGGTGCTGAAAACCGCGTTTCGTTACACATGAAATCTCTTGACACCAAAGCAAATAGTCACACAAGCCATGGCAAAATACAGTAGAATATGCCGCCCGTTCTGGCGTACCAGGCGGTTTGGTAAAGTCGGCATTATGACCCGGTTGTCGATTTTACCAAACCCCCCGATTGATCGTTAAAGGAACGAGAACCCATGGAAACTGCTCGACCCATTCGCCGTGCTCTGCTGAGTGTGTCCGACAAACACGGCATCGTCGCCTTCGCCCAGGGCCTGCACGCCCGCGGCGTAGAACTGCTGTCTACCGGTGGCACCGCCCGCCTGCTGGCCGAACAGGGCCTGCCGGTCACCGAAGTGTCCGACTATACCGGTTTTCCGGAAATGATGGACGGCCGGGTCAAGACCCTGCACCCCAAGGTACACGGCGGCATTCTCGGCCGTCGCGGTCAGGACGACGCCATCATGGCCGAGCATGCCATCCAGCCCATCGACATGGTGGTGGTTAACCTCTACCCCTTCGCCAACACCGTGGCCAAGGCCGGTTGCACCCTCGAAGATGCGATCGAAAACATCGATATCGGTGGCCCGACCATGGTGCGCGCCGCCGCCAAGAACCACAACGACGTGGCCATAGTGGTCAACGCCGGCGATTACGACCGCCTGCTGAGCGAAATGGATGCCGGCAACAACAGCCTGACCCAGGCCACCCGTTTCAGCCTGGCTATCGCCGCCTTCGAGCACACCGCCCAGTACGACGGCATGATTGCCAACTACTTCGGCACCATGGTGCCGGCCTATCATGCGGCCAGCGAAGACTCCGCCTTCCCGCGCACCATCAACTACCAGTTCACCAAGAAGCAGGATCTGCGCTACGGCGAAAACAGCCACCAGAGCGCGGCCTTCTATGTGGAAAACGACATCGACGAAGCGTCCGTTGCCACCGCCACCCAGCTGCAGGGCAAGGAGCTGTCGTTCAACAACATCAATGATACCGATACCGCCCTGGAATGCGTGAAGGAATTCGACGTGCCGGCCTGTGTGATCGTCAAGCACGCCAACCCCTGTGGTGTGGCACTGGGCGATAACCTGCTGGAAGCCTACGATCGCGCCTACCAGACCGACCCGACTTCCGCCTTCGGTGGCATCATCGCCTTTAACCGCGAGCTGGACGAAGCCACGGCCAAGGCCATTGTCGAGCGCCAGTTTGTAGAAGTCATTATCGCCCCCGGCATCTCCGCCGAAGCCCGGGCCGTGGTGGCCGACAAGAAAAATGTGCGTCTGCTGGAATGCGGCCAGTGGGGCGCCAAGACCCAGGGCCGTGATATCAAGCGCGTCAACGGCGGTATTCTGGTGCAGGACCGGGATCAGGGCATGATCGATCTGGCCGATATCAAGGTAGTCAGCAAGCGCCAGCCCACCGAGGAAGAGCTGCAGGATCTGCTGTTCTGCTGGAAAGTGGCCAAGTACGTCAAGTCCAACGCCATCGTCTACGCCAAGGGTGCCCAGACCATCGGCGTGGGCGCCGGCCAGATGAGCCGCGTCTACTCGGCCAAAATCGCCGGCATCAAGGCCGCCGATGAAGCTCTGAAGGTAGAAGGTTCGGTGATGGCGTCCGACGCTTTCTTCCCGTTCCGTGACGGCATCGACGCCGCCGCTGCCGCCGGTATCAGCTGTGTGATCCAGCCGGGTGGCTCCATGCGTGACGACGAAGTGATCCAGGCCGCCGACGAACACGGCATGACCATGGTCTTCACCGGCATGCGCCACTTCCGCCACTGACAGGAAAGTACGGGCGGTGCTGCTGAGCGGTTGTTAGTTATCGGGGTAGGGGTATCTCACGCCGACACGCTTCAAGCACATCCCTGTGACGCTCGCACATGACGTCCCTGTCATGTGATGGTCGGCTTAGAGAGATCCCCTACCCCTCTCTTACCGGCTGAGTGGCATTTTAAAGACCCGTAGTTTCCTTCGTTTGCTTTGATAATTTTAAGGAACAGACCATGAAGGTATTGGTAATCGGCGGTGGCGGTCGTGAACACGCCCTGGCCTGGAAAGCCGCCCAGTCTCCCAACGTCAGCCAGGTATTCGTGGCGCCCGGCAATGCCGGCACCGAGCTCGAACCCAGCCTGACCAACGTGGCCATTTCCGCCACCGACATTCAGGATCTGCTGGCCTTCGCCAAAAAAGAACAGGTCGGCCTCACCATCGTCGGCCCCGAAGCCCCGCTGGTAGCCGGTGTGGTCGACGCCTTCGAAGCCGACGGCATGACCATCTTCGGCCCCAGTGCGGCCGCGGCCCAGCTGGAAGGCTCCAAGGCCTTCACCAAGGACTTTCTGGCTCGCCAGCAGATTCCCAGCGCCGACTATCAGAACTTCACCCAGGTGGAGCCGGCGCTGGAATACCTGCGCGAGAAAGGCGCCCCCATCGTGGTCAAGGCCGACGGCCTGGCCGCCGGCAAGGGCGTGATCGTGGCCATGACGCTGGAAGAAGCCGAAGCCGCGGTACGCGACATGCTGGCCGGCAATGCCTTCGGCGACGCCGGCAGCCGGGTGGTGATCGAGGAGTTTCTCGACGGTGAAGAAGCCTCTTTCATCGTGATGGTCGACGGCGAGCATGTGCTGCCGATGGCCACCAGCCAGGATCACAAGCGCGTCGGCGACGGTGATACCGGCCCCAACACCGGTGGCATGGGCGCCTACAGCCCGGCCCCGGTGGTGACGCAGGAAATCCATGATCGCATCATGGAACAGGTGATCATGCCGACCGTGCGTGGCATGGCGGAAGAAGGCCATGTTTACAAGGGCTTCCTCTATGCCGGCCTGATGATCGACAAGGCCGGTCAGCCCAAGGTGATCGAGTTCAACTGCCGCTTCGGCGATCCGGAAACCCAGCCGATCATGCTGCGTTTGCAGTCCGATCTGGTGGCACTGTGCCTGGCCGGTTGCAAGGGTGAGCTGAACACGGTGACCGCCGACTTCGACCCCCGCGCCTCCGTGGGCGTGGTGCTGGCCGCCGGTGGCTATCCCGGCCACTACCGTCAGAATGATGTCATCACCGGCATTCCGGCCGAAACCGATGTCGCCAAGGTGTTTCACGCCGGTACCAAGTTCAAGGACGGCGAGCTGGTTACCTCCGGCGGCCGGGTGCTGTGCGCCACCGCCCTGGGCAACACCGTGACCGAGGCCCAGGCCAACGCCTACGTCGCCGCCCGCCAGATTGAGTGGCAAGGTGTATTCTGCCGCAGCGATATCGCCTATCGCGCCATCGCCCGCGAGCAGCAGCAGCAATAAGCGTCACCCGCTGAACGTCAGGTACCAAAAAGAGGCCATCCGGCCTCTTTTTTTATTGGTCGATCCGGCTCAAGCAACAAGGGCAGTCGGCACCAGCTTGCATGAAAACCGCCTACTCTCTAATCAGGTGCCAGTTGCGATTCTGTAACGCATCTATTCGGCAATCAACCTTCAAGGAGAGGAGCTATGTTCAAGCAAGCACTGATCGGTTTAACCCTGGCCGTCAGCCTGCAGGCACTGGCGGCGCCGGTGCAGATGGCCGATACCCCGGAGGGAGCAATACTGACCAACGACGTCGGCATGAGCCTGTATGTGTTCGATAAAGACCAGGCCGGAATGAGTAACTGCAACGACAGCTGTGCCGATAACTGGCCACCGTTGGCCGCCACCGCCGATGATCAGGCCGACGGCGACTACGGCATAGTGACCCGGGCCGATGGCATCCTGCAGTGGAGCTACAAGGGACAGCCGCTGTACCTGTGGAAACAAGACATGCAAGCGGGTGATATGTCGGGAGATGGCAAGTTCGGTGTCTGGCATCTGGCCAGGCCCTGAAGAAAAAGAGCCGCTTAAGCGGCTCTTTTTTCGTTCGGGAATCGATTAAAGCTGTTGCCCCAGCCAGTCGGCAAACCCCGGCAGGGCACCGAGATGGGGCAACAGAGTCAGATTGACGTCGGGATACTGCTCCCGCTTCTGTACCACCACCGAGGGCAGGTCATTGACCACATGCCGGCCTTCGGCCAGAAAATACGGGAACAAGGTGATGTCTTTGGCACCGGCGGCTATCTGCTGGTCAATCGCCTGATCCAGAGCAGGCTCGGCCAGCTCCCAGAACGCATGAGTCATCAGCTCGAAGCGCCCGGCCATGGTCGCCGTCAGACTTTGGGCAAACGCCGCAATTTCTTCGTTGGCCGCTGCCCGGCGGCTGCCGTGGGCAACCAGAATAAATCCCTTCATGTTACTCCTGCTTTTCGCTGTACCCGCGGCGCCTGAGCCGCCAGTACGTCCACACAATAATCCCAGCTCGCAATGCGATAATGCTGAATATCTTCATCCAGATGCGTGCCCTGACTCTGCTGGTGAAACCAGGTCAGAAAACGAGAGGGGGTAATCAACTGGATCTGACTGTCGCTGTCAGTTTCGTCATCGTCCATAAAATCCAGCACATCGGCACCTTCGAGCACTCGATAGCCAAACAGATGATCAAATCTCAGCTGGTAGATAACCTGAGGCGGGGTGTCGATGTCGGTGGGCATGCCCATCGACAGCACCAGTTGGCCATTCCACACATTCTGATGCAGTTCGGTCAGCATCAGACCCTTGGTCAAGCCTCGGGCACCGGCCCATGGCGTTGCCACCTGTCGAATCGCGTTCACTTCCATCATAGCCTCCCTTGAGCGGGAACAGACTCGCTTCAGTTATAACAATCGAAGGACAAGAGGAGCAAGCAGAGAATAAAAAAACCCGGCGAAAGCCGGGTTTGGAAGCTGTTACTTGATGGCGTCTTTCAGCGCCTTGCCGGCTACGAAAGCGGGCACATTGGCGGCGGCAATCTGGATTTCGTTGCCGGTCTGGGGGTTACGACCGGTACGAGCTGCGCGATGGTTTACCTTGAAAGTACCAAAACCAACCAATTGCACCGGATCGCCTTCTTTCAGACTTTGGGTGATACCGTTCAGTACTTCTTCCAGTGCTGCCTTGGCCTGAGCCTTGCTCAAATCTGCCTTGGCGGCAATTGCATCGACAAGCTGAGTCTTGTTCATAGGGGATCCTTTCTCACTTGGCATTAAGCGGTTGCCCACTCTATTCAAATTTCAGGCTCAAGCAAAGCCTTTGTCTTGAGGCCAAATATCAAGTGCCGTTGTTTTGTTCAGAAACTGCGGAAAACATCACATTACCGCAAGGAAAAGTGCCTGTGGCCTGCGGCGACAAACGACAACAGCATAGCCGACCCCTTTCGTGACTACCAGAGTGCTCACCGGTATTCGGCACAAAACACGGAGGATGCTGCTGCAAAATACCGCCGCCGGCCCTCATCGATTTCTCGAATTCAGGACTCAAGATCCTTGATCACCACGGTGGAGTCGCAGCGACCATGACCGTCGGCCAGCAGTTTTTCATATACCTGATGCACATGTTCGGTCAGCGGCAGCGTCAGCCCCTGCTGTTCGGCCTCGTCCAGACAGATGCCCAGATCCTTGTGCATCCACTGGGCGGCAAAACCGAAATCGAACTTGCCTTCGGCCATGGTCTGGGCCCGGTTCTGCAACTGCCAGCTCTGGGCGGCACCACCGGCCAGCACGTCGATCAGGGTAGGAATGTCCAGCCCGGCCTTTTTGGCGATCATCAAGCCTTCGGCAATGCCCTGCACCGCGCCAATCACGCAAATCTGGTTCACCATCTTGCAGCGCTGACCGGCCCCCACCGAGCCCAGTCGGGTCACTTTTTTGCCATAGGCCGCCAGCACCGGCGAGGCGTCGGCCACATCCGCCTCGGCGCCGCCCACCATGACCGTCAGGGCGCCGTTTTCTGCGCCCAGCTGGCCACCGGACACCGGCGCATCGATGAAGCGGGCACCGGCTTTATTCGCCGCCACCGCCAGCTCTTCGGCCAGCATGGCCGAGGTAGTGGTGTGATCCACCAACAGCGCCCCCGCCTTGATGCCGGCCAGCACGCCGTCATCGCCATACACCACGGCACGCACGTCGTCGTCGTTGCCGACGCACAGCATCACCATATCGGCATCTTTGGCGGCCAGCGCCGGTGTCGCGCCGCGGGTGCCGCCATGACGGGACACCCAGTCGGCCGCCTTGTCTGCATTGCGGTTATAAACGCACACCTGGTGCCCGGCCTGCTGCAGATGCCCCGCCATGGGAAAGCCCATCACGCCCAGTCCGATAAATGCCAGTTTCATTATCTTTACTCCCCGTCTTGTTAACCAATATCTATATAGCCATCAATAATGGCCGAAAGCATAACGCAGCCTTTCCAATAAAGTCACACTCAGGCTACGGCTCTTTCCTTCCATAACGCTTGATAGGGCCGCCCAGCACAAAACCAGACGATAAATTTGATTATTTATTCAAAAACAGACAATAAAACCAGAAGAAAATGGTAATAAATTCAAATTTAATAACTAAATATAAACAACAGGCAACATAAAACACCATTTTATTACTAAAAAAAAAGACAAAAAAACATAACTTTGCAATAATCCCGCTCGTTACATGGATTTAACCTGGATCGCTGAACAAATATTGTGCTGCGACACCAACACTTTTCAGTAAGAGGGACTATGAATAACAACACTCCGAAAATACCCTTTGCCATGGCGATGCTGCCTATTATCCTGATGGTTGGTGCCATGCTGGTCACCATTGTCATCTTTGAAGGCAGCCCCCATATACCGCTCGCATTTGGCACCACTGTTGCCGCTCTGGTGGCCTGGAAGCATGGCTACAAATGGCAACAAATAGAAGACAGCATCTACAGCGGCATCAAGCTGGCGCTGCCGGCCGTGGTCATTATCATGCTGGTGGGTGTTGCCATCGGCGCCTGGATTGGTGGTGGTATTGTCGCCAGCATGATTTATTACGGGCTGCAGATACTTTCACCTTCTTTGTTCCTGGTCTCCATTACCCTGATCTGTGCCGTCGTGTCCATCGCCATCGGTAGTTCCTGGTCAACCATGGGTACCATCGGCATCGCCGGCATGGGGATTGGCATCAGCATGGGGATCCCCGCTCCCATGGTGGCCGGCGCCGTGATTTCCGGCTCCTATTTCGGTGACAAGCTATCGCCCCTGTCCGACACCACCAACCTGGCCGCCGGCCTGACCGGCACCGACCTGTTCGAACATATCAAGCATATGCTCTATACCACCATTCCCGGCTTGCTGATTGCTCTGGCCGTGTACTGGTATCTGGGCCTGAGCTTCGGTGCAAGCGCCAGCGAATTCGAGAACATCGCCACTACCATGGCCATATTGCAGGACAATTTTGTCATCTCCCCCTGGCTGCTGCTGATCCCGGTGTTCGTGATTGTCCTGGTCACCCGTAAGGTACCGGCGCTTCCGGCCCTGATCGTGGGTATTTCACTGGGTTTCCTCAGCCAGGTGTTCATCCAGGGTGGATCTGTCGCAGACGCGGTAAAGGCCCTGCAAGCCGGCTTCAGCATCGAAACCGGTAACGAGATGGTGGACGGCCTGTTCAACCGGGGTGGCCTGGAGTCAATGATGTATACGGTATCCATGACCATCGTTGCCATGACCCTGGGCGGCGTGCTGGAAAACACCGGTATGCTGAAGGCCATTGTCGCCAAGATCCTCAGCAAGTCCCGCTCGGCCAAGAGCCTGATACCGACCACCATCGCTTCCTGTTTCATGACCAATGCGACGTGCTCGGAGCAGTATATTTCCGTGGTGGTACCTTCCAGAATGTTTGCCGGCGCCTATAAAGAGAGAGGGCTGCACTCCAAGAACCTGTCTCGGGCCCTGGAAGACGGCGGCACCCTGACCTCGGTATTCATTCCCTGGAATACCTGCGGTGTCTTTATCCTGGCTACTCTGGGGGTTCATGCACTGGAATATGCCCCCTATGCGGTACTCAACTTCGCCGTTCCCCTGTTGTCCATCCTCTTCGCACTGACCGGTTTTTCCATCGTGAAACTGAACAGCTCGGAGCAGGTGGCGGCTGGCGCCGATGACGTCACCACCACCAGCACGGAAGAACCGGGCATGATGCAGAAGGCCGGTCACTAAGGCTCACCTCGCCGGCTCCGTTTATCCGGCGGAGCCGGCAATCAGGTATCGATTGACATGAGCAGGCCCCGGCCTGCTCTTTTCCATTTCAAGCCCGGCGAACGCCGCTACCTAGCAGGAACAGGGTAAAATGAAAAAATTCCCCAGAGTGGTATGGGATCCATCCCGCCTTCTCGCCAATGCCGCCTTTCTGGATCGGCTCTGCCATCAGCAAAAAAACTCCGTTGGCTGGATTCCGGTGACCAAGGTCACCTGCGCCGACCCCGACATTGTCGGCACGCTAATCCGGCAGGGATACGACTCCTTCGCCGACTCGAGAATAGAGAATCTCCGGCGTATCAAGCAGATGTCATCAAGCTGCCAGACCACGCTGCTGCGCCTGCCCGGGCTGCATGAGGTCGCCGAGGTGGTTCGCTACGCCGATATCAGCCTGGTATCGGAGCAGGACACCATAGCCGCGCTGCAACGCGAGGCGCAAAGAGACAACCGCCGCCATAAAATCATCCTGATGATTGAGCTGGGAGATCTACGCGAAGGCGTCTGCACCCATCAGGCGCTTGAGATGGGCCGCTTCATTCTGGAACAGGACCATGTCGAGTGGCTCGGCATCGGCACCAACCTCACCTGTTATGGCGGAGTGATCCCGACCGCCGACATCATGCTGGAGCTGACCGGCCTGAAAGCCCGGATAGCAAAAGAACTGAATCATCCCCTGACCATTGTCTCCGGCGGAAACTCCAGCCTGTTACCCCTGCTGCTCGAGCATCGGCTACCTCCCGGCATCAATCAACTCAGGCTGGGAGAGGCTCTGTTTTTCGGCCGGGAAACCGCCTATGGCCGGCACATAGCGGGTATGCATGAAGACATATTTACCCTCGAGGCCGAAGTCATAGAGGTCAAGGAGAAGCCTTCCCTGCCCAGGGGGCCTCTGGGCAAGAACGCCTTTGGTGAAACCCCCGAATTCATAGACAGGGGCATACATACCAGAGCCATCGTGGCCCTGGGAGAGCAGGACGTGCCTGTTGCCGATCTGAGCCCGCTCGATCCGGATATTTCCATCCTCGGCGGCAGCAGCGATCATCTTATTCTTGATGTCACGGGGTGCGATATAAAGGTAGGGGATGTGCTGTCGTTCCGGATGAATTATCGGGCACTACTCTATGCCATGACCTCCGGCTATGTCGGCAAATACAAACTGACAGAAGAAGAAATCGGCTCCTGCGTATCCTGATACCCATCTTTGGTATTACCGGATCGCCGGTTTTTTTTGCAGCATCCGCTGCAGGGTACGCCGGTGCATGTTCAGCGCCCTGGCGGCGGCTGAAATATTGCCATCGTGCTGTTGCAGAACAAACTGCACATACTCCCACGACTGCTTGCGCACCGAGGGCCGAAAGGCCACCAGTGCGTCAGGGGCAACCTCGGCAGGCGCCTCCGGCTGCTGAAAGGCCGCCACTATGGTGTCGACATCGGCAGGCTTGGGCAAATACTGGGTCGCGCCCAGCTTGATGGCAGTGACGGCAGTACTGATACTGGCATAACCGGTCAATACCAGAATAGCGGCGCGAGGAAAGCGCCGATGCAGCTCGGGCAGCAGTTGCAGGCCGCTTTCGGTCCCCAGATTCAAATCCAGGATGATACCGTCCGGTTCGGCTACCAACGCCAATGCATCAGCCCCGTTTTCGGCCCACACCAGCGTCAGCCCGCGCCGGGCAAAGCCGCGTTCGAGCAGATTGGCAAAGGTCGGATCGTCATCCACCAGCAGAAAATGCTGCATTCACTCACCTACGGCTGTGTCATAAAGTTTACTCTGTCGGCTCGTCGGCCAGCAGCAGCGGAATCCGAATACGGGCATAAACACCACCATTGGAATGATTACGCAGCGTCAGGCTGCCATTGAGGCGAGAAAAGGTGGCATGCGCCAGCCAGACGCCCATGCCCAGCCCCGCCGCTTTCTCCGACTCCTGCTGATTGAGCCCGGCCTGGGCCAACTGCTCTTCGCTTAAATGACCCTGACGGTTATAAATGCCGATATCGAGCAGGCTGTCGTCTACCACCGAGGTATAAAGTTCAACCCGGTTTTCGCCCGCATCGGCGGCATTATCCAGAATGTTGAGCAACGCCGACCAGAATAACTCGTCCAGCCACACTCGATAGTCCCTCCCCGGCGGTGCATTGTGCCATTGATATCGTACATCGGGTCTCAGATTGATCCAGCGGTCCAGATAGCCTTGCAGCTGACTGAACAGTAATACGGGTTCGGTCGCGGATTCTTCCTTACGCTTGAGCTGCCACAACACCTCCCGGCACAGTAACAGCTGCCGATGCAGCGTATCCAGATGCTGGCGGCCGTCATCGGACAGCGCCGGCTCGGCCGCCAGCTCTTCGGACAGTAAAAACAGATTGTTGAGCGGCGTCGACAACTGATGCGCCACCGAGGCCGACTCGATACCCAGCAGCAAAAACTGCTGCTGTTCCTGTTGCTTCTGATAGGCCTGCTGCAGTTGCCGATCCTTGTCGGCCAACAATCGCATCAGCCAGGACACCGAGGCCGTGATCAACACCGCAGACAGGCTGAAGGTCAGCCACATGCCAAGCAGATGCAGGTTGAACAGCGGTGCCGCCGCGCCATGATCGCCATGCTCCGCCGCCGACACCAATGGCCGGTACCAGTAGAACAGCAACAGATAACCCACCATGGCCACGCCAACGCTTAGCCAGGCAAACCTGGCCGAGCAGGTCAGCGCCGCAATCAGCAACGGAAACAGATACAGCGACGCCACCGGATTCATGGCCCCACCGCTGAAATAGGCCACCAGGGTCAGTACCACAATATCGACCAGCAGGCCGGTCTCTTTCACGCCGCCCAGTCGGGGCCGCTGCCATGCCAGCACGGTAGCCAGCACATTGAACAACAACAAGGCCAGCAGCAACCAGACCAACTCGACACCCAGCACCGGCAACAGCAGCCAGTCGGTCAATAACAGGGCCCCGGACAGGGCAATAAAAAACAGCCAGCGTACCGCCGGCACAAACGACAAGACACGGAACGATCGCCAGGGGACGGCCACCGGTTCGGTGCCGGATTCACGTTTCATCGGCCTCTGTTCCACCTTCTGTATGGTTCCCTCAACGCCATGATAGCGCGCCGCTCATGGCCGACTGCGACAATATGTCGCATTGAAGCCGAGGCCTCATACTCATAAAGTCTGCCGCCGTTACTCGAAACACGCACCTTTTATGCAAACACTTTTTTCTAAACGATAAACAAATCAACAAACAGAAGGCTAACGGCAACGCCCATGAAACACCATGCTCTTTTTACTCTGACGCTCCCCCTGTTCGCCATGAGCCATGCTCATGGACAATCCGATGAACCGCTTTCAAGCTCTGCCGCCACCAGTATCGTCATCACCGCATCGCCGTTGAGCCGCCCTACCCGCGTCAGCCTGGATCCAAAAGCACCGGTACAGCCGATACCGGCAGCCGATGGTGCCGGCCTGCTGAAAACCGTGCCCAACATGAGCATCACCCGCAAGGGCGGCATGGCCGGAGACCCCTTGTTTCGCGGGCTCGGCGGCTCGCGTCTGGCCATCACCAGCGACAACAGTTACGTGCTGGGTGGCTGCGCCGCGCGCATGGATCCACCTACCGCCTATCTGTTTCCCCGCTCGTTTGACGAAGTGGTGATCACCAAGGGCCCACAAACCGTAACCCAGGGGCCTGGACTGGTGGCCGGCTCCATTCGGTTTTTGCGCCATCCCCGCTATTACGACGAGGCGGCGTTTAACCTGAGTGGCGGCCTCACCACCGGCAGTGCCGACCGGTTTGATGCCTTTACCGCGCTGGATGCGGGCAATCGCCTGGGTTACCTGCATCTCAACGCCAATCACAACGAGGCGGGTGATTATAAAGACGGCGCCGGCAACCGGGTACATTCGTCTTATGACAAGAACAGCCAGAGTGTGCAGCTGGGGCTGACGCCCGACGAGCTGAGCCTGCTGGAGCTGTCTTACGACCGTAGCCGGGGCCAGGCCGCCTACGCCGATCGAAACATGGATGGCAGCCAGTTCGATCGGGATGCCTGGGGCATCAAACTGGAACGTCAGGCCATCACACCCTGGCTCGGCAAACTGCAACTGCAATACGGCCACAGTCTGGTGGATCATGTGATGGACAACTACAGCCTGCGCCCCAACAGCGGCATGTTTATGGCGATGAATCCGGAGCGCAGCACGGATACCGCCAGACTGATGGCCGAGCTGAATCTGGGCACACACCAGACTCAGGTCGGGATTGACTGGATGGAGGATAATCATCGCTCGCGAATGGGCAAAGGCATGACCGAAGCCGCCGCCGAACGCTATACTCAGGCGCCCTATACCGATACCCAGTCTTTTGAAAACCTGGGGGTCTTTGCAGAAGACCACTGGCAACTCAACGAACACCAGCGGCTGATAAGCGGCCTGCGGCTCGACCATACCCAGGCGCGCTTTGAGCAACTGCCGGCAACCAACCCGCTCAAGAAGCAGGACTACCAACTGCAGGCCGGCTTTGTGCGCCTCGAGCATCAGCAGCAGGCCTGGACCTGGTATGCGGGTTACGGCCAGGCCGAGCGTGCTCCCGATTACTGGGAGCGTAACCGCAATGGCGCGCTGAACAGTGAAACCAACCATCAACTCGATACCGGCGTTATGTATCGGGAGGGCCCACTGAGCGGATCGCTCTCACTGTTTGCCGGTTATATCGACGACTTCATTCTGGTAGACAACCTGGCCGCCCCGCAGGCCCGCAACGTGGACGCGCGTCGTGTTGGCGGCGAGGTCGAATTCAGCTGGCAGTTCACACCAGAGTGGTCACTCGGCAGTAACCTGGCTTATACCCATGGTCAGAATCACAGCGACGGCCTGCCTCTGGGCCAGACTCCCCCCCTTGAACTCAACACCAGCCTGATGTTCGACAACGGCGATTATGAGCTGGCATTGCTGATGCGCAATGTGGCCGGCCAGAGCCGCTTTGTTGAGGGCCAGGGCAATATCATCGGCCAGGATATCGGTGCTTCTTCCGGCTTCAGTGTGTTCTCGCTCAATGGCGGCTGGCAGCTCAACCCGCAACTGAAGCTGGCGGCCGGCGTCGATAATCTGCTCGACAAGGAATACAGCGAGTTTATCAATAAGCAGGAACGGTATGTCGCAGGGGCCAACCCACAAACCACGCGCATCAATGAACCCGGCCGTCAATGGTGGGCCGAGCTGCAGTTGACCTTCTGAACAAAAGCGTAAACAAGGACATAAAGACAAAAAGGGGAACGCCATGGCGTTCCCCTTTGGTTTGTTCAGGCCCGATAGAAATTAAAAAGTCAGGCCCGGCGACAATGTGGCCGGCATGCTGACCTTGTCCTCTTCCACCGAGGCCACCGGATAGGCGCAGTAGTCGGCGGCGTAATAGGCGCTGGCTCTGTGGTTGCCGCTGTCGCCGATGCCACCGAAAGGCGCGGCACTGGAGGCGCCGGTGATCGGCTTGTTCCAGTTGACGATGCCGGCCCGAATGCGACGGAAGAAGTAATCCCAGTCGTCGGCGCTGTCGGACAGCAGACCCGCCGACAGGCCGTAGCGGGTGTTGTTGGCAATCGCCAGCGCCTCGGGCAGCTCGTCATAACGGATTACCTGCAGCAGCGGACCGAAGTATTCTTCGTCCGGCAGCTCGGCAATGGCGGTCACGTCGATAATCCCCGGCGAGACCAGACCGGTACCGGCCTGCAAGGATTTAAGCATCAGCAAAGACTCGCCCCCCAGCGCCAGCAGGTGCGCCTGGGCCGCCACCATGGACCTGGCGGCCTGCTGCGAGATCATGGCACCCATGAACGGCTGCGGCTCGGCGTCGTACACACCGACCTTGATGGCTCTGGTCACGTCCAGCAACCGGGCCAGAATGCGATCACCGGCATCGCCGTTCGGCAACAGCAGACGACGAGAACAGGTGCAACGCTGGCCGGAAGTAATAAAGGCAGACTGCACTATGGTGTGCACGGCGGCGTCCACGTCTTCCACCTGGGTCACCACCAGCGGGTTGTTACCACCCATTTCCAGCGCCAGTATCTTGCCGGGCTGGCCGGAAAACTGATTATGCAGCAGGTTGCCGGTGCGCGACGAGCCGGTGAAGAAGAGGCCGTCGATACCCGGATGTGCCGCCAGCGCCTTGCCGGTATCTACTTCACCCTGTACCAGATTGAGCACGCCGGCGGGCAGGCCGGCCTGCTCCCACAGTTTGACCATTTCCTGCGCCACCATCGGGGTCAGCTCGGACGGCTTGAACACCACGGTATTACCGGCAATCAGCGCCGGTACTATGTGGCCGTTGGGCAAATGGCCGGGAAAATTATAGGGACCGAATACCGCTACCACGCCATGAGGCTTGTGGCGCACGAAGGCGCGGGCACCGGGCATGGGATTTTCTACCGTGCCGGTACGCTCGAAATAGGCTTTCTCGGAAATGCCGACCTTGCCGACCATGGCCGCCGCCTCGGTCAGGGTTTCCCACAGGGGTTTACCGGTTTCACGGGCGATAATGCGGGCCAGATGTTCCTTGTGCTCGGTCAGCAGCTCGGCGTAGCGCTTGGCAATGGCCAGGCGTTGTTCAACACCGGTATCGGCCCAGGCCACGGCTGCGTCACGTGCGGCAGCAATGGCGGCCGCCACCTGCTCGGTGCTGGCGGCAGCACCCTGCCAGATCTCTTCATTCCTGGCCGGATCCAGTGAGACGAAGACGTCACCTTCTCCTGCCAGCCACTGGCCATTAATGTATTGTACTGCTTCAGTCATCGATTCATCTCCACTACCCGGACGGTATCGCCGTCTTCCACCTTGAGCAAGCGGGCAACCTCTTCGGTTATCACCGCCTGGGCTTTTTCTTCATTAACTGCCAGATCCCCGATCAGCGCCCGGAAACCATCGAACCGGGTGTTGCTGATCAGATGCGTGCCGCTATCCACCGGCTCGCCGACATGCACCTTCAGCTGACGGCTGTTACGCACGGTACGGATTTGGCGCAAATCACATTCCACGCTGGGGCCCGCATCGAAGATGTCGACATAACCACGACAGGTGAAGCCTTCTTCTTCCAGCAGTCGTACCGCCGGGCGGGTCTTGTCATGGGGTTTGCCGATGACTGCCCGGGCCTCTTTCGACAGCAGGTTGACGTAGATCGGGTATTTTGGCATCAGATCGGCGATAAAGCCTTTCTGGCCGATACCGGTCAGGTAATCCACCGTCGGGAAGTCCATGGAGAAAAAGTGCTCTTGCAACCAGTTCCAGAACGGACTCTTGCCCTGTTCATCGGACACGCCGCGCATCTCCGCCATCACCCGGTCATCGAACAGCTCGGAAAACTCGGCCAGAAACAGGAAGCGGCACTTGGACAACAGCCGGCCGTTCAGACCCTGCCGCGCCTGCTCCCGAAGGAACAGGGTGCACAGCTCGCTGACACCGGTGAAATCGTTGGTCAGGGTCAGGGTATCGACCACGTTGTAGATACCCAGCCTCGGCGAGCTGTGCACCTGCTTGCCCAACAGATAGGTATAGAAGGGAGAAGACAGACCCACGGCCGCCTCCAGCGCTGTGGTACCCAGCACCTCGCCGGTGTCGCTGTCTTCCGCTACAAAGAAATACAGGCACTCTCCCTTGCCCGCCGGTCGACTGGCAAAAGAAGCGAGGGACTGATCTATCTTGTTTTGCAGTAATTCATCGTTCACTGGCAGCGAGGTAAAACCGTGGCCGGATTCAATGGCGATCTGCTTGAGGGTGGGGAAATCTCTCTGCTCGATGGGTCGAATCACCAACATGCAGAACTCCTTATCACAAAATTGACGACCAGAGCGAGGCGACGCTGCCCCGCTCTGAATTCCTGTCGTCGGAATAGTTTATCCGTTAACAACCCGGGCCACGGCGCGCTCGAAACGGGCCAGACCCTCAGCCACTTCTTCCTTGGTGATCACCAGAGAAGGAGCGAAACGAACCACGTTGGCGCCGGCAACCAGCACCATCAACTGCTCTTCCATCGCCGCCAGCAAAAAGTCACGGGCACGGCCCTGATACTGTTCGTTCAGCACGCAGCCCAGCAGCAGCCCCTTGCCACGCACCTGCTCGAAGCAGTGATACTTGGCATTGATGGCTTCCAGACCTTCCCGATACCAGGCTTCACGCTCTTTTACGCCTTGCAGTACCGTATCGGTGTTGACGGTATCGAACGCCGCCTCGGCCACCGCACAGGCCAGTGGGTTACCACCGTAGGTGGAGCCGTGGGTACCGACCTTGAGCGAAGCGGCAATCTTGTCGGTGGTCAGCATGGCGCCGATGGGGAAACCGCCACCCAGTGCCTTGGCGCTGGTCAGAATATCGGGAATGACATCCAGCCCCATGTACGCATAGAGATCGCCGGTACGGCCGACACCCGTCTGTACTTCGTCGTACACCAGCAGCGCATTGTGCCGATCGCACAGCTCACGTACCGCCTTGGCGAAGGCCGGATCCGGGCTGATGATGCCGCCCTCGCCCTGCAGCGGCTCCATCACCACCGCGCAGGTTTTATCGGAGATAATCGCCTTGAGCGCGTCCAGATCGTTGTAGGACACATGATCAACGTCGGCCGGCTTGGGGCCGAAACCGTCGGAATAGGCCGCCTGGCCGCCCACGGTCACGGTAAAGAAGGTACGACCGTGGAAACCCTGCTTGAAGGCGATGATCTGGGTTTTTTCCGCGCCGAAATGGTCGATGGCATAACGACGGGCCAGCTTGAAGGCCGCTTCATTGGCTTCGGCGCCGGAGTTACAGAAATAGACCTTGTCGGCAAAGGTGGCATCAACCAGCTTGCTGGCCAGGCGCAGGGCCGGCTCGTTGGTCATGACGTTGCTCAGATGCCAGAGTTTTTCACCCTGCTCTTTCAGTGCGCCAACCAGTGCCGGATGACAGTGGCCCAGACAGTTGACCGCAATGCCACCGGCAAAATCGATATACTCACGGTTTTGCTGATCCCATACCCGGGCGCCCTGGCCTCGGACCGGGATCACCTCGGCAGGAGAATAGTTGGGAACCATGACCTGGTCGAATACTTCGCGGGTGACTGCCATATCAGACATGCTTTGCTCCTCGAATACCGCAGCTTGCTCTGCGATAAAAGTTAAATCCATGTAAATTCGCAAGCATTATTGCAAACCAATGGTGACTTGTCTCTACATGACGCGAACATTTCAGTCATTTGTTCGGCGCATTTGAAAAATATAGTCATTGATATTGCATAAGCTCGCACTAAAAACGTCAGCCCGGCAATGAAGACGGACCCGGGCTGCATAAACGGGCAATTAAAAAAATTATCCGAAGACCACCAAAAGAAGGTGGAAACACCATTATTCCCGCTCTGCAGAACGCTGACGAACGAAAAACACTGATAGCCCCGATAAATAAAACTAATACCGGGAGCCGCCAGTAGAATTTCTAATACACTGCCGGCAACATAAAAGGAAGGCGCAAGGCTTAAATCAGTGCGAGGAAGTTGTTCAGCAGCCGGTGCCCGCCTTCGGTCAGGATGCTTTCGGGATGAAACTGCACGCTGTGCAGTGGCAGGGTACGGTGTTGCATGCCCATGATTTCGTCCCGCTCGCCGGCCTCGTTCTCGGTCCAGGCGGTCAGCTCGAAACAGTCCGGCAGGCTGGCAGACTCGACCACCAGCGAATGATAGCGGGTTACGGTAAGTGGATCCGGCAAGCCGGCAAACAGCCCCTGCGCCGTATGACGAATGGCCGAGGTCTTGCCGTGCATCACTCGTCGTGCGCGTACCACCTGACCGCCAAAGGCCTGGGCAATGGCCTGATGCCCGAGGCAGACGCCGAGAATGGGCAGCCGACCGGCAAAGTGTTCGATGGCCATCAGTGAAATGCCTGCCTCAAGCGGCGTGCAGGGGCCGGGCGAAATCACCAGCCCGGCCGGTTGCAGCACGGCAATCTCGTCCAGACCAATCTCATCGTTACGGCGTACCAGCACCTCTTGCCCCAGCTCGCCGAAATACTGCACCAGGTTGTAGGTAAAAGAGTCGTAGTTATCGATCATCAGCAGCATATTGAAGTTATCTCTTTGATTTCATTGAAACAGTAAAGCCTTATACTGCTTTGATACCCGCTTTGATACCCGCAATTTCATTTGATACCCAGGACCGAGACCTCAACAGCACACATGAGGATGCCGTATTTTCGCATCTATCCCGTTGGCGTCAAACTTCGGTTGCACCGCTCCTTGAACAGTCAGCCTTGAGATTCAGCAATTGGCGGCAGTACAATCGGGCTTTGACATGCGCGGTTCACTGACCATCTGGGTTGAGGAGCAAACCATTGAGCAATGGCATTGCCACCAGCACCATGGCCGCCGCGGGCGTGGCTTCATCTACAGCGATAGCGCCATTAAAACGGCGCTCATGCTCAAGGCCTTCTTCGGCTTGCCATTACGGGCGCTGGAAGGGTTCATCAACTCCATTTTCCAATTGATGGATGTCCCCCTGACCTCTTCGAGTTACAGAAGTATCAGCAAGCGCGTCCAGACCGTAAGCGTGAAAGCTACCATCAGCAGTCGCTGGCAGAAGCAGCAATGTCCCGTTACAAACAGCTGGTGATCCCCAAGCTCAGTCCGCGTCACTACAACGGTCAGGTCAGCGCGGAGTGAAGGGTAATGAACAAGGTCACCATGCCTGCTCGTCAGCCGGCCAGCTAAGGGCGATAAGCCCAATCGGGACAGGCTGTTCCGGCTCTGACTTGACCAACAGCGCCACTATTCACTTAACACAAATCTCAGCATGTTACTAAAAGCTCCCCCCTTTCCCCTTCAGCCTTTCGTATTCTTTTTTTATAAGCATTTCTAATGTTCTATGTATCGTCAGATCATAGTGTTCAACCAATTCATCAAGCTTTTTTCCAACCTCTACATCTATATATGTATTAATACTCCTTTTGGCTGCCTTTTTCTTTCTAAACTTTTTTTGCCCCCACGCATTTTTAATTTTATAGACAAACAGTTCTTTACTTGAATCAGGAATAAGCCAGTTGTAAAAAAAAGCATAAGAATATAAATATTTTTCATACGGGACTGTCGGGGGTGTTATATAAATATCATCTATAAAGTCCCACTTATACTTCACAAGAATATTAGAGTAAATGTAATCCCACACCCATTCACATTGCTCCTCATTTTTCCTATCCAACCATCTTAACTGATCGATTATGGTGTAGATATTCGTCCATTCTATGTGGGCTGAAGAAAGCAGTTTACTTTTATATTCAAAATCATCTGAGAACCTATTAAGGTACTCTATCACCAACCGTAACCTAGCTTCATGCGATGAGGGCTCAGGCATTATATCAAAACCAAGATTCTTATATCCGAGGGGTTCCCAAATAACTTTTTCAACACTACCATATTGGGTGTACATTGTTGAACCTGGCACATAATTATCATTTACATGGTGCCTTCTGAAGTAATCATGAAAGCAACCAATTCTAATCTTAACCCATAACCAGCAGCATGCTTCAGGACTCTCTCTAAGCCAGTTAACACTATCACTGGAAAAGCATTGTGATTTAGCATTGGAGATAACCTGCCCAATAAACTCATTTCGCACTTCTGTGCTTTCAATATACCTATGCACAGACCCGTTGATATCGTTCACGTAACCTTCAACATTAGGCCAGCAAGTCTCAGAGCCATTGAGCATCCCTACTCTCACCAAATAGTCTCTGCAGACTTTAAGCAGAGTTATATCTTTAATCTTCAACAGCGGGTCACCGCCTGTGGTATGAACTGCCATTTAAAACCTCAACTATAAAAAAATTAAGAGGCTCTTACCTCGCTGAGCCCCCCTAACACAAAAAAATAGTAATTCTACAAACCCACGACCTACGACCTACGACCTACGACCTCAAGCAGTAGAAGAGAAAATGCCAGAGTGAACACCTAGCCATCTGGAGCTCTAAAAAATAAATATTACTACGTAAATTTTTACTAATTTAACGAAATTTTGCAAACGAAATTACGTAAGATTATCTAGTTTTTACAGACTTATTTACCATTAATTAAAATGGCAATAAACAATTAAAATCAGAAACTTACAGGTAAAACACAGCTAATTTAAGCTTATACTTCTTACTTTATTGAGCTCATGGTGGTTAACTCCAGAGCGCCCTTCCCTCAGCATTGCTCGTTAAGGCTTGTGATTTTCCAGGCGTCCCCTTTTGTTAGCTGAGCCCTAGGATTCAGTAACGTGTCGGTTTGTCTAATATAACCATCATCACTCTATAGCCTTAGAGATGCATGCCAGCCCCCCCCCCAAACCCACAAGGGGAAGTAACGAACCCAAATATCATCAGAAATATATTATTACACTGAAGCCTACTCCTATGGACTACGACCATAGGAAGAAAGAAGAATGAACAGCAAACCAAGCCAATCACCAACCGCACCCTCAACAGTAATTAGTCATCGGGGAGAGCTGAACCAGAGCCACCTTTCTCGGATCAAGGAAACCCTAGAAAAAGCACTGACCGAACACCCGAGAACACTTGCCATAAGGGTGGATTTGAGGATGCCTTCAGTTTCAGCTTGTCACCTGGAGAGAGACAGCCCTGTATTTTTCACCAATAGCAAAGAGGAGCTCATCTCCAGGTTTTTCGCCTCACTAAAAGCTCAGCTTAATCATGACCAGAGCAAGAGAATTAAGGCCGGCGTCAGGGTGCATAAGTGCACATTGCGGTCCATATGGGCAAGAGAAAGGAGTGAAAATCATAAGGAGCACTACCATGTCATGCTATTTCTCAACAAGGACACCTATCGCTTCATTGGGAGTTATAAAAACGAAAGCAACGTGCTGGTCAATATGGTCCGTAAAGCATGGAATAGTGCATTAGGTCTAGATGCAGATAATAGAAACCACTTGGTTCACATCCCTCAGAACCCCTTCTACCAGATGAACAGAAACGACCTTGTTAACCACCTCCAGGAATATCAGGAGGTTTACTATCGAGCCAGTTATCTAGCAAAGGTTGAGAGTAAAGACCGCAGTGATGGACGGCGATGCTTTGGCTGCTCACAAAAATAGAGCAGCATCACCCTTAGCCACTCCGCTACCAGATACCTAACGTAAATTTGTACACAGCTGGCATATGTCATGACCAAAACAACCGGAGTTCGTCATGAGATTAATCAAACTTAAAGAAGTCATGGATTGCACTGGGCTGGCTCGTTCTACTATCTACAAGTTCATATCCGAGGATAGTTTCCCTAAACCTGTCCCCCTGGGTGAACGTGCTGTGGCCTGGATAGAAGGTGAAATCCAGGAATGGATTCTCGAACGTATCGCTCTGCGAGACGGCAACACCACCACCAAGCCAAACCAGTAGCAAGTCTATAGCCCTGCAAGCAGACCATTCAAGTTTATTTCAAAAACATATCACCCTACTGATATTTGCAGGGCCTCACAGCCCAATCCCCCCTCGTCTGGGCCTCCCAGGCGTCAATGGAGTATTTGTTATGTCTCACCTCGTCGAATCCATGGCCTACGTGGGCCAAACGCCCTGGCATGGACTGGGCAATCAGCTCAGTCGCCAGCAGCCGCTGTCGGTCTGGCTCAAGGAGGCCGGCATGGACTGGTCCATCAAGCAAAGCGATGTCATGTTCAACGCCGCCGATGACGGACTGTTCCTGCGCAGTCACGAAGGTGCTCAGGTGCTGTATCGCTCCGATACTCTGGCCCCGCTGTCGGTGGTATCCAATCGCTACAAGGTAGTGCAGCCCAAGGAGGTGCTGCATTTCTATAAAGACCTGGTGCATGCCGGTGGCTTTGAGCTGGAAACCGCCGGTGTGCTCAAAGGCGGTCGCAAGCTGTGGGCGCTGGCCAAAACCGGCCAGGCAGACAAGCTCAAGGGGAACGATCACATCAAGGGCTATCTGCTGCTGGCCACCAGTTGCGATGGCACCCTGTGTACCACGGCACAGTTCACCTCGGTGCGGGTGGTGTGCAACAACACTTTGCAGGTGGCCGTTAACCAGAAAGCCGGGGCCATCAAGGTGCCCCACTCCACCGTGTTTAACCCCAAACAGGTAAAAGAGGCCCTGGGGCTGGGCCTGTCGAGCTGGGATACCTTCATGTGCGACCTGAAGGCCATGAG
Organism: uncultured Oceanisphaera sp.; assembly: GCF_947495715.1. GTDB lineage: Bacteria > Pseudomonadota > Gammaproteobacteria > Enterobacterales > Aeromonadaceae > Oceanimonas > Oceanimonas sediminis. The sequence goes on from NZ_CANLZU010000001.1 coordinate 181,495, forward strand.
CCAACGCCCTGTTTCACCGGAAGAAGCGCACCGCTTCTTTGCTGAAGTGCTGGACGACCCATGTTTAAGTGAAACCGATTTATCCCCTTCCAAACCCATGCAGCAATTGCTGAGCCTGTACGACGGTGCCGGTATGGGCGCTGACCTGGCTTCCAGCAAAAACACCGCCTGGGGCCTGGTGAACGCCATGACCGAGTTTGTGGATCATCACCGCCGTGCCCGCAGCCAAGACAACCGGCTCGACTCCGCCTGGTTTGGGCTCGGATCCCAGCTCAAGCAAAAAGCCTACGGCCAGGCCATGGCCCTACTTTCCTGAATTCATTACTCACACAGCCCCCATAGGCCCTGCTGGCAAAAGCCAGCAGGGCCTTTATGCGTTAAGGAGACTCATCATGAAAACTCGTTACTCTCAAGCCCTGCGTCTGGCAGACACCAAGGCACTCACTCACCAACAATGGCTGCAGGTGCGCCAGTCCGGTATTGGCTCATCCGATGCCGCCGTGGCCATTGGACTCTCTTCCTACAAGAGCCCCTTGTCACTCTGGCTGGAGAAAACTAATCGTCGTCCTGCCCCAGACCTGAGCAACAACGAAGCGGTGTTCTGGGGCACCACGCTGGAGCCGGTGCTGGCTTACGTTTATGCCCAACGCACCAAGCTCAAGGTGCGCCGGGTGAATGCGGTGCTGCAGCACCCGGATCATCCCTTCATGCTCGCCAACCTGGATCGGGAAGTGCTGGGACACCCCGATGGCGTGGGCACGCTGGAGATCAAGACCGCCGGCTATCACTCCGCGCCCCAGTGGGAGCAGGGCATTCCCCTCGCCTATCAGTGCCAGGTGCTGCATCAGCTGGCCGTCACTGGTCACGCCTGGGCCGATGTGGCGGTACTGATCGCCGGGCAGGATTTTCGTATCTACCGCATCAATCGGGACGACGACAAAATTGCCGATCTCATTCGGCGGGAAAATGCCTTCTGGCAACACGTGGTCAACGCCACTCAGCCGGAGCCGGACGGTTCGGCAGACGCCGGCCAGGCCCTGCAGGCGCTTTATCCCGAAGACAAGACACCGGTGCTGGATCTCACCGAATCGGCGGAAATGAACACCCTGTTCAGCCACTTTCTAAGTGCCAAGGAGAAGAAGGAAGAAGCCGAAGCCCGGGAGTCCAGGCTCAAGCAACAACTTCAGGCCGCCCTGGGCGATGCCGGCGGAGCGGTATTTCAGGAAGGAAAGATCAGCTGGAAACGCAGCCGTGATCGGGTGGTGCCCGATATCGAAAAGCTCAGTAACTCCCATCCTGAATGGCTGCAGCATTGCAGCAAAACCGTACCCGGCTCTCGCCGCTTTACCGTGCAACTGCAAAGGAGCAAGTCATGATCAAGGGACTGGCCATCACACCGCCCATTATTGGGCGGATCAGCATTGGCAAGCTGGTCAACAAAAACGACAAGTGGCTGCCGGAAAAGGACGACAGCTTTACCCTCACCACCCAGGTTCAAAACCGTAACGGCTGGATGCTGCATCCGCTGCACCAGCAATACGCTGAAACGGCGGCCAACGGCAAGATCCGGGCGATCCCGGTGCGAGTATTGTTCAACGACAGTGATCTGAACCTGCGGGCCGAGTACAGCGCCTTTGATCGCAGTACCGGACGGCCATTGTGCGTGGGTAATGGCGAGAGCGCCAAACGCGTTAATGAAGGAGGAATAGAAGAAGTGACTTGCCCGGGGCCGGAGTATTGCCGCTTTGCCCATGAGCAGGGCTGCAAGCTTTATGGTCGCCTTAATCTGCAGGTGGAAGGCCAGAACGACGAGCTGGGCAGCTTTATCTTTCGCACCACGGGTTACAACTCGGTGCGAACCCTGGCGGCCCGGCTCAGGTACTTTGAGGCGGTAACCGGTGGCCATACCCGGCACTTGGCACTGCAACTCAAGCTCAGGGCCAAGAGCACAACCCAGTCTTACCGCACTCCGGTGTACTACGTGGATTTAACCCTGCGCGACGAGGACACCCTGGCGAAAGCGGTCAGCACGGCCTTGCAGGAAGCCGAGCACTACCGGCAGGCTGGCGTGGACATGGCCAGCCTGGAACACACCGCCAGGCAACTGCTGTACAACGGCCAGTTTGAAGACGGTGAAGATGAAGTCCCGCTGTTACTGGACGAGTTCTACCCGGAGCAAACCGAGCATCCTGAGCTTGCCCAAGACGCCAAACCTGCCACACTGGTCAAGGCTACTCGCCTGACCAACAAACTCGGCACTGTCGTTCCATCAACCAAGTAAAAACGAGACTCAGAATGAACAAACCCTGGATTGAATGGCTTGCCTGGGGGCTGTTAATCATCATTGTTGTCGTTTCAGTTTATCTGGAAGTGAAACGCTTCTAGCCCTCACGCCCTGGTTATACATATCCCTTTCCTGCGCCGCCATTGAGCGGCGTTTTTTTATGCCTGGAGGATCCCATGAGCAATAACATCTTTATCGCCGGTGAGCAGTCCGGCACTTACCTGGCCCCCGGTCCGGTGACCGAGGCCGACATTCTGCACATGGCCCACAAGCTGGCCCGCCGGCGGCTGGCTAAGGGCAGGGTACTCGACGCCCCGAGCAAAACCTTTGAGGCGCTGCAAACCCTGCTGCAGGAATGCGAGCATGAAATTTTTGCGGTGGTCCTGCTCGACAACCAGCACCGCATACTGCGCTTCGAGCAGCTGTTTCGCGGCACCATCGACGCCGCCAGCGTTTACCCCAGGGAGGTGGTCAAGCTGGCTTTAACCTGCAACGCAGCCGCCGCCATCTTTGTGCACAACCACCCTTCCGGCGATCCCGAGCCAAGCCGGGCGGACGTGGCCATTACCCAGCGCCTGCGCGATGCGCTTAACTTGGTCGATATCCGCACCCTGGATCATGTGGTTGTTGGCTTGGAAGGCTGCGTGTCTCTGGCTGAGCGCGGCCAGATTTAACCCAAGGAGTCCCCATGGAGTTCAACCCAAATGAGCTGGAGCCCCAGTTCAACGAGCAACGGTTCTGGCGCAAGCTCAGGACCAACCTGCGCCGGGCAGGTAAAGAAGTGATCCGCCACTGCCTGTGTCTGCACTACGCAGCCCAGAAGCCGGAGACCCCGCTCTGGGCCAAGACGGTGGTGTATGGTGCACTGGCCTACTTCCTCATCCCATTGGATGCCATTCCGGATGCTGTTTTCGTGATTGGCTACAGCGATGACCTAGCGGTGCTGAGCGCCGCCCTGGTCACCATCTCGCTGTACGTGGATGCCGAGGTAGAGCTGCAAGCCGACCGCAAGCTGCGGGAGTGGTTTGGGGACTGAAAAGCAAAAAAGCGACAGCGAGTCGCTTTTTTTTTGTTCCGAGTAATGCAATCAATCTCTACTTGCCGTTGCTACTGTCAAAACACTGTCTGGACAGTTGGTACAGCGCCTGCGTGGCGGACAGGTGACAGGGCACCAACCCAAACGACACGAAACGTCGCCCGCCCCCATACTCTGATGGCTCCTCCCCATTTCAGGAGCAGCCGATGCCACCACTGCACACCCTTCCCCACCATCCGCGCAAACGCCTACAGACTTGCGCGTTGTCACACTCACCCCACCCGCCGCTGCCCTTGCTGTGGGCGCTGCGCCTGCTGGTGCTGGCCGGCGGAGCCCGGCTGGCCTTGAGCAAACACCGCCACGAGTTGGACGAACTGCTGCAATCCCTGGAGCCCGGGCTGGACGCATCCACACTGGCCCCTTCCGACGTCAGCTGGGCGACAGCCTAGGACTGGAAGAGGCTGAACTCAACATGCTGGCATTTCTGGTGCTGGTGCCGCTGGACAATGTGCTGAGCAACACCTTGGAGCTGCTGCACCAACACTGGATGGGCGGCCTAGTTCAGACCGAGCGCCATGGCAACGGCCTGGAGCTGATGCGCGGCCTGGACGACATTCTGCTGTATGAGGAAGACGGACCTCGCAGCCTGTTGACCACCTTTGTCCAACAGCCAGCAGGTGTTGCGCCAGGATAACCACAGCCTGGTGCTGTTCGACGAGGTGGAAGACGTGCTCAACGAGCAGACCTGCGAGGGCCGGAAGGCCTGGGTGGTAAAAAAACTCGGATATCGCAAGGCTAAAAAAGTGGAGAACGCTATGGAAGACATTCTGGCCAACCTGTATCAGGCCCTGGGCTACCGTTGGAAGCGGCTGAGTCAGCAGCGCCAACCTTCACTGTTCAACCCAGCGCTATGCGCCACCGACACTGCGCAGGGGCCCATCATCCGGGAGCTGAAACGCAGCGGCATGGGCCGGCTGTGCCTTTATGGTCCCCCCGGCACCGGCAAGAGCGCCATGGCGGGCCACCTGGCCGACGCGTTGGAAAGACCCCTGGTCACCAAAAAGGCCTCCGACCTGCTCGCCCCCTATGTGGAAGGCACTGAGCAAAAGCTGGCCGCAGCCTTTGCCGAGGCCAAAGCCTGTGGCGGCATCCTGCTGATTGACGAGTCTGACAGCCTCCTGGCCAGCCGCGCCAGCGCTGTGCGCAACTGGGAAGTGAGTCAGGTCAACGAATTATTGGTTCAAATGGAGCAATATCCAGGCATTCTGGTGATGGCTACCAACTTTATGGATCACCTGGACGCGGACGCCCTGCGCCGGTTCGACTTCAAGATAGGCTTTGACTATTTCAACGCAGAGCAGGCCTGGATGTATTTCAATACGGTACTGGGCCAGCAACTACAGGGGGAATTCCAGAAGCAGGAAGCCGCCCATCTGCATTCGGCCCTGATCCGGCTTGAGCAACTGACTCCAGGCGATTTCGCCGCCGTGCTACGTCGATATAGCGTGAGGGGCGAGCGCCTGAGTCCGGAAAATCTGCTCGCCGGGCTGGAGCAGGAACACGCCCTGAAAACCCGGGAGCAGTCCAGGCCCATCGGCTTTGCGGCCATAGGCGACTGAGGCCGACAGAGCCGGCCTAACAGTCGGTGTGAACCGCCCGCAAACCACAGACACAAACAACACTTTATGGGGTATTCTGCCGCTTACGTCAGGATGCCGATACAACAACAGGAACACTCATGGACACCCTTTTCCGCCATATTGCCATGTTGCAATTGATCCCGCGTGCGCCCCAATACAAGGCCACAACCACCCTGCAAACCCTGCTCGAAGAAAAGGGCTTCACGGTCAACCTTCGCTCCATTCAGCGGGATCTGGAAAAAATATCCGGACATTATCCGCTCATCTGCGACCAGAGCGAACGGCCCTACCGCTGGTCGTTCGACCCGAATTTCAAAAGCACCCTGCCCGCCATGGACACCGCCACCGCCCTGACCCTAGTGCTGGCGGAGGAATACCTCAAGGGCCTGTTGCCCCAAATAGCGGTAGACAAGCTCAGCCCTCAGTTTCACGACGCACGCAAGTTTCTGGACGGCCTGCGAGAAAATGGCTTTGCTGAATGGGTCCGCCAGGTGCGCGCCATTCCCAATGGCAAGGCACTGCTGCCGGCGGCCATCACCCCGCTGGTGTGGCAGGGCATCAGCGATGCCCTGCTCCAGCGCCAGGCGATAAAGGTGCATTATCTCAGCAGACAAAAACAGGAAGTAAAACAGTTCACCCTGCACCCCCAGGGGCTGGTGGTGCGCCATAGCGTCAGCTACCTGCTGGCCACGGTGAACGACTATGAAGACATTCGCCAGTTCGCCCTGCACCGCATTCAGCAACTGGCACCGAGCGAATCATCTTTTCGGCCTCACCCCACCTTTAGAGTGGAAAACTACATCGCCGACGGCGCCTTCGGCTATCCGCTGGACCGGCAACAGGTGCAACTGGTAGCCAGAATCGATCCAAGCGTGGGCTGGACTCTGGCGGAAACCCCGGTCAGCGAACAGCAACAGCTGTCCAAGCCCGACGAGAACGGCTGGGTCACCCTCACCGCCACCGTACCCAACGATCAGCAAACCCAGTGGTGGCTAATGGGCTTTGGCGCCCGGGTGGAAGTATTAGAGCCTATTGAATGGCGAGAAGCCATCGCCGAGCAGGCCAGCAGGATGATGGCCATGTATGCCCGGGAGGAATGTCAGCTGACCGAGGGATAACTGGCTTCGCCCCATACCAGCTCGGCATGGTCCATCATGATGCCGATGATCACCGGCACCAGCTCCCCCAAAATGGCGTTAGCGTCGCGCAGTTGCTGTCGGTTCATGTGGCTATTCCAGGATCAGCTCGTGCGCAGGGTATACAGCCGGTTAAACACCACTGCCAGCACACTGGCCGCTTCCTTACCAGCCAGCGCCGCATTGGCAAACCGCTTGGCAGCGGCAAATCGGTTTCCCCAGTTTTCTCCCGTCGCCAGGCCATTGCAATGATCCCAGAACGGCTGATAGACATAGGGATTGTCGAGCAACACTCGAATGGCCCCGGAATAACGCTGCCAGACCAGATCGTAAAGCTGCCGCCTCGTGTCCAGCTCCACCAGCCGGCCAGATAACGATTGAATTTATCCCCTTCCAGCATGCGCTGTTCGCCTAGTTCGTTGGCATAGGCTGCGTTAAAGGTAATCCACAGGAATACAAAGCGGCCGTCTTCGTCATCACACTGTTCAGCCCGGTGCAGCCAAATCAGGGATCGGTGTACCCGCAGGGCCAGCCACTCCGTGTGGGTCTCTCGTTCTCTGCGTTGGCGTTCCTTCAGGATCTCGTGGGTCAGTGCCGCTCCCTGGTCGTTATCTTGTCGTTGCTCCACAGAGTAACGATCCTCGCCTGGCCTAACAAGCGACGCCAAGTGTCGCCAGCATGTCCTATCGTCCAGCTATTCGCTTTACCGACATTTCAAAAACAGGGTTTGTTTCTATGCCAACTTCAGGCCCAACTTTTGTCACCTTGGCACATATTTTCGCCGTTACCCGACACAAAAGTATGCTAAAGACAAAGAGCTCAGCTATTATTTCACCGACCAAGAGCACTAAACATGTCCAACACAATTAAGCCAATGCTATTCCATTGTCTGCAGCATAATCACACAAGTCAGAGACTGCGAGTCATCCAGTGCAGCCCCCACTATCCACGCCCCCTGCTCTGGGGACAGGACGAACAAGGCCATATTCATCCGTTACCGTTGACGTCAGACTTCTCTAACAAATGGAGTATTGCGACTAGTCCCGGACTATTTGCCCGTGACCCTGCTCGCATCCTCGGTTGTCTACTCGGTGGCGCCGCAGGGGATGCACTTGGCGCTGCTGTAGAGTTTATGAGCTGGACAAACATTCTGTACGAATTCGGCTCTCAAGGTATCCGTGCTATGACCAAAGCTTACGGTCGCAAAGGTGCCATCACCGACGATACCCAGATGATGCTGTTTACAGCAGAAGGACTACTCCGTGCCGTGGTGCGAGCGGAATCTCGAGGAATCTGCCATCCTCCTGCCGTGGTCCATCATGCCCTTTTGCGGTGGCTACTTACCCAAAATATCTCACCGACAACAAATGTGGGTAAAGACGGCTGGCTAATCAAGGAAAGTGCCCTCTGGGCAAGAAGGGCGCCGGGCAATACCTGCGTGAATGCTCTGCGCCTCAGCTCAAGCTTTGGTGAGCCGGCGGTAAACAACAGCAAGGGATGTGGTGGCGTGATGCGGGTGGCGCCTTGCGCTTTTTTTAGTGGAGCCTTTGAGCTTGCCAGTGACACCGCCAGGCTCACCCATGGCCATCCCACTGGCTATCTAGCAGCCGGACTATTTGCCGACATATTGCAACGCATCTGGCAGCATTCCATGTCTCTGCTAGAAGCATGCTCGAGCTCCCTGAAAGAGCATGGCGACCTGCCTGGAATGGCAGAAACAAAAACAATACTTGAACTGGTACTAAAGCTTCATCAAGAAGGAGCCCGCCCTACCCCGAAGGGCATTGAAAAACTGGGAGGTGGTTGGGTAGCAGAAGAAGCCCTGGCCATCGGCCTTTGGTGTGCCCTATGCGCCCACAACCTGGAAGATGGGATCACCATGGCCGTTAATCATAGCGGCGACAGCGACAGTACTGGCATGATCGCCGGCAACCTGCTGGGCCTCATCCATGGCCCAGAAGCCATTCCCGCGCACTGGCTGGCCGAGCTGGAACTGAGAGAAGTAATTACCCAGATGGCTGCGGATATCAGCTTCGTGCCAGCGGTTTATGACGACAATGAAAACACAGACATTTCACTATGGATTGAAGAGCGCTACCCGGGGTGGTAAGAAGGCCAGAATGGCAATACCGTACTGAATAAAGGCCACTTTCACCAAAATACCTCTTGCCATCCGGAGGAAATCAAAATGATTGCACCCCTCTCCTGGATGTCTTAAGGTACGCTTCTTCTATTAAAATAACGGGATAACAGTGCCGGCCCTTTCTGCTCAACTCAGCAGTCATTCTCACGCTCAGCGCGAACGCTTGGCGTTTATCGATTTCTGCCTGCAATACCATGGCTCGGTTGGCCGTGGCGAGCTGATGGCGCACTTCGGCACCGCCGTGGCTTCCGGCACCCGGGATTTCACCCTCTACCGCGACCTGGCTCCCGATAACCTGGAAATGCGTCACGAAGACAAACGCTACCATCGCACATCTGATTTTCAGCCTTTGTTTGAGCACGACAGCCGGACAGTACTGAACATACTGGCTCATGGCTTTGGTAACGGCGTCATCACAGAAGCGGCCAGTGACGGTTTTTGTGAAGATATGCCGGATCTGAGCACTCCCCCTCCAGACATACTGGCCCCGCTCAGCCGGACCATCAGCCAGCAGCAGGCGGTAAAGATTCACTATTTGTCGCTGAGCTCGGGCAGCAGCGAACGCACTTTGGTACCCCATAGCCTCGCCAACAACGGCAAGCGCTGGTATCTGCGGGCCTACGACCGCAAGCATGAAAGCTTTCGGGATTTCGCCTGCATGCGCATTGTTGGTGTCGAGCAGAGCAACTCGCCGGCGGTACAAAGTCACGAACAACAAGACGCCGATCTGGCCTGGAATACCCTGCTGACACTTGAGCTGGTGCCACACCCAGGGTTGGCCTACCCCGAGGCCGTTGCTCACGACTATGGCATGGCAGAACGGCATGGCCACTACAGTCTGCAGCTGACCACCCGAGCCGCCCGCGCCGGATATCTGCTCAGATACTGGAATGTCGATGCTTCCGCAAACCACCATCTGTCTGCAACAGAGCATCATCTGTGGTTACGCAACGTCTCGGCACTAATTCAAAAGCACACTGACGTTTTGTCCAATTTCACCCTGGCACCCGGTTTTAACAAGGAGCCCAAGCCGATATGACACCCCAGGCAACACAGGAAAAATTCGGCTTTAAATACGGCCGCAACGGTGCCCACGCCAGCCGCACCATGATGCTGGCTGAAATCACAACCCTATTTGAAGGGCGGCCTCCCGAGGCAAGTCCAGCCCAGTATCAGGAAGATATCGAGCACTTCAACGTACTGCACAAGCCTACCGAAAAGGCCCGCCAGCTCACCTGGAAGCACCTGGTGGATTTGTACGGCATGAGCCCTGATCTTCCGCTGTTTCGCGTGTTTCGCCGCCTTTGGGAGTGCGATGAACAGGCGCGGACTGTACTGGCCTGCCAGATGAGCCTGACACGCGACTCTTTATTGCGTTTGTCCAAAGCCAAAATACTGTCTCTGGAGCTGGGCCAGCCCATCGTTCGCGAACAGATGGAGCAGATACTGGCAGAGCAGTGCCCGGACCGTTTCAGCCCCGCTACTCTCAAGTCCCTGGCGCAGAATGTTAACGGCACCTGGACCAAAGCCGGCTACCTCAAGGGCAGAACCAAAAAGTCGCGCAGCGAGCCGGTTATTCGGCCCGTCAACGTGGCCTTTGCCCTGTTTATAGGATATTTGCAGGGGGCAACGGGCAACCGCTTGTTTACTACCGAGTGGGCACGCATGCTGGAGTGCCGGACCGAGCGACTGCTGGAGCACGCCAGAATGGCCAGCCATGCGGGACTGATCACATTCAAACACTCCAGTGAGGTCGTGGAAGTTACTTTCCCGGGCTACCTCACCAAGGAAGAGGAGACCTGGCTGTATGAGTAACCGACTGAACCGACTGATTAAAAGCTTTTCTGGTTTTATCAACATTCCCTGGATGCCGGGGCTGGCCGATGAACAGCGCGTGCTGTTTGCCGTTTACCACAAGGAAGACGAGCTGAAGCTGCGTGCACGAGTGGAAGAGTTTCGCCTGGCTACGGCAAGTGCCGGACACCAATGGCTGGAGCTGGATATCACCCGCCTGTTTCCCGAGTGGATGGCCAGCCAGAAATACCGCGAGGATTACTTTGAAGAGCCCGAGAGTCTGGCCCCCAAATACAAAAAGTTTGCCCGCCAGGCCGTCGACATGCTGGCCGAGAAAATTGGCGAGCAGGCCAATGAGAACACCCTGGTTGCCCTCATTGGCTGCAGCACTCTGTTTGGCTTTGCCTCGGTCTCGGACTTTGTAAAACAGCTGTCGGTGCATGTTCCGGGCCGGCTGCTGGTGCTGTTTCCCGGTGAATACACAGACAACACCTACCGGCTGCTGGATGCCAGGGACGGCTGGGGCTATCAGGCCACCGCCATTACCGCAGACAACTAACAATAAAAAAACAAAGGAGCACGAACAGGATGCTTAACCGCGATATTTACCAGCTCGACCCAACCAAAAACCGGCTGGCCAACAACGGCGTGGCCGAGGTTAAGGACGATCAGTCCGCCCAGGCCCTGAATACCCTGCGCTACGAACTCGAAACCTTCGTGTGCGATGGCGAATACGAAGCCGGCATGGAGAAAATTCTCTCCACCTATCTGCGCAACCTGGCCGACGGCCACGAGCAGCCCGGTGTGTGGATTTCCGGCTTCTTTGGCTCGGGTAAATCCCACCTGGCCAAAATGCTGCGGGCGCTGTGGGTAAACCAGCCGTTCGGCGGTGGCGTCTCGGCCCGGGACATTGCCGATTTGCCTCAGGAAATTCAGGATCACCTGAAGGAGCTCAGCATCACCGCCGCCCGCCACGGTGGCCTGCATGCCGCCTCCGGCACTTTGGGGGCCGGCGCCGACAACAACGTGCGCCTGGCGCTGCTCAACATCGTATTCAAATCGGCCGGCCTGCCCGAACAATATCACCAGGCCCGCTTTGTGCTGTGGCTGAAAAAAGAAGGCCTACTGGACCAGGTAAAAGCCCTGGTGGAAGCAGAAGACGACGACTGGCTCGACGAGCTGGACGACCTCTATATGTCTCGCAGCATTGCCGGCGCACTGCTGGAGGTGGACAACACCCTGGCCTCCGACATCAAACAAATGCGCCAGTTGCTGAAAGAGCAATACCCTCATGTGCAGGATGTCACCAACAAACAAATGGTGGATGCCATCGCCGAGGCCCTGTCACAGGATGGCCAGTTCCCCGCCACCCTGATTGTGCTGGACGAGGTGCAGCAATACGTGGGCACCGACGCCGAAAAGGCGCACCAGGTGCAGGAAGTGGTGGAAACCTGCTGCAAACACTCGGCGTTTGCCAACAAGCTGCTGTTTGTCGCCACCGGACAAAGTGCGCTGTCCGGCATGCCCAACCTGCAGCGCCTGATGGGCCGCTTTCAGATCCCCATTCAGCTGTCCGACACCGACGTGGAGTCGGTGATCCGCAAGGTGATCCTGCAGAAAAAGGAATCCGCCAAGCCCGAGCTGGATCAGGTGCTGAAAAACCACCTGGGAGAAATTTCACGCCAGCTGCGCGGCACCAAAATTGAACATCACCGCGACGATGAACAGGTCATGCTGGCGGACTACCCGCTGCTGCCGGTGCGCCGCCGCTTCTGGGAAAAGGTGCTGCGCATTGTGGATACCACCGGCACAGTGTCGCAGCTGCGCAACCAGCTCAAGGTGATCCACGAGGCCGCCCAGGCCACCGCCGATGAGCCTCTGGGCCATGTGGTGCCCGCCGATTTCATCTACAACCAGATTGCGGTAAACCTGCTGCAAACCGGGGTGATTTCCAAGGAAATTTCCGAAGTCATTGGCCGCTTCTCTGCCGGCAACGAACAGGATCAGCTCAAGGGCCGCATTCTGGCTCTGATCCTGCTTATCGGCAAACTGCCCACCGATCCCACCGCCGACTGCGGCGTGCGGGCCACCGCCGATATGCTCTCGGACCTGCTGATCGACAACCTGAGCAACGGCAAAGACGCCATTCGCACTCGAGTGCCCCAGCTGCTGCAGGCCCTGGCCGACGACGGCCTGGTAATGGCCATGAAAACCAGCGTGGGCACCGAATACCGGCTGCAAACCCAGGAAAGCGCCCAGTGGTACGACACCTTCCGCCAGGAAGAGGCCGACTTGCGCGGCAACATGCAGCGCATTGAAAACATTCGCGTCGATCTGCTGCACAAAACCGTGCGCAGCCAAATTGCCCAGGTGCGCCTGACCCAGGGCAAATGCAACGAGCCGCGCCAGGTGCTCCTCTGCACCGAGGCCGAGCTGCCGGCAGACGCCGACAAAAAGATTTACGTCTGGCTGCAGGACGGCTGGAGCATGGACGAAAAGAGCTTTGTCAGTGAAGCCCGCCGCCGTCCGCCCGCCGAGCCCACCATTTTTCTGTTTGTGCCGGCCCGCAACCGCTCCGAGCTGACCAACGCCATTATTGCCGAGCATGCGGCGGACGCCACCCTGCAAAAGCGCGGCATTCCCAACACCGACGCCGGCAAGGATGCCCGCACCGCCATGGAAACCCGCCACCGAGACGCCAAAAAACAGGTGGAGGCGCTGCTGCGCGAAATTTTCGACGGCGTTCTGGTGCTGCAGTCCGGTGGCAGCGAAGTGGACGGCAACACCATTACCGACAGAGTAGACACCGCCGCCCGAGCCTCGTTAATCCGCCTGTACCGTGAATTTGACGCCGCCGACCACACCGGCTGGGGCACCGTCTTTACCCGTGCCGGCAAGGACGGTGGCCAGAACGCCCTGGAAGCGGTCGAGTTCAAGGGCGATCCGGAGCAGCACCCGGTGTGCGCCCAGATCAAGCGCTTTATCGGCGTATCGAAAAAGGGCAAGGAAATTCGCGAGCAGTTTCAGCAAGCCCCTTACGGCTGGCCTCAGGATGCCATAGACGGCGCCCTCTTTACCCTGGTGGCCGCCGGCATTCTGATCACCGAAGACGCCAGCGGCAATGCCGTGCCGCTCAGCAAGCTGGAACGCAAGCACATTGCCCAGACCGGCTTCAAGCCCGAGAGCATTACCATACGCCCGGTGGATTTAATCAAAATTCGTGGCGTACTCACCGCCTGCGGCATTCCCTGCCAATCCGGGGAAGAAGGCAGCAAACTGGTAGAGCTGATTGAAAAAGGCCGCAGCCTGGCGACCAGAGCCGGGGGGGGAGCGCCCTTCCCCGAGCACCCAAGCACCACCGTCTTTGATGAGCTGGCCCGTCAGTCCAACAATGCCCAGCTCAAGCTGGTGTTGGACCATCAGGACGACATTAAAACCGCCATCACCAACTGGGCCGGCACCGCCGAGCGCATCGCCTCCCGCCGGGAAGACTGGACCCAGCTGTGTGAGCTGCTCAGGCTGAGCAAAGACTTGTCCTTTCATGAGCAGGTACAAGAGGAGGTGGACGCCATTCTGGCCCGTCGTTCCATACTGGACGAGCCCAACCCCACCCGCAGCCTGATCCAGCAACTGGTCACCAATCTGCGCAATGCCATCAACCACCATATTGATGCCTACTGCAGCCAGCATGCCCATTGCCTGGCCCAGCTGGAGGCCGACAGCCACTGGCAGCAGCTCAGCCCCGAGCAGCAAAACGCCATGCTGAGCAAACGCAACCTGCTGGCCCTGCCCCAGCCCGGGCTGAACGATGCAGACGCCATTATCGACGCCCTGACCGAAGTCAGCCTGGAGCAATGGCGCGATCGCACCGACTCCCTGGCCAGCAAATTCGACAGCGCCCGGCTGGAAGCGGTGCAACTGCTGCAGCCCAAGCTGCAGCGCATCAGCCTGCCCCGCACCACCTTTGAAAGCGAAGCCGAAGTGGATGCGTGGCTGGCTCAGGTAAAACAGCAGATCCTCGACAAACTCAGTGACGGACCGGTGACCTTCTGATGAACACACCAATCAATGCAACCATGAACAGCCGTATTCCTCTGGAAAAAACCCTGCGCCGGGCGCTGGAAGCCACCGTTATCAAGGCGCGGGAGGTGGCCGAGCGGGCCGCGGCCCAGGCCCTGGCCCGCCTGGGCGTGGGCGATGCCAAGGCCGCCGACTACCTGAGCGATGAGCAAAAGCAGTTGCGTAACCGGCTGCGGGCCCATGGCCGCCAGCTGGGCGACATCAAGCAGAGCAATGGCCAGCAAAGCACCGGCAAGCTGGTGGCCGAGGTGGCCTACGAGCACTGGCACCGCATGCTGTTTGCCCGTTTTCTGGAGCAGAACCAGCTGCTGATGTACGACCAGCATACCGCCCTGACCCTGGCGGAGTGCAACGAGCTGGTGCAGGAGCCGGACATTGCCCGGGACGAGCAGGAAGCCCGCTGCACCAGCGGCTGGGAGCTGGCCGGGGTGCTGGCCTCCAAAATGCTGCCGCAGATCTTTCGTATCGACTCACCGGTGTTTGAGCTGGAGCTGGCCCCCGAGCACCAGCGCACCCTGGAGCAACTGGTCACCGGCCTGGCCCTGGAGACCTTTCAGGCCCAGGACAGCCTGGGCTGGGTATACCAGTTCTGGCAGAGCAAACGCAAAGAAGAAGTGAACAAGTCCGAGGTAAAAATCGGTGCCGACGAGCTGTCGCCGGTCACCCAGCTGTTTACCGAGCCCTATATGGTGAGCTTTTTGCTCGACAACAGCCTGGGGGCCTGGTGGGCCGGCCAGCGGCTGTCGCTCTCATCAAAAGACAGCGACTGGCACAAGGCCCAGAGCGAACAAACGCTGCGCGACCAGGCCGCCATTCCCGGCGTGCCTTTAAGCTACCTGCGCTTTGTAAAAGACGACGCTACCCAGCAATGGCAACCCGCCTCCGGCACCTTTGACGCCTGGCCCAAACGCCTGAGCGATCTGAAAGCCCTGGATCCCTGTTGTGGCTCCGGCCATTTTCTGGTGGCGGCCTTTTTAATGCTGGTGCCCATGCGCATGACGCTGGAAAACCTGGATGCCCGCACCGCCATCGTTCGGGTACTGAGCGAAAACCTGCACGGCCTGGAGCTGGACCAGCGCTGTGTGGAGCTGGCGGCCTTTGCGGTGGCGCTGGAAGCCTGGCGCTACCCCGGTGCCGGCGGCTATCGCACCCTGCCCGAGCTGCACCTGGCCTGCAGTGGTTTGCCAGTTAGCGCGAAAAAAGATGAATGGCTCGCCTTGGCTGGAGAAGATGAAGATCTTTGTTTGGCTCTCGATATTTTGTATGAGCAGTTCCGTGACGCTCCAATCCTTGGCAGCTTAATACAGCCAGAACTTGGGTTGAACAAAGACTCCTTTTTTGAGTTAGACTGGTCTGTAGTAGCCACCACGCTCACTCAAGCTCTTTCTGGAAAAGAGAGCTTTGACACAAATGAGATGAATGTAGTTGCTCAAGGAACTGCAAAAGCAGCCAACTTACTTGTCGAAAAGTATCAGTGGATAGCGACTAATGTTCCATTCAAAGAAACAAAACAGCTAGATCTTAAGCTTCAAAAGCATATTGAAACACATCACCATTCAGGAAAAGCAAACTTAGCAACCGCCTTTATTCTACGCCTCAAAGAGATGCTTGCAAACGGAGGAACACTAACAGCAGTCACGCCCCACGAATGGTTATTCCTGAAATCATACGAAAAAGTCCGGAAAGAGCTTTTAATGAATGCAACTTGGAATAGTCTAGTTGACTTAGGCGAGCACGCCTTTGAAAGCCCTCAAGCTTCCGGGGCCTTCACTGCATTAATATCTTTTACTAGAAACGAGCCAGAAAATAACAATCTTTACTTTGGAATTAATGCAACAAAAATTAAAACACCCAGCAACAAAAGCAAAACCCTGCTAGAAGTCAAGCCAGAACTTTACCAACAGCATCAACAACTTAAAAACCCAGATTATAGGATTGGTTTATTTGAGACTTCAAAAACACCTTTACTATTGACCTATGCAGGCTCTTATGTAGGGCTCCAGAATGGTGATGCCCCAAGATATCTATATCAATACTGGGAAGTGTTTGAACACAAAAACCAAAAAACTTGGAAGTTTTTCCAGCTACCTTGTGACTTATCGAGACATTTTAATGGAAGGGATGGCATGGTTCGATGGGAAGGTTCAAATGGTAGCCTCAGCACTTCAAGTCAGGCAAGGATTCAAGGTGTAGAAGCTTGGGAGAAAAAGGGAGTTGCAATACGCCAGACTAGATCGCTACCTGCAACGCTCTATTCTGGTGACAAATACGATCAATCAAGCGCAGCAATTATCCCTGCAGATGATAAACACCTTGCTGCGATTTGGACATTTTGCTCTAGTCCTAACTTTCACGATGAAGTACGCAAAATAGATAAAAAGAAAAACGTTACTAATGCAACATTAGTAAAGATCCCTTTCGACCTTGAACATTGGACCAAAGTCGCCGAACAGCAATACCCCAATGGCCTGCCTCAACCCTATAGCAATGATCCCACTCAGTGGATCTTCCATGGCCATCCCTGTGGCTCCGTGGTCTGGGATGAAGAAAAAAAATGGACCGCCCAGGGCGAACTGCGGGTAGACGACACCGTGCTGCAGGTGGCGGTGGCCCGCCTGCTGGGTTACAGCTGGCCGGCGGAGCTGGATGACGACATGGAGCTGGCCCAGGAGATGCTGCACTGGCTGGGAGAAAGCGACAAGCTGCTGATCCATGCCGACGACGATGGCATCGTCTGTCTGCCCGCGGTGCGCGGTGAAAAGGCCGCCGATATTCGGCTGGAAGCCCTGCTGCAGGATGCCTACGGCCAGGCCTGGACCACCCCGCTCAAGCAACGTCTGCTGGACACAGTAGGCAGCAAGTCACTCAGCCTCTGGCTGCGCGACAAGTTCTTTGAGCAGCACTGCAAACTGTTCCAGCATAGACCCTTTATCTGGCACATCTGGGACGGCCTGAAAGATGGCTTCAGCGCCCTGGTCAATTACCACAAGCTCGACAAGGCCGGCCTGGAGCGGCTGATCTACACCTATTTGGGCGACTGGATCCGCAGCCAGCAAAGCGCCATGGCCAATGGCGAAGACGGCGCCGATGTACGCCTGGCCGCCGCCGAAAGCCTAAAAAAAGAGCTGGAAGCCATTCTCGAAGGCGAAGCCCCCTACGATATTTTCGTGCGCTGGAAGCCGCTCGCCGAGCAGCCCATTGGCTGGGAGCCCGATCTTAACGACGGCGTACGCCTGAACATTCGCCCCTTTATGACCGCCAAAGACATGGGCAAAAAAGACGCCGGCATACTGCGCGCCAAACCCAATATCAAATGGACCAAGGACCGCGGCAGCGACGTGCCCTCCGCCCCCTGGTATCACCTGGGCCTGGAATACGGCGGCAAGGAAGGCGATCGCATCAACGACCACCACCTGAGCATGGCAGGGAAAAAAGCCGCTCAGAATCGGGCATAATCCGGGTAGCGGCATATCACGGCACCGCCGGCCTGGAACACCCGGGCGGCGGTTTGGCTATCTGAATCTGGAACACGAATATGAGTGCAATCAACAACCTGTCGATCAGCGGCTTCAAGTCCATTCGCCATATGGACCAGCTGCGGCTGGGCTCACTAAATGTGCTGATTGGTGCCAATGGTGCCGGCAAAAGCAACTTTGTGGCCTATTTTCGTATGCTGTCGGAGCTGGTGAAGGGCCGGCTGCAGCTGTGGACCAGCAAGCAGGGCGGAGCCGAGCGCGTGCTCAGCTACGGCATCAAGGAAACCTCGGCGCTCACCACCTCCGGCTGGAAGGTGTATCACTTTCACGACCCCAGCGATACCGCCGGGGTTAAGCGCCGCTGTGCCCTGCACGACAACGAGTATCTGCGCAAGGATGCCGCCAACCTGGCCGCCTTTCTCTACCGGCTGCGGCAGGAAGCGCCCACGGTATATAACCGCATTCGCAAAACGGTGCGCCTGGCCGTGCCGTTTTTTGATGACTTTGTGCTCAAGCCCGAAACACTGGCCACGGAAGAGCAGCAAATACGCCTGCTCTGGAAGCAAAACGACAGTGATTATTCGCTGTGGCCCAGCCAGCTGTCGGACGGCTCCATTCGTTTTATCTGCCTGGTTACCGCCCTGCTGCAGCCCAACCCGTCCACCACCATCATCATCGATGAGCCGGAGCTGGGGCTGCATCCTTATGCCATTACCCTGCTGGGTGCCCTGATCCGCTCGGCGGCCACCCGCACTCAGGTGATTATCTCTACCCAATCGGTGCCGCTGCTTAATGAGTTTTCCATTGAAGATCTGATCGTGGTGGAGCGCGAACAGGGTGCCTCCGTGTTCAAACGCCTGAATGCCGAGGATTTTGAACGCTGGCTGCAGCGTCTGGGGCAACTACAACCGCAACCGCAGGTTTGATCATGATTAAAGAACTGAAATTGACCAATGTCGGCCCGGCCCCTGTTATGGAACTGGAGTTCGGCGATCGTCTGAACCTGATTACCGGCGACAACGGCCTGGGCAAAAGTTTTTTGCTGGATATTGCCTGGTGGGCAATGACGGGCACCTGGCCGGCTGAGGTTAACCCCCGACTGACCTCTGGGCGCATGGCTTTGCCAAATGATAAGAAGCAGGATGCCGTTATCGACCTTGAAGTGCTTGCGGTCAGTGGCGATAAGGCAGGCAGCCGTATCTTTGATCGCGATTCACAAAACTGGCAACGCTCCAAGGGCCGCCCGGTAAAATCAGGTTTGGTCATCTATGCCATGTCAGATGGCAGCTTTGCGGTATGGGATCCGGAAAGAAACTATTGGCGTGACAAGGAAAACCCGGCTGGAAGAAAAGATGCTTATGTCTTCGCGCCCAAGGAAGTTTGGGATGGCCTGCAGGATGCCGATGGTAACTGGTTGTGTAATGGTCTTATCCGCGACTGGGCAGGTTGGCAAAAAGAAAATGGCCGTGCCTTTCAAAGCCTGCAGGCTGTCTTGCGTCAGCTTTCACCCAGTAAGGATGAACAGCTTGCACCTGGGCCTCTGACCCGCATTAGCCTGACCGACGCGCGTGATATGCCAACCATCAAGATGCCTTATGGCATGGATGTTCCCATTCTGCATGTGTCAGCTGGTATGCGCAGGATTATTGCACTGGCATATTTTCTTGTGTGGTGCTGGGAAGAGCACCTGAAAGCGGTCGAGCTGAAGGGGCTGGAACCTGAAACACGGGTTACCTTCCTGATTGATGAGGTGGAAGCCCATCTGCATCCGCGTTGGCAGCGCTCCGTCATCCCTTCGTTACTTGAGGTCATGCAGATGCTGGCCGCTAACGCTCGTGTACAGCTGATTACGGTCACTCATTCTCCGTTGGTGATGGCGTCGGTCGAACCAAGCTTTGACCCTGGAACGGACTGCTGGTATGACCTTGATCTGGAGTACGGACAGGTTGTATTACGCAACCGCCCGTTTGTTCGTCACGGTGATGCTTCACGCTGGTTAATCAGTGAAGCCTTTGATTTGGGAAGTGCGCGGTCATTAGAGGCCGAACAGACTCTGGAGCAAGCGGCAAAGATCCTGTCGGAAGAAGTCATTGATGAACAACTGGCGAAGAAGCTTGATGCCAAATTGCGGACTTTGCTGGGTGATACGGATCCATTCTGGATTCGCTGGCGTTACGTGGGTGAAAAACAGGGGTGGCTGCAATGATTCCTGTGGTGGCGCAGCCAGAGCCCGCTAATTTTGATGCGCGTGTACGACGTAAAGGTTTGAAATATCTTAAAAAGAAAGGCTTTCCTTTGGGAAAGCCCTTACCGCCTAAAGCCGATATCCCACCCTACTGGCGAGAGTGTTTGACTGATCTGCACCATTCCTACACCGGCATCTGTGCCTACCTTGGTGTTTACTTTGAGCGAGTGATGGGTGCCGGAAGTGTTGATCATTTTATTGCCAAGTCAACCAATGCTGGCTTGGCCTATGAGTGGGGTAACTATCGTTTGGCATGCTCAACCATGAATAGCCGTAAAGGTGCGGCTAACGATGTGCTGGATCCTTTCTATCTTGCGCCTGATTTGTTCCGGCTTCAGCTTTCCACCGGACATATTTATCCAAACCCGAGGTTGGCTGCTAAAGCAAGGCGTCTGGTTGAGGATACCATCGAGCGACTGCGACTTGATGACCAGCAGTGTCGCGAGTTGCGTGTGAGCTGGTACCAGGATTATCTGGAACATGGTCTGCCGTCTGATTATTTGAAAAAGAAATCACCTTTTGTGTGGCATGAAGCGAACCGCCAGGGACTGCTATGAAACTGATTGATTTGCTGGCCGACGAAGTGCGGACCAGCGCTACCTATAACTCCAATATTCAGGTCGCGCCCAGCGTGATCCTCTGGACCGACAAACAACGCCAGTGGGAAAGCGCCCTGCCGCTGCTGCAGTCCGCCATGCCCGAGCTGGTGGTGCTGGGTGACTACGCCCCCAACAAGAAACAGGGGCCAGCCATCTGGATAAAGTGTGTGATTGAACGAGCGCTGCCCGAGTTTGAGCTGCCCGAAGATCGCACTCCCATCATTTATCTGCCGGGCCTTGAGCGTCGGGACTTGCGGGCCATTGCCGAATGTCCCAAAGCCCTGATGCCCCTGGCCGAGCTGCAATACCGGGGCTGCTGGTGGGCCTATAACAGTGCTGGCCGCGACTGGACGGTAACGGCTTTTCTGTCTTCCGCCAATGGCGGAGCCGGCCTGGATGTGGCCAGAGACGATAACACCCATCAGGCCATGCTGCGCGTGCTGCCCGAAGTGCTGGAAAGTGAACGGGAAGATCTGGATAACCGCCGGCTGGAGGCCGCCGATTTCAACAAGCTGATTTCCAGTGATCCGGTGCGTGATTTGCTGAGCTGGATGAACGACAGCAAGGCCATGCAGGAGCGCTGGGACGGCGGCCGCTGGCAGGCTCTGCTGGGGATCTGCGAAACCGAATACCACTTCAGCCCGGAACGCGACGGGACTCTCACCGCCGCCGAGTTGCTCTGCCAGCGTCAGGGCATCTGGGAAGGAGTGTGGCAGCGCTTTGTAGAAAGCTGTCATCACTACGGCAGTCTGCCCCAGCTGCTGCTGAAGGTGGAGCCCGACCTTGCTGCAGACGGCTCAAGCTATCCGGTGATTAACCAGGCCGAAGAAAGTGCCCTGGAGCAGGCACTGAGCCAACTTCTGCCCCTTGGCTCGGCGGAGGTACGCCAGCAAATTCTCGCCCTGGAAAAGCAGCATCAGGATCGCCGCCTGTGGATCTGGCACGCGCTGGGGCTGTCTCCACTGGCGGGTGTGCTGGAGCACCTGGCCCAACTCGCCCGGCTCACCGACACAGAGTTTTCCGGTATCTCCATGGAAGAAATGGGACAGCAATACCGGGAGCGCTACTGGCAAGCCGACGATCATTTATTGCGGGCACTGGCCTATCCGCTGAGTCCAGGTCAACAAAATCTGATCCAGGCCCTGCTGGCACAGATGTATACCCCCTGGCTCGACGAAACCACCCGCACCTTTCAGGAGCTGGTGCGGCAAAAAGGCTATGCGGGAGATCTGGTGGCCAAAGAGGCCACGGCGGAATACCAGCCTGCCGGTGAGCTGGTGTTCTTTGTCGATGGCCTGCGCTTTGATATTGCCCAGCGACTAACCCAGTGCCTTGAGCACCTCGGTGAGGTGCGCCTGGGCCATGACTGGGCCGCCCTGCCCTCGGTCACGGCCACGGCAAAAGCCGCCGTTACCCCGGTGCATGAGCGCATTACCGGACGCCCCGACGATAAGGATTTTCAGCCCAGCCTGGTGGACAATGACACTCCCTTCTCGTCTCACTACCTGAAGAAATTCCTGGCCGAAAAAGGCTGGGTGTATCTGTCCGAAGGTGAAACCGGTGACCCGAGTACCAATGCCTGGGTGCAGAGTGGCGACATCGACAAGGAAGGCCATGTCAGAGGCCTGAAACTGGCCGCTCGCATCGATGCCTTGCTGGGTGAAATTGTGGAACGGGTTGAAGAGCTGCTGGCCGCCGGTTGGCGCAAAATCCGTATTGTGACCGACCATGGCTGGATGCTGACCCCGGAGCCCATGGCCAAGGTTGATCTGCCCAAACACCTGACGGAAACCCGCTGGAGCCGGTGCGCCCTGCTGAAGCAGTCGGTAGCCAGCGGCTTTATGCAGGTGGGCTGGTACTGGAACCCGCAGGTAAGTGTGGCCATGGCCCCCGGTGCCAGAAGCTTTGTTGCCGGCCGGCACTATGACCATGGCGGCCTGAGTCTGCAGGAATGCCTGACTCCCGTGATTGAGCTGGAAAATCAGCAGCCGGTCGCCGCTGCCAGTACGGTGACGGCGTCTGTTACCGACATTCGCTGGCTGGGGCTGGTATGCAAGGTAAAAGCGGAAACCAATGCCGACACTGTGGTGGCCGTGCTTCGCACCCATCCGGCAGATCCGGACTCCGAGATTTGCACACGCAAACCGCTCAAAGACGGCAAGTGCAGCCTGATGGTGGATGACCAGTATGAACAAACGTCAGCGGTACTGGTGCTGCTGGACGCCCAGGGCAACCTTTTGGCAAAAAAACCAACCTTGGCAGGAGATGAATAGTGGAGCTGGACCAACTGGACAGAAAAGCCGCCGAGGCCTTTGAAGGCTACCTTGTTCGCAAGGATCTGGTGAGAACCTTTGCCCGCCAGTTTCCGGTGCCCACCTATGTGGTGGAGTTTATGCTGGGGCGCTATTGTGCCAGCACGGATCCGGACGAAATTGAAGAAGGGCTGGAAATCGTGCAGCGGCAGCTAGCCTCACGCACGGTGCGCGCCGGTGAAGAAGAGCTGTTCAAGGCAAAGGCCTACAAGGCCGGCGCGGTAAAGCTTATCGACATTGTCAGCGTGCGCTTTGTTGAAAAGGAAGGGGGCTATGTTGCCTCCCTGCCCAGCCTGAACCTGAACCGGGTGAGAATTGCCGATAAAATCGTTGATGACAATGAACGCCTACTGACCGGCGGCTTTTATGCCGAAGTCACGCTGGAGTACGACCCCATCATTGCCGAGGAAAAAGGCAACGCCTTTGGTATTGCCGAGTTACGGCCCATTCAGCTGTCCAAGCGCAATGTGCTGGAGGTGATGGCCGATGCCCGCCGTCATTTTGACAGCCAGGAGTGGCGCGACTTTCTGATCCGCTCCATCGGCCTGGAGTCCGAAGCCCTGTCGGACAGGTCTAAAGACGCTGTACTGCTGCGTATGGTGCCCTTTGTGGAGCGCAACTATAACCTGGTGGAGCTGGGCCCGCGTGGTACCGGTAAAAGCCACCTGTTCCAGCAGGTATCCCCCTATGCTCACCTGATTTCCGGGGGCAAGGCCACCATTGCCAAAATGTTCGTCAACAACGCCAGTGGCCAGCGTGGTTTGGTCTGTCAGTACGATGTGGTCTGTTTCGATGAAGTGAGCGGTATTTCCTTCGACACCAAGGAAGGCATCAACATCATGAAAGGCTACATGGAGTCCGGCGAATTCAGCCGCGGCAAGGAAAGCATTCGCGCCGATGGCTCCATGGTGTTTGTAGGCAACTTTGATGTGGATGTAGAGCACCAGCAGCGGGTGGGCCACCTGTTTGGCCCCCTTCCCGCGGAAATGCGCGACGATACCGCCTGGATGGACCGCATTCATTGCTATCTGCCCGGCTGGGATGTACCCAAAATGAGTAAGGAGCTAACTACCGATCATTTTGGCCTGGTCAGCGACTTTTTCTCCGAGTGCATGAGCCGGCTGCGCTTTCAAAGCCGGGTATCGGCCATGCAAAACCGGGTTCACCTGGGTGGTGCCCTCAGTGGCCGCGACACCAATGCGGTGAACAAGACCGTTTCCGGCCTGCTGAAGCTGCTGTATCCCGATCCGGATATGCCGGTGTCCGATGCAGACCTGGAATGGGCCACCCGTCTGGGCCTGGAAGTGCGTCGCCGGGTAAAAGAGCAGCAAAAGCGGGTAGGTGCAGCCGAGTTCCGCAATACCCATTTCAGCTATTTCATCGGTGACGATGGCATTGAAAAGTTTGTGGCTACGCCGGAGTTACGGGCCGACAACGAAATTGGTGATGATCCGCTGGAGCCGGGTCAAATCTGGACCATCAGCGAAGGCGGCTCGGATATTGACGACAACGCCGGACTGTATCGCATTGAGGTAAACGAAGGACCGGGATCGGGCGTGAAAATTCTGAATAACCCCGCCCCTGCGGCCTTCAAGGAATCGATGCGCTATGCGGAGCAGAACCTTTACTCCCGCGCGCAGCAGCTAGTGGGAGACAGGGATCCCCGCTCCCACGAATACAGCGTACAGCTACGGGCCTTCGATGCCGCCAAGAAAGGCTCCAAGCTGGGCGTAGCAGCCCTCATCGCCATGTGCAGCAGCCTGCTGAAAAAGTCGGTGAAGGGTGGCCTGGTGGTGGTAGGCGAAATCAACCTGGGCGGCTCTATAGAGCCCATTAACAGCGCGGTGAATATCGCCGAACTGGCGGTAGAAAAGGGAGCCAGCACACTGCTGATGCCCGTGACCGCCCGCCGGCAGCTTTACGATTTATCCGACGACATGGCGACCAAGATCGATATCCAGTTCTACCTGGACTCCAGGGATGCGCTGCTGAAAGCGATTTTGGAGTAACTTGCCACATTAGTCACTCAATATTAGCTAGACTCCCCTAAAAATAAATTTCATAGTAGCAAGTGTAAATTGATGCAGTGCGACACAAAATGTCGCACTGCATTGAGATACTCAACTTAGCTCGAACGACAGTCCGGGATAGCTGACTGTTAAAGAATAAAAACCTCAGGGGAAACGAAATGTTTGTTCAATTATTAAGCAGCTCTCAGCAAGAAGCGTTATTGTCTCTTTCAAAAAAGCTAATCACTGCCGACAATTACATAGATCAAAGAGAGCAACTTTTACTCGACACTCTACGCCAACAATGTTGTAACAACCTCAATCCTGACTCCGATGTTAACATTGATTCTTTGCATGCTCTGTTCGCAGAAGAAAAGCAAAAAACAGCATTCATGCTGGAATTGATTGGTGTGGCTCATGCAGATGAGAATTACCAAGATATTGAAAAAGATTTCATTACTCAAGTTGCTAAAAAACTCGCAATTTCCACTGCACATCTGCAAAACCTTGAGTCATGGGTAAAGCAACAATTACTTCTTACTCAAGAAGCTTATGCACTTTTGGAGAATTAATTATGCCGTTACCTTTTATTCTTGCTGGTGCTGCCATAGCTGCCGCAGGCTTTGGTGCTAAAAAAGGTTATGATGGATATAAAGATAAATCCTTAGCTAACGATATTCTAGACTCCACCAAGAAGAATTATAGAGAGGCTAAGAATAATTTTGACATTATTAATGATAGCGTTACCGAAAGTCTAACAGAGCTGGGCGAATTACAGCTCCAAATCGGAAGTGAGTTCAAAGAATTCCGCACTATCGCAAAGGATTTGCTGGCAAAAATAAATAACTCAGAACACAAAGACTTATCAATTGATATCCCCCAACATAAACTGGATAAAATTGATGGACTTGCATTATCTGCTACTACCTATGTAGGAAAAGTTGCCACAGCCGGAGTAGGAGGTGCAGCAGCCGCGTATGCAGTATACGGTGGTGCTGGAGGATCCCCTCATAATTCGCTGATACCCGCACTATGAGCCAGGCGCATTAACTCCAGTCTTGCCCAGTACAGCATCTGCTCGGTGATAGGATACTTCGGCCGCCTTCGGATCTCTTTACCGAGCCGGACTGATGACAGCACAGCTCTGTGTCGGATGGTATTGGCTTGAAAGTGACGCTGCCAGCCCGCTTGTTGAGCGGCCAGACCAAACCACCACAGGATGATTTCAGCCAATAAGGCGATGAGCAGCAGGATATCGTAGCGCCGTGGACAGCGTGTTCGGCTGTGCCGAAGGCCAAATCCGTACAGGGGACTTTTCAGATCCCGGAATGATTCTTCTATCTGCATCCGTTTGGCGTAAAACCTGACCACTTGTGCCGCACTGAATAAGTCAGTCGGAAGATTGGTCGCCAGCAACCAGGGCTCTTTACTGCCTTTCAGATATTCTCGTTGCGCAGTGTGCTTGCTGCCCGAGCTGGCAGTGCGCCGGTCTTTACGTCCCTTGGCACTACTTTTATACAAGTACAGATGGCAGCGAATAGGAGACTTTCTGGCTAGATCTACCAGCCCGATATAGCGGGGTTTGTGGTTGGCATTGGGATACAGGGTTTTGTTTGAGCACCACTGTTTCCGACTGGCTGAAGTAAAGGCAACATTACCTCGAACCCGGCCCAGCCAGTACCAGCCGTAGGAAGCCACTTCGCGAAACCAGGTATTACGATAGCCTGCATCGGTGATCAGCAAAGGCGTGGCCCCCGAAGGTAGGATACTCGCCAGCTCACGCAAAAATCGGTTGTGACTGCGCGGCGAGTTGTAATCTTCCCACGCAAATGCGCGCTCATACAGTGTGATGGAGCGGCCTTTGAGTACGATCGATGCCCTGAGAGTCATATGTCGAAGTTGCTCACGAACATCAGACCAATCAATCAGTATGACCGGCATGGGGTTGAGTCCGCACAGGTTGCTTGCATGCCAGCGATACAACGCCAAGCGTTCGCTGTGCAGATGAGGATTTCCCAGCAGGCGGTCGATCCGCTTGATGGAATGTTTAGCTGACGCAGCACCATTGATGCTGCGCCCCAACGCGGTCAAAGACAAAGTGTCTCCCTCCAGCAAGGCTGAAGTGGCGACCATGAGTGAAGTCAGCCGCTTTTGATGAATTTCCGGGCACTGTTTTGCCAGCAATTCTTGTAGAATATGAACATCGCGCATCCTGCATTCTCCTCATCGGGGCGTTGAGAACTAATGTGTTTTTGGCGAAATTCATTAGATCAAACGGCAGGATGCGCGTCTACCTCTATGACCCCAAAGGAAATTATGAGGGGATTCGCTAGACGGTGGTGTTATGACTCTCGCGGCAGCATCAACAGGCACTCCTATTGCCGCTCTTTCTGGTGCAGCAGCATACAACGCGACCATGGCAGCAATTGGTGGCGGCTCCATTGCTGCCGGTGGCTTTGGTATGGCAGGTGGGGCCATGGTACTAGGAGGCGTTGTTGCTGCTCCCATTCTTGCTATTGCTGGTTGGGCATTTGCTTCCCATGCGGAAGACGCTTTAAATGCTGCAAGGGATACTCGCGAAGAAGTTGCCAATGCCATAGATAAGATGTCAAAGGGAAAAACTAACCTTCTTAAGGTTAAACACTATGTCGAGCAGCTCTATGCTGAAACATCCCGTATCCATGAGATATTTTTAGGTTACTTTGAAGAACTGAAACAAATTAACACCTATAAAAACTCAGGTGGTGACATAAACGCATTAGAGAAAGAATTGCTCCTGGTTGTAAACAATGGCTACCAAGTAGCGGCAATTCTAACAGACATCATCACCACTCCCCTATTTAAGCCGAAATACAATCGCAATGGCGAGATTGCTATTGGCGAAGACAAAGTTGTTGAAGTAGAGACAGATAAAGAAGGAATGAAAGTTATCAACAGCGATGCTATCGACAAGGTTCTTGAAAACTCTAAACAAAGCTCAATGATATTCAATTAATAAAAAAGGTGGCCTAGCCACCTTTTTAAAAAGGAGAATTTTCGAAATGTCCGTCTCAGTCCGTGCTGAACTTCAATTAAAAGAAGAATTAAATAGAACTATACTACAAAGCCTTATTAGCTCGTTCGGGATTGACCCTCTTCTTTTTGAAGATAAGAAAGGTGGTGATGTTACTACCATCAACAACATTAGAAAGCATTATAATAGTGACTCTGATATTTATATTCCGGAGCACATAAAAAATGAACATGAAAACCGTGGAGAATATAAACCTGCCTATATAAATAGCAAAGGGGAAAGCGTAAAGGTAGATTTATATCACACTCACAACAACTACATTAATAAAGGGAAAGATGATAAAAAATCACAAGTAAATGGTCAATTGCACGATACATATCGCAATACATTGATGAATGAAAATGAAAACAGACAGCTAGATCACATCATATCATCCCATGAAGTACATAATGATGCAGGACGCGTTTTGGCAGGAATAGATGGCGTTAACCTTGCCAACCAAGAATCAAACTTTCAATCAACACATTCATATGTTAATAATCTTAAATCAAACCACTCAATGGATAAGTTCTTAGACGAAATTTTACCTAAGACTATAAATAGTAAAAAAGAAAGAATACAAAACAATCAAGAAAAGCTGAATTCAATTCCCTCAGATACACCAGAGCAGCGTCACAACAAACGTAAATTAGAAGATAAAATAAAAAAAGAAAAAGAACATATTGAGGTTCTCGAGAGTCTCAATCATGAAGAAATGAGAAAGGCTGATAAAAAAGCACGGTTAGTTTACGACCAACAGATCAATGAAGAATATTATAAAAGTAGTCGTTTTTTTAAAGACACTGCTCTTGCATCAGCAACCGCTGGATTTAACATGGGGTTAAGGCAAGCTATAGGTTTAATTTTAGCTGAGATATGGTTTGAGTTACGAGAAGGCATTCCTCACTTGTATGAAAAAACAAAATCAAACTTTGAATTTAAAGATTTCATAACGAACCTTAAAATCTTACTATCTGACATTTGGGAAAGAGTTAAATCAAGATTCAGGAACGTTCTTGAAATATTTAAAGACGGCATACTTTCAGGATTACTATCCAGTTTAACAACGACGTTCATCAATATATTTATGACCACTCACCGACAAATTGGAAGATTAATTCGCGAGCTATGGTCAAGCCTTGTTTCTGCTGCCAAATTGATCTTTTTCAACCCCAATAAACTTACTGTAGGTGAATTAACCAGAGAAGTAATTAGAGTGTTATCAATTGGAGCTTCTGTTTCCCTAGGTGTAATCATAAATCAAACCCTAGCATCAGTGATGACTTTTCCATTTGGTATTGAGCTAGCAGCTTTTGTAAGCGCTATAGCAACAGGGCTAATTACTTTAGGAATTACTTACTTTTTGGATCATAGCGAAGTAATGCAAAAAGTATGGCGTTTCCTTGATCAATTTAAGAACGAAGCACGTCAAACTCTTGAATACTTCCAAAAAGTAAATGCAGAACTAGATCGTTATTTGATTGAACTTGCCAGTCTCGAATTTAACCTTGATGTAAAAAGCATAGCAAAATTTACAGATGACTTACTATTGGAAAATAGTGAGTATGAAAGAAGTCTTATACTTGCAGCGGAGATCAATAAACGTTCGATAGAGATTCCATTTGAGCCTGGAAATGTGGATAGTCTTCGCAGTTGGCTCAAAGGTTTATGATGAACAAGGAAAATAAAGAGTTTCCGTGTTATCAGTGCGGAAAATGCTGCTCCAACGTACATCTATCTGAGTTGACGAGATACCTCGATAGAGGTGATGGTGTTTGTCGTCACTTAGATAAAGTGACCAAACTTTGTTCTATCTACAATGAAAGACCTGAGATCTGTAGGGTGAAGGTTCAGTATGATAAAAACTATAAGTAATACGGCATAACCGAAGTGGATCTATACTGTCATCATAGATGCCATCTTGTGGGGCCCGGTATGAAACGAAATTTGTTAGGAAAACCACTGACAGCTGAAGAGGTCATCACTCTGGAGCAGATGTCAAAACATCATCCCTTCCCGGACTTCAGGCGAAGAGCACTGGCGCTACTTGCTCTGAATGATGGCGCTACTGTTGTGCAGATTACCCAGCTGTTTCGGATGAGCGATCAGCCGATTTACAACTGGGCAAAAGGCTGGCGAACCAAGGGCTTGGCTGGCATTTTGACGGGCCATAAAGGCGGCCGGCCTCCCAAGCTAACGGCTGACATGCTGGATGCTGCCGCAGAAATCGCTCGTGCTGAGCCACTGACGCTAGCCAAGATTGCCGCTCGTGTCCGCGACCTTTATCCTGATGCCCCTTCATTTAGTTTGGATCGCCTTTCTGCTGGACTGAGAGCCAGAAAGCTCTCTTTCAAACGAACTCGGCTCAGTCTCGAAAAAAAAGAGACAACGTCGCCTTCCAAGCAGCAAAAGACCGCTTGGCGGGATATCGAGAGGCGGCCAAGGCAGGCAAAATAGAGCTTCTCTACTGCGATGAAAGTGGCTTCTCCTGTATACCGAGTGTACAGCGAGCCTGGTCACCGCTCGGTGTGGCACATCTCGCTGATGCCAGCGTCGG
Source organism: uncultured Oceanisphaera sp. (assembly GCF_947495715.1). Classification (GTDB taxonomy): domain Bacteria; phylum Pseudomonadota; class Gammaproteobacteria; order Enterobacterales; family Aeromonadaceae; genus Oceanimonas; species Oceanimonas sediminis. Next base: position 211,858 of record NZ_CANLZU010000001.1, read on the forward strand.
ACGTAAACGCGTGAATGTGATTGGCGCGCTGGATTATGCCACTGAAGCGTTACACTTTGAGCTTTTTGAGCACTCGGTGAAACGGCTGCATGTCGTTCCATTTTTGGATAAATTGGCACAATCATCCAGTCAGGATAAAGTCACTATCGTGGTGATGGATAATGCTTCCATTCATCACTTTATTGACCCAACGATGCGCGATAAATGGCTGTATGAACACCTGTTTGTGCTGCTTTATCTACCGCCATACAGCCCGGAATTGAATCTGATCGAAATATTGTGGAAACATGCGAAATATCACTGGCGCAGCTTCACTTCCTGGAGCAAAGACGAGTTAGTAAATGAAGTATCAACTCTACTCAAGGGAGTTGGGAATAATTTCCACATAAGTTATGCTTGATTACTTAGTCATATGTACTCTTGGAGTGATTTTGTAGATGCAAACTTAAAGGTGTGTGAGTCTCTACCAGAAGGTAGTAATATTGGCTGAATTTATTTATTCGGTCTGGTGACCTTACACCTTAGCTGTAAGGTCATTTAAATTCCCGCTCCCAAGGATAATTAGTCATGGATGTCCCCGGCTCAGGTTCAAGCTTCATCGGCCTAAGTTTCAGTTCTAATACCTTCTTGTTCTTATTTTTTTATTTCTAGAACATCGTTGTACTCTTTACTCAACAGTGTAACTGCGCGACGCGCATTGCAGGCGAGCTAGCCAATTGCTCTGCCCAGTATTGTCGAAGAGCACGAATGAGGCCTGTTACATTCCCACTATTCGAATGCCTTATGGCCAGGATGTATCGGTGGTACAAGCGGCCGATGAACGTGTTGAGGCCATTCGCTAAGGTACATAACAGGGAAATACACTACTATTGCTTATTCTTCAGGCATGGCTGACAGCCTGAGTTTATTTTGGCTCAATTACTAAACGGTATTCACCATGGTATCTTGCACCTCCCAGCACTGCGACATTAACGTTTACGACGAAGAAGCTCGTCTTGCCACACTGGCGTCCTACTGTATTCTGGACACGCCACCGGATACCGCGTTTGACGAAATAACAGAGCTGGCGTCATTGATCTGCGATACTCCCATTGCCGTGATTAACTTTGTAGGTCGTAACCGGCAATGGTTTAAATCCGAAAAAGGGCTGGGAGTAAAGGAAACGCCACTGAATATCTCTATTTGTGCCCATGTTCTTCTACAGTCGGAGTTATTTATCATACCTGATACCAGTCAGGATCCTCGCTTTGTCCATAACCCACTAGTGACAGGAAAGCCATTTGTACGCTTTTATGCCGGCACACCGCTCAAAAGTCCGGGGGGCCTTCCCCTGGGAACCCTGTGTGTGCTTGATCACCGCCCTCGGGAGCTGACTGAAATACAACGGGTCGCTCTCTCCACGCTGGCCAATCAAGTGATGAGAAACCTGGAGTTGATACGCGTACAACAGGCGCAGTCCGGATTGATTCAACAGTTACAATCTGCCCAGCAGGAGCTGACCCACTTGGCAGCCACTGATCCACTTACCGGCCTTTACAATCGCCGAGCATTTGAAGAACGCCTGAGCCAAGAGCATGCTCTTATTCAGCGAGGCCAGTCACCGGCGGCCTTAATGATGATGGATCTGGATTATTTTAAAGTAATCAACGACGACTTTGGCCATAAAGCTGGGGACAGGGTCATTGAACACTTCGCCCAAGTTTGCAGGAATGTGTTTCGCCAGTCCGATTTAATCGGTCGCTGGGGAGGAGAAGAATTTGTTGTTCTGCTGCCAGACACCACAGAAAGCGAAGCCTGGCAGGCGGCAGAACGCCTGCATCAGGTGTTGCGGCAAACCAGAATTGAATATGATGAGCAGATTTCGCTGTCTATCACCGTCAGCATTGGTCTTTTCAGCCTGAGTAAAGACCGTGAACTGGAAGAAGCCATGCGCCTCGCCGACACACTGCTCTATCAGGCAAAAGATAATGGCAGAAACTGTACCGTATGTGCCGATTTTAGAGAAACATACTAAACAATACCTTAACCAATTCGCGCCATGACTAAACAGGGTCCTGGGCCCCATCGCTCGGGTGACATTGCATCATTACTGAGCAGAGAAGTGACCAGCCTGGCGCCAACGCACAGCAAATTTATCAGTAATATCATGACTGATTTACATTACCAAGTTTTCCGATAATCGCCGACACCAGCTCGCCCGCTATGACGTTAGCATCGCGCAATTGACTGCGATTCATACGACTTTTCCGCGGAGATTACAGGTAAAAATTAAAATAACACCACTTTCGTCACAACTTCACCCTTTCAGCCAGTTCGACTGGATCTTTCATTTAATTTTTTGGCATAGTTTCAAAAATAAAACACTCAAAGCGGCACTTAATGTCATCTCTATAACAACAAGGAAAGAGCACATGAAAAAACGAATTTCTGCAGTGGGTTTAGCATTTACCTTGCTTAGCACATCAGCCATGGCTGACCTGACTATTGAATCAAAGATCCCGGGCATTGCAGAAGGTACGGTAAAATATGCTTCCATGGACTTCTGGCTGGAAACGGACAATGGAGACACCATCGACCTGGCAGATACCGATGATGTCTACGACTACCTGATTGATAAGGTGGGGCAGAAAATACGATTCAATGGTGCCTCTGTTACCTACAACAATGGTCATACCTACTTTGAGCCCCAGTTTGAAAAAGCAACAGCTCTACCCGCCCTCAAAGTCAGCCTGAATACTGATGAGAGCAGCTATGTCACTAGTATTTATCTGGATGACGAGCCAGTATTTACTGTCAATGATTATTACAGTGCCAGTGTAGTAAAAGAGTACACCACCAGTGATAATAAGGTATCCGTTATTCAATTAGTGACTGGCGGTACTGGCTGCCCGGCCATGCACATGCTGCTTGTATCTCACCATCATAGTCAGCCCCTGATCACTCCAAGTTTTGGAACCTGCAGTGATCTTATCGATACAAAAACTGAAGGGAGCAAAATCATTATGGAGCTTCCGGGCAAGCCTGGTGAAACTTGGATTTGGGATAACACCACCTATCAATTGATAAAACAAGGATAGGCTGAAAGATGGTAAAAAATGGGAGTGATTTCTGTATCACTCCCATTCATTCTCTTTTTTCACTATGTAAGCCAGCAATTTTATTCACACCATCCACATTACGCGGTAGTAACTCATCCCTTTTTTACTTAAAACATTAACTGCTAGGGAAATTTGGCGAGGGCTAAATTACTGTTTACGTTCACTCCACGCATAAGTCTGGCAAACCACATCATCTACTGAGCTTGCCGTATTATGCTTCATCACCCAATGCACTGTTGATAGTAGTTCCAGTCCAAAAGGCGATTCAAACCCTTCCACCAAATCAGCAACCTTATCAAAGCGAGCACTGGTTTCAGGTGAACGTTTCAAAAATTCGGAAGCTTGTTCAGCAGCACCGGGCATCAAGGTTAGCTGCTTTTCGGGTGCATCACTGCCGTCGGCATAGCCAGATACCAAGTGACCTTCAATCAAATTCAGCACATGATGTAGATTTTCCGCATAAGGAACATACGGAGCTTTTTATATTTCAGACGCAATGGCTCACCAGCTTCCTGCATAAAGTACATTAGTTTATGCACTTCCAGCAGGGTAACAACTGTATCAAGCAGTCCACCCAGGTAGCGACGCATCAACTCAACCAAGGCTGCTCTGCCGGCTGTCATGGCTGGCACCTGTTCATTACTCAGCAACGAAGCCATATGTCTTTCAATGTGCTCATTTTTTGTTATCCGGTGTGTCATTGCATCTTCCCTGCAGGCAGCTCACTACATGCCAACCCGTCAATCAAATCCGCCCATACCTGCATCATGATTTTGCGTTCGTCCAAATACTGAGCCTGGTTGTAGCTGGCTCTGACCTTGTTCCGTTCAGCGTGAGCTAGCTGGCGCTCAATCACATCGGAGCGGTAGCCCATTTCGTTCAGCAAGGTAGAGGCCGTGGCACGAAAGCCGTGAGCCGAAAAGCCAATGCTACCCTTGCCGCTGAATCCCATTCGCTCCAGGGCACGGTTCAGGGTGGTTGGGGTCATACAGGTATCCGGGTTACGTAAGTTAGGAAACAACAACGGACGGCCCCCGGTGAAGGTATGCAGTTCCCGCAGTAACTCAACTGCCTGACGGGAAAGCGGCACTATGTGGGGCTGACGCATCTTCATTTTTTCTGCCGGGATCCGCCACTCGGCCCGCTCGAAATCAAATTCATGCCATTCTGCTTTGCGTAGCTCTACGGTGCGCACAAAGGTCAGCAGCATCAGCCGAAGGGCTATCACAGTCGCTCTGTAACCACCATATTCGTCCAGCGCCTTGATGAACTGAACGATCTGGTCTCTAGTAAGTGGCTTGCGGTGTTCTACCTTGGGCCGGTGAATAGCGCCTTTCAAAGCGGCGGCAGGATCGTGGTCAGCCCTCAAAGTGGCAACCGCATAGCGAAAGATGGCAGAAGACCACTGACGGATCAGCAGGGCCACGGTTTCCGCTCCCCGCTTCTCCACACGCTGAATAATTTTCAGCAGGAGGGCCGCCGTCACATTGCGAATGGGAAGCTTTCCGATATAAGGAAACACATCCGCCGCCAAAAAGCGTTCAACCTGGCGTAGATAGTAAGGAGTCCAGCTAGAAGCTTTCTTGTCTATCCATTCTCGCGCCAGCGACTCAAAGGTGTTGGCATTTGCCTCCCGGTTCACCAGGCGCTCGGATTGTCTGTGGTGCGCCGGGTGTAGCCCTTGCTTGACTAGGCCTCTCGCCTTGTCATGCTCGGTGCGTGCGCCAGCCAGGCTTAAGGTTGGGTACTCGCCAATGGCAAAGACATTCTCTTTGCCGGCAATACGGTAACGATACCGCCACAGCTTGGAGCCTGAAGGCCTAACCTCTAGGTAGAGGCCCTGACCATCCGCCAGCTTCTGCGGCTTTTCGGTAGGCTTGGTGTTGCGAACTTTGGCATCTGTCAGCGGCATAATGCGGGTATCCTAATTTCGATACCCGCAACGATACCCGCAATTTTCATGGATGGCAATAGACGAAAAAAACCTAAAATGGAGCTAAAATGCTGATATTTAACACTTAAAGGCTTTACCAAGAGACCGTAATGGATACTAACGGACTTGAATGTCGATTATCGATCATCAGCAGCATATTGCACTTATCTCTTTGATTTTAAAAAACTAACCAGCCAAACACTGCCTTGATACCCGTACTGAGACTTATATTTCATTTGATACCCTGATCCGGAACCTCAACAGCACACACGAGGAGGCCGTATTCTCGCATCTATCCGGTTGGCGTCAAACTTCCGCGATCCGGACAGCACAATCCGTCGGTACGGCTTGAAGAGAGTAAGGTATGAGGCCGGTATCAGAACGCCGATTCGACTTACTCTGAAGACAGCGCCATCATTTTTTCATGAAAAAGACGCATTTCTTGATCCTCATCAATGCAAGTGACTGCCTTTTACCTTCGGACAAAGTTGCACCAAGTTGGTATAGTGTCTCAATCGGATACAAAAAAGACTATATATAACAATAACGGGTTAATAATGCTTAAGCGCTTTTTATGGTGGTTGCTGCTCGCATGGACAGTGCTGGCCGCCGTTCTCTGGATGAGTAAAAAAATGTATGACAAAGGACTGCAGCAGCAGGCCCTGAGCCGGCACCAGCACCTGATGAATGCCGCCAAAACCACGTTCCATGAACACCTGATGGTCGCCGTGCAAGACACTCGGCTATTGTCCATCATGGCATTTGATCTGGGTTACCCTGATGCTCCCACCGGCGAGAACCGGCAACGGCTGACGCAGGCGTTTATTAACCGCGCCAGCATCTTCGGTCGCTACGATCAAATCCGTATTATTGACTTGCAGGGGCAAGAGCGTATTCGCATCAACAATACCCATGCAGGGCCTGTTGCGGTACCCGAATCCGGACTGCAGAACAAACGGCATCGTTACTATATCCAGCAAGGGCTGAAACTGGCGCCCGGCCAGGTTTATCTGTCACCGCTTGATCTCAACACCGAGCAGGGTGAACTGGAAAAACCATTCAAGCCAACGATACGCCTGGTGGGCATGATGCAAAACACTCGGGGCGAACCCGCCGGGCTACTGGTACTGAACTTACGCGCCGCTGCCATGCTCAATCAGTTTATCGAGCTGTTTCCACAAGACGACAGGGCCATGCTGCTGAACGCCGATGGCTACTGGATGGTCAATCACGATCCGGTCAATGAATGGGGCTGGATGCGCGAACGTCCTGATCTGATAGCAGCGACCTGGCAGCCAAAACTGTGGCAAGAAATGCAAACCAACCGGCATGGTACGGCCAATATACAAAACAACCTGTTTAGTTATCTGTGGCTGGATATGGCCAATATCTACGAAAAAACGGTCGGTGGCCGCTATGTCAGCAACCTTGGTCTGATCAGCGATCTCTGGGCCTCTCAGTGGCTCATGATGGTACAGTCAGCCCCTCGGCAATGGCAGTCTGGGGCCATTTACCTTCACCCCTGGTTCAAAGCGGCACTCGCAGGGCTTTTTATGATGGTGCTGATAAAAGTGTACCTGTTGGTGCGCAATAAACACCATGCTCGGGAAAAAGCTCGGCTTGAACAGATGCAACTGGAGTACTTCAGGGATCTTTACGAAAACGCACCTATCGGCTACGTCACCCTGGCAGAGGACGGCCGCATTTCCAATATCAACAAGCAGGCACTGAAATATCTGGGTTACCGGCGAGAAGAGCTGATCAATCGCTTAAAACTGATTGAGCTGGTCGATAACGAGGTTCAAAAAGATGCGCCGGTCTTACTGAAAAACATGTTTAAAGATGAAAAACATCATTTTCGCGTGACCATGAAAACCAAGCATGGGGCCCCTCAGGTGATGTCTTGCAGTGTTTCATCCCGTCTTAATGATGAGCGTACCCTTGAGCTTAGCCGCTTCAGCATGCAGAACGTGACCGAACAGGCCCGACTGGAGCAACAGCTTCAACAACTGGCCTACAAGGATCCGCTCACCGGCACCGCCAACCGCCGCTGGTTTTATGAACAGGCCGAACGAGAAATGATCCGCGCCAACCGAAGCGGTTCACCGCTAACGGTGTTAACACTCGATATCGATCACTTCAAGAAGGTGAATGACACTTACGGTCACGATGCCGGCGATGAAGTACTGATCGCGCTGGCTGAACATTGCCGGCTTGCCCTCAGGCGCACCGATATTCTGGCCCGTTTCGGCGGTGAAGAGTTCGTGATCCTGCTGCCCGACACGCCACTGCAGCAGGGAGCGCACAAGGCAGAGCTGATTCGCAAGACCCTGGCGGAACTGCCGGTCACGGTATCCAGCGGAGCCGAGATCAGGTTTGCCGTGTCGCTGGGCGTCGCCACCTTATCAAGCCGACATCAAGGTATTAAAGATCTGCTGCAATCCGCTGACGAGGCCCTTTATCAGGCCAAAAACAGTGGCCGTAACCGAGTATGTATGGCCGGCACAACAGAAGAGCCTGACTTGCTCGTAATCTGATCCCTTTAATACCAATCTAAATAAAAATATGATTTATTTTAAAGCTGGAGACGAGAGGAAACAGAGTCACCTCCCACGACACGCCATAAACCCATCCATGGGGGCTCGGAAATGCCATCCTTGGCATTTCACGGTCTCGGGAGTCGCTCTCTGTTGCCTCTTCTTAGCACCGAGTGGTCTGCAGGTCGCTCCACAGGCGACTCCGCAGCATTAGGAAGGATGAAGGGTTCTACTCCAGCGACCATTACATGACAGGACGTCATGTGCTGAGCGTCGCAGGGATGCGGTTCAGCGTGTCGGTGGAGTGGACCCTTCGTTCGACCTTTACCGTGAAGCCAAGTAGATCAGTTAGTTTTCCAGATTGGTATCACAACAGGCCGATGCAGCACTGTTTTGCCGATTATGCGGACTTGATCCGGAAAATCACCACATACAGCAGCGGCACCACCACCAGGGTAATCACGGTGGCAAAGGCCAGACCGAACATGATGGTAACCGCCATGCTTTTAAAGAAGGGATCCATCAACAGCGGTGCCACCCCCAGTATGGTGGTCAATGCGCCCAGAAACACCGGCCGGGCCCGGCTGACGGCGGCGTCCACCACGGCGGCAAAGCCCGCCTTGCCGTCACCGATTTCCGCATCCGCCTGATCCACCAACACGATGGCGTTTTTCACCAACATGCCAATCAGGCTCAGCAGACCCAGAATAGCCATAAACTCGAACGGCACCTGAAACACCAGCAGGCCGACGGTGACGCCGATAATGGCCAGGGGCGCGGTCAGCCATATCACCAGGGGCTGGCGCAGGGCGTTAAACATCACCACCACCGCCAGTATCATGGCACTGAAGCCATAGGGCGCCGACAACAGCAGGCCTTCATTGGCTTCTTTCGAAGCCTTGTCTTCTCCATGCCATTCCAGCCGGTAACCGGGCGGCAGGGCCATGGCCTCAATATTCGGTCGCAGCCGCTCCAGCAGTGGTCCCGACAGCTCGCCCGGCAGCGGATCGGCCTGGGCCTTGATGGTAGGGAACCGGTCCACCCGCCGTATCATGGCGTCCACCCATTCCAGCTTCACCGCCGTGACCAGCTGACCGACCGGCACATACCGTTTGGCCGTGGGGCTGTAAACCTGCACGTTTTCCACCATGTCGGCACTGGCCCGCTCGGCGGCCGGTGCCCGGGAGATGATGGGGATCAGCTGGTCTCCTTCGCGATACACCCCAATACGCTCGCCGCTGAAGGCGCGATTGATGGCCTGACTGATGTCGGTAAGGGTCAGCCCGGCCCGGCGGGCAGCCACTTCATCCACCACAGGACGCAATACCGGTACCTTTTCACGCCAGTTATCCTGAATGGCAATGGCGCCCTCGTCCTGGGCCATGATGGCCTTGGCCTCTTCGGCCAGTTGGCGCAGCACCACCGGATCCGGTCCCATGAAGGCGGCTTCTATTTTCTTGCCACCGCCCCGGCCCAGCATAAACTTCCACACCTTGATGTCGGCCAGCGGATGACGCGCAGACAACTGCTGCTGCAGCCCGGCCACCATGTCGGCAATCCGGGTGGGATCCTCTACATCCACCAGCAACTGGCCGTAGCTGGTGTTGGGATCTTCCGGTCCGTAGGTGAGCATAAAGCGCAGCCCGCCCTGACCGATAAAGCCGGTGACGTGAGTCACGCCATCCTGCTCTTGCACAAAGTCGCTCATGCGCGCCAGTTCCGCCTCGGTTTCCCGAATATCGGTCCCCTGTGGCAGATACATGTCTACCACAAACTGAGGCCGGGCCGACTCCGGCATAAAGCCCGGCTGCACCCATTTAAAGCCGAACACGGCACCGGCCAGCAGCGCCAGCAGCAGGCCGCCGGTCAGGGCGCGATGACGCAGGGCCCCACGCAGCAAAACGCGATAGCGCGCCAGCACGCTCGACTCGGGAGCATCATTTGCCGACGGCGACACTTTCAGCAGCGCCACACAGAACAACGGCGTCAACGTAACCGCAAACAGCCAACTCAGCAGCATGGAATAGAGGATCACCCAGAACAGGGAACCGGCGTATTCGCCCATGTCGGTGGGCGACAGGCCAATGGCGCTGAACGCCAGAATGCCCACGGCGGTGCCCCCCAGCAACGGCCATTGGGTGGCCTGCACCACGGCAACGGCGGCCCGGCCGGCCCGCTCGCCCTTTTGCATCCGCACCAGAATGCCGTCGGTCACCACGATGGCATTGTCCACCAGCATGCCCAGGGCGATGATCAACGCCCCCAGCGATACCCGTTGCATGGCAATGCCATCGAGCTTCATGGCGATCAGGGTACCGGCCACCGTCAGCAGCAGCACGGCGCCCACGATAATGCCGCTGCGCAGCCCCATAAACACCACCAGCACCAGCACTACTATGGCCACCGCCGCCGCCAGGTTGGCCACAAAGCCGTTCACCGATTCCCGCACCGAGTCGGACTGGTAGGAGACTTCATTCAGCTCCATACCCAGTGGCCGTTCGCCTTCAAGCTCCATCAGTCGGGCTCGTACCGCATCGCCCATATCCACCACGTTGCCGCCGGTCACCTGAGAGATACCCAGGCCAATGGCCGGCCGGCCGTCGTATTTCATCAGTGCATGGGGCGGCTCGCTTTCGGCCCGGGTAATACTGGCCAGATCTTTCAGAAATACCACCCGATCGCCATCCTGGGAGGTCAACGCCAGGTTGCCCAGCGCCGCCACCGAGTCGGCCTGTCCGGTGGGGCTGAAATACACCCGCTGGGGGCCAATTTGCAGATCTCCCGCGTCGGTGATGACATTTTGCCGGCGCAGGGTCTGATAAATGCTGTCCAGGGATACATCCAGGCGGGCGGCCCGAGCGGCGGAGATTTCCAGATAAATAGCCTCCTGGGGTGCCCCCAGGGTGGCCACCCGGGCCACGCCCGGTACCTGCAGCAGCTCCCGCTCCAGCCCCTGCAGGTAGTCCTTGATGTGCTGCAGGGTAAAGCCCTCGCCGGTGACCGCAAAAAACAGGGCGTACACATCACCGAAGTCGTCGTTCACCACCGAGGGGCCCGCCCCCGGTGGCAGCTTGCGCTGGGCGTCGCTCACCTTGCGCCTGAGCTTGTCCCACACCTGCTCCAGCTCCCGGGTGCTGTGGGCAAAGCGCATGTCTATGTCCACCTTGACCAGGGAGTCGCCCATGCGCGACACCGAGGTCACTTCTTTCAGCTCCTGCAGTTGCTGCACCGCGTCTTCAATCACTTCGGTGACCTCTTCCGCCACCTGCGTCGGCAGCGCGCCGGGATACGGGGTGGAGATCACCGCCTGGCGAATGACAAATTCCGGATCTTCATAACGCGCCAGGCTCTGATAACTGATGTAACCGCCCACCAGCAACAACAGGCAGGCCATCCAGGCAATGGTGCGCCTGGCCAGGGTATGTTCGGCAATATTCACGGGAAGCTCCTTGTTCAGGGAGTCGGTTGCAGCGGACGCACCCTGGTGCCTTCCCGCAACTGGCTGACACCGGCAGTGACAATGCGCTCGCCGTGATTGAGGCCGACTTGTACCACCACGCTGTTGCCCCGCACCCGGCCAAGGGTAACCGGCTGACGCTCAACTCGCTCACTCTCGGGGTTGACCTTCCACACACTGGTGTCGCCATCGGGGCCGGCCACCACCGCCCGCAACGGGATCATGACCGGACCGGCTTCTGTTTGTTTCATCGCTGTTGGCAGCACTTCCACCGACATGCCCGGCAGCAGGATAAAGCCGGCCTCGGCGTCCAGCGCCAGTACCGCCTCGTAGCTCTGGGTCTGGGGATCGGCCTCGGCGGAGAACGACTTCAGCCGCACCGGCAGCGGCTGCCCGGGCTTGTCGGCAAACACGGCAACTCCTTCCACCTGCCGGGGGGCGGTACGCACCACCCGCTCGGGCACGCTAATCACGATTTCGAGGTTTTGGGTGTCCTGCAGACTCAGCACCGACTGCTTGGCCTGCACATTGCTGAAGTTTTCCACCTGGCGGCGGGTGATCACACCGGCGAAGGGCGCCAGCAGCCGCGTGTCATCCATGTCCTTTTTGGCCGCCAGGTAGCCCGCCCGGGCCACCTCCATGGCGGTGCGTTTTTGATCCACCTCGGCCCGGGCCACCGCCTGGCTTTGCTGCCAGATGCGGTTAACCCGGTTAAAGTCGGTACGGGCCTTGCCGAATTCGGCCTCGGCCGAGTTCAGGCGAATTTGGTAATTTTCTCCGTCGAGTCTGGCCACCAGCGCGCCCCGCTCCACCCGTTGCCCTTCTCGTACCGGCAATTCCACAATACGCCCGGGCACATTAAAGGCCAGTTCCGCCCGCTGCACCGCGCGCACCCGGCCCGGAAAACGCAGGCTCGCCTCGCCGACACCGGCACCTACCTGCATGATCTGCGCCGGCCGTACCACTTCTTCGGTGGCTACTGGCGGCACGTCCCGATCACAACCGGCCAGGCCGGCCAACAGCCCGGCTGCACTCAGCAGACCGAGCACTGCGTTTTTCCATCCCATGTTTCTGCCACTCTTGTTTGTTTGAGTCTGTTGTGGCCCCAACCGGCCCCAGGCGCTTTATTCAAGGTATAGTGTCGGCCAAAGTCCGCTTGCCAACAACGTCGGGGACACCCAAAATGGGTAATCATTTTTTCTTTTTTTACAAAGATATAAAACGGCATGGCAATCGACGACGATCATCTCACCACCCATTTTGAACGAATATGGCCGGCGCATGTGGAGGCGCTGACCGAGTTGCTGATCCAGCTACGACAGCAGTTTGACGGCGATCTCGACCTGATGCTGATTCTTGGCATTATCGGCACCCGTACTCAGCCGGCACGCCTGGCCAGCGCCATGACCTATGCCCAGTTCACGGCACACGACCGGCCCACGCCCGTGAGCCGGCCCATCAATATTCAGTCGGTGGCAGAATGCAGCGGCATCGCCCGGGAGACGGTACGCAGAAAAGTCGGTCGGCTGGAAAACATGGGGCTGGTCACCCGTGAAGCAAACGGCAACCTGCTGGTCACACCTCAAGCCACGGGAGAGCTAACCCCGTCCACCGAGGCCAGCCTGCGTTATATGGCGGTAATGCGAAAGCATTACGGTAATGAGGGCCAACACTCGTAATCAGCCGCATCAACACGCTTAGTGACACTCCGGCCTGCTGAATACGGTTCAGGCCGTGATTGCGCCCGGTTATCAGGCGCGGGTAACCGGAAAGGCGATCACCTGCTCCAGCCGTTCGGCACCGAGCGCCAGCATGATCAGCCGATCGATGCCCAGCGCCACCCCGGCACAGTCCGGCAGCCCGGCTTCCAGCGCCGCCAGCAGATAGTCATCCACCGGCCGACACGGCAGGCCACGCTCTAAACGATCCCGGTTATCCTGCTCGAACCGGCGGCGTTGCTCGCCGGCATCGCTGAGTTCATGAAAGCCGTTGGCCAGCTCTATGCCCTTGAAGTAGACCTCGAACCGCTCGGCCACCCGGTCATCGGTCGGGCTGATGCGGGCCAGTGCCGCCTGGCTGGCGGGAAAGTGGTAGACGAAACACGGCTCGCGCTGGCCGATGCGAGGCTCGACTCCCAGTGCAAACAGCAGCTGCAACAGGGTATCTCTGTGCTCTTCTCTGCCCACCAGATCGTCGGCTCCCAGACCCAGACCGGCGGCACGCAACTGGTCCAGCGAGCCGGTCAGCGGACACACCCCAAGAGTATCGATAAATGCCTGCCGATAGCTGAGTCGCGTGGGCACATCGCCGCCCAGTACGACCTGCAGCAAGTCGGCCATTTCATCCATCAACCGATGATGATCGAAACCGGGTCTATACCATTCCAGCATGGTAAATTCCGGATTATGCAACCGCCCCGACTCTTCGTTACGGTAGGCCTTGCAGATCTGGTAGATGGCACCACTGCCCGCCGCCAGCAGCCGCTTCATGTGAAATTCCGGTGAGGTTTGCAGGTAGAGCGCCAGCCCCTCGGCCATGCCGGGGCCGACAAAACGGGTCTCGAAATTGTCCAGGTGCACATCGGTCACGCCGGCGCTGGCCAGGGTCGGGGTCTCGACTTCCAGCACGCCACGCTCGGCAAAAAAGCCGCGGATCCGCGCCAGCAGGCGAGCACGTTGTTGTAAAAAAGGGAGGCTGGCCGTAGGTGGCCAGGCAATGGAAGTCATGTGCGATGTCATGTAAATAGCGCCCAAATAAGCGGATTTTACTCTTAATATGGGCGCTTGCCAGCTTAACGGGCGCCTTTCAGCTCTATCTGGTTTCCTTCGGGATCGAACAGATAAACGGAGAGACCTTCACCTCCGGCCCCGTAACGCAGCACCGGTGCTTCGAAGATCACCCCGTTCAATGACAGATAGGTACAGAGCTCATCCGCATCGAAAGGATCGATGTTAAGACAAAAGTGATCCATATTGGCCTTGCACCGTTCGGGAGTTTCGCCATCTCCCCCCAGCGGCCCGCGAATATCGACCAGATCGATCAGCTGTGCTCCGGCCCGTAGTTGATAGAGGCCGATGTCACTTTTTTCCCGTTCCAGAGTACAACCAAGAATACGACAGTAAAAATCCAGCATCCGCGCCGGCTGCCTCACCCTCAGCACCAGATGATCCAGCCCCAGAATCTTGAACATAACGAAACCCTCCCTGCCAGGATGCTAACAGCATGGCGTAAAAGCGTACAAAATAACAGCACCATTGCGCTCGGGCGGCGGCCATGACTCGCCGTTCACCGCCGGGGCTGGCCTGAGCCGGCCGATTAATTTCTTGAATAATGAGTCAGGATAGTTGCAAAAAGTTTTCGCACACCTACAATGCTGAAAACCGGGGGCCTAAGAAACCCCCGGTTTTTTTGTGCCTGTCACTTACTGAGGTAATACCATGCGTATCGAACAAGACTTGAAACTGGGCTTTAGCGATGTGCTGTTTCGCCCCAAGCGCTCTACTCTCAACAGCCGTTCTCAGGTAGAGCTGGGCCGCGAATTCGTGTTTAAACATTCAGGTCGTCGCTGGTCCGGTGTGCCGGTTATTGCCGCCAATATGGATACCGTGGCCACCTTTGCCATGGCCCGCGCTCTGGCCCGTCACCGGATCCTGACCGCGGTACACAAGCATTACTCGGTGGCCGAGTGGCAGGCATTTGTTCAGGAAGAAGGCGCCGATGTACTGCAGAACGTTATCGTCTCCAGCGGCACCTCCGAAAAAGACTTCGAGAAGCTGCAGCAGGTACTGGCGTTGTCGGATGAGCTTGGCTTTATCTGCATCGACGTAGCCAACGGTTACAGCGAGCATTTCGCCGCCTTTGTCAGCAAGGCTCGCAAGCAGTGGCCAAAACACACCATCATTGCCGGTAACGTGGTCACCGGTGAAATGGTGGAAGAGCTGATCCTGTGCGGCGCCGATATCGTCAAGGTCGGCATAGGTCCGGGCTCCGTTTGTACCACCCGGGTCAAGACCGGCGTCGGCTACCCGCAGCTGTCGGCCATTATCGAATGCGCCGATGCGGCTCACGGTCTGGGTGGCCAGATCATCGGTGACGGTGGCTGTACCTGCCCCGGCGACGTGGCCAAGGCCTTTGGTGGCGGCGCCGACTTCGTGATGCTGGGTGGCATGCTGGCGGCCCACGAAGAATGCGGCGGCGAGCTGGTCGAGCGCGATGGCAAGACCTTCATGAAGTTCTACGGCATGAGCTCTTCCAGCGCCATGGACAAGCACGCCGGTGGCGTGGCCAAGTATCGCGCGGCAGAAGGCAAAACGGTCGAGCTGGCGTTTCGCGGTCCGGTAGAAGACACCATTCAGGACATTCTGGGCGGCGTTCGTTCAACCTGTACCTATGTGGGAGCCCAGCACCTGAAAGAGCTGACCAAGCGCACCACCTTTATTCAGGTGCGGGAACAGGAAAACAACGTCTACGGCAAGGAATAAGATGTGAGGGGTGAGGGGTGAGGGGTTAAACATGTTTTCCCCTCACTCTTTACGCTTCACTCCTCACCGCTTTGCTCAATAAAAAACGGCGCCCAAAGGCGCCGTTTTTTTATTGAGCAAAGCGTCAGGCTTACTTCACGCGGGAAACGTATTCACCGGAGCGGGTATCCACCTTCAGCACTTCACCAATCTGAATGAACAGCGGCACTCGTACTACGGCGCCGGTGGTCAGGGTAGCGGGCTTGCCGCCGGTGCCGGCGGTGTCGCCTTTCAGGCCCGGATCGGTTTCCACTACTTCCAGCTCAACGAAGTTGGGCGGCGTCACGGAAATTGCGGCGCCGTTCCACAGGGTCAGGGTGCACACGTCCTGTTCCTTCAGCCACAGCTTGGCATCAGAAACGGCTTTCTCGTCGGCGGCCAGCTGTTCGAAGGTCTCGTTGTTCATGAAGTGATAGAACTCGCCATCGTTGTACAGATAGGCCAGTTCCATATCCACCACGTCGGCGGCTTCTACGGTGTCACCGGATTTGAAGGTTTTTTCCAGCATCTTGCCATTGAGCAGACGACGGATCTTCACCCGGCTGAACGCCTGACCTTTACCGGGCTTGACGAATTCGTTTTCGACAATGGCACAGGGCTCGCCATCCAGCATAATCTTTAGGCCGGCACGGAAATCATTGGTACTATAAGAGGCCATTTTACCCTCGTGAGTTTGACAGAGTTGCAGAAAATGCCGGCAATGATACCCGTAAATGGGGGCGATTTACATATTAACTGGCAAAAAGAACTTGGCCAGGCCTTTACCTCTCCCGAGCAGCTGTTGCATTACCTGCAGATCGACGCGGCCCCGTGGCAGGCCGGCTTTCGGGCTCGGCAGCTGTTTCCGATGCGGGTGCCCCGCCCCTTTGCCGACAAGATGCGGCCGGGTGACGCCCAGGATCCCCTGCTGCGTCAGGTACTTCCCCTCGGTGAAGAATTCGAGCAGGTGCCCGGCTTTGTGACCGATCCGCTCGACGAGCACGACAGCGCCCTGCCCGGTCTGCTGCACAAATATGAGTCTCGAGTGCTGCTGGTAGTGCGTGGGGGTTGCGCGGTGAACTGCCGCTACTGCTTTCGCCGCCACTTTCCCTACGCAGACAACAGCCCGGGCCGCGACGGCTGGCGCGAGGCGCTGGACTACATTGCCGCCCATCCCGAGATCAATGAAGTGATCCTCTCGGGCGGTGACCCGCTGATGGCCAGAGACGATCACCTCGACACCCTGATCACCGGCCTGGAAGCCATTCCTCACCTGAAGCGGCTGCGTATTCATACTCGGCTGCCGGTGGTGATTCCGGCCCGGTTGACCGAGGCACTGCAACAGCGACTCGCGCAAAGCCGGCTGCAGGCGGTGATGGTGCTGCACATCAACCATGCCAATGAAATCGACGACGAGCTGATCACCCGGCTTGCTCCCTGGCGCCACGGCGGCATTACCCTGCTCAACCAGAGTGTGCTGCTGGCCGGGGTGAATGATGATGCCGAGGCTCTGTGCCAATTGTCGGAACGACTGTTTGAGGCCGGGGTGATGCCCTATTATCTGCATCAGCTGGACCAGGTTGAAGGCGCCGCACACTTCGCGGTAAACGACCGGCAGGCAACCGCCTTGCTGGCCGACATGCTGGCCCGGCTGCCCGGCTTTCTGGTACCCAAGCTGGTGCGCGAAATCGGCGGTGAACACAGCAAGACGCCCATCGATCTGGGTCTTGAACCGACCCTAAATTAACAATAAGGAACCGATATGCACGACTCCGTGACCGCAAAACTGAACGACACCCTGAAAGAGCTGTATCACCAGGCGATTGATGCAGACAAAAAACTGGCCGAGCTGCGCACTCGTGGCCAGGCCAAGTTCAGTGCCGTACTGCGGGAAGACAGCCAGTTCATCACCCATGCGGATCATTTCATGCCCTATGTGGCCGAGCTGGCGGAAGAGCTGGAACTGCTGGCAACGGCCACCGATGAGGAATATCAGGATCTGTTGTCACGCATGGTGCACAAGATCCAGCTGCTGGCCGAAACCCTCAGTCATTTCTCCCGACTGTCTTGAGCCCTTGCCGGTATCGCGCCGCCGGCTATCCAGGCTGGCGGCGCTTGAGCCAGCCGCCCACGTCTTCGGCCGGCAAGATCTCGGCCACCGCATCTCCCTGCACCAGCAACGGCTGGCCCATGTTTTCAAGCACCTCAAGCTCCGCCGCATGATCAACACCGCAGCAAATCAGCGGTTGCTGCAGTACACCCGCCAGGGCAAACAAGGTCTCCAGCTGCCGGCGAGGCTCGCCCTCGCGTTCAATGCCGCTGCAGAAGGTGGCATCCAGCTTCAGCCAGCTGAGCGGGAGTTGCGACAGGGTTCCCCAGGCCGAACGACCACTACCGAATTCCGTCAGCGCGATGCGAATGCCCGCCGCCCTGAGCCCTTGCATCACCTCCAGTGCCTCACGCGTATCCTGCATCGCCACATTTTCATTGATATCCAGCACCAGTGCCTCGGCCGGCAGCCCGTATTGTTGCAACACCGGCATAATCGTTTGATCCAGCCCGGTTCGAAACAGCGCCGGCGGCACCGTCAGGCTGACAAACACGGACGGCGTGCCCTGTACTTTCCACAGCGGCAACTGTCGGCAGATCTGCTGCAAAAACCACATGAACAGCCGCTCCGACAAGTGATATTGCTCGGTGACCCGCATCAGCTCTGTCGTTGGAATAATCCCGAATCCCGGATGATGCCAGCTCAACAGCGCCTGCAGCCCACGACAATCGCCGCCGGGCTTTTCTATCAGCGGCTGTAGCTGCAGGCTCAGGGCGTTACTGTTCAGTGCCGCCGGCAGATCGATGGCCAGCTGCTGGCGACGCGACATTTCCTTCAGCAGCGAGGGGTCGAAAAACACATAGGGCAGCCGCTCTCGCCGACACAACTCCAGCGCCAGCTCCCCTCGGGCCCGCAAGTCCACCAGGTTGTCCGCATCCGCCGGATACAGCACCACCCCCATGAGCGGCGTCAGGTAAAAGTCATGGGCATCGATGGACACCTTATCGGTCAGTGCCTGACGAAAACGGGACAGCTGCGCTCGAACTTCTTCCAGCGAGACCACGCCCCGCCCCAGTATCACCAGCCCTTCCTGCCGGGGCTGTGCAATAAACTCATGGGATTGCAGGCTCTGTTGCAGGCGCTGACAGAAAACCTGCAACAGACGATCCGCCACCTCGAATCCGAAGCGATGATGATGCTCGGTCAGATCTTTCAATTCCAGTACGGTCACACTGAAAGGCGTTTTCTGTTCGATCATCGGTGCCATGCGTCGTTGCAGGGCAAAACGATTGGGCAACCCGGTCAGCGGATCCCGCAGTCGCTGAATCCAGTAATGCCGCAGCTCCCGAAACAACAACAGCAACAGCAGGGCCAGAGTAATAAACAAGCTCACTATCTGGATATGAAGCTGCTTGCCCAGTTTGCGATAAGCCTGGTCATACTCCGCATAAAATCGCACATTGCCATGCATGGTCGCGGTCACGGTACGAGACAGCGGCTCCAGATAGGGCGTCAGCTCGGTCAGAATGAAGCGATAATCCGGCGAGCCGGGTTGCAGCTCTGCCACCGCCCGTTCCAGCCCCCGCACCCGAGTATCGATCTGGCGAATCAAGAGCCACAGGTCGGGTCGATCGCCGAGAGTATCCTTGAACTGGCTGCTCAGCAGTATCGGGATTCGACTCCAGAGAATATCGTAACGCAGCGCCAGTTCGTCTTTAGCGATGGCATTCGCCCGCAGCAGCCGCACCGCATCCAGAAAGCGGTCCATCTCCAGCTGCAGTTGCATCAGCGACCAGGGAACCTCGTAGGTACGTTGCTCCAGCACCGTGTTGTGCTGGCGAATATCCATCAGGGTATGGGTGGCGCCACTGCCAAGAATGAGCATGCCCAGTAACAGCAGGCCACCAATAATCAGCTTGAAGGAATGAAGGTGGCCATATTGGTTATCCGCACGCAGAAATGAAGAAAAAAACGGTCTCATTCAGGCTCCGAATGCACGCTGATGCTGCTGAGCTGCCAGGCCATGAAGTGCAGAAGATCGGCCTGCTGCACCTTGGGCACCCGATCGAAGGGCAGCATCAACCATAGCGGACCCTTGTTACGGCGGCTCATCTTCTTGCCATCGTCCTGCCAGGCGAGAAGGGATTCAAGGGGCTGACTTGTGGCCAGTCGACGGCCACGCTGAAGCCGTTCAGGGCCTCCAGGTGCAGAGTAACCACGCGGCGATGACCGAACAGTCGAGCCACCAGCCGGTTCAGATCCACCCCCCGGTAGTGATGAGGCCTGCTCACCCAGGGATGGGTCGTGGTGATCTCGGCCTGAGGCATAACCTGCAGCTCGCTCAGGGTAAAATCCAGTCGCTCATATTGCCGCTCATCGAGCCGAATATCTCCGAGCAGGGTCAGCACCACCGGCTCCGACGCCTGGGCCTGCCATGACCACAGCAGCAACATCAGTATTCTGCCCATCAGCTTCATTACCGCTTCTCCTTAACACCGACAGGCCGGACATCATCTTTGATAAGAATGACATCATGCCTCAAGCGAAGACCATCATACCTAAATCATTCAGTCTGACCGAAGTGTAATTGATTAATAACACTGTGAATTGCGATATTTTAAGCATATAAAATTAAAAAACCGGGCACAGAGGCCCGGTTTTTGGATCATGGTCGGTTCAGCGACCAGGAAGCATAGATGTGATTCAAATCACATCATACCGCCCATGCCGCCCATACCACCCATGCCGCCCATGTCCGGCATTGCCGGCGCGTCTTGCTTGGGCAGTTCGGTCACCATGGCTTCGGTGGTGATCATCAGGCCGGCCACGGAGGCGGCGAACTGCAGCGCAGAACGGGTCACCTTGGTCGGATCCAGAATACCCATGGCCAGCATGTCGCCGTAGGTGTCGTTACCGGCGTTGTAACCGAAGTTACCTTCACCGTCCTTGATTTTGGATACCACAACCGAGGCTTCTTCGCCGGCGTTGGTCACGATCTGACGCAGCGGAGATTCCATGGCGCGCAGGGCAACCTTGATACCCACGTTCTGGTCTTCGTTGTCGCCACGCAGCTCGGCCAGCGTGCTGGCAACGCGAACCAGGGCCACACCGCCGCCCGGTACCACGCCTTCCTCTACCGCGGCACGGGTGGCGTGCAGGGCATCGTCGACGCGGGCCTTCTTCTCTTTCATTTCCATTTCGGTAGCGGCACCGACCTTGATCACGGCAACACCGCCGGCCAGCTTGGCCACGCGCTCTTGCAGCTTCTCTTTGTCGTAATCGGAAGAAGAGTCTTCGATCTGCTGGCGAATCTGCGCCACGCGCGCTTCGATGGACGCCACTTCACCCACGCCATCGATGATGGTGGTGTTGTCTTTGGTGATCACCACGCGCTTGGCACGGCCCAGATCTTCCAGGGTCGCTTTTTCCAGCTCCAGACCCACTTCTTCGGAGATCACGGTACCACCGGTCAGAATAGCGATATCCTGCAGCATGGCCTTGCGACGGTCGCCAAAGCCCGGGGCCTTGACGCCGGCTACTTTTACGATGCCGCGCATGTTGTTCACCACCAGAGTGGCCAGCGCTTCGCCTTCGATGTCTTCGGCAACCAGCAGCAGCGGCTTGGATTGCTTGGCGACGCCTTCCAGTACCGGCAGCAGTTCGCGGATGTTGGAGACTTTCTTGTCAACCAGCAGGATGAAGGGGTCTTCCAGCTCGACGGTACCGGTTTCCTGCTTGTTGATGAAGTAGGGAGACAGGTAGCCACGGTCGAACTGCATGCCTTCTACCACGTCCAGCTCGTCCTGCAGGCCCTGACCTTCTTCTACGGTGATCACACCGTCGGTGCCCACTTTTTCCATGGCTTCGGCAATCAGCTCGCCCACGGTTTCGTCGGAGTTGGCAGAGATGGTACCTACCTGAGCAATGGCCTTGGTGTCTTTACAGGGAACAGACAGATTCTTCAGCTCGGCAACGGCCTGGATCACGGCCTTGTCGATGCCGCGCTTCAGGTCCATCGGGTTCATGCCGGCGGCAACCGCTTTCAGGCCTTCGTTAACGATGGACTGAGCCAGTACGGTGGCGGTAGTGGTGCCGTCACCCGCTTCGTCGTTGGCCTTGGAAGCGACTTCCTTCACCATCTGGGCGCCCATGTTTTCGAACTTGTCTTCCAGCTCGATTTCCTTGGCAACGGACACGCCGTCCTTGGTGATAACGGGAGCACCGAAAGACTTGTCCAGTACCACGTTACGGCCTTTCGGGCCCAGGGTAACGCGAACGGCGTCGGCCAGGATGTTGACACCCTTGAGCATTTTTACGCGAGCGTCATTACCAAATTTAACTTCTTTAGCAGCCATTGTTCATATTCCTTGAAACTTGAAAGTAGATAAACCGGATGATTATTCGACGATAGCCAGAATGTCGTTTTCGGACAGGATCAGTACTTCCTGGCCGTCCAGCTTCTCGGTTTTCACGCCATAGCCTTCGTTGAAAATGACCTTGTCACCCACCTTGACGGACATGGCTTTCACTTCGCCGCTGTCCAGCGTGCGGCCATTACCTACCGCCAGCACCTCACCACGGGTGGACTTTTCGGCGGCAGACCCGGTCAAAACAATGCCTCCGGCAGATTTTGACTCGGCTTCAATACGCTTGATAATAACGCGATCGTGCAATGGACGAATGTTCATCGATAACTCTCCTGATGAGTGTTGTTACCTAGTGATATAAACGGCCGGCGGCCGCAAACTGTTATGCTGTCTCTCTATATGGGAGCGCATTCCCCCCCTTCAAGGGTTCAGGGTATAAATTTTTTTAAAAGCGCGACCGGCGACGGTATCATGGGCATCGCCTCTGCCAAGCAGGCTCATTCATTTCAAGAGATTTTTCGTGCTACAACACAACTCGCTGCTGACCTCCCCCATAGGCCCGCAACTGGCCAGAATGGCCGGGCCCATGGCGCTCGGCATTGTCGCCATTCAGGCCTTTAATCTGGTCGATATCTTTTTCATCGGCCTGCTCGGCACCGATGCCCTGGCGGCCATCAGCTTTACCTTTCCGGTCACCTTTGTGGTGATCTCGCTGGCCATGGGGCTGGGTGCGGGCTTGTCCGCCTGCCTGGGCCAGGCGCTGGGCGCCGGCAACCGGCAAGAGGCCGCCCAGTTCACCAGTCACAGCCTGCTGCTGGCGCTGCTGCTGGTGTGCCTGCTGGCCGGTTTGGGGGCCGGCACCATAGACCCGCTGTTCCGGCTGCTTGGCGCCACCGATGCACTACTGGTGCCGATCCACGACTATATGCTGATCTGGTATCTGACCATGCCGCTGCTGGTGCTGCCGATGGTGGGCAATGCGGCCATTCGCGCCACCGGCGATACCCGCACCCCCAGTCTGGTGATGCTGGTGGCCGGCCTGGTCAACGGCCTGCTCGATCCGCTGCTTATCTTCGGCATTGGCCCCTTTCCCGAGCTGGGCATCAGGGGCGCCGCCATCGCCTCGGCCAGCTCCTGGCTGATGGCCACTATCGTCGGGCTCTGGCTGTTGTGGCGCCGGGAGCAATTGCTGCTCTGGCCCTGGCTGCGGCTGGACAGGGTAGTACCGCACTGGCGCCAGCTGTTGCAGGTGGCCATTCCCGCCTCCTTTACCAACCTGCTCAATCCGCTCACCACCGCCGTGCTGATGATGATACTGGCCGGGCTGGGCAAGGAGGTGGTCGCCGCTTATGGTGCCGCCTCACGCATCGAGGCGCTGATGCTGATTGCCATGATGGCGCTCAGCTCGGTGCTGGCGCCCTTTATTTCCCAGAATACCGGTGCCGGTCTGCATGAGCGCAGCCGGCAGGCCTTGCTGCTGTCGATGCGCTTTGCACTCGGCTTTCAGCTGCTGGTGTTCGGCTTGTTGTGGTGGCTGGCCCCCTGGCTGGCGCGCCAGTTTACCGACAGCGCCGAGGTAAGCCGGCACCTGACGTTTTATCTGCGGCTGGTGCCCTTGGGGTATGGTTTGCAGGGCTGCTTCATGCTGTTGGCATCGGCGCTGAACGGGCTGCGGGTATCGAGTATATCACTGCTGTTCAACGCCATCCGGCTGTTCGGTCTGCTGTTGCCGCTGGCCTGGCTGGGCAACCGATGGCACGGGGAAGTCGGTGTCTTTACCGGCATTCTGGTGGCCAACATGCTGGCGGGCATTATCGCCGGTGGTTTCGCCTGGCGGCGTTTCCCCTGGAAAATCAATCACCCGGCAAACTAAAGCGGTAAGCCATCTGCTGTCAGAAGTGAGCCAAACTAAAACAGGCACTAACGCTGTCCCTGAGCCGTCTTACCGGGCTTGCCCCGGTATCTTTCTTTAGCTGATGACTTACCGCTGACGGCTTATACCAATCTGCCTAAATAACTGATCTGTTTAGCTTCCCTGTAAAGGTCGAACGAAGGGTCTACTCCACCGACACGCTGCAAGCACCTCCATGTGGCGCTCATCACATGACGTCCTGTCATGTGATGGTCGCTGGAGCAGAACCCTTCATCCGCCCCTCTGCTGTGGCGTCGCCTGTGGGAGCCCCTGCAGACAACTCGGTGTTCCAGAAGAGGCAACAGAGAACGGCTCCCACGACCGTGAAATGCCAGGAACGGCATTTCCGAGCCCCCATGGGGCAGCTTGCTGCCGTATATCTTTGTTGGGTAATGGACCGAATATCCAGTGAATATTCGCAGCCGGTTACCCAGCAAAGATGGCTAGCCCAGTGGCGTGTCGAGGGAGGCGGCTGTGTTGCCTCTGGCCTGAGGCCTCAATATGACTAGATAGTTAATGGAACTGGTATTACCTGGCGGCTTTGTGGCTGAAAACCAGGCTTAACGCTGTCTTCAGGCACCTTGTCACCGGGTTATTTATCATCGTCCTTGCGCTGAAAGTCCCCCTCGAAGGTGGTGCCTTCATCGCCTCGTTCCGGATGTCGGCCCAGCCGCTCCCGAGTCGTGCGGGTTTCGCTGTATTCATGATATTCGGCGGTAAAGGTGCGGCCCTGGTTGCCGCGCACATGCGCCCTGCTCATGAAGCGCTCGATCAACGCGGCACGTACCGGCGGCAGCAGCAGCAGCACGCCCCCCAGATCCGACACGAAGCCCGGCAACAGCAGCAGGACACCACTCAGGGCCAGCATGATACCGGCCAGCATCTCCCGCGCCGGGGTTTCGCCCTGGTTCACCTTGCGCTGGGCTTCCATCAGGGTCTGCAGGCCCTGAATACGCACCAGGCTGATGCCGACCACGGCAGTCAGCATGATCAGCGCGATAGTGCTCCAGGCGCCGATGGCCGAGCCCACCTCGATGAATACAAAAATTTCCAGCAGGGTGGCGGCGACAAACATCCAAAAAATCTTACCCACTAAAACCTCATCTTCGCCTGCATTGGCGATGTATTGGGGAGAAACCATCAACATGGGGGCGAAGCGCGTTATTTTCAAATCATGCAGCGCGATGATTTTAGTCCGGAGCAAGGCTATAGTAGCCGTCACCCGTTGATCTCTGCCGCCATTCAACTCACAAGGTGATTCATGTTGCGTATGCCGCTGTTATTGCTGACCACCGCCTTGATCGCGCTCCCGAGTCAGGCCGGGGTGCTGGACTGGCTGGGCCTGCGCCCGAAGCCGGTAACCAGTTCGGCGTTTCTGCCGGTCGAGCAGGCCTTTGTACTCACCAGCAAACAAACGCCCGCGGGGTTGCAGCTGGAGTTCGCCATGGCCCCCGGCTATTACCTTTATCGCCATCGGCTGTCGGTCTCACCGATAAATGCCCGCTTCGGTGACTGGGCGCTGCCCGACGGCACCGCCCACGAAGACGAATATTTCGGCAAGACTCGGGTGTATTACCAGAGTCTTGCGCTGACCGTACCGCTGCAGCAGGTGATGCCAAACGGCGAAGCCGAAATCCGTTATCAGGGCTGCACCACCGGGCTTTGTTATCCCCCCCAGCAGGTCAGTATTCCGCTGGCGCCATTACGTTAATGAGGCGCCGCTGGATTAACCGATGAGCATGACCTTCGACAGTCACAAGATGAACGATAAGCACAATGTGAGTGACCACGCCGCCGATAATCCGGCGTCGCCCTGGCACCTTTATCTGCTGCGCTGCCGTGATGGCAGCCTGTATGCGGGTATCAGCCTGGATCCGGTACGCCGCTGCAAAGAACACAACCAGCAGGTTTCCCGCGCTTCCCGTTATGTCTGGTCCCGCCGCCCGGCGGAGCTGGTGTGGCAACGTGCCGTGGCCAGCCAGTCGGTGGCGCTGCAACTGGAATACCGCCTGAAGAAACTGAGCAAGGTGGCGAAAGAGAGATTGTTGCAGGACGAGCACGGCTGGCTGGCGCTACAGGCCAACATAAAAACGGCGCCCTGAGGCGCCGTGACTTGCTTGCTCTACCGCCTTACTCCGCTGTCGGAGCTTCGGCTACGGCTTCCGGCTGTTCGGCCGCCTTGATATCCAGCAACTCGACTTCAAATACCAGCACCGCATTACCGGGAATGCTGCCGGCACCCGACTCGCCGTAACCCAGCTCGGCCGGGATAAACAGCTTGTACTTGGAGCCAACGGACATCAGCTGTACGCCTTCGGTCCAGCCCGGAATCACCTGATTCAGCGGGAAGCTGGCCGGCTCGCCACGCTCGACCGAACTGTCGAAGGTGGTGCCATCCACCAGAGTACCGGTGTAGTGCACGGTCACCACGTCTTCGGCCGCCGGCTTGGCGCCTTCGCCTTCGGTCAGCACTTCGTACTGCAGGCCGGACTCGGTCACCTTGACGCCGTCACGCTTGGCATTTTCTTCCAGGAAGGTCTTGCCCTCTGCCAGGGTGGTCGCCGCCTGCTCCTGAGCCTGGGTTTCGATCAAGCCGTTGATATGCTCGTCATAAGCGGTCAGCGCGGTCTGAATTTCTTCATCGCTCATCTGCCCCTTGTCGGTAAAGCCGTCTTTTACGCCCCGGAGTATGGTCTCGTTGTCCAGCTCGACACCCAGCTCCTGCTGTTTTTCCAGGGTGGAGCCGATGTAGCGTCCCATGGACAGGCCGATGGCATAGGCAGACTTGGCTTCAAAGCTGGTCAGCTCCGGAGCCGTTTCTACTGCCGCCGGGGCAGACGCCTGCTCTTCTTTACAACCACTCAGACCCACCAATACCGCAGAGGCCAGCAAACTGACTTGTAACAGTTTTTTCATTATTCACTCCAGAACAGGGGAAAAACCCCATGGAAAATGAGATGCTTATCAATCCGAACCTATACTACCGTTTCAAGTTGCCGATGCGAAAGCCCAAGCTCATAAAAATGCCCGCCAGCCTGTTGTTGATGACAATGTGTGTCACATTTATGCTGCTCTCCGGCTGCGATACGAGCGATAAGGCGGTGAGCCAGAGCCGTTATGCCAAGGGCACCGTACTGGCGGCACAAACCAGTGCCGATGGGCGCTTTACCCTGGTCGCTTCCGGCCCCAGCCCGGTACAGGTGTGGCAACGCGGCCAGGAGCAACCGCTTTACCGCTGGTACCAGGGTGAGACCACCGACGATATTCTGCTGCTGGCCATTTCTCCCGACAGTCACAGTGCGGCCACCGCCAGCCTGGATACGGTGGCCGTCTGGTCGCTGCAGAACGGCCGCAATCTCGGCTTCTATCAACTGAATCATTCCCTGCGCGCCCTGGCATTGGCCAATGATGGCCGCAGCCTGCTGCTCGGCTATCACAACGGCGAGGTCGAATATGTCGATCTGCAGAGCGGCCGCCGGCTCCTGTTCATGGGCCACCGGCTCGAGGGCGAAAACAGCCGCATCAACTCGGTGGACTTGTCCGCCAACGGCCGTTACGCCCTCAGCGCCAGCCATAACGGCCGAGTCATGTTATGGCAAACCGGCGACGCCGCCATTCTCGGTCGCTGGCAACATGAAAACAGCGTCAGCCTGGTGCGGCTGGACGCCGAAGGCCGCCTGGCCTTCAGCGCCGATGCCCAGGGCCAGGGTGAGCTGCACCGCTTGCCGTCGGGCGAACTCTATTCTCGTTTGCAGGTGCCCTATCGCGGCCAGACCTTTATCAGCGCCCGGCTGGACTCGAGCAACAATCGACTGTTGACCGGCAGCACCGCCCGTCGACTGGAGCTGTGGCAACTGGACGATGGCCAACACCTGCAACAGTGGGAAGTCGGCCTGCACACCAAACTGCGCCCTGCCAGTGCCATGGTTTATGATGTGGCCTTTATCGATCAACAACATGTTTACAGCGTCAGCTCCGCCGGCCTGGGTGAAACCTGGGACATAGTTCAGAGAGAACAGAATCATGAATGAAGACATACTGCACCGCCTGGAGCAGCTGGAAACCCGGCTGGCCTTTCAGGACGACACCATAGAGCAACTGAATCGGGAGATTACCGCTCAGGGCACCGAAACCGCCCGCCTCAAGGCCCAGCTCAGCCTGATGGTGAAAAAGCTGAAAGAACTGCAGCCCGGAGAAGTCGCCAGCCAGGAAGAAGAAACCCCACCGCCGCATTATTAAGAAAATGTGATACCAATCCGGAAAACTAACTGATCTACTTGGCCGCTCGGTAAAGGTCGAACGAAGGGTTCACTCCCCCGACACGCTAAACCGCATCCCTGCGACGCTCAGCACATGACGTCCTGTCATGTGATGGTCGCTGAAGTAAACCCCTTCATCCGCCCCAATGCTGCGGAGTCGCCTGTGGAGCGACCTGCAGACAACTCGGAGCCAGGGGGAGGTAACAGAGAGCGGCTCCCGCGACCGTGAAATGCCAAGGCCGTAAAATGCTCCTGCCGTTCCGGCATTCCCGCCGTCCCTGGCGGTCAGACAGCATTTCCGAGCCCCCATGGGGCAGCTTGCTGCCGTATATCTTTGTTGGGTAATGGACCAAATATCCAGTGAATATTCGCAGTCGTTACCCAGCAAAGATGGCTAGCCCAGTGGCGTATCGCGGGAGATGACTCTGTTTCCTCTCGTTTCCAGCTCTAAAACAGATCATATTTTTATTTAGATTGGTATGAGAGATGAATGATGAAGTGTGAGGCGGGAGAATTCAGACAACAAAAAAGGCGCCGAGGCGCCTTTTTTACTGCCAAGCCGACGCTTAGTGCTTGTGACCGCAGCAACCGCCTTCATGGTCGTGCTCGTGGTCATCATGACCATGCTCGCCATGTACGTGACCGTGCGCCAGCTCTTCTTCGGTCGCTTCACGCACTTCGCGTACCACGCCCTTGAAGGTCAGGGTCATGCCGGCCAGCGGATGGTTACCGTCCACCTTGACGTATTCTTCCGCCACTTCGACGATGGTCACCGGGCGGTGGCCGTCATCGGTCTCGGCCACGAAGGTGTCGCCTTCGGCCACT
Organism: uncultured Oceanisphaera sp.; assembly: GCF_947495715.1. GTDB lineage: Bacteria > Pseudomonadota > Gammaproteobacteria > Enterobacterales > Aeromonadaceae > Oceanimonas > Oceanimonas sediminis. The sequence goes on from NZ_CANLZU010000001.1 coordinate 240,795, forward strand.
TCCATGCCGTCGAACAGCTCGCCGGGTACCGACTGTACCAGGCCATCGTCGCGCTCGCCGTACGCCTGCTCGGGGCTCAGGGTCACGTCGAAGTCTTCGCCAACGACCTTGTCGTTCAGCACCGCTTCCAGACCGGCCACCAGGTAGCCGGTACCGTGCAGGTATTCCAGCGGCTGCTTGCCTTCGGTGGAGTCGAGGATGTCACCGTTGATGTTGGTGACGGTAAAGTCCAGCGTAACCACGCTGTTTTCGGATACTTTCATGGGAATAACCCTGCAGGTGAATTTTGCCATAGCATACAGGATGGCAAGTCGGGATGAAATGCAACGGCCACACAAGTGCCCCTCGTTGTGACCGCCGTGCGTCGTCGTTTATTCCGGCTTGAATACGCCGATCACATCGCCACCACCGGCTTGCCTGACCTGGTCGTCGGTCTGGCTCTGGGTGTGGCCGCAGCCGACACATTCGACTTTCTCGACACCGTGCTCCATATACAGCATCATGGTGTCCATGGCCTTACAGCGGGGGCAAACGGCCCCGGCAATAAAGCGCTTTTTACGACGGGTTTCCATGGTTTTACATCCTGAACGACAAGCCTGACCCCGAATTCTCCGCCAAAAACGAACCTACTACAATGACCTCAACCGCCCATTACAGCATTCATCATCAGCTTCTTGATCTACCTCACCTGATACCCGGCAAACGCCAGCGTCACATCAAGGGTGTGCTGCTGCTGATGCACCAGGGTGCCGGGCTGCTGCAGCTGGGCCGCCACTATTATCCGCTGACCAGCGGCGAAGCCGCCTTTCTGCCCGCCGATACCCTGTTTGCCTGGCATGGCTTTGCCCACAGCCGACTCAGCCGGGTCGAGCTGTCGCCCCGGCTGGAACAGCCTACCCAAGCCGGCAGGCTGACCCCCTCGCCCCTGCTGAACGCCATTGCCGGCCGCCTGGCCGACTGGCCGGGCGAGCAAGACTGGCAAGGCGCCCATGGCCGCCTGTGTCGAATATTGCACGACGAGCTGCAACTGCAGACGATACTTCCCGTGGCATCGCAACCGCCGTTGCAGCAGTTGGTCACCCACAATCCCACCGGCTTTACCCTGGCATCAACGCAACAGGCCGAGTTTCGCCGCCATTTTGGCTGCGATGCAGACAGCTTTCGCCGCCAGTGCGCGCTCTTGCTGGTGCTGCGCGATCTGGCCAAAAGCCCGAACCTCGAGCAATTGGTGCAGGGTTATGGCTTTACCTCGGTGCCGCAATTTGAACAGGATTGTCGTCACTGGCTGGCACCCCCCTGTCATCGGAGCGGTAAAACCGGGTAAAATGCCGTTTTTGTCACAAGTCAGGATCCTATGATCACCCTCAACCAGATTGAACTACTTCGGGGCGGCCGCCCCCTGTTAAAAGATGCCAACGCCACCATTCACGGCGGCCAGAAGGTGGGTCTGGTGGGGAAAAACGGCTGTGGCAAATCCACCCTGTTCGCCCTGTTCAAAGGCGAGCTCGGCATCGACAGCGGCCAGTTCAATCTGCCCGCAGACTGGCAACTGGCCAGCGTGGCCCAGGAAACCCCGGCACTGAGCTGCTCGGCGCTGGATTACGTTATTGACGGCGACCGGGAATATCGTCGTCTGTGCAAAGAGCTGGTGCAGGCAGAAGACCGTCACGACGGCATCGCCATCGCCGAGCTGCACGGTCGGCTCGACATGCACGGCGGCTACCATGTACATGCCCGCGCCGCCGAACTACTGCACGGTCTGGGCTTTTCCAACGAGGCCCAGGGCCGCCCGGTCAGCGCCTTTTCCGGCGGTTGGCGCATGCGTCTCAACCTGGCCCAGGCACTGATTTGTCGTTCCGATCTGCTGCTGCTCGATGAGCCCACCAACCACCTGGATCTGGACGCGGTGATCTGGCTGGAACGCTGGCTGAACAGCTATGAAGGCACCCTGATCCTGATTTCCCACGATCGGGACTTTCTCGACGCCGTGGTCAACCGGATCATTCACATCGAAAACAACCAGCTCAACGAATACACCGGCAATTATTCCGACTTCGAGCGCATGCGGGCCGAACAGCTGGCTTTGCAACAGTCCATGTTCGAGAAACAACAGCGTGCGCTCAGCCACATGCAGGACTACGTGGATCGTTTTCGCTACAAGGCGAGCAAGGCCAAACAGGCCCAGAGCCGGCTCAAGGCCATGGAAAAAATGGAGCGTATCCTGCCGGCGCACGTAGACTCGCCGTTCAGCTTCAGTTTTCGCGCCCCGGCCAGCCTGCCGATTCCCTTGATCGCCATGGAGAAGCTGTCTGCCGGCTACGACGGCAAGGCCATATTGTCCGACATCAAGCTCAACCTGGTGCCCGGCTCGCGCATCGGCCTGCTCGGCCGTAACGGCGCCGGCAAGTCGACTTTTATCAAGCTGCTGTCCGGCGAGCTGACGCCGATGTCGGGCAAGCTGGAAGCCAGCAACGGCATCTCCCTCGGTTATTTTGCCCAGCACCAGCTGGAAAGCCTGCATCTGGAAGAGTCGCCGCTGACTCACCTGGCCCGACTCGACCCCAAGGCCACCGAGCAGAGCCTGCGCGATTATCTGGGCGGTTTCGACTTCCGAGGCGATCAGGTCAAGGATCCGGTCGGTCCCTTCTCCGGCGGCGAAAAGGCCCGGCTGGTACTGGCGCTGATCGTCTACCAGCGCCCCAACCTGTTGTTGCTGGATGAACCCACCAACCACCTGGATCTGGACATGCGCGAAGCGCTCACCCTGGCGTTGCAGGTGTTCGAAGGCGCCATGGTTATCGTGTCGCACGATCGCCACCTGCTGCGCGCCACCACCGACGAGTTCTATCTGGTGGACGGCGGCCGGGTCCAGCCCTTCGACGGCGATATCGAAGATTACCATCAGTGGCTGGTGGCGCAGGACAAGGCCGCCCAGCCCGAATCGGTCAGCACCGCCGGCGACAATTCGGCCCAGAATCGCAAGGCGGAAAAACGCCGTCAGGCCGAGCTGCGCCAGCAGACCCAGCCGCTGCGCAAGGCCATCAGCAAGCTCGAGCAGCAGATGGAGCAGTGCCAACAACAACTGTCCGATATCGAGCAGAGCCTGGCCGACCCGGACATTTACGCCGCCGAGCAAAAAGCCAATTTGCAGCAACTGCTGAAGGCGCAAATCCCGTTGCAGCAAAAACTGGCCGAGGTGGAAGCCGAGTGGCTGGAACTGCAGGAGCAGCTGGAAGAGCTGGAGCAGGCATGAGCCTGCCCGACGCCGACCAGCTCTGGCAGTTCAGCGAACAGCATTACGCTCGCCCCGGCGTGGCTCAGGCCTGCCTGCAACTGCAGGACGAACACGGCGCCAACGTCAATCTGCTGCTGTTGCTGTTGATGCTGGAAGAACGCGGGTTAGGGGTCGATCCCACCCATTTTCTGCCGTTGTTGCAGCAGCGCCAGGGACTATTCAGCCAGTGGCGCGGGCTGCGCCGCCGGCTCAAATCCCGGCTCGACAACGAAGAGTATGTGCAGCTGCTGCAACACGAGCTGGAGCTGGAACGCTGGCAGCAACAGGAGCTGTTGCGAGTGCTGGAACAGCATCCGCCCCAGCCCGGCAGCGGCTGCCTGCTGACCTACCTTACCCTGTTGCAGGTGGCCGATGCGCCGCTGTGGCAGCTTAAACTCGCCGGTTAATACGGACACCTTTCATGCTTAGCTATCGTCATGCCTTTCATGCCGGCAATCACGCCGATGTACTCAAACACGCGGTTCAGGCCCTGATCCTCGATGCGCTGTGCGTCAAGGACAAGGGTTACAGCTACATCGACACCCACTCGGGCGCCGGTGGTTATGCCCTGGATCACGAGTGGACCCAGAAAAAGGCGGAATACCTGGGTGGAATAGCGCCCCTGTGGCAACAACGCCGCAAGTGGCCGCAGCTGGCCGGTTACTTCGCCGCCATCGAGGCCATGAACTCGAGTGATGCGCTCGACTTCTATCCCGGCTCGCCCAAGGTGGCCGAGCATTTTCAACGCCCGCAAGACAGCCTGACGCTGATGGAGCTGCATCATAACGAGGTAGACCTGTTGCGTCAGAACATGGGCCCCAAGGCGGCCATTCATCACCGCAATGGCTTCGAAGGGCTGCCGGCACTGCTGCCGCCCACGCCCAAGCGTGGCCTGGTGCTGATTGACCCCCCTTACGAGCTGAAGGATGATTACCAGACCGTGGCCACCACCCTGGCCAAGGCCTACAAGCGCTGGCCCATCGGCATCTATGCCATCTGGTATCCGCTGCTGGCCAAAAACGTGGACCGCAGTGGCGCCCTCAAGGAGGCGTTGGCCAACTGTGGCTTCGAGCAGGTATTGTGCGCCGAGCTCTGTGTCAGCGCCCAGGCCGACGACTTCGGCATGTACGGCTCCGGCATGATAGTGCTGAACCCGCCCTGGAAGCTGGATGAGCAACTGGCCGAGCTGCTGCCGCGACTGAAAGACACCCTGGCCCAGGACAAGGCAGCCGCGTGGCATCTGCAGTGGCTGAAGAAAAGCGATAGCTAAGAAACTCTCCCGGCTGAAACAAGCTTCAGAAAGGAGAGCAAAGGGCCCGCTCCGCCGACTCGCCGTAAATACATCCGTGTAGGCTCAGCCGCGCCATCCTTGGCGCGAATGGTCGGCTGAGCAGATCCCTTTGCCCTCCCTGATGCTCCGGCGTCGCCTGTTGGCGTCGTCTACAGACAACTCGGTGCTCCTGAAGAGGCAACACAGCCGCATCTTTATGTCGCATGGCCCCAACAAAAAAGCCGGTAAGGTCGTCAACATGACAACCTTGCCGGCTTTTGAAATTCCGCGGTTTACTGAGACAGGGTTACTGGTTCTTGTTCAGTACCGGGCGGGCGTACATCGACAATACCAGATCGCGTAATTCGGCCGGAATTCGAGCCATATGCAGCTCGAATGCCTCGGCGGCAGCGGGATCCACCTGAGCAGTCTGGCCGGCGGCCAGCAGATTATTCGGAAAAAGGTGATAGTTGGCATGGATCTGCCGATCGATGGCCGTCGCCAGTTGATCCGCATTGTCGAACTCGCCACGCACCGGCTCGCCAAAGCTCACGTGTACCCGTCCCTTCTGGCCGACGATGCCCTGCACTATGCTCTGCACGTCTTCGAACTCGCTTTTCTCATAGGCGCCATGGGTCGCCTTGGCGTACAGCTCGCGGGCCTTGGCCACATCACCGGGATCGTATTCGTATGAGATGGAAACCGGCACCAGATTCAGGCTCTTGATGTAGTCGTCGAAGGGAATTTTCTGCCGCTTGCCTTCCATGTAGAACATCTTGAGGATGGCCGGATCGGTTTTATCGTTACCGTCTTTGGCGCGCCCTTCTTTCTGGGCAATCCAGATGGAATGACCGTCGTCGAGGGAGTGGCGCAGGTAGGCCGACAGTTCGCTGAACGCCTTCATCATTTCCCGCGGGCCCTTGGCCGAACGCTTGACGATAAAACTCTTGTTCAGCTTCATCAGCTCGGCGGCACAGGGCTTGCGCAACAGGTTATCGCCGATGGCGATGCGTACCGTGTCCAGGCCGTTGGTGTGCAGGCCCCAGTTGACGAACGCCGGATCCAGCGCAATATCACGATGATTGGAAATAAACAGATAACCCTCGCCCGGCTTGAGCTTATCCAGACCGGAATAAGTGACGCCCGAGGTGGTGCTCTTGATCATCTTTTCCATGTAGGTCGCCACTTCCAGCTGGATCTGGCGAATGCTGTCGAGCTTGCGCCAGCGCCAGCTCAAATACAGGCGGATCAGCGCCTTGACGAGGGGGCCACCGATGCCGGACAGGGTGGAAAAACGATATTTGGCGATGGCGCCGATAAATTCGTCGTCGCGGATCAGCCGTTGAATGGCACCGGCAACTTCGTCGTCCCGGTAGGGACGAATATCTTTAAACAAATCTGTGTCTGAAACCATGACAATCTTGGGGTCCTGGGGCAAAAAACGCCCAGATTTTACACCCTTTGGCGGTAAACTCTAAGGATAATGCGTAAAAACCGCCTTAACGCCAGATCATCAGCACACTGGCCGCAGTCAATATCGCCATCACCAGATTAAAACGCCGCCAATCCTGCGGCGTATGCAGCCAGCGGCGCAGGTGCATGCCGAACAAGGCCCAGACATGACCGGTGATAATGCCGAACAACAGAAATATCGCCAGCACCCCGATAGCAGAAGCCCAGTACTGCTCGCCGGCCAGGGTAAAACCGCTGATGGCCGACACCGCCATCAACCAGGATTTGGGATTGAGAAACTGAAACAGGGCCCCCTGTCGCCAGTCCATGCCCGACGCGCTTTCGCCGGCCACGGGCGGGCTGGCGCGGCCAATCTTCCAGGCCAGCCATAACAGGTAGCCGCTGCCGGCCACCTTGAGCGCCCACTGCAGGGCCGGCCACAACAGAAACAGCTGCCCCAGCCCCAGGGCGGTGAGCAGCATCAGCAGCTGCAGGCCGAGCATAATGCCCAATAACAGCTTGAGGGTGGGGCCATAACCGAAGCGAGTACCGGAGCTGGTAAGCAACATATTATTGGGCCCCGGCGTGCCACAGGCAGCCAGGGCAAAGCCGGCGGCGGAGCCGAGCAGGGCGAGATCCATGAGGTACTGGTCAAATAACGGTTGAAGAGCCTTGTTTTACTCGATTTTCTGCTCGGCGCCCAGTATTTTATCCGCTCATGGTTTTATCGACTTATGGTTTTATCAACATTAATACCGTCCCGGTGGCGTGCCACCCCAGTGTAATAACAGGACACTATGATTCACCCCAGCCGCTTTCATTCCCCCTGGTGGGCCCGTAATCCGCATGTGCAGACCATTATGGCCAAGTACCTGCATCGCTCGCGTATCGACACCCGCCGCGAGCGGCTGGAGCTGCCGGACGGGGACTTTGTCGATCTGGCCTGGGCACTGCCGATGCTGAACGAACACCGGCCGCTGGTGCTGCTGTTTCATGGTCTGGAAGGCTGTGTCGAGTCTCATTATGCTCGAGGCATGATGGCAGCCCTGCACCAACAGGGCTGGCAGCCGGTGCTGATGCATTTTCGCGGTTGCAGCGGCGAACCCAATCGCTACCTGCAGGCCTATCATTCCGGCGCCATTGAAGATCCGCATTATGTGCTGGAGCTGCTGCGCCAGCGCTATCCGGAACGGCCGATAGCGGCCATCGGCTATTCGCTCGGCGGCAACATGCTGATCAACTATCTGGCCGAGCACAAGCGTCATCCCTTGTGCGCCGCCGTGGTCATTTCGGCCCCGCTGCAGCTGTCGGCCTGTGCCGATCGCATCAACTCGGGTTTTTCCCGCTTCTATCAGCGCTATCTGCTGGGCCGAATGAAATTCAACTGGCAGCAGCGGCTGCGCCGTCATCCCCATCATCGCTGGCAGGGCAATCTCGACCGAATACACAGCCTGCGCGAGTTCGACGACAAGGTCACGGCGCCGATGCATGGCTTTAACGATGCCGAAGATTATTACCGCCGTTGTTCCGGTCTTTACAAGCTGTCGAGAATCAGTACGCCGACGCTGATGATCCACGCCGCCGACGATCCCTTCATGAACGATACGGTGATCCCCGACGCCAGCGAGCTGCCGCCGGCGATCACCTATGAACTGAGCCGCACCGGCGGCCATGTCGGCTTTATGCATGGCCAGCCCTGGCGCCCCCGCTACTGGCTGGAACAGCGGGTGCCCGAGTGGCTCGCCAAACAATGGCCCCCCTATCAGGAAAAAGCATGATTATTCCATTTACCGAATTGAGCGAAGACACGCTCAATAATCTGATCGAACAATTCGTACTGCAGGAAGGCACCGAATACGGCGACCGGGACATCTCGCTGAATGAAAAACTTATACAGGTTAAACAACAACTTAAATCTGGCGATGCGGTCATTGTCTACAGCGAGTTACACGAAAGCGTCAACATAGTGCCGGCGGACCGGTTCAATCACAAACCTTGACCTGCCCCCGGCCCACTGCGTATAAACATTCACAGTTTAATCAATTTCAGGGTTCCTTATGTCTGCCAAGCACCCCATTATTGCGGTTACCGGCTCCTCGGGTGCCGGCACCTCGACTTCTACCGAAGTCTTTCGCTCCATGTTCGCCCAGCTCGGGGTCAAGGCCGCCATGCTCGAAGGGGACAGCTTTCACCGCTATACCCGTCCGGAGATGGATGTGGCGATTCGCCGCGCCCGGGAGCAAGGCAGACATATCAGCTATTTCGGACCAGAAGCCAACGATTTCGAGCTGTTAGAGCACTTTTTCAAGGAATATGGCAATACCGGCGTCGGTCAGTTTCGCCGCTATCTGCATACCTTCGACGAAGCGGTGCCCTTCAATCAGATGCCGGGTACCTTTACTCCCTGGCAACAGCTGCCGGAAGACACCAACCTGCTGTTTTACGAGGGTCTGCACGGCGGTGTGGTCACCGAGGAGCAGAATGTGGCGCAGCATGTGGATCTGCTGATCGGCATGGTGCCGATCGTCAACCTGGAGTGGATCCAGAAGCTGATCCGCGACACCGCCGAGCGCGGTCATTCGCGGGAGGCGGTCACCGACTCCATCGTGCGTTCGATGGAGGACTACATCAATTTCATCACCCCCCAGTTTTCCCGCACCCATATCAATTTTCAGCGGGTACCGACGGTCGATACCTCCAACCCGTTCAGCGCCAAGGTGATCCCCAGCGCCGACGAAAGCATGATGGTGATCCGTTTTCGTGGCATCAAGAACGTCGACTTCCCCTATCTGCTGGCGATGATCGACGGCTCCTTCATGTCCCGACGCAACACCATAGTAGTGCCCGGCGGCAAGATGGGCTTTGCCATGGAGCTGATCCTGCGCCCCATGCTCGAGCGATTACTGGAAACCGGCAAGATCCGTTAACAGACGAGAGGGGTGAGGGGTGAGAGGTGAGGTGTTTTCCACCTTACCCCTTACTCTTCACCCCCTCACGATTAAATCAGGCGTTACGGATCTCATAGGAAGACTCGACGGTGACCGCCTTTTCCAGCATCTTCATCACCGAGCAGTACTTGTCCATCGACAGCTCGACGGCCCGGGCCACCTGCTTCTCGGCCAGCTCCTGACCGCTAACCACAAAGTGCAGCCGAATGGCGGTAAACACCCGCGGCGGATTATCGGCCCGGTCGGCGTCCAGCTCCACGTAACAGCCGGTCACCTGCTGGCGTCCCTTTTCCAGGATGGACACCACATCGATGGCGCTGCAGCCACCGGCGCCCAGCAACACCGCTTCCATCGGGCTGGCGCCCTCGCCCGGGTTGGTACCATCCAGCACTATCTTGTGTCCAGACTCGGATAATCCCTCAAAACACATTCCTTCCAACCAGGTAACCTTGGCTTTCATAACATTTCCTCGCTAAAAAACCGCATATTAACCTATCACCGAAAAGACAACGAGCAGGATAAAAACTCCAAGCCTCTTGATGGTAGGCCACAAGCCTTTTATGCTAACCGAATTATTTACACCACAAGACAGGCAGCCTGCTTGCAAGGCGTTCAGCCCGAGTCAATCAAGAGGAAAACCCATGGTTATTGGCAAGCCCCAAAGTGACCCTACCCTGGAATGGTTTTTGTCACATTGCCATATTCATAAATATCCGGCAAAAAGCTCCCTGATCCACGCGGGAGAAAAAGCCGAAACGCTCTATTACATCGTCAAGGGTTCGGTTTCCGTGCTGATAAAAGACGAAGACGGCAAGGAAATGATCCTGTCTTATCTGAATCAGGGCGACTTTATCGGTGAGCTGGGGCTGTTTGAAGAAACGGATAATCCACTGCGTACCGCCTGGGTTCGTGCCAAATCTCCCTGTGAAGTGGCCGAGATTTCCTACAAGAAGTTTCGTCAGCTGATCCAGGTGAACCCGGAGATTCTGATGCGGCTGTCGGCTCAGATGGCCGAACGACTGCAAACCACCAGCCAGAAAGTGGGTGATCTGGCCTTCCTCGACGTGACCGGTCGCATCGCGGAAACCCTGCTCAGCCTGGCCCGTCAGCCCGATGCCATGACCCATCCGGACGGCATGCAGATCAAGATTACCCGTCAGGAAATCGGCCAGATCGTCGGTTGCTCGCGGGAAACCGTGGGCCGTATTCTTAAAATGCTGGAAGAGCAGAACCTGATCTCCGCCCACGGCAAGACCATAGTGGTATTCGGCACCCGTTAAACCGCCCTTTCACCACAGATAACCGAAAAACCCGGGATTTCCCGGGTTTTTTAGTTTGTTAACAAGGGCAAGCTATCAGTATCGAATCTAGCGGCTGGTGAAACGGCTCCGCCTATTCGAAGGAACTGACCATTTAGTCAATTTATTGCTCGTTCCCGGACATGGACACGAATAAAAAATCCGGGAAAGCCCCGGATTTTTTATTTAATCAATCAGGCCGTACCGGTCACGCAATATGGCGATGATATCCGCCTTGGGATTATCGGACAATGTCAGCTTCTGGCCGGTAATTTTCTCGGCAATACCGACATAGGTGCGGGAAATATCCATCAGCACCTCAACCGGCAGCGCATTGTCACGCGCCAGCGCCTCTCGCTCGGGCATCCGCTCTTTATTGAGCAGAATATCGGGATCCGGGAAATGCTTGAGCAACAGCTGGCGGAAGTCCTCTTTCGAGTTCTCCACGATACGACCGTCGCGATAGGCCGGGCCGTCCCAGATTCGGGACGAGTCGGGGGTGCCCACCTCGTCCATGTAAATCAGTTTCTCGTTGCCTGCGGCATCGGTGACATAGCCGAACTCGAACTTGGTATCGACAAACACCTGATCGATTTTGGCCAGCTCCTGGCTTATCACCTCAAAACCTTCTTTCAGCAGCCGCTCGTAGTGAGCAATATCATCCTGACTACGGAAGTTAAGGGCGGCGAAGTTGTCTTCGATATTCTGACGAGTAATGTTGACGTCGTCCGCCTCCGGCACGCCGGGAATACCGGTGAGAATGCCCTTGGTCGAGGGGGTCATCAGCAACTCCGGCAGCTTCTGGTCTTTTTGCAGACCATCCGGCAGACGAATGCCGCAGAATTCGCGCTCACCCTTGGCGTAGCTGCGCCACATGGAGCCGGTGATGTACTGACGGCAGATGGCCTCTATCTTCACCGGGGTCGCCTTCTGCACTATCCACACGAAGGGATGCGGGATATCCAGAATATGGCTGTCGGCCAGGCCCTGCTCGCGGAACAGCTTGAACCAGTGGTTGGAAATGGCGTTGAGCGCCGCGCCCTTGCCGGGCACGCCCTGCATGCCCCCCTCGCCGTGCCAGATGCAGTCGAACGCCGAGATGCGATCGCTGATCACCATGATGGCCAGCGGCGCATCGGCGGCCACGTCATAGCCTTTTTCCTGGATCAGCCGGCGGCTGTCTTCTTCGGTCAGCCAGTATACAGAGCGTACCTTGCCACTGTGCACCGGCTGGTGGGTACGGATCGGAAGGTCGTTGTTAACGGCCAATACCTTGTCTGCGAGACTCATCGCGTGTGTCCTGTGTGTGGAGTGTTGAAACGCTGCCAAACACCGCCGCCGGGTTATTGTATTTATATCGAAGGGCGAGGCTGCCGGCGGCGCTATCTTATCAGATGTGAGAAAGCGGCAATAGCCGCTGCAGCACCAGCAGCAGCGACGGCGCGGTGGGCGCCAGCCACCAGCATGCCGCCAGCAGAGAGAGCAGCAACAGGTTGGCCAGCGGAGAGCGCCATTCGGTGATTTTGAGCGCGGTGCCGAACGATTTCTTCAGCCGCCGCCCTTCCAGATCGATGCTGTACAGCTCGTCCAGCAGCAAGTGGATCATGGCACCGATAAACACGAAGATACCCAGCTGCCAGGCCAGCTCGGCCGGCAACTGAAATAAACGAGAGCTAATCACCACACCACCGCCGGCAAACACCAGGTTGGCCAGCAGCGAATGCAGGGTACCTCTGTGCACGGTAAAGCGGGCGAAGGCCCAGCACAGGGGATAACGCACCAGCACATAGGCGACCGCCCCCAATACCAGGGTGTCGACCAGCGGCAGATATTGTCGGCCATACAGCAGCGCCAGCATGGTGCCGAGAATGCCGAACAGGCGGAAGATGATACGAATGGAGCGGGACGTATCGGCATCGATATCCGGCAGTATCCCTCCCAGTGTACCCGCCAGCCACAACAGGCCCGCCTCGGGCAGGGTCACCAGCTGCGCCCAGGCCAGCGACCCCGCCAGCAGGCCGCTGGCCACCGAGGCCACCTGAATATGCGTTCTGAAATCCGCCATCGACTACCTTCCCGGCTGAAAAGGCGCCGAGTGTAGCATGTGAATACTGGATAAAAAAACAGGGCCTGAATGGCCCTGTGATGGTAAGCAGACAACGTCGGAGCTTAGAAGCTCAGCTGACCTTCCAGCATATAGGTGCGGCCGGGCATGGGCACGCGACCGATGGGGCTGACATCGGCGCCACGGAAGTAGGCGTCGTCGTCCAGCAGGTTGTTGACGCCCAGACCCACATTCAGGGTCATGTCGTTGCCGAGCGGAATGTCTCGGCCCAAACGAGTATTGACCAGGGTATAGGACGGCAGCTCGCCCTTGCTGCCATTGGCAGTTTCGGTAACGGTATTATCCGCATCGCTGAAGCTCGCGGACGCATACAAGGCACTGGCGCTGGCGGTCCACAGGCCGGTCTGGTAAGTGGCGTTGGTGCTCACATGGTGTCGCGGTGCGTTGGGCAGTTCCTTGCCCCGGTTGGTACCGGTTCGTTGTTCACTGTCCAGCAGGGTATAGCCCAGTCCCAGCGCCAGCTGGTCGGTGGCCTGCCAGCGGCCTTCCAGCTCGATGCCCTGTTGGCGGGTCTCGCCCAGGTTTTCATACACACTCTGCGCCTTGTTGTACTGGATTTGATCCTGGTAATCGATACGGAACAAAGTGGCTGAAGTCTGCAGGCTGTCGGTCGGCTGCCAGCGCGCGCCCAGTTCGTAATTCCAGGCGGTTTCGTTGGCCACCGCGCCCTCACGGATCACCTGAGCGGTCTGTACCGGTACCAGGGAGCGCAGGGCATTGGCAAACAGGAACACCTGGTCGCTGGCCTGCAGGCCCACGGTCAGGCCGGGCAACCATTCGGAGGTATGGTTATCGCTGATGGCGCCGGAATTATCGTCCCGGTAATCGGTGCGCACTTCTTCGTAACGGATACCGGGGGTGATGGCCAGACGATCATTCAGCAAACTGATGGTGTCGCTGACATAGGCGGCATAGGCGTTGGTGACGAATTCCCAATCCCGCACCTGATCGTTGTAACTGCCGTCGGTCAGGGTCAGGCGGTTGACGTCGAATTCCACCTCTTCCCGAACATAACGGCCGCCCAGCATCAGGGTGTGGTTGCCCAGCTGTTTGGTCACCCGCGGCTCGGTGCCGTAAACGTTGAATATGCGGGGTGAATCGGCCACGACGGTGGATGGATTGGCTGGATCGCTCCAGTTATCCCAGTCGGTGGAGTCCTGACCAAAGAAGAAGGTTCGGTCCGCCCGATGGGCGAAGTTGCGCCACTGGACTTCCAGATCGTCGCTGGGGGTATGGATCCAGGTCAGGTTGGCGCGCCACATGTCGGCGTCGTAGCCATCATGAGGCCGTTGCGACTGGTTGCGGTTCGCCTCATAGGCGGTGGGGCTCAGGGCGCCGGGCAGATCGGCGGTCACGTCGTAATACTGCAGCTGGGCCTTGAACTCGTTGATGTCGTCCGCGAAATAGTCCACATCGAGAATGTAGTTCTGTACGTCGGTGGCGGCATGATCGCGAAAGCCGTTGCCCTGCTGCAGGTTGGCCTGAAACTGCAGGCCCAGATTGTCGGTGACGAAGCCGCCCACCCGGTAGTAAGTATCGGTCATGACATGGCCGGTATCCTCGGCGATCAACAGCCGCTCGCGCAGGGTCTGCTCCATCTGATTGGGAATCGGTTTGGTGACCAGATTCATCACCCCGCCCACGTTGTTGGGGCCATAATGCACGGCGGCGCCGCCACGAACCATATCCACCGCTTCCAGGCTGGGCAGGGTTACCGGAAACAGCGACACGCCCACATTGGTATAGGGACCGATGGCAATCGGATAGCCGTCTACCAGCAACTGTACCCGCTCGCTGCGCAGCGGGTTCAGGCCACGTACCCCGATATTGGGCAAAATGCCGGTGCCGGTTTCATCCAGCACCTGAATGCCGGGCACCTGGCGCAGGGCATCTTCCAGGTTGAGGGCGCCGCGTTCGTGCAGCTCTTCGCTTTCCACCACGTTACGGGCCCCGGTGTAGGTTTTGGCGCTTTCTTTGGTCGGAGTACCGAGCCAGTCGCCCTCCACCACCACCTGCTCCAACTGGCTGATGGCAACGGCCTCGGCGGCGGCCAGCGGCATGGCTGGCAGTAACGCCAGGCTGACCAGAACACTTAACGGGCGACGATGCAACCCGGCGGAGCGATTCACTTCCCCTGTAAAACTCATAAGAAAAACCCAAATGATAATGATTAATATTTAGTTATTATTTTTTATTGGGTTTATTAATTCAATGAAAAATTGAACTTTTTATCCGCCTCGTTGACGGCGCCTGCCATCAAGGGGCTATGTTTATCGACTCCTGAGCTCGGTCTGATAAATTTCGATATTAAAACTCTCTGGCCAGCGCCTCAAAGCCCGCGATAACGTCGAACAGCTCTTCGTCGATTTCGGCCTGACGCACACGGTGAAAAGTCACGCTGAACTCTGCCAGTAACTGGTCGATATTGTTGTCGGCACGCTGCATGGCCGCCAGTCGGCTGGCGTTCTCGCAGGCCAGCGATTCGGCACAGGCCCGAAACAGGGAAACAAACAGATATTCCCGGATCAGGGCCTGCAAGGTGGCGGTGCTGGTACCGATCACCTCCGGCAACCTGGTGGTGGGCCAGTCTCGCTCCACCAATTGCCGACGCCAGTGGCCATCCAGCGGCAGCAATCGCTGACTGACCGGCCCGTACCCTCCTCCCGGACGGCTCCGATTGTAAAACAGATAGAGTCCGCCGATATCGCCCGCACTGATACGGGCTTCGCTCGCGATAAGCATGTTCGCCACCAGTGCCGTGATCCCGCTAACGGAATGAGGCACCGTAAAGCTTCCCGTCAATTGCAGCCCCCTATCGGCCAGACGAGCCTGAACCCGTTCGCCCACCGCCCAGATCATCGGCGGGGTCGACAAATCGGCCAGCGTTTCACCCGCATGATCGGCCACCACGTCATTGAACTGACCCACCAGTCCCTGATCCGAGCCGAACACCAGAGCACCCGTAACACCGGCCATCGATGTTGCCGAGTCGGCGGTGATCCGGTGCTCGGAGGCGGCATGACGCATACAGACGCTGAGTCCCAATTCTATACTGTCGGCATAATCGGCCAGCGCACCTACCGCCTGCTCGTATTGACCGATGCGTGACGCCGCCAACGCCTTCATGGTGCGCACCACCGATTGCAGCTCGGTGGCGCTGTCGATTTGGCGGACCAGGCTGGTGGTGGTATTACTCACGACGGCGCTCCGGGCAGGCCGAAACACAGAAGGAAGAGAGTGCCTCGCGGGCGGTACCGATAATGGTCTCGCGATCCTGATCCGTTAACGGCTCAGTACCATTCAACCGCTCGCACAGCGTATCCGGAAGCCGGGTCGCGGCCTGGCGTACCGCCGCCTCGGCCGCGCCCATGTTTGCCGGGGGTACCGAATCGAACAAGCCCGAGCTCAGTGCCAGCAGAACGGTAATTTGGGCGTGCATGGCCACCGGTGTCGACTCGAGTTGCTTGAGGCAGGCGCGGATCCGCTGCCCGTGCTCGATGATCTTGCGGGTATGTTCATCCAGCCGGGCGCCGAAGCGGGCAAAGGTTTCAAGTTCCTCGAACTGGGCATAAGCCAGCTTGAGATCTCCCGCCACGGCCCGGTAAGCCGCCCGCTGAGCCTTGCCGCCTACTCGAGACACCGACTTGCCCACATCGACCGCCGGCAACATGCCCAGTTCAAACAGCGACGGCGACAGATAGATCTGTCCATCGGTAATGGAGATCAGGTTGGTGGGAATGTAGGCGGAAATATTCTGCGCCTCGGTTTCTATTATCGGCAGCGCGGTCAAGGAGCCGCCGCCGCACTCCGCCCGCAGGCGCGTGGCCCGCTCAAGCAGTCGCGCATGTATATAGAAGATATCACCGGGAAAGGCTTCTCGTCCCGGCGGGCGGCGTAGCAGCAAGGACAATTCGCGATAGGCTCGGGCGTGGTGGGTCAGATCGTCATACACGATCAGCAGATCCCGCCCCTGGGCCATGAAATACTCCGCGATACTGGTGGCGGCGTAAGGTGCGATATAGGCGAGCCCCGGCGGATCATTACCTTCGGTCAGCACCACCACGCTGTATTCCATGGCTCCTTTTTCTCGCAGGGTCGCCACCACCTTGGCCACCGCAGAGGCGCGCTGGCCAATGGCACAGTAAACGCAGAGTACCTGCTTTCCCCGCTGATTGAGAATGGTGTCGATGGCCAGGGCGGTTTTACCGGTTTGCCGATCACCGAGGATCAATTCACGCTGGCCGCGGCCGATGGGAATGAGCGCATCCACCACTTTCAGGCCGGTCTGCAGCGGTACCGTGACCGGCGCCCTGTCCATGATCGGTGCCGCCGGCTGTTCGATAGGCCGGCGTGCATGGCTGTTCACCGGCCCCTTGCCGTCCAGTGGCCGGCCCAGCGGATCGATGACCCGACCCAGCAGGCCCTCGCCCACCGCCACATCCATCACCCGGCCGGTACGTTCGACCTCGTCGCCCACCTGCAGGCGCCAGTATTCGCCGAGCAGCACCACACCTATGTCCTGTTCGTCCACATTGAAGGCGATGCCGAACACCTCGCCCGGAAAAATCAGCAGTTCATCGGCTCCCACCCCGGGCAACCCGCTTACCCGGGCAATGCCGGTAGACAGGCTGACAATCACGCCGACTTCGCGAGATCGCAACGTCGGCGTGAAGCTTTCCCGCCCGCGCCGCAAATCGGTAAAGGCGCGCTCAAACACCCGCTTCAGCGCATTTCCGGTCTCACTCATTCGCGTGACTCCGATTGTAACGACACCGCTGGATCCGCATCAGTCCTGGCCGAGTCAGGCTCCGCCACCCGCTGATCGATGTGCTGCTTCATCGCCGTCAGGTATTCATCAATGCTCCAGGCTACCTTGCAGCCATCGGCACAGAGCTCGATGCCGCTGACAAGCTGCGGGTCTGTCTCGAACGTCGGCTGAATATCGGCCGAAAACACCTCGGACAGCGCCGCCTGAATCTCGCGCTGCTGCGCCTGCGGTAACGTAAAGGCGCTGCATACTCGCACCGGCACGCTCACGGAGGCAAGCGCCTGGCCAAGTTGTGCTCGTTCTTGCGGGCCCAGCGCCTGCAACCGCTGCACCAGTACTTCGGCCATGCGTTGTTCCAGGCTGATGCCGGCCAGCTCTGTCAGTGCCTTGCGCGCAATGGCAAACACCTCTTCCCGGGTGTGGCGAATCAGCGTCGCATTCAGGCTATGCTGTTCACGCTGCAGCGCCTGCTGTCGTTGCGCGCTCTGGGCGTCGGCCGCCTGCCTGGCTTCTTCAAACAGTCGCCGCCGCTCGGCCGTGGCGTCGGCAACGACCCGTTCCATCCTGTCGGCACGCTGCTGCTCGAATTCGCGGTTCTTGTGGCGAAATTCGTCGCGCTCCCGCCGGGCACCGGCCTGTTGTTTTGCAGCATCGGCCAGCTCGGCGGCAATCCGTTTTTCCCGCGCATCGATGGCATTCAGAATGGGCTGATACAGAAAGCGCTTCATCAGCCATACCAGAATCAAAAAATTGAGTACCTGGGCGCCAACGGTAAACCAATTGATCAGCATGGCTTACTGCCCTGCCGCCTGGGCGACCGCATAATTCCAGAACGGATTGGCGAAAATCACGATCATCGACACCACAAAGCAGTAGATAGCAGTCGACTCAATCATCGCCAGGCCAACAAACAGGGTGCGGGTTATAGTGGCCGAGGCGTCGGGTTGTTGTGCCAGCGAGGTCATCGCCGTGGCCACCGCCCGACCTTCAGCCAGCGCCGGCCCCATGGTGCCAAAACCGGTGGTCAGGCCGGCAATGAAAATGGAAGTCACCGCAATCAGGGTCATGCTGTCCATACTGTCTCCTTGGCTTGTGGGCCCGGTGTCACGAACCGGGCTCTGTTTCCTGACCCGCAGCTTCTTTGCGAACCCGGGTGGCGGCCGCAATGTAAACCGCCGCCAGAATAGTGAAAATATAAGCCTGCACCATGCCGGTCAGCAGGCCGAGCACCGTCATCACCACGGGAAAAACAAAGGGCGTGATACTCAACAGAATCGCGATGATCATGGCCCCGCTCATCATGTTGCCGAACAAACGAACGGCCAGGGCCAGGGTACGCGACAGTTCGCTGATCAGATTGAACGGCAACATCACGACGGTCGGCTGCACATAGGAGGCAAGGTAGCCACGTAGCCCCTGCTCTTCGATGCCGAACAGCGGCACCGCCACCAGCACACACAGCGCCAGCGCCACCGTGGTAGATAAAGAGCCGGTCGGCGGCTCGAAGCCGGGTATCATGGTCAGCAGGCTGGAGGTGGCGACAAACAGGAACAGGGTGCCCAGAAAACCGAGATAGGTATGAGGGTGACGCAACCCCACCTCTTTCATCTGACTGACGAGGGTGGTGACGATGATTTCCAGCAGGTTTTGCCAGCGAGAGCGCGAAAGCCCGGTGGACAGGTTGCGGGTGATCAGTTTTGCTCCCAGCGCCAGCACCAACATCACCCCCCAAGTAAACAGTATGGTGGCATTGAGCTGAAAAACACCGTATTGCCAGTACAGGACTTCGTCGGGACTAAGGTGCATGGCCCTTCTCCTCTTCCGTTCCCGATGCGTCGACAGGAGGCCGAACAAGCGCCGGGCCAAGCAGCCGCATCAGCAATAAGCGCCCGATGACAAACCCGAGCAGACACGCCAGCCATCGTTGCCAATGGCCGTCGGCAACCAGATAAAATCCCGTCAGAACAATCCCCGTGCGCAACAGCAGGCTGGCAAGAAACAGCGAGGCGGGATGCGACGACGACAGGCCCCGTCTCACCGTCCACCAGAGGCCGCCGAAAAAAAACAGTCCCAGCGCCAGCCCGGCACCGCCAGACCCGGCCCACATCAGCGTATTACTCATGCTTGTCCTCCTGTTCATCACGCATGGCCTGCTCTTCCCTGGCCACCCAGTACCAGGCATTGAAACAGCCGATAATCAACCCGGCCATCAACAGTGCCAATGTCCAGGAATACTGGCCCGGCTCATGCTCATCCAGCCAGTAGCCAATGGCGGCCCCCAACAGCGTTGGCACCACCACCG
Organism: uncultured Oceanisphaera sp.; assembly: GCF_947495715.1. Taxonomy (GTDB): domain Bacteria; phylum Pseudomonadota; class Gammaproteobacteria; order Enterobacterales; family Aeromonadaceae; genus Oceanimonas; species Oceanimonas sediminis. The sequence continues at coordinate 260,232 of NZ_CANLZU010000001.1, forward strand.
ACCAGCCAATCAATCCCATCATGCCCAGGCCAAACCACAAGCCGGGCGTGCGATGCCGACGAGCCTTGAGCTTGCGTGTCGCCTTGGCACCAACCTGCCTGGCGAAGTCCGTTTTTTTTTCGGGTTCGTCAGCCATGCTTTACCCTTACCAGACGACGCAGAATACCGCTTTCCAGTTTGCTCATGACCGAGCGCAGGTTTTGCTCCTGCTCGTCTCGTGACAAAAATTCCTGCTCTACCCGCCGGCGCAACTGCGTCAGCTCTGCCCCGCCCAGCGCCTGTCGCACCGACAGCCGCACCTCGCTACCGGCCTTGACCAGCACACCTTCATCCACCGCCACAAAGACTTCTCCCTCGGCCTCGGTTTCGTAGGTGAAAATGCCCGGCGCCAACACCGCCACGCAGTCCAGGCGACGAGGCCAGATCCCTACGGCTCCGCTCGTTGTTTCGGCCACCATACGCAGCACCCCGCTTCGTTCCGCGAAGACGCCATAAGGCAACAGGATCTTAAGTTTCATCGTTATCGGTGACATGCTTCGCCTCCGCAACCGCTGCAATGTCGGGGGGCGAATCGTCGGAGGCGGTCTGCTTCGCTTCATCCACCGCGCCTATCATGTACAACGCACTCTCGGGATAGTGCTCGAACTCATCCTTCAGAATGCGATCACAGCCGTTCAGCGATTGCTCCAGACTGACCAGCTTGCCGGTCAGCCCGGTGAACTGTTCGGTGGTAAAAAACGGTTGCGTCAAAAAACGCTCCAGCCGCCGGGCTCTGCCGACCACCCTGCGATCTTCCGCCGACAGTTGCTCCAACCCCAGCATGGCAATAATGTCCTTGAGCTCGGCATATTGCGCCAGAGTACGCCGGATCTCCTGCGCCAGCCGGTAATGCCGTTCGCCGACAATGCCCGGGGTGGCCATCTTGGAGCTGGACTGTAACGGATCGATGGCCGGAAACAGCCCTTCACTCGCTCGCTTGCGCGACAGTACGATGGAGGCGGAAAGGTGCGAGAAGGTATGCACCGCAGCCGGATCGGTAAAGTCATCGGCCGGTACATACACCGCCTGAATCGAGGTAATGGCGCCGGTATCGGTATTGGCAATGCGCTCTTCCAGCTGAGACAGTTCGGTGCCTATGGTCGGCTGATACCCCAGCCGTGACGGCATCTGCCCCATCAGGCCAGACACTTCCATGCCGGCCTGAATGAAACGGAAAATATTATCGACCAATAGCAGCACGTCCCTGTGCTCGTCGTCACGAAAATATTCGGCCATGGTCAGTGCCGCATGGCCCACTCGAAAACGGCTGCCCGGTGGCTCGTTCATCTGGCCGAAGATCATCACCATGTTCGGCAGTACCCCGGCCTGTTTCATCTCGCGATACAGCTCTTCGCCTTCACGACAGCGTTCGCCGATGCCGCAAAAGATACTGACGCCTTGCTGATGCCCAATCATGTTGTGGATCATCTCGGTCAGCAGCACCGTTTTGCCGACTCCGGCACCGCCAAACAGGCCCGCCTTGCCGCCCCGCTCCAGTGGCAACAGCACATCGATAACCTTGATGCCGGTTTCAAAAATTTCGGCGTTGGTAGATCGCCGCGCCAGCGATGGCGGCGCCCTGTGCACCGAGCGCCATTGAACATTGAACAGCTCGCCTTCACGATCGATGGTGTTGCCGAACACGTCGAACATGCGTGACATGAGCCCTTTGCCCACCGGGGCCATCAAGGGCCCTCCGGTGTCGGTAACCACCATGCCGCGAGCCAAGCCCTGGGTTGGCGTCAGGGCAATACCGCGTACATGATGCGCATCCCGCTGCGCCAGCACTTCAATCTGAATCTGCTGCTGCTCTCCTGCCCGCAGCAGCGAATGGATCGGCGGCAGCCGCTCATCGAAACGGATATCCACCACACTACCGCGCACCGAGGCCACCACGCCGGCGTTGGAATCCTGCTTGTTGTCCTGGTTTGTTATCACTCAGCCTCCGTCCCCCGCCTTCACCGTTATTCGCTAAAGTGTAGTGGCATCTCCTGCATCCATTCCTGTGAAGCAAACCATTACTGGTTATCGGTACCCGAGCAAAGGCAAAGGAGCTTGCTTACCGAATGCCGGCCACAAAAAAGGGGTTGCCTGATGCAACCCCACATATTTCTTCATGACCCGGTTCGCTTAATGGCTGGGCAGCAGACCCGGCTGTACCAGGTGGCTCAGGCTGTTGGCCTTGAGCAGGGCATCGGCCTGTTCGATGTCCGGGGCGAAGAAGCGGTCCTTGTCGTAGTAGCCGACCTTTTCACGCAGGGTCTGACGCGCTACCTCCAGCGCTTCTGTGGTCTTGAGACCTCCGCGGAAGTCCAGACCCTGACAGGCGGCCAGCCATTCGATGGCCAGTACACCGCGGCTGTTTTCCGCCATCGGCCACAGACGACGGCCGCCGTTGGGGGCCATGGACACATGGTCTTCCTGGTTGGCGGAGGTCGGCAGCGAGTCGACCGAGTGCGGATGCGCCAGTGCCTTGTTGTCGGAGGCCAGTGCCGCGGCGGTCACCTGGGCGATCATGAAGCCGGAGTTGACGCCACCGTTTTCTACCAGGAACGGCGGCAGACCCGACATATGGGTATCCATCATCAGCGACACCCGGCGTTCGCTCAGGGAGCCGATTTCGGCAATCGCCAGCGCCAGATTATCCGCCGCCATGGCCACCGGCTCGGCGTGAAAGTTACCGCCGGAAATCACGTCGTTGTCGTCGGCAAATACCAGCGGGTTGTCGGACACGGCGTTGCCTTCTACCAACAGCACCTCGGCCACCTGACGCAGCTGAGTCAGGCAGGCCCCCATCACCTGGGGCTGGCAGCGCAGGGAGTACGGGTCCTGCACCTTGGCGCAGTTGCTGTGAGACTGGCTGACTGCGCTGGACTCGCCCAATACATGGCGGTAACCGGCGGCGGCATCGATCTGCCCCTGCTGGCCACGCACTTCATGGATGCGCGGGTCGAACGGACGACGCGAGCTCAGGGTGGCTTCCACGGTCAGGCCGCCGATCACGATGGCGCCGGCGAACAGGTCTTCCGCTTCAAACAGGCCGCGCAGGGCGAAGGCGGTAGACACCTGGGTGCCGTTCAGCAGGGCCAGGCCCTCTTTCGGCGCCAGGGCCATCGGCGCGAGGCCGGCAATTTCCAGCGCCTGACCGGCGCTGATCACTTCACCCTTATAACGGGCGGTGCCCTCGCCCAGCAGCACGCAGCTCATGTGAGCCAGCGGCGCCAGGTCGCCGGAGGCACCGACGGAGCCCTTGCCCGGAATACAGGGATAGATCTCGTGATTAACCAGGGTCATCAGCGCTTCCAGCACCTGCAGACGGATGCCGGAAAAGCCACGGGCCAGGCCGTTGATCTTCAGCACCATAATCAGTCGTACCAGCTGGTCGCTGACAAGTTCGCCCAGGCCGGTGGCGTGGGACAGCACCAGCGAGCGCTGCAGGGTTTCCAGATCTTCCGGCTTGATGCGGGTGCTGGCCAGCAGGCCAAAACCCGTGTTGATGCCGTACACGGTTCTGTCTTCGGCGACCATGCGGTTAACACAGTCGACAGAGGCCTGAATCGCGTCGTGGCAGCCGGGGGCCAGCGTGAGCCGGACCGGCTGTTCGTAGACCTGGCGCATCTCGGCCAGGGTCATTTTTCCGGGGTTGATGGTCAGCGTCGTCATCACATTAATCCTTGTTAACCATGGGCAGATCCAGACCCTGCTCACGAGCACAGTCGATGGCAATATCATAACCGGCATCGGCGTGACGCATCACCCCGGTGCCCGGGTCGTTGCGCAGTACCCGACCCAGGCGGGCGGCGGCGGCATCGGTGCCGTCGGCCACGATCACCACACCCGAGTGTTGGCTGAAGCCCATGCCCACACCACCACCGTGATGCAGCGACACCCAGGTCGCGCCGCCAGCGGTGTTGAGCAGCGCATTCAGCAGCGGCCAGTCGGATACCGCATCGGAGCCGTCGAGCATGGCTTCGGTTTCGCGGTTCGGGCTGGCAACGGAGCCGGAGTCCAGGTGATCACGACCTATTACGATGGGTGCCTTCAGCTCGCCGTTCTTGACCATGTCGTTGAAGGCCAGCGCCAGGCGGGCGCGGTCTTTCAGGCCGACCCAGCAGATACGGGCAGGCAACCCCTGGAAGGCGATGCGCTCGCGTGCCATGTCCAGCCAGTTGTGCAGGTGCGGGTTGTCCGGGATCAGTTCCTTCACCTTGGCGTCGGTCTTGTAGATATCTTCCGGATCGCCACTCAGGGCCACCCAGCGGAACGGACCTATGCCTTCGCAGAACAGCGGGCGCACATAGGCGGGGACGAAACCGGGGAAGTCGAAGGCATTTTTCACCCCTTCTTCCAGTGCCATCTGGCGGATGTTGTTGCCGTAATCCAGGGTCGCGGCACCGCGTTCCTGCAGATCCAGCATCGCCTGAACCTGTACCGCCATCGACTGCTTGGCGGCCTTGACCACGGCGGCCTCGTCCTGCTTGCGCATGGCGGCGGCGTGTTCCATGGTCCAGCCCTGGGGCAGGTAACCGTTCAGCGGATCGTGAGCTGAGGTCTGGTCGGTGACTACATCCGGGGTGATGTTGCGCGCGACCAGCTCCGGGAATACGTCGGCGGCGTTACCCAGCAGGCCGACGGAAATCGCGTCGCCCTTGGCCTTGGCTTCATCGATCATGGCCAGCGCCTCGTCCAGGCTGTAGGCCTTCTTGTCGACGTAACGGGTGCGCAGACGGAAATCGATACGGGTTTCGTCACACTCAACGGTAATACAGTTGAAACCGGCCATGGTGGCGGCCAGCGGCTGAGCGCCACCCATGCCACCCAGGCCACCGGTCAGTACCCAGCGCCCCCTGGCTTCACCGTCGAAGTGCTGCTTGGCCACGGCGACGAAAGTTTCGTAGGTGCCCTGCACTATGCCCTGGGAGCCGATGTAGATCCAGGAGCCGGCGGTCATCTGGCCGTACATCATCAGGCCTTTCTTATCCAGCTCGTTGAAGTGTTCCCAGTTGGCCCAATGAGGGACCAGATTGGAGTTGGCCAGCAGCACCCGCGGCGCGTCGGCGTGGGTCTTGAACACCCCCACCGGCTTGCCGGATTGCACCAGCAGGGTCTCGTCGTCTTCCAGCCGGGTCAGCACTTCGGCAATGCGGTCGAAACAGTTCCAGTCGCGGGCCGCACGGCCGATGCCACCGTACACCACCAGATCTTCGGGGCGCTCGGCCACGTCCGGGTGCAGGTTGTTGTGCAGCATGCGATAGGCGGCCTCGGTCAGCCAGCTCTTGCAGATTTTGTTTACGCCGGTCGGTGATTCGATAACGCGGCCTGGCGCGTGGCGCTTGTCTTGCTGTGACATATTTTGCTGTGACGTATTTTGCTGTGACATGGTGTGTCCCTTTTACAGTGTCAAAGTATGAATTAACCGAGCCGCCAGCCGGGCCGTGTGGCCATCGACGTCGTACTCGGGATTAAGCTCGGCCAGATCGGCAAGTCGTAACTTGCCGCTGGCGGTAATCTGTTCAATCAATGGTTCAATTACATCCAGTGCTACCCCCCGGGCGGCCGGTGCACTGACACCGGGAGCCTGGGCGGCGGGAAACACATCGATATCTATGGTCAGGTACAGGTGGTCGCAGCGACCGATAAAACTGTTCAGCTCGCGCTGCATCTCGACCAGCCGGCTCTGGGTCATGGTTCTGTCTTCCCATGTCAGTACCTGCAGCTGTTCCGCCTTGTCGAACAGGGCCCGGGTATTGGAGGCCCGACTCACGCCCAGACAGGCGTACTGGAAGGGCCAGCCCTTCTGCTCACAGGCCTGGGCTATCTGGGCAAAGGGGGTGCCGGAAGACACCACGAACCCCGGGTCGCGCAGGTCGAAATGGGCATCGAAATTGATGATGCCGATGCGCGGAGGCTGCTCCTGCGTCGCTTCTTGTGCCGTAAAGTGTTGCGCCAGACCACTCCAGGAGCCGAAGGCCACCTCGTGGCCGCCCCCCATGACGATGGGCAGTTGCCGGTGTGCCAGGCACTCGGCGACCCGGTTGGCCAGGGCACGGTGCGCCGCTTCCAGATCTTCGCCTGCACAGACCACATCGCCGGCGTCATAAACCGGGGCCGACTGATGCCAGGCCAGGCTCGCCAGCGTCTTGCGCATGGCGGCCGGGCCCTTGGCGGCACCGGTGCGTCCCTTGTTGCGGCGCACGCCTTCGTCGCTGCAAAAACCAATCAGGGTGGTACCCGGCTCGGCCGCGGTGCCGAACGGCTGCACCTGCTGGTGCCAGCGGGCGGTGTTGGCCTCGGGATCGGTGCGACCGGTCCAGGTGCTCATGTCGATATTCATGCAAGCTCTCCAGACACAATGCGTTGAACGAGACGGGGCAGACCCACGCTGTAGGCCAGCTCCGCCGGGTTAGTGGTGTCCCACAGGCAGAAGTCCGCCTGCAGACCGGGCGCGATGCGACCCACCTCTGCCTGCAAGCCCAGCGCCCGGGCACCGTGGGCGGTGACACCGCGCAGGGCCTCAATGGGAGTCATACGAAGCAGAGTGCAGGCCATGTTCAGCATCAGTTTCAGGCTGAAGATGGGCGAGGTGCCCGGGTTGGCATCGGTGGCCAACGCCATCGGTACGCCGTAACGGCGCAGCACTTCGATGGGTGGCACCCTGGTTTCGCGCAATATGAAGAAGGCGCCGGGCAACAGGGTGGCGACGGTGCCGGCCTCGGCCAGCGCCCTGACTCCCGCTTCGTCCAGATATTCGATGTGATCCACCGACAAAGCGCCGGCCCGGGCGGCGGCGGCGCTGCCGCCCAGGTTGGACAATTGTTCGGTGTGGCCCTTGATGGCCAGGCCGTGCGCCTTGGCGGCGGCATAGACCCGCTCGCACTGCTCGACCGAGAAGGCGATGTTTTCGCAGAACACATCCACCGCATCGGCCAGCCCTTCGGCGGCGGCAGCCGGAATCATTTGGCTGCACACCAGCTCGATGTAACCGTCGGCATCGTCTTTGTATTCCGGTGGCAGGGCGTGGGCGCCGAGCAATGTGGTGACCACCCGAACCGGCAGCTCGCGGCCAAGGCGGCGCGCCACCCGCAGCATCTTCAATTCGTTGTCCAGATCCAGGCCGTAACCGGACTTGATTTCGACCGTGGTGGCGCCGTCGGCCATCAGGGCCTGCAGGCGGGGTCTGGCGGCTGCGAACAGCTCGTCTTCGGTGGCGGCACGGGTGGCCCGCACCGTGCTGATGATACCGCCGCCGGCACGGGCGATTTCTTCGTAGCTTTTACCTTCCAGCCGGGCTTCAAATTCGCCGGCGCGGTTGCCGCCGAACACCAGGTGGGTATGGCAGTCAATCAGTCCGGGGGTCATCAGGGCACCCTGGGCATCGATGCACTCGAAACCGGATTGATCATCGGTATTCAGTTCGCTCATCGGCTTGAGCCAGGCAATCCGGCCTTGCTGTACGGCCACCGCCATCGGCTCGGCGGCCGTATTCAGGCCATCAAACAGAATGGCATTCAACCAGAGGCGTGATGATGACTGAATCATGAAGATGTCCTTGATAAGTAATTTGTATATACATTTAATCCTATTTTTTTTATCTGGCAACCCCCGGGAAGTGAATTGAGCAAAAAATTTGACTCAACCCACACTACAAGCATAGGAGCCATTAACTTTTATTGTCTTTGTATATACATTGTACATTCATTATCCACATCGGTTACTCATCGCTAGTGACAAGGAGTTCTCATGAATCGGGTTACGGAGCAATCTAACGTCCCCGGCAAGGCCATCGGCCGGCTGCTCGGGTTGAGTACCGTCGGCATTTTTATCTTCTTTATTCCCATCAGCCTGCAGGGCAAGACCAGTATTCCGCTGGATCATATGGTCGGCTGGCTGCGCGCCGCCCTGGGTGAAACCGGCGCCGGCTGGTATGCCATGGCGATGATACTGGCGGGGGCGGTTTACCCGCTGATTACCGGGCGCTGGAAGCACAGTCTGACCGACCGCGTTTTTCTGCTGCTGAAGTGGCTGGGTGTTATCGCCGGCGCGCTGGCGCTCACCGGTGCCGGCCCTGCCGCCCTGCAGACGCCGGACATGCTGCCGTTTCTGTTCAACAAACTGGTGATTTCGGTGGGGCTGATCGTGCCCATCGGCTCGGTGTTTCTGGCCTTTCTGGTGGGCTATGGCCTGCTGGAAGCCATCGGTATTCTGGTGCAAAAGCTGATGCAGCCCATCTGGCGCACGCCGGGCCGCTCCGCCATCGATGCGGTCGCTTCTTTCGTCGGCAGCTACTCCATCGGCCTGCTGATTACCAACCGGGTCTATGTGTCCGGCCATTACTCGGCCCGGGAAGCGGCCATTATCGCCACCGGTTTTTCCACCGTGTCCGCCACCTTCATGATTATCGTGGCCAAAACTCTGGGGCTGATGGAGATCTGGAACCAGTACTTCTGGCTGACCCTGCTGATCACCTTTGTGGTCACCGCCATCACGGTACGGCTACCGCCACTGTCACGGCTGGATAACCGGGCCGAGCACCGGGAGCCGGCCTGCGAGAACGGCAACCGTCTGGGTATTGCCTGGCAGAATGGTCTGGAGATTGCCGAGCAGGCGCCGTCGCTCGGGCGCAACGTGATTGACAACTTCAAGGACGGCCTGGTGATGACCATCAGCATATTGCCGTCCATCATGTCGGTGGGGCTGATTGGCCTGCTGGTGGCCAAGTACACGCCGATGTTCGACTGGCTGGGCTACCTGTTCTACCCGGTGACCTGGCTGTGGGGAGTGGAAGACGGCATGCTGCTGTCCAAGGCCACCGCCTCGGGACTGGCAGAAATGTTTCTGCCGGCGCTGTTGATGGCCGAAGCCGACTTTGTCGCCCGCTTCGCCGCCGGTGTGGTGTGCGTGTCGTCGATACTGTTTTTCTCGGCGTCCATCCCCTGCATTCTGGCCACCCGACTGCCGCTGAAAGTGGGCACCCTGGTGCTGGTGTGGTTTATCCGCGCCTTTTTAAGCCTGCTGCTGGCCATTCCCGTGGCCATGCTGATCGCTCCCTGACCCCTACCAACAGCTTAGAACTTGAAGGCAGCGACCGAGTACCTCTAAGCAGACCCTCTGCGCCAGGGCCGGAAAGTGCTCCTGCTGTTCCGGCATTTCCGCCATCCCTGGCGGTCAGAAGGCGCGGTGGAGCCCCCAGGGAGGGGTTTACGGCGTGTCTGCGTGCGGTACTCGGTTGGTATTTAAACTCTCGGGGTTACTATTAAATTTCCTCTCACCGGCCACCTCCACGCTCCGGGCTGGCTCCAGCTGCGGCTTACCGTTAAGATGTTGCCTTTTACACGAGACGACCTCATGGCCCTGACCGCCACCCTGCATAAAGTCCGCATGAATATCAGCGACTTGCACCGACACTATTACCAGGAACACAGCCTTACCGTGGCCCAGCATCCGTCCGAAACCGACACCCGGCTGATGGTGCGCCTGCTGGCCTTTATGCGCCACGCAGACGAGGACCTCGGCTTTACCAAGGGACTGAGCACCGACGACGAGCCCGAGCTATGGCAGAAATCGCCGGATGGCCGCACTCTGTTGTGGGTCGAGTTGGGTGAGCCCAGCGTCAAGCGCATCAAACAGGCGCTGTCCCGGGCCGAGCAGGTGGTGGTGTACAGCTATGGCGGGCGCAGCGCCCAGGAATGGTGGAACAAGCATCAAACCGAGCTGGGCCAGTTGCCCCGGCTGCAGATTTATCACCTGGCCGACCCGCAACCGGCACAACTGGCCGAGCTGTGTGCCCGCAGCATCGATTTGTTTGCCACCCTGCAGGAAAGTGAAATTCAGCTCACCGATGGCGAACACAGCCTGGACCTGATACTCGAGCAGTGGCGGTAAATTTTAGGGACTGGGGATTAGGGATTCGGGATTCGGGATTCGGGATTCGGGATTCGGGATTCGGGAGCATTATCCACTCCCCAATCCCCAGTCCCTAATCCCGCCACTCAGAGCTTAAGCGTTGAGCGCAGCTTGTATTTGTCGCCCGGATGCCACAGTCGGGCAAAACTGACCAGCTGATGCAACGACCAGGTGCGCCGGGTCACCAGCAGGCAGGGGGAGTCCGGCGATATCTGAAGCCAGTCGCAGATCTCGGCAGGCGCCATGCGGGCCTCTACTATATGTTCCAGATCCGACAGCGGGCAATGCGCCACCAGATAGGCGTTGGGCGTTTGCTGGCTAAAATCACACTGCAGATAGCCGGGCGCCAACGCCGGGTTGACGAAGCGCTCTTCCACCTGAATGGGAACACCATTCTCCTGGTGCACTATCACCGAATGAAACACCCGGGCGTGGAGCCGCACGCCCATGTGCAGCGCGACTTCTTCGTTGGCCCGCATCGCTTCCAGCACGATAACGCTGTTACTGTATTCGTGACCGCGGCTTTGCACCTCGTCGGCTATATTGCTGATATCCGCCAGCGGTGATTCGGCCTTGGGTTCGGTGACGAAGGTGCCCAGCCCGGCCCGCCGCATCAGATAGCCTTCCTGCACCAGATCCCGAATGGCCTTGTGCGCCGTCATTCGGCTGACCTTGAATTGCCCGGCCAGCTCCTGCTCGGGCGGTATCTGCTGATGCAAGGGATACTCGCCAGACTCGATTCGAACCAGAATATGCTGCTTGATCTGCTGATAAAGGGGTATGGATTGGGTCACGTGGCCTCCTGTAACAATTTCAATTGTACATACAATTGCCGGGCTGTCACATACCACTCCCGGTTAAACCATGAACCGGATCCCGCCAAGGCTTTAAACAACCATCAATTTACGCTATGGTGCGCGCAAATTCAGTTCGCCATCGGCAGGAATACCTTGGACAAACATGAAGAAGTGCTGGTGGCACTGCGCCAGATCATCCGTGCAATCGACCTTCACTCCCGTCAGCTCAGCAAGGCCTCCGGCCTGACCGGCCCTCAGCTGCTGCTGCTGCAGGCCATCAGCGAGCATGGCGACATTACCATGCGCAATCTGGCCCAGGCCACGCACATGAGCCAGGCCACCGCCACCACCATTATCGACCGGCTGGAACAAAAGCAGCTGGTGCGGCGTGAGCGCAGTCAGACCGACAAACGCAAGGTGTATGCCGTGCTGACCGACGATGGCAAAGCCAAAATCAAGACGGCACCACGACCGTTGCAGGAAAGCTTTATCCAGCGTTTTCAGTCACTGGAAGATTGGGAACAGAATCTGCTGTTGTCTTCGGTACAGCGAATTTCGTCGATGATGAACGCCGACGCTCTGGACGTGGCCCCGCTGCTGCAGGTAGGCAGCCTGCTGCACGAATAAGATGATGTGAGGGGTAAAAGGGTGAGGTGTGAGGAGTGATGAGTAAATCACCTCCCCTTACCCCTTACCTCTTACCCCTTACCTCTTACCCCTTACCCCTTACCCCTTACCCCTTACCTCTTACCCTTCACGCTCTTATCATTGCCCGCATTATTCCAACCCGATACCGATATTGGACACCCCGCCCTGGGCGGCAAAGTCCCGAATGGCCAGAATGGTTTCGGCCTCTCTCGGCTGACTCACTCGCTCCAGCAGCTCTACCTGAAATTCCATCTCCGCCATCATCAGCTCGTCTTCGTACAACTCTTCTTCACTCAGATCCCGCTCTGCCAGCAATTCGGCAAAACCGGCCACGGTACCGAGCGAGGCACCGCTGGCTTCGATGGCTTCTTCACCGATGCGACAAATCACCGAGTTATAAGCCGCGCCCAGCGCAACACAGGCATCCAGTGCCGGATAGGCGCCGTAACTTTCAAAGCGGGAAGGATCGGGAATAAAACCTTCAAATGCTTCAAGCTCGGCGGTCAGATCTACCTTGGATCCCTTGACCGTCAGATAGGTCCAGAGGGTATCCAGTGTCGAGCGCAGACGCTCTCCGTTACCGAATCCGGAGGTATCGCTGAACAACCGGTAATTGGGATACATCCGCTCGGCCAGCGCCAGTGCAAACACTGTCTGCTGCCATGGAGCCAGCTTGTTGATTTTTTTATAAAATTTATCACCGAACACGGATATTTCCTTGTGGTTGGGGCTGCCGCCTTGTGGCCGTTTTGACCGTTTGCGGCCGAGGCTCACATTTTATGCGGGAAACACTGGTATAAGTTTATGCTTATGCCATTGTCTCATAAAACGCTGATACAAAAAGCATGTTGAGGAGAGAAGGTATGGCCAATCATACCCTGTTATTGCTCAGTCAGGACAACGCCGAATATCAGGCGCTGTTGCAGCAGGCCTACCTGCCCGGACTGACCATTCTGGCGCCCGAGCAGGAAGCGGATATTCAGGCGGCTCTGACCAGGGCCGACATACTGCTGGGCGAGCCGGCCCGACTTCGCGCCCGATTGAAAGAAGCGCACGCCCTCAAGTGGGCACAGTCCACTTATGCCGGGGTCGATTTACTGCTCGGCCCCGACTGTCGCCAGGATTATCAACTCACCAATATCAGGGGCATCTTCGGCCCGCTGATCAGCGAGTATGTGTTTGCTCATCTGCTGTCGCTGAATCGCCATCTGCGCCACTACCGGGAACAGCAGCGGCTGCACAACTGGCAACCGATTCCTTATCAGAGCATTCGCGGCAAGACCATGCTGATCATCGGCACCGGCAGCATAGGCCAGCATGTGGCCCAGACCGCGGCCAACTTCGGACTGACCGTGCTGGGTATCAGCCGCTCCGGACGGGAAGCCCCCGGCTTCGAGCATGTCTATCAGTTGCCGGCGTTGAACAAGGTGCTGCCCAGAGCCGATGTGGTGGTAAGCGTGCTGCCCTCAACCCCCCTGACTCGGGGCTTGTTCAACGGCGACCGCATGGGCTTTTTCAAGCCCGGCGCCATCTTCTTCAACGTGGGCCGGGGCGATGTGGTGGATGAAAGTGCGCTGATCGAGGCCCTGCGCCACGGCAATCTCGGCGCCGCTGTGCTGGACGTGTTTGCCACCGAGCCGCTACCGACCGAAAGCCCCTTGTGGGACATGCCCAACGTGGTCATCACCCCTCACAACGCCGGCTACAGCTTTCCGGATCAAATTGTCACCCGCTTCAGTCGCAACTATCTGAAATATAGAGAAGGCAAGCCGATGGAAGGGCTGGTGAATTTCAATCTGGGATACTGATGGATACCAAGTTGGACCGGCTGCTGCCGCAGGTCAGGGCCTGCCGGTTATGTGAAGCCCACTTGCCGCTGGGGCCTCGCCCTGTGGTACAAATGGCCCCTCAAGCCCGCATCATGATCATCGGTCAGGCGCCGGGCACCCGCGTTCACGAAACCGGCATTCCCTGGAATGACCCCAGCGGCGACACCCTGCGCCGCTGGCTGCAGCTGAGCCGGGAGCAGTTTTACGACCCTGATGTCATTGCCATCATGCCGATGGGCTTCTGTTATCCGGGACGGGGCAAGAACGGTGACTTGCCGCCTCGCCCCGAATGCGCCCCCACCTGGCATGAACCACTGCTGGCCGCCCTGCCCCGCATTCGGCTCACCCTGCTGATAGGCCAGTATGCCCAGCGTTATTATCTGGGTAATCAGTACAAAACCCTGACCGAAACCGTTCGTCACTGGCGGGACTTTGCTCCCGACCGACTGCCCCTGCCCCACCCTTCCCCCCGCAATCGCCGCTGGCTGAGCCAGAACCCCTGGTTCGAACAGGAAGAACTGCCGGCGCTACGCCAGCGTGTACATCAGGTGTTGGGGGGAAATTAAGCGCGATGTCATGCGGGTCGCAGCTCAGAGGTAACAGAGTCATCTCCCACGACACGCCATGAACCCATCCATGGGGCTCGGAAATGCCGTCCCTGGCATTTCACGGTCGCGGGAGACGCTCTCTGTTACCTCTTTTGAAGCCAGAGTCGTCTGATGGTACCTACAACAGACAGCTCCGTGCCATGTAAGAGGCAACAGGGATTACCTCCCCCGACCATCACATGCCATGGATGGCATGTGTGAGCTTACACGGGTGTACTTGTAGCGTGTCGGGAGAGGTAACCCTGTTTCCTCTGTACTGCTGCGGCAATTCCGACATCAAGTACAAGGCAGCGGGGTCAACCCCGTTTCGGTACCAGTTGCGACAGCAGGAACAAACCGGCGGCCACCACCACCACCGAAGGGCCGGCGGGGGTATCGTGACTGATCGACAATTGCAGACCGCCAACCACCGCCAGCATGCCCAGACCGCTGGCATACAGCGCCATTTGTTCCGGAGTGCGGCTGAAGCGACGGGCGGTGGCGGCGGGAATGATCAGCAGCGAGGTGATGATCAGCGCCCCGACAAATTTCATCGCCACCGCGATCAGCACGCTGATCATCATCAACAGCAGGAGTTTCAGCGGCTCGACCCGAATTCCCTCCACCCGCGCCAGCTCTTCACTGACGGTAATGGACAGCAACTGACTCCAGTAGTGACGCAGGATCAGCAGCAAGACCACGCCACCACCGAAAATCCAGTACAGGTCTACCAGCTGGATCGCCAGCAGATCGCCGAACAGGTAGGCCATCAGATCGACACGCACGTTCTCCATAAAAGCCAGCGCCACCAGCCCCAGCGACAATGAGGTATGGGCCAGAATGCCGAGCAGGGTATCGGTGGCCAGCCAGCTGGCTCGTTGCAACGCCGCCAGCAGAATACCGAGGCATAAACAGGCCACCAGCACCGCCAGTGTCAGATCGATTTGCAGCAGCAGGCCCAGCGCCACCCCCAACAGGGAAGAATGGGCCAGGGTATCGCCAAAATAGGCCATGCGCCGCCAGACGACGAAGCTGCCGAGCGGGCCCGCCAGCAGGGCGATGCCCAGACCCGCCAGCAGGGCATAAAGCAGAAAACTATCCCACATGGCGTACGTCTCCGTGGTGGTCATCATCACAATCATGGTGGTGGGTGTACACCGCCAGCTGGGCCAGTTCGGGCCGGCCGAACAGACGGGCAAATTCGGGGTGACGCGCCACATGTTCCGGCTCGCCATGACAACAGATATGCTGATTCAGACAAATCACCCTGTGGGTACTGGCCATCACCAGGTGCAAGTCATGCGACACCATCAGTACGCCGCACTTCAGCTCGTCACTGAGCTGCTTGATCAGGGTGTAAAGCTCGGTCTGGCCGTGCACATCCACCCCCTGGGCCGGTTCATCCAGGATCAGCAGTTCGGGCTCCATCATCAGAGCCCGCGCCAGCAAAATACGCTGCATTTCACCGCCCGACAAGGCCTGCATGGCCCGCTCTGCCAGCCGTTCGGCCCCGACTCTGGACAATGCCTGAGCCACCGTCAGCCGCCGACCATGCGACAGGCTCATGAAACGGGCGACGGTCAGCGGCAGCACCGGATCCAGATGCAATTTTTGCGGCACATAGCCGATGCGCAGCCCCGGCTTGCGCCACAGCTTGCCGGTGTTGCCCTCGTTCAGACGCAGCACCAGCTTCATCAACGAGCTTTTACCGGCACCGTTCGGCCCGACGATGGTCAGAATTTCACCGCGATTCAGGGTGAGAGAGATCCGCTCGAGAATAACGGTACCATCAATTTCCAGCCCGACGTCGGTCAGTTCAACCAGCTTGGTCATTTGCTTTACGCCTTTACATCTCAATTTGTAATATTATAACATTGCTTGCTTGCCGAACTCTATCATCAATCCGGACGACCCCATCATGAGAGCCCTGTTTTTACTGACGCTGTCCCTGCTGCTGAGCGGCCAGGCCCGCGCGCTGGAAGTACTCACCACCATCAAGCCCCTGCAACTGATTGCCAGCGCCATTACCGACGGCAGCAAGGCTCCCGAATTATTGCTTGCTCCGGGTACGTCCCCCCACGACTACGCCCTGCGCCCGTCGGACGTACGCCGGATCAAACAGGCGGATCTGGTGGTCTGGGTCGGTCCGGAGCTGGAAGGCTTTTTGACCCCGTTGCTCGAAAACCAGGCCAACAGCCTGGCCTTGCTGGCACAGATTGACACCGACGATCATCACACCGCTTCCGGCCAGGAACACCACGATCATGCCGGCCATGCAGACCATGCAGACCATGCAGACCATGCAGACCATGATGATCACCCGAATCGCCACCACGACAAACATGATGCCGATAACATCGCCGGCGACAACGACGATGATGGCCACGGCCACCGGCATGGAGAGCAGGATACCCATATCTGGCTGGATCCTCATCATGCGGAAAAAATTGCCAGCCTGCTGGCCGAGAGACTGATTCAGTTGGATCCGAATAATCATGATCTGTATCAACGCAATCTGGCCGCGTTTCGAGCAGGCTTGGATGAAACCGATCGACAGGTAGCCGACCGTCTGGCCGCCACCGCCGGCATCGGTTACTTCGTGTTCCACGATGCCTACGGCTACTGGGAGGATCATTACCAGTTAGCGTCACTCGGATACTTTACCGTCAATCCGGAACGCGCTCCCGGCGCCAGAACCGTGTCACGCATTCATAAGTCACTGCAACAATCACAGGCACAATGCGTGTTTGCCGAGCCCCAGTTCAGGCCCGCCGTAGTCGAAGCCGTGGTGCGTGGTACCGAGGCTCGTATCGGCATACTGGATCCCTTAGGTGCCGACATTAAAATTGGAGCCCAAAGTTATTTTACTTTTATGTTTCAGTTAGCGAACAGCATGGCCGTTTGCTTACTTAACGAAACCTAAAAACTTGAAATAAAATCCGGTACAATACGGAACTTTATTATCGGCACATGTCTCCAAATGAATTCCAGTACATGAGCTATTTTCTAATAAATATTAACCGCTTTATTATCTTTGGTTCTATATCTGGATAGATAAAGCGGTTTTTGCATTCATTATTCCGTCATCAACAGGCATAGGTAATCCGGATGAATCCTCTCCGCCCGATACAGTCAAAAATTCAAGCTATGCCGGCGCAGTTACCCAGGCGACACCTGTATGGCATCATCCTTCTTGGCGGGCTGACGCTAACCACCGCGGTGATGCTGCCCTCGCCCGGCGACCTTGTCAAACAGCCGGTCAAAATCAGCATTCCAGCCAGCATGAACCTGCCCAAGGTCGCCAAAGAGCAGGTCGACAACACCGAATTCTACACCCTGCACGACGATGCGCTCGACGACATGGAACCCGTCGATGCCCTCGATGAAATTGCCGCCAGCGAACCCGAATGGCAGGAATATCAGGTACAGAACGGCGATACCCTGAGTACCATTTTCAATGGCCTGGGACTGCCGCTTGCCACCATGTACAAGTTGCTGGAAGCCGACAGAGGCAAGGCACTGGATGGTCTCAAACCGGGGCAAACCCTGTCATTGCTGATCGATCAGGACAACCTGCTGCAGGAATTCAAGATCAAACGGGATTTGCTGCACACCCGCATCTTTACCCGCGAGGGAGACGGCTATCAAAGTCGCCTCAGAACCGAAGAAAGCAACTGGGAAAGCCGCGCCCTGAACGGGGTGATCAACGGCAGTTTCTATATCAGCGCCCGGGATGCCGGCCTTTCCGCCGGCCAGATACAGCGCGTCGCCAACCTGTTTCAATGGCAGCTCAATTTTGCCCGGGACCTTCGTCAGGGTGACCGCTTCAAGGTGCTGGTGCAACGGGAATTCGTTGAAGGCCAGAGCACCGGCAAATCCGAACTGCAGGCGGTGGAAATCACCAACAAGGGCCGCAGCTATTTCGCCTTCCGCCATGAGGACGGCAAGTTTTACGACGGCCGCGGTGAAAGCCTGGAGCGGGGCTTTATTCGCATCCCGCTGGAGCGTCGTGCCCGTCTCAGTTCCAGCTTCAACCTGAACCGCAAGCACCCCATTACCGGCCGGATTCGGCCACACAAGGGCACCGACTTTGCCGTTCCTGTCGGCACACCGGTGCTGGCTCCGGGTGACGGTGTAGTGGTCAGGGCCGTGCGCCATCGTCTGGCCGGCAACTACCTGGTAATACGTCATGGTCGTCAGTACACCACTCGCTTCCTGCACCTCAGCAAGTTTCTGGTCAAGCAGGGTGACACGGTACGTCGTGGCCAGCGTATTGCGCTGTCCGGCAACACCGGCCGTTCTACCGGCCCGCACCTTCACTACGAGTTCCTGGTCAACAACCGAGCGGTAGACGCCATGCAGGTCAAGTTGCCGATGGCCAATGGTCTGGGCGGCACCGAGAAACGCACCTTCCTCGCCACCGTGGAAAAATACCGGCAGGAGCTGGATGGTTAATATAATTTACCGTGAGGAGTGAGGAGGCACCTCATTCCTGTTGATGGGTATTGAACACCTGACACCTCACGCTTCATGTTACCTGGTAAATAACGCCAATAAAAAAGCGCCTTAAGGCGCTTTTTTATTACGGCGTATTCACGAGCCGTTATTTGGCGTGATAGGGCCGGGACAAACGGTGTACCGATTCGATAAAGGCGCCGGCATGCTCCGGATCCACATCCAGGTGAATGCCGTGACCCAGGTTGAACACATGGCCGGGACCTTCACCGAAGCCTTCCAGAATGGTCGCCACTTCCTGCTCGATACGCGGCACAGGCGCATACAGCATGGACGGATCCATGTTGCCCTGCAGGGCTACCTTGTCACCCACACGACGCTTGGCGTCGGCGATATTGATGGTCCAGTCCAGACCCACCGCATCACAGCCGGTGGCAGCAATCGCTTCCAGCCACTGGCCGCCGTTTTTGGTGAACAGGGTGACCGGCACTCGACGACCTTCGTTTTCGCGGGTCAGGCCATCGACAATCCTGGCCATGTACTGCAGCGAGAAGTCGTTGTAGTCACGCGGGGTCAGCACACCACCCCAGGTGTCGAAGATCATCAGTGACTGGGCACCGGCCGCCACCTGGGCGTTAAGGTAGCTGGTGACGCTGTCGGCCAGTTTTTCCAGCAGCAGATGCAGGGCCTGAGGCTCGGCATACATCATCTTCTTGATCTTGGTGAAGGCCTTGGAGCTGCCGCCTTCCACCATGTAGGTAGCCAGGGTCCAGGGGCTGCCGGAAAAGCCGATCAGCGGCACTTCACCCTGCAGTTCGCGACGAATGGTCCGTACCGCATTCATCACATAGCCCAGCTCGTCTTCCGGATCGGGAATAGCAATTTTCTTTACATCGGCCATGCAGGTAAGCGGACGTTCGAACTTGGGACCCTCGCCGGTTTCGAAGTAAAGGCCCAGACCCATGGCATCGGGAATGGTCAGAATATCGGAAAACAGGATAGCCGCATCGAGCGGAAAACGGCGCAGCGGCTGCAGCGTGACTTCACAGGCCAGCTCGGCATTCTTGCACAGGGACATAAAGTCGCCGGCTTCGGCCCGGGTCGCCTTGTACTCGGGCAGATAGCGGCCCGCCTGGCGCATCATCCAGACCGGGGTATAGTCTACCGGCTGGCGTAAAAGGGCACGTAAGTAACTATCATTCTTGAGTGGTTTCATCCCGTCGTTCCAGATCAGGTGGCAAATTGCCTGCATTGTAACATCAGATGGCGGAATCGGAAAAACTGCATCACCCCTACCGGCGTTATGCCGTGAATGATGCCCAAACGCGCAACTTATCAGCAATGCTATTGACCCGAGCTATTCTTTTCCTTAATGATGGGGTAAGCCACCTGCTCAGGTCGCCCAAGGAGGGAATCATGCTCAGGAAAATGGAACAAACCAAGGAACAACTGGCTGGCAAGCATCAGGCACTGGACGCCTTTATCAATGCTCGCCAACATCTTCTGGTCGAATACATCCGTTTGTCCACTCAACAGAAAACGCAGCCGACCCCGGAAGAGCTGTCCGACTTCTGTGGTCAGCTGGTCGACTATGTCTGCGCCGGCCATTTCGAGATCTACGATTATGTCATGGCCGCCTACGAGGCATCCAAGGGCAACGCGCGCACCCTGGCCGAACGCATTTATCCACGCCTCAAGCACAGTGCCGGCGAGGCACTGAACTTTCATGACAAATACGCTCAGGTTGACGAAGACAGCCTGCTGGAACTGGAGCTGGATCAGGATCTCAGCCAGCTCGGTGAAATGCTCGAAGAGCGGTTCGAGCTGGAAGACCGACTGGTGTCGGCCATCTCGCTGCTGAATCATCTGGATACCAGTGAGCCGGCCTGACAGGAGCCCATCATGGCTGAACGCAGACTGTTTTCCCGTATCGACTTCAATCACGAGGCCTGGTTGACCGGCGCCGACGGTCATCAATACCGAACCCGGGTGCGCGATCTGTCTCTGCACGGCGTGCTGGCCGAAGTGGCCGACGACTGGCCCGGACAGAACGGCGACGAGTTTGAGCTGCAGCTATCGCTCGACGGCCATGGTCAGCTGATTGTCATGCAGGGCCGCCAGCGCCATCTTGATCAGGGCTGCATCGGGCTGGAATGCCGGCAACTGGACATCGACAGCGCCGCACATCTGCGCCGACTGGTTGAACTGAACCTGGCCGATGAAGCACTGCTGCAACGCCAGCTGGCGCAACTGCTGGATGAAGCGTCTCGTTAGCGCCGGTCTATAGCGCTTCCAATGCCTCGTCCAGCTTCTTGACGGCAATGACTTCCATGCCGGCCGGAGCCTGCTTGGGCCGGTTTGCCCAGGGCACGATGGCGCGGGTAAAGCCATGTTTGGCCGCTTCCATCAGTCGTTCCTGCCCCGACGGCACCGGGCGTATCTCTCCCGACAGCCCCACCTCGCCAAACACCACCAGCTCCTGCGGCAGTGCCTTGTCGCGAAAACTCGACACCAGCGCCAGCAGCAGCGCCAGATCGGCACTGGTATCCTCGACCCTGACACCGCCGACGACGTTGACGAACACATCCTGATCCGCCATCTGCATGCCGCCGTGCCGGTGCAATACCGCCAGCAGCATGGCCAGCCGATTGTGTTCCAGCCCCAGGGTCACCCGCCGCGGATTGGCCAGCTGGGAATAATCCACCAGCGCCTGCAATTCCACCAGCAAGGGTCGAGTGCCCTCCCAGATCACCATCACCACGGATCCCGTAGTCTGTTCTTCGCCCCGGTTCAGAAAAATGGCCGAGGGATTACTCACCTCTTTCATACCGGTTTCGGTCATGGCAAAGACCCCCAGCTCGTTCACCGCGCCGAAGCGATTTTTGTGGCTGCGCAGGGTACGAAAACGGCTGTCGCTGGCACCATCCAGCAGAATGGAGCAGTCGATACAGTGCTCCAGCACCTTGGGGCCGGCCAGGGCGCCGTCTTTGGTCACGTGCCCCACCATCAGGATCACCACGCCCTGCTGTTTGGCGAAGCGGGTCAGCTGGGCTGCCGCCTCCCGCACCTGGCTTACCGAGCCCGGCGCCGACTGCACCTCGGCCACATGCATTACCTGAATGGAGTCGATCACCATCACCGCCGGTTTCTCTTCCCGGGCCACATGACAAATCTGCTCGACGCTGGTTTCCGACAGCATGCGCAGTTGATCCCGGGGCAAGCCCAGGCGCTGAGCCCGCATCGCCACCTGCTGCAGTGATTCTTCGCCGGTGACATACAGCGTTTTCATCCGGCCACCCAGGCCGCACATTACCTGCAACAATAAGGTGCTCTTGCCCGCCCCCGGGTTACCGCCGATCAAAATGGCCGAGCCGGAGACCATGCCCCCGCCCAGCACCCGATCCAGCTCCTTGAAACCGCTGTTGAGACGCGGAATTTCGGTCAGCGAGATCTCGTCCAGGGTCTGCACCTTGTTGTCCTGGGCACCGGCGTAGCCCGAAAAACGGCTGTGACGACCGGCTGCGGACGATGACGCGGGCGCCAGTCGAATTTCGGTGACGGTATTCCACTCCTTGCATTCGGAACACTGCCCCTGCCAGCGGGGAAACTCGGCACCACATTCGCCGCAAACAAACGCCGTCTTGGACTTGGCCATGCATACTCACTCATTTATTAACGAGCTGTTATACTGGCGCAAGTTTTTCGCCTACTCAACCCCAGGCCAGAATGGATCTCAGCCCTTACAAGACTCTGCTCAATAAACTGGTGCCGCTCAGCTACCACCATGAACTCGATGGTCTGCTGGATAACCTGCTGCCGGGGGCCGATACGGAGACCCGCTTCAAGCTGCAGGCCGAAGTGCGCCGCCTCACCAGCTCCTGCCTGCGAGTGCTGGACTTGCGCAGTCTGTTTCCCGAACAATGCCGGCTGGTACGCCATCAGGGCCTGGATCACTGGCTGCCCGAGCCGCTGGAACAACGCTTTCGGGCCCTGCTCAACGATTTTAACGGTGATTATACCCGCGGGCTGTACGAAGCCCTGATCGCCGAGCTTGCTACCTTGCGTAAGCTGCCCGCCCAGTTTAATACCCCCCCCTGGCACCTGCCGGCAATGGGCGTTCGTCGCAAAGAACATCGTCTGCGGTTCGTGACGCCGGTCTGGCTGCATCTGGACAACGAGCCATTGCAGGGCAACAGCCTGGATATTTCGGTGGGTGGATTGCTGGTACAGTTATCCGCACCACAGGCGCTGCCGAAACAAGTGATGGTGTCTTTTCCCGAACTGGCCAAGCAGCCGGGATTGAGCTGTCTGGCCACACCACAGCCTTATCGTGTGAGCCCGAGTCAGGACGAGCCCGGACGACTCAAGATGCAATCTCTGGACGAAGACCCGGAGCGGCAGCAGGCGCTGACCCAGTTTATCGAGCAAAGCCGCCCCCGTTATGGCCTGGATGCGGAAGACCTGTACACCACGGTGCAGGCCCAGTGCTGGGGCCAGGCTCTGCTCGAAACCAGCCTTAGTCTGTCGCTGTTTTTTGATAAGCAGGGCGAACTACAGAACGCTCTGACCAACCGCCAGAGCGGCAAGACGCTGTCGTTGTGGCAGCAGGATACCCCCGGCGATCTGCTGACGACACTGCTGTCTCCCGAGCGAATACTGCGGATGAGCAGGCAGTCGCAAGGGTCGTTGCTGCTGTATGTTTTCCGGCACCAGGGACAAAGCCAGAGCTTTCACTTTGTGGCCGATCAGCATGAGCTCGAGCAACATCAGGCCTACTCCGTCTTTATCAGTGAAGGATTAAAAGCCGGCACCCTGCAGTGCTATTACCTGAGCCTTCGTTCGGTTCACTTTACCGATCAGGCCATAGAAACGCTGGATCTTCAGGGCATGCGCCAGTTGCAGCAGTTGCAATGGCAGCTCTGGCTGACGCCGTTACCGGTACAGATAGCACCGGCTCCCGCCGAGGGTAACATTCAGCAGCTGGCCTCCTTTATTCGCAAGACACGCCAACGCAGCATCACGGTGACACCGGCAGGGCGCCAGGCTTCCAAACGCCAGGAAGCCCGCTTCAAATATCAAAGCGGGGTCGAATTGACCATTGCCGGGCAGGTACATGCCGGACATACCGAAGACTTGTCCAACTGCGGCCTGCAAATTTCGCTGGCAAAGCCGATACGGCTCGATATTCCCTGTCTGGTTAACGTCAACCTGCTCGAACTCAGCACCCGTAGTCGTCAGTGGAAGCTGAAGAAGCTGCCCTATCGGGTCATCAACCAAAGCGGTAATGGCCGGGTGTTGCATCTGCGGATAGAAGGGCCAAGAGAGACTCACCCCGGCTTTCAGTTCTTTTCGGCGCTACTGGAACAGAACCAGGACAAGCTACGAGCTCGGCCGGAGAGTCACCATACCCCGACCTGGCTGACCTGGCTCAATCGTCAGACCCTGCAACAGCCCCCGGCGCCCACCTTCATGCTGGGACGCAACGACGGCGGATTTTATGTGCAGGGGGCCATCGCCTGTTTGGCGCAAGGCGACTTGATGAGCTTTTTGTCGAATGAATACCAGCAGGCCCATTTCAGCCGGCTGGTTTCCCGTCAGCTGTTGCAGTCGATCATCACCGAACTGCTGCGTCCAACGGGAAAAAGTCACCAGAGCCTCGAGATCTGGACCGCCACCGCCGCCGATGGCAGCGGAAAAACATGGCAACGGCTTGCACCGGATGCCGGCCAGCGCGCTTTTTTACTGAACCCGGAGCAAGCCAAAGAGCTCAGGGTCAGTCTGCTGATCGTTAATCGGTTGCAATTGCGTCAGCTGGATTATGTGGTGCCTGAACGCAACAGCCTGACCCAGACCTCGCTGCACAAGGCCCAGTTGCTGGAACAGCAACTGGCAGAGCTGGCCGCCATGAGCCAGCTTTTCGACATCACCGATATGGTTCGGTGGCGGCAGACGCTTACCGCGCCTGCAGCAGCGCCAGCACCCCTTCCAGACTCAACAGGTTAAGGCACACCGGCGCCTTTTCCTGCACCAGCGGCTTGGCGTGCAGGGCCACGCCGAGCCCGGCTTGTGCCAGCATCAGCAGATCATTGGCGCCATCACCAATGGCCACGGTCTGACTGAGCGGGATCTGGTAGCGCTCGGCCAGCTCGACCAGAATACGCGCCTTGGCTTCGGCATCGACGATGTCACCCAGCACCTCGCCGGTAAAACGGCCGTTGTGAATTTCCAGGGTGTTGGCAAAGTCCGCATCCAGCCCCAGAGTCTGGCGCAAATGACCGGTAAAGGGGGTAAAACCACCGGAGGCCAGCGCCACTTTCCAGCCCATGGCTTTCAGCCCTTCGACCAGAACAATCAGGCCCGGCATCAGCGGCATACGCGCGATCACCTGTTCTATAATGGCGGCGTCGGCCCCTTCCAGTGCCCTGACACGGCGACGCAGGCTTTCCGAGAACGGCAAGGCGCCTTCCATCGCCGCCCGGGTAACGGCGGCAACTTCTTCACCGACCCCGGCCAGCAGCGCGATCTCATCGATACATTCCATCTGAATGGCGGTAGAGTCCATGTCCATCAGCACCAGTCCCGGCTTGTCGGCTTCCGGCAAAGCCGGCACACACGCCAGATCCCAGCCGTCGGCCACCGCCTGCAAGCGAGCCTTCAGCGCCGGCGACCAGGCAGACAGACGCAGGCTCAACAGATCGCGCTCGGCAATGCGTTTTACCCCTGACACTTCCACCTGCACACCCGCCTCATCCAGTACCTGCAGACTCGAGTACAACGCGGATTTATGCAGCTGCTCTGCCAGCAGTATCAGATGTCCGGCAGGCTTGGCCAGTTGACCCGGTGTCAGTTGGCCTGGCTGCCACAAGTGAGCGCCGCCAGACAGCACCTCATTCCAGCCAGCAATATTTTCGGGTAAAACATCCATTAACAGTGCCACTCGCTATTCCTATGCTCACAAAGACCGGCGTTCAGGGTAGCGTATTGCTTTTTCGCCAGGCAAGAGACAATATTGCCGCCATGTGGAAAAAACACCCCGTAAAACACAAACTGCTGTTGCTGCTGCTCATGCTGCTGGTGTCGTTCACCGGCTGGCAGTGGCTGCAAGTCACCGAACTCGGTCAACGCTGGCAACAGTTACCCCAACGCACCCTGGCCGGGCCGTTGGCCGATTACGCCGAGCTGCAGGCCGAGCGTGCTCTGCTGGCTGAAGATGACGAGAGCCAACATCAGCTGGTGGAAGAACTGGTCAGCGCCCAACTGGTGGTCGCGGCGCAGCTATACGATGGCGGCGGCCGGCTGCTGGCCGAAGCCGGCACGCTCGACAATGGCGACGCTCCCTACATCCGTCAGCTCTACCGGGAAAGCCGGCCGGTCGGCTTCTTGCGTCTGCAGTTGGCGACGTCGCCCCTGACCATGGTGCAAAGCGGCATCTGGCAACAGCTGCTGCATCATCTAAGCTGGCTGTTCCCCTTGTGCGCGCTGCTGGGCATTCTGGCGGGTATGGGACTCAAGCGCCGACGACAAGGAAGGCGGCCGGTGGCCGCCAGCCCTGCGCCGTCATCCTCAGGCGGAATCGCCGAGTAACACCGACTCCAGCGCGACTTCCATCATCTCATTGAAGCTGCTCTGGCGCTCGTCGGCGCTCAGCGCTTCGTGACGCAGAATATGATCGGACACGGTACAAATGGCCAGGGCCCGGGCACCGTATTCGGCGGCCACGCCATACAGCCCCGCCGCTTCCATCTCGACCCCCAGGATACCGTAGCGCTTCATCAGCTCGAACAGCTCGGGCTGGGGCGAATAGAAGAGATCGGCCGAGAACAGACTGCCCACCCTGACCGCGACCTTGCAGGCCTTCGCCGCCGCCACCGCCCGGTTTGCCAGCTCGAAGTCGCCGGTGGCGGCAAAGTCATGATCCATGAAGCGAACCCGGTTTACCCTGGAGTCGGTACTGGCGCTCAGACCGATCACCACATCCCTCAGCGCCACATCGTCGCGCACGGCACCGCAGGATCCCACCCGGATAAGGGTATTGACGCCAAACTCGGTAATCAGCTCCTTGGCATAGATGGACACCGACGGAATGCCCATGCCGTGGCCCATGACCGAAATGGCCCGACCCTTGTAGGTGCCGGTAAAGCCGAGCATGTTGCGTACCTGATTCACCTGTCTGACATCGGACAGAAAGGTATCGGCAATATACTTGGCCCGCAACGGATCACCCGGCATCAGCACGGTATCGGCAAAATCACCTCGTTCGGCATTGATATGGGGGGTCGCCATAATCTGTTCGCTCCTGTATTTGTTGTTGGGATAACCATATAACACCCAGCGTATAAAATGATTGGGCTATTTCACTTCTACTTATACCAAGCTGATTAAATAACCGATCTATTTGGTTACTCTGTAAAGGTCGGACAAAGGGCCCGCTCCGCCGACTCGCCGTGAATACCTCCATGTAGGCTCAGCCGCGCCATCCGTGGCGCAGATGGTCGGCTGAGCAGATCCCTTTGTCCTCCTTGATACACCGGAGTTGCCTGTTAGCGCCGTCTACAGACAACTCGATGCTCGAAAAGAGGCAACAGAGATCGACTCCCACGATCGTGAAATGCCATGGACGGCATTTCCCGAGCCCTCAGGGGGCGAGCTTGTCTCGCCGTGACGAACGGTTGCAGCCTGACCGAACATCCAGTGGATGTTCGCAGTAGGCTGCAACTGTGAGTGTCATTTATCAGTGGCGTGTCGTGGGAGGCGACTGTGTTGCCTCTTGTCTGCTGCGGTTAGGAATAGAAAAGGCGCCCGCAGGCGCCTTTTCTATAGATATAAACAAGTTCGGAAAAACCGGGTTAGCCGACCAGTGCCAGCAGCACACCGGCGGCGACGGCCGAACCCAGCACACCGGCGACGTTCGGACCCATGGCATGCATCAGCAGGAAATTCTGGTTGTTGGCTTCCAGCCCCACCTTGTTGACCACCCGGGCCGCCATCGGTACCGCCGACACGCCGGCGGCGCCAATCAGCGGGTTGACCTTGCCGCCGGACAGCTTGCACATCAGCTTGGCCATCAACACGCCACCGGCGGTGCCGATGGAAAAGGCCACCGCGCCCAACGCCAGAATACCCAAGGTGTCGATGGTCAGGAACTTTTCCGCCGACAGCTTGGAGCCCACCGCCAGACCCAGAAAGATGGTGACCGTGTTGATCAGCTCGTTCTGCGCCGTCTTCGACAGCCTGTCCACTACCCCGGACTCCTTCATCAGGTTACCCAGGCAGAACATGCCTATCAGCGGCGCCGCCGCCGGCAGAAACAGTATGGTCAGGGTCAGTACCATCAGCGGGAACAACACCTTCTCCCGCTTGCTCACATGCCGCAGCTGCTCCATCTTGATTGCCCGCTCTTGCGGCGTGGTCAGCAATCTCATGATCGGCGGCTGAATAATCGGCACCAGCGCCATATAGGAGTAGGCCGCCACCGCGATGGCACCCAGCAGATCCGGCGCCAGTTTGGAGGCGAGGAAGATGGCCGTCGGCCCATCCGCTCCCCCTATGATGGCGATGGCCGACGCATCGGCCAGGGTAAAATCAAAGCCGGGCAGCGCGTTCAGGGCGATGGCACCGAACAGGGTGGCAAAGATGCCAAACTGCGCCGCCGCGCCCAGCAACAGGGTCTTGGGGTTGGCAATCAGGGCGCCGAAGTCGGTCATGGCACCGACGCCCATGAAGATCAGCAATGGAAAGACGCCGGTGCCGATACCCACTTCATAGATGTAATACAGCAACCCGCCCGGATCGGCCATGCCCGCATTGGGAATGTTGGCCAGCACACCGCCAAAGCCGATGGGCAGCAGCAGCAGGGGCTCGAAGCCCCTGGCAATGGCGAGATAGATGAGGCCCAGGCCCACCGCTATCATCACCAGTTGCTTCCAGTGAAAGTTGGCCAGGCCGGTTTCCTGCCACAGAGTCAGTAACGATTCCATTTCAGCTCCTTAGGCCAGGCTGACCACAGGGTCACCCACAGAAACGGCGTCCCCTTCCTTGACCAGCACATCGAGCACGGTGCCGGCCCGGGCCGCTCGCACCTCGGTTTCCATCTTCATCGCTTCCAGGATCAGCAAGACCTCACCGGCGGCAACCTGACTGCCCGCCTTGGCCACGATTTTGAAGATGTTACCGGCCAGGGGTGCCACGACCGACTCGGCCGCTCCCGTTGGCGCTGCGGCGGCAACGGGGGCAACAGCCGGCGCCTCGGCGCCGGCTTCACGTACGCCGCTGATGCTGCCGGCCGGACCCACTTCCACTTCGAACAGCTGACCGTCGACCTTGACCGCGTACACTTCGGCGCCACCCGCGCTGCTGCCGGTCGCCTGTGGTGCTACCGGTGCGGCCACAGGCTCGGGTTCGCTGCCCGGTGCCGGCTCGAAGGCGGAAGCATCGTCACGATGACGAATAAACTTGAGGCCGATTTGCGGGAACAGGGCGTAGGTCAGCACGTCGTCCACCTCATCGGTGGCGACCCGCAGCTGTTCTTCTTTCGCCAGGGCCTGAAACTCGCCGGTGAGCTTGGCCAGCTCGTCGGTCAGCAGATCTGCCGGGCGACAGGTGATCGGCTCGGCGCCGTTCAGCACCCGCTGTTGCAGCTCGGCGTTCACCGGGGCCGGGGCCGCACCGTACTCGCCTTTCAGCACGCCGGCGGTTTCCTTGGTGATGCTCTTGTAACGCTCGCCGGTCAATACGTTGATCACCGCCTGGGTGCCGACAATCTGCGAGGTGGGCGTGACCAGCGGAATAAAGCCCAGATCTTCACGTACTCGCGGGATTTCTTTCAGCACTTCGTCCATTCGGTCGGTCGCGCCCTGCTCCTTGAGCTGGCCTTCCATGTTGGTAAGCATGCCACCCGGCACCTGCGACAGCAGGATGCGGGAGTCGATACCCTTGAGGCTGCCTTCGAATTTGCCGTACTTCTTGCGCACCTCGCGGAAATAGGCGGCAATCTCTTCCAGCCTGGGCAGATCCAGGCCGGTATCGCGTTCTGAGCCCTCCACCATGGCTACCAGGGTCTCGGTGGGCGAATGACCATAGGTCATGCTCATGGAGGAAATAGAGGTGTCCAGGATGTCGATGCCGGCATCGATGGCTTTCATGTGGGTCGGCAGGCTCAGGCCGGTGGTGGCGTGGCAATGCAGTGCCAGCGGCAACTTGACCTCGGCCTTGATACGCGTAATAAGCTTCTCGGCTTCATAGGGTTTGAGCAGTCCCGCCATGTCCTTGATGCAGATGGAATGACAGCCCATGTCCTCGAGCTTTTTCGCCATGTCCACCCACATTTCCAGGGTGTGCACCGGTGACGTGGTATAGGAGATGGTGCCCTGGGCATGGCCATCGACCGCCACCGTGGCCTTGATGGCGGTTTCCAGATTGCGTACGTCGTTCATGGCATCGAAAATGCGGAACACGTCCATGCCGTTGGTACGGGCCCGCTCTACAAACTTGTACACCAGATCGTCTGCGTAATGGCGGTAGCCCAGCAGGTTCTGGCCCCGCAGCAGCATCTGCTGAGGGGTTTTCGGCATGGCTTTTTTCAGGGCACGCAGACGCTCCCAGGGATCTTCACCCAGATAGCGAATACAGGAATCGAAGGTAGCGCCTCCCCAGGTTTCCAGCGACCAGTAGCCGATGTTATCGAGCTTTTCGGCGATGGGCAGCATATCTTCCAGCCGCAGTCGGGTAGCGAGCAGAGATTGGTGAGCGTCACGCAACACCACATCGGTGATGGCAAGAGGTTTGGTCATTTGACAAGCTCCGTTTAAGTTCCGTTAAGTTCCGTTTCAGTCAGTCCGGCCGAGAGTCGGTCCGATTCAGTGTTTTTTATTGTTTTTATAGTGATTGATGGCGGCGCCGATAGCGGCCATTTTTTGTGGGCTCAGGCCATTGCCGGCAGGAATGGCGTTGGCGGCAACCGGCCTGGGTGCCGGTTCGGCGGCAACCAGCGATAATACCTTGATGGCCAGAATGGTGAGTGAGAGAAAGGAAAATACAAACACCATGCCCAATCCCATCAGTCCGGCGGCTTCAAATAGTTGAGAAGAGACGTTATTCATCAGCATGTTCCTTGCTGTCCATGATCCGGCCATGAGCATACCCAGCTTGCAGAGACCTTGGCAACGCTGCATGTTCAAAAATGTTGTAAAGATTACAAAAAAACTTCATCACGCCGACAAAAACAAGATTTAAAACTATAAAAAGAACATAAAAATTCACTTAACTTATTAAAAGGTAGTTTGCATACAGAAACAAAAAGAGTTGTACGAAATAATGGACAGCAACAGGGATAAACTTGAGAACAAAAAGAGGGGGATACGCCGAAAATCGAGAACAACAGGCATGAAAAAGCCGGCACAAGGCCGGCTTTTCAATATGGCGCATCCGGGAGGATTCGAACCTCCGACCGCTCGGTTCGTAGCCGAGTACTCTATCCAGCTGAGCTACGGATG
>NZ_CANLZU010000002.1 GCF_947495715.1 uncultured Oceanisphaera sp.
GCCGATTTTCATGGATGCTCCTACCTTTTTATTTATAACCTCATGAATTTTATCAAATAATTGTGGGGATGCTTCAGCTCCCAGCCTCCCCCTGGCGAACATCCATAGTGATGCCTGTAAACCCGCAGCCAAGGGGGAGGGGCCGTTCGGCGCCGATCTGCACCGGGGAGAGTTGGGGAAGGGTCTCGCTTTGTGTCATCCTTCCCCTTGGCAAATTATCAGCATGGCCCGGGTGAGTTGGCTCAGCTCATCCGGATTTATGATGTAGGGCGGCATCACATACAGCAGCTTGCCGAAGGGGCGGATCCACACCCCTTGTTCAACCAGCTGCTGCTGTACCTCGGCCACGTTCAGTGGCTCATGAAGCTCAATCACGCCAATGCCGCCCAGTACCCGCACATCCGCCACCCGGGGCAGTTCCCGCGCCGGGGCCAGCTCTTGTTGTAACTGCGCCTCAATGGTTGTGATGCGTGCCTGCCAGGGCGAGCTCAGCAACAACTCCAGACTGGCGATGGCCACGGCACAGGCCAGCGGATTGGCCATGAAGGTGGGGCCGTGCATCAGCACACCGGCGGGGCCGTTGCAGATGGTCTCGGCCACCTTTTGGGTGGTAATGGTGGCGGCCATGGTCATGTAGCCGCCGGTCAGCGCCTTGCCGATGCACATGATATCCGGCGCTATGCCCGCCCATTCGCAGGCAAACAACCTGCCGGTACGGCCGAAGCCGGTGGCAATTTCATCCACGATCAGCAAGACATCGTACCGATCGCACAAGGCGCGTGCGCCCTTCAGATAGTCCGGATGGTAGAAGCACATGCCACCGGCGCCCTGCACTATGGGCTCCAGGATCAACGCCGCCAGTTCGTGGTGGCGCTGCGCCAGTATCTGCTCCAGCGGATGCAGGTCTTCTGGATTCCAGTCGCCATCGAACCGGCTTTGGGGGCTGGCGATAAACAGATGCTCGGGCAGAAAGCCCTTGTACAGGCTGTGCATGCCGCCGTTGGGATCGCACACGCTCATGGCACCGAAGGTATCACCGTGGTAGCCCTTGTTCAGGGTCACAAATTTCGTTTTAGGCTGGCCCCGGCCGTGCCAGTACTGAATGGCCATCTTCAGCGCCACCTCCACCGACACCGATCCCGAGTCGGCCAGAAAAAACCGATCCAGCCCGGTTGGCAGCACCTGGCTGAGTGCCCGACACAGGTTGACTGCCGGATCGTGGGTCAGGCCGCCGAACATCACGTGCGACATCTTCTCCAGCTGCGCGGTAGCGGCCCGGTTCAGCGCCGGCACATTGTAGCCGTGCAGACAGGCCCACCAGGACGACATGCCGTCGATAAGCCGGCGACCGTCGGCCAGCTGCAGATAAACGCCGTCGGCGCGCTCTACCCGGTAACAGGGCAGGGGTCGGGTAAGCGAGGTGTAGGGGTGCCAGAGGTGGTGCAGATCGAATGCCTGGTTATTCATGACTTCTTTGTTCATAAAATAGTCAGATGTAAACTTTGATTTGTATTGGTGATTGACAGGCTAGCACCGGTGCTTACACTAGCCAAGAAAAACACCTCTGGATATCAAGGATAAGGCCCCGCATGAGCCGTCAAAACTGGACCCGTGAGCAGGTGCTCGCATTATTTGAACGCCCCTTCTTCGACTTGCTGTTTGAAGCCCAGCAGGTGCACCGCGCCAACTTCGATCCCAACGAGGTGCAGGTCAGTACCCTGCTATCCATCAAGACCGGCGCCTGCCCGGAAGACTGCAAATACTGCCCGCAAAGCGCCCGCTACAGCACAGGGCTGGAAGTTGAACGGCTGATGGAAATGGAAAAAGTACTGGAGCGAGCCAAGGAAGCCAAGGCCAACGGTTCCAGCCGTTTCTGCATGGGCGCCGCCTGGCGCAACCCCAAAGAGCGGGACATGCCTTATCTGGTGCAGATGGTGCAGGAAGTGAAGTCGCTGGGGCTGGAAACCTGCATGACCCTCGGCATGTTGAGCGATGATCAGGCCGGAAAACTGGCCGATGCCGGGCTCGATTATTACAACCACAACCTGGATACCAGCCCGGAATTTTACGGCGACATCATCACCACCCGTACCTACGCCGACCGGCTCAACACCCTGGAAAACGTGCGCAACGCCGGCATGAAGGTCTGCTCCGGCGGCATCGTCGGCCTGGGCGAAAGCCCGGAAGACAGAGCCGGCCTGCTGCTGGCGCTGGCCAACCTGCCGCGCCAGCCCGAAAGCGTGCCCATCAACATGCTGGTGAAGGTGAAGGGCACACCGATGGAAAATCAGGAAGATCTGGACGACTTCGACTTTATCCGCACCATCGCCGTGGCCCGTATTTTGATGCCGCAAAGCCATGTGCGTCTGTCTGCCGGTCGCGAGAAGATGAACGACCAGATGCAGGCCATGTGCTTCATGGCCGGCGCCAACTCCATCTTCTACGGCTGCAAGCTGCTGACCACCCCCAACCCGGACGAAAACAGCGACATGCAACTGTTCAAACGCCTCGGCGTGCGCCCCAGCGGCGCCAGCCAGAAACCGGACGAGATGACCGAAATAGAGCTGCACGAACAATTGGCCGCCCAGAACGAGCCCCAGCCGCTGTATTACGAAGCCTGAACCCACAGCTGTAAGCCATAAGCTGGAAGTAGCCCGAGCCGCCGAACTGCTCCTCCCCCTTGGCAGCGGGGATACAGGCATCACGGCGGGGCTTCGCCAGGGGGAGGCTGGGAGGGGGTGTCATCACGGGCGGGCAGAGTAACCCCACCCCAACCCTCCCCTTGCGTTGCACTCCGTAGCTGTTCTGTTGAAATAGCGCTCAAGGGGAGGGAGCAAACACAGGCGCAGAATCAACCAGCGCCGCCGAACTGCTGCT
Organism: uncultured Oceanisphaera sp.; assembly: GCF_947495715.1. Lineage (GTDB taxonomy): Bacteria > Pseudomonadota > Gammaproteobacteria > Enterobacterales > Aeromonadaceae > Oceanimonas > Oceanimonas sediminis. Next base: position 2,878 of record NZ_CANLZU010000002.1, read on the forward strand.
CCCCCTTTTTATCGACCCCTTTTTCATTTTTGGAGTGCCGTATGCCTTTTAACCTGAGCCTGAGCGAGCGTGAAGCGGCGGGCCTGAAGCGTAGCCTGCCGGTGATCGATCGGGTAAGCGGCCGGCAACTGTGGGCCAACGGCAAAGGCTATCTCAACTTTGCCGGTAACGATTACCTGGGCTTCAGCCAGGCGCCCGAACTCAGAACTGCCGCCGAGGCCGCCGCCCGCGAGTTTGGTGTGGGCGCGGTGGCCTCGCCGCTGGTGGTGGGCCACCAGGCCATTCACCGGACGCTGGAAAGCGAACTGGCCGACTGGCTGGGACTGGAGGCGGTGCTGCTGTTCAGCTCCGGCTTTTCCGCCAATCAGGCGGTGATAAAGGCACTGCTCGGTAAGGAGCATTGGCTGTGGCAAGACAGACTCAATCATGCCTCTCTGCAGGAGGCGGGCGCACTCAGCCCGGCCCGCATGCAGCGCTTCGCCCACAACGACATGGCCGCCCTGGCGGCAAAGCTCAAACCCGAGGCGGGACTTATCGTGTCGGAAGGGGTATTCAGCATGGACGGTGATCAGGGTGACTGGCGCGGACTGTCACAAGTGGCCGGGCAAAGCAGCAACTGGCTGATGATCGACGATGCCCACGGCCTGGGTGTGCTGGGCAAACAGGGCAGGGGTACCCTGAGCGAGCAGGGTGTGGCCGCAGACAAGGTGCAGATCACCATGGGCACCTTCGGCAAGGCGCTGGGCGTAAGCGGCGCCTTTATTGGCGGCAGCCGGGAGTTGATTGAGTATCTGCATAATCACGCCCGCAGCTATGTATACAGTACCCACCTGCCGCCACCCCAGACTGCCGCCATTCTGGCGGCGGTAAGGCTGGTGCAAACCGCGGACGACCAGCGCGAGCAGCTACGCGAGCGGGTGCGGCAGTTCCGCGACGGTGTTACCTCGCTGCCGTTCGAGTTGTTGCCGTCCGCCACCGCCATTCAGCCGCTGATCGTCGGTGACGAGCACAGAACCCTGGCACTGGCCGCCCATCTGCGCGAATTGGGCTGCTGGGTGGGCGCCATTCGTCCGCCCACCGTGCCCAAAGGATCGGCCCGGCTGCGTATAACCCTGAGCGCCGCCCATAGCCCCGAAGACATCAGGGTACTGATTGCCGCGCTGGAGCGGGCCGTGCGGCAGGAGCAGAGCTGATGGAGACAAAATCGCAAATGGCGGATCTTATCGACAAACACAAGGTGGCCGCCGCCTTTGGCCGTGCCGCCCACAGCTACGAGCAACACAACGAGCTGCAGCGGCGCAGTGGTAATGCCCTGTTGCAACGTCTGCCGGAATGGGGCGACACGGGTCTGGATCTGGGTTGCGGCAGCGGCTGGTTTGCACCGCAGCTCAAACAGCGGGCGGAGCAATTGCTGGCGTTGGATTTGTCGCCGAACATGCTGCAACAGGCGACGGCAAAAGCCGACATCATCCCCATCTGCGCCGACATGGACGCCATGCCGCTGCCCGGCCAGAGCCTGGACTGGATTTTTGCCAACCTCTGCCTGCAGTGGAGCGCCGACCCGGCCGCCTGGCTCAAGGGCTGGAGCGACCGGCTCAAGCCCGGCGGCGTGCTGGTGTTTTCTACCCTTTTAGCGGGCAGCCTGCACGAGCTGGAGCAGAGCTGGCAGCAACTGGACGGCCATGCCCACATCAACCGTTTTATCGCTTTTGAGGCGCTGGAGCAGCATGTCACGGCCACCGGCCGTCGCTGGCAACTGCAGCAGGTGGATGAGCAGCTTTGTTATCCGCAACTGAAAGGGTTGCTGCTCGATCTCAAGGGCATCGGTGCCAACCGGGTCAACGGCTCTCGCCGTCCCGGCCTGATGGGCAAACAGGCCTGGCAGCGGCTGAATCTCATCTATCCTGTAAATCATCAGGGCCACTGTGTGGCCACCTATCGGCTGGCGTATGGAGTCATCTATGGCTAAGACATTTTTCATTACCGGCACCGACACCGAAGTGGGCAAAACCTTCGTGACCCGGGCGCTGATGCAGGCCGCCGCCGAGGCGGGCAAAAAAGTATTGGGCTACAAGCCGGTGGCCTCCGGCTGTGAACTGATTGACGGCGAGCTGAAAAACAGCGACGCCCTGACCCTGCAGGCGGCCTCGTCCATCTCGCTGCCCTACGCCATGCACAACCCCTACGCCTTTGCCCCGGCCATCGCCCCCCACATTGCCGCCGCCCAGGCCAATGAGACCATCAGCATTCATCATATTGGCGAGGGGCTGGCCCGGCTGAAGGAAACCGCCGTCGACTGGATTTTTACCGAAGGCGCCGGGGGCTGGCGACTGCCGCTGGACGAACAGCACCTGTTGTCCGACTGGGTCAAAAAAGAGCACCTGCCGGTGATTCTGGTAGTGGGGGCGCGGCTGGGCTGCATCAATCACGCCCTGCTGACGCTGGATGCCATTCATCACGACGGCCTGGTGGTGGCCGGCTGGGTGCTGAACCGGGTCGATCCCGGAATGAGTCATTACGAAGAAAACGCCGCCACCCTCAAGCAGCGCATCAAGGCGCCGCTGCTGGGCGAGATCCCCTGGCTGGGCGAAGAGGGCATGGCGTCGGTGAATAACTTCATGGATATTGCACCTTTGCTGAAATAATTCATCATGGCTGTCTTGAATTTCGCCCGTGCGGACATATTATGTCTGCATACTCGTTGAAGTAAGGAAATATAGATGAAGCGCATACTGTTGTTTATTGCCACCAACCTGGCCGTGGTGCTGGTGCTGGGGGTGGTGCTGAACATCGTCTTTTCAATGCTGGGAATCGATCGCAGCAGCGTCGGTGGCCTGCTGGTGTTCTGTGCCGTGTTCGGTTTTGGCGGTTCGACCATCTCGCTGCTTATCTCCAAATGGATGGCCAAGCGCGCCTACAGCGTGCAGGTGATTGAGCAGCCCCGCAACGAAATGGAGCACTGGCTGATGACCACGGTCACCCGTCAGGCCCAACAGGCCGGCATCGGCATGCCGGAAGTGGGCGTGTATGACTCGCCGGACATGAACGCCTTTGCCACCGGCCCCAGCCGTAACAACGCCCTGGTGGCGGTGAGCACCGGCCTTATGTACAGCATGAGCCGGGACGAAGCCGAAGCGGTGCTGGCCCACGAAGTCAGCCACGTAGCCAACGGCGACATGGTGACCCTGACCCTGATCCAGGGCGTGGTGAACACCTTCGTTATGTTTTTCGCCCGTATCGTGGCCAACATCATCAGCGGCTTCTTCAGCAACAACGAAGAGGAAGAAGGCGGCGGCATGGGTGGTCTGGCCTATTTTGCCATCGTCATGGTGCTGGAGCTGGTGTTCGGCATTCTGGCCTCCATCATCGTCATGTGGTTCAGCCGTCAGCGTGAATACCGCGCCGACGAAGGCGGTGCCCGCCTGGCCGGCAAAGAGAAGATGATCGGCGCCCTGGAGCGTCTGCGTCACGGCCCGGAAGTGGAGCTGGAAGGATCGCTCGCCGCCTTTGGCATCAACGGCAAGCGCCACAGCGAGCTGTTCATGAGCCACCCGCCGCTGGAAAAACGTATTCAGGCCCTGCGCGAACAACGTTAACCAATTGCAATAACCCTGTAGTTTGGTCTCTTTTAACCCCGGCTTGCCGGGGTTTTTTTATTGCTGATTGTGAGGGGGGAAGTCAGCGGTACCGAGCATGCCGGTTTATCTCGATAAGCAACAGCCTATAAATGATGTGGATTATGAAGCTGGTTTGCCTTTATCGTCACCCTCGCGAACGCGGGGGTCCAGTGCCTTTGCAGACGACCAGCAGTCTGACGGTTCTGCACCACAGGTTCCGGATTCCCGACAGAGCCATACCGGTCAGGCCGCATTATACCAATCGGATTAATCATATGCTCAGGCCGTCATCCTGACGAAAGTCAGGATCTCTCTGCAGACAGATGCCGTGCTTAAAACACGGCATTGTTATCAGAAATTGATCACATCTTTAGTGAGATTGGTATTACTTAAGAACTTGCAAATGGCGAAGCGGTTTTTTCATTTTCAACGTTTGATCCTTGTTATTTTCATGCCAAGCGCCTTTAATGGCTTAAAACAAAACAAGCACGGACAGCATGATAAAAACCGAACTCCATCGCCGTTTCTGGCTGATAGAGCTGGTTGGCTATTGGGAAGGGCGGCTGACCAGCAATCATTTACGGCATTTTTTTGGTTTGAGCCGGCAACAGGCCAGCAAAGACATCAACCAATATTTGCAGCAACACCCCGGCAATCTGGAGTACTGCGGCTCTGCCAAGGGCTATTTGCCGACCCCATCTTTCTTGCCAGCATGTATTTCCGGTGACGTAGCCGAATATCTCAACTGGATGACAGGGCAGAGCGCCCATTCCATGCCCACCGCGTCCGGCTGCCGGCTGGAACACACTATTTTGTTGCCACCGGCCAGAAATGTAACCTCCAAGGTCATTCGCCCCCTGGTACAGGCGTTACGTAAAGGTGAACGGCTGGAAGTAGATTACGGCGCGGTCAGCAATGCCAACCAGGATGGCCGCATCATAGTTCCCGTGCGTTTTGTAAACACCGGCAGTCGCTGGCACCTGCGTGCCTGGTGTGAAAAAGCGAACGGCTACCGTGACTTTGTGCTCAGCCGCTTTCACGGCACGCCGATGCCGGAAGGCAAGCCCTTGGCACCGCTGCCGCCCGACACTCACTGGAATACCCAAATTACCCTGGTGCTCACACCCGATCCTCGCCTCAACCCGGAGCAACAGCATGCCCTGATACGGGACTACGCCATGAATAACGGCGAACTGAATCTTGAAACCCGCGCCGCCCTGGCCGGTTATTTACTGCGCGAAATGCAGATAAACACCAAGATGCTCGACGGCAATCCCGCCGCCCAGCAATTGATACTGGCCAACCACGACGAAGTGAAGGAGTGGTTGTTTTGACCGGATCTGTAAAGTGACGCGACATGTGTTTTTGCACAGTGTTGGCGGGATGGCCGGAATGCACCACAGTAAGCGCAGCAAACAAAAGGAACACAGAATGAATGCCAGTTATTTTCTGTATTGGGGCAAGGCGAGTAAGGATGAAAAAGAGTCCGGAGCAGACTATCACTTGTTACCTTATCACTGCCTCGATGTGGCAGCGGTGGGCTGGTGGCTGCTGGATGAACACGATCCCCTGACCAGAAGTCTGGCTGCATTCCTCAATATTTCTCCCGCGCAATTGAGGTTGTTGTTTACCTTTTCATTGATGCTGCACGATCTTGGCAAGTTTGCATCGGCATTCCAGAATTTGGCTGACTTCCCAGATTCTCCGCTGGTTAACTATCAACCAAGGTTTGGCTATGACAGCCGTCAGGCCAGACACGACAGGCTGGGTTATTTTTTCTGGTTACAGGCCAGCCGAGGCAGACATTTATCAGGCACCGAGCTTGGACTTAAACAAACCGAACTCACTCAAGCCAGCCCCGCTCTGGACAGTCTGAATGCCATGTTCGATGTGGTGTTTGGCCACCATGGCTACCCCATTAACCGGAGCAACCAGCCGAGGGCGATGAAAGACTACTGTCATGAGTCAGATATCAGCGCCGCCTGTGATTTTATTCGCGATTGTGCAGCGTTGCTGCAAGCTGAGTGGCCGGAGCAGCAAATGGCTGATAAAGAGTGGCTGACGCGCTTTCGGCAGGTGAGCTGGCATTTATCCGGCCTGGCCATTTTAAGTGACTGGATTGGCTCCGATAGAAACCATTTCGAGTATCAAACCGGTGGTTACACGCTCGATGAGTATTGGTTGCTGGCAAAGGGCAAGGCCCGGCAGGCACTGGCGGCAACGGAGCTGAACCAGCCTGTGAGTGTACAGCCGTTTATCTCTGTCCAGTCCCATTTTGGCTTTGAACCCACTCCCTTGCAGGCATGGGCAGAGTCGGTGCCTCTGGCTGCCGGCCCTCAGTTATTCATTCTTGAAGACGTGACGGGCGCCGGTAAAACAGAGGCGGCACTGGCGCTGACCCACCGGTTGTTGCAGCAAGGTGAAGCCGATGGTTTTTATTTTGGCTTGCCTACCATGGCGACCTCCAATGCCATGTTCTCCCGCGTGGCCGATCACTATCTGCAAATGTTATCGGTGCAAGGCAGCCGCCCCAGCATAGTGCTGGCCCATGGTGCCAGAGAAATGAACGAGCGATTTCAGGAAGCCTTGCTCCCTGCAGATAAAGCCGAAATTTCTTATGCACAAGGCGATGAGACCGCCAGTCTGTATTGCAATCAGTGGCTGGCAGACTCCCGCAAGAAAGCGCTGCTGGCAGCGGTGGGAGTAGGCACCATAGATCAGGCATTAATGGCAGTACTGCCACGCAAGCATCAGCCGCTACGGCTGATTGGCCTGCACCGGAAAGTGCTGATTTTTGATGAGGTGCATGCGGCCGACACCTTCATGTTTGAATTACTGGATGACTTGTTACAGGTTCACCTGCGCCAGGGTGGCAGCGTTATTTTGCTGACGGCGACGTTGGCACAGCAACAACGGGAACGATTGTGCCGGATCTGGCAACAAGCTGGAGGTATTACTCCTTTGCAGTTACTGGAAAAAGATGATTTTCCCCTGGCCACACATATCAGCTGTGAGCAAGGCCTGAAAGAAACACCGGTTGCCAGCAGGAAGTCGGTCAGCCGGGATCTGAACGTTGCGTTTGTGCATAGTGAACAGGCTTGTGTCGAAAAAATTCTGAGCGCTCAAAGAAAAGGCCAGTGTGTGGTGTGGATCCGCAACTCGGTGGACGATGCCATTCGTGCCTATCAAATGCTCGCTGGGCAACTTGGATCTGATGAAGCACTGACGCTGTTTCACAGCCGATTTACCTTGAAAGATCGCAAGACGATAGAAAACAGGGTGCTGTCTATCTTCGGTAAACAGGGCGGTCAGGATGATCGGCAGGGGAAAATCCTGATCGCCACCCAGGTTTTCCAGGAAAGTCTCGATGCAGATACCGACCTGATGATCTCCGATCTCTGCCCTATTGACGATCTTATTCAGCGAGCCGGCCGGCTTCATCGACACATTCGGGATAAAGGGGGGAACCGCACAGATAAAACGCAGGATGAGCGTTCGTCTCCTCTTTTGCTGGTTCATGCTCCCGAGTGGCAGGAGCAACCGAATGCTGACTGGCTGCTCAATCATTTGCCTAATACCGAACATGTTTATCGCTCTCCCGGCAGGCTCTGGTTGGGCATGCAGATATTGCGCAAACAGGGGGCGATCCGCATGCCGGGTGAGGCAAGGAAATTGATAGAAGCGGTTTATGACAAAACGGCATTTGAGCGTATGCCACCGGCGCTGCAGAAAAAGGAAGATCAATATTTTGGTGAAATGCGCGGCCAGGCAGCCCGGGCCAAGAGTCAGTTAATTGAGTGGAGCAAAGGTTACAACCAGAGCAGTGCCAAGGCCTGGCACGACGACAACATTGAGATCAGTACACGTTTTTCGGACAGAGAAACCGTTCAGGTACTGGTATTCAGACTCGACTCTCAGGGCCGCCTCCAGTTATGGGCAGAAGGCGAGTCTTATGCCTTGCAGAACAGTGTGGTGAAGCTTGCCAAGCATCGCTTCGCCGACAAGCTGGCGGCCTTGCCCGGAAAGTTTGCCGCAGACTTTGAAAAGCTGACACAGCGCTATCCGCAGGCAAAATTTCTGCAGCCCTGGTTGCCTGATAGCGATCAGGGTTTTGGATACTGCGCTCAGCTGGGAGTGGTGGTGAAAGAGTAAATCCCCGCCGAAGCGGGGAACAGGATAGAACCGAGAGAACAGTCTCTCTCTAGAGGGGTTCATCTCCGGGTATCGGAGAAACAGCGTGGAGAGTACGTGAGTTTGAGGAGCATCGCCAGATCTGAAAGAAAACTCCCAATAACTATAAAATTACAGTTTCACTGTAGAGCTTTATAATTTTGATCTTGGTGTTCAAGTGTGGTTTACTTGAGTCCAGTATCGAATCCATCAGATAGAGGTGGGCGTAATTGAGGCAGCGAGCTACTTCATATTTTACGACATTAAGGAGCAATATTAATGAATCTGATAACCGCTCCCTGGCTGAGCTACCGGCTCAGGGATGGCAGCGAGCAGCAGTTGCCGCTGACTGCCATTGCCAACCCGAATGTAGTGGATTTTGCATCGTCAAGGGCCGACTTCCATGGTGCCGCTTACCAGTTTGCCATTGGCCTGTTACAGACAGCTCTGGCCCCGCAGGATAAAGATGACTGGCATGAGCAGTATCTGACGCCGCCCGATGAGGCCGAGCTGGCCGCCGCGTTCACCAAGGTGGAGCATGCCTTTGAGCTGGACGGAGACGGACCGCGCTTTATGCAGGATCTGGATTCGCTGGATGCCGCCAGTCCTGTTCCGGTTTCCGGCCTCTTGATAGAAGCACCGGGCGGCAACACCCTTAAGCTGAATACCGATCATTTCATTAAACGTGGCATTGCGGAAACGCTGTCACCAGAGATGGCGGCGCTGGCGCTGTTTACCCTGCAAATCAATGCGCCATCGGGTGGCCAGGGTCACAGAACCGGCCTGCGAGGAGGTGGCCCGCTGACCACCCTGGTGCTGCCCCATGAAGACGATGCCAGCCTGTGGCAAAAATTGTGGCTGAACGTACAGAGCCGGGAATCCTGGACGTATAAAGACCCCGATTATCACAGTGCAGAGCTGTTCCCCTGGCTGGGAGAAACCCGCATCAGCAAGACCAAGGGCAGTGATATCTACGAGCACGATGTACATCCGCTTGCCATGTTCTGGGCCATGCCGCGACGAGTCCGATTGCTGTTTGAACAACAGGAAGGCACTTGCCAGTTAAGCCTTAAAGCGTGTACCACTGTTTGCCGGCAATATCGCACCAGCAATTACGGCAATAACTATGTGGGTACCTGGCAGCATCCGCTGACCCATTACCGCTCTAACCCCAAAAAGCCGGATGAGGATTACTTATCCACCAAAGGGCAGCCCGGCGGAATTCAGTATAAGCAATGGCACAGCCTCAGCTTTGTGGATACGGCGGAAGGCAGTCATCCAGCCCAGGTGGTACAGGACTTTCTTCTGCACAAGTCTGAGTATTTCGATGTTGACTGGGGAGAAGCCCCCAGATTGTGGGCCTTTGGATTCGATATGGACAATATGAAGGCCAGAGGCTGGTACAACAGCGAATTTCCGCTGATCCGGCTGGATCCCGAACTCAGAGATGAGTTGCTTCATGAAATCAAGGCCATGCAACGCCTGGCGCAAGAGGTGCTGTGGCACTGCCGGACCCAGATAAAGGCAGCCTGGTTTGATAAACCGGCCGATGCCAAAGGCGATACCAGCCACATCGACTTACAGTTCTGGCAGCGAACACAGCATGACTTTTTTCAGATGGTGGCAGCGCTGCTGAATGCACCGGATGGCCGGTTAACACCGGAAGCCGCCGGCCGCTGGTTGTGGGCATTGTCCCGTCATGCCAAAACACTGTTTGACGATCTGGCACTGTCCAATCTGTATCCCGACCGGGAAATGTATAAAAAAATCCGCGCTCGCCGTCAGCTCAGTGGCTGGCTGGCAGGCAGCAAACGTATCCGGCAATTCAGTCAGGATTACCGACTCGACACCTTAACCAGGGAGCTGGCGTGATGACAGACACAGAGCAAGCCGTAACACCCAAAGCACTCTTTGCCGGCGAGGGCGCATTAATGCGCTGGTGGCAAGCCATGATGTTGACCGAGCAGGAGCTCAAAACATTGGATATTCGGCCCGCGCCCACCGTGTATCGTGCCGAGCTGAGACGGGCCGGCACACCGGAAGCGGCCTTGATGACCCAGGGGTTCAGAGCCTTGTGGCTGGCGTTGCCGGCTTCGGCCCGGGAGCGAAAGCCCTGGAGCATGCTGGCATGGGCAGCCCTGGCGGGCGTGCTGAGTCATGTAAAGCAGCAGGATGGCAGCAAAAGCTTTGCGGCGTCACTGGGCAAAATTAACCCCGATATCGACAAACCCAACGTCAGTGAATTGCGCTTTCAGCAACTGCAGGGAGCGAGAACGCCGGAGGACTTTTACCGTCGTCTGCACCGGTTGATAAAGCAGGTAAACGGTAAAACCCATGTGGCTTCTCTGGCCAGAGGCATACTCGACTGGTTTGATGAACATCACGGCCGGCAGGCACTGCGGCCCGATAAAAAAATCGCCGTACGCTGGGCAATGGATTACTACCAGGCCGCCGAATCGGCGCTGGCAAAAAACAAGGATTAAACAAGGAGATTATGATGAGCAAATTTATTCAACTGCACCTGCTGACCTCTTATGCCCCTTCCAACCTGAACCGCGATGATCTGGGCCGTCCTAAAACCGCCCGCATGGGCGGAACGGAGCGTTTAAGAGTCAGCTCACAGAGCCTGAAGCGTCATTGGCGTACTTCCGATGTGTTTGAGCAAACCCTGGGTCAGCACATTGGCACCCGTACCAAACGACTGGGCGTGGAAGTATTTAATCAGCTGTGTGAGCTGGGCGTGTCTGAGAAGCAGGCCAAAACCTGGGCGATAGCCATTGCCGGTGTGTTTGGAAAAGGTAAAAAGGACAGCCTGGAAATTGAACAGCTTGCTCATATCAGCCCGGAAGAGCTGGCAGCCGTAGACGCCTTGGTGAAGACCCTGGCCGCAGAAAATCGCGTACCGGAAAAAGAAGATCTTGCCTTGTTGCGCAAAAATGCCGCTGCAGCAGACATTGCCATGTTCGGCCGCATGCTGGCATCTTCCCCTGAGTTTAACTGTGAAGCAGCCTGCCAGGTTGCCCATGCCATCAGTGTGCATGGCGTTGCGGTAGAAGAAGATTATTTTACCGCCGTGGATGATCTGAACCGGGGCGATTCGGATCTTGGTGCGGCGCATATTGGTGAAGCGGCCTTTTCTGCTGCCTTGTTTTACAGCTATATCTGCATCGACAAAGAGCTGCTTGTCAGCAACCTGGGCGGGGATATCGAGCTCGCCAACAAGGCCATTACCGCATTGGTAGAAGCCGCGGTGAAAGTGTCTCCGAAAGGCAAGCAGAACAGCTTTGCCTCCCGTGCTTATGCCTCTTATGTGCTGGCCGAAAAAGGCGCTCAGCAGCCACGGTCTTTGTCGGTCGCCTTTCTGAAGCCCATTATCGGTGAAAACCAGGCCGAAGACGCGGTTCAGGCACTGCAGCGCCAGGCTGAAAATTTTGACAAGGTGTATGGAGCCTGTGCCGATGACCGCTACTCCGTCAATGCCCTGGAAGGTGAGGGCAGTTTTGAGCAGCTAAAAGCATTTGCCGCAGATTAAGGAGGCATTATGCAATATCTGGTTTTTCGGCTTTATGGTCCCATGGCCAGCTGGGGTGAAGCCGCCGTGGGCGGAGACAGGCCTTCGGGCCTGACTCCCGGTCGCTCTGCGGTACTGGGGCTGCTTGGTGCCGCGCTGGGTATTAAACGGGACGAGGTGAGCCGGCTTGACGCGCTGCGGGCTGCGGTGGGGGTTGCCGTTAAGGCTTATTCCTGCGGCAGCTTGATGCGGGACTATCATACCGCTCAGGTACCTTCACAGGACAAGAAGCGCACATTTTACAGCCGGAAAGATGAGCTGAGTATTGACAAAGAGAAGCTGAATACGGTGTTGTCCAGCCGTGATTATCGCAGTGATGGCTATTGGGTGGTGGCAGTGTGGTTATGGCAGCAAAGCGAATTTACGCTTGAAAAGCTTGAGGCTGCATTAAAACAACCGGTATTCACGCCGTATCTTGGGCGCAAGGCCTGCCCGCTGGCCGTTCCGGTAACGCCTCAATTGGTGGAAGCAGGGTTAAAAGAAACGCTCGATACATCATTCCCGCCGATTTTATTCAGCCATGAGCAGGATCGGCGCTGGCTTGGTCTGGGTAATACCGTCACTTATCTGTGGCAGGGAGCAGCCGATGACTTGGGCGAATATGAAGGTATGCAGAGCAGCCAAGTATGGGATGAGCCGATAAGTCGGGAACCCTGGCAGTTTTCGGCACGGCAGGTGCATCAGCTGACTCTGGTGGAGGAATAACATGTATCTATCCCGTGTAACCCTGGCTGATGCACCATCGGCCAGAGATGAATTGATTAAGTCCATGCACAAAGGAGTGTATGGCTATCACCAGTTGCTGTGGCGTCTTTTCACTCAGCAAAGTGAGCGCAGCTTTTTATTTCGTCACGAGCAGAGTGATGGTCGCCTGGTACCTCAGGGAGAGCCTGTTTTTTATGTGCTTTCCCGCGAGCAGCCTGATAATGCCGAGCAGCTGTTTCAGGTGGAAAGCCGGCCATTTTTACCCCAGCTCACGTCAGGAGATCAACTCGGCTTTCAGATCAGGGTAAACCCGACGGTGTGCCGTAACGGAAAACGGCATGATGTCTTGATGGATGCTCAGCAGAAATGGCTGTATCAAGAAGCACAGTTGCTGGCGTTGCCCACTGAGGGCACCAAAAAAAACCTGACGCACCGGTTGCTGGATATGGCAACAGATGAAGATATTCGGCGCTGGAATACAGTGATTGAAAGCGGTCGCTATTGCGACGAGCTGGAAGCAAGATTAGGCAGAAGCTCAGCACTCGAACTGGCGTTAAAAACCATTTCCGGGCAGGCGTTATTGGCCTGGTGGCAGCAGCGTAGCCAACAAATCGGTATTCAGTGCTCGGATGATGCCGTGCAGGCCGATGGGTATTTGCAGCACCATATCAAAGGGAAGGGGGTCGGTGCCATGTTCAGCTCGATTAACCTCAGCGGCACTCTTACCGTAGATAACCCGGATGTCTTTGTGGAAGGCCTTGCCCAAGGTATTGGTCGTTCCAAAGCTTTCGGCTGCGGGCTCATGTTAATCCGAAGGATTTGATTCGCGGCACTTTCAGGGAGCTGATGCATGGCCTTTATTCCCCTCAAGCCCATACCGCTTAAAAACAGGGCTTCAATGATCTTTCTGAAATATGGTCAGATCGATGTGATTGACGGTGCCTTTGTGCTGATTGATAAAAGTGGTGTGCGCACTCACATACCCGTGGGCTCGGTGGCCTGCATTATGCTGGAGCCCGGCACCCGGGTTTCTCATGCGGCCGCCAAGCTGGCGGCCACGGTTGGAACCTTGCTGGTCTGGGTTGGCGAGGCCGGTGTTCGCCTTTATGCCTCCGGGCAGCCAGGTGGAGCCCGCTCCGATAAGCTGTTGTATCAGGCGAAACTGGCCCTTGAAGAAGATTTACGTCTTAAAGTCGTGCGTAAAATGTTTGAGTTGCGCTTTGGCGAAGAAGCACCCAGCCGCCGCTCAGTCGATCAGCTCAGGGGCATTGAGGGCAGTCGGGTGCGGGCTACTTATGCCATGCTGGCAAAACAGTACGGCGTTAAGTGGAACGGTCGCCGTTATGACCCGAAAGACTGGTCTAAAGGCGATAAGGTCAATCAGTGCATCAGTGCTGCCACTTCCTGCCTGTATGGCATCACCGAAGCCGCTATTTTGGCGGCCGGATATGCACCGGCGATTGGCTTTATTCATACAGGAAAGCCCCTGTCTTTTGTGTATGACATTGCCGATATCATCAAGTTTGACGATGTGGTCCCCAAAGCCTTCGAAATCGCCAGTAAGTCTCCCGCCAGGCCCGACAGAGAAGTGCGAATTGCCTGCCGGGATATTTTTCGCAGCAGCAATACGCTGGGCAAGCTAATTCCGTTAATTGAAGAGGTGCTGGCCGCCGGGGAGATAGCACCACCGCCGCCACCAAAAGACGCCCAGCCCATTGCGATTCCCGAGCCAAAGCCGCTGGGTGAAGAAGGACACAGGAGTAGCTGACAATGAGCATGTTGGTGGTGGTGACTGAAAGTGTGCCCTTCCGCCTCAGGGGCCGGCTTGCCGTCTGGCTGCTTGAAGTAAGGGCGGGAGTGTATGTGGGGGATGTATCCAGGTGGGTCAGAGAAATGATTTGGGAGCAGATCACCGAACTGGCCGAACAAGGCAATGTAGTAATGGCCTGGGCCACTAATACAGAGTCGGGATTTGAGTTCCAGACCTATGGCCAGAATCGGCGTATGCCGGTGGACCTGGATGGTCTGCGTTTAGTGTCTTTTTATCCTCTTGAAAATCAATAAGTTATGGATCTTTAACAACCCGGAATAGTTGGTGACTTTTTCTTGTCTGGAAAAAGCCATCTAAATCAGTAATATACGTTTAGACCGTTCCCCGCAGGCGCGGGGATAAACCGCGTTTTTTGAAGATGAGCCGGTAAAGACCGGCCCGTTCCCCGCAGGCGCGGGGATAAACCGCGGACGAAGTGACCAAAGCCAATATCAAGGGCCCGTTCCCCGCAGGCGCGGGGATAAACCGTTTTCAATGGTGATCACATCCGGCAAACGTATCCGTTCCCCGCAGGCGCGGGGATAAACCGTAGCCTGTGCGTTCCCTCAGCGACTCTGAAGGCCGTTCCCCGCAGGCGCGGGGATAAACCGTTGGGGTTATCACGTTTGATATTTTATATCTACCGTTCCCCGCAGGCGCGGGGATAAACCGGATATGCCTTTGGCAAAAACGCCGCCCTTAAGCCGTTCCCCGCAGGCGCGGGGATAAACCGCCGGTAACGCTGGCGTCTGGCATCAGAAGCCGCCGTTCCCCGCAGGCGCGGGGATAAACCGAATCATTATAAAAACGATAATAAGCAACAGAACCGTTCCCCGCAGGCGCGGGGATAAACCGTGATCAGCGATGACTATGATTCCGGGATCTACCCGTTCCCCGCAGGCGCGGGGATAAACCGATTTTTCATATTATCTTGATAATGAAGAGCGTCCGTTCCCCGCAGGCGCGGGGATAAACCGCCTGACCAGGCTCTACCGTACACCACCACTGGCCGTTCCCCGCAGGCGCGGGGATAAACCGCGCGATCTGGATATCGGCCTGGGTGATGTGGGCCGTTCCCCGCAGGCGCGGGGATAAACCGGCATTTGCAGCTAACATCTGGGCACGAGCAACCCGTTCCCCGCAGGCGCGGGGATAAACCCCACCGATGCCAACAAGCTGATCAGCGCCCGGCCCGTTCCCCGCAGGCGCGGGGATAAACCGCCGGCAGGCGGCAAAGGCGGCCGGTCGGGAGCCCGTTCCCCGCAGGCGCGGGGATAAACCGGGCAAGGTGTTCACCGCGAGCGTGGAGGACGGCCGTTCCCCGCAGGCGCGGGGATAAACCGTTTTCATCGCCCTCTATGCTGACGCAGTTGATCCGTTCCCCGCAGGCGCGGGGATAAACCGGGTACTTGGCTTTCCCACCAGCCGCGCGTCGCCCGTTCCCCGCAGGCGCGGGGATAAACCGCTGTCCCCCGTTGCCCAGGCGCGGGAGATAGGCCGTTCCCCGCAGGCGCGGGGATAAACCGTGTATCTAAAACCGCATTGGTTGAATTCAAATCCGTTCCCCGCAGGCGCGGGGATAAACCGTAAGATCAATTGCTTCCATGTGTAAATCTCCGCCGTTCCCCGCAGGCGCGGGGATAAACCGGGTTATATTCCAGCGGTTCCCATTCAATATCACCGTTCCCCGCAGGCGCGGGGATAAACCGAAACTTGAAACCGCTCAAACAGAGAATGATGGCCGTTCCCCGCAGGCGCGGGGATAAACCGCGGCTGTAAAATTGCTGTCGTGATGTAGTGAACCGTTCCCCGCAGGCGCGGGGATAAACCGTGTGGCAGCTGGACGTTATGCTGCCCGCCGGTCCGTTCCCCGCAGGCGCGGGGATAAACCGACGGCTACACCATGCCGGTGGTCTGCTACTACCCGTTCCCCGCAGGCGCGGGGATAAACCGTACGCCACCTCCTACCTGGGTGCCATTGCCCACCGTTCCCCGCAGGCGCGGGGATAAACCGTTAGACAATGGCGAAGCCATGCCAAACCGGTGCCGTTCCCCGCAGGCGCGGGGATAAACCGGTTGAGTCAGGCGAGTGTATTGATTATGAGTGCCGTTCCCCGCAGGCGCGGGGATAAACCGGCACCCACGGCGAACACGCCCGACAGGGCCGCCCGTTCCCCGCAGGCGCGGGGATAAACCGCATTTTCCCAACGATCGCCACATTCGAAGTAAACCGTTCCCCGCAGGCGCGGGGATAAACCGGCAGTGACCCGGCCGAGTGATTCACGTCACGACCGTTCCCCGCAGGCGCGGGGATAAACCGACATAAACGAGATCATCAATAGTCATGCTAACCCGTTCCCCGCAGGCGCGGGGATAAACCGGTGGGCAACAGCGGAGAAATGCCCCATTTGTGCCGTTCCCCGCAGGCGCGGGGATAAACCGGTGCCACTCATTTCGGCAATCCACCTGGCCGCCCGTTCCCCGCAGGCGCGGGGATAAACCGGAACCGGAGTAGTCGATTTGCAGGGGGATCGACCGTTCCCCGCAGGCGCGGGGATAAACCGCCCGGTATTCGGTGGGATTTGTTGGCGGGGCCCCGTTCCCCGCAGGCGCGGGGATAAACCGGGCGGTATCGCCTCGATGGTGCTTGAGGCCAACCGTTCCCCGCAGGCGCGGGGATAAACCGATGGTGTTACATGCTCAGTAGGTTCGATACCTCCGTTCCCCGCAGGCGCGGGGATAAACCGCGAGTCGATCCCCGCCTTGGCCTGCTCCAAAGCCGTTCCCCGCAGGCGCGGGGATAAACCGGATCCACGCAAGAAGGCAGGCAATCACATGTGCCGTTCCCCGCAGGCGCGGGGATAAACCGGATGCGGCGGCGACCGTGACAAGGGCAAGCGACCGTTCCCCGCAGGCGCGGGGATAAACCGTCTACCGTGACTGCCCTCAGTGCAACAAAAGCCCGTTCTCCGCAGGCGCGGGGATAAACCGGATCAGCTACACGCTGGTGAGCGGCTGTATTACCGTTCCCCGCAGGCGCGGGGATAAACCGCGGAACTCCATTTCTTTACCGACTAGATGACACCGTTCCCCGCAGGCGCGGGGATAAACCGTCTGAATGTCTGGACTTGCCCGAGAAAACCCTTCCGTTCCCCGCAGGCGCGGGGATAAACCGCATGGGCTTACCACCCGGCTGTCCGCACTCATCCGTTCCCCGCAGGCGCGGGGATAAACCGCTGATTCTTGAAGCTGATGCCGAAAATCCGAGCCGTTCCCCGCAGGCGCGGGGATAAACCGCAGCTCACAGGGAGCGTCACCGCACACCGTGAACCGTTCCCCGCAGGCGCGGGGATAAACCGCGGTCGAGGTATGCAAACGAGCGATCGAAGGACCGTTCCCCGCAGGCGCGGGGATAAACCGCCGGTGATCATGGACGGTTTTGGTGGCCTGTGCCGTTCCCCGCAGGCGCGGGGATAAACCGCCCTTGCGGTCCTGATTCTGGGCCGCGCTGCGCCGTTCCCCGCAGGCGCGGGGATAAACCGCTCGACCAGGGTGCCCTCTACCGGGTACTGGACCGTTCCCCGCAGGCGCGGGGATAAACCGCGTTCTTTTCTCGCGTGTTCCGCTGGGCATACCCGTTCCCCGCAGGCGCGGGGATAAACCGCATGGTTTAAATGATTCACAAAAACAACAACGCCGTTCCCCGCAGGCGCGGGGATAAACCGTGTGGAAGATGAAAAACGAGTCCGGCGAAGAACCGTTCCCCGCAGGCGCGGGGATAAACCGAGCGGTTGATTAACCTGATGTTGCAGGCTGGGCCGTTCCCCGCAGGCGCGGGGATAAACCGCGCTTGTGAGTGCGTTTAGGCGGCTCTGATACCCGTTCCCCGCAGGCGCGGGGATAAACCGGTAACGTCATGAATAATAATCAAAAATCCAAACCGTTCCCCGCAGGCGCGGGGATAAACCGTGGGCGCGGTATGCCTGGGTAGGCCCCATACTCCGTTCCCCGCAGGCGCGGGGATAAACCGCATACCCCTCTAGCTTTAGAGTTGCCTCCTCACCGTTCCCCGCAGGCGCGGGGATAAACCGCCGCTAGTGGAAAACGAGCCGGTGGCCGGGGTCCGTTCCCCGCAGGCGCGGGGATAAACCGACGGTTTAGCAGGGCGAGGGGGGATCAGAGCCCCGTTCCCCGCAGGCGCGGGGATAAACCGCTTCGCGCTTCATTGCTCCATGATATTGATGACCCGTTCCCCGCAGGCGCGGGGATAAACCGGCTGGCAAAAGCAAGGCGCAAGCGGCGTTCGACCGTTCCCCGCAGGCGCGGGGATAAACCGCCTTTTTTTATGCCTGACAACAGGGTGCCACACCGTTCCCCGCAGGCGCGGGGATAAACCGCACGTGGTCAAGCTTCGAACAAGCGGTGAAGGCCGTTCCCCGCAGGCGCGGGGATAAACCGATATGTATTCGAATTAAAATCATCATACCAATCCGTTCCCCGCAGGCGCGGGGATAAACCGTAGAATCTGGCGAGTGGATTGACTACGAGTGACCGTTCCCCGCAGGCGCGGGGATAAACCGCCCCTTGCCCTGACCGGTGCGCCCAGTGACTGCCGTTCCCCGCAGGCGCGGGGATAAACCGGTGGGGTTGGGGCTGGATCAGGTGCGCAACGTCCGTTCCCCGCAGGCGCGGGGATAAACCGGGTAGTAGCGGGATCTTCGGCAGCAATCGTACCCGTTCCCCGCAGGCGCGGGGATAAACCGGGGGCAGCATGGCCTGGAATCAGCTGGTCGGCCCCGTTCCCCGCAGGCGCGGGGATAAACCGCATCATCATGCTCATCCCAAAAATCAGAAGCACCGTTCCCCGCAGGCGCGGGGATAAACCGGGGGCTAGGGTGTGCAGGTGATTTGACGTTATCCCGTTCCCCGCAGGCGCGGGGATAAACCGTCTGGATGTTGATCGCAACTTTCCAGATATAACCGTTCCCCGCAGGCGCGGGGATAAACCGCATTACCACCGCCCGATATACCCTTATCCCGACCGTTCCCCGCAGGCGCGGGGATAAACCGACGATTCCAGCATGTTATACATGCCGACCGGCCCGTTCCCCGCAGGCGCGGGGATAAACCGACAGATAATCATGGATGCAATTAGACATTGAACCGTTCCCCGCAGGCGCGGGGATAAACCGTGATTCAGATACCTCCATTTATAAATATAAAACCGTTCCCCGCAGGCGCGGGGATAAACCGTAACATTGCGGTTTGGGGAAGCAGTAGCAAAGACCGTTCCCCGCAGGCGCGGGGATAAACCGGCAATTCGGCAACAGTAGCATTTGTATGGTCGCCGTTCCCCGCAGGCGCGGGGATAAACCGACACCATTCGTAAATACAAAAAAGGCCTGCGCCCGTTCCCCGCAGGCGCGGGGATAAACCGCTCTATTTGACCAGTGCGTCTAATCCTACTAACCGTTCCCCGCAGGCGCGGGGATAAACCGCAAGAGGTCGCCGCCAGTGACAGAACAAGCGGCCGTTCCCCGCAGGCGCGGGGATAAACCGCCCCGGCCCACCAAGGGCGGCACTGCTACGCCCCGTTCCCCGCAGGCGCGGGGATAAACCGCAGGGTTTCGACTACACCGCGATCGGTAATACCCGTTCCCCGCAGGCGCGGGGATAAACCGAGCACGCCAACGCCTTTACCGTGGCCAAAATGCCGTTCCCCGCAGGCGCGGGGATAAACCGGGCCGAATCATTACCTGGTTAAACAGCCTGGACCGTTCCCCGCAGGCGCGGGGATAAACCGCTTACCTGAGCGGTCGCGAGCCATGGCGTCGACCGTTCCCCGCAGGCGCGGGGATAAACCGTTTTAAGCGGCTTTACCGTCGAGCGGGAAAGCCCGTTCCCCGCAGGCGCGGGGATAAACCGGCAACAATTACGGCATTGTTATTGTTGTACATCCGTTCCCCGCAGGCGCGGGGATAAACCGCCCGGCCCTCGTGCGTTGTGCGATAGGTACGACCGTTCCCCGCAGGCGCGGGGATAAACCGTCAGCGGCGAAATTGCCGAGTGCTTTGAATGTCCGTTCCCCGCAGGCGCGGGGATAAACCTGAGCAAGAGCAAGCAGCAACTGGAATCCCAGCCCGTTCCCCGCAGGCGCGGGGATAAACCGGGCCGGGCCGGTATGTCGCCCCACAGGTGCGGCCGTTCCCCGCAGGCGCGGGGATAAACCGCCTCTCACCACATTCACGAGAGAGTTTATCGCCCGTTCCCCGCAGGCGCGGGGATAAACCGGCAATTCGTAATACCCTTGCCGATGCCGTGGCCCGTTCCCCGCAGGCGCGGGGATAAACCGCGTCCCTGAAAACTGGTCAGGCCCTTGCCGCCCCGTTCCCCGCAGGCGCGGGGATAAACCGTGGCTGTTTGACGGCTGCACGGTAGAGCCCCGCCGTTCCCCGCAGGCGCGGGGATAAACCGCCTGCAGCGTTGCGGTGGCCGCCGCCGCCAAACCGTTCCCCGCAGGCGCGGGGATAAACCGGTCGCAGAGGCCACTGATACACTGACGGAAAGCCGTTCCCCGCAGGCGCGGGGATAAACCGCTGCTGCGGGCCATTGGTGAGCACCGGGTTTTCCGTTCCCCGCAGGCGCGGGGATAAACCGCCAAGCACGAATCACGCAAGCTGCAACCCTGGCCCGTTCCCCGCAGGCGCGGGGATAAACCGCAGGTGGCGCTCTTCATCGGCGTGGCGAATGGCCGTTCCCCGCAGGCGCGGGGATAAACCGCTCATCACCGATATCGACGACACCGGATTTACCCGTTCCCCGCAGGCGCGGGGATAAACCGGTCTCTACCTGCTTGCTACTGGATCGGGACTGCCGTTCCCCGCAGGCGCGGGGATAAACCGTCATCGGTTTCTTTCGGGCCGGCCGAACGAGGCCGTTCCCCGCAGGCGCGGGGATAAACCGCCATCAATGCGGCGGTTGCGGGCAATGCGGCCCCGTTCCCTGCAGGCGCGGGGATAAACCGGTGTGGCACAGGAAGCCTACTTGATGGGAATACCGTTCCCCGTACGCACGGGGATTAATTATCAAGTCACACCGCCGGGTTCGGCATCTGCAAATGCAGTTCTTCTATCGCCTCCAGCAGCTCTGTGCTCAGGGTAATGTTCACGCTGTCGATGTTCTCTTTCAGCTGGGTCAGGTTGGTGGCGCCAATCAGGTTGCTGGTCACGAAGGGGCGGCTGTTCACAAAAGCCTGGGCCAGTTGTGCCGGGCTGAGGTTGTGCTCTCGGGCCAGCTCAACATAGGCCGCGCTTGCCTGCTGGGCGCGGGGGTTGAGGTAGCGCTGAAAGCGGTCGTACAGGGTCAGGCGGGCGCCGGTGGGGCGGGCGTTGTTTTCATATTTGCCGGTAAGCATGCCAAAGGCCAGCGGGGAATACGCCAGCAGGCCCACCTGTTCGCGCAGGCTGAATTCGGCCAGGCCCACTTCATAGCTGCGGTTGAGCAGGTTGTAGGGGTTCTGGATGCCGACGATGCGCGGCAGTCCGGCCTGCTCGGCCAGTTTCAGATACTGGTGCAGGCCCCAGGGGGTTTCGTTGGATACGCCAATCTGGCGGATCTTGCCGCTTGTTACCAGCTCTTCCAGCGCGCGCAGGGTTTCCTCTATCGGCACGGTTTCTTCCTGCTCCAGTTTGTCCATGCCCAGCTTGCCAAAGTAGTTGGCGCTGCGGTCCGGCCAGTGCAGTTGATAAAGATCTATGTAGTCGGTTTGCAGTCGGCGCAGGCTGTCGTTGACCGCTTCAATCAGGTTGGCTCTGTCCAGGCAGGCCTTGCCGTTACGAAAGTAGGACGGGCGCACCGGATTGCGGGAAGGCCCCACCGCCTTGGTGGCCAGGATCAGCTCGTCGCGTTTGCCACGGGCCTTGAGCCAGTTACCAATCATGGTTTCGGTGTCGCCCCGGGTGTGCTCTCTGGGCGGAATGGGATACATCTCGGCGGTGTCGATCAGGTTGATGCCGTGATCCACCGCCATGTCCAGCTGGGCGTGGGCCTCGGCTTCGGTATTCTGCTCGCCCCAGGTCATGGTGCCCAGACCAATCAGGCTTACCTCGATGTCGGTATGGCCGAGTGTGCGATATTGCATGATGTTTCCTTCTCGTTAGCTGATCAATGCCTCTGCCTACAGAGTAACAGCAAAGTCCCGCTGCGGTTAAGTACCTGGCCTGGCTGCCGATAACCCGAATAGCGAATCACAACAGGAGTCTGCTGATGGCTGTTTCCCCCATGTCGAATACGCGCGTCACCGGTTCGGGCCCGCGCGATGCCGAGCCGATGAAAAGCGGTGAAAAAACCGGGCAGCAAGCGCAACCGGCCGAGTTTGCGGTGGCCCGGGATGAACTGAAAGCCCGCGCCAATCAAAGCCTGGTCAAGGCGATGTTCGAGGCTGGCGGGCAGGGTGACGACAAGGCGATGCGTATTTTCTACGGCGAGGTGCTGGACAAGCTCAATGCCGAGCTCGGCACGGAGCAGGCGGTGAGGCAAGAGAAGGTAGTGGCGCAGAAAGAGGATTTCTGGTCGCCGGAGAACACGGCAGATCGTATCGTTAACAGCGCCCTCGGCCACTTCGAGACCTTTAAAACCCAGAACCCGGACATGGCGGAACAAGAGCAGCTGGAGCAGTTTCTGACCAAGATCACCGAGGCCATCGACAAGGGCTACGGCGAGGCGGTCAAGGTACTGGACGGGCTCAAGGTGTTTGATGGCGGCATCAGGGATAACGCCGAAGCCACCCAGGCGCTGATAGGCGAGCGGCTGGCCGCATTTCGGGAAGAAAAGCAGGGAAAGCAGGAGTAATACCAATCCCACCTAAACCATGATCATGTACGTTTCGGTGTCAACGTCGAACAAAGGGGCCGCTCCGCCAACACGTCATGGGCGAAGGCCATCTTCACTTGGCAATGGCTGCGAACATTCACCGGATATTCGGTCAGGTTGAAACGGTTGGTGTCGGCGAGACAAGTCTTGAAATCCTCCTCGGCCTAAAGGCCGAGCATTCCTACTGCGGTTAAACGCTTGCGCTTAACTCACTTCGGTGGGTTCCTGCTGCTGGCGACATTAATGCATCGCTCACTTCACAGGCTAACCGGGCGTGTCCCGCCCTTAATACATTAATGGCACCGACCACATCGGCGTTTTCCTCAAATTCACAGGCCACACAGACAAACAGCGCCTGGCTCTGACGGTTATCCGCCGAGATATGCCCACAACAGGGGCAGGTTCGGCTGGTGTTCTTCGGCGGCACGGCTATCAGGTGCCCGCCTTGCCAGGCCAGCTTGTAGTCGAGCTGGCGGCGGAACTCGAACCAGCCCTGGTCGAGAATGGCCTTGTTCAGACCCGACTTGGCCCGCACGTTGCGCCCCGGCGCCGCTGCCGTCCCTGCCGCTGACCTGGACATGTTTCGTACCTGCAAGTCCTCGATACACACCATCGCGTGGTTTTTGCTGATGGCGGTCGTGATTTGGTGCAGGTAGTCGCGGCGGGCGTGGCCGACACGGGCATGGAGGCGCTGGACCCGGGCTTTCGCCTTCTTCCAGTTACGGCTGAATTTGGTTTTTCGGCTCATCGCCTGCTGCGCTTTTCGCAAGGCGGTTTCGTGCCGCTTGAAGCTGTTGAGTGCGGCGTAGAAGCCGCCATCTGACAAGGTGGCGAAGCGGGCAATACCCATATCAATCCCGATCGCGCCGCCATGGTGGATCGGCACGGCGACCTCCCGCTCGGTCTGGATAGCGGCATACCACTTGCCGTTTGACTGGCTCACGGTGACGTTCTTGATCACCCCGAGCACGTCCCGGCTGTGGCGGTAGCGCACCCAGCCCAACTTGGGCAGGAAGAGGCGACGATTGCCCTGGTCGAGTTTGTAACCTTGTGGATAGCGGAAGCTATCGCCGCGCCCCTTCTTTTTGAAGCGTGGGAAATCGGCTCGTTTGGCGAAGAAGTGGGTGTATGCCCGCTCCAGATCTTTAAGCGTTTGCTGCAATGCCTGAGAGGGGGTATCGGCCAGCCAGGCGGTTGAACCGTCCCGCTTCCATTGGGTCAGTTGCTTGCACAGTGCCGCATAGCCGAGCTTCTTCTCGCCCTGCTCGCGGCGCTCCTGCTGCAACGCCAGTGCCTTGTTGAACACGAAGCGGCATGAGCCAGCGAAACGGCGCATTTGCCGCTGTTGCTGGCCATCTGGCCGAAGTGCGTATTTGAAGGCTTGAAGTCGTTGCATGGTCACAATATAGTTTGGTCCATGAAAAAACTCAACGACATCAGAACAGGCAGCCACTGTGTTTTCTCCATGCACGTTCATTTGGTCTTTGTGGCCAAATATCGCAGGAGAGTATTCGATAAGGCCGCCATCGACCGCCTCAGAGCACTGTTCACCAAGATCTGCGCTGACTTTGAGGCTGAACTGAAAGAGATGGATGGGGAGATTGACCATGTTCACCTGCTGGTGAATTACCCGCCAAAAGTGGCGGTATCGGCGCTGGTGAACAGCTTGAAAGGGGCATCCAGTCGGGTATTGAGAAAAGAGCGGCCAGATATAGCAGCCAAGTTCTACTACAAGGGGGCCTTGTGGTCGCCATCCTACTTTGTGTCAAGCTGCGGTGGAGCTCCGATAGAGATCATCCGCCAGTACATAGAGCAACAACAAACGCCCCATTAACCACGGAACGGCTACGCCGTTCACACTTTATATCCCCGCCATGAATGACGGGGCTTTACGGTGTTTATGGGTAAGTTGTAAGGGATGCTGATTGCAGACGCTGAGTGGTGCCTGTTAGTGTGATTATGTTTGTGGAATGGACTCCGGCCTTCGCCGGAGTGACGGTGTTTTGTAGGCCGGGGAGCCCCCGGCTTACAATGTCCGAGTCCCGAGTCCCGAGTCCCGAGTCCCGAGTCCCGAGTCCCGAGTCCCTATTCCCAAATCCCTGACGTTAATCAGGCGCCGATAATGCCGCCGTCTTCGCGGGTGATCATCATGACGCTGGAGCGGGGCGTGCTGTCGCCACCCAGCGGGAAGTGGGAGCCGGCCAGATCTTCGCCCGGGTGCTGCACGCCCACAAACAGGGTTTTCTGATCCGGGCTGAAGGCGAGGCCTGTGATCTCGCAGGCAATGGGGCCGGTGAGAAAGCGGCGCACTTCACCGCTGGCCGGGTCGGCGCACAGCATCTGGTTGTTACCCATGCTGGCAAAGTCGCCTTCGTTGGAGTATTTGCCGTCGGTCTGTATCCACAATCGACCGGCCTGGTCGAAGCCGATGCCGTCCGGGCTGTTGAACATGTTGTCTTTATTGATATTGGCCGAGCCGGCATAGAGATTGTTCCGGTGCACGGTCGGGTTGCCGGCCAGCAGGAACAGATCCCAGTCGAATGCGGCGGCGGTGTGGCGGCCATTGGCCGGCTGCCAGCGCAGGATCTGGCCGTAATGGTTTTCGGCGCGCGGGTTGGGGCCGCCCACCGGCTGATTGTCTTTTACGCCGCGGTTCTTGTTGTTGGTCAGGGTACAGAACACCACCGGCTCGGTGGGGTGGGCGGCTACCCACTCGGGTCTGTCCATGGTGGTGGCGCCGACCTGAGTGGCGGCCAGACGAGCGTGGATCAACACCTCGGCCTGGCTGTTGAAGCCGTTTTCCGGCGTCAGGCCGTTTTTGCCGAAGGTCAGTTCCAGCCATTCCCCCTTACCCTTGAGCTCGCCGTCGGCGGCGTCAAAGCGGGCCACGTACAAGGTGCCCTGATCCAGCAGGTCGCGGTTGGCCGCCATGTCGTTCGGGTTGTATTTGCCTTCACTGACAAAGCGATACAGGTGCTCGCCGCGCTCGTCGTCGCCCAGATACACCACCACATGGCCGTCTTTATCGATCACCAGCTCGGCGTTTTCGTGTTTGAAGCGGCCGAGTGCGGTGCGCTTGATCGGGGTAGAGGAGGGGTCTTTCGGGTCTATTTCCACTACCCAGCCGAAACGATTGCACTCGTTGGGGTGCTTGGCCAGATCGAAGCGCTCATCAAAGGCATGCCACTGCCAGCCGGCGTCCTCTAGACCTATGCCGTAGCGGGCCTGGGCCGGGGTGATCTCGGCCTGACCCTTGCTGCCGAAGTAGCCGTTGACGTTTTCTTCACAGGTGAGATAGGTGCCCCAGGGGGTCATGCCGTTGGCGCAGTTGTTGAAGGTGCCCAGCGCCTGTTCGCCTTTGGGATCGGCGCTGGTCTGCAACAGGGCATTGCCCCTGGCCGGGCCGCCGATGGCCATGGGGGTGTTGGCGTGGATGCGGCGGTTGTATTTGCCGTCTTTGGCAAAACGCCAGCCGTCGGCGCTCTTGTTCAGGGTCAGCACCGACACCCCCTGGGCGGCCTGGGCTTTTTTCACATCCTCGGCCGTCATCTGCTTGCCCTGATGGGCAAACATCAGCTCGTAGTTACAGTATTCGTTGTTGATGGCCAGAATGGCGGTGTCGTCGTTCAGCGGGAAGAAACTCATGCCGTCGTTGTTGTCGCCAAACTGACCCAGTTGGTCGGCGGCGCTGTTGCCGCCGCCGTTGATGAACTCGGCCACGTTGGAGAATAGCGGGTCGCCCCAGGAGATCAGGCGCTCGGCCTGGTAGCCGGGTGGCACCACAAAGCTGTCGGCGGTGCTGGTGGGCACGGCCTCAAAGCCCAGCAGCGGGCTGGTGCCGGTGGCCGCGGCCATGGCGCGGGAAAGTGGCGAGGCGCTGAAAAAGGCCACGGCACTCAGGGCAGCGGCACCGCCCAAAAAGCGACGGCGGCTAAGGCTCTGTTCAACCATTCGGGTAAACTCGGGCACCTGAGTGCGGGGGTGGTTCTGTTCATCCTTCAGTTCAAACTGGCTCATTTTTAACTTATCCTTTGCTCACATGAGGTTACAACCACTGTATGCAGCTTAGGCTAGCGGCCGATAATGGCAGTTTGATAACAACAATATGACGGGAAGGTGACGATGCGAATGGAGAGCGCCGACAGGCTGGCGAAGATAATCATCGGTTTGCAGGCGATATTGATCAGCCTGATGTTGCTGGTGACCGCCTGGTTCATGCAGCAGGGGGAGGCGACGGAACAGGCACTGCAAGGGCCCCTGCTATGGCTGTTTATGGCCTTGCTGGTGGCGGCCTGGCTGTGGCTGTGTCGTCGTGCCTGGTATGGTTATTTATCGTCGCAGGGCATGCGGGTGCAATGGCCGTTCTGGGTGTTGGTGGCGGTGCAGTTACCGTCTTTTCCGCTGGGCACCATCATGGGCGCCGGACTGATTTTTCTTAAACTGAAATACCACCCGCGGGAGTTATAAACGAACAGGCCCGCTGCATGGCGGGCCTGTTCGGGTTCTGGTGTTTAGTCGTCCCAGTCATGGTGGCGATGACCATGACCACGGCGATGCTTGTGCTTATGCTTATGCTTGTGTTTTTTGTCGTGATAGTAGTGGTGCACTTCCTTTTCGCGGTGACCGTCACCGGAACGAGCACCCAGGGCCGAACCGGCACCGCCGCCGATGCCGGCACCAATCAGCTGGCCACTGTCACCGGCCAGGTTCTTGCCCAGCGCGGCGCCACCCAGGGCACCCACGGCGCCGCCGAGAGCGGCTTCGTTCTTGTTGCCTCTGTTGGCGGTGGCCGCACCACCGGCGGCGCCACCCAGGGCTGCACCTACCAGGGCGCCGGTATCACCGCCCATTTGTTTACCCAGCAAGGCACCGGCAGCGCCCCCACCGGCACCGCCGATAATGGTGCTGAGGGTTTCACCGGCCAGGGCCGGAGTGGCCGCCAGCATCAGTGGCAGCAGACCAAGGGCGATTATTTGTTTTTTCAACATACAGACTCTCTCTCAGACTGTTGATAATTTGGCCTGACTATACAAAGGTTCTGCAGCAAGGGAAGCGATATCGAATGGGTTATGTTTGAGCCTGTCGGGAGTGAAATTAATTAAGGTGTTGTTTTATATCAGTTTTATTTTTTACTGACTTGCAGGCGACCAGCCGTGACCGACAGATTTTGACCGTTGATGCGGTTATCAGTCCCGGAACAGCCACACCAGGGTACGCAACCCCTGCTGGCCGTAGCGGGCCAGCCGGTCGAAGCGGCTGCGTTCTATCGGCAGATACTGCTTGTCGACCGGGCTTTCACCGGCCGCTTCGTCGATATCCGGGTCGTGGATATAGACGAATTCCTTGTCGATGGCGCATCGGCGTGCTCAACCACAAGCCTGTCTTCGCCTGCAAGTACTTTATGGTAAAAGGCCACTGGCAGATCTATCGCCATAACGGCGGCGGCAAGGAAGCGGATTCCGGCTGTTCTATGAACCCCGGCCTGAAACGATGCGCCATCTTGCCGGTTTCGTAGGGTCCATTTCAATGGACCAGGCGCGTCATCATGTAACGATGTGGTCGAATACTCACACCTAAAAATAAGTCGACCCTACGAAAAACGGCGCCTGCAGGCGCCGCGAACTGGCACCCTTGCCTTGGCGAGGGTGTCATCTTGAGTATTTACAAAAAATCCCGTTCGCCGCGGCGCAGTGGGTCCGGCTTGGGCTCGCCGGCGGCACAGAAGTCGAGCGAGGCCGAGTTCAGGCAATAGCGCAGGCCGGTGGGGGCGGGGCCATCCGGAAACACATGGCCCATGTGGCCGTCGCAGCGACGACAACGAATCTCTACCCGTCGCATGCCGTGGCTGACGTCCGCCAACTCGAGAATATGATCCGGATGATAGGGCGCATAAAAGCTGGGCCAGCCGGAGCCGGATTCGAATTTACAGGCCGAAGAAAACAGCGGCAGGGCGCACAGCTTGCACACATAGCAGCCGTCCTGATGGTTATCGAGCAAACCGCCGCAGAAAGGGGCTTCCGTCCCCTGACTCAGTAAAATCCGTTTTTCATCCGCACTCAGTTGCGCGGCCAGTTGCTGCAACTGCTCGTCGGTGGGTGGGCTCAGATCGTAGGGGCTGGGAGTTTGTGCCATGGTTACAGATCCTTTTTCAGCCGATGCTTGAAGAAATGCTGCACCTTGGCCACCTTGGGCTGGGCAACGGCGGCGATATAAGGCTGATTGGGATTGATCGCCGCGTAGTTCTGATGATAGTCCTCTGCCGGATAAAACACGGCCAACGGCTCGAGCGTGGTGACGATGGGCGCCCGGAATACGCCGTTCTGCTCCAGCAAGGCAATATAGTCGGCGGCCAGCCGGCGTTCGGCGTCATCCTGATAAAACACCGCCGAGCGATACTGGCGGCCACAATCGTTGCCCTGACGATTAAGCTGGGTGGGATCGTGGGCGATGCCGAAAAACACCTTCAACAGGGTGCCGGGGCCAATCAGGGCGCTGTCGTATTCGATGGCGATGGCTTCTGCATGATCGGTGGTGCCGCTGCACACCGCCTTGTAGTTGGCGGTGTCTTCGCTGCCGCCGGTATAGCCGGAGATCACCTGCTGTACCCCGTCCAGCTGTCGATACACCGCCTCGGTGCACCAGAAGCAGCCACCGGCCAGCACCAGGGTGCGTACGCCGGTGTTGCGCAAGGCGCTGTCGTCGGCATCGGGAAAGTCACCGGGTAGCAGGCTCAGCACGGAATCCGTCATCATATTTCTCCTCATGGGTCGTTCGGCTACGTTACCACAGCCAACAGCCAGGCTAAACGCCCTTGCACTGCCCGCCGCGTGTGCCCTGCAACAGACAGCGTTATTCTGCCTTTAGTTGCAAAGAAAGTGGCAGTGAGTCATTGCCTGCGGCTCGCCCCCTGCAGTTATATGGCTAAGGTACTGCCAGATAGAGCGTTTTGCTGTTGCTGCTTTTGCCATCCTGCTAGTCTATGCGCCTTTATGCTGAATGTCGGAATCATCATGGAACTGGATTTGCTTACGCTGGGATTGCTGGCGCTGGCGGCGCTGCTGGCGGGCTTTATCGATGCGATTGCCGGTGGCGGTGGCTTGATTACGGTGCCGGCGCTGCTGGCCACCGGCATGCCGCCGACCATGGCGCTGGCCACCAACAAACTGCAAAGCAGCTTCGGCTCGTTCTCGGCCACCTTTTACTACCTGCGCCGGGGGCTTATCGACTGGCGCACCATGAAATGGGCGGTGGCCTGTACCTTTATCGGCAGCATGATCGGTACCCTGCTGGTGCAGCGTATCGACGCCTCTTTGCTGCAAAAGGTGCTGCCGTTTCTGCTGGCGGCCTTCGCATTGTATTTTCTGTTTTCGCCCCGGGTAGGGGATGAAGATCGCCAACGTCGGCTGGGTATCATTCCCTTCGCGCTGCTGATCGGCACCGGGGTGGGTTTTTATGACGGCTTCTTCGGCCCCGGTACCGGCTCCTTCTTCGCGCTGGGGTTTATTGCTCTGGCCGGCTTCAGCATGGCCAAGGCCACGGCCCATACCAAGTTGCTCAATTTCACCTCCAACATCGCCTCGCTGCTGTTCTTTATTCTCGGCGGTCAGGTGGTCTGGGTGGCGGGTTTGTCGATGGCGCTGGGGCAGTTTGTCGGCGCCCGGCTGGGCTCCAACATGGTGGTGACCCGGGGTACCCGTATCATCAAACCCATGCTGGTGACGGTGTCATTGGTGATGTCGGTACGCCTGCTGTGGCAACAATATCCGGCCTGGTTTGCCTGGGTACCCCTGTGATGCTGGCAAGGCTTTTTAGGCAACAACAGCGCAAGTATCAATACTGGCTGCTGGGGCTGGGCCTGGCGCTGGTGGCGGCCATGTTGCTCAGCCTGCAGCTGGGTGCGGTGGGGGTGGGCATAGAGGCGCTATGGCAGCCGGTTTCCAAGTTGGAGCAGCAGGTGTTCTGGCAGTTGCGGCTGCCGCGAACCCTGCTGGCGGTGCTGGTGGGCGCCAGCCTGGCGCTGTGCGGGGCCGTGCTGCAGGTATTGCTGCATAATCCGCTGGCCGAGCCGGGGCTGATTGGTATTTCCAGCGGGGCCAGCCTGGCGGCGGTATTGACCCTGTCGCTGTCGGTGCATCTGGGCTTGAACCTGCCTTACTGGAGCTTGTCGCTGGCCGCCTTTGTTGGTGCCCTGCTGGTCACCCTGCTGTTGCTGGCGCTGTCGCGGCGCCGTCTGGGTCCTGGTGCGCTGTTGCTGTTCGGAGTGGCGGTGGGCATTCTGGCCAACGCGGTGCTGACCTGGCTGTTGTATCTGGCCGACGATGCCTCGCTGCGCAGCTTTCTGTTCTGGATGATGGGCAGCCTGGGCCACGGTCAGCCGCTGTCGTTGTGGTGGTGGCTGCCTGCGCTGCTTGCCCTGGCCTGGCTGGTGCGTCAGGGCCGGCGGCTCGACTTGCTGGCGCTGGGCGAACATCAGGCGCGACTGCTGGGGTTGAATGTGCGCTGGCTGCAACCCCGGCTGGTGCTGGCGGTGTGTTTGCTTACCGCCTTCAGCGTGGCCATGGCTGGCCCCATCGGCTTTGTCGGGCTGGTGGTACCGCATCTGCTGCGGCTGCTGGCGGGCGGCAAGCAGCGCTTTTTGCTGCCCGCCTCCATGCTGGCCGGGGGCCTGGTGCTGACCCTGGCCGATGTGGCGGCGCGCACCGCGCTGACGGTGGGCGAGTTGCCCATCGGCGCCGTTACCGCCACCCTGGGCGCGCCGGTGTTCATCTGGTTACTGGTGCGTCGTCATGCTTGAGTTCGAGAATTTTATCCAGGCCCGGCGGGTCGGTCCCGTCAGCGGCGAATGTGCAGCGGGTCGGTTGACGTTGCTGATCGGCCCCAACGGCAGCGGCAAGTCCAGTTTGCTGACGGGGGCGGCGGGCCTGAGTGACAGCGACGGCAAGGGCCGGGTTCGGCTGGCGGGCAAGGACCTGTCCGGTTTCAGCCTGCATGAGTTGGCCCGGCACAGGGCCATGCTGGCCCAGCAGGCGGTCATGCCCCATGGTCTGCGCGGTTATGAATTGCTGGCACTGGCGGCCGAGCCGCTGGGCGGGGTGAGCGAGGCGGCATGCCGGGTGATGGCCGAGCTGGCGGGGCCGCTGGGGCTGGAGCCGCTTTACAATCGCCAGATCAACACCCTGTCCGGTGGCGAACAGCAACGATTACTGATTGCCGGCACCCTGTTGCAGGTGGATCCTGCCATCAACCCCGACGCGCGTTTGTTACTGCTGGACGAACCCCTGGCCGGGCTGGACTGGCATCATCAGCTTGCCACCCTGCGTTTGTTGCGCGGTTATACGCAGCGGGGGCTGGCGGTGGTGGCCTCCATTCACGACATCAACCTGGCCTGCCAGTATGCGGACGAGATCTGGTGTCTGCACCGGGGCCAGCTGGCGGCGCGAGGCACACCCGAAGTGATCACCCCGGCGCTTATCGCCGAGGTGTTTGAGGTCAAGGTGCGGGTGCTGGAGCAGGACGGCTACCGGATTATGCTGCCGGAGGAGTAAAAGCAGAGATTAAAGCAAAGGACCTACAGCAACCCCTCCCCAACCCTCCCCTTGCGTTGCACCCCGCCGTTATTCTGATCACTCTGAAGCTTAGGGGAGGGAGCAAACCAGCGCTGTGGCTACAGTTCGGCGCCGAACTGCTCCTCCCCCTTGGCTGCGGAAACACAGGTATGACGGTGGGTTATCGCCAGGGGGAGGCGGGGTGGGGTGTTAACGCATTGTTAATTCGGTCGAATAAATTCGACCCTACGCTGCAGGTTTGCACCGGCGCGTTTTGGCTCAATCTAATCCCTATTCCCTATTCCCTATTCCCTATTCCCTATTCCCTATTCCCTATTCCCTATTCCCTAATCCCTAATCCCTAATCCCTATTCCCTATTCCCTAATCCCTATTCCCTCACCGCCTGATACAGGGTTTCCAGCAACTGCTCGGTATCGCTCCAGCCCAGGCAGGCATCGGTGATGCTCTGGCCGAATACTTGCGCCTTGCCGTCCACTACCTCCTGACGGCCCGACTCGATAAAGCTTTCGGCCATCACCCCGGCAATATGGCGGCTGCCGTTGTTCAGCTGGTTGCAGATGTCTTCGGCCACCAGCAGCTGGCGCTGGTGCTGTTTGAGGCTGTTGCCATGACTGAGATCCACCACCAGCCGGGGTGACAGACCTACTTGTTCCAGTCCGTCGGCTGCCTCGGCCACGCTGTCGGCATCGTAGTTGGGGGCCTTGCCGCCGCGCAGGATCAAATGACCGAAGGGATTGCCGCTGGTCTGGTAGATGGTCATCTGGCCGTCTTTGTCCGGCGAGCAGAAAATGTGCGGGTGGCTGGCGGCGCGCACCGCATCCAGCGCAATCTGAATGTTGCCGTCGGTGCCGTTCTTGAACCCGACCGGACACGACAGCGCCGAGGCCATTTCCCGGTGCACCTGAGATTCGGTGGTACGCGCGCCAATGGCGCCCCAGCTGATCAAGTCGGCAATATACTGCCCGGTCACCATATCCAGAAACTCGGTGGCGGTGGGCAGGCCCAGGGCATTGATGTCGCACAACAGCTTGCGGGCCAGCTGCAAACCGGTGTTGACGTCAAAGCTGCCGTCCAGGTGCGGATCGTTGATCAACCCCTTCCAGCCGACGATGGTGCGCGGCTTTTCGAAATAGGTGCGCATCAGGATGCACAGCTTGTCCGCGTATCGGGCGCGCAAGGGCGCCAGTCGCTCGGCATAGGCGAGGGCGGCGGTCGGGTCGTGAATGGAGCAGGGGCCCACGATGACCAGCAGCTTGTGGCTGGTACCGGCCAGAATGGCTTCAATCTCGGCGCGGGCGGTCAGCACCGTCTCGGCCATGGTGTCGGTCAGCGGGAATTGGGTATTCAGCTGGTGCGGGGTGATCAGCGCCGCCAGGCGGCGACTTCTCAACTCATCGGTGTTTAATGTATTGGTATCTAAGGACATGGAGCTCGCTGCTATAAAGTCGGAGTGCCGTAGCACGATGTCCTTACCATAACGGAAAGCCGTGGCAGGGAAAACCACGGCGAAGGGATAAATCCGGGCGCTTATGGGTTGGTAAAGCGCTGGCCGGAGATCTCCGGGTGGTAAATCGGCTGAATCACGTTGCCGGCGGGGTCGGTAATGTGAAAGCTGCGTGCGCCGTCGCCGTGATCGTGGGGCCGGTCCAGCATGGTCACACCCTTGCTCTTCAGGTACAGAAACCACTGTTCCAGCTCTTCCTTGCTGTCGACGATAAAACCGAAGTGATCCATGCTCTGCACGCCGCTGGCCGGCAGGTCCGAGCGGCCCAGAGACAGGTTGTCGTTGCCGCAGGTGAGGTACACCAGATCCTTGTGCGCCCGGCGCAGCAGCTCCATGCCCATGATCTCGGTATAAAAACGCTCACATTCTTCCAGGTTGGGCATGGTGAAGGCGATATGGCGCATGCCGTTCAAACGACTGGGTCTTTCCATGGCGGGGCTCCTTGTCTCTTGGCTAAAAATATTGTGTACTATTTGTTGATTTTAGATAAACAAATGGAGTTTACAATGTATTCGATTATTGTCAAAACCAAGCTCAAGCCCGGCACCACCGACGCCTTTCTGGCCGCCATGCTGCCCAACGCCGCCGCCTCGGTACGTGACGAACCCGGTTGCCATACCTTTGACGTGCTGCAGGACAAGGCCGATCCCGAGCTGTTCTGGCTGTACGAAATCTATCAGGACGAAGCGGCCCTGGCCGATCACAAGCTGACCCCGCACTACAAGGCCAGCCGCGCCGTGGTCACCGACCTGATTGCCGAGCAGTCGGTGATCCGCGCCGACGTACTGGCGGTCAATCCGGCCCGTTAAGCCGCAGGCCCCGCTTTCCGGCGGGGCTTCACCACCGACGAGGCGCCGATGAAGCCCCGGAGTGGAAAAGGAAGGCGGTGGGCGATATGCTGACCGCACTTTCTTAATTGCCTGATATTGCCCATGACAGCACCACAAGACATGATGCACAGCGACACCCTGATGCAGCAGTTGACCCACTGGGGCATAACGCCGCCGCTGATTGAACACCCGCCGCTCTATACCTGCCAAGACGCCGACCGGCTGCTGATCAGCCGTCCCGGCACCCGACTCAAGAACCTGTTTCTGCGTGACAACTACGGCCGCCGCCATGCGCTGTTGCTGACCCGAGCCGACAAGCAGGTGGATTTGAAAGCCCTGTCGCGCGACATCGGCTGGTCCCGGCTTGGCTTTGCTTCCGCCGAGCGGTTGCAGCGTTATCTGGGTGTACAACCCGGCCATGTGTCGGTGCTGGCGCTGGTCAACGATCGTGCACAGCAGGTGGAATTGTGGCTGGACAAGGAGCTGGAACACGGCGACGACTTTCACTGCCACCCGCTGCGCAACACCGCCACCCTGCTGCTGAGCCAGGCCGATTTGCTGAGCTTTACCGCCCGAACCGGCCATACGCCGCTCTGGTTGCCCGTACCGTCCCGTTAAAGAGCTGGGATTAGGGACTGGAGAATCGGGATTGGGTAAGTAATGCTTCATAACAGGTGTGGTTCTGTCGTCATTCCCGCGAAGGCGGGAATCCAGGGCCTGTGGCGCAGATTTGTCAGCCTGCGCTTCTCCTGCAAAGACACTGGACCCCCGCCTTCGCGAGGGTGACGAGAAAGAAAAGCTAGCCCCAGTATCCACATAAGTTATGCGTGATTACTTATTAGGGAATTGGGATCCGGGTAAACCGTATAACATACAGCTCCGTTGCCCCGTTAAAACGGGGCCTACAGGCCCCGCCACTTACAGCTTATAGCTTACGGCTTACCGCTCCCCGAAGGGGGTTACACCGCCTCTATCCGGGCCGGCAGACCCTGGCGAACGGCGGCGCCGCTGGTCCAGTCCAGCCAGACGTTGGCCACCTCCTTGCGGGTCGGATCCATCAGGCCCAGATCGTTCAGGTTTACTCCGGCACCCAGCCGGGGGTTGGCGGCCATGGGTTCGCCGTCCACCAGATGGGCGCGGGCACCCAGCTCGGTGTGACCGTAGCCGTGCTCGATGGCCACGGCGCCTTCCACTATGCCGTCGCGCACCAGGGCGATGCCTTCCACTCGACCGCCGGGGGTTAACAGTCGTACCGGCTGGCCGTGCTGAATGCCGGCTCGTTCGGCATCCCGGCGGTTGATGCTGATCGGGTTTTCCGGGTGGATCATCCGCAGCCGTTCGGCACCAATGCTCGACGAGCTCATCAGGTGCGACTTGTACGAGGTCACCAGCAGCGGCCACTGGCTTTCGGGGTAGTGATCCCGCATCGGGCTGCCGTCGGCGAAACGCGCGCCAAACTGGGTGGCGCAGCCCGGCAGTTTCTCGCCGGTCATCGAATGAATACTGCTGCCGATGGTCGGGTTCCAGATGCACAGGGTATTGGCAACCCGGTTTTTCATCAGCTCACCCTCCCAGCCCTGCTCGAAGGGAGCGAAACGTCCACCCCGGCTCAGAATGAAGCCGGCCTTGCGCCGTTCTTCCGGGGCCAGCGTCTCGCCAATCAGCGGCATCAGCCGGGCGGCGTTGGTCAGTAGCAGATCGTCGGCGCTAGCATCGGGCACCGGCTGACCGGCAAAGGCCAGGTTGGCGGCGGCGCGCAGATAGAAATCGGACGAACGGTGCAGCCCGTGCCGCTTGCCCTGGTGGTCGCTAATGGCGTTGTCGCCGAAGCCGGGCAGCGCCATTCTCTTGGCCAGGTTGATGATAAAAGACTCCAGCCCCACATGATCGCCGTTGGGCAGCTGTGGTGTGGCCGGGGTCACCACCGGCCAGCGGGCGGTGGTGGTTTTCTGCGGCACGCCGCCCCAGGGCTTGGTGAAGCCCCAGCTCTCGTAGGCGAGGGTGTCCGGCACTATGTAATCGGCCAGCGCCGTGGTTTCGTTGATAAAGCCGTCGACGGCGATAAATAACGGCAGCTTGGCCGGATCTTTCAGCTGCTCGCCGAGAAAGTGCTGGGCACCGCCAATACCATAGAGCGGATTGGTCATGTGGCTGATCCAGGCCTTGAGCCGGTAGGGATAGCCGGAAAAGGCCGCCGCCAGATGCTCGGTCAGCAGGGGAGCCGAGAACGAAAACCAGGGCGCGCGCGCCGGATAGGGCGACTCGCCGGCGGCCAGCTTGCGTTTATACTCGCTGCTGTTTTCGTAGGCGAAACGATTACGGGACAGGAAAAGTCCTTTGGGCGCGATTTTGCCGTCGAAATTGACCAGATCGTAGCGTGGGCCCTTCTCAACCGACGACACCCCGCCGGCCCCGGGGGCCAGCCCGCCCCTGGCGTTGATATTGCCCAGCAAGGTGTTGAGCGTCAGTACCGCAAAGGCGGTGTAGAAGGCGTTACCGCTCATCATGCCGCCGTGAGCATCCACCACCGCCTGACGGCCATGACGTTTCAGCTCCCGGCCCAGCCCTTCGATGATGTTGACCGGCACCCCGCAGTCCTGGCTGTAGTCGGTCAGGGACTTCTGCAGCGCCGACCGTTTCAGGCACTGCAGCGATGAGGTGACCTGTACCGGCACGCCCTTGATGGTAACGGTGCGCTCTACCCACAGCGCCGCCGGACGGGCCGAGGTATGGGGCATCAGCTCGCCGCTTTCGGCATCTACCACCAGTTGGGTGTCGGCATCACCCATATCGAGGTCGGCGGCGGTCAGGAAGCGGCCGGCCTGTGGATGCGGCGCCTGAATCACCAGATGAGTGGCGTTGCTGTGGCTCGGCTCACCGGCGGCGGCCTGGGCCGCCGGGCCGGGCTGAGCCAGATAAGGCTGATTGATGCCGTCGTTTTCCATCAGCCAGCGGATCAGCGCCAGTGCCAGGGCATCGTCGGTGGCGGGCTTGATGGGCACCCAGCGGCCGCGCTCTTCATTCTGGCGGCTGATGCTGTTGGGCAGGGTGGGGGCAACCACCACATAGTCCAGACCGCCTTCGCTGCGGGCATGAGCCAATTGGCGGCCCTGACGCTTGAACGGGTTGCCGGCCTGGGCCGGCGAGGTGCCGATGCAGAGCACGAAACGGGCGTGATCCCAGTCCGGCTTGCCGTGGGCAAACTTCTTCAGATCGTTGAACACGGCACCGGATCCGGCACGAAAACCGAAGCCGCAATAGCTGCCGTGGTGGCCGAAGTTGCGGGTACCGAAGCTGTTGAACACGAAACGCTTGAGGAAGCTGTCGCGGCCCTCGTCACCGGCATTGGTCACCAGCAACTGGTTGGCCCTGGGGCCAAACTCGGGGTTGTCGGCATCCACCGGGGTGTTTAGGTCGCGAATGGCACGCAGCCCGTCCACATGGCCTTCACCAAATAGATCACCGCCTTCCACCACTTCCTGCAGCAGTTGCTCGAAGCCGATGCTTTGCCACTTGCCTTCGCCGCGTTTACCGGCCCGCTTGAGAATACGGGTGAGGCGATAGGGGCTTTGCAGTTGCTCGCCCAGCGCCGCGCCGCGCGCGCAGGCGGTGGATCTGTGCTCCAGCCCCGCTTCGCCGGCCAGTTGGGTAAACACCTGGCGCACCGGGGTTTCCTGTGCCGGCGCCTTGGGGTTGGACAGGGGATGATAGGGGTTGCCGGCGATGCGCAGCACCTTGTTGCCTTGGGTGTCTACCCGGGCGCGCAGGCCGCACTGGGTCCAGCAGCCAAAGCATTGTACCGGGCTCACCACCTGATGCTCCGCCATGGTCAACTCGCCGTTCGGCGCTATCATGAATTCCGGTTGCAGGGCATTGCCGGCAATGGCGTCGTTGGTGGGCACGCCGCTGGTGCCGTTGAGCAGCCCCTTGACCGCCTTGTTGACCGGGTCGGCGTAGCCGAGGGCAAAGGCACCGGTGCCACCGGCGATCATGCCGGCTTGTAGCAGGGTGCGACGTTTCTTATCCATGACGGACTCCCATATGATCCAGTAAGGCCCAGACGGCGCCGGCCAGTGCCAGCCACAGTCCGAGAGTGCCGATAACGATGATGCCGGCCGAGCCCAGCAGGTCGGGGCTCAGGTGATAGAGGCCGGCACCGTATTTGGGTACCGTTTGCACGTTCATCAGTACCACCCAGCGAAATCCCCAGGCACACAGCAATGCCAGCAACGCGGGCAGGGCGTCGAAGGCCGACACCGGGCGACGGTTGCGACTCAGGCACAGCAGCCACAGCAAGGCTCCGCCGGCCAGCGACAGCAACAACAGGTGGCGCCAGAAGGTAAAGTTCACGAACAGCCGTCGGGCTTCCAGCCAGGAGGGACTGCCCAGCACCATGCCGGACACCGCCCACAGCAGCATCGCCAGGGTGAGGGCCGCCAGGGTGGCGGTCATGGCGCGGCGCAACATCAGGGGGGCAGGGCGCCGGTCGGCGCCGGGGCGGGGCAGCAGGACTTCCAGCAGCAGCAAGAGGCCGAACAGGGCGAGAAAGGCCGTCAGCAGCAGATTGACCGGCAGCCAGGCGGTATCCCACAGCGCACGCGAGCGCACCACCCTGATTTCCATGCCGGTATAAAGCAGAATGCCGATGGCCGCCAGGGCGGTAAGCCAGGCCAGGGCCTGAAGCACCCGGCCCCGAGGCCAGAGCGGCAGTGCCAGCCACCACTTGAGCCAGGGTTGTTTGGGGCCGAGATGGGGCCGTAACAGGCTGAATGACACCAGCAGCGCCAGCGTCACGAATACCGGCAAGATCAGTGCGCCCAGCCACATCCAGGAGCCGGGGGTGAGCTGGGTGTAGAAATGCCAGAAGCGAAACGGCTGATGCAGATCGGCCAGCAGCGCCACCGGGCCGGTAACGGCACTGATGCCCAGTATCAAGGCCAGGCGGCCGCACCAGGGATGCAGTGCAGCGCGTTCGTTCAACGCCCATGGCAGCAGCAGGGCGGCGCTGGCGGCCAGCCCAATCAGAAAGAAATATTGCACCGCCCAGGGCAGCCAGGGGGCTTCGGCGTGAGTGGTAAGCAGTTCGGTAACCGGCATGGAGCCTCCTTAACCGTGATCCGGGAACCAGAGCCCGGGTTGACCGTCGATGCGATTCACGAATTCTTCGCCGAGGCCGATGTAGTACACTTGCGGCGCCGTGCCCTGCTCGGGCTTGAGTACCTTGAGGTCGGCGGCATGCTCATGGAGCAGGCGACTGATCCGGCTGTCGGGATCCTTCATGTCGCCGATGACCCGAGCGCCGCCCACGCAGGACTCGACGCAGGCCGGCAGCAGGCCCACTTCCAGCCGGTGCACGCAAAAGGTGCACTTGTCGGCGGTCTGGGTATCGTGGTTGATAAAGCGGGCGTCGTAGGGACAGGCCTGTACACAGTAGGCACAGCCCACGCACTGCTTGTTGTCGACCACTACTATGCCGTCGTCGCGCTGGTAGGTGGCCTGGGTCGGGCACACCGGCACGCAGGGCGGATTTTCGCAGTGGTTGCACAGGCGAGGCAGCATCACCTGAGTGACCTGTTGTGTTGCTTCCATCTCGACTTCGTATTGCTGTACCGTGGTGCGAAACTGGCCGATGGGCGGCAGGTTTTCCATGCTGCAGCTGACGGTACAGGCCTGGCAGCCGATGCATTTGCGCAAATCGATGACCATGCCGTAACGTTTGCCGGCAGACGCCGGTGCCGCCTGCAGCTCGGTCACCGGAATCAGGCTGGCGCCGGCGGTGAGCCCGGTCATATTTCTGAGAAATTGTCGTTTACTGACGTCCATAATGAGTACCTCGGGAAAGGATGAGTCCATTGTCCCGGGGGGCTGCTACTTCGTTCTATTGTGGTTTTCCACATAAGGGACTTTGACTTGATCTGGAACAGGTTTTTAGCATGCCTGGGGCTGCTGTTGCTGTGTGTTCCGCTCGCCTCGGCCGAGACCTATCGAGTCGGCTTGCTGGCGTTTCGCGGTGAGATGCTGTCCCGCGCCGAGTGGGCGCCCACCCTCGAGGCGTTGAACCGGGTGCTGCCCGCACACCGTTTCGAGGGGCGATATCTCACCCAGCAGCAACTGGACGACGAACTGGCCGCCGGCCGGCTCGACTTTGTGGTCACCAACCCGGCACACTTTGTGCTGAGCCGGGGCCAGGGGCTGAACTGGCTGGCATCCTATCTGGATCCGCATTACGGCCAGGCCAGACAAAGCGTGGCCGGCACCCTCTGGGTGCGGGCCGACAGCGACATCACCGACGTTGGGCAATTAGGCGGAAAGCCGGTGGGAGCGGTGCACCAGCAGGCCTTCGGTGGCTACCTGCTGGTGGCGGAGCAGTTGCGTCGTCGGGGAATATTGCCGACCGAGCTGGATCTGCGCTTCACCGGTTATCCGGTGGATGCGTTGGTGTATCTGTTGCGTGACGGCTCTCTGAGTGCGGCCATGTTGCCGACGTGTCTGCTGGAAAGCATGGTGCAGGAAGGGTTGGTGACGCGTACCGACTTTCGGGCGCTGATGGTGCAGGATGATGCCATTTGTGTGCGTTCGACCCCGCTCTATCCGGGCTGGAGCTTTGCCGCCGTCGGGGCGACAGATGAAAACGTGCTGCGGGCCATCAGCCGGGCTCTGCTCAATCTGGAATATAACGGCCGGCCCTTGTGGGGCGCGGCCATTCGGCTGGATGAGGTTGAACGTTTGCTGGCCGACTGGCAACTGGGCCCTGCATCGGATTCGGCATCGCCCCTGCGACTGCTACACCAGTTGATTACTCGTTACTGGCCTTTTCTGGCCGCCCTCGTGATTATCGTGCTGGCCATGTTGCTGCACCACTATCGGGTGACCCTGTTGTTGCTCAGGCGCACTCAGGAGCGAGATAAACTGCACGATCTGATACAGCACAAGGAGCGGGAGCTGGCCCAGGCGCGACAACGTATTCTGGTGGGCGAAATGGCCACCGGCCTGGCACACGAGCTGAATCAGCCGCTGTCGGCCATTCAGGCTTATGCCCAGGCGGGCGAGCTGGTGACTGAGGCCGGGCCGCAGCAGGAGGCCTTCGGCCACATAGTGGCCGAAACCGAGCGGGGCGCGGCCATTATTCGTCGTTTTCGCCAGTGGGCCACCCAGCCTCTGCCGGTGGCCGAGGCGTTTGAACCGGCGGAGTTGTGCCGGGAACTGGTGGCACGCCTAGGCCCGCGGGCTGAAGCGAAGGGGGTGAGACTGTCGGCCCGCACCGACGCCGGCACCCTGTTGTCGGTGCGCCCGGCAATAGAGCAAATTCTCAATAACCTGCTCGGCAATGCGCTTGATGCCCATGGCCGTGTGGCTGATGATCGTGAGACTCCTGACCAGCAAAACCATGGCATCATATTGCTGAGCGCTCACCACGAGCCACAAGGCTGGCGCCTGACGGTGGAAGACGATGCCGGCGGGGTGAGCCACCATATTATCGAGGCGATGCAGCAGAGTCTGCCCGCCAGCCACTATCACGGCATGGGCATAGGGCTGTTGGTCAGCCACCGGCTGGCGCTTCGCCTGGGCGGGAGCCTGACGCTGGTGAATACCGGCGAAGGTACCAGAGCCACACTGTTTTTACCCGAGGAGAACTGATGCAGATTTACCTTCTGGACGACGACGAACAGGTGGTGGCGGCCAATCGCTTTCTGCTCAAAGCGATGGGCCACGACAGCCTGGGCTGGTCACACCCGCAGCAGTTTCTGGACGAGCTGGATGATAATAAGCCGGCTATTTTACTGCTGGATCTGGCCATGCCCGAACTGGACGGCCTGGCGGTGCAGCAGATGCTGGTGCAGCGTAACAGCACGGTGGCGGTGATCTTGCTCACCGGACACGGCGATGTGCCCCAGGCGGTAACGGCGATGAAGCGGGGCGCCGTGGATTTTCTCGAAAAACCGATAGATGCCCGCCGCCTGGCCGCCGCCTTGAGTCAGGCCCAATTGAAGCTGGATCAACTGGTGGAGCAGGCCCGGGTGCGCGGGTGTTTTACCCGGTTATCGGCCCGCGAGCGGGAAGTGGTGTCGCTGGTGGCCACCGGTTTGACCAACAAGGCCATTGCCGAGCAGCTGTGCGTGGCCGTGCGTACGGTAGAAGTGCACCGCGCCTCGGCGATGACCAAGCTGGAGGTGGCCAACATGGCCGAATTGCTCAACCACTGGCAGCTGTATCGGGGGTAAAACGTGAGGGGTGAGGGGAAAAGGCCGTGTTTACGGATTGGCGCCGAACTGCTCCTCCCCCTTGGCTGCGGGTTGGGCAGGTCCATTGAAATGGACCCTACGAGACGGACAGGCTTGCGCCGCACGAATGGGCGCTTACCATGTCACGCCTCACGCCTCACGCCTCACGCCTCACGCCTCACGCCTCACGCCTCACGCCGGGCGACTCAATTCTCCGCGTAAATTCCGCTTCATCAGCTCGCGTATTTCTTCCGGCGGCAGGTTTTTGCTGAGCAGGTAATGCAGCTTGGTCAGCGCCGCTTCGGTGGTCATGTCGTAACCCGAGATCACCCCGGCCTGGGCCAGGGCGTGGCCGGTGGCGTAACCGTCCATGTTGACGGTGCCGCGCAGGCACTGGGTCAGGTTGACGATGATTACCCCCCGGGCCGAGGCCTCGGCCAGCAGGGTCAGCATGGCCTCGTTCTGGGGCGCATTGCCTACCCCGTAAGACAACAACAGCAGCGCCTTGACCGGTTGCTGCAGTATATTGCCGATAACCTCGGCGGAGATGCCCGGATAAAGCGTCACCACCCCGATGGGCTGGGGGGTGATGGCGCTGACGGTCAGCGGCTTGCCGGTGGCGGTGCCAAGCTGGCCCGACTCCAGGCTGATATGAATGCCGGCATTGAGCAACGGCGGAAAGTTGGGCGAGTCGAAGGCCTGAAAACCGTCGGCGTGCACCTTGCTGGCGCGGTTACCCCGATACAGCCGGTTGTTGAAGAACAACCCCACCTCGTGGATGGGATAGTTGGCGGCCACATAGAGGGCATTGAGCAGGTTGGGGCGGCCGTCGGAGCGCAGCTCGGCCAGAGGGATCTGCGAGCCGGTGACGATCACCGGCTTGTCCAGATCTTCCAGCATGAACGACAGCGCCGCGGCGGTAAACGCCATGGTGTCGGTGCCGTGCAGCACCACAAAGCCGTCGTAGTCGTCGTAGTTGGCCTTGATGTCATCGGCAATGCGCTGCCAGTCGGCGGGGGTCATGTCCGACGAGTCGATCAGCGGATCATATTCGTGAATATCATAGGCCGGCATTTCCGAGCGATGAAACTCCGGAGTTTTGGCCAGGCAGTCGGTCATGAAGCCGGCGTGGGGCACATAGCCACGGGCGGATTTTTGCATGCCGATGGTGCCGCCGGTGTAGGCGATGTAGATTTTTTTCTGGCGCATTAAAACTCCTGGCATTCAACACACAGCACAT
Source organism: uncultured Oceanisphaera sp. (assembly GCF_947495715.1). GTDB lineage: Bacteria > Pseudomonadota > Gammaproteobacteria > Enterobacterales > Aeromonadaceae > Oceanimonas > Oceanimonas sediminis. Next base: position 46,985 of record NZ_CANLZU010000002.1, read on the forward strand.
ACTGGCCGCGCACATCGTCGAAATGGCTCAGGGCCGACAGCTCGCTCTTGAGCTGCTCACCCGCCGGGCGCAATACCGCCGGCAGGGCGGCGGTGGCCCAGTCGCTCAGCACACCCGAGTCCAGCAGCAGCTGTTCCAGCAGCATGTCCTTGGCGGAAGTGGGCAGCTTGACCGGCTTGACGCTGAATTCCGGCAATTCGGCCAGACCGGCGGCACCGGCCAGGGCATCGTTCAGGTAGCCCAGTTCATCCACCAGGCCCAGCTCTTTGGCGTCCTGTCCGGTCCAGACATGGCCCTGAGCGGCACGCTCCACCTGCTCCGGATTCATGCTGCGGCCCTTGGCCACCAGGTCGACGAACTGATCGTAGGTGTGCTCGACCCCCATCTGGATCAGCTGCTTGGTGTGCTCCGGCAAGCCGGTGGTCAGGCCCGCCCCCACAAAGTCGGTGGTGCCTACGCCGTCGGTGTGCAGGCCCAGTTTTTCGAACGCTTCCTCGAAGGTAAGGAAGAGGCCGAACACACCGATGGAGCCGGTGAGGGTGGTGGGGGCGGCATAGATTTTGTCGGCATCGGCGGCTATCCAGTAGCCACCGGAGGCGGCGATGCTGCCCATGGACACCACCAGCGGCTTGCCGCTTTCCTTGAAGCGCAACAGGCTGCTGCGGATCTGCTCGGCGGCAAAGGCGCTGCCGCCGGGGCTGTCGATGCGCAGCACCAGGGCATGAATGTCCGCATCGAGCCGGGCTTCATCAATCAACTGGCTCAGGTATTCATCATTGATGGTGTTGGGGCCCGCATCGCCGCCCATGATGGCGCCACTGGCGGTGATCAGACCCACCGCCGGCGCGGCGTTTTTGCGTGGCGCGCTGTGGCTGAGGTAGGTGGGAATTTCCACGCTCATGTAGCGGTTGGTCTGACTGTCCCAGCCTACCTGCTCGGCCACGGTCTGCAGCATTTCGTTACGGCTGGCCAGCCTGTCGACCAGTCCCTGCTCCAGGGCGTAGCGAGCCGGATCACCATTCACGGCACCAAAGCGGCTCAGCAGCTGCTCTTTGCTCGGATTGATGTGGTCGGCGGGAATGTCCCTGAGTGTGACGATGTTGTTCTGATAATGCTGCCACAGCTGGCCGAGCCAGCGCAGGGTGTCTTCACGGCTCTCTTCGGACATGTCGTCGCGCAGATAGGGCTCTACGAACGACTTGTAGGTGCCGACCCGAAACACATGGGGGGTAATGTTGAAGCGCTCGAAGGCCGACTTGTAATGCAGCCGATAGACGCCGAGACCCTGAATGGTCACGGCGCCGGCCGGATTCAGCAGCACTTCGTCGGCGTGGGCTGCCAGATAATACTGGCCCTGGGTGTAGTAGTCGCCAAGGGCATACACCGGCTTGCCGGAGGTCTTGAAGCCCTCGATGGCTTCACCCACTTCATCAAGCTTGGTGAGGCTGGACTCGCTCATGTTCTGCAGCCGCAGCACCAGAGCGCCGATGCGCTCGTCGTTGCGAGCCCGATCCAGGGCTTCCTTTATCTGGCTCAGGGTCATGGGGGGCGGCGTATTGTCGCCGGACAGCCATTTTTCGGCCAGGCGCCGGGGGCTGGCAATGGTGTCCTGCTCCAGTATCGGGCCGGTCAGGGTGAGGGTGAGGGCGGCCCTGGCCGGCAGGGTGGGCGCTTCATCCTTTGAGCTGAATACCAGCACCACGGCAACCAGTATGGCGAGAAACAGCAGGTTGATAATCAACATGCGAATGGCATTCAGTACCCGACCCAGAGTACGAAACACCCACTTGATGGCAGACCACATAGCAACGCCTTAATCGGAATAGTTTTCGAATCAATCCATTATGACGGCAGTGACTTCACAATGCCATGAGCGGTAAGCGGTTTACCGTAAAACGAGTGTTTGAAAACGCCCCCTGGATCCATTAGCCTCAAGTGGTCAAACCTGTCTTGTTCGGCGGAGGGAGCATGAGCCGTTACCCGCATTTACTGGCCCCCCTGGATCTGGGCTTCACCACATTGAAAAACCGGGTGATCATGGGATCCATGCACACCGGGCTGGAAGAAGAAAAAGGCGGTTTCAAGAAGCTGGCCGCCTTCTATCGGGAACGGGCCCGGGGCGGTGTGGGGCTGATCATCACCGGCGGCATTGCCCCCAATTTTCGCGGCCGGCTGCTGCCTCATGCGGCCCAACTCAGTTTTTCCTGGCAGGTGCCCCGCCATCGTTTGCTGACCGAAGCGGTGCATCAAGAAGGCGGAAAAATCGCGCTGCAAATTCTGCATGCCGGCCGTTACGCTTATCATCCCTTTTTGCAGGCGCCGTCGGCCGAGGCGGCGCCGATCAGTCCGTTCAAGCCCGGCGCCATGAGCGAGCGCCAGATTCGCAACTGTATTGCCGACTTTGCTCATACCGCCGTGCTGGCGCGCCAGGCCGGGTACGACGGGGTCGAAATCATGGGCTCCGAAGGCTATCTCATCAATCAGTTCATCTGTGCCCGCACCAACCACAGAGAGGACGACTGGGGTGGTGAGCGCGAGCGCCGCCACCGCTTTGCGCTGGAGATAGTGCGGGCGATACGCGCCGCCGTGGGCGATGACTTCATCCTGATCTTTCGGCTGTCGATGCTGGATCTGGTGGAGCAGGGTTCCAGTCTGGAGGAGGTGATTGCCCTGGGTCGGGCGCTGGAACAGGCGGGGGTGACGCTTATCAATACCGGCATCGGCTGGCACGAGGCTCGAGTGCCGACCATCGCCACCAGCGTACCCAGAGCCGCCTTCAGCTGGGTGACCGAAAGGGTACGGCAGTCGTTGTCGGTGCCGGTGATTGCCACCAACCGCATCAATACCCCTGAGGTGGCCGAACAAATACTGGCCTCGAATCAGGCGGATCTGGTGTGCCTGGCCCGGCCCTTTCTGGCGGATGCGGACTTCGTCAACAAGGCGGCGGCGGGGCAGAGTGCGCTTATCAACACCTGCATCGGCTGCAATCAGGCCTGTCTGGATCATGTGTTCAAGCAGCAGCGCGCCTCCTGTTTGGTTAATCCCAGAGCCTGTCATGAAACCGAGCTGAACTTCGTGCCCACCGCCAGCCCTAAACGGCTGGCGGTGGTAGGGGCGGGGCCGGCCGGGCTGAGCTTTGCCTGCGTGGCCGCCGAGCGCGGTCACAGGGTTACCCTGTTCGAGCGGGCGGCAGACATTGGCGGCCAGTTCAACTACGCCAAGCAGATACCGGGCAAGGAAGAATTTTTTGAAACCCTGCGCTATTTTCGCCACCGGCTGGTGCAAACCGGAGTGGAGCTGCGGCTGAATCGTGAGGCCACCGCCGAGCGGCTGGCCGGCTTTGACGAGGTCATACTGGCCAGCGGCATTCGTCCGCGCACCCCGGAGATAGACGGTATTGACCACCCGAAGGTGCTGAGTTATCTGGACGTACTGGCCCGCCATGCTCCGGTGGGGGAAAAGGTCGCCATCATCGGCGCCGGGGGCATCGGCTTTGACGTGGCCGAGTTTCTGGTGGCCAGACCAAACCAGAACACCGAGCAATGGCTGGCGGAGTGGGGTATAGACCGGCAATATCGGGCGCCGGGGGCGCTGATGTTGCCCGAGCCGGTGCAGCCCAAGCGGCAGCTCTGGCTGCTGCAGCGCAAGGCGGGTAATCCCGGCAAGGGGCTCGGCAAGACCACCGGCTGGATTCACAAGACCAGCCTGCGCCACCACGGCGTACAGATGTGGGGCGGGATCGGCTACCGGCACATCGATGATGAGGGCCTGCATATAGAGCGGGACGGCGAGTCGCTGTGCCTGGCGGTAGACAATGTCATTATCTGCGCCGGTCAGCAGCCGGAACGTAGCCTGCAGGCGGCATTGGAACAGCGGGGTTGCAGGGTGCATTTGATTGGCGGCGCCGACGTGGCGGCCGAGCTGGATGCCAAGCGAGCCATTCGCCAGGGCACCGAACTGGCGGCTCGGATATAAAACAGGTGAGGGGTGAGACGAAAGGGGTGAGGCGATAAAACACTGCCTGTAGACCCTACTTCAGTCGGGAGGGTTTGTTGATTGATGAAGGTTTTCCCACTGAAGTGGGGTCTACAATTTCGCCTCACACCTCACACCTCACACCTCACACCTCACACCTCACACCTCACACCTCACACCTCACACCTCACACCTCACGCCTCACGCCTCACGCCTCACACCTCACCGCTGCAAAAACTTTATGCCCGGGCGCCGTGCTGCTAAGGTAGCGGGCATCGAAATTCGAGCTTGTTACATAAGGTTTTACATCATGGAAGCACTGGAACTGTTACTCAATCGCCACTCCAACCCTCGGCTGATCGAGCCGGCCCCGGCCGGCGAACAGCTGGAGGCCATTTTCAAGGCCGGTCTGCGGGCGCCGGATCACGCGGCTCTGACCCCCTGGGAATTCATCGTGTTCGGCGGTGAACAGCGGGAAAAGCTGGGTGACATTCTGGCCGAGGCCACTCGCGCCAAGGGTGACGATGAAGACAGCGTAGAGAAAGCCCGCCAGGCCCCCCTGCGTGCGCCCCTGGTGATCACCGTGGTGGCCAAGATAAAGCCCCACGACAAGGTGCCGCAGCTGGAGCAGGAAATCTCCGCCGGTTGTGCCCTGATGGCAATGCAGATGGCCTCTCAGGCCCAGGGTTTCAACGGCATCTGGCGCACCGGCTGGTTTGCCTTTGATCGCGGCGTGCATCAGGCGCTGGGCCTGACCGAGCAGGATCAGATTGTCGGCTTCCTGTATCTGGGCACCCCCCAGGTAGCGGTACGCAAGTTGCCCGAGCGGGATCCGGCCCAGTTTGTGCGCTACTTCGGTTCGTAAAAAGATAAAAAGGGGTCGGAGTCATTTAAATAAAATGACTCCGACCCCTTTTTTTGTTTATTTCTGGGCCTGTTGTTCCAGCTCCTGCAGCGCGGCTTGGGTATTGAGGTTGAAAAAGGCCTCGACCTGATCGCTGAAGTCTACGGTGACCAGCTGGTGGCGCTCAAACCATAGCTGCAGCTTGCGATCGCCCCCATCCAGATAATTACACAAAGACGGCAGCAACGACTGGTGTACCAGGGCGGTGGCCGCATGCAGCTGAATGCCGTCATCCACCACCGCAATTTGATCGTGATGGCGAATGGCGGCGCACAGCCGGTGTGCCAGATCCATCGGCACCAGCGGGCTGTCGCAGGGCACAAACAGCACCCATTCGCTGGGTGCATGGCTCAGTCCGGCCTCGAATCCGGCCAGGGGGCCGGCATAATGCACGTCGTTATCCGGCACCACCGGCGCCAGTTGCCGGTAGCAATCCAGATTACGGTTGGCATTGATCAGTACTCTGCCCACCTGAGGAGCCAGCCGTTCCAGCAGATGCACCACCAGCGGTTTGCCCCATAACTCCAGCAGCCCCTTGTCGGCCCCGTTCATCCGTCGCCCTTCGCCTCCGGCCAGAATAACGGCAGTGATATCTTTTGGATTCAGCATGATATTCCCAATAATTGCAGCTTATCGTTGATAGTAACCATATCACCGCGTGGGGGCAGGAGCTAAATCAAGAAATTGATATTTTTGTGGTACTTGCTCTCCTTGACGCCAGCTCCTAACATGGACGCGCCCGACTCTGTAACCAACCATCATCGCCGGTGCGTCCTGTCGTTAAAAACAGGTATTGCCACACGACGACGCCATTGCACTCCAAGGGATAATAATGACAACAACTTCGCTCGACGGCCCTTTTCGCGGCCGTCCCGTTATTGCTTTGCTGGCCATGGTCGCGCTGATGCTGGCCGCCGCCAACCTGCGTGGGGGCCTGGTGGTAGTAGGGCCGCTGGTGATGGAAATTCGCGCCGCGCTCAACATCAGCGCCAGTGCCTTTAGTCTGCTGACCACGCTGCCCCTGCTGTGTTTTGGCGTCATGTCCATCTGCGTGCCCTGGCTGACCCGCCGCTGGGCGCCTCAGTGGCTGTCGATTGCCGGTTTGATGGTGATAAGCCTGGGCGTGGGGCTGCGGCTGGTAGACAACTATCCGCTGGTGATCCTCGGTACTCTGCTGCTGGGCTCGGCCATTGCCGTGCTTAACGTATTGATACCCGGACTGGTAAAAGCCTTTTTCCCCCGCCAGGTGGGGCTGATGACCGGCCTCTACTCGGTTACCCTCAGCCTGGGGGCGGGCATGGGCGTGTATCTGGCGGTGCCCCTGCTGGAGCAATTTGGCGGCTGGCGTTATCCGGTGGCGCTGTGGGCGATATTACCGCTGCTCAGCCTGTTGTTCTGGCTGCCGATGCTGAAGGTCAGCGGCGTGGGGCGACCACAAAACCCGGTGCGTGTCAGCCTGTGGCGAGACAGGCTTGCCTGGGCCATTACCTTCTACATGGGGCTGCAGTCGTTCTACTTTTATTCCATGGCCACCTGGTTGCCCAAAATCCTGCTTGAAAGCGGTCTGGATGCCCATCAGGCCGGCACCGCCACCGCGCTGATCAATCTGGTGAGCATTCCCTTCAATTTATGTGTGCCGATACTGGCGGCCAAGATGCGTAGCCAGCGTATGCTGGTACTGGGCACCTTTGTCGTGTCTTTCTGCGGTATTGCCGGGCTCTGGTGGCAACCGGCGGCGGCGCCGCTGCTGTGGGCATCGCTGATTGGCATGGGCTGCGGCAGTGCGCTCAGCCTGGCGCTGTCGTTTTTTGTGCTGCGTGCCGGCAATACCGCCGAGGCCACGGCGCTCTCGGCCATGGCCCAGAGCATCGGCTACCTGCTGGCGGCCCTGGGGCCGGTATCGCTGGGTTTGCTGCGCGACATGGGCGGTAACTGGCAAGTGGCGCTGCTGGTGATGCTGGCGCTGCAACTGGTGCAATTTGCCGTTGGCTGGTCTGCCGCCCGGCCGGTGAACGTGGTGCCGGACCAGGAGCTCGGGGTCAGGTAATACGGCGATATATGAAACATTGGTGTTGAGATGTGGCTTCGCCACATTGCACAGCTGAAGCAGTGCCTTGCCCGAAGGGCTATTCTTGGTGGTTGGCGATTGATATTTATACGGTCGCTGTTGTTTCTACCAGGGAGGGTTGAGCATGAAGAAGTTACCGCTATGGCTACCGTTGGTGCTGTTGCCGGGTACCGGATACGCCGAGGGCATAGCGCCGCCTCCGCTGCAGCTGGCATCGGACTATCAACAGCAGGATGTGACCCATTACCGGGTCAGCGAAAAGCTGGACGGCGTGCGTGCCTACTGGAACGGGCGCGAGCTGCTGTCGCGCGGCGGGCATCGTTTCTCGGCGCCCGACTGGTTTGTGGCCGGCTTTCCGGATACTCCGCTGGATGGCGAGCTGTGGCTGGGCCGGGGGCGCTTTGAAGAGCTGTCGGCGGCGGTGCGCCGTTACCGGCCAATTGATGCCGAATGGAAAAGCATTCGCTTTATGGTGTTCGACCTGCCTGCCAGCGAGCTACCGTTTGAAGCCCGGCTGAACGCGCTGCAACGGCTATTCTCACACCTGGACTCCCCGTATCTTGAACTGCTTGAACAGCGGCTATTGCCCGACAATACGGCTCTGGCGGCGTATCTGGCCGAGGTGGAAGCGCTGGACGGTGAGGGGCTGATGCTGCGCCACCGGGACAGCCTTTATTCGGCCAGCCGCAATCAGGACCTGCTCAAGCTCAAGCGTTTTCAGGATGCCGAGGCCCGCGTGCTGGCGCATCTGCCGGGGCAGGGCAAATATGCGGGCATGCTGGGCGCTCTGCTGGTAGAAACCGACGACGGCCGGCAGTTTCGGTTGGGCACCGGTTTCAGCGATGCCCAACGCCAACAGCCGCCGCCGGTGGGGGCGCGAGTGACCTACCGTTATCAGGGTGAAACCGGTCAGCGCCTGCCCCGGTTTGCCAGTTTTGTGCGGGTAAGAAACGACGAGCCGGAGCAGGCCGACTCTGGCCCGGCACCGGTCTCGGGAGTAAAGTAACCCCGTGTGCCGTTATTCTGAGGAACTCCGCTTTGTGTCTTATCGCCTTTTCGTGGCAGCCGGAACAACGCCGGCTGCATTTGCTGGCCAATCGGGATGAATTTTATGCCCGCCCCACGGCCGCGGCCGACTGGTGGCCGGATGCGCCCGAGATCTGGGCCGGGCGCGATTTGCAGGCCGGAGGCACCTGGCTGGGCATGAGCCGCACCGGGCGTTTTGCCGCCCTGACCAATGTGCGTGAGGGCAGCCCCAGAACGGGCCTGCGCAGCCGGGGCGAGCTGGTGGCCGATTTTCTGGCCGGCGAGCAGACTCCGGCCAGTTATTTAGAGCGTGTGCTGGAAAATGGCGACCATTACGCCGGTTTCAATCTGCTGGTGGGCGATCTGGCCCGGGGTGAGCTGCATTACGGTGGCAATCGGACAGGCGAGGAGGCACGCCGGCTGACGGCGGGGCTGTATGGATTATCCAACGCCATGCTCGACACTCCCTGGCCCAAGGTGGAACGGCTCAAGCAGGGGCTGGCCAGACTCGGCCTGGTGCACGAAGGCACGGCCTTCGGCCTGCTGGATGACGACACCCGGGCCGCATTGGAACAATTGCCCAGCACCGGGGTGGGGCCGGAGTGGGAAAGTCTGCTGTCGTCCATTTTCATTCAAAGCCCGGACTACGGCACCCGCGCGCAAACGGTGCTGTGTGTGGAGCAGGGCAGGGTGGCCATTACCGAGCAGGGGCGGGGACCAAAAGGCGCGCTGCTGGAGCGGCGGCAGGCCAGCTGGATACTGCACCGGTAAGTTGAGTGGCACGAGTGTTTTTATGCTCATTCCTGTAGGTATGTAATCACCTAACGCCCACGCACCAGAGGCAACAAAGCGACCTCCCTCGACACGCTACAAGTACATCCCTATAAGCTCGGACATGCCATCCCTGGCATGTCACGCTCGAGTGAGGCAATCTCTGTTGCCTCTTCTGGTATGCAGCGTCTCCTGCATACAGCAGCAAGTGTTTTGCTCAATGGGACAGGGGATCAAACCCGCTGTCTGATTCTTGCTGCCACACAGGGGGCCGAGGCCACCACCAGCAGCACGATGGGCCACAGGTTGCCGTCCCTAAATGTATAGGCTTCAACCAGCTGGGCCCACGACTTGCCCTGAATGAGGTAGCCAAAGCCGAATTCAAACAGCAGCGTCAGGCACAGCCACCCTATGCCGATGGCGGCATAACCTGCAGCGGGTAAGCGGCCAAGCCAGGGCAGAGTGAGGCAGGCCACGGCGAGAATCAGTACAGACAGCAATACGCCGCTAAGCGTCAATGCCAGCGCGTTGCCCATCACCGGCACGAGTAATGCCTCTCGCAACCCGCCATTGATGATGGCCAGCACCAGAATAACCAACCACAGCACAAACGCCTTGATGGTGATTTTGAGTATCACAGAGGGTTCCTCTTACCGATAACACCGGCAGCAGACCAGAACGTTCGCTTGGCCGCCCACTGCCGCCGGGCCTATGGGCTTTGTGGCGGCGCCACGGGCACCAGAATTTCGTTACGGCGTAAAAACCAGGGCATGAAGGGCGGGTTATAACGGGCCCAGACGGGCTCACCTATCACGCTGAAGCCGTTTTTGTTGATCCAGGCGTCCAGCCGCTCTTTGTTTTGCCGGTAATTCTTTTCGTTCCACAACCCCGAATAGGTGACCGCCGCCATGTGGCGCGCGGGTACTCGCCGCAATGTGATGTTCGGATCCTTGGGGGTGGGCAGTGTTTCCAGCGAGTAGGAGGCGGGCATCATGAAACTGACCGCCCAGTTGCCGTTTACCCGCTGCTGACCCACCGGGGAGGTCATGTCGATTTTTTCGCCTTGCGCCTGCTGGCTGACCGGGGCGGTCATCTCGATGTTCTGGCTGGTGGTGTTATTGCCGGAAATGTATTTGAACAGCCGGCCAAACGCCTTGCTGCCGGCGTCATCGAAGTCTCCGCCGACCAGGGTTTCGGCAATAATATGGGGCGCATATTCGCGCAGCTCAAAGTTGTTGTCCTGACGTATCACCCGGTATTCGGCTTCTTCGGTTGCCATCGCGTTGCCCACTCCCATCATCATTGCCAGCATGATCCACACCGTCTGTTTCAGGTACGTCATAACCATAGATCCTCAATTCTGTCATTCATCCGGCCTGGCGGCTGCCTCTTGCCTGAGTATCAGCCACGGTATGCCTGGCGTCAGCGTCGGCCATGGCGTAGCGCAAGATACATGTTGATCAGCAGCGGCAGCAGGGTACCGATGCAGGTTGCTACCAGCACATCGGTGGGCCAGTGTACGCCCAGCACCATGCGCGAAAATCCGACCAGCATGACCCACAGCATTGCCACCGCCAGCGCAAACCGACGTGCCGCCGGCACCATGCGGCTAATGCTCAGGGCGACCGCCGTCGCAAAGGCGGTGACCACCAGCGTATGGCCGCTCGGAAAGCTGGAACCCCAGTACCATTCGGTTTGCCACAGTTCGGGCCGGGCACGACCCACCACCATTTTGATCACATACACCACGGCGGCAGCGCTGATGACCGAGGCGGCCACCAGCACCGCCTCGACCCGGCGCCCGGCCAGCAGCAAGCCGACGGTGGTGATAATCGTTAATGGCACCAGTACCATGGCCGAGCCGGTGAGCGTGATCGCCTCGAAGAAACCGGTCAGCGTGGGCGAAAGATGACCGCGAATAAACAGCAGCACAGTGTGATCGAACGGGCCCGATTCGCCGTCCAGCACATCTTCGGTCACCTTGATCGCCGTGACCGCCAGCACCAGAGCGCACAGAATAAGCAACCGCCGCCGCTCCAGCGCTCCGGACCATGCCGGCTGCCTGCGACGCACATAGATACCCAGCGCAAAATGAAGACTGACGACGATAAGTGTCAGCTTGATAACGTCTTCGAACAGCTCAAAAATCATGATGTGGTCAACTGGCCTCTACGGGTTGTTGGTAAGTCGAACGTATAACGCTAATGGCTGGGCGCAACTATAGGAACTCAGATGTTTATTTAAATGGGTATTGGTTCAAAAAGCGATGCAAAATTTCCACTCTGCAAAGGTTCCATTTGAATTTTTCACGCGAAGAGGCACAATAGCTGCTTTAACCATAGCCAGCACAAAGTGAAAGTGGCCCGGTCGCCTACAAGATCCTGCGGTAGCCTGCATGAAGAAAAAACGGATGTTTTATACAGTGTATTGTCGAGCTTGCCGCCATCGTGCTCACTATCAACAACCCATGCGCGTGTACAACAAATCCGGCTTAAAAATGCTCATAATATGAGCAGATTGAGACAGGATCTTGTGGATAGTGCGCAAGTTGCCGTGGATATCGCGCATACGCGTTTTTGCTCATCACTAAATACGGCTGATTAATGGTAATTTATCTATTATCAATGGCTTATAAGTGAATTTTGAACTGGTGCGATGGCAGAAATATGAGCATGCGCACTATTAAAATGTTATGGCTATTTATTTAGGAGAAGGCTGTGAATATGGAAGTGGTTTGTAATTCTATCGAAGAAGTACGTACAAATATTGATTCAATCGACCGAAAAATAGTTGCTCTAATTGCCGAGCGTGGTGGATTCGTAAATCAAGCAGCTCGCTTTAAAAAGACTACCGACGATGTGAAAGCACCAGCGAGAGTTGAGCAAGTTATTGATAAGGTCAGAGGCCTCTCGGCTGAGTTTGGCGGCAATTCCGATGTAACTGAGGTCGTTTATCGGGCTATGATTTCAGCATTCATTTCCGCTGAGCTAACAGAACATGCTGAACTCAACAGCGATCTGTAAAAACCATAACAAGGCCAATCACAAACGCCAGCAAGCTGGCTGGACTCGCTAACGCTCGCCTGTGTTGGCGGCGTTAACTGTCAAGAGTGCCCCGAGTATCGTTATAGGAATTAGCGTCGTGGATGAACTTAAAGAAAAACTGTTAAAAGCTAATGTGGATGGCAACTTTTTTGATTTCATCCAAGAAGTTTATTATGACGACCGAAGAGGTGAAAAGCTTCTGCCTAGCCTTTTGGTTGAATTGCATAATGAAGGGCTATTAAATCTCGTAGAGTTATTCACCAGTTTTAAAAATAAAACTGAAAATCATGGCTTCTTTTCAGTACGACATGTTTTCGAAGAGGTTTTACCGGATATTAATGCTCCGGTAAAAGACGTTGCTGATTGTGTGAAACATCTTACGCTAGAAGCAGGTCAAGATATGGCCGCATATATGCTTTTGCCCCCATTTAAAGAGTTCTGTAAAAAAGATACAGATAGATCCAAAGGTCTATTTGATATCTCTTTAACTAATATTGATCAAGACTTTGACCATCTATCTACTGCTATTGAAGCAGGGGCAAGTAATGATGAAGTTCAATGCGTTAATCAAGCGATTGAACTACTTACTCATGAAAACGAGTTAATTATACAAAGATCCATTTTTGCATTGGGTAGAATTAATTACCAAGACAAAATGCTATTAAAGCCAGTTGCAACAGCTATCATAAAATCATCCGTGTCTTCACCAACGGATGTAATTTTGGCGGCATCAATGAGAGCGCTGTTTGAAATTGTTTCTCACTCTGATGATTTAGAGGATTTGTTCTTAGATTTTTTAAACACGCATTCAGATCACTTGGATGATCGATATATTCATGCTGCTTCAGAAATATTATTTTATGACGGGAAAAAGGTAAGCGGTAATGTTGAACTTAAATTGTTGAATATTTGCAGTCATACCAAGCCAGAAAATCAAGGTACTATTAATAATATTGATTACGCTTTGGAACGAATATTAAAAAGAAACAGTTTCAATGATTGTATTGTTTTTTTAGAACGATTCTTTGAATTAAGCAGGTACAAACTGTCTATTAAGCATTTCGATAGTTTTGTTCGAGAGCTGCATAATCACCGAGATACTCATCTATCCTCATTGCTTACACGATGGTTGCTGTCAAAAAAAGTAAAGCTAGGCAAATATGCTTCTGATCTTCTTCGGGATTCAGATAAAGGTATTTCTATTGGTTTTGACGGTTCCTACGTAACTAAAGAAAGCAAAGGCGTACACCTATTTTTAGCGAGAAAATCTTGTGGGTGGTTTTTTAATCAGCCTGAAACAGCAATTAGCTTAATTGAATCGTTGATTCTTGATGCTCCTGATGATGAATTAAAAGATATTCAGCAGCTCATTTTTCACCCGCTTTGTGTGAGTTACCCTGGAAGTATTCGTGACCACTTGGAAACAATGAACGAGTCAAAAGAAGAAAGGGTCAAACAGATAGCATCTGATGTTTTGTCTGAATACGAAGAATATCAAGCATCAGTGAAAGCGGCTTTAAAAATAAATGAATTAAGCCCTAGTGAGCAGGATAGGCATACGTACTGGAGGCATCACAATAAATTGATGAGTGAGTCTATGAAGAAGGCCAGAAGCAAATCGTTTTTTACCTCTTTGTTTGCTGGGAATGAATCAGTATTACTCTATGGAAATAAATCGATTCACTATATACATCATGGTGAGCAAAAGACACGTCAGGAAGTCCCTCTTAGTGAAATTAGTACATCATTTGAATTTGCATCAATGCATAACCTCGACCCACACGGTTTAGAAAATATGATCTGGCAGTTTAAAGCTGAGGGTTGTACGTCATGAAGTTAGTGATTAGACAATACTTGGCATCTTTGAAAGAGCGAGGCGAATTGGATGCGTTATTGCCAGACTTACTGTCGCAAATAGGGTTGGAAGTATTTTTAAAACCTGGCGTCGGCAGCAGACAGTTCGGAGTAGATGTTGCAGCTTTTGGTAAGCTGTCTAGTGAATCTGAAAGCACTGTTTACTTATTCTCAGTGAAGTCTGGGGATTTGGACAGAAAGGATTGGGATAGCGGTAATCCACAGGACTTGCGTCCTTCTATCAATGAAATAATCGATGTGTTTATTCCTACTCGAATTCCAGCAGAATACAAAGATAAACCTGTTGAGATTTGTTTATGTTTTGGTGGTGAAGTTAAAGAAGAAGTAAGATCTAACGTAAGTATGTTTTTAGGTAAATTAAAAACATGTGACTTAAGTTTCTCTGAATGGAATGGCGATAGGCTTGCAGATTTAGTGGAGCAGCACATGCTTCGAGAGGAACTGTTACCCATTAATTGTCGCGGTTTACTTCGCAAGTCACTGGCGATGATTGACGAGCCAGAAGTATCATTCAAACACTTTAGCCAGCTTGCCATTAGCCTCACTTGCACTGATGACAAAAAGCCAAAAGATATTTTAACAGGTGTTCGCCAATTATATCTATGTCTTTGGATATTATACTCATGGTGCAGAGATGAGGATAATCTAGAGAGCGCATTCCTATCAGCAGAATTTACAATGCTAAATGCTTGGGAAGCCGCGAAATTTGCGTTTGGCAAAAAGAATAAGGTAGCAGTTTCTACACTGACAACTTTGGATTCAATTCTTAGGCTAAATCTACAAGTATCAAATCAATACATTGATGAAAAAATCATACCTCATTGCAATAATTTGTATGCTATATCACATGCAGTAAAACCGTCTTGCGCCACAGATGTAAACTTAAAATTGTTTGATGTTCTAGGTCGGTTAGCCCTTACAGGTTGCTGGACTTATTGGTATTTAGGTCAAGTCAGCGATGAAAATGTAGAAGCCGGCAGGCTTTTTTCAGAAGCAGTAACTAAATATCAAGATAGCATTAAGCAGTTAATCGTAAACAACCCAATTTTGTTTACACCATACAAAGATGAACAAGCAATCGATTTAGTACTAGCTCTTTGGTTCCTCTCTCTTGATCATAGGCATTGGCGTGATATCAACTCTTGGTTGAGTAATATGTCACGGGAGATATATCAAATGTTTAAGATCAGCGATAAATACCCGACAACCATACGAAGCTACGCTGAATTAATAGAACACCCCGTTGATAAAACTGAAGATTATAAGAAGAGCGTAACTAAAGGCTCTATATTATACCCCTACATATCTGCTTTTTCAGCGATTATGGGATTTCAAGAGCCATATGAGATAGTTAAAAAAATTAAAGAAGAGTTTTTATCACACTGTAATTTTCAAGTGTATTTTCTTGAAGAGTCTTCTGAAGATCACTTTTATCGTTCCGATAAAATGCATGGTGCAACGTTATCTGATGTTTGCGTGACCGAAGCCCCTGATGAATTGATTCAGCAGTTGGTTAGTGAGTGTGACCAGTCAAATAAAGTTTATGATATGACTGCTTTTAAGTATTCTTTTTGGCCAATTATCTTAACTGGCTGTAGGCATTACAGGCTACCCGTTCCAATGCATTTTATAATTGATATTTTCAAACAAAGAAAAGAGCATGAAGCTGCAAGTGGTAAAGAGGCAGAAGAGTCTTAAGCATTCAAGTCTTTTCAAAACATACAGTTAACAAGCGCATGTTGGCGGACCGGTTTTACGCTGCGCTTCAAACCAGCCGCAAATGCGAGCGTTAGTACATTAGGAGTTTACCCACATATATGGATATTAGAGAAATATGTAACGAGTTAAATAGTAGATCTAAAAGCTATCAAGTTGGTAAGTTACAGAGGCTAAGATCAAAAATAAAAGATATATCTAGGCCTAAAACGTTAAATATATTTAGTGATCAAACCATTGATGAGGATTGGGCATTTCATTCCGGTGGACGAACAGAACTTCAGTTTAATATAGGCACAGAAAAAGAGGGATTTAGGTATGGACTAGCCCTTTCACTGCAATTAAGTCGAACACTTCCTGACATTTCAGATTTTGAAGTTAAAATACTACGGTTTAATGAGTATCTACTAGCAAATACCCATGATTTAGATAACATAAAAATGTGGGTGCACTCACCGAGTGGAAGAAGTGAGATAAAGAAAATATCTGAAATTAAACTGACTCACTTTCAGGAAGGAAATTTTATATTCTTTGGCCTCTTGTGTGATGCTGACAGCATTGATTACGAACATGTTCTTCAAACGTTCGATCAACTACTTCCAATATATGAGTATGTTGAAAGCAATGCATCTTTGAACGAATCAATACTAAGCAAGAGTGCTAGCTTTACTTTTAGTGGATTTAGTGAAGATAAAAAACTGTATGGAACTTATAGCTCCCCAGCAAAGAAGTTTGAAGTAAAATATAAACATAATGAACTTCAGCTTAAACTTTGTCAGTTACTTTCCAATAAGTATGGCGTAGTAAATGTTGGCGACGAGTGCTTAACAAAGTTTGGAACAAGGGTTGATGCGGTAGTTAAAAATACTGAAGGTTTTATATTTTATGAAATAAAAACAAACTCCACATTAAAGCTTTGCATTCGTGAAGCTCTTGGGCAGCTTTTGGAGTATGGGTATTGGGATTCTGATGTGGTCCCTCAAAAGTTAGTTGTTGTAGGAGATCATTCTGTAAATGAAGTGGCTATAAAGTATCTTCGTAAGCTTCGTGATGAGTTCAATTTACCTATTTATTATCAAAGAGTTGGCATTAATGATATCTCTCTTAGCAAAATGTACTAACAAGTTGCTCAAACGGAAAAATAACAGTTGGCCATCGCTTCGCGATTATAGCCAACCATTATTTTCCGCTTAGCAAGGCGTTAGGCTAATAATATAGTTTTTATCATTATTAAAAATTAAGGAGTAATAATGAATAGTGACTTTCCCGCAACAATGGGTGACGTAATGAAATACACTGGGTTCTGGCCAAGAGTTGGTGCAAGCCTAATCGATACTGTAATTATATTGGTATTAACGTACCCTATTTTAATTTCAATATACGGCTGGAGTTATCTTGATGGCGATAACTTAGTCGAAGGTTTTGCTGATTTATTACTTAGTTGGATATTTCCACTTGTTGCCATAATCGCATTTTGGATTTATCGTCAGGCAACTCCAGGAAAAATGGCAATACAGGCGCGTATTGTGGATGCCAAAACAGGTCAAAAACCAACATTGCAGCAATATATTGTGAGGTATATTGGCTATTTCTTAGCATCTATTCCTTTAGGGTTAGGCATTTTTTGGGTTGCTTGGGACAAGAAAAAGCAAGGGTGGCATGACAAATTAGCTGGGACAGTAGTCATAAGCCCTAAATCCGGTCAAACACAAGAAGTAAAATTCGAAGGTAAATAGTCTAACAAGGCCAATCACAACCGCCAGCAAGCTGGCTGGACTCGCTGACGCTCGCCTGTGTGGGCGGCGTTATCTTTTTCTGGAGTATCGTATGTTGCATAAAATTGAGCAGTGGATTGATCAGACTAACCTTGAGTATCAAGGGCAAAGGATTTCTTGTTCTAAGTTTTTTGATGATTTCAGAGGTTTTTATTCTCTAGAGTTTCTCCAGAAAGCATATTTTGTAGTTGTCGATACAATCCCTAAACCTAATTTTCCTGAATTGCGCCAAATGGGGTTGGGTGATTTTATTGATATGGAAGTACACGGAATTACGTATAAAAACACTTACTACGTTCTCCCTCATCTAGCATCAAATTTACGTTTACACTTTCATGAACTTGTCCATGTTGCACAATGGGGGCATTTAGGTGCAATACCATTTATAGAGCGCTACATTACTGAAATTAAAACTGTGGGCTATGGTGAGTCACCTTTGGAAAAAATGGCATACGGTTTTGATTCTCACTTTACGAATGGTGGAGAGAAAATTGATGTGCCAAATTATGTTGCACAAAAAATATAAAAAAAGCCAGTAAGCAGGACGCAGCAAAGCTGCGCCTCTGCTAGCGGCGTTAACATTATTGCTAAATTTAAGCCTCAGCTCTGCCTATTTATATAAAAAAACCGAATCGCCGCACACAAACATCAACATCGAATTCCTGACCAATGGCCACCACGGCAACGCTTTTTATCTCTGCCGGCTGCAGCTTCGCTTCGGTGCGATGAGCGAGCAGTTGCGCAAAGGGCACAATGAATCGAGTCCATTGTGGCTCCACGGACAAGGCGTAGCGAAAAGACTGCCAAGGTCGGGTTAGCTGAGCGGTTTTTACATGCAGATTATAATTGTGTGCGTTGCCGGCCAGTTCAATGAAGAGTCCTTTGTAGTCGGCACTTAACTCACTCGGCTCAATATCAAGCTTCATCTGCACGAATCCGCCGTTGTTATCAAGGCTGGTACGGCCCACTAAACAAGTACAGGGCGAATAATGACGTTCTTCCTGGTGTTGCGTCGCACTGGATACACCGCCCATTACCTGATCACTGATTAGGCTCCAGGGTGAAGGCTCATGCCGAGCGGAGTTATAAATATCAATCAATTGCTCTGCACCAACGGCCGGGCCGTGAGTTTTGATATTGTCATTCATAGGCGCTAGGTGTCACGCTCTGATTCGGTGAGCGGCTGTGGGTTGCGGATACGATGCGGGCGGGAAAAGGTTCCGCGCTCTGCTTTCTTTGCCTGTTTAAGCGCAGACTCGGCCACGGATGCAGGCAAGGCCAGACCGAGTTCCTGCAAGGCGGTTTCTGCGTCTGCGGCCCGCGCCTCGAAGGCGTGCAAAGCCGCCAGGGCTTGCTCATCGAGGCGTCCCTTGGACTCGAAGTACTTCAGTCGCGGGTAGCGCCCTGCCAGTGCGACCCCCCAATTAAGGGCGGGGTTCCACCATGAGTTTATTTCGCGCCCCTTGCCGGTAAGGTGCTGTTCCAGCACGTCATCGAGTGCGCCGTTCAACAGCTTCAGGTCGAAGTCGGTGCCTGGTACCGAATGAGGTACAGAATTAGGTACAGAACCATCGGGTGCAGCATCATAGGCGTTAACGCCCGTTCGCGAGGGCCCGGTACGCGTATCGCGATAGCGGGCGAGGGTCATCATATCGCCTGCCAGTACCGGTTCGTTAACCGGCAGGCGGATAGCCTCGGGATCTCCCATCAGCTGGCCCCAGGACATACGAATAAAGGTGTGCTGATCTTCCATGCCGGGATGCGTGCATCTCAGCCCTATGGCATAGGCTTCCAGGGGTTCCTGCATGAACTGAAACCCGGTGTAGCGCGCCCAGCGGACCACAAGAAACTCATGGGCAGCGGCGCCGGGCAGATGAAAGTTCACCTCTTGCAGGTAGTCCTGCACTATCTGCACCTGTTGGTCCGACAGCTCAAGGTCCTGGTGCAGCGGGTACATACCTTCAAAGGTGTTGCGCACCGGTCTGGGCCGCGCGGCCATGTAAGCATCCAGCTCGGCCTGGGTACCTGGGCGTGTTTTTTTCAGGGTCATACTTTTTTTTAACATAATAACAGCGGCTTCCTTTTCTGTTCGCGAACGGTCAGATCAGCTGGTTGCGGTCGAAGAAGTCGGTGTCTTCAAAGTAGCCACCGCGGCCCTTAAGGATAATGTCGTAACGGTTGACTACCTCAATACGCTCCAGCCACTTCAGGCTGCGAAACCCGGTCGAAGTTTCCAGACGCAGCCGCACCGGTCCGCCATTTTTTGCCGGGATCTCGCCTTCGTCGTTGAGTTCAAAGGCAATCAGCGTCTGCGGCATTCGTGCCTCAACCAGGGGGGTGGACTCGTAGTAGGCTCCCCCCTCATACAGAACATCATCGCGGCCCATGTTCTGGAAGCTGGTGTACACAACATCAGTCGCACCGGGCAGGGGCTTAACCAGATCCAAAAGGTCGGACACGGTAATGCCGCGCCACCGCCCAATCGAGGTGAAGCCCTGCACACAGTGGTGCAGCGTGGTCTGAGAGTGGCCAGCGGCAAGCTCGCGAAGATCCGCAATCGTCAGCGTCATTGGGCGTTCAACGTAGCCACCGATCTCGAGCACGTAGTCGTCTTCGTAGCAGTTGGCCATCAGCGCAAGGTACTCGGCAGTTTCTGGTGGTCGCCCGCTGCCGCGGAAGTTGTGGGTGGTGTTATCGAGACCCACGTCTTTACCCGTGATATTGGAGCGATCGTAGTGCATGCGCGCGGGCAGCTTGTACAGCAGATTCGACCATGGCCGCACAATCCGGTTATGCAACTTCTCAACGGCACGGCCGTCCGCCAATGTCCACCGCGTAGCGACCACGTGCAGAACGATCACGAGTACCAGGCCGATGGTGAAAATGACACCGCCCACAACAGGATTGTTGGAGTGTCCCAACACCATTTTTGATGTCTCGTGCAGGTAGCCGTGAAGAAAGACCAGGGGCAGGTGTATGGCGAAGAAGGCGACGTAGCCAACAAGGCACAGAAAGTGAGTGCTGCGTATTACCTGGCGGCCACCGAGCAGGCGGGTAATGCGCGAAAAATGGTTGGCAATGGCCGGAGACTGAAAGGCGCCGGTCAGAATGACCAAAGGCGTCAGTATTAATACGACAAAGCCGTAAGACAATTGCTGCAAGGCATTAAATACCATGCCATCGACGGGGTGGGGCATGGTGAAAGCAAGGTAGGCCAGCATATCCTGACCCGCCTGAGCAAAGGTGTCCCAACTGGTGGGCACGTAGCGCCGCCACTGACCGGTAACCAGCAGCAATACAAAGTAGATTACCCAGCAGGTAACAAAGCCGGTCACCGCCATGAAATGCCAATAACGCCCGAGACCAAGCAGGCGATGGCCGGGGAGCGAAATACGGGGAGAGTAGTCGCTGTCCTCGCCGCCCACCGTGTAGTACTTGTGCTTCGGCTCCTGCTGAACCGTAAATTTGGCCCAGGATGTGCCAGGCACTGTGTGCTGCGAGCGGTAAAGCTTGGGGTAGGTGCCCAGAATTTCGAGGCCCGAGCGAACGAGGAACGAAATGAAGATGATGTTGAGGAAGTGCTCCACACGAAGCCACCACGGAAATCCGAGATCCATTGATAAAGCCTTATCAGTCTAAAAAATGTTGGTTGTCGGGAGCGGCAACGATCATCCCGTAGCGCAGTGCCCAAGAAAGCACCATGTAGGCGATAGAGGCCAACAGCGTCAGGTTCCACATGGCGGCGGTCACCACACTGGCACCATTCCAGACATAGGGCGCATTGCCCAGCAGGCCGCCGAGGTAGATCAGCAGAGAGAGCAGGGCGATGGGCACCCCCCATTTCCAGATGCGGACAGAGGTCATTAAACCCACGGCAACGAACACCGCAGCAGCCCCGAACACAATCCACAAGGCCTGGGTCGCGAACAGAAAGGGCTCCTGGTTCGATAGCGCAACAGACGCCGAAGCCCCGCCGATAACGGCAATAACGGCGATGAGCAGCAGACGGGTGGTGCGCGGCAGATTGATACGTATGTAGCGCAAAAACGGAGCCCGTTTTTTGCCCGGCTTGATGTGCTCCAGCACTGGCTGAGTTGCGTTTAGGGTGCCACGAAAGTCCACACCAGCACGCAGAGCAGGAGAGTTTTCGTCTTCCATTGCTATATATTGTCTCCCTCGAAGATCATTAATCGCCGGCCGGTGTTCAGCACCGCTACCAAGGCTACAAGATGAAGGGCATCTGCAATACACCGCCCTCCGCCGTTAGTGCTCTCCCTGCCTGTCCACATGTTGCGGTAGGGAGCCATTTAGGTATAGATAGACGAGCCCCAAGGGTATGAGCTCTCCCGGTGGTTTTCAACCCGGGTTCCCCCAAAATAGGGACGCCGGTTTAAATAGCTCCGGTACCTGGCTCTGTCCGAGATAGGATTTTCGGTAAATATGTCGTTTGATATTGGATTCGCAATGAGTTTCGGAATCAATACATCAAACAGATCGATTACGGCTGGGGTTCGATATTCGTCTCTTGTGACCCGACAATCATGTCTGCATTCAATGATCGGTATTCAGCTGCCCCAGCAGTTCCGCCAGATCGTTCTGGATGTAACGCTGATCGACGCAATGGGCCAGATTGTCGTTGATAAAACGCACGAAGTTGGCGGCGGCATAGGGCATGCGCCGGTTGTTGTGGCACACGAGATACCAGTGGCTGCCGAGCGGAAAACCGGGAATGACCGGGCGGCCCACCTTTTGATCGCCCTCGGCCAGGGTGTGTTCCGACAACACCGCCAGTCCCAGCCCTTGCTCCACGCTCATGCGGATCACCTCGTTGCTTTCTATCTGCATCACCCGCTTCAATTGCAGGTTGCGCTTGCGCAGCCATTCCTCAAATACCAGCCGGGTGGCGCTGCCGGGCTCGCGCAGCAGAAAACGCTCTTCCAGCAGGGCCGAGAAATCGGCGGGAGCATTGTTTACCGCCCAGTGATCCGGCGGAGTAATCAAGACCAGCGGATTATGAATAAAACGGCCACTCAGGGTGTGCTCCCCGGTGGGCGGGTGGCTGAACAGATAAAGATCGTCCTGCTGGTGGCGGTGGCGATCCAGAATATAGCCCCGGTTGCCGACGCTGATCGACACCTCCACCCCCGGAAAACTCCGGTTAAAGGGCCCCAGCAGGCGCGGCAATATGTATTTGGCGGTGGTCACCACGGCGATGCTGAAACTGCCGCGGGTGCCCTGGCGTGCATCCTGTAAAAAGCCGTTGAAGTCTTCGAAACGGCTCAGGGCATCCAGTGCCGCATGATACAGCTCGGTGCCGACCAGGGTGGGCGTGATACGCCCGTCGCCGATGATCAGCAAGGGCTCGCCTACCGCTTCGGCCAGCCGCTTGAGCTGCTGCGACACTGTGGGCTGGGTCAGATGCAGCTGGCCGGCGGCCCGGGATACCGATCCCAGGCGCACCACAGACACATACACCTGCAGCAGTCGAAAAGTCAGATGACGAACATTCATTGATGATTATCTATATTCATGGTTGTTAACATTTATTGGTAACTATACTTCGCCGTCCGCACAATGTCTGCCGTCTTCAGGTCAAGCCGGCAGCACACTGCCTTCATTCGGTTGACCACCATTGCAACATAATGAAAAGAGAGGAATTCATGCCGGATATTGTGGTGGCGTTTTTTGCACTGGGCGTTATAGCGGGCCTGGCCCGTTCGGATCTTAAGGTGCCCAAGGCGGCGTATGACACCCTGAGCATACTGCTGATGCTGACCATCGGCTTCAAGGGCGGGCTGGCGCTGCACGGCAACCTGCATTGGGGGCTGGTGCCGTCGCTGCTGGCGGTGGCCTCTTTGGGGGTGCTGATACCGCTGCTGTGCTATCCGGTGGCCCGGCGGTTGCTGCGGCTCGATCAGGCCAACAGCGCCAGTCTGGCGGCGCATTATGGCTCGGTCAGCGCCGGTACCTTTGCGGTGGCCCTGGCCTATGCCCAGAGCCTGAGCCTGGAGATTGCGCCCGAGACCACACTGTATCTGGTGTTGCTGGAGCTGCCCGCCATTATCGTGGCCATTTCGCTGTACAAGCGGCTGTCGGGGCAGGGCGCACAGAGTGGTCATGGCGGCGTGTGGCACGAGGCGCTGACCAGCCGCGGCGTGGTGCTGCTGACCGGTGGTGTGCTGATCGGTTACTTCTACGGACCCCAGCAGGCGGCGCCGGTGAGTGATTTGTTTATCGGGGCCTTCAAGGGTCTGCTGGCGCTGTTTTTGTTGGAAATGGGCCTGTGTGCCGCCAAGGCGCTGTGCCCGGTGCCCTGGCGTCGCTGGCCGGTCATGCTGTTTGCGCTGCTGGCGCCCCTGGTGCTGGCCGGGCTGGGTACCCTGATGGCCCTGCTGTTGGGGCTGCCGCAAGGCACGGCGCTCATTCTGGTGGCGCTGGTGGCCAGTGCCTCCTACATCGCCGCCCCGGCGGCCATTGGCGCCGCCATCGACAAGGCAGACATCGGCCTGGCCATGCTGGCATCGTTGGCGGTGACCTTTCCCTTCAACGTGCTGGTGGGCATACCGCTTTACGCCCGCTGGCTGCAGAGCTTTTACTGACCATAAAAAAGGCGGACCCTGAGGTCCGCCTTTGTTGTTTTACCAGCCGTGATACCGGTGCTTACACCAGTTCGCGGTTTTCCTTTTTGGCGGCGCGCACGTCTTTCAGTACCGCCTTGCAGATCACCACCAGCACCCACAGGGTGAGGGCGGGCCAGATCAGGATATAAGCGCCTAATGTCAGTTCGTTCATGAAGACTCCTTGGCCAGATGGACGGATTTCAGGGA
Organism: uncultured Oceanisphaera sp.; assembly: GCF_947495715.1. Taxonomy (GTDB): domain Bacteria; phylum Pseudomonadota; class Gammaproteobacteria; order Enterobacterales; family Aeromonadaceae; genus Oceanimonas; species Oceanimonas sediminis. The sequence continues at coordinate 70,966 of NZ_CANLZU010000002.1, forward strand.
GACCGGGTTGTCGTGAAGGGTAGCGGACCCGGTGTCATAATTGCCGACACGCTGGGCAATCAGCTCAAAGTCGAACTCCTGGCGCTGCATCAGGCTCATTACCACGCACACCAGGGTGCTGACGCCGTAGGCCACCAGGGATGACAACAGCACCGTGTATTCACGCAAAAAGCCGGTGGCAAAGAACATCAGCGCCACGCCGGCAATAATGCCGGCGGCAAAACCGGCGCGGGTGCCGAGAAAGCCGAACACCATCAGGCCGACGACCACGCCGCCACCCATGCTTGCCAACAGTTCGAACAGCACGCCAATGGCTCCGGTCATGGGCAGCAGTTCGAAACGGGCGATGCAGAACATCAGCAGGCCGGCAATCACCGCGCTGGTAAAGGCGCGATTGGTGACCCGGTTCCAGAAACAGCTGGCGATAACCGGGAACACAATGGCGCCCCACAGCGCGCCCACAAACACCAGCATCACCAGAATGTCGAGCGAGAAGCTGGCAAACACGATGCCGATCATGGTGGCCGCCACCATGGTCAGGCGGCCGATAAACAGCATGCGCTTGGGATCGGCCTTGCCTTTGGCGATGTTCTTGCCGTAGACATCGGCCATCATGATCGCCGACAGGGCAGACAAGTCCGAATCGGCGGTAGACGACAGCGAGCCGATCACCAGAATGAAGAACAGGGCAATGAACACCGGCGGCAGATAAGCAGACACCATTTGCGGGATCAAATTGTTCATGTCGCCGTTCAGCGGCTCCACCCCGGTGGTGAGCGCCATCAGGCCAATCATGCCCAGGCCGATCACGATGGCACCATAGCCGAGGGTGGCGGTGATGAAGGTGGGCTTGATGTGTTTTTCGTTTACCGCAAACAAACGCTGGGCAATGGTCTGGTTACCGATGGCATAGGCCAGCACCGCCACGAAGTAGGGCGCGCCCTGATGCATAATGGCATCCATCGAGAAAATATCGGCCTGCTCCAGGCTGAGATTGTCGAAGCCGTTCAGCATTTCGCTCGGCCCGCCCATGGCGAACAGCACCGCAGGAATAATCACGATGGCCACCGCCATCAAGGCTATCAGCTGGGCAAAGTCGGTCAGCACCGAGGCGCGAAAGCCCGACCACAGGGTATAGCTCAGCACACCGGCACCGGCGATGATCACCCCGGCCTGAAACGACAGCGGCGACAGCACCGACACCAGGGCACCGGCGGCGGTAAAGTTGACCATCAGGCTGATAAGGCTACCGAGCAGATTGGACAGGGCCAGGATCAGCTGGCTGGACGAGCCGTGACGGGCATGAATGATTTCACCCAGGGTATGGGCGTTGGGCGCCAGCGCGCGAAAACGGCGGCCGAAGGGATAGATGAACAGAATCATCAAGGCGCCCCAAAAGCCGTAATGCAGGGGGCCAGACACCCCGTAGGTGTAGCCCGAGGTAGCGGCGGCATAGAAAGAGGCCGCCCAAATCCAGGTGGCGGTCATGCTGGCCGCGCCCATGCCGAAGCCCACGCTGTGGTTGGACACCATAAAGGCGTCGGTGTCTTCCTGTTCCTTTTTGATAAAGGTGGTGATCAGATAGGTACCACCATAAAAGGCGGCCAGTAACAGCAGCACCGTAGTGCTGGAAAATTGATAGAGCTCCAAGTTCATCTCCTTGTCGTGCGAGTGAAGCAGACAGATACGCAGGCAAACGGCACCGGATAAACGGCACCAAACCTGGCGCAGGTTAAGACGACCTGGCTAGCGGCAACGGACGCGGGAACCCCTGACGGGATCGGCATTAAATAACAGCAACTTACTTAGAGACGTTGGCGATAGCCTGGTAATGTGCGGTCGACGGCACGGGGCCGTGATTCAGGGAACAGATTCAATTGCGCCTATCATATGGCGGTCACCTCCTTAAAATGCATGTTGGCCAGCTTTTGAGCGACCATACCTTAGCGACAGCGTCGGGTAATGTCCACCCTTGGGCGGTTTGCCGACTAGCCGCCAAACCGCCGTTTCGGTATAATCCGCGCTCCCCCGGATCCACCTAAATGCTGAACGTTGTTGAACAGGAGTTGTCATGCAAGCAAAAGTTGCCGTCATCATGGGCTCGAAAAGTGATTGGCCCACCATGCAGGGCGCAGCAGAAATCATGGACAAGCTGCAAGTAGCCTATGAAGTGGAAGTGGTGTCGGCTCACCGCACCCCAGACCGACTCATGGAGTTTGGCGAACAGGCCGTGGCGCGCGGTTTTCAGGTTATCATCGCCGGCGCCGGCGGTGCTGCGCACCTGCCCGGCATGGTGGCGTCCAAGACCCGTTTGCCGGTGCTGGGTGTACCGGTACAAAGCAAGGCGCTGAACGGCATGGACAGCCTGCTGTCTATCGTGCAAATGCCCAAAGGCGTGGCCGTGGGCACCCTGGCCATCGGCGAAGCCGGTGCCTTCAATGCGGGTCTGATGGCCTGCCAGATGCTGGCCAACAACGATCCGGCCCTGGCCGAGCGACTGGACGCCTTTCGCAAGGCACAAACCGAGACCGTATTGGGTAACCCCGATCCGCGGGAGGAAGCATGAGCCGTATCTGGGTACTCGGCGCCGGCCAATTGGGCCAGATGCTGAAGCATGCGGGCATGCCGCTTAATCTGGACGTGCGTCCGGTCGACATCGAGTCGGAAGAGACCTTTCCGCTGCTGCCGCACGAGCAGGTGACCGCCGAGCGCGAACAGTGGCCCGACACCGCCGCCACCCGCCAGCTGTCGGCTCACCCGGCGTTTGTTAACCTCGACACCTTTCCGATTCTGGCCGACCGCTTCACGCAAAAGTCGCTGATCGACAAGCTGGGTCTGGCCACCGCGCCCTGGCAGCTGGTTGAAACCGAGACTTCCGCCGACGATCTGCACCAGCAGCTGGGCGAGCGAGTGCTGCTCAAGCGCCGCACCGGCGGTTATGACGGCCGTGGCCAGCACTGGCTGCGTGATCCGGGCCAGGACGCCATTCCCGATGACTGGCACACCCAGGCCATTGCCGAGCAGGCCATCGACTTCGACGAAGAAATGTCGGTTGTCGGCATGCGTGGCGCCGACGGTCAGTGCTTTTTCTACCCGCTGACCCTCAATCTGCACGTTAACGGCATTCTGCTGGGCTCGGTTGCACCATTGGCACGGCTGGCCCATTTGCAGGCCGAAGCCGAGCAGATGCTGGCCACCCTGATGAACGACCTTGATTATGTAGGCGTGATGGCGATGGAATGCTTCCGGGTCGGCGATCACCTGTTGATCAACGAACTGGCACCGCGCGTGCACAACAGCGGCCACTGGACCCAGGCCGGTGCCAGCGTCAGCCAGTTTGAAGCTCATTTGCGTGCCGTGGCCAAGCTGCCGCTGGTTGAACCGCGGGTGAAAAATACCAGCGTCATGGTCAATCTGGTGGGCGTAAACAAAGACGACGCCTGGCTGTCGGTACCCGGTGCCGAGCTGTACTGGTACGGCAAGGAAGTGCGTCCCGGCCGCAAGGTGGGTCACATCAACTTCTGCCTCGACAACCATGCCGACACCAAGGCGGCGCTCGACCAGCTGCAGCCCATGCTACCCGCCAACTACGTGCAGGTACTGGACTGGCTGCGCAGCCAGCTCGACTAACCCCAAAAGCCCCGCACCAGCGGGGCTTTTTGTTGGTTAACAGAGTGTGGCTCCAAACCTTGCTTCCCGGCTACAGCCGGACCTGGATTGCCCGCCTCACGCCTCACGCCTCACGCCTCACGCCTCACGCCTCACGCCTCACGTTTTTACCGGAACGCGAGATCCCTAAGCAGCAGGGCTATCTGCGGAAAGGCAATCAGCAAGACGGTCACCACCAGCAGGATCAGCAGGAACGGCGGTACCCCACGGATGACATCGATAAACGGACGCCTAAACACGGCGACGGCGGTAAAGATGTTACAGCCGAACGGCGGGGTGGCTGCGCCAATGGCGACCTGCAGGGTGATCAGTACGCCTACCAGCACCGGGTCTAGCCCGGCGGCCTTGATCAAGGGCGCGAAGATGGGCACCAGAATCAGGATCACCACCACCGAATCGACAAACATGCAGCCGATGAAAAAAGCGATGTTGATGGCCACCAGCGTCATGATGGGGCCCGCTTCATCCAGCCCTATTGCGGCGATAAGTTGCTGGGGGATCTGGGCGTAAGATAGAACCCAGGAAAAGGCGGCCCCGGCGGCGATCAGGATGAACACTACCGAGGTGACGGCGCTGGTGGACAGGGCGATATCAAAAATATCGCGAACCTTGATCGAACGAAAGACCACGACTTCCAGCAGCAAGGCATAAAGCACGCACACGGCTGCCGCTTCGGTGGGGCTGAAAATGCCGCCGTAGATGCCACCGACCACGATGGCCGGAAACCCCAGCGGCCAGACAGCGCGGCGAATGGATACCAGGCGCTCCGCCCAGCTGGCACGGGGTTCAACGGGAATATTGTGCCGTTTGGCATACCAGATGCAATAGAGTGAAAACAGCACTATGATCAGCAGCCCGGGTCCCAGACCGGCGATGAACAGCTCCGAGATCGAGGTGCCGGAGATGACGCCATAGATAATCATGCCGATGGATGGGGGGATCAGGTACGCCAGATCGGCGGCGTTAACGATAAGGCCAATCGAAAACGAATCGTTGTAACCGGCCTTCAGCATGCGTGGGCGCATGGCGCCGCCCACCGCCACCACGGTGGCCTGGGTCGAGCCGCACACGGCACCAAACAGGGCGCAGGCGGCGGTGACAGATACGGCCAACCCACCGCGGATGTGACCCATAAAGCGCATCACCACATCTACCAGCCTATCGGCCGAATGACCCCGGGTAATGATATCGGCGGCGAGAATAAACATGGGCACGGCAATCAGGGCAGACGGTTTGACTCCGCCGATCATTTGCTGCACCACCATCTGCAGGCTCAGGTCCGGCATATAGACAATAAAGGCCATCATGGCCGCCGCCAGCAGCGGCATCATCATCGGAAAACCGGCCAGCAGCAGCAGGATCATTACTCCCAACATCATCATCGTCATGATTTATTCTCCTGATAGCCAAGTGGTTCACTCGTTGCTTTTACTGCCTGCTCTTGATCGGGGTTTTCAACCGTATGATCCTGTTGGTACAGATGCATTACTTCGGCAATCTCGGGGTCCAGATATTCATCTACCGTGGTGAACGAGATATAGACATGCTCATCGGACAGATTCAGGTTTCTGAATGCGGTCAATACATACTGAATGCCGGTGACGGCGAAACCGATCACCACCCAGATGTAGGTCAGGTAAAGGGGAAACTGCAGTGCAGGGGTCACCCGTCCGCGGCTGGCCAGCTTGATAACGTATTCCAGGGCATACCAGGCGAGCATGAACATGGCCACTGCGGTCAGGGAGGCGATAATGATCATCAGCAGTTTCTTGTAGCGTGCCGACAGCAGGTCATAGAGCGCAGACATGCGAATATGACGGCCCTTGCGGGTCACATACCCCAGCCCCATAAAGGTGATGATCACGATCAGGAATTCGTTGAGCTCTTCGGTGAAATAGATACTTTGCGAAAACAGGTAACGGCCAAACACATTGGCAATGGTGTTGGCGGCCATGATGATGATGCCCCAGCCAAGCACGTATATTTCGGCTTTGCCGATGAGCTTGTCGGTAAGGGGCAACATTTTGGTCAGGGCGGTATATAAGGGCATCGGCTTGACCTCGGTCCGGGTAAGCGGAGTAAAAGACCAGCCCCCTTGCCGGGCAGGGAGCTGGCAACGGCAGGTTAATGTGTGGTCGTGTCGACCTCGGTCAGCAGTGCATCGAGCAGAACCTGTCCCCGTTCTCCGGTGATGTCGATATAGGCCGAGTGGGTGGCCTTGCTGCGTTCACGGAAGGCGGCGCGTTCTTCTGCGGTCAGCTCAATCATTCTGATATCGGGTTTGGCCGCCTTGATTTTGGCCAGCTTGTCTTCGTTGAACTGCTCGACCACGTCGTGCATGAAGTTCTGCATGCCGGCGGTGGTGTCGCGGATTAGCTGCTTGCGATTGGCGGGCAGGCTGTCATACCAGTCGGTGCCCGACATGACGGTGGTGACCAGCTCCTGCTCACCGGCCCAGATCATGTAGTCGGTGACTTCGTAAAATTTCATTTCTTCGATGGCCGGCACCGGGTTTATCTGGCCGTCGACCTGCTTGAGCTGCAGGGCACCATAGACTTCGCCAAAGGGCAGCGGAGTGGGGCTGGCACCCAGATCATCGTAAGCCTTGAGCAGAATGGGAGAAACCATGACGCGCATCTTGAAGTTATCGAAGTCGGCGGGGGTGCGAATTTCCCGGTTGGTGGTCCAGACCTGCGGGCCTTCGGAGTACATGGTGTGCAGTTTCAGGCCTTTGGCTTCAAAGTCCTTACCGAGTTCATCGTAAATCACCGGACTGGAACCCAGTAAATTGGCGGTGGCGTCCGAGTCTGATGGCAGAGTATAGGTCAGCAGAAACATCTGCGACTCGGGCACTATGGTGCCCAGGTTGCCCACCGAGACGTTGGCAAACTGCACTACGCTGTCGGCGACCTGTTCGACCAGCTCGGTGGGGGTGCCCAGAGAGCCGAGGGGATAGATTTTGATGGTGACATCGCCGTTGGTCTTGTCTTCGATGCGCTTCTTGAACTCCTGAGCGTAGGCATCCATGATTGAGCCGGGAATTTCCTCGATGGCAAACTTCCATTCTTCGGCCATGGCGAGGGCGGGGGTCAGGGCGACAGAGACTGAAAGTGCCAGTGCTTTCAGTTGTTTTTTAAATGCGGTCATATTCATCATCTCCTTCGATTGCCAGGTTGTTTTCTTGTGACAATAATGTGAATCCATTCGTAACAATCGCAGTATTGCAAAGCACCATGCATCCAAAAATATAAATTTTGATATGTATACATTTTAAAAATTAATGTATTTTCGGCGCAGGCCACACACTCCGGAGACGCAATGGCAAGCTACTCGATGAAACATATGCTGACCTTCTGCACCGTGGCGGAATACGGTGGCTTTGTGGGGGCCGAGTCGGTACTGGGCATGAGCCAGCCGGCGATCAGTACCCATATTCGTGACTTCGAGATTCGGCTCGGCTTTCAGCTGTGCCATCGTGGGCGCAGTGGCTTCAGCCTGACCGAGAAGGGGCAGCTGGTGTATCGCAAGTGTCGCGATATGCTGAACAACATTTCGGACTTTGAATCCGAGCTGGGCGAACTGCGCGACAAGCTGACCGGAACGCTGCGGCTGGGCCTGATTGACAGCACCATTACCAATCACGACTTTCCCATCTCTGAAGCGATTCACCGTTTCTATGGCCGCAAGAACGACGTATCACTCAAATTGGTGGTGCTGCCTCCCGAAGAGCTGGAGCGGGAGCTGCTTAACGGTAACCTGCATATCGCGCTGGGCTTGTTTCATAACCGGCACAGCGGGCTGAGTTATCGGCACCTGTGCATGGAAGACCACGGTTTTTACTGTGGCCGCCGCCATCCGCTGTTCGGGCTGGGGAATGCCGACATCACCCTCGAGACCCTAAGACAATACCCGGTGTCTTCTCGTACCTATCTGCACCATGCCGAGCTGCAGGGGCTGATGAAAGCGTGGGATGTGGCCATGGTATCCAATATGGAAGCGCAGGCGATTCTGATCACCAGCGGCAGTTTTCTCGGTTTTCTGCCGACACATTACGCCAGGCAATGGGTCGAGCGCGGCGAAATGCGCGCTATCGATCATCTTGATCTGTCCTGGCAGTCGGAGTTCAGCATGGCGATGCGGGTGTCTCCCGCCCCGCAGGAGTTTGTCAGAATTTTTGCCGAAGACGTAGAAGCCACCATCAAGGCTGCCAGCCTCGGCAAGCCGGGAGAGCCCACCTGAGGCCGACGGCAGCTCATTCTGTAGCATCTTATTCACATCTAACATCACAAAAATTAATATATACATAATAAGTTTTATATTTTTTGATTTATGAGCCCCTGCAATACTGCCTTTCTCATTCGGCGCTCAGACCTTCATCGGTATTCGAGCGTTTTAGCAGACAAAGCACCGGTCGGTCAGGCCGTTGGTTGAACAGGGGTAGACAAACTATGAGTGAAAATGCTTACGAAAAAGGTCGCTTGAACCTGCCGTTTGTTGGTTTCTGCACCTTCGGGAAGAAGCGAACCTGTGAAGACTGGGACAACATAAAGGCGGACGTTGCCTTTATGGGCGCGCCCTTTGACTGCGGTACCCAGTGGCGTTCCGGCGCGCGCATGGGGCCTCGTTCCGTGCGTGAAGCATCAACACTGTTTTCCTTCGGCCACGGTGGTGCTTATTCGTATGAAGAGGATCTGATGTACCTGGATGGCGTTGATATTGTCGATATCGGCGATGCGGACATGGTGCATACCGACACCGAGAAATCCCATGCGAATATCGAATATGGGGTACGCAAGATACTGGAATCCGGCGCCCTGCCGGTGGTCGTCGGTGGTGACCATTCGGTCAATGCCCCTTGTATTCGCGCATTCGAGGGCCGTGGACCCATTCATATCATCCAGATCGATGCCCATCTCGACTTCGTCGATGAGCGTCACGGTGTTCGCTTCGGTCACGGCAACCCGCTGCGCCGTGCTTCCGAGCAGGAATTCGTCACCGGCATGACCCAGCTTGGTATCCGCAATGTCTCCTCGTCCAACCGGGCGGATCACAAGGCGGCAGAAGATGCCGGCTCTACCATACTGTCCGTGCGCGATGTACGCCGGCTGGGCGTGGAAGGGGTACTGGCGCTGATCCCCAAAGGGGTGAACTATTACATCACCATCGATATCGACGGTTTTGACCCTTCCATTGCCCCCGGTACCGGCACCCCGAGTCATGGTGGCTTCACGTATTATGAAGTGATGGAAATCCTGCAGGGAGTGGCGTTCGGTGGTGAGGTAGTGGGTATCGACTTGTGCGAAGTCGCCCCCGATTATGATCATACCGGCACCACCAGTGTGTTGGCGGCACAGGTGTTGATGAATCTGATCGGTTATGTCTTCCACGGCCGTCAATTGCGTCAGCAAAGCGCTTAAAGAGGTTCTATGCCGGTGTAAGCACCGGCATTTTCTTTTTCTGCTGTTCGGTGCCAGTCGAATCTGCACTACATATATCTCAAACCTAGCCTCTCATCCCCCAATACCGTCTTTCCCCGCTGTATCGCGTCCGTCCGACTTGTTATGCTGAGTATCCACTCTAATTGATACGGACAATCAACAATGGCAGTAGGCGCATTCACGCAGTGGTTGGCCCGGAACAAGGGGCTGGGGTGGATCCTGTTTGTGGTGGTGGTGGCGCTGTTCTGGCTATGGCGCGGCGAGGTGTATCAGGCACGGGTGAACGAGCCCGACATGGAAGGCACTGCCGCCCCCGGTCTGCCAGCGGTGGAAGTGACGCGCCTTGATGCCGAACCCTACCAAGCCACACTGATGCTGCAGGGGCAACTGCTGCCCCAACGTTCGCAGGTGTTGCAGGCCCAGGTGAGCGGTACCGTGGTCGAGGTGCCCGAGCTGGGCCAGACCGCCGCCGAGGGCGAGTTGCTGCTTACCTTGAGTGACGACGGCCGCCGCGTGGAGCTGGCCCGGGCCGACGCCGAGCTGACCTTGCGCCAGGCCGAAGTCACCGGCGCCGCGCGATTGCGCCGCAACCAGCTGATCTCCCAAACCGGCTATCTGTCGCTCAAATCCGCCGCCGCCGCCGCCGAAGCGGAGTTGGCCGAGGCGCGATTGGCGGTCAGCCGTACCCGTATTGCCGCGCCCTTTGCCGGCAGCGTGGATGCCCGGCCGGTCGAGCAGGGAGACTTTGTGCAGGCGGGGGATGCGCTGCTGACGCTGGTGGACGTATCGACCCTCAAGCTGCATGCCGCCGTGCCGCAACAGCAGGTGGCCGGGCTGACGCCGGGGCTGCCGGTGACGGCGGTAATGCTGGACGGACGCGAGCTGAGCGGCCGGCTCAGCTTTGTGGCCCAGGCGGCGGACACCGCTACCCGAAGCTTCGCCCTGGAAGCCCGGCTCAATAACCCGCACGGCTGGCGAGTGGCCGGGGCCAGTGCCGGTTTGAATATCACTCTGCCGACCCGGCAAGCCTTTCGGCTGTCGCCGGCGTTGCTGGCGCTGGATGACAATGGCCGCACCGGCGTTTATCTGGTGGATGAGCAAGACCGGGCGAAGCTGGTGCCGGTGACGCTGCTCAGCATCGGCACCGATCAGGCCTGGGTCAGTGGTTTACCGCAACCGGCACGCATCATCACGCGGGGGGCCGGTTTCATGACCGATGGCGCCCCGGTGCGCATTTACGAGCCCCAGTCATGAGGGCGCTGATTGCCGCCGCTGTCTTTCGCAGCCGCGCCACCCTGATGGCCTTTGTGTTTTTGCTGCTCGGTGGGGTGGCTGCCTATCAGGCCATTCCCAAGGAAGCCAATCCCGACGTCACCATTCCCATGATGTATGTGTCGATGGCGCTGGAGGGCATCAGCCCGGAAGACGGCGAGCGGCTGCTGGTGCGGCCGATGGAGCAGGAGCTGCGCTCCCTGGAAGGGGTGAAGAAAATGACCTCAACTGCCAGTGAGGGCCATGCGTCGGTGATGCTGGAATTCGATGCGGGCTTCGATCCCAAACTGGCGCTGCAGGAAGTGCGTGAAAAGGTCGACTCGGCCCGCAGCAAGCTGCCGCAGGAAGCCGACGAGCCGGTGGTGCACGAAATCAACGTTGCCCTGTTTCCGGTGTTGTCGGTGGCCTTGTCGGGGCCCTTGTCGGAAGCCGAGCTGGTGATGACCGCCCGGCGGCTGAAAGAAGAAATGGAAGGCATTCCCGAGGTGCTGGAAGTGGACATTGGCGGCGATCGGGAAGATCTGCTGGAAATTCTGGTCGACCCCCAGGTGCTGGACAGCTTCGGCATCGACTACACGGCGCTGTTCAATCTGGTGTCGCGCAACAACCGGCTGGTGGCGGCGGGCAGCCTGGATACCGGCGCCGGTCGGCTGGCGATCAAGGTGCCCGGCGTCATCGAAGATCTGGACGACGTGCTGGGCCTGCCCATCAAGGTAAGTGGCGACCGGGTGGTGACCTTTGGCGATGTCGCCACCCTGCGGCGCACCTTCAAGGATCCGGCCGGCTTTGCCCGTATCAACGGGCAGCCCGGGGTGGTGCTGGAAGTCAGCAAGCGTGCCGGCGCCAACATCATCAACACCATAGAGCAGGTCAAGCAGTTGCTGGCGGAGGCGGCGCCCTTGCTGCCGCCGGGGCTGGAAGTGGACTACATCATGGATCAGTCGACCCAGGTGGAAACCCTGCTGTCGGATCTGCTCAATAACGTGCTTACCGCCGTGGTGCTGGTGTTGATTCTGATCCTCGCCACCATGGGGGCACGCTCGGCGGTGATGGTGGGGTTGACCATTCCCGGCGCCTTTCTCGCCGGTATTCTGATCATCTGGTCCATCGGCTTTACCATGAACATCATAGTGCTGTTTTCGCTGATCCTGGTGGCCGGCATGCTGGTGGATGGCGCCATTGTGGTGTGCGAGCTGGCCGACCGCCACCTGCACCAGGGGCAGTCGCCCAAAGAGGCCTGGATTAATGCCGCCCACCGCATGAGCTGGCCGGTGATTGCCTCGACCGCCACCACCCTGGCGGTGTTTTTTCCGCTGCTGTTCTGGCCCGGGGTGGTGGGGGAGTTCATGAAATACCTGCCCGCTACCGTTATCATCTGCCTGTTGGCTTCCCTGGCCATGGCGCTGGTATTTTTACCGACCATGGGCGGGGTCAGCCGGCACGGCGCACGCGTCCGCGAGCCGGTGCGGGTGCCGGGGCTGGCCCGGTATCGAGCCTTGCTGAGCCGCTTGCTGCGCCGGCCGGGCCTGACCCTGATTGCGACCCTGGTGCTGACCGCACTGGTGTATGCGGGCTATGCCCGTTTCAATCATGGCGTCGAGTTTTTTCCCGACATCGAGCCCGACAGCGCCCAGCTGCAGGTGCGCGCCCGGGGTGATTTGTCGGTGTATGAAAAAGACGCCCTGCTGCGCGAAGTGGAGCAACGCCTGCGTGGCCTGAGCGAGGTAAAGGCGCTGTATGCCCGCAGTTTTGCCATGGCAGACAGCCAGATGGGCAGTGATGTGATTGGCGTGTTGCAGTTCCAATTTACCGACTGGTATTTGCGTCGCCCGGCTTCCTCCATTAAAGACACCCTGCTGGCGCTGACCGACGACATTCCCGGCATAGTGCTGGAGTTTCGGCAACAGCAGATGGGCCCGGGCGGCGGCAAGCCGGTGGAAATTAGGCTGTCGGGCACCGACAACCGGGAGCTGGAGCAGGCCGCCGACGGCGTGCGTGCCGCCATGCAGGCGCTGGGCGGCTTTATCGACATAGAAGACGACCGCAGTCTGCCCGGTATCGAGTGGCGACTCACGGTCAACCGGGAAGCGGCCGCCCGCATGGGGGCCGACGTGCTGAGCGTGGGCAATGCGGTACAGCTGGTCACCAATGGCCTGAAGCTGGCGAGCTACCGGCCCGAAGATGCCAACGACGAGGTCGACATTCGAGTGCGACTGCCGCAGCAGTGGCGCTCGCTCGACCAGCTCTCGCGGCTGACGATCAATACCCCGCGCGGTCAGGTGCCACTCAGCCAGTTTGTGACCCTGACCCCGGCGCCCAAAATCGGCACCCTGCACCGAGTAGACGGTCGGCGTACCCTGACCCTGCAGGCCGATATTGCCGAAGGCTTTCGGTTGGATGAACGGCTGGCCGCACTGGCCGACAATGCACCGACACTGCCGCCCGGCATCAACCTGACGGTCGCCGGAGAAGACGCGGATCAGCGTGAAGCGGGGCAGTTTCTGACCAGCGCCTTTGGCGTGGCCATTCTGATGATGACGCTGATCCTGGTCACCCAGTTCAACAATCTGTATCAAACGGCACTGGTGCTGTCGGCCATCGTATTTTCTACCGCCGGGGTCTTGATAGGGTTACTGCTGAACGGGCAGTCATTCGGCATCGTGATGGTGGGCATGGGGGTAATCGCCCTGGCGGGCATCGTGGTGAACAACAATATCGTGCTGATCGACACCTTCAACCAGCTGCGCAAGGACGGCATGAGCCCGACCGAGGCGGCGCTGGAAACCGGTTGTCTGCGTTTGCGCCCTGTGTTGCTGACCGCCATCACCACTGTGCTGGGGCTGATGCCGATGGTTCTGGGTGTGAACGTCGACCTGCTGGCACCCAGCCTCGGTATCGGTGCCCCGTCCACTCAATGGTGGACCCAGCTGTCGAGCGCCATCGCCGGCGGCCTGGCCTTCGCCACCCTGCTGACCCTGTTGCTCACCCCCTGCATGCTGGTACTGGGCGCGGGACGTAAACAGGCTGTGAGGGGTGAAGGGTGAGGAGACATTGTAGGCCCGGTTTCAACCGGGCAAGCCAGCGCACGGCTTGGTGCTATTACAGGTAGCCGCCACTTCAGTTGGCGGATCAGAGCACTCCGTAGTAACAGGAAATACTACGCGATATCGGCAGCAACCCGTCGGACAAAGGACCCGCTCCGCCGACACGCCGTGAATCCATCCGTGGAGGCTCAGCCGCGCCATCCGTGGCGCGGATGGTCGGCCGAGCAGATCCCTTTGTCCTCCCTGATGTCAGGGAGTTGCCTGTTGGCGCCGTCTACAGACAACTCGGTGTTTGAGAAGAGGCAACAGAGATCGACTCCCACGACCGTGAAATGCCAGGGGCGGCATTTCCGAGCTTACAGGGAAGTACTTGTAGCGTGTCGTGGGAGGTGGCTGTGTTGCCTCTGATCTCAGATTTAAATTAATGATCAGATCTTTATTCAAATTGGTATGACCTGCAGGTTCGGCGTTTTTATCATTGCTCAGCGGGGCTGAGCCTGCCAGCTGAAACGGCAGCTACGAGACCCCCTACGCTTCACGTTTCCCACTTTACCCGAACACCGCCAGCTGCTCGCGGTAGGGGGTGAGATCGCCGATGTGCTTCGCCACCCATTCCGGGTTGTAGTAGGTGTCCAGGTAGCGCTCGCCGCCGTCGCACATCAGGGTGACCAGAGAGCCGCGCTGGCCATTCTGCTGCATGCGTTTGGCCAGTTGCAGCACGCCCCACAGGTTGGTACCGGTCGAGCCGCCGGCCTTGCGACCCAGAATATGCTCCAGCCAGTGAATGGTGGCGATGCTGGCGGCATCCGGCACCTTGATCATCTCGTCGATCACCTCGGGCAGAAAAGACGCCTCCACCCGCGGCCGACCAATGCCTTCGATGCGGCCACCGGCCTGACTCACCAGCGTGGTATCACGGCTCTGGTAGCTGTCGTAGAACACCGAATTTTCCGGATCCACCACCACCAGTTGGGTGTCCAGCCCCAGGTAGCGCACATAGCGGCCCAGGGTGGCGGAAGTGCCGCCGGTGCCGGCGCTCATCACAATGGCGTCGGGAATGGGATGCGGCTCTTCGGCCAGCTGGCGAAAGATGCTCTCGGCAATGTTGTTGTTGCCGCGCCAGTCGGTGGCCCGCTCGGCAAAGGTGAACTGATCCATGTAATGACCGCCGCTTTCCCGCGCCAGTCGCTCGGCCTCGGAATAGACTTCGGCGGCGTGATCCACAAAATGGCACTGGCCGCCGAGGCGCATCACCTGCTCGACCTTCTTGCAGGTGGTATGGCGCGGCATCACGGCGGTAAAGGGCAGCCCCAGCAGCTTGGCGAAATAAGCCTCCGACACCGCCGTGCTGCCCGACGAGGCTTCCACTACCGGGGTGCCTTCGTTGATCTTGCCGCTGCAGATGGCGTGCAAAAACAGCGAGCGGGCCAGCCGATGCTTGAGGCTGCCGGTGGGATGGGTGCTTTCGTCTTTCAGATAGATATCGATGCCGTCGAGACCGGGAATGTCGAGCCGGTACAGATGGGTGTCGGAGGTGCGCAGCTGATCGCTGGACAGGGTCTTGAGGGCGGTGCGGGTCCAGTGGTTCATGGTCGGGCGTCCGTAATAATAAGGGCAGGGAAGAACCGGGCGGCTCTGTGATGACAAAATTATATCCCCATGAAGCGGGAAAAGTTTTTCTAACTTTCCTTTGTTAGTGTTACTTTTTAGAAAATATTTCTCTTTATTAGGTTTTTATCGATGGATATTTTCGACCGACAGATACTGGCCCTGTTGCAGCACAATGCGTCGTTGCCGCTGAAAGATCTGGCGGAGGCGGTCAACCTGTCGGTAACGCCGTGCTGGAAGCGGGTAAAAAAGCTGGAAGAGGCCGGCTACATTCGCGGCCGGGTAGCATTGCTGGATGCCGACAAGCTGGGGCTGGGGCTGTCGGTGTTTGTGCAGATCAAAACCCAGCGCCACGACAGTCAGTGGCTGGCGCAATTTGCCGACACCGTGACCGCCTTTGAAGAGGTGGTGGAGTTTTACCGCATGTCCGGGGAGTGGGACTACATGCTGCGGGTGGTGGTGGCCGACATCGGCGCCTTCGATCGTTTCTACAAGAAGCTGATCACCGGTACCGATGGGCTGTCTGACATTACTTCCAGCTTTGCCATGGAGCAGATCAAGTACACCACGGCCCTGCCGCTGGGTGAGTCGGGCAAAGAGTGAGCAGCTGCGCGCTATCGCCTGGTCGAGCCGCCCTGTTTATCTGACGTCGGTCATAAAACGGAATCATGGTCGAATATAACCGCTTTAATTTCTGCAACGCGTGCCGATACAGAATGCAATCACCATGGTGGTGTCGGGTAACAATCTTGTGATGGCAGTAATAGGCAGTGCGCTATTACCTGATAAAGGAGCACGGAATGAAGGGTAGTATGGCGAAAACGATGGACAATATCTTGCGTGCGGTGGGGTGTAAAACCATCAATCGCCAGTTTATGTTGTCCTACGCGTTGATCTTTCTGTTGGCGGTGGCAGCGGCGGTCTCACTGTATATGAGCATGGCCATCAACCCCGAGACCATTAATGCGGCGGGTCGGCAACGGATGTTGAGTCAACGCATGGCCAAAGAAGCCATGCTGGTTGCATCACAGGTTGAGCAGCAGGAAGTACTGAAAAAAACCATCAACCTGTTTGAACAGTCGCACCTGCGCATCGTGCAAGGCGATGCGGCGGCGGGCATGAATGCGCTGGATGATCCGGCGATTATTTCGCAAATGCAGCGGGTAGACGCGTTATGGCAGCAATATAAGGCGCTGATCCTTCGTCATGTAGAACAAAACAGCGATGCCACCCTGCTCGCCATTCAGCAGCAGTCGCCGGTGATCCTCGGTGAAATGAACAAGGCCGTGGTGATGATGACGGAAAAGGCCAATCACACCATCCGCACTCAGTTGTTAATCGCGTTAGGCTGTATTTTACTGATCCTGGTATTGGTGGTGCTGGGCCGGGTCTTTGGCTTGCGGATGCTGATGGACAATATTCTGCGTTTGCAAAACCGTATGGCGGAAGTGGGCAAGGGAGACTTCTCTCATCGTTTTGAGGTTATTCATACCGATAATGAAGTCGGGCGCATGTTCTCTTCCTACAACAGTATGCTGGATCACATCAGCGACGTGCTGCAAACCGTACAACGGGTGGCCAAAAATACCGAAAATCATATTGATAACGTGGTAAAAGCCACCGAGGATGCCGAACAGGGGGTGATTCGTCAGTATGACGATATCGGGCTGGTCGCCACGGCGATGACCGAAATGGCTGCCGCCGTGAAAGAGGTGTCCAGCAACACCTCCGAGGCGGAGAAAGCGGCCACTGATACCGGCGAGCAGGCCAGAAAAGGCGGCATTGTTGTCGGTCAAACCGAGTCTCACGCCTTGCAGATGCTGGAAAACCTGAAACAAACCGCACAATTGATCACGGCGCTGAAAGAGGAAACCCTCTCTGTGGGCAGTGTGACCTCGGTGATTAATGACATTGCCGAGCAAACCAATCTGCTGGCATTGAATGCCGCCATTGAAGCGGCCCGGGCCGGTGATCAGGGGCGGGGGTTTGCAGTGGTGGCCGATGAGGTACGGACTCTGGCGCAACGCACTCAGCAGTCGACCCAGCAGATACAGCAAATCATTCAGCAATTGCAGCTCAAGGCCGAAGAGGCGGTGGGATCCATGACCCAGAATAATGATTTGGCGCAAAAGAGCTGTGAGCTGGCGGTGGCTGCCGCCGAGGCGATAGAGCACATTATTGCTTCGGTAGAGACGATTTCGTCGATGAATATCATGATTTCTACCGCCACCAATCAGCAAAGTGGCGTCGCCATCGACATTGATCAGCGCATCGTCAATATTTCCGATGTGGCGGGCAACACGCGAGAAGATGCCAACCGGGTGGTGGCCGCGATTGGGGAGATCCGTAACGAGATTCGGGAGCTTAACCAGCTGACACACCGTTTTCAGCTGAGCAACGCCGTTCGGTAACCGGCACCGCGGTATCATCGATAACAACGCCGGGCAATGCCCGGTGTTGTTATATTGGCGACACTACCGAGCCAGCTCTAGAACTAGCTGCGCCAGCGTTCCGGCGAGTAAGTGAATACCGGCAACGACCAGTGCCAGCGAATGGCCGCCAGCCGAATGCTCAGGCCGACCGCGAACGAGGCCAGCATATTGATATTTTCATCGACTCCCAGCTCGCGCAGCAGCAGGTACAGCAGCGCCACCAGTAATGACACGCTGGCATAGAGTTCGTGGCGCAGCACCTGCGGGGGGCGATTGCACAAGGCATCGCGCAGTATACCGCCAAAAATACCGGTGGTAATGCCGGCCATCACCACTACCGGCAGTGAATAGTTAAGCCCCAGCGCCACGTTGCAGCCGATAAGGGTAAAGGCAATCAGCTCCATCGCATCCCGTTACCGGAGGTATTTTCCCCTTGGCATCCCTGACCGATCTGCGTTTCTCCATTCGTTGTTACACCCTGAGTGTATGCGCCCACCGGCATGATTATGCGCAGCTGGTGCTGCCGTTACAGGGGTGCATCAATATCGAGCTGAACGGACACGCCGGCCGTATTGGGCCGTCCGGATGCGTGGTAATACCGGCGGGCACGGTACACAGCTTTGCCGCCGAGCAGCAGGCCCATTTTCTGGTGGTAGACCTGCCGGCTTTGCCGGTGGGCATGCAGCGGCTCGATACGCCCTTTGTGACCTTGCCTGCAGGGCTGCAACGTTATGCCGCCTTTGTGGAAACCCAGCTGCAGCAGGCTCATGGCGAGGCGTTGGTCCGAGACATGGGGCGATTATTTTATCAGCTGCTCGAAACCCAGGAGTGGCAACCCCGGCTGGACTCACGCCTGCAGCGTGCGCTGCAGTATCTCGAACGGGATCTGGCGGTGACGCCCACGCTGGAGCAGTTGGCCACGAACAGTTTTTTGAGCGTCAGTCAGTACAAGACCCTGTTCAAACAACAGGTGGGCATGACCACCGGTCAGTACCTGCAGCAGCTGCGCATGGAAAAGGCCCGTTCGCTGCTGGCCTTTACCGATATTCCCATCGGCATCATCGCCGAACGAGTCGGCTTTCAAAACGCCCCGGCGTTCAGTCGCCGCTTTCGTGCCCATTTCGGGCTGTCGCCCCGCCAGTTGCGCTCACCACGACCGCTACGCTAAAAAGCATCCGCCCGGACAAGTCTGCCGGCTTCTGGGCACAATCTCTCAGGGCATCTCCCTGTACACTCTGCAGTCATACCTGTTTGTAGAGGAAAGAATCATGGCCACATTGCAAGGAATGATGGCAATCACCCTGTGGAGCCTGCTGGCACTACTGGGCGCGCTTACCACCGCCATACCGGCTTTTCAGCTGCTTTTTATTTGTTTCAGTGTCTCGGCGCTGCTGATGTTTGCCGGGCGGCTGATTCATCGCCGGCCGCTGCTGAGCCTGCCCAACCTGGGATTCGGCCAGTGGCTGGTGGGCATCACCGGCCTGTTCGGCTTTCACTGGTGTTATTTTACCGCCCTGAAGTGGGCGCCGCCGCTGGAAGTCAGCCTGATCGTCTATCTGTGGCCGCTGCTGCTCAGCCTGCTGGTGGCCGGTCGCGGGCGGCGGCATCTTGCCGCCATGGGCGGACTGCTGGGCTTTGGTGGGGTGGCGGTGCTGATAGCGCCTGCCGGTGACGCGGGTCACAGCGGTGGCAGCCTGGTGGGCTACGGGCTGGCGTCGTGCTGTGCGCTGATCTGGGCCGGGTATTCCTGGTATCTGTCCCGCAGCCGGGGCAAGGCCGAGGATATCGGTTGGGTGTCGCTGGCGGTGGCGTTGCTGTCGCTGCTGGTGCACCTGGCCACCGAGCAGGGGCACTGGTCGTTCTCGGCTCTGGAAGGGATGGGCGCCTTGCTGCTGGGGCTGGGCCCGGTGGGGGGCGCCTTCTACCTGTGGGATCGGGGCCTGAAACAGGGCAACCGGCAGTTGCTGGCTTCCCTCAGCTTCGCCACGCCCCTGCTGTCGTCCGTGGTGCTGGTGCTGGCGGGTGTCAATGAATGGCGGCTGGCCACGGTCGCGGCACTGGTGCTGATCATGCTGGGAGCCGGGGTGGCCAATCTCAGGCCGCGGTTGCCGGCGACGTTGAAGGAGGGGAGTGTATCCGGATGATACTACCGAACCGGCGGCCCCTGCCGGTGTGGCAAGGGCCGACGACGGAACGTACGTCTCAGAACAGGCGGCTGATGCCGACTATCATCAGCGGCAGTACAAAAAACACACCCACGATATAGGCGGCGACATAGCCCTTGTTGCGCTGGGCCTGGATGGCCAGGGTTTCGGCCATGATCACCGGTACCTGGCGCAGAAACGGCAGCACGTAGATAACGGCGATGGCCAGCAGGTTGAACAGCAGATGTACCAGGGCGATTTGCAGCGCTACCGTGGCTGCGGCGCCGCTGATGGCGGTGGCCGCCAGCAGGGCGGTGATGGTGGTGCCGATGTTGCTGCCCAGAATGAAGGGGTAGACCTGCTTCAGGCTGAACACGCCGGTACCGGCCAGCGGTACAATCAGCGAGGTGGTGGTGGAGGACGACTGCACCAGCACGGTAACCAGGGTGCCGGAGGCCATGCCGGACACCGGGCCGCGGCCCACGGCAGTATGCAGTATGTTCATGGCGCGCCCCACCATCAGGGTGCGCAGTACCTTGCCAATCTGGGTGACCACCATCAGGATCAGGCCGATGCCAATCAGGATCAGCGCCACGCCGGACCAGATACCGGGCAGCCAGGATACGCTGGCCTTGAGTATGTCGGAGGCAGGGGAGAGAGCCACCTTCATGAAATTCATGCCGCTCATGCTGACGCTGGCGTCGCTGACCAGCAGGCCGGCCAGGTATTCGGACGCGGTGGCCAGCGGCCGGAACAGCAGCTCCAGCGGCAGCAGTATGGCCACGGCCAGAATGTTGAAGCTGTCATGCACGGTGGCGGCAGAAAAGGCCCGCTTGAACTCCTCGCCATTGCGAACATGGCCCAGGCTGACCAGGGTGCTGGTGAGCGAGGTACCAATATTGGCGCCCATGATCATGGGAATGGCGATGGAAATGGGCAGGCCCCCGGCGACCATGCCGACAATAATGGAGGTGACGGTGCTGGAACTCTGAATGAGCGAGGTGGCCACCACGCCGACGATCAGCGCGATACCCGGATTGGAGGCAAAGGCAAACAGCGCTTTGGCATCGCTGCCGGCGGCGGCCTTGAAGCCGGAACCGATGGCGCCCACGGCGGCCAGCAGCATATAAATCAGGAATGATACCAGCAGCCAGGACAGCCAGCCGGTCTGAACGTTGCTTTCGTTTGCGGAGCCGGGAAGGGCGGTGGATTGAAGGCTCATCACGCATCCTCATCTCAAAGTTGGCGCCACTATGCCGAGCCTTTGTGACGGTTTTATTACAGTGCGGCAGTTTTATGACAGTCTTGTTTCAGGTGGGTCTTTTTTTTCGACGCAAGGGATACATTCGAGTCATCAGATGAAAATAAGAGGATCTTGCTGCACTTTAGCGTACCGGCAGTGCGTTATGGTAAACGCGAGTTGGCCGAGGGACGGAGCGGCACGAGCCGATCCTGGTCGGCGGTTTAACTCTGTTAGCGCTCTCGGTTAAGCTGGGGGCAGAATCACGTCAGGTGGATGATAACCATGACCCAAGAAACGGCGAAGGAGCCGAATGGTGCGTTCGGGCAGGGCACCGGGCCAACAATGGACTTTACCCTGATCCGGCGGCACTTCGACTTTCGCAGCATCGAAATCGGTCGCTGGGTTACCCGTGCCGAGCGAGAGCGGGCGGCGCCGCGGTTTTTTCAGGCCCTGTATGATCTGATGGGCATACTGGATGGCCCCGAAATGCTGATTTCTCTGCGTGGCAGCCTCTCGCTGCAATACGGCATTGGCGGTCGTCCCGGCGTGTCGGCCCATTATAATCCGGCCACCCGCTGCTTTTCGCTGGCGAAAAACGCCGGCCCCGGCAGCATTGCCCACGAATGGTTTCATGCGTTCGATCACTACATGGCCGACAAGGCGACGCGGGGCACCGCCCCTGGTGCCTTTGCCTCCCACGCCTGGCTGAATGAAGCGGCTACCCAGAGTCATCCGCTCAACGATTTGCTGTTCGACTGTTTTCACACCATTTTGCTGGATGCCGACGGTGCTGGGCCCAGCCCCCTGTTTACTGTGTCGGCAGCCACAGACCAACGCCTGGGCACGGTTTACTACAGCCAGCCGGAAGAGCTGTGTGCTCGCGCCTTTGAAGCCTTTGTGCAAGACAGCGCCATTCAAAACCCGTTTTTGGTAAAAGGTACTCGTCACTCAAAAGAAGCACAGATGGGCTTGTATCCGCAGGGCGAACAGCGCAGGCGGATCAACGCCGCCTTTGAGCGCTACTTTCGTAATCTGGGCGCCGCTCTGCAACGGCGCGGCTAGCCGCTTACATCCTTTAGCCGCTGTGATATGGTGCGCCCAGACTCGTTAGCACCCAGTACTCATTACCCGGTATCTGGCAAGGACAAGCCCATGACCTCATCATTTTCGCCCAGGCCAGATGGCCGCGCCCATACCCTGATGGTGCAGGGCACCGCATCCGATGCCGGCAAAACCACCCTGGTGGCCGGTTTGTGCCGGCTGTTTGCCCGGCGCGGCGCCAGGGTGGCGCCGTTCAAACCGCAGAACATGGCGCTGAACAGCGCGGTGACCATCGACGGGGGTGAAATCGGCCGGGCCCAGGCGCTGCAGGCGGCGGCCTGTTTCTTGCCGGCCGAAACCGACTTCAACCCGGTGCTGCTGAAACCCCAGAGCAACACCCAGGCCCAGGTGATAGTGCAGGGCAGGGCGTTGTCGGTAATGGAGGCGAAAGACTTTTTTGGGCCCGAGGCCAGGCACTACAAGCAGCGTATGCTGGATGCGGTGCTGGACTCGTTTGACCGGCTGCGCCAACGGCACCAGCTGGTGTTGATAGAAGGAGCGGGCAGCCCGGCCGAGATCAACCTGCGCGACAACGACATCGCCAACATGGGCTTTGCCGAGGCGGCAGACTGCCCGGTGATCCTGGTGGCCGACATCGACAAGGGCGGCGTGTTCGCCCAGCTGGTGGGCACCCTGATGCTGCTGAGCGAGTCGGAGCAGGCGCGCATCAAGGGCTTTGTGATCAACCGTTTTCGCGGTGACATCAGCCTGCTGCAAAACGGCCTGACCATGCTGGAAGAAATGACCGGCAAGCCGGTGCTGGGCGTGCTGCCCTACCTCGACAACCTGCAGCTGGATGCCGAAGACGCCATGTGCCGCACCGCCACCACCAGCGCAGAAGAACGCCCGCTCAAGGTGCTGGTGCTGGTAACACCACGCATCAGCAATCATACCGACATCGATCCGCTGCGGCTGCATCCGCGGGTAGAGCTGACCCTGATGCACGTGAGCGCCGATCCGGCCGAGTGCCCGGCGGCCGACCTGATTATTCTGCCCGGCAGCAAGTCGGTACGTGACGACCTGGCCTCGCTGCAGGCGCAGGGCTGGGGCAAGGCACTGAATCGCCATTTACGCTACGGCGGCAAGCTGCTGGGTATTTGCGGCGGCTACCAGATGCTGGGCCGGCGCATTAGTGATCCGCTGGGAATCGAAGGCGAGGCGGGCGAGAGTGAAGGCCTGGGTCTGCTGCCGATAGACACCGAGTTGCGGCAGAGCAAACAGCTGCGTAATGTGGCGGGGTCGCTGCAACTGGATGGTGATCAGGGCGCAAGCTGCCCGGTACAAGGCTATGAAATTCACTGCGGCCAAAGCCGGGTGCTGCAACCGGGGCTACAGCCTTTTCGGTTGTTTGCCGCCGGGCCCGATGGCGAGCCGGGCGAAACCGGCGTTGCCGACGGTCTGCTGTCTGACGACGGCCAGGTGCTGGGCACCTATCTGCACGGCCTGTTCGACCACCCCGACGCCTGCAATCAATTGCTGGCCTGGGCCGGTCTGGAGAACAGCCAGCAGGCGCAGGATCAAAACGCCATTCGGGAAGCCAACCTCGACCGGCTGGCCGACGTGCTGGAGCAACATCTCAATCCGGAATTACTACAAGACTGCATGCAATAAGGAACCCCATGAGCGAAGCAAACGACAATAACCGTGATCAGGTAAAGGCCGAACGCCACCAGCAGCGGCAGCAAAAAGTAAAAGAGGCGGTCGACGCCAGAGTGGCGGCGGCAAGCGATGAGCGCGGCGTGCTGATGGTGATTACCGGCAACGGCAAGGGCAAGAGCACCGCCGGCTTTGGCACAGTGGCGCGGGCCGTGGGCCACGGCAAAAGCGCGGCCGTGGTGCAGTTCATCAAGGGCGGCTGGGAATGCGGCGAGCGTAACCTGCTGCAAAAAGTGGGCGTGCCCTTTGAGGTCATGAACACCGGCTTTACCTGGGAAACCCAGAACCGGGAACAGGACATGGCCGCCTGCGAACAAACCTGGCTGCCGGCCGAAAAAATGCTGGCCGACCCCGGTATCGATCTGGTGCTGCTGGACGAACTCACCTACATGGTGGCCTATCACTATCTGGATCTGGACCGGGTGCTGACGGCACTGAAAAACCGGCCCAAACACCAGCACGTGATCATTACCGGCCGTGGTTGCCACCGCTCCATCATCGAGCTGGCCGACACCGTGAGTGAAGTACAACCGATCAAACACGCCTTTGATGCCGGCGTTAAAGCCCAGCCCGGCTTTGATTACTGAGAAAAGTGTGCCGAATTAAAAAAGGCGCTACCGCATATGCAGTAGCGCCTTTTTGTGATGTTAAGCATAATGGATTATTGAGCCGATTCTTCTTTTTTTACCAGATTAAACAAGGTGTCTTTCAGATTGACACGTTTCAGCTTTAACTCTTCAAGATGACTGTCACCGGTAGGCCGATCTGCTGCCTCGATTTTAAATACTTCATTGTCGATTTCATGATAATCATCAAATAACTTGGCGAAGTGACGATCATTCATTTTCAGGTGGCGAATAGTGTGATGATGATCGGGGAACTCTTTTAACAAGCTGTGTTTTTCTAAAGACATATTATATTGGCCTCGCGCTATTGGTTTGATTTATTACACTAGCAACATGACATCGCATGTCAAGCCGTGTATTGATCCAGGTCAAGAGTTTGTAGCTACAGGCTAAATAAGGATAAATGTCGGTACTGTCTCATCAATCAGAGACTTGTTAAAAATAGTGACGCGATACCGAGGTTCTGCTATCGCGCCATCATCAAGTTCAGCTAAAAAGACCATGTGGTACGAATCACGTTAAAGCGTTGTTTAATATGATGTTTACTCAACAATCTTCACTCCCGTACCTTTTGCATCCATGTAGCCCCAAGTGGTAAGACCAACTCCGCTTTTGTAACTGACGTTAACGACAGCGTTGGCACCGACCATTCTGGCCTTCTCAATGAGAGCTTCATTAGCCTGCTCTTTCGTTGGGTCTTTATGAAAGACGGTCAACTTTTTGACAGAAACTTCAATCGGACCAATTTCTTCATAGTTTCGGTCTTTGATATCACCTTCCGAGATAATGACCTGAGAGGTTTTATCTATTGCCGATGCCGTTTGTGACGGTATATTAGAGCTGGTGCGGTAGGTGGAACACCCAGACAGGGTCGATAACCCAACGGCAAGGACCAAAAAGCCAAATTTATTAAGTTTCATTTTTTCTCTCCAGTATTGATTTCTAGTATCTATCGCTTGAAGCTGGGGCACAAAAGGCGGCTAATATTCATTGCTAAGTAACAACAAAAGAGCATGCATGGGAATGAATACAGAATCACAGCCTTTATATCAGGCAGCTTCGGTATCTTTATTTTTATACTTCGCTCAATATCTCTTCATGAAACTCATATGAAGCTCTGCCATTATAATCAGGGTCGCAAGCATAATGGAAGTGGGTAAGAGGCAGTTATCAGTGACAAGTATCAAGAAAAAGGCAGAACAACTGCCGATACCATCAGGCAGCTGCCACTGCATCGGAGAGGGAAAAGGGAGCCGTTCTGCCGACCATGATATGCCATGGATGGCATATCTGAGCTCACATGGATGTGCTCGTTGCGAGTCGGCGGAGCGGGCCCTTTGTCCGATGGGTGCAGGATCGCTATCTCTGCATTCACCTGCAAATTTGCGCCTACATACACCTACATACAAATAGCGGAATAGCGGAGTAGTTGTGCTGGTCGACTGACGTCGACCCAACAACAGAGCGTATGGCAGCGGTGTTTGATGTTCACTTTAACGGCGGAGCAGGGCGGTCATTACAACATGGTAATCAAGTGGCAATGAGTTTGACGGCGTTGGGCTGGCAGTATGGCTCGCATTGGCGCTCATCCTGATATGCCTGCCAAGCCAAACATTCATGGAGATAATGATGATGATAAAAACTGCTCGCCGTTCACTGCTGGCTCTGACCCTGTGTGCCGCTCCTGCCTTTGCTGCGCCTGTTTTGACCACAGAAGGCGGCATTGAACACAGAGCCGATGTGTCACTGGACCTGGCCAACCAGCTGCTGGACGCCACCATGGCGGCCTGTCATGCCGACGGCCGCACTGCGGTCGCCGCGGTAGTCGACCGTGGCGGTAACCTGGTTGCCCTGCAGCGTGACGACAATGTCGGCCCGCACAATACCCTGGCGGCCCAGCGCAAGGCCTTTACCTCGCTGTCCACCAAAACCACCTCGCGCAAGCTGTCTGAAATAGCCCGTAACAACCCCGAGTCAGAAAACCTGAACACGCTGGACGAGCTGTTGCTGCTGGGCGGCGGCGTACCGCTGAAAGTGGGTAACCAGGTGATTGGCGCCATTGGCGTGGCCGGTGCCGGCGGTGCCGCCATCGACGAAGGCTGTGCCCTGCAGGCTATCGAGCAGGTGCTGCCGAAAACTCTGTAAGCTCTTCTCAATACAGCAGATGATTGAACCGGCAGTTGCGTTGGCGGCTGCCGGTTTTTACGTTGTTAGCGCTATTTGGTTACCACTCGTCTTCTGCCGCCGGATCGTAGCCCTTGTATTGTTCCGGCTTGCTGCCGGTTTCGGCGGTGACTAAGGGATAGTGTCGGCCTGGCTGGGGCTCGCTTGGTTGCTTGCGGGATTTGGAAATCTGAAAAATCCAGTCGTCGCCAAAATCGAACCAGTAGAACAGCTTCTTGCCCTTGGACAGGGGAAACAAAGGCCCTATGCTGGCGTCCAGCGAGTATTCTTCGCCGTCAAAATGAATGCGCTCCGAGCCGAATTCTCGGCGGGAGATAAAAAACGAATACATGTGGTCGTTATCAAAACCGACCGCAGCCTGAATGGCGTCATGCAGATCGTGCAGCGAGCTGTTTTCTTCTATTTCCAGTTTACAGCCCCAGTCTGCTTCCGCATACATGCCCGCAACGAGCTGGATGGACAGGGTGATGATCATGGCGGCCTCATGGTTGGATGAAAATGAGTTGGCTGAAATATGATTGCTTGGAACAAGTTAGCTGAAAAAGCGTGATTGAAAAAGCCCCACGGTTGCCAGCGGTGGGGCCTGTATTATAAGGCGTTGGATGGACCTAGGGCTGATAAGCCGGCATGGGCGCCATAATATGCACATAGGGCGTACCTTGCCACATAACCCAGGGGCCTCCATTGGTGTGATCGGTGGGCAGTCCTTCCAGCATGGCGTTATCGGGCACCAGTATCATCAGGTGCGGTACCGGCTCGCTAATCCACTCGTTGCTGGCGGTGGGCTCGGTGGCGTAAGGGTCTGTATTACTTTCGGGAGTACCGCCCTGCAGCATATAGCCAAAGCCCATGCCCTTGTTGGTCAGCGGCTGCTTGTTCATCCAGGCGTGCGCCCAATCCAACCAGGCCGCGTCCAGACACATGGGGTCGTTGCCGGTGGTGGCCGGCATATCCGGCAGGCAGGTCCAGCCGTTGTCGCCTTTGCGCAACTCCGTCATGTCGGCACCTTCTTCGGCCGGCCAGTCCATTATGGTGGCGGTGGCACTGACCGAAGGTGGGGCGGCGCTCATGGCGCTGGCTATTTTTTCTTCCGGGGTGGCGGCCAGGGTGGCACCGCAGGCAACGCCGAACACCAGGCCCAGCGCAACACGGGGAAGAGAAACCAGATTATTCATGGTTTAGCTCCTTAACATGGTACAGCGTACATTAATCAGGACGATTAATGTTCTATCCATGCAGTATTTTAGGCTTAGCAGGGCGCCGACCTTCCGTCAACGCGGCCGAAAGCAGGCATCCGGCTGCTAAACTTATCAGCGAGTCAAATCTGGCTGGCGCTTGCTTGGCCAGCGGTACCGGGTTAGCGGTTACTCGCTTGAAGCCGGCTATTCTGTTGAGTCTGTTATTTCAAGGACACCATCATGACACTTATATCCAAGGATGCCGTTGCCGGCCTGAAAAAGGTGGTAAAGGGCCAGATTGTGCTGCCCGAAGATGCCGATTATCACGAGGTGCGCAAGGTGTGGAACGCCACCATTGACCGTCACCCCAAAGTGATAGTGCGCTGCGCCGAGGCGGCTGACGTGCCCCCGGCCCTCGACTTTGCGCGCCGGTATCAGCTGGATATCTCGGTGCGCGGCGCCGGCCACAATATTGCCGGCAATGCGGTGTGCGAGGGCGGCATCATGATCGACATGTCGACCATGACCGGGGTACAGGTTGATGTGGCCAATAAAATAGCTCTGGTGGAGCCGGGTGCCCGGCTGAGCGATGTGGATCTGGCCACCCAGCAGCACGGGCTGGCCACGCCGCTCGGCATCAACTCCACCACCGGCGTGGCCGGTTTGACCCTGGGCGGTGGCTTTGGCTGGCTGACCCGGCAACACGGCATGACGGTAGATAATTTGCTGGCGGTCGAGCTGGTGACCGCCGAGGGAAAATCGCTTCGGGCCAGTGAGCAGGAAAACGGTGATCTGTTTTGGGCGGTGCGCGGGGCGGGCGGCAATTTCGGTATCATTACCCGTTTTGAATACCGGCTGCATGCGGTGGGGCCGGAGATCACCGCCGGGCTACTGGTGTTTCCCATGGCGCAGGCAACCCAGGTGTTGCAGCAATACCGTGATTACATGAACGGTGCACCCGAACGGCTCAATGTGTGGGTGGTGATGCGCAAGGCCCCGCCGTTGCCGTTTTTGCCCGAGCCGATACACGGGCAGGAAGTGGTGGTGCTGGCCATCTTTTACGCCGGGCCGCTGGCCGAGGCCGAGCCGCTGATAGCGCCGCTACGCGACTTTGGTACCGCCCACGGCGAGCATATTGGCGAGCAGCCTTATGTGCAGTGGCAGCAGGCGTTTGATCCCCTGTTGACGCCGGGGGCCAGAAACTACTGGAAATCACATAACTTTACCGAGCTGTACGATGAGGCGCTGGATACTCTGGTCAGCTATGCGCAGCGACTGCCCGACCCCCAGTGCGAAATTTTCATCGGTATGATCGGGGGCGCCGCCAATCGGGTGCCGGCCAACGCAATGGCTTATGGGCACCGAGACGCCCGCTTTGTAATGAATGTGCATGCCCGCTGGGACGACACCGCGCAAGACGCCGGCTGCATTGCCTGGGCGCGCGAGTTTTTCAAGGCCTCGGCACCGTATGCTTCTGCCGGTGTTTACATCAACTTCATGACCGAAGAAGAAGGCGAACGGGTAAAGGCGGCCTATGGCGACAACTATGCACGGCTGGTGCAGCTGAAACGCCAGTATGATCCCGACAATCTGTTTCACCTGAACCAGAACATCAGGCCCTGATGGGCGACCGAGGTGCTTGCTCATGGATGCGCCGCTTGTGATGACGTCTACAACAAATTTATGACCAATTAAAACTTGCGGCGTTCTGGCCTGCAATGATGCAATCTGTCACCATGACAACTGGTTACAAGGATGTAGGACATGCAGATGTCATTGCTTGATAAAGGAAAGCTGCTGGTGTTGCTGTTGGGCCTGTGGTTGCCCGGTTGGGACGCCAGTGCGGGTACCCTGCAGCAGGCTCTTCAGCATGGCGACATACGTTGTGGCGTGTTTCCGGACGACCCCGGGCGCAGCGCCATCGATAACGAGGGGGTCTGGCGCGGTTTCTACGTGGACTTTTGCCGGGCGACCGCCGCAGCCCTGTTCGGTGATCCGAAGCGGGTGCAGTACATAGAGGTAGACGCCACCACTCGCTTTACCAGCCTGCAGCAGCGCCAGGCCGATGTGGTGATGTACAGCTCCACCTGGACGCTGGGCCGCGAACACCGCTATCAGGTCGCGTTTCCGGCGATTTATCTGTTTGACGGCCAGGGCCTGATGGTCCGTGAGCAGGCCGATATTCACGAATTGGCCGATCTGGCTGGCAAAACCGTCTGTGTAACCGAAAACACCACCACCCACCGCAATCTGGTCAACCTGCTGGCGCGCGAACGGCTCGATGCCCGTATTCTGTTTTCCAACGGCGACAGCTTCTTTCGTGGCCATTGCGATGCCTACAGTGCCGACCGCATCAATCTGGCCATCAATCGCGCTCATCGCGCCGACAATCCCGCCCGTTACCGTATTCTGCCGCTGACCTTCACCCGGGAGCCGATCGGCCCCATGGTCAGAAACGATGACGCCGAATGGTCGCGGGTGATTCGCGCCGTGGTGCATGCGCTGATCCTGGCCGACGAAAAAGGCATTACCCAGGCCGAGGTGGCGGCTTTGCGCGGCAACAGCAGTGATGCAGAGGTTCGCAACCTGCTCGGCGACAGCGGTAACCTTGGCCGGCAACTGGGATTGCCGGCCGACTGGGCCTATCAGGCCATTCGCAGCGTCGGTAATTACAGCGAGATCTATCGGCGGCATTATGGTCCCGACACCGCCATCAATGTGGAACCCGGTCTCAACCAACCCTGGTCGCGGGGCGGCCTGTTGTTTGCGCCGCTGTTTCAGTGAAGGAGACAACGACCTTGCTGCCCGTTTTTCGCCGCCGGCCTCGTTACAGCATTGGCAGTAAACTGACCCTGATTATCGGTGCCGTGTTCGGCCTCTACCTGCTGTCGGTGACGGTGATCGGTTATGTCATGTACAGCCAGTATCGCGGTTTCAGCACCCTGGCCAGCAGTCACTTTGACCGGGCCATGACCGCCGCCGAGCTGACTCGGGATGCAGAAACCATTGCCGCCGAAGTGTTCGAAATGCTGGTCAGCAGCGAGCGTTCCATCAGTGCCGGCAATCGCCGCGCCGAAAATCTGGCCAGCATTTATCAGGCCACCCGTCAGCGTCTGGATGCGGTTGATGCCAGTGATGTAGTGGATGACCAAACCCGGGCCGAGCTGGATCGTTGGCAACAGCCCTTTTTCAGCAGCCTTGAGCGACTGGATACGCGGCTGGCAGCCGAGCAGTCGTTGCAGACCGCCCACCTGAATCGCAT
Organism: uncultured Oceanisphaera sp.; assembly: GCF_947495715.1. GTDB lineage: Bacteria > Pseudomonadota > Gammaproteobacteria > Enterobacterales > Aeromonadaceae > Oceanimonas > Oceanimonas sediminis. The sequence goes on from NZ_CANLZU010000002.1 coordinate 101,823, forward strand.
CGATGAACTGTTTCTGTTGCTGCAGCAGTTGCCACCGGTGGCAACGACGGCTTCCTTGCCCACGGCAGATCAGCGCTTTGTCGGTCATGCCCTGGCGGCCCTGAGTTATGCCGCCGCCGCCCTCAGTGCCGAGCGCCCGGGGCAAATTGCCCGCTTGCACGGTGCTTGCCAGCAACAGTTGCAACAGCTGGCGGCCTTGCCGCTGGTCTCGAAAGATTTTATCGAGCTGCGGGAACGATTGAACCGTACCCTGCCGAGCATCTTCACCAGCCGACGTCCCTTGCTTCAACATGGGCGGGCCACCCTGGCCACGGCCAGACAAACCCGAGTGCTGGCCCAAAAACTGACCAGTGCCACCTTCAACTATCATTTGCAGTTAAAAGCCGCGGCGCAGCAGGCCATTACCGTTCATCAACGCATGATCCGCCGTTCGCTGTTCGGACTGCTGCTGGCCTCGCTGGCACTGATCACCATTACCGTGGGGGCCGTTGTTTATATTCGACGGGCCATAGTGTTGCGTATCAATCGGCTCAGTGCCGCCATGCATGCCCATCAGCAGGGACATGACGGGCCCATTCCCTGTGAAGGGCACGATGAAATCAGCCTGATGGGCTCGACCTTTGCGGTGTTTGTCGAGGCGCGCCGGCAGGCGGAGCAACAACTGGAGCAGGCCAACCTGCATCTGCAGCAGATGAACGCCGAACTGCACCGGCTGAGCGAGATTGACGAGCTGACCCGGATAGCCAATCGGCGGCGCTTTGATCAGCATATGGTGTCGGTGTGGCGACGGGCACTGCGGGAGCAAAGCCCGCTTGGCCTGATCATGGCAGATATCGACTTCTTCAAGCGGTTCAATGATGAATATGGCCACCAGGCCGGTGACGAGTGCTTGTACCGGGTGGCGCAGGCACTGGCCGGTGAATTGCACCGGGAAGGGGACATGGTGGCCCGTTACGGCGGCGAGGAGTTTATTTTGTTGCTGCCGGGGCTGAGCCTGGCACAGACCGAAAAGCTGGCGCGCCGTTTGCTGCAGGCGGTGCGGAGCCTGCAGATCCCCAATGCCCAGGCCGATTGCCATATGGTGACCATCAGCCTGGGGGTGGCATCGGTGGTGCCCACCACGCATGATCGCATCGAGTCACTGGTCAGCCGTGCCGATCAGGCCTTGTATGCGGCCAAAAGCCGAGGGCGAAATCGGTTTTGCTCGGCGGTAGCGGATGAGCAAAACGTCATGGTTGGTGGCACCACCTGACGATCGGGTCAGTCCCGCCCCGTTTGGGGCGGGAGTTCGCCGTTATGCGGTTTGAACCTGCAGGCGAGCGCGTTGCAGGCGCGACAGCAAGACAACCAGCACCAGCTGGGTGGCGATGGCTGCCAGCAGCACCAGCGGGCTTTCTACCCAACCGGCCACCACAAAGCCCGCCAGCGCAATGCCGCCGTTGAGCAGGGCGTAGGGCAGCTGGGTGCGGAAGTGTTCAAACTGATCACAGCCCGAGCCGGTAGACGACAGTATGGTGGTTTCCGAAATCGGCGAGCAGTGATCGCCGAACAAACCGCCCGAGAGCACGGCGCCGATGCAGGCATAGAGCGGGGCGTCAATGGCCACGGCTGTGGGGATCACCAGCGGCATCATGATGGCAAAGGTGCCCCAGGACGAGCCGGTGGCGAAGGAGATCACCGCCGACAGCAAGAAAGCCACCGCCGGTACCAGCCAGGCAGGAAAACCGGCCTGAGCCTGTTCTGCAATGTAGGCGGCGGCGCCCAGATCCTTGCCCACGCTGCTCAGGGTCCAGGCCAGGATCAGCACGATGGCCACCTGCATCATGTTGCCCATGCCCTTGAGGTACACGGCAATGCCATCGGTCACCCGGCGTACACCATAGCAGGCCATCAGGGTGATCAACGTCATGGCCGCCATGAAGTAGGCGGTAGACAGGGCGGCACGAAACACCGAACCCGACACCTTCTCGAACGGAAAGCCCAGCGGCCCCAGCATGGCGATTAACACCCCGGCCATCACCAGCAGTGGCGCCCATACAAACGAGGCCCGGGCGTTGTCGTGACTGAACAGGGTTTGCTGCTCTTGCGGGCCGGCGGCAATTTCACCCCGTTCGGCGGCGCGCTCGGCTTCGGCCATGGGGCCAAAGTCCAGTTTCTTGAAGGCGATCAGCGGCACTATGGCCACCGCCAGCACGGCATAGAACTGGAACGGAATGGCGGCAATAAAGGCTTCCCAGTCGGTCAGCGGCAGCGCAAGGGCGGTAAATTCCTTTTGCAGCAGACCCATGATGTACACGCCCCAGCCGATAAAGGGCACCATAATCGCCACCGGCGAGGCGGTGGAGTCGATGATGAAGGCCAGTTTCTGGCGCGACAGCTTGAGCTTGTCGAACAGCGGCCGAAATACCGGGCCGACGATCAGCGGCGTGCCGAGATCGGAAAAGAAGATGACGATGCCGCCCAGCCAGGCTGCCACCTGGGCCCGGCACTTGGTGCTGACCCAGTGGGTGACCTTGCGGGCAAAGGCCTGGCCGCCACCGGACTGTTCCATCAGCGCCACAAAGCCGCCGATAAATACCAGCAACACCAGTACGCCGGCGTTATAGCTGTCGGTCAACTGACCGACCAGGTGGTCTTTGACCAGAATGCCGAAGTTGTCGAGCGGGTGCAGCCAGTCGTTCAGCATCACCACGCCACTGGCGACACCGGCAAACAGGCCAATCACCACGTTGCGGGTGCCGAGCGACAGCACCAGGGTGATAACGATGGGGATCAGCGAGCTGATATGGGGTTGGTCCATTACCGGTTCCTTCCTGAAGGGGTTCGACGCCGAAGGGGCAGGCCCGGCAGACGAAGATGAATAAGTAAATGAAGCGCGGGACTTTAAAGAAGGTCGGTCGTGGCCGCAACCGGATAATGGTTTTTTAATAGTGAAATATGCACAACAGGCGACATTTTAATCTGATAAAGGCTTTCTTTGCCCGTTAAAATTAATCAAATGAGTCCTTTTATGGTATTTTTATTCACTCGGTGCCGAGCGCAGTGTCACTCTGGGGACGGGGTGTTTGCGCTGTAAAGGCACCGATCATGTCACGCAAAGGTTATGTGTATTTTTGAATATATATTTTTTAAAAGTGGCTAAAAACTCATTTATTACCAAACCCTCTGGCTGTGATATAACAGTTACATCTAAAACCCTGTCGGAATTCACTCGTTGGACAATATAGAACACCTTTTTCTGCTGACCGGGGTTTTGCTGTGTTTAAGCGTGCTGGCGACCCTGTTGTCGGCGCGTTCCGGCATCCCCATTCTGCTTATCTTCCTGCTGATCGGCATGCTCGCCGGTGAAAGCGGACCCGGCGGCATCGAGTTTGAAAGCTATTCGATGGCCTATGCCGTCGGCAACCTGGCGCTGGCCATCATACTGCTGGACGGCGGCATGCGCACCCGCATGGAAACCTTTCGGGTGGGGCTGAGGCCGGCGCTGAGTCTCGCCACCCTGGGGGTGGTGATCACCAGCGGCATGACCGGGCTGCTGGCGGTGTATATTCTGGATTTAAGCTGGATGCACGGCCTGCTGCTGGGCTCCATTGTCGGCTCGACCGATGCGGCGGCGGTGTTTTCGCTGCTTAGCGGCAGGGGGATGCACCTTAACCAGCGGGTAGGGGCCTCGCTCGAAATCGAGTCGGGTACCAACGATCCCATGGCCATTTTTCTGACCCTGACCCTGATTGGCCTGATCACCGGCGAGATGCATGGCGCCGGCGATACCCTGCTGTTTCTGCTGACCCAATTCGGCATCGGCGCCATTGCCGGGGTGCTGGGGGGGCTGTTGCTGGTGCAGCTGATCAAGCGGGTGGGGCTGGCCTCGGGTCTGTATCCCATTCTGGTCACCGGTTTTGGTCTGGCCCTGTTTGCGCTGACGGCGCTTTTTGCGGGCAGTGGCTTTTTGGCGGTGTATCTGGCGGGTCTGGTGGTGGGCAATGCCCGCCTGCGCCACATGGAGTCGATTTTGCCGGTGTTCGACGGTCTGGCCTGGCTCAGTCAGATTGGGCTGTTTCTGGTGCTGGGGCTGCTGATTTCGCCGGCGGACATGTGGGCGATGGCGCTGCCGGCCAGCCTGATTGCGCTGGCGCTGATTTTTATTGCCCGGCCGCTGGCGGTGCTGGTGGCGCTGGTGCCCTTCTTTCGTTTCAATGCCCGCGAGCTCGGCTTTATCTCCTGGGTGGGGCTGCGCGGGGCCGTGCCCATCGTGCTGGCTATTTTTCCGTTGATGGCGGGCATACCGGAAGGGGCCATGATCTTCAATGTGGCGTTTTTCGTGGTGCTGATCTCCTTGCTGGTGCAGGGCTCTACCCTGCCGCAGATGGCCCGGCTGCTGCAGGTGGAAGTGCCGCCCGAACCCGCGCCCCGGCGCCGTTCCATGCTGGGTATTTTTGAAGAAGACGACTTCGAGATGTTTCTCTATACCGTCAGCAGCGAGTCGATAGACGGTGTGGTGGTGCGTAAGCTGACCTTTCCGCCGCACTGTAGGGTGGCGGCGGTGTTCAGAGGCGAAAACCTGCTGCCGGCCTCGGGCAGCACTCGGCTGGCGCTGAACGATGTGCTCTGTGTCATCGGGCGCAGCAATCACCTCAAGACCCTGAACAACATGTTTGGTGGCGATCTGGATGCGGCGCGCAGCAAGGCGCGCGCCTTCTTCGGCGACTTCATACTGGATGCGAATGCCCGCATGGGGGACGTGGCGCTGATGTATGGCGTGGACGTGGACGAAAGCGAAGCCGGTTTAAACCTGGGCGAGTTCATGCTGGCCCACAGCAACGGCCACCCGGTAGTGGGGGATCACTTTGTGCGTTACGACATGGTGTGGACCGTGGCCGATGTGGACGGCGATCAGGTGCTCAAGGTGGGCTTGCGCGAGCATGAAATAGACAATGTCTGAGATGGTTGCCGGCGTCAGTTCTCTGCCGGGGTTACCGTGTGCGAGGCGGGTGCCAGCGTGATGCGCTCGGCCTGAACAGGTGTCGCCTCGGGCGCCATGTATCGGCCGGGTAACCCGTCGGCGGCAAGATCATCAAAGCCGCCTTTGGCGCTTACCTGCCGATAACCCAGTGTCTGTAATGCTTCGCTGGCCTGCTGCGCGCGGTTACCGCCACTGTCATACAGGTTCAGGGGTGTGTTTTTGTCCGGGTAGCGGGTGCTGACGTCCCGGGCAATACGGGTATGGGGAATATGAATGGCCTCTGCCAGGTGTTGCCGGGCGTACTCTTCGGGGCTGCTCACATCTATCCATACCGGCTCGGCGGCCAGCAGCGGCAGCGCCAGGCCCAGCAACAGACTCGGCAAGAGTAGGGTGACTCGGTTATTCATGGGGTAAATACCTCTGTTTCAATCACGACAAGTGTAAAACAGAAGTGGTCGGTACATGGGGGCGGAAAGGGCCGTAGCCGACAGAACCCGGCACAGCGAAAAGAAATCCCCCGCGAGCGCGGGGGATGAGCCATCAAGACAGCAGGTAAGACAGAATTTCCACTACCTGTTCCGGGTGGCGACAGGTGGCCTTGGCGGCCTCGTCCACTTCTTTCAGGGCGTGGTCGTGCTCGGCATCGTGCAGGGTGATGATGGGCTTGCCGGACGCGACGGCAAAACCGGCGTCAAAGGCGGCATTCCACTGCTTGTATTTGGGTCCGAAACGAACCACCACCACATCGGCCTGCTTGATGTGGGTCGAGGTGCGAATGCTGTTGATGCCGGAGGCCTTGCGGTCACGCCAGAAGTTATCTTCTTCGGCGCCCAGAATATTCACGCCCACCATGTCGCTGGTGTCGTGATCGGTAACAGCCGAGTTGAACTCGACGGCCAGACCCTGGGCCTTGGCACCCTCGATAATACGCTCACGCCAGTCGCTGTGGATTTCGCCGGACAGATACACATTCCAGATTTTCTGACTCATTATGTATTCCTTTTTGTTCACAAAGGTAATTTAAATAAAATACAGTTGTTAAAGGTTAACGCATTTTTACGCTAAAATCAGCCCTCGGGTGATGCCGGTGCCACCAGCTTGAGCAATTTGCCGTTGCTTGCATCGGTGAGTACATAGATGCCCCCATCACGGGCCTGTACCAGGGTACGAATCCGGCTGCCAAGTTCGTCCAGCAGATGCTGCTCCTGGGTGACCTGCTCGCCGTCCAGCGTGAGTCGCACCAGCTTGCGGGCCTTGAGGGCGCCGATAAAGAGCGAGTCCTGCCATTGGGGGAACTGACTGCCGGTATAGAACAGCATGCCTGAAGGGGCGATGGAGGGCACCCAGACCCAGATTGGATCTTCCATGTCCGGATGGTGGCTGCCCTGGCCGATGGCGCCGCCGCTGTATTCCTGGCCGAAGGTCACCACCGGCCAGCCGTAGTTGACTCCGGGCTTGATGATGTTCACCTCATCGCCCCCGCGCGGACCATGCTCCTGCGCCCAGAGCACGCCGCTCCGCGGATGAATGGCGGCACCCTGTATGTTGCGATGACCATAGCTCCAGATGGCGGGTAGGGCATAGCGGCGCTCGACGAACGGATTGTCTTTGGGCACTCGACCGTCGTCGTGCAGGCGAATGATCTTGCCCAGATGATTGTCGAGCTGTTGGGCCATGTCCCGCGAGTGATAACGCTCGCCGGTGGTAATGAACAGATAACCCTGGGGGTCGAAGGCCAGGCGCGAGCCGAAATGGGCGCCGCCCGAGGTTTTGGGATATTGCTCGAAGATGCTCTGGGTGTCGATCAAGCGGTTGCCGGTCAATTTGGCCCGCGCCACGGCGGTGCCGGCACCCCCGGGGCCGGGCTGACTGTAACTGAAATACAGCCAGAGGTTGTCGGTAAAGTCGGGGTGCAGCGCCAAATCGAGCAAGCCGCCCTGGCCACCGGCTTTGATGTCGGGCAGGCCGTCGATGGCGGTCCGGCTGCCATCGGCATTCAGGCGCAGCAAGCGGCCCCGGCGCTCGCCGACCAGCAGCTCGCCATTGGGCAGCTCAACCAGTCCCCAGGGGTGGTGCAGGCCGTCGGCCAGGGTTTCAATACGGTATTCGGCGGCGGTCAGCGGCGTGGCCAGCAGACCCAGTAACAGCAATAGCGTGCGCATAAGGTTCTCCCCTTCAATGACGGGATAACTATAGCGGGATTGAGGAGGGGAGACACTCTGCCCCTAAAGGCAGAGTGCTTGGCTCAAATCTTACTCGAAGTAGGAGCAGCAGTAATCCACCAGGCTGTGGATCTTGAGCTTGAAGATGGCGTTGGCCGGTACGTTGAACGACTCGCCGCCCTTGATGGCCTGCCAGCTGTCGCTGCCCGGCAGTTGTACTTCCAGCTCGCCGGCGAGAATTTCCATCAGCTCGGCGGCGGCGGTGTCGAAGGTGTACTCGCCCGGCAGCATGATACCCAGGGTCTTGCGGCTGCCATCGGCAAATTTGACCACCCGGCTGGTGACTTTGCCGCCGTCGTAGACATTGGCTTTCTTGATGACGGTGACGTTGTCGAATTGAGTCATGATACTTCCTGTAATGATGAAAAAAACGGGGCCACGTTTATAGCACAGGGGCAGCGCTTTGAAACCGATTTTTTGTCGGTGCGGGCGACGGCCTTGCTGGTGGAAAGACAGGTCAGGGTTGTCGGGTCTAGTGTCTGTCCGATAATGTGGCCAGGCGTTACCGTATCGCCATACCAACAACAAAAACAGACATCAATCAGGGAAGGCTATGGAAACATTAACAGAGGTGGTGAGTAAAACCCCGTTATTGACCGGCCGCTCGGCCGAGCAAAAGCGGGAAGAAATTCGGCATTACTTTCATCAGACTTATACGCTGTACGAGAGCCTGTTCGATTGCATCAACAGCGACGAGGCCTATTACCTGCGGCCAGAGCCACTGCGGCACCCGCTGATCTTCTACTTTGGTCATACCGCGGTGTTTTTCATCAACAAGCTCCTGTTGGGTAAATTTCAGGACGGCCGGCTGAACGAGCGGCTGGAGTCGATGTTTGCCATCGGGGTGGACGAAATGTCCTGGGACGATTTGAACAGCGCTCATTATGACTGGCCCACGGTGGCCGAAACCCGTGCCTACCGTGCTCGAGTGCGAGAGGTGGTCGACCGGCTGATCAGCGAGATGCCGCTGGCCCTGCCCATTACCCAGGATTCACCGGCCTGGATCGTGCTGATGGGCATAGAGCATGAACGCATTCATCTCGAGACCTCGTCGGTGATCATGCGCATGTTGCCGTTGTCCTACCTGAATGCGCATCCGTTGTGGGCCGCCTGTGCCGAGTCTGGCCCGGCGCCGCAAAACAGTTTGCTGCCGGTGGCGGGCGAGACCATGACCCTCGGCAAACCGGCGGCGGCGGCCACCTATGGCTGGGACAACGAATACGGCCAAAAGACCGTCGCGGTACCCTCGTTCAAGGTAGCGAAACACCTGGTCTCCAACGGCGAATTTCTGGCTTTCGTGAACGCAGGCGGCTATGGCGAACCTCGATTCTGGACCGAAGAGGGCCGGCGCTGGCTAAGCTATACCGGCGCCGAGATGCCGCGGTTCTGGTCGCACCGTAACGGCGAATATGTGCAGCGTAACCTGTTGCAGGAAATGCCGCTGCCGCTGGACTGGCCGGTGGAGGTGAATTACCTGGAGGCCAAGGCCTTCTGTAACTGGAAAGCCGAGCAGAGCGGCAGCCACATACGGCTGCCGACCGAGGCGGAATGGACCTTGCTGCGCAACCGGCTGGATGCGGATCAGCCCGACTGGGAAACGGCCCCCGGCAATATCAACCTGGAGCATTTCGCCTCGTCCTGCCCGGTGAACCGCTTCGAACATGAGGGCCTGTTCGATGTGGTGGGCAACGTCTGGCAATGGACCGAAACGCCGATAGACGGCTTTCCCGGCTTTGACGTGCATCCGCTCTATGACGACTTTTCTACTCCGACCTTCGACGGCCGCCATAACCTGTTCAAGGGCGGATCCTGGATCTCGACCGGTAACGAGGCGACCCGTTATTCCCGCTATGCCTTTCGCCGGCATTTCTTTCAGCATGCGGGCTTTAGATACATTGAATCCGATAGCGCAGAGGTACCCGTGGAACCTGTAAATACCTATGAAACCGATGCTTTGGTGGCCCAGTACCTGGAGTTTCACTATGGCGATCACTATTTCAATGTGCCCAACTATCCGGTGGCCTGTGTACAGGCGCTGATGGCGCTGGCGCCGAATCTCAACCGGGGCCGGGCGCTGGATCTGGGCTGCTCGGTGGGACGCGCCAGTTTCGAACTGGCCCGTCATTTCGCCCAGGTGGATGGCATCGATTTTTCTGCCCGCTTTATTCAGCACGGTTTTCAGCTCAAGGAAAGCGGTCAGACCCGTTTTGCCATTCCTACCGAAGGCGAGCTGGTGGAGTTCAAGGAAACCAGCCTCGAGGAGCTGGGTTATGCCGGCCTGGCCGACAGAATTGATTTTGTGCAGGGCGATGCCTGTAACCTCAAGCCGCGTTTCACCGGTTATGATCTGGTTTTCTGTGGCAACCTGATCGACCGGCTCTACGATCCGGCGCTGTTTTTGAGCCAGGTACACGAGCGGCTGAATGCCGGCGGTTATCTGGTGTTGACCTCGCCCTATACCTGGCTGGAAGACTACACCCCGAAGGCCAAGTGGCTGGGCGGCATCAAGGTCAACGGCGAGAACTTCACCACTCTGGATGGCCTGAAAGCCGCGCTGATGGAACGCTTCGAGCTGGTGGGGCAGCAGGATATTCCCTTCGTGATCCGCGAAACCCGCCGCAAGTTTCAGCACACCCTGGCCGAGATGACGGTGTGGCGGCTGAAATAATACCAATCTAAGTAAAAATATGATCTAGTTTAAAACTGAATACTCGAGGAAACAGAGTCACCTCCCGCGACACGCCATAAACCCATCCATGGGGGCTCGGAAAATGCCATCTGACCGCCAGGGATGGCGGGAATGCCGGAACGGCAGGAGCATTTTCCGGCCCTGGCATTTCACGGTCGTGGGAGCCGATCTCTGTTGCCTCTCCTTAAGCACCGAGTTGTCTGCAGGGCACTCCCACAGGCGACGCCGCAGCAGAGGGGCGGATGAAGGGTTCAACTCTACCGACCATCACATGACAGGACGTCATGTGCTGAGCGTCGCAGGGATGCGGTTCAGCGTGTCGGTGGAGTCGACCCTTCGTTCGACCTTTTCGGGGCAGCCAAACAGATCAGTTAGTTTTACAGATTGGTATGACACTCAGCCACAAAAAAAGCCGGTCTTGCGACCGGCTTTTTGGGTGTTATACCCGAGTGCTATGGATTTTCATCCTTGCCGTTCGGCTTACCCTTTCAATTGCTGGCTTCTATCTTCATGTTGCCATCACAGGGCTCGCTCTCGGTGTCACCGTTCATTTCCCGCTCAATCTGTTCACGCTCACGCGCTTCGTCTTTCAGCGACTTCTTGGGCAGAACCATGTTCAGGGTAAAGGCGACGGTCGCGGCCACGATAACCGGTGAGCCGATCAGCATGCGAGCGGTGTCGGGCAGCAGGGCAATGGCTTCGGGTACCGTGTTGATACCCATGGCCAGCGCTACGGACAGGGCGGCGATGGTGATGTTGCGGGAAGACAGTTCGTCTTTCACCAGCAGCTGAATACCGGTCATGGTGATCATGCCGAACACTATGATGGTGGCACCACCCAGAACCGGGTAGGGGATGGTGGTCATGGCGGCGCCAAACTTGGGCAGCAGACCGGCCAGAATCAGGAACACGGCGGCAATACCCAGCACATAGCGGCTGATGACCTTGGTCATGGCCACAATGCCGACGTTCTGACTGAACGAAGCGGTCGGCAGGCCACCGAAGAAGGCACCTACCAGAGTACAGAGACCGTTGCCCAACAGGCCACCGGACAGTTCTTTGTCTTTCATTTCGCGGCCCATGCCGCCGATGGCGGTGGCCGAGAGGTCACCGATAGTCTGTACCGAGTTGACGATACAGATGACGACCATGGAGATGACGGCAGAAGTATGGAACTCGATGCCCATGGCAAAGGGAGTCGGAATCATCACCCAGGGCGCTTCGGCCAGGCGGGTAAAGTCGACCATGCCGAAGAAGAACGACAGGGTGTAGCCCACCAGAATGCCGACAATAATGGCGGCCAGACGGAAATAACCTTTGGCAAATTGTGAACAACACAGCACCACGGCCAGGGTGGTCAGACCCACCAGCCAGTTCTGGCCGCTGCCGAAGCCTTCGGCGGCGGTGTTACCGCTGCCGGCCATGTATTTGATGGCGATGTCATACAAGGACAAACCGATAACCAGTACCACGGTGCCGGCCACCACGGGCGGGAACAGATGACGTATCTGCTTGATGAAGATACCAACGATAATCATGGCGATACCGCCGGCAATCTGGGCACCCAGAATACCGGGAATGCCGTAGACACTGCCGATGGCAATCAGGCTGGGCACATAGGCGAAACCCACGCCGAAGATGGTCGGCATGCCGGCACCGAGACGGCCGACCGGGTAAAGTTGCAGCAGGGTGGACACACCGGAGAAAAACAGGGCTATCTGTACCAGCAGCATGGTTTCCTGGGCGGTGGCACCGGCTACGCCGGCCACGATGAGTGGGGGCGTGACGGCGCCCATGATCATTGCCAGTATGTGCTGGAACGAGAGCGGCAGCGCCTTACCGAAAGAGGGCTTGCCGTAGTAATCGAATACTGACTTGCTTTGATTGTGTTTCATTGCATAAGTCCTGAGTGTTTCTCAAGTAGGTTTTTGCTACCTTCTCACGCTGTTATTGTTGTTGTGCGAGAGCAGCTTGCATCACCGGTATCGACATAATGCCGCCGGTAGCCCTGTTGAACACCTGGTTGTGTACATGGTTGTGTTTCGCTATCGAATACAAGCGTCACACACCACTCTGAACACAACCGGGTATCCACCTTCATAACCGAAGCTATGTTCTACGCCGTGCTGAGTTAAACTCTAGGTGCAATGTATACATTTTTGTAAACACCAAATCAACATTTTGTTTGTTTTTGTGCGCAATGCCGGGGAGCAGATCTCAGTTTTATGAAGTTTTTATTGTATTCAATCAATAAATGCGGCGGCGGATCCCGGTACGCTCCAGAATTTTGACCGAAATCTCTTCCACCGAGTGATAGGTGGTGTCGATAAAGGGGATGGCTTCCATGCGGAACATGCGCTCTACCTGATCCAGTTCGTAACGACACTGCTCGGCGGCGGAGTAGCGGCTGTCGGCTCGACGGCGCTGGCGGATTTCCTGCAGCCGGCCGGCGTCGATGGTCAATCCGAACAGTTTGTGACGGTTTCTTTTGAGTGCCGGGGGCAGATTCAGCCGGCTCATGTCCTGATCGATAAAGGGGTAATTGGCGACCCGAATACCGAATTGCAGGGCCAGATACAGGCTGGTCGGGGTCTTGCCGCAGCGGGATACACCAACGAGGATGATATCGGCTTCGTCATATTCCTTGGTGGTGACGCCGTCGTCGTTATCGAGCGCGTAGTTTACCGCATCGATACGCGAATCGTAATGTTTCTTGTTGTCCATGCTGTGGGTGCGGTGAGTACGGGGCTCGGCCTTGACACCGAGTTGTTGCTCGATGGGAGCCACGAAGGTGTTGAGAAAGTCGTAACACATGGCATCGCTGCTGGTGATGATGTTGCGCAGGGTATTGTCGACAATGGTGTGAAACACCAGGGGCTGCTTGCCGCTTTGATGATAACTGTCGTTGATTTTGGCTTTTACCGCCCGGGCCTTGCCTTCATCTTCCACAAAGGGGATGGTAAATTGCTCGAAAGGCAGGGGGAACTGGCTCAGTACTGCATGGCCGAATACTTCGGCTGTGATCGCCGTCCCATCAGAAACATAAAAAACCGTGTGCATGGGACCTCCAGATCTCACTTTTGGGTATTGGCGCAGGTTAAACGTTTACCCGCTTTTTGACGCCATTGTAGAATCATTCGGTGTCAAGGCCCAGCCGCACCATAAAATAATCAGGGCTCTGCATGAATACACACGATGCAGAGCGAAATACGCACCCCCAAGAACATTTTTGTTGGAGACGTGGCAGTGAAGGAATATGTGATTTGGTACCAACAGCTCGGTATGCACGATGTAGATCGGGTAGGCGGAAAAAATGCCTCTCTGGGCGAGATGATTAGCCAGCTGTCCGGAGCCGGAGTGTCGGTTCCCGGCGGTTTCGCCACCACCGCCTTCGCCTTTAACGAGTTTCTGGAGCAGAGCGGACTCAACGCAAAAATTCATGACCTGCTGGATACCCTGGACGTGGACAATATCCAGGCCCTGGGTGATGCCGGCAACACCATTCGTCAGTGGGTAATCGATACGCCTTTTCAGCCCGAGCTGGAAGCGGCCATTGCCGGTGCCTATCATGAGCTGACCGGCCAGGCCGGCGATCTGGCCTCCTTTGCGGTGCGCTCGTCCGCCACCGCCGAAGACATGCCCGACGCCTCTTTTGCCGGCCAGCAGGAAACCTTCCTCAACGTACGTGGCCTGGACGCCGTGATGGTGGCCATCAAGCACGTATTCGCCTCCCTGTTTAACGATCGCGCCATTTCCTACCGGGTTCATCAGGGCTACGACCATCGCGGCGTGGCGCTGTCGGCCGGCATTCAGCGCATGGTGCGTTCCGACATCGCCGCTTCCGGGGTCATGTTTACCCTGGACACCGAGTCCGGCTTCGATCAGGTGGTGTTCATCACTTCCTCTGTCGGTCTGGGCGAAATGGTGGTGCAGGGCGCAGTCAACCCGGATGAATTCTATGTGCACAAACCGACCCTCAAGGCCGGTCGCCCGGCGGTGGTGCGCAAGACCCTGGGTTCCAAGCTGCAGAAGATGATCTACGCCGATGGCGTAGAGCTCGGCAAGCAGGTGGAGATCAAGGAAACCAGCCGCGAAGAGCGCCGCCATTTCTCGTTGACCAACATTGAGGTGATGGAGCTGGCCAAACAGGCGGTGATCATCGAAAAACACTACGGCCGCCCGATGGACATCGAGTGGGCCAAAGACGGTATCGACGGCCAGCTGTATATAGTACAGGCGCGTCCCGAAACCGTGCGCAGCCGCCAGGATGCCAATGTACTGGAGCGTTTTGCCCTCAACGAAACCGGCAAGGTTATCGCCGAAGGCCGCTCCATCGGCCACAAGATCGGTGCCGGCACCGCCAAGGTGATTGCCTCTATCGAACAAATGGACGACATCAAGCCCGGTGACGTGCTGGTGACCGACATGACCGACCCGGACTGGGAGCCGATCATGAAGCGGGCCGCCGCCATCGTGACCAATCGCGGTGGCCGTACCTGTCACGCGGCCATTATTGCCCGTGAGCTGGGCATTCCGGCGGTAGTCGGCTGTGGTGACGCCACCCAGCGCATTCAGGATGGTCAGCAAGTGACCGTGTCCTGCGCCGAGGGCGATACCGGCTTTATCTACGACGGTCAGCTCGAGTTCAAGGTCAACACCTCCGAAGTCGGCTCCATGCCGGTGTCGCCGGTGAAGGTGATGATGAACGTGGGTAACCCGGACCGGGCATTCGACTTTGCTCAGCTGCCCAATGCCGGTGTGGGTCTGGCACGACTGGAGTTCATTATCAATCGCATGATTGGTGTGCACCCCAAGGCGCTGCTGAATTACGACACCCAGAGCCCGGAGCTGAAGCTGAAGATCGACGAAGTCATCGCCGGCTACGAGAGTCCGCGCGAGTTCTTCGTGGCCAAGCTGGCCGAAGGGATCTCTACCCTGGCATCCGCCTTCTGGCCGGAGCGGGTGATTGTGCGCATGTCCGACTTCAAGTCGAACGAGTATGCCAACCTGATGGGCGGTGACGCCTATGAGCCGGATGAAGAAAACCCCATGCTGGGTTTCCGGGGCGCTTCTCGCTATATCTCCGAAGACTTCCGCGACTGTTTCGCCATGGAGTGCGAGGCGATGAAGCGGGTGCGCAACGACATGGGTCTGACCAACGTCGAAATCATGATTCCCTTCGTGCGAACCCTGACCGAAGCCGCTTCCGTTATCGACATTCTGGCGGAAAACGGCCTCAAGCGTGGCGAAGCCGGCCTCAAGGTGATCATGATGTGCGAACTGCCTTCCAACGCCCTGTTGGCGGACAAGTTCCTGGCCTACTTCGACGGCTTCTCCATCGGCTCCAATGACATGACCCAGCTTACTCTGGGCCTGGATCGGGACTCGGGACTGGTGGCCGGCTCGTTCGACGAGCGGGACGAGGCGGTGAAGGCGTTGTTGTCGATGGCCATTCAGGCGGCACGCAAGGCCGGCAAGTACGTGGGCATCTGCGGCCAGGGCCCGTCGGATCACGCCGACTTCGCCGCCTGGCTGGTAGAGCAGGGCATCGACTCGGTCTCGCTCAACCCGGACACCGTGATCGACACCTGGTTGTATCTGGCCGAGCATTCGGTAAGCAAATAAGCTTATTCCGGTAAAACCTATTCCGGTAAAACCTATTCCGGTAAAAACGTTAAAGGGCGCTTCGGCGCCCTTTTCTGTGACAGGGAATATTAATTACAGGGAATAGGGATTAGGGATTAGGGACTTGGGATTAGAGGGGGAGTGCATTATTGCCATTCCCCATTCCCCATTCCCCATTCCCCATTCCCCATTCCCCATTCCCTATTCCCCATTCCCCATTCCCCAGTCTTGCGCTTCTCGCCCACGGCGTTAAAATGCACCCCGCTTTTACTCCCGGTCGCAGCCTACCCGGACAAAACAAGGACACAATATGAAAGCATTACTGATCTGCTCCGGTGGATTCGACTCCGTGACCCTGGCTTATCGGCTGGCGGCGGAGCAATCCCTCGGTGCTCTGCTGACCTTCGATTATGGTCAGCGCCACAAGAAAGAAATCGATGCCGCCCGCCTGTGCGCCGAGCGACTCGGGGTACCGCATCTGGTGATGGACATCGGTCACATCGGCCGTCAGCTGTCCGGCTCGGCGCTGACCGACGACATCGAGGTGCCCCACGGCCACTACAGCGAAGAAAACATGAAACTGACGGTGGTGCCCAATCGCAACGCCATCATGCTCACCATCGCTTTCGGCGTGGCCGCCGCCCGTGGTCTGGACACGGTGGCACTGGCGGTACACGGCGGTGATCACTTCATCTATCCCGACTGTCGACCCGACTTTATTCGCCTGTTTGGCGAAATGCAGGCCCGGGCGCTGGACGGCGTGGCCGAAGTGGCCCTGTTTGCCCCCTACGTAGACAGCGACAAGACCGACATCGCCCGCGATGCGGCGCGCTTTACGGTACCGGTGGCCGACACCTGGTCCTGCTACGAAGGCGACGAACTTCACTGCGGTCGCTGTGGCACTTGCGTGGAGCGTATCGAAGCCATGACCCTGGCCGGGGTGGAAGATCCGACTCCCTATCTGGATAAAGAGTATTGGCTCGAGGCCGTGGCGAGGGTGGAAAAATGTACACCATAAAGAAAGAGTTTCACTTTTCCGCCTCCCACCAGCTGCACCAGATGCCGGACTGGCACCCTTGTGCCCGGCTGCACGGTCACAACTACGTGGTGGTCATCGAGCTGCAAAGCGAGGTGCTGGATCAATACGGCTTCGTGCGTGATTACCTTGAACTCAAGGCGTTCAAGGACTACATCGACGACAAGCTCGATCACCGCCACCTCAACGAGGTGCTGGGCGACGAGTGCACCACCGCCGAACGGCTGGCCCGCCATCTGTTCGACTGGGCCCGGGCGCGTTGGCCCGAGGTGAGCGCGGTGGCGGTATCGGAAACCCCCAAAACCTGGGCGGAGTACCGGCCATGAGTATCGCCATCAGCGAGATCTTCGGCCCCACCATTCAGGGCGAAGGGGCGCTTATCGGCGTGCCGACCCTGTTCGTTCGTACCGGTGGCTGCGACTTTCGTTGCAGTTGGTGTGACACCCTCTATGCGGTAGAGCCGCGCTTCAAGGCCGACTGGGCACCGATGAGCGCCGAGGCCATTATGGCCGAGGTGAAGCAATTGAGCGGTGGCCAGCCGCTGCTGGTGACCCTGTCTGGCGGCAATCCGGCGCTGCAGCCATTAAGCGAGCTGCTGGAACTGGGTCATGCCGAGGGCTATACCTTCGCCATGGAAACCCAGGGCAGCAAGGTACAGGACTGGTTTGCGCGGCTCGATCATCTCACCCTCAGCCCCAAGCCGCCGTCGTCCGGCATGGCCTTCAATCGCAGTCGGTTCGAGGCCGGCCTGGCTGCCGCCGGCGAACAGACGCGAGTCAGCCTCAAGCTGGTGATCGCCGACGAGGCCGATTACCAATGGGCGAGGGCAGTGGCCGCCGATTATCCGCAACTGCCGCTGACCCTGCAGCCGTGCAATCCGAGCCCGGCTACCCCCGAGCAGCCGGATCTGGAAACCGACACCGCGTCGCTCAACGCTCGCCTGCGCTGGCTGGTGGACAAGGTGACCGCCGATCGCTGGTTCAACGCCCGGGTACTGCCCCAGTTGCACGTACTGATCTGGAATAACGAACGCGGGGTGTAGCGCTCCGCCAACCCCTGTTTTCAATTCTGCTGGATCTGTAGTGTAAAAGAGGCAACAGGGTTGCCTCTGGGCTACGGCATTCTTTACCCTCTGAAACTATCACATTGCACACCGTCTACTGCTACGAATTTCCCCCGCATATCGGGCAGTCGGGTGCCTTGGGCAGGGTCAGCTCCCGAGTGTTGAGGTTGAGACCGTCGACCAGTAACAGCTTGCCTTTGGGCGAACGACCCATGTTGGCCAGCAGCTTGATCGCTTCCAGCGCCTGCAGGGAACCCATCACGCCCACCATGGGGGCCAGTACCCCGGCCTCCACACAACTCAGGGTGCCGTCGCCCATCAGCCGGCTCAAACAGCCGTAACAGGGCTCATCGTCGCCATAGGTAAAGACGCTGAGCTGGCCTTCCATGCGGATCACCGCCGCCGACACCAAGGGGATTTTGGTGGCAAAGCACAGCCGGTTGACCCGCTGGCGGGTCTCCAGGTTGTCGGTGCCGTCCAGTACCAGCTGATGTTGGGGGATAAGCCGGGTGAGCAGGGCATCATCGGCGTCGCAGGCGTGGGTAACCACCTCGAGATAGGGGTTGGCGGCGCGCAGGCTGTCGGCGGCGGAGTCCACCTTGAGCCGGCCTATATCACCATCCTGATGCAGTACCTGGCGCTGCAGGTTGGACAGCTCGACCCGGTCGTGATCGACCAGGGTGATCTGGCCCACCCCGGCTACCGCCAGATACTGGGCGGCGGCGCAGCCCAGACCACCGGCGCCGATGATCAGCACGGCGGCATTTTTCAATGCCTCCTGCCCCTCTATATCGAACTGGCGCAGCACTATCTGGCGGTTGTAGCGCAGCCATTCGTCGTCGTTGAGTGGCTGCATCACCAGTACAAGCCGTCAATCAGTTCCAGAGTGACCATATCGCCCTCACTCACGTTGCCTCTGTCCTGCTCCAGGTGCAGCAGGCAATTGGCCTCGGCCATGGCGCTGAAAACCGCCGAGCTCTGGGCACCGGCGGCCACGACGCCCAGACTGCCGTCGGCCTGGGTGCTGACCGTGCCACGCTGAAAGTCCATGCGGCCGGGACTTTTCTTGAATGGCATCAGCGCCTTCGCCTGCAGCAAAGGAGTGGGCTTGAGAGTTTCACCGGCCAGGGTGGCCAGAGCCGGGCGCACCAGCAGGTGAAAGGTGACGGCGGCCGATACCGGATTGCCGGGCAGGCCGAAGAAGGGACAGTTGTTGATGTGGCCGAAGGCGAAAGGCTTGCCGGGCTTGATGGCCAGTTTCCAGAAGCCGATGCGGCCCACCTCTTCCAGCACCTGCTTGGTGTAGTCCGCATCGCCCACCGACACGCCACCGGAGGTGATCAGCGCATCGGCTTCGGTGGCGGCCTTGATAAAGGCCTGACGGATCAGCGCAGGATCGTCCTGGATAATGCCGTAGTCGAGGACCCGAATGCCGAGCCGTTCGAGCATGGCGCCGACACCGATGCGATTGGAGTCATAAATATCGCCGGGGGCGAGCAGCTCGCCCGGGCTTTTCAGCTCGTCACCGGTCGACAGCAAGGCCACCGTCAGCTGACGTTGAACATAGACCTGCTCCAGCCCGAGCGAGGACAGTACCGACAACACCCGGGCGTTGATGCGGGTGCCGGCGGCAAAGACCCGTTCGCCCTGGGCCAGATCCTCGGCGGGCAAACGTACATGCCGGCCTTCGGTCACCGGGCCCCGGGGGTAGATGATGTTGTGCTCCGAGCGGCAGTTTTCCTGCATCACCACGGCGTCGGCGCCCAGCGGCAGGGCGGCACCGGTCATGATGCGTACGCATTCACCGGGCCCAATGCTGCCGTTGAACGGATGCCCGGCCAGGCTGGTACCGACCAGGGTGAGGGCGGCCTCGTCGGTTACATCGGCGGCGCGCAGGGCGTAGCCGTCCATTGCCGAGTTGGCGAAAGAGGGCACGTCGAGGGGAGAGTGAATATCGTCGGCCAAAATACGGTTCAGCGCCTGTTCCAGCGAAACGGGGGTGCTGTCGGTTATTGCCTCGAGACGAGAGAGCATCTCGTGTCTGGCGTCGAGATAGGGACGCAGTCCGGGTTGGCTGTCGCAATCATGAATGGCCATCTTGGGTTACCTGTTGTGGGGACGGTTGAGCTCATTATTCCAGTTTAAAATGTTTTTTGTCATCTTTCTCTGCAGGTTAGGAAATGAATCCATCATTCACACCAGACCATAAATGCACTACCATTCCAGCAGTTTTTTTACCGCTTTTTATTTATTCAACGGAGCCTGTCATGACCGCTTTGAGCGACGCCGCCATTCGAGTTCGTTCTGCCCTCGAGGCCAGGGGACTGGAAACCCCGATGAAAAGTAATCATCTGACCCTGGATGAAAAACAGTCGCGCATTACCGGCCTGATGACCGAGATGATGGACGTGCTGGGCCTGGATCTCGAAGATGACAGCCTGGCCGAAACCCCGCAGCGCATCGCCAAGATGTATGTGCGTGAAATTTTCTCCGGTCTGGATTACAGCTACTTCCCCAAAATCACCCTGATCGAGAACAAGATGAAGGTGGATGAAATGGTGCAGGTGCGGGACATCACCCTGACCAGCACCTGCGAGCATCACTTCGTGACCATCGACGGTACGGCTACCGTGGCCTATATTCCGCGCAGCAAGGTGATTGGGCTGTCGAAGATCAACCGCATCGTGCAGTTTTTTGCCCGTCGCCCGCAGGTGCAGGAACGACTGACCCAGCAGGTGCTGGTGGCCTTGCAGGCGCTGCTGGAGTCGGATGACGTCGCGATCAGCATTACTGCCACCCATTATTGTGTGAAGGCCCGCGGCGTGATGGATGCCACCAGCGCCACCACCACCACCTCGCTTGGTGGTATTTTCAAGAGCCGTCCCGAAACCCGCCAGGAGTTTCTGATGGGGGTAAAACGCTGATCGTCACTCGTTAATGGTGGTTCGTTAGCCATGGTTCGTTAACCATGGTTCATCAAGAACAAGGGCGCCGATGCGCCCTTTATTTTGTCTGTTTGAAGCAGTCTTCCATGTATTCCACAAAGCACTTTACCCGACTGGGCAGAAAATGCCGGTGCGGGTAGAGCAGGTTCAGGCTGACAGCCGGTAGTTCAAACTCTTCCAGCAGCGGCACCAGGGTTCCCTGCGCCAGATAATCTTCCACGATAAAGCGGGGCTGCATGATCACGCCCATGCCCTGACTGGCGGCCAGGGCCAGTGCCCGGCCGGTATTGGCACGCATGGCGCCTTTGGGCCGCACCGGATAATGGTGCCCCTGTTGCCGATAGCTCCATTGCGGTTCGCTCAGGGTATAGAGCAGGCAGTTATGGTCGGCTAGCGCCGAAGGATGAGAGGGAGTGCCGTGCCGGTCCAGGTAGTCGGGCGCGGCACAGGTGAGCAGCGGTATCTGTGCCAGAGGGCGGGCAATCAGCGACGAGTCGGGCAGGGCGCCGATGCGCAGCGCCAGATCAAAGTTTTCTTCTACCAGGGCCACCAGACGGTCGCTGTATTCCAGAATCAGCTGAATATCCGGGTAGCGGCGGTGAAACTCCGCCAGTAGCGGCGCCACCTTGAGGGTACCGAAGTCCATGGGCACAGAGATACGAATAGGGCCACTGGGTCGGCGACTGTGATCCGAGATCATGGCGTCGGCCTGCTCCAGCTCGGCCAGAATGGCATGACAGCGTGCGTAATAGAGCTGGCCGGCTTCGGTGACGCTGACCCGTCGAGTCGTGCGCATCAGCAGCCGGGCGTTGAGATGTTGCTCCAGCAGGCCCACCTGTTTCGATACCATGGCGACCGACAGCTCCAGCTGCTGCGCGGTTTTGGTAAAACTCTGCAGTTCTACTACCTTGCAAAAGGTCCGGATGGCGGATAATTGATCCACGTTTTATGCTTCCTTATACCAATTCCATGAACATTATTTATCATCTTCAACTTCTTTGTTCTCTTTGAAGTACCGGCGTGCCAATAGACAACATTATTAACTAAAAGTTGATAATGTTTTAGTTAAGCTATAATTGTTCTCGTTTGCAAGGCATCCTACTATCTAGTCCAGACGCATCATATGGCGCCATCTGCGCCTGATTTAGGCAGAAACGGAGATTGTTATGAACATGAAAAAAGTAGCCCTGCTGGTTTCTTCCCTGGCACTGGCCGGGCCGGTGATGGCCGCCGATTACAAGGTGGATCCCGCTCATACCACGGCCGTTTTTGAAGTGAGTCACATGGGCTTCAGTACCCTGCTGGGGCGCTTCAACACACTGGAAGGCGAGTACCAGTTCGACGCGGAAAACCCGGCTGCCGCCAAGGCCAGCTTTACCATAGAGGCCGACAGCGTCGATACCAACCATGAAGAACGGGACAAGCATCTGCGCAGCCCCGACTTCTTCGATGTGCGCCAGTATCCGACCCTGAATTTTTCCAGCACCGGTTATGAAGGTGACAAAGACAGCGGCAAGCTGAGTGGCGACCTGACCGTGCACGGCGTGAGCCAGCCGGTGACTTTTGACGTCGATTTTGTCGGCGAGGGTGAAGATCCCTGGGGCGGCTATCGTAACGGTTTCAATGCTGAAACCACCATCAAGCGCAGTGACTTCGGCATGAGTTATGGCCTGCCCGGCGTGGGTGACGACATTCATATCAAGCTGTTTGTCGAAGGCATTCGTCAGTAACGTCGGAGGTTGATATGGGCGTGGATCTGCTGCTGCAGACACTGCTGCCGGCCTTGTTTGCGGGCGCCATCGGTTGGTGGCGCCCGCCTGCATTCTGGTGGCTGGCCGGGGTGGCGGTATGGGTAACCATGGGCTGGGCATCCGGCTGGTATTTGTTACCGACCAAGGGAACCCAGTGGTTGCCGTTTGCCCTCTGGGCAGTGGCGCTGGCCGAACTGTTACCGGGCCTGTGGCGTCGAATACTGACTCCCGTGCTGGTCAGTGGGGTGTTTCTACTGGCGTTATGGCCCTTGCTCGGTCGCTATCCAGAGGCGCTGTTCGGCCTGCTGGTGTTCTGGCTATGGCAGGGCTGGCGAGAGTGGCGCGGCGGTAGCGGCCGGGCCGGGTTGGGCTTTGCCGTCGGTGGTGCCGCTTTCGCCATTACCGTGGCCATCGGCGGCAGCCTGCTGCTGGCCCAGCTCGCCGGATCTCTGGCGGTGCTGGCCGGCATCTTGTGGTTGAGTGGCCTGAATCGTGCCGTGTCCGATCGGCACTTTACCGGCGTTTATGTGTTGTTGCTGACCCTGTGCTGGCAGTTTATCCCCATGGACGGGTGGCTGGTGGCGCTGGCGTTGGTACCGCCTCTGGTGGAGCAGGGTCTGCGCCATAAAGGGGCCGGGTGGTCGGCACTGGCGGCGGTGGTGTCGGCGTTGCTGGTGGGGGCGCTAAGCCTCTGGCTGGTGTGGCCGCAGGACTCGTTATACTGATAGTCATGTTATAAAAAGGGGTCGGCGTCATTTATCGACGCCGACCCCTTTTTCGTTCCGAGACTTTTTATTTTGAGAGAAGGAAAACCATGAAACCGAGAGTGGAAATTCGCTACTGTTCCCTGTGCCGCTGGCTGTTGCGCTCGGCCTGGCTGGCGCAGGAAATATTGTCGACCTTCAATGACGAGGTGGGCGAGGTGGCCCTGATCCCGGGTGAAAAAGGCCAGTTCCAGATCCTGGTCGACGGCACCCTGATTTGGTGTCGGGTGGCCGACGAGGGCTTTCCCGAAGCCAAAGAGGTTAAACAGCGGTTGCGGGATCATATCGCGCCGGACAGAGACCTGGGCCACAGTGACCGTTAACCCCGTAATCCGCCCCCACGCGATGGATTGGCTATGATTTTAGTATCGGGTCGAATGCGGGACAGCAGCCTGTCACCCGCATCATAACGTGAATTCCAATCCGTCCCGATGACGGTGCCATGGCACCATGCATACGGTTTGATGAAGGGAATCACTATGACCAATCATGTTTCGGTCAGCCTTGACCATATCACCCCCTTGTATGCCGATGCCGGGGGACGCAGCGGCAAGATGGCCCTGGTGTGTGAAGGGGGCGGGCAGCGGGGCATTTTTACCGCCGGGGTGCTGGATGTCTTTATGGAAGCCCGTTTCGACCCCTTCGATATTCTGATCGGGACCTCGGCCGGTGCACAGAACCTGTCCGCCTTTGTCTGTGATGCCCGGGGGTACGCCCGCACCTTGATTGAGGAATATACCACCCGTGCCGATTTTTTCCGGCCGCTGCACTTTGCCCGTGGCGGTGACCTGGTGGATCTGGACTGGTTTTTCGACGTCCTGACCCATGGCCTGCCGCTGGATATTCACACCGGTCGCAAGCGGCTGAACGGGCGCGAGCTGCTGTTTTGCAGCACCCGTACCGGGGATTACCAACCCCATTATTTTCACCCGGGCGAGAGCGACTGGATGCTGGGGTTGAAGGCGTCCAGCGCGATTCCATTGTTTTACCGGGCCGGAGTGGAGTGGCAGGGAGAACGTTATGTGGACGGTGCCGTCGCCGACGCCATTCCGGTGCGCGAGGCCTATCGTCGCGGGGCGCGCACCATAGTGGTGATCCGCACCGTGCCCCAGCACAGCCGCTTCAGTCCACATTGGGCACGCAAGCTGGAAGGCTGGATAGGCCGGGAACGGCTGGGCGATCTGATGCAGATAGTGGAGGCGCATGAACGCTGCTTCAACGACTTTCACGACTTCATCCATTGCCCGCCGAAGGATGCGCAGATCATCGAGATTTTTCCACACCAGCCGTTGCAAAGCCGGGTGCTGGGATCGAGTCGGGCGCAGCTGGAACAGGACTATGAACTGGGGCGTCATTACGGTCTGCATTTTCTGCATACCCTGGGCTCGTTACTGGAGATACGGGCGGCGCAATAAAATGGCTGCAAGTGGTTTCATACACTGGTCAGCGCCCGAGTCTGTGTGTAGACTCGGCTCCCGTTTTTCAGGACAAGCCATGCCCATGGCCGTTGCCATTAATGTTGGTATTAATGTTGCGGTGATGCTTGCTGAAGTCGCGGGCGCTCGATACCCTCCGAGCGTCAAAAAATTATCGTACCGGGTCTTACCCAGGCCCGGATCTTCTATGACCCTTACAATCAAAGGGGACAAAGAATATGGCTGAATGGTCCGCAAACGACGCGCTCAAAGTATATAACCTGCCTTACTGGGGCGCGGGCTTCTTTCATCTGGACGATCAGGGACGGGTGGTGGTGACTCCCGATAAAACCCGGCCCGAGGCCAAAGTGGTGGTGTCCGAGGTGGTCGAGCAGCTCAAGGCCGAAGGCTATGCCGCGCCGGTGTTGTTGCGTTTTCCCGATATTATCAAAAGCCGCATCGATGCCCTGTTCAATGCCTTTAGCGGCGCCATCGAAGATTACGGTTACGAAGGCGATTACCTGACCGTTTATCCGATCAAGGTCAACCAGCAGCGCGGTGTGCTGGACGCGGTCACCAAGGCCTACAAAGACAAGCCGCGTCTTGGGCTTGAGGCGGGTTCCAAGCCGGAGCTGCTGGCCGTGCTTGCGCACAGTCATGAAACCGAGTCGGTGATCGTCTGTAACGGTTACAAAGACAAGGAATATATTCGTCTGGCGCTGATGGGCACCAAGATGGGCCATCAGGTGTATATCGTCATCGAGAAGCTGTCCGAGCTGACCATGGTGATGGAGGAGGCCAGGCGCCTCAACGTGGCCCCTCGCCTCGGTGTGCGGGCCCGATTGGCCTCCCAGGGTGCCGGCAAGTGGCAGTCCAGCGGCGGTGAAAAGTCCAAGTTTGGCTTGAGCGCGGCTCATGTGCTCAATCTGGTCAAGCAGTTGCGCGATGCAGACTGCCTGGACTGGTTGCAGCTGCTGCACTTTCATCTGGGCTCCCAGATTGCCAACATTCGCGACATTCAGAAAGGCGTGCGTGAATGCGGCCGTTTCTATGGCGAGCTGCGCCGCATGGGCGTACCGGTCGACATCGTCGATGTGGGCGGTGGTCTGGGCGTGGATTACGAAGGAACCCGTTCGCAGAGCTATTGCTCGGCCAACTATAACCTGCGCGAATACGCCAACAATGTGGTGTGGGGTATCGGGGATGTGTGCCGCGAATTCGAGCTGCCTTATCCGTTGATCATCAGTGAATCCGGCCGGGCCATTACCGCGCACCATGCCATGCTGATAGCCGATGTGATCAGCACCGAGTCGGCCAAACCCCAGGCCGCGAAAGCGCCGGCAGACGACGCCGCCTTTCTGCTGCAGAACATCTGGGAAACCTGGGAAGACCTGTGCCAGGAAGATCCGCCATTGCTTGAAATCTACCACGATACCGTGGCCGAGCTGGCCGATGTGCACCAGCAGTACAACATGGGTCTGATGACCCTGGAAGACAGAGCCTGGGCCGAGGAAATGCACCTCAACATCTGTCTGGGCATCAAGTCACGGCTGGATACGGTTAACCGGGCGCACAGACCCATTATCGACGAGCTGAACGAGAAGCTGGCAGACAAGTGTTTCGTCAACTTCTCCCTGTTCCAGTCGCTGCCCGATGCCTGGGGTATCGATCAGATTTTCCCGGTATTGCCGCTGGATGGTCTGGACAGAGCGCCGACCCGTCGTGCGGTGATCCTGGATATCACCTGTGATTCGGACGGTGCCATCGATCAGTACGTGGATGGCCAGGGGGTGGAAACCACGCTGCCGATGCCGGAGTTTATTCCCGGTCAGCCCCAGTATCTGGGCTTTTTCCTGGTGGGCGCCTATCAGGAAATTCTGGGCGACATGCACAACCTGTTCGGTGATACCCACAGCGCGGAAGTGTCGGTAGACGAGCAGGGCAAGGTGGTGGTCAATAACGTGAAAGCCGGCAGCACGGTAGCCGACATGCTGCGTTATGTGGACATAGATCCGTCGGTGATCAACGCCCGTTACGAGGTATTGGTGAATCAGCCGGATCTGGATGAAGAAACCCGCGCCATGCTGATGAAAGAGCTGACCGCCGGTCTGGAAGGGTATACCTATCTGGAAGAAGAGCTGTAAACTTTATAAGCCGTAAGCCGTAAGCCGTAAATGACCAGCGGGAAGTCGACATCGACTTCCCGCTGTTTTTATTTCAGTACAAACGTCGGACAAATGGCCCGCTCCACCGACTCGCTGTGAATACCTCCCTGATACCAAGGAGTTGCCTCTGGTCTAAGGCCGTACCTACAGGCCGAGATCCTTCACACTTTCCATGACCACGAAGGTACTGGTTTGCACCACATGCGGCAGGGTGGAGAGTTTTTCACCCAGCACCATGCGGTAAGCGACCATATCGTTGGTACGTACCTTCAGCAGATAGTCGTAACCGCCGGCGATCATGTGGCACTGCTCGACTTCTCCGATCTTGCGGACGGCCTTGTTAAAGGCGGTCAGGGCCTTGCTGCTGGTATCGTTGAGGGTGACCTGGACAAAGGCGATATGATTCATGCCGAGCTTGCCATGATCGACCAGCGCCGTATAACCGGTGATATAGCCCTGTTCCTCGAGTCGGCGCATTCGCAGCTGGCAGGGGGTCTTCGACAGGCCGACGCGGGAAGCCAGCTCGGTAAGTGTCATTCGAGCATCTTCCTGGAGTTCCTTGATGATCTGCAGATCAGCTCTATCCAGATTTCCTGTTTTTTCTGTCATTTTTGGTTTTTATTCCCATTGGGTTGTTTAAATATATTCCAATATTCTACATACGTTTATTTATTGGTGAAATGGACTATCGGTTTCAGAGCGGTGGCGGTGTGTGTCAACCCTGATAACGCCCGAGAGCAGGCGTCTTCATACTCGAAATCCGGTACTTCTCCGGAGAATGTCGTGCCTTGCCGGGACCAGCTTTGGATGGCGAGGTTAGTCTATTTTCCTGTTATTTATATTTTTATGGTGAAAAGTTAAAAATTAACATTAATAAATAGTCATAAGGTAAGGCTTATGGATTTCATATAGGAAATGTGACTCTCTGTTTGTGGGTAGAATGGCGGCAACAAGACTGCATATATCAAGGGAGTAGGTCGGATGAAAGAACAAGCACAATCGATGGCGTCCAGCCGGGAACAGATGCGTAGCCACTATCTGGCCGATGAGGCCACCGTCGTCAAGGCGTTGGCGGCCAGTGCACAGGTATCCCCCGGTGAGCGTGCCAACATCTCCGCACGGGCGATCGCGCTGGTTAAGGATGTGCGTGCCAACGCCACGCCAACCATCATGGAAAAATTTCTTGCCCAGTACGGCCTGACCACCAAGGAAGGCGTGGCCCTGATGTGTATGGCCGAGGCCCTGCTGCGGGTGCCGGACAAGAGCACCATCGACGAGCTTATCGAAGACAAGATTTCATCCGGCAACTGGGCCGAGCACCGTGGCCGCTCCGGCTCCTCGCTGATCAACAGCTCCACCTGGGCACTGCTGGTGACCGGCAAGCTGCTTTCGCCGGTCGACCGCAAGGGATTGGCGAGCACCCTGCGCGGCATGGTCAAGCGTCTCGGCGAGCCCGTGGTGCGCACGGCCGTGGCTCAGGCCATGAAGGAAATGGGGCGCCAGTTCGTTTTGGGCCGCAATATCGAAGAAGCACTCAAGCGTGCGAAAAATTATGAAGCGCGGGGCTATACCTATTCCTACGATATGTTGGGAGAGGCGGCTCGTACCGACGGGGATGCGCTGCGCTATCACCGCGCCTATTCCGATGCCATCAAGTCCCTGGCACCGCACTGTGGTCACCAGGAAATTCGCAACAACCCGGGTATTTCGGTCAAGCTGTCCGCACTGCACGCCCGCTACGAATTCGGCCAGCAAGATCGGGTCATGAACGAGCTGGTGCCCCGGGCGCTGGAGTTGGCCAGACAGGCCAAGGCCGCCAATATGGGCTTCAATATCGATGCGGAAGAAGCCGATCGCCTGGACTTGTCTCTGGATGTGATCGAAGCGGTGCTGTCCGATCCCTCGCTGGCGGGCTGGGACGGCTTTGGTGTCGTGGTGCAGGCCTTCGGCAAGCGGGCGGCGCATGTGCTCGACTGGCTGTATGCACTGTCCGAAAAGCTGGACCGACGCATCATGGTACGCCTGGTCAAAGGCGCCTACTGGGATGCGGAGATCAAGCGCGCCCAGGTGATGGGCCTGACCGATTTTCCGGTCTTCACCCGCAAGGTCAACAGCGATCTGTCCTACATTTCCTGCGCCAGAAAACTGCTGGCGATGACCGATCGTATCTATCCCCAGTTTGCGACCCACAATGCCCACTCGGTATCGGCCATTCTGGAACTGGCTCAGGGTCGCGATTGCTTCGAATTCCAGCGTCTGCACGGCATGGGCGAATCGCTGCATGATGCGGTGCTCACCAAGCAGGGAACCCGCTGTCGTATCTACGCCCCCGTGGGGGCCCACCAGGATCTGCTGGCCTATCTGGTACGCCGCCTGCTGGAAAACGGTGCCAACAGCTCCTTCGTCAACCAGATTGTCGATACCCGCATTCAGCCCGAAGACATCGCTCGCGACCCCTTCGATACCGTCGCGGCCATGGGGGATGCGGTGTCGAGTAAAATCATTGCCCGCCCGGCGGATCTGTATGGTGCCGAGCGCCTCAATGCCAAGGGCTGGGACATCACAGATCCGGTGGAAGTGGCCGAGATCGAAGAGGGCCGTGGCCGCTTCAAGCGCCATCAGTGGACCGGCGGCCCCGTGCTGGCCTGCGCGGTGCAGGGTGGCGAGGTGCAGGAAGTGCGCAACCCGGCCAGGCCGTCCGATCTGGTGGGTCATGTGACCCAGGCCTCGAAGCAAGATATCGAAGGTGCCATTCGCGCAGCACAAACGGGCTTCCAGGCCTGGTCCGCCCTGTCGGTAGAAGAGCGGGCCAGCCGCATTCGCCGGGTGGCCGACTTGTTTGAAGAGCATGTCCACGAGCTGTTCGCCCTGGCGACCCGAGAAGCGGGCAAGAGCCTGCTCGATGGCGTGGCCGAAATTCGCGAAGCCGTCGACTTTGCCCGTTACTATCCGAACGAAGCGGTACGCAACCAGGAGTTCGGTGCCGGACGCGGTGTCATTGCCTGTATTTCACCCTGGAACTTTCCGCTGGCAATCTTCGCCGGTCAGGTACTGGCGGGGCTGGCGGCAGGCAATGCCGTTATCGCCAAGCCGGCGGGTCAGACCGCACTGCTCGCCACCCGGGCCGTCGAGCTGATGCATCAAGCCGGTATTCCCAAGGGCGCCATTCAGCTGCTGCCCGGTGGCGGCAGCACCGTCGGTGCGGCGCTGACCTCGGATCCGCGTATTGCCGGCGTCTGCTTCACCGGCTCTACCGCCACGGCCCAGCACATCAACAAGGTGATGGCCGAGACAATGGCGCCGGATGCCCCCCTGGTGGCCGAAACCGGCGGTCTGAACGCCATGATCGTGGACTCCACCGCCCTGCCGGAGCAGGTGATACGCGATGTACTGGCTTCTTCGTTCCAGAGTGCCGGTCAGCGTTGCTCCGCCCTGCGCATGCTCTATGTGCAGAAGGACATCGCCGATCACCTGCTGGAGATGCTGTTCGGTGCCATGGACGAACTGAGCGTGGGTGATCCCTGGTTGCTGTCTACCGATGTGGGCCCGGTGATCGACGACAATGCCAAGCAGGGTATCGAAGCCCATTGCAAGAAATTTGCCGCCATGGGGCGGGTGCTCAAGCAACTGCCGGTACCGGCAGAGGGGCGTTTCGTGGCACCGACGGTGATCCGGCTGGAAGGCATTCATGAGCTGGAAGAAGAAATCTTCGGGCCGGTACTGCACGTGGCCACCTTCGAGGCGGACGAAATCGAGCAGGTGGTCGATCAGATCAACGCCCAGGGCTTCGGCCTGACCTTCGGCCTGCATACCCGGGTCGACAAGCGGGTTGAGCGCATCGTCAACCGGGTCAAGGTGGGTAACATCTACGTCAACCGCAATCAGATCGGCGCCATCGTCGGCTCTCAGCCCTTTGGTGGCGAGGGGCTGTCGGGCACGGGTCCGAAAGCGGGTGGCCCCCAGTATGTGCGCCGCTTCATGAAAACCGGCGCGGTAGCGACGGTAGACGCCGCCGGGGCAGAAACGGTTACCGCGGATCAGCTGCAGCGGGCGATCACCCGGCTGGATGTGAAGGCCTGGTCCGTGGCCCGGGATCGGGCGGCGCGGCTGCAGCCCGTTTTTGGTACCGTGCCCGCGGCCCTCGATGCCGCACCGGAAGAAATGCCGGGACCGACCGGGGAGCTGAACCGGCTGTCTTGCCGTCCTCGTGGTGTTGTGCTCTGTCTGGGGCCGGATCTGGCCTCGGCCATGAAGCAGGCCGGCATTGCCCTGTCGCAGGGTAACGGCGTGGTCGTGGTAGCGCCGGGCGCACCCGCGGCACTGGCAGGCCTGGCAGGTATTCCCGTACTGGGGCTGGAAGGTCTGTTGCAGCCTGCCGCCCTGAAAACCGTTGGCGGATTCGAGGCGCTGGTCAGTGCGGCTGCCGAGCCGACACTGCGGCAATACCGTGTTGCTCTGGCGAAACGTGACGGTGCCCTGTTGCCGCTGCTGACCAGTCAGGATGCGCCCGAGCGCTTCGTGATCGAGCGCCACCTCTGTGTCGACACCACGGCAGCCGGCGGCAACGCCAGCCTGATAGCGGCATCCGAGTAAGCGTTATCGCGTACCTGGCGACAGCAAACCAATACGGGCCCAGTGCCCGTATTTTTATGCCCGGGTGTCCGGGATCAGGCTGTGCAGCCACTCCCGCCAGATGGCCACCAGCAGCGCCATCGGTACCGGCCCCACAAAGAGGCCGTCGATGCATCTGAGCGTATTTTCAATAGACAGAGCCTGAGTTATCGGCTTATTGGCCCGGCTGATCGGGCCGTGTCAGTTTGCGCTCACAATCGGTTCTGACGATGGCCAGTGCGGCCAGGGCAACAGCCGGATCCACGTCATTGAGCTCCAGTAGTTCAATCAAGTCTACCGCCAGTTGTACTTCTGCCGGGGCATCGGCCAGGGTCATCATGCTGCTCCCTTGTCATGGGTGGGTACTAGGCGCGTATTGTACGCAAAAGAGCGATTGCAAAGAACGGCGTGCAAAAAAATGCCCAGCAAGCGCTGGGCGAAGACTTAGTGCTTAATTGCAGTGGCATTACATTGGAGCAAAGAACGAGCCGAAGGTTCCCGTGATATGCGGTAAAAAAGGAAAAAATTTATCGCCGCGGTTTAGCTTGACAGTCAGCGGCCATGAAACGTAAATTCAAACAGTTGTTTTATTTTTGAGGTGAGTCGTGAGCAAAGCCGCAGGCAAAGTGGGCAAAAAAGATACCAAGCAGAAGATACTCGATGCCGCCGAGGTGTTGTTCGCCGAGCAGGGGTTCAACGATACCTCGCTGCGGCGGATCACCAGCGCGGCCGACGTGAATCTGGCCGCGGTCAATTATCATTTCGGCTCCAAGAAAGACCTGATCAAGGCGGTGATGGATCGCTATCTGGCCATCTTCATGCCCCGGGCCGATGCGGCGCTGCGGCAACTGCTTGTTGATCCCGCCATTACCCTGCACCAGGTATTCGATTGCTTTGTGGCGCCATTGATGGAGCTGACGGTGCTCAAACGGCGCGGACCCGAAATCTTTTTACAGTTGCTGGGCCGTGGCTATATCGATAACCAGGGTTTTTTGCGCTGGTTTATCGTCAATCATTATGGCGAGGTGCTGGAACACTTTACCCGGGCCATTCACAAGGCGGCGCCGGAATTATCGTCGGCCGATGTGTTCTGGCGACTGCACTTCACCCTGGGTACCGTGGTATTCACCATGGCGTCCAGTGAAGCGCTGCGGGACATTGCCAAAGTCGATTTTAATGAAGACATCGATGTGGAAGGGCTGGTGCGCAAGGTGATTCCTTATCTGGCCAGTGGCGTGGGCGCCACACCCTGTTGAGTGACCATATCGGTTAATGAGGAGAGGGAACATGAGTTTACGCAAGAAGTGGATCAGTGAACCGGCCTTTACCACCTTCAAGAAAATTCTGCCGCCGCTGTCGGTGACCGAACGGGAAGCGATGGAGGCCGGCTCCGTCTGGTGGGACGGCGAGCTGTTCGGCGGCAAGCCCGACTGGTCACGGCTGATGGCATATGGCCCCTCGACGCTGACCGATGAAGAGCAATACTTTCTCGACAACCAGGTAGAAACCCTGCTGGCCATGCTGGACGATCATCAGATCGTCAACGATGAACGCGAACTGCCCGAGCCGGTATGGGACTACATTAAAAAAGAAGGTTTCTTCTCGCTGATCATCCCCAAATCCTATGGCGGCCGGGATTTTTCCGCCTTTGCCAACTCCACCATAGTGGCGCGCATCGCCTCGCGCAGCGTCAGCGCCGCGGTCACCGTGATGGTGCCGAACTCGCTGGGCCCCGGCGAGTTGCTGATGCACTACGGCACCGAACAACAGAAAAACCGCTGGTTACCCGATCTGGCCGGGGGGAAAGAAGTGCCCTGTTTCGCCCTGACCGGGCCCGAAGCAGGCTCCGATGCGGGGGCCATTCCCGACAGCGGCGTGGTGTGTGAGGGGGAATACCGGGGCGAGCAGGTGCTGGGCATTCGCCTGAACTGGGACAAACGTTATATTACCCTGGCGCCGCGCGCTTCCGTGCTGGGGCTGGCGTTCAAGCTGTTCGATCCCGACGGGCTGCTGAGCGATGACCCGGCGCCGGGCATTACCTGCGCATTGATCCCGACCAGCCACCCGGGGGTGGAAACCGGTGACCGTCACTTTCCCATGGGGCTGGCGTTTCTGAACGGCACCACCCGTGGCAAGGATGTGTTTATTCCCCTCGACTGGATCATCGGCGGACCGGAATATGCGGGACGGGGCTGGCGCATGCTGGTGGAATGCCTGTCGGCGGGGCGGGGCATTTCCCTGCCGGCATTGGGTACCGCCAGCGGCCATCTGGCGGTACGCAGCACCAGCGCCTACGCCTATGTACGCAAGCAGTTCGGTTTGTCCATCGGCAAATTCGAAGGGGTGCAGGAAGCGCTGGCGCGTATTGGTGGCCTGACCTATCAGTTGGAAGCCACCCGGCGTTTGACCGCCCGGGCACTGGATTTGAACGAAAGCCCGGCCATCGTGACCGCCATCTCCAAATACCATATGACCGAAATGGCGCGCACCGTGATGGATGACGCCATGGATGTACATGCGGGCAAGGCCATTCAGATGGGGCCGAAGAATTATCTGGCGCACAACTACATGGGCATACCGGTGGCGATCACGGTAGAGGGAGCCAACATTCTGACCCGTAATCTGATGATCTTCGGTCAGGGCGCCACCCGTTGTCACCCTTATGTGCTGGCCGAGCTGGAGGCGGCGGCCAACCCGAATGAACAGGAAGGGCTGGAGGCGTTTGACCGGCTGCTGTTCAAACACATCGGCTTTGCCACCGGCAACGTATTCGGTGCGCTCTGGCAAGGGCTGACCGGTGCCCGTTTCAATGGTGCGCCGGTGTCCGGTGAAACCGCTTGCTATTACAAGCAGCTGGCGCGGATGAGCAAGGCGCTGGCGCTGTGTGCCGATATATCGATGCTGCTGCTGGGCGGCGACCTCAAGCGCAAGGAGATGATTTCGGCACGGCTGGGCGATGTGCTGAGTCATCTTTACCTAGGCAGCGCCACCCTCAAGTATTTCGAGGACAATGGCCGACCCGCCGATGAGCTGCCGTTTGTGCATTATGCGCTGACGCGCAACCTGAACCTGATTGGCGAGGCGCTGGACGGTTTCTTCCAGAACTTCCCCAACCGGCCGGTGGCGTTGACCCTGAAGGCGCTGATCTTCCCATTGGGTAACCGCTATAAAAAGCCGCTGGACAAAGATGCCCGGGCCATCGGCAAGGTGCTGATGGTGCCGGGTGGCATACGCGACCGGTTAACGGCGTTGTGCTATGTGCCGGCAGAAGGCAAGCCGGGGCTGAGTGAGGTGGAAGCCGCCTTTCTGGCCATGATTTCGGTGCAGGCAGTCGAGAAAAAACTGCATGCGGCGCAAAAGGCCGGCACCCTGCCGCGCAAGCTGGCGTTCGATGAGTTGTTGCTGCAGGCCAAGGCGCAGGGGATCATCGACGATACCGAGGTGCAGAAGCTGAAGCACGCCGATGAACTGCGCCGCAACGCCATTGCGGTCGACAGCTTCGAACCCGGCGTGTTGAGTCGACAGGCAAGCAGCAGTAAAACATCCGCGGTGGCTTGAGGTGTTAACCGGGATACCGAAGGCCGCTTGTTGTTTGCAGACAGGTGCTGGCTAATACCTATCTGAATAAAGATCTGATCTTTCTCGAGTCCGAACTCAGAGGCAACACAGCCGGCTCCCACGACACGCCATGGGCTAAGGCCATCTGCGTTTGGCGATGGCTGCAAACATTCACTGGATGTTTGGTCCATCACCGAACTTGATGCAGGCAGCAAGCTGCCCCATGGGGGCTCGGAAATGCCCTCCTTGGCATTTCACGGTCGTGGGAGCTCGTCTCTGTTGACTCTTTCTGAGCCCCGAGTTGCCTGCAGACAGTGCCAACAGATGACTCTGCAGCATCAAGGAGGACAAAGGGATCTGCTCAGCCGACCATCCGCACCATGGATGGTGCGGCTGAGCCCCCAAGGATGGGTTCACGGCGAGTCGGTGGAGCGGACCCTTTGTCCTACTTTTGTAAAGCAACCGAATAGATCAGTTATTTAATCAGTTTGGTATAACAGCAAAGCTTGGTCCGTAAATGGCGATAGTCCAAAAACAAAAAAGCCGCCCGAAAGGGCGGCTTTTAACGTCAGTCAAGCGGAAGGCTTATTCGACGGTCAGGATCTTGCAAGTGTTGGTGCTGCCAACCACTTCCATGGTATCACCATGGGTGAGCAGAACCAGGTCACCGCTGTTCACGTAACCGGCGGCTTTCAGGGTTGCCAGGGCGGCACGGCTGATTTCTGTGCTGCTCTGGTTGGCATCGTGCTTGAAGTGAACCGGAGTGACACCGCGGTACAGGTTGCTCCAGGCCAGGGTTGTTTCTTCGCTGGACAGGGAGAAGATCGGCAGACCCGAGCTGATGCGGGACAGCAGCAGCGGTGTGGTGCCGGAGTGAGTCAGTGCCACGATGGCCTTCACGCCCTGCAGGTGGTTGGCCGCATACATGGTAGACATGGCAACGGTTTCTTCCACCGAGGTGAAGGTGAAGTTCATGCGGTGGTTGGACACGTTGACGCTGGGGTGCTTTTCGGCGCCCAGGCAGACTTCGGCCATGGCCTTGACGGTTTCAATCGGGAAGTCACCGGCGGCGGTTTCGGCAGACAGCATCACCGCATCGGTACCATCCAGTACGGCGTTGGCCACGTCCATGACTTCGGCACGGGTCGGCAGCGGCGCCGAGATCATGGACTCCATCATCTGGGTGGCGGTGATCACGACCCGGTTCAGGCGACGAGAGGTACGGATCAGCTTCTTCTGTACGCCCACCAGCTCGGGGTCACCGATTTCAACACCCAGATCGCCCCGGGCTACCATGACCACGTCGGAGGCCAGGATCACGTCTTCCATGGCGGCATCGGTGGCCACGGCTTCGGCACGCTCTACCTTGGCCACCAGCTTGGCATTGCTGCCGGCGGCACGGGCCAGTTCACGCGCAACCTGCATGTCGGCACCGGTACGGGGGAAAGACACGGCCAGGTAGTCGACGCCGATTTTGGCGGCGGTGATGATGTCTTCCTTATCTTTTTCGGTCAGGGCCGGCGCGGAAAGACCGCCGCCTTTCTTGTTGATGCCCTTGTTGTTGGACAGGGGGCCGGCCACGGTGACTTCGGTCAGTACCTTGTTGCCGTCTACGCCTTCAACCCGCAGCTGTACCCGACCATCGTCGAGCAGCAGAATGTCGCCGGTTTTTACGTCTCTCGGCAGGTCTTTATAGTCGATGCCTACCTGTTGCTGGCAGCCTTCACCCTTGGGCAGATCGGCATCCAGCAGGAACTTGTCGCCGATGTTGAGATGAATTTTGCCGTCTTTAAAGGTAGATACGCGAATCTTCGGACCCTGAAGGTCGCCCAGAATAGCCACATGCTTGCCCAGCTTTTTGGCGATTTCCCGCACCTGATTGGCGCGCGCCAAATGGTCTTCTGCGGTGCCGTGGGAAAAGTTCATACGTACCACGTTGGCACCGGCCTTGATAATGCCTTCGAGATTATTGTCGCGATCGGTAGCCGGACCCAGGGTAGTAACTATCTTGGTACGTCTTAACATAAGAGACTCCAATTGAGAGGTAGATCACATAAAAAGGGGGACGTTGCGCTGCGTTTGAAACGGGCAGGGCGCAAGCGATATCAGAACAAAGGATGTCTGCAGCAAAGAGGGTGGCAGCCGGAGAAAACGAGGTGGTGACAACTTCTCTATGGGTGTTGAATGGCTTGCTCACGGTTTGACGCTGCACTCTTGGTTTATTTAATTGTTATCGATAGTAACTGAAGAAAATGGAAAAGTGTAGGCTAGGTCACAAAAATGGCCGGTGTTTTACGGCCATTTGATCAAAATCAAAGATGGGGGTTATCGAAGCGTGAATTTTTGATCCCTTCTTTAACCTTTCTTAAATTCTCGCGGAATTTGCTGCCACGACGCAAAATAAAGCCGGTCGCCAGTACGTCGATCAGTACCATTTGAGCCAAACGTGAGGCCATCGGCAGGTAAACGTCGGTGTCTTCCGGCACTTCCATCGACAACACCATGGTGCATTCTCGTGCCAGGGGCGAGTCTCTGGCGGTCAGACCGATGACGATGGCATCATTCTGGCGGGCCAGCTGGGCGATTTCGACCAGCGCCTTGGTGCGGCCGGTATGAGAAATCAATACCACCACATCGCCTTCTGCGCTGTTGATGCAGCTCATGCGCATCATGACCACGTCGTCGAAACACAGCACCGGTACATTGAAGCGAAAAAACTTGTTCATGGCATCGTGGGCCACGGCCGACGAGGCACCCAGCCCGAAGAACGACAGTTTCTTGGCCTGGGTCAGCAGGTCGACGCAGCGATTGACGGCCTGTGGGTCCAGGGTATTACGGGCGGAGTCCAGACAGGCCATGCTGGATTCGAAAATCTTGGCGGTATAAGACTCGGGGCTGTCGTCTTCTTCTACATGACGGTTTGCATAGGGAGTGCCGTTGGCCAGGCTCTGGGCCAGATGCAGCTTGAAGTCCGGAAAGCCCTTGGTGTCGAGCCGGCGACAAAAGCGATTGACGGTCGGCTCGCTCACATCCGCCAGTTTGGCCAGGGTGGCAATGCTGGAATGGATGGCGGTTTGTGGCGAGGCGAGGATCACTTCTGCCACTTTTCTTTCAGACTTGCTGAAACTCTCGATACTTTTTGTAATTTTTTCTAATGTATTCATCTGGACTACCGGGCTCGATGAAACGGGCCAGGACTGACCCTGGACGGCGTAAAAACAGGATCTACTATACAGGACAATCGATTGGCTGAAGAGTCTCACTCGACCAAAGTATGACTGCAGCCGAGAAAAAGCCTTTTTGGTTGAAAGCCGCAGCAACAGAAATGTTGCTGAGTAACAAATGAGGTGAATTAATACCAATAACATTAAACAAATGATCTATTTCATTTCTGTATAAACGTCGGACAAAGGGTCTGCCCCACCGACCCGCTGCTAGCACATCCATGTGACGCTCAGCACATGACATCCTTGTCATGTGACGGTCGCTGGAGCAGATCCCTTTGCCCTCCTTGATGCAGCTGAATCGTCTGTTGGCGCCGTCTGCGGGCAACTCGGTGTTCCAGAAGAGGCAACAGAGAACGGCTCCCACGACCGTGAAATGCCATGGCCGAAAAATGCTCCTGCTGTTCCGGCATTCCCGCCGTCCCTGGCGGTCAGACGGCATTTCCGAGCCCCCATGGGGCAGCTTGCTGCCTGCATCAAGTTCGGTGATGGACCAAACATCCAGTGAATGTTTGCAGCCGCAGATGGCCTTAGCCCATGGCGTGTCGAGGGCGGCGGCTGTGTTGCCTCTGGTCTGGGGCCTCAATATGACCAGATCATTACTGGGATTGGTATTAGCTACCAGCTTATGGATACAAAAAAGCGGACACAAAAAAGCCCCGTTGCCGGGGCTTTTGCAGAAGGTGGGCGGCTATCAGGCCAGTTCACCCCAGAGATCGTACTCGTCTGAATGGGTGATGGTCACGGGTACCATCTGGCCGGGAGTGAGGTCGGTTTCACCGTTCAGGTAGACAACGCCGTCGATTTCGGGAGCATCGGCGCTGGAACGACCGATGGCGCCTTCTTCGTCTACCTCGTCGATCAGCACCTGCATCACCTTGCCGACTTTCTGGGCCAGCTTGCGAGTGGAGATTGCCTGCTGCAGCGACATGAAACGCTCAAACCGCTCCTGCTTGACCTCTTCCGGCACCGGATCGGCCAGCTCGTTGGCGCGAGCGCCTTCCACCGGGCTGTAGGTGAAGCAACCGACCCGATCCAGCTCGGCCTGCTCGATGAAGTCGAGCAGCATCTGGAAGTCTTCTTCGGTTTCACCGGGAAAGCCGACGATGAAGGTAGAGCGAATGGTGATCTCCGGGCAGACTTCACGCCAGCTGCGAATACGTTCCAGGGTGCGATCCACGGCACCGGGGCGCTTCATCAGCTTGAGGATGCGGGGGCTGGCATGCTGCAGCGGAATATCCAGATAAGGCAGTATCTTGCCGTCACGCATCAGCGGGATCAGGTTATCCACACTCGGGTAGGGGTAGACATAATGCAACCGCACCCAGACGCCCATCTTGCCCAGTTCTTCGCACAGGGCCTGAATCTGGGTCTTGACCGGCATGCCGTCGGCGAAACCGGTCTTGTGCTTCACATCCACGCCGTAGGCGGAGGTGTCCTGGGAGATAACCAGCAGCTCTTTCACGCCGGCATTTACCAGGCGGCGAGCTTCGCTCAGCACATCACCGATGGGACGGCTGTCCAGATCGCCGCGCATCGAGGGGATGATGCAGAAGGTGCACTTGTGGTTGCAGCCTTCGGAAATCTTGAGATAAGCGAAATGCTTGGGTGTCAGTTTAACGCCCTGCTCGGGTACCAGGTTGACGAAGGGGTTGTATTGCGGGCGCGGTACATAACGATGCACGTGCTCCAGTACCTGCTCGTAGGAATGGGGGCCGGTAATTTCCAGTACCTTGGGGTGCACTTCACGGATTTGATCTTCCTTGGCACCCAGACAACCGGTGACGATCACCTTGCCGTTTTCGCTCAGGGCTTCGCCTACCGCTTCCAGCGATTCCTGCACGGCGCTGTCGATAAAGCCACAGGTATTGACGATCACCAGATCGGCATCATCGTAGGAAGGCACCACATCATAACCTTCGATACGCAGCTGGGTCAGAATTCGCTCGGAATCGACCAGGTTTTTAGGGCAACCGAGAGACACAAAGCCGATACGGGGAACAGTCATACTCACTGGGCTTAACTCACTTTAAAGAGACAAAAATAAAAGAGGGCGCATTTTACACCCAAACAGGCTGTATAAAAAAGATTCAGTAACAAAAACACCCCGGCAAGCCGGGGTGTTTTTAGCTAACCAGGACTTACTTGGCGAAGTTTTCTGCCACGAATTCCCAGTTGACCAGAGACCAGAAGGCCTTCACATAGTCGGGACGCACGTTGCGATAGTCGATGTAGTAGGCGTGTTCCCACACATCACAAGTCAGCAGCGGGGTCGTAGCGTCGGTCAGCGGGCAACCGGCATTGGACGTGTTGGCGATGGCCACGGAGCCGTCGGCCTTTTTCACCAGCCAGGTCCAGCCGGAGCCGAAGTTGGTCACACAGGATTTGGTGAACGCTTCCTTGAAGGCATCGAAAGAGCCGAAGGCGGCATTGATGGCATCGGCCAGGGCGCCGGTAGGTTCGCCGCCACCGTTGGGAGCCAGACAGTTCCAGTAGAAGGTGTGGTTCCAGATCTGGGCGGCGTTGTTGAAGATGCCACCGGTAGAAGTGGTGATGATCTCTTCCAGAGACTTGCCTTCGAACTCGGTGCCGGGAACCAGGTTGTTCAGGTTGACCACGTAGGAGTTGTGGTGCTTGCCGTGGTGATATTCCAGGGTTTCCTGAGAGATATGCGGTTCCAGCGCGTTTTTGGCGTAGGGCAGAGCGGGAAGTTCAAATGCCATTATTATATTCTCCATTTTGATGGTGCCAGCCTGAGGCTGGTCTCGACATTGCTGACTTGCTTTCTTTCCATGGCGGGGCGGCCGACATTTCATAGCCGCAAACCGCTAAATTGCTGAAAGGATTGTAGCAGTTTGCCGGACGGCGAAACAACAATAGCTTTTGTAGGGGTACACAGGGGCGTGAAGACGCTGAAAAACGGCGACTTTTAACCGGAACATCGAGGGCAGGGGCCTGATCCGGGTTAATATATTGCCAATACCAATTTATGGTGTCCCGCTCTTGTGACGAGGAAGGGATAAAGTAGAATGGGGCCTTTAACAAATCCCGTTTTCTAACCGTCGTCTGCCGAGGTGCCCCATGGACACAATTGAAAAAATCAAAACCCAAATCAGTGAAAACCCAATTCTGCTCTACATGAAAGGGTCACCCAAGTTTCCCAGCTGTGGTTTTTCTGCCCAGGCCTCTCAGGCATTGATGAATTGTGGCGAACCCTTCGCCTACGTGGATATTCTGCAGAACCCGGAAATTCGTGCCGAACTGCCGAAGTACGCCAACTGGCCGACCTTTCCCCAGCTGTGGGTTGACGGTGAGCTGGTCGGCGGTTGCGACATCATCATGGAAATGTTCCAGCAGGGCGAACTGCAGCCGCTGATCAAGGAAACGGCTGCCAAGTATCCCAAGTCCGAGCAAGAATAAGCTCGAAGGACAGCGGTAAGCTTTCAAGTGATAAGAAAAAGCCCGAATTGATTCGGGCTTTTTTGTGCCTGGCACCGGCTGAAGCGGCTGCTGTAATCTGGCCTCACGCCTCATACCAATCCCAGTAATGATCTGGTTATATCAAGGCCTCAGATCAGAGGCAACACAGCCGCCTCCCACGACACGCCACTGATAAATGACACTCACAGTTGCAGCCTACTGCGAACATCCACTGGATGTTCGGTCAGGCTGCAACCGTTCGTCACGGCGAGACAAGCTCGCCCCCTGAGGGCTCAGGAAATGCCGTCTGACCGCCAGGGACGGCGGGAATGCCGGAACAGCAGGAGCATTTTTCGGCCATGGCATTTCATGGTCGTGGCAGTCGATCTCTGTTGCCTCTTCTCGAGCACCGAGTTGCCTGTAAACAACGCCAACAGGCAACTCCTTGGTATCA
Source organism: uncultured Oceanisphaera sp. (assembly GCF_947495715.1). Lineage (GTDB taxonomy): Bacteria > Pseudomonadota > Gammaproteobacteria > Enterobacterales > Aeromonadaceae > Oceanimonas > Oceanimonas sediminis. The sequence continues at coordinate 143,728 of NZ_CANLZU010000002.1, forward strand.
GAGAGGATAAAGGGATCTGCTCCGCCGACCCTCCGCGCCAAGGATGGCGCGGCGGAGCCTACATGGATGTACTTGCAGCGTGTCGGCGGAGCGGGGCCTTTGTCCGATCTTTGCAGAGCAACCAAATAGATCAGTTATTTAATCCCTTTGGTATTAGATGCATTTCACCGGTTTGGGCAGGCCGGCGAGCTTGGTCGCCTGCTTGGCCGGGCCCTTGGGGAACAACCGGTACAGGTAGCGACTGTTGCCTTTTTCTTCGCCCAGCTCTTTGGCCATGGCCTTGACCAGGGCGCGCATGGCCGGTGAGGTGTTGTACTTGAGATAAAAGTCGCGCACAAACTGGATCACTTCCCGGTGCTCGGGGGTCAGCGTGATGCCTTCCTGCCCGGCCAGAATAGTCACCATCTCCGGCTGCCAGTCCTGATGCTGTTTAAGATAGCCCTGAGCATCGGTATCTATGGTGCGGCCTTCAAACTCGAACATATTTACTCATCTTCTTTATCCTCTGGAGTCGGCGATTTTACCCAAGTCCCGGACCGGGTGCATCTTTCTCCGGCGTTTGCTGCTGAAAGCCGCGAGCCAGCTGATAGAGATCGTTGACCAGCAGGGTGATATGCCCCAGCAACTGCCGACTGAGGATCAGCCATTCGTCGTCGCTATCGGCGTCGAGGGCGCCGGTCGGCAGTGGCGGATAGACCGGCAAGGTGTCTGCGCTGCGCAAGGCACGAGCCGAGGCCAGCAGGCGGGATACCAGCTGTTGTATCTGTTCGTCCTGCAGAGGAGCGCTGTGTCTGCGATGGGCACCCAGGGTCGACAGATACGACAGCAGCGCATGGTTGCGATAGGCAATATCGAAACACAGGTTCAGCCAGTATCTGGGCACCGGCTCGACTCGAATATTTTGCCAGGCCAGTGCCAGCTGATTGTCCGCCAGATGCGCCTGTTTGCGCGGCAGCCGGTAGTCGAGTTCATCATCCCGGCCCTGGGCAAACTGGCGGGCAATGGCTGAGAGATAATGGGCATTGGCTTCCATGGCATCGGCCATCAACCGGGGCAGATGGCGGCGCTGCCAGTCGGGCCAGATAAACCAGACCGCCACAAAGGCCAGGGCACAACCGGCCAGGGTGTCGAATAACCGGGGCAGAAATACCGGCTCGACAACGCCGGCCTGCAGGTTGAAGGCCAGCAGTACGAACAGGGTAACAAAGCCCACCGCCCAGCTGTAATAGACCTTGACCTGGGTAAAGAAGATAAAAATGCACAGCAGCAGTATCACCAGTTGGGCGCCGACCGAGGGAAAGAGGTAGAGCAGCGGAATGCCGGCCACTATGCCGCCCAGGGTACCCAGCGTTCGTTGCACCAGTCGCTTGCGGGTGGCGCTGAAGCTGGGCTGACAGACAAAAAGAATGGTCAGCAGTATCCAGTAGCCGCGTTCCAGCTCCAGGCTGGCGATCAGGCTGTAGCCGAGGGCAAAGCACAGGCTCAGGCGTACGCCGTGGCGAAACAACAGCGAATTGGGATGCAGCAGCGCCTTGAGCTTGGGCCAGAACGGCACCGGCTCCGGGCGGGCCAGTTCAACGGAGACCGCTTCGGACAGCGGCTGGCGCCGGGTCAGCGCCTCGGCCCGTAACAGAGCCTGATGCAGGTGTGCCATGTTGCGGCCCAGAAATTTCATCGGGCTGAGCAGGGAGCGGGGATAGTGCCGCTTGAGGTGGCTATAATCCAGCTGATCCTGCAGGGCACTCAGTTCCCAGCTGATGCGTTTGCTGTGTTGATAGTCATTATGGGTGAGAATGGCATAGCCGAGCCGGTAGCAGGCTTCGCCCAGCTCCACCAGCAGGGTCTGATAACCGGCCAGCACATCCACCTGTTTCAGATCCCGGTTCAGTTGCTGATAGGAATAATGACTGGAAGTGGCGCGTTCGTGCATCTCCTGCACCAGCAGATAGAGTGCCAGCAGACGGCCCAGTTCCCGCTCCTGTTTTTCCCTGCCCTGAATACGGCGATTCAGTATCAGTTTGGTGGTTTCCAGGGCGCTGACCAGCTGGATATTGAGCTGGGCCAGCTGATGGCGCAAATGCTGATGCTGCTCTTCGGGGCTGTCGAAGAAGCGGGATTTTTCCAGCAGATAGCGGGACAGGGCAAAGTAGCACTGGGCCAGTTGTTCGTGCACCTGCTTGTAGGGCCAGACCAGCAGCACCAACCACGACAGCAGACCGTACCAGGCCGCCCCCAGGGTCAGCAGCAGCGGCTGATACCAGAACGAAGGACTGTCGGCGTGGCCCTGCATGGCATAGAGCGACACCAGCAGGGTGCCGAATCCCAGAGTACCGGCACCGGGCCCCCAGGCTCCCATCAGGATCAGCACCAAGGTACTGAGCACCAGCAGCGGGCCGAACAATAGGGGACTGTCGATGAACAGGTTCACCAGGGTGATGGCGCCGAAAAAGCACAACAGGCTCAGCAGCAGATGGCGCAGTCGGCCTTTGGGATCCTGATCCACTTCGCTCAGGGCACCGGCCATGGCGCCCAGGGTCAGGGTGACGGCGGCAGGCGTCTGCTCCAGCCACCAGCCGGGTAACAGCAGGCTGGTCATGGCCAGCAGCACTTTCAGGGCAAAGAAGAAATGGCTGTCAGTAAAGACGCGCCTGATCCAGAGGGTTGCGGGAGACATAGGACACTTTCACAATACCGGGCTTTACGTCCGATAATACGCGAGTCGGCCCCGAACAACAGACATTGCGGCCACAAAAAAGCCCCATGAAGGGGCTTTTTACACTCGATGAGCGGGGAAGCATTAATCCCGGCTCAGACCCAGCAGTTGCAGCAGGCTGAGGAAGATGTTGAAGATGGACACATAGAGCGTCACGGTGGCGGAGATATAGTTCTGCTCGCCGCCGTGGATGATGGCGCTGGTCTGCATCAGGATGGCGCCGGACGAGAACAGAATGAACAGCGCGCTCAGGGCCAGGCTCAGCGCCGGCAGGGCCAGGAAGATATTGGCGACGATACCGACCAGCAGTACTACGAAGCCCGCCATCATCATGCCGCCGAGGAAGGACATGTCCTTCTTGGTGGTCAGCACATAGGCCGACAGCGACAGGAAGGTCAGGGCAGTACCACCCAGCGCCAGCATCACGGTTTCGGTACCGGAGGCGGTGCTCAGGTAATAGTTGATGATGGGCCCTATGGTGTAACCGGTGAAGGCGGTAAAGGCGAAGATGAACAGCAGACCCAGGCTGCTGTTGCGGTTACGCTCGGTCAGGTACATCAAGCCGTAAAAACCGACCAGGGTAATGATGAGGCCCGGGCGGGGCAGGGCCAGCATGGCACTGACGCCGGCCGACAAGGAGGCCACCACCAGCGTCAGGCCCAGCAGCATATAGGTGTTGCGCAGTACCTTGTTGGTCGCCAGTGCGCTCGACTGGGCACGGGACAGAGTATCGTTATATCGCATCGTTCAGACTCCTTTAGTGTCTAAAACCTGTTTCCGGCCTGCCTTCGAGTCAACCATCTTCGAGTCAATCATAGAAGAACAGGGCGGCTAAAAAATAATTCCGGTCATTTGGACATAACATGACCCGGTTGTCGAGCTTTCTATTCCCGAATTCAAGGGCTTGCCCCGTGAATTTGCGGTGAAGTGATCACAAAATGCCCACTCGCACCAATATTGGTATTTATCAGTTTACAAGACAGTCCGGCCTTGGGTAGTATGCACGGCGTCGGAGGGGTGGCAGAGTGGTTGAATGCACCGGTCTTGAAAACCGGCATGGGTTTATAGCCCATCCAGGGTTCAAATCCCTGCTCCTCCGCCAGACCACAGAAAAGCCCGCTGCGTTTATTCGCAGCGGGCTTTTTGCATTCAAGCGCTACAGACCCTGGCTCAGAGGCCCTCATGGACATTCTGCTGGAACATCGCGATTACCTCGTTATCAACAAGGCCGCCGGCATCGGCATGCATCAGGAAGGGGAACAGTCCGGGCTGGTACGCCAGCTCGGCGAAACCCTGGGCGAGGCCCTGTATCCGGTACATCGGCTGGACAAGATCACCACCGGCGTTCTGCTGCTGGCGCGTAACCCGGACGCCAACCGCGAACTCAGCCGCCAGTTTGCCGAACGCAGCACCCGCAAATGGTATCTGGCGCTGTCGGATAAAAAACCGAACAAAAAGCAGGGCCTGATCAAGGGCGACATGGAAAAAGCACGCGGCGGCAGCTGGAAGCTGTGTCGCACCCAGCACAATCCGGCCATTACCCGTTTTCACAGCGGCTTGCTGGGCGAGGGTTTGCGCGGTTTTCTGCTGCAGCCGCAGACCGGCAAGACGCATCAGTTACGAGTCGCGCTGAAAAGCCAGGGTAGTCCCATTCTGGGGGACAGCCGCTACGGTGGTAGCGCGGCCGACCGAGGCTATCTGCATGCCTGGCAGTTAAGCTTCTCCTATCAGGGCGAGCAGATCACGGTAAGGGCGCCACTGAGCGAAGGCGAGCAGTTCATCAGCCACGCCGCCGAGCTGGAAAGCTGGGCTACGTCATTGATGGCGGTAACAAAAGTCGACTAAACTCGGTCATCCTTCACAACGAATGTGAACACAGGGAGAGACCGAATGGACTATTGGATCATGGGCGGCGGCGGCATCGGTTGCGCGCTGGCGCAGGCCTGCCTTGAACGTGGCGATACAGTGTCGCTGTTCAGTCGAACCGACCCCGGTATGGCGGGCGCAGACTGGCTGGCGGTGGACAACACGGATCTCGAGGCGCTGGCTGAAGCCACTCGGGAGCTGCCGTTACCGGATCGGGTCATCAATACCCTGGGCATGCTTCATCAGGATGAACAGCAGCCGGAAAAGCGCATCGAACAATGCACCGAGGCGGCGCTGACCAACAGTATTCACATCAACACCTGGCCCACTCTGGCCATGGCCCGGTTACTTTCTTCCCGTCTGTCACGCCGGCAACCACTGCAGTTTGCCGCCCTGTCGGCACGGGTGGGCAGCATCAGCGACAACCGGGCCGGCGGCTGGTACAGCTACCGTATCAGCAAGGCGGCACTCAACATGGCGATCAAAACTCTGGGCATAGAGTGGCAACGGCGCTTTCCCGCCGCTTCTGTGGTGGGGCTGCATCCGGGCACCGTCGCCACCGGCTTGTCGGCGCCGTTTCGGGCCGGTTTGGCCGAGGGCCAACTGCATAGCCCGCAACAAACGGCGCAACACCTACTGGCGGTACTCGACGGCCTTGGGCCCGAGCAGTCCGGCCGAATCTTCGCCTGGGACGGGCAGGAAATTCAGCCCTGATGGTACCGAGTCGTTGTTTGCAACGAGTCGGCAGTTGTGATGTTGAACATCCGTTCTTCTTTGTTCATCAGCGAGTGACGCCATGCTTTCACTGACGGCACAAGATGTAAAAACCGGTGTGCCCCTGGCCGACAAGGCCGCGGTCATTCAGGCCCTGGCCGACTGGCTGCAACAGGACGGCCATGTGGCTGCCGGTTACGGTGCCGGCCTGCTGGCGCGTGAGGCACAAGCCGCCACCTACCTGGGCCAGGGGATTGCCATTCCCCACGGTACGCAGGAGAGTCGCCATCTGATCAAAAAAACCGGCATCAAGGTGATGCATCTGCCCGATGGGGTCCCCTGGGATGATGGCGAAAAAGCCTACCTGGTGCTGGGTATTGCCGCCCGCTCCGACGAGCACCTGGACCTGCTTAAACAACTGGCCCGCACCCTGTCGCGAGACGGCTTGCTTGAACGGGTCAAGGCCATTCGGGAGCCGCAGCAAGTATTGCAACTGTTGCAGGACGACAGCGGGTCGAGTACCGAAACGGAGCTGATGCTCAGTGTCGAGCAGCTGGCCGTCAAGGCCGATGCCGGCTCACTGGAGCAACTGCTCGAACAGGCCGCGACGCTGATGTCATTGATCCCGAGTGAAGCGACGGCGTTGCAGCAGAGCGATGCCATGCATATCGGTCAGGGCTGGTGGCTGCAGCAGACTCCGACCGGTGAGCAGCCCCGAATGGCGTTGCTGACCGCCGCCAGCACTGACATTGTTCATCGCCGACAGCCGGTGAACGGTGTGCTGGCCCTGGCGGTCAAGGGCATGGCACACAAGACGCTGCTGAACCGAATCGCCGACTGGCTGGCGGCGGGCCGAGGGGCAGAGCTGGCGGGGTTGGGCTCGGCCGAGGAGCTGTTGAACGCGCTACAACGAGGTCCTGGCTCCGCCAACCGCCATCAACGGTTGGCGGTGGTGCGCAATAGCCACGGCCTGCATGCCCGCCCCGGCGCCATGCTGGTCCAGGCCGCCAAGTCATTCGAGACGGATATTCAGGTCTGCAATCTCGACGGTGACCAACACTGGGTATCGGCCAAGAGCCTGATGCAGGTGATAGGGCTGGGCGTCAAGCACGGGCACCGGCTGCTGTTCAAAGCCGAAGGCCCCGATGCCGATTCGGCCCTTAATGCCTTGACGGAAGCGGTAAGCGGAGGCTTGGGGGAGAAGCTGGTGTCGCCGGAGCCGAAGGCCGACGCGGTGGAGGTGCGTGAACCGCAAGGCATAGCGCTCAATACTCGGGTGCAAGGGGTGGCCGCCTCACCCGGCGTGGCCATAGGGCCGATATTCGTGGACGCCCCTGTGCCGTTCGATTATCCGCAACAGGCCGGAGATGCCGAGGCCGAACAGCAAAAGCTTGAAGGTGCCATCAAGCAGGCCGGCGAGGAGTTGAATGCCACCTTGCGCCAGACTCGTGATACCCAGGCGCGGGATATGATGCGCATGCATGGAGAGTTGCTGGCCGACGCGTCCCTGATGCAGGGCGTGACCGGCCGTATCAAACAGGGCCTGTCTGCCGCCGCCGCCTGGTGGAGCGAAATTGACGCCGCCGCTGCCCGGCAGGCGGCCAGCGATGATGCCTTGCTGGCGGAGCGGGCCGCCGATATTCGTGATATTGGCCGTCGAGTGATGGCGATGTTGTGTCATCGCCGTTTGCCATCCCCACCTACACATCCTTACCTTTGGCTGGCGCAGGATATTGGCCCCTCGCAGTTGGTCAATCTGGATACGAGTCGGGTGCTTGGGCTGGTAACCGTGGGCGGTGGTGCCTCCTCGCACAGCATGATTCTGGCTCGTGCGCTGGGTATTCCGGCATTGGTGGCGGTGGATGAGGCGGTGATGACCTTGCCGTCGGGCACCGAAGCCATGCTTAATGGCGATGACGGTACGCTCTGGATTGCGCCCGAGGCGGCGGTGCTGGAACAGGCTCGTGCCCGCCAACAAGAAGAGCAGGAACGGGCGGAGCAGGACTGGACGCATCGACACGACGCCGCCATCACCCGGGACGGGCATCGGGTGGCGGTGGCCGCCAACCTGGGCGATACCGCCCGGGCACAAGAGGTGGCGGATGCGGGTGCCGCCGGGGTAGGGCTGCTGCGTACCGAGTTTATGTTTATGGCCCGGCGCAGCGCACCGGATTTAACAGAGCAATTGGCGCTTTACCGGCAAGCGTTTGATGCCCTGGAGGGCAAGCCGCTGCTGGTGCGTACCCTGGATGTGGGCGGCGACAAACCCCTGCCTTACTGGCCGATGCCCAAAGAAGACAATCCTTTTCTCGGCGTACGCGGTATTCGGCTGTGCATGCAAAAGTCCGAGGTGCTGGAAACCCAGTTGCGCGCCTTGTTGATGGCGGCCGGCGACAAACCGCTGCGGATTATGTTTCCGATGGTGGCCGACTGGTCGGAGTGGCGCTGGGCCAAGGCCCGGTTCGATACCATTCAGGCCGAGGTGCAGGCAACGAATGTACAGCTCGGTATCATGGTGGAGGTGCCTGCCGTTGCCCTCAATGCCGCTGTATTTGCCGAAGAGGTCGACTTTTTCAGTATCGGCACCAACGATTTGACCCAGTACACCCTGGCGATGGACAGGGGAAACGGCGGGCTGGCCAGACTCTCGGATGGTCTTCATCCCTCGGTGCTGCGCTTGATCAAGATGACGGTGAATGCCGCTCATGCCAAGGGTAAATGGGTAGGTATCTGTGGGGAGCTGGGCTCGGATCCGCAGGCGCTGCCGTTGTTGCTGGGATTGGGGGTGGACGAACTATCGGTCAGTCTCAAGCGGGTGCCGTTTATCAAGGCGCAAGTACGTGACTGGCGCCTGAGTCGCTGCCGGCAGCTGGCCGAACAGGCCTTGCGGGCAGTCGATGCTCCGGCGGTACGACGACTGGTAGCCGCAGCGCAACGCGAGCCGGGAACAGCGCAATGAAAATATTGATTATGACGGCCTGCCCCTGTGGCATGGCCAGCAGTTATCTGGCGGCCCGCTTATTGCGTCAGGCGGCACAGGATCTGGGCTGGCAGGTGAACGTGGAATGTTACAGCCGGCTTGAACCGGTGACCAGCTTCACCCAGACGCAGCTTGATGAGGCCGAGCTGGTGCTGGTGGCGGCGGATACCTTACTGGACGTGTCCCGTTTCATCGGCAAGCCATTGTATCGCAGTGATATTCAATCGGCACTTAACGATCCCAAAGCCTGGCTGCAGCAGGGCAGGACGCAGGCGGTGGTGCAGAAAAAAGGTGAATCGATGGCCGGGGTAAAGCTGGTGGCGATTACTGCCTGTCCGACCGGGGTGGCGCATACCTTTATGTGTGCCGAAGCATTGACTGGGGCCGCCACCGCCATGGAAATTCAGCTCAAGGTGGAAACCCGGGGCTCGGTGGGTGCCCAGCACGCACTGACTGCCGCCGACATCAAAGCCGCGGATGCGGTGATAATAGCGGCGGACATCGAGGTGGATTTGAGCCGATTTGACGGTAAACGGGTGTATCGCACCAGCACCGGCATGGCACTGAAAAAACCGCAATACACCCTGGAGTGCGCCCAGGCCGAAGCCCGATTGTATCGGCACAAGGAGAAGAGCCCGGCGGGAACGGACGGAACCTGCCGGCAAGACGACATTCAACAAGACGTTAAGCAGGCCGGTCCTTATCGGCACCTGCTGACCGGCGTGTCATTCATGTTGCCGATGGTGGTGGCCGGCGGCCTGATCATCGCGCTGTCATTCGTGTTTGGTATCGAGGCCTTTCAGCAGCAAGACAGCCTGGCGGCGGCGTTGATGCAAATTGGCGGCGGCTCGGCCTTTGCTCTGATGATCCCGGTGCTGTCCGGCTACATCGCTTATTCCATTGCCGACCGGCCGGGCATTGCTCCCGGCATGATTGGCGGCATGCTGGCCAGCACCCTGGGTGCCGGTTTTCTTGGTGGCATCATCGGCGGTTTTCTCGCCGGTTACAGCGCGCGAGCTCTGGTGCAGAAGGTACCGATGCCAACCAGCCTGTCGGCACTTAAACCCATATTGATCATTCCGTTGTTTGCCAGCCTCTTTACCGGCCTGGTGATGATTTATGTGGTCGGTGGTCCGGTGGCCTGGGTGATGACCACCCTGACCGAGTTTCTCAATAACATGGGCTCGGCCAACGCGGTACTGCTCGGTATCATCATCGGTGCCATGATGTGTTTCGACATGGGCGGGCCGGTCAACAAGGCGGCCTATGCGTTTTCGGTGGGATTGCTGGCGTCACACACCTATGGTCCCATGGCCGCAGCCATGGCCGCCGGTATGGTGCCGGCACTGGGCATGGGCATCGCCACCCTGTTGGCCCGGCGCAAGTTCAATGTGAGCGAGCGGGAGGCGGGCAAGGCGGCATTGGTGCTGGGGCTGTGCTTTATTTCCGAAGGCGCGATTCCCTTTGCCGCAAGGGATCCGCTGCGAGTGATCCCCAGTTGCATGCTCGGGGGGGCTCTCACCGGGGCTCTGTCCATGTTCTTTGGCGCCAGACTGTTGACGCCCCACGGCGGCATCTTCGTGTTTTTTATCCCCAATGCCATTCAGCCGTTGCTGTGGTACGGGCTGGCCATTGCCGTTGGCGCCATTATGACCGGTGTGCTGTATTCGGTGCTGAAACGCAGCGATGCCCAGCTGCTGGCGGGAAAATAAATCGTGAGGGGTGAAGGGGGAAGGGTGAGGGGTGAGGGGTGAGGGGGTATCTTTTACTCCTTACTCCTTACTCCTCACTCCTTACTCCTCACTCCTCACTCCTCACTCCTCACGATCTAGCACCCACAAAAAAGCTCCGGGCAATGGCCCGGAGCTTTGGTAGCCGCAGAAGCGTTAGCGTCACTCTTTGAGCATATGGCCCAGCTTGCCGGCCTTGGTGTTCAGGTAATCTTCGTTGAAGGGATTGCGACCTTCCTGCAGCGGTATCCGCTCTACCACGTCAATACCGAAGTTTTCCATCGCCTTGACCTTGCGCGGGTTGTTGGTCATCAGCTTCATCTGCTTGACACCCAGACCGTGCAGCATATCGGCACAGATGGTGTAGTCGCGCATGTCGGCAGCAAAGCCCAGTGCGACATTGGCTTCCACCGTGTCCTTGCCCTGATCCTGCAGATGATAGGCATGGATCTTGTTAAGCAGGCCGATGCCTCGTCCTTCCTGACGCACATAGAGCAGTATGCCGCGTCCTTCCTTGGCGATCATTTCCAGCGCCGCCTGCAGCTGAAAGCCGCAGTCGCAACGCAGACTGAACAAGGCGTCACCGGTCAGGCACTCGGAGTGAATGCGGCCCAGTACCGGCTGTCCGTCGTCGATATTTCCCATCACCAGGGCGGCATGATCCTTGCCGGTGCCTTTTTCTTCAAACCCGATCAGGGTAAAGGTGCCCCAGGGTGTTGGCAGTTTTGAGTTTGCCATCCGGGTAACACTGCTCATGGCGTTCCTCTTATGGTTATCAAGTAACAAAAAATGGCGGCCATTGTAAAGCGGATGGGCGTGTAGGTATAGGCGCAATATCGGCGGCGCGCGAACGACTTTCTTTTTGTCGTGTTAATGAATTGTAAGTTATGCCTTTATCTCTCAACTCGGGTATAATGCCGGCCGCGCGGCATCAGGGTCTGTTGACCTTTCGCGGTTAAGTTTTGTTCGAGTTAAACGCGTTTTTATCGCGGCGAGTGGGATGTAGCCTAGTTGTTCTAAGCAAACTCCCACTCAACAAAGAGAAAAATGCGTTTAGCCGAACCCGAAGGGCAGCATTTGTGGCGCCTTTCTACGGCGTTATCGCTTATTGATGGAGAATGACTCCATGGCACAAGCGATGCCTTGTATAAAGCCCCCACAAACTGCTGCAAAAATCATCTCGAAAGGTCAACAGACCCTCGGTGCCCAGACTCATTATTCACTGGAGAATGCCATGACTGAACAAGCTCCCGTCATTACCGTGGATGGCCCAGGCGGCGCCGGCAAGGGCACCCTTTGTCAGTTGCTGGCCGAAAAACTGGAATGGCACCTGCTTGATTCCGGCGCTATCTATCGCGTACTGGCCCTGGCGGCCCGGCATCACAATGTGGCGCTGGACGATGAAGCCGGGCTGATGCCGTTGGCGGCGCATCTGGATGTTCAGTTCCCGGTCGAAGATGGCCATATCAAGACCATCCTCGAGGGAGAAGACGTTTCCCGTGCCATTCGCACCGAACAAATGGGAGACGCCGCCAGCAAGGTGGCCGCCTTTCCCCGGGTGCGAGAAGCCCTGCTGCGTCGTCAGCGCGCTTTTCGGTCCGGCCCCGGTTTGATTGCCGACGGTCGGGACATGGGCACGGTGGTTTTCCCCGATGCACCGGTCAAAATATTTCTCGATGCCAGCGCCGAAGAAAGGGCGCAGCGACGGCTTATTCAGTTGCAAGACAAGGGCTTTGATGTTAGTTTTGACCGTCTTTTAAGCGAAATTCAGACCCGTGACGAGCGCGATCGCAATCGCGCCGTGGCGCCGCTCAAAGCCGCAGCCGATGCGCTGGTGATTGATTCGACGGATTTGTCTATTACACAAGTACTGGACAAAGTGCTGGGTCATACTAGAGTTAAGCTCGGTTAAGCGTTATTTCGGTTAAAAATTTGAAAAGATGACTTAAGCCAAGTTGCTTGTGCAACTTGGCCCTGCCCGCCCCAGGGAAGGGACGGGTCTATACTAATCACCCCATCGGTGCCGGATTGCCCTGTGGATGTTCAACTTAAAAAGTGTATTCATTAAACATGATTGAATCTTTTGCCCAACTCTTTGAAGAGTCTCTGAAAGAACTGGAAACCCGTCCGGGTTCCATTGTTAAAGGTACTGTAGTAGCCATCGAGAACGGTATCGTTCTGGTTGACGCAGGCCTGAAGTCTGAATCCGCTGTCCCTGCCGAGCAGTTTAAAAATGCTCAGGGCGAGCTGGAAGTCAGCGTTGGCGACGTAGTAGACGTAGCGCTGGACGCGGTAGAAGACGGTTTCGGTGAGACTCTGCTTTCCCGTGAAAAAGCGAAGCGCCACGAGTCATGGCTGCAACTGGAAAAAGCCTACGAAGATCAGGAAACCGTTATCGGTGTGATCAACGGCAAGGTCAAGGGTGGCTTCACTGTTGAAGTGAACACCATTCGTGCCTTCCTGCCTGGTTCGCTGGTTGACGTACGCCCGGTACGCGACACGCTGCACCTGGAAGGTAAAGAGCTTGAGTTCAAAGTAATCAAGCTGGATCAGAAGCGCAACAACGTTGTTGTTTCTCGTCGTGCCGTTATCGAAACCGAAAACAGTGCAGAGCGCGAGCAGCTGCTCGAAAATCTGCAGGAAGGCCAGGAAGTCAAGGGTATCGTCAAGAACCTGACCGACTACGGCGCTTTCGTAGACCTGGGCGGCGTAGACGGCCTGCTGCACATCACCGACATGGCTTGGAAGCGCGTTAAGCATCCTTCCGAAATCGTGAACGTGGGTGACGAAATCAACGTTAAGGTGCTGAAGTTCGACCGTGAGCGCACTCGTGTGTCTCTGGGTCTGAAGCAGCTGGGCGAAGATCCGTGGGTTGATATCGCTAACCGTTACCCGGAAGGCACTCGTCTGTCTGGCCGCGTGACCAACCTGACCGACTACGGCTGCTTCGTTGAAATCGAAGAAGGCGTTGAAGGCCTGGTACACGTGTCCGAAATGGACTGGACCAACAAGAACATCCACCCGTCCAAAGTGGTTTCCGTTGGCGACAGCGTAGACGTGATGGTGCTGGATATCGACGAAGAACGTCGTCGTATCTCTCTGGGTCTGAAGCAGTGCAAATCCAACCCGTGGCAGCTGTTTGCGGAAACCCACAACAAGGGTGACCGTGTTTCCGGCAAGATCAAGTCTATCACCGACTTCGGTATCTTCATCGGTCTGGACGGCGGCATCGACGGTCTGGTTCACCTGTCCGACATTTCCTGGAACGCCAACGGTGACGAAGCCGTTCGTGAATTCAAGAAAGGCGACGAGATTGACGCCGTTGTTCTGCAGGTCGATCCCGAGCGCGAGCGCATCAGCCTGGGCGTGAAGCAAATCGACGAAGACCCGTTCAACAAGTACCTGTCTGACAACAAGAAAGGTGCTATCGTTAAGGGTACCATCACTGCCGTTGACGCCAAAGGCGCCGTGGTTGAGATGGAAGAAGGCGTTGAAGGTTATGTCCGCGTTGCCGACATCTCCCGCGACCGCATCGAAGACGCATCCACCGTACTGAAAGTGGGTGAAGAAATCGAAGCGCGTTTCATGGGCGTTGATCGCAAGAACCGCACTCTGAGCCTGTCTATCCGTGCGAAAGACGAAGCTGAAGAGAAAGTGGTAATGGATAGCCTGAACCAGCAACAACCTGAAGATGTTGGTTTGAGTGCCATGGCCGAAGCTTTCAAGGCGGCTAAAGGCGAATAAGCCTGTCCGAGTTCAAAAGGGGGCCTTCGCGCCCCCTTTTTGTTGTCTGATGATCAGGAGAAACACATCATGACCAAATCCGATCTCATTGAAAGACTGTCAGAACAGTACAGCCATCTCTCCGCCAAGGAGGTGGAAAATGCCATCAAGGAAATTCTTGAACAGATGGCATCGACGCTGCAAACAGGGGATCGCATTGAAATCAGAGGTTTTGGCAGCTTTTCATTGCATTATCGGGCCCCCCGTCAGGGCCGTAATCCGAAAACCGGTGAAAAAGTTGAATTGACCGGTAAATATGTACCGCATTTCAAACCCGGTAAAGAATTGCGCGAGCGGGTTAATCCGGCCTGAGCCTATACCGGCTTGTTCCATATCACTTTTTGTGGCAACTCGACTGGCGAGCATTCGGCTTTTACGGGATAATGCCAACACTCGAAATCAGGAAGTTGAGAGGGTAAGGTGAAAATTATTTTTGGCCTGGTAATCCTGGCAATTTTGTTTGCGGTAGGACTGACACTGGGCTCGCAAAATGACCAGTTGGTGCATGTGAACTATCTGCTGGCTCAAGGCGACTATCGTCTTTCCACATTACTGGCAGTGGTATTTGTCGCCGGCTTTTTTATCGGTTGGTTGGTGTTCGGTCTGGTATTGCTGCGTCTCAAGATGAACAACAGTGGTTTGCGCAAGAAAGTCGAGCGTCAACAAAGGGAATTGGAAGAGCTCAGAGCATTGCCCATTAAGGATTGACGAGCCCTATGCTGGAATTGCTGTTTCTGCTGCTTCCGGTCGCAGCTGCCTATGGCTGGTATATGGGGCGCAGAGGAGTCCGGCAGGATGCTCAAAACAAATCCAATCATTTCTCCCGGCAATACGTTGCCGGGCTGAATTTTCTGCTTTCCGATGAGCCTGACAAGGCCGTTGACCTGTTTATTCAATTGCTGCAGGTCGACAGTGAAACCATTGAAACCCACCTTGCTCTCGGTAACCTGTTTCGTTCCCGGGGCGAAGTCGATCGTGCCATTCGCATACATCAGAACCTGATCGCCCGTCCGAACCTGTTACTGGAGCAGCGTCATCTGGCGATGCTGGAGCTGGCTCGCGATTTTTTGGCTGCGGGTCTGCTGGACAGAGCCGAACATATTCTGCTGGAGCTGAAAAACGACCCGGATTATGAAGAAGAAGCCCTGAGCCAGCTGATGCAAATCTATCAGCAGTTAAAAGACTGGGAGCAGGCCATTATCGTGGCCGAGCGGCTCAAGAAACGACAGGGTGTCAAGGCCCTGGTTCCCATTGGGCATTTCTACTGCGAGCTGGCCGAACAGCAATGGCGTCGGCAGGACACCAAGGCTGCCATCGCTCAGCTAAAGAAGGCGCTGAAGGCCGACGCTGGCTGTGTCAGGGCCAATATGCGTCTGGCTGCTATTTATATGACACAGCAACAATGGTCGCAGGCGGCTGTTTGTCTGCTGCAGGTAACCGAGCAGGATGCGGACTTTACCAGCGAGGTATTGGCAGACTTGCAACATTGTTACCAAATGCTGGGTAATGAGGCGGAGTTTGTACAGCGGCTGGAACAGTGGGTTGCCGCCGATAGTGGTGCTACTGCCGTACTGATGCTGGCCGACAAGGTAAGCGAAACACAAGGCGCGCTTGATGCCGAGCAACTGGTATTGTCGCAGCTGCAGCGGCACCCGACCATGAAAGGCTTTTACCGATTGATGTCGTATCATGCGGCCAATGCAGAGCAGGGCAGGGCGCGGGAAAGTCTGGAAATGCTGAAATCGCTGGTGTCCGAGCAAATCAGGCTCAAGCCCAGCCATCGTTGTGGCCAATGCGGCTTTTCTTCACAAACGTTATTCTGGCAATGTCCTTCCTGCAAGCAGTGGGGCAGTATCAAACCGGTGCGTGGTCTCGACGGTGAGTGAATGATAGTGAGGTGAGGGGTGAGGAGAGCCCACATGGGAACCTTGTTTTGCTCTTTACCCCTCACCTCTTACTCCTCACGCCTTACAATCTGTTATAAAAATCAAAAGGTAACCCCATGCAAGACTCAAAAAAACTCGATCCCAAGATCCTGATCGCCCTGGATTTTGCCGATGAACAGCAGGCGCGGGCGCTGATTGCCAAGCTCGATCCGGCCAGCTGCCGACTAAAAGTCGGTAAGGAAATGTTCACCCTGTTCGGACCAGACTTTGTACGGTCTCTGGTGCAGGCCGGATTCGATGTTTTTCTCGATCTCAAGTTTCACGATATTCCCAATACCGTCGCCAAGGCGGTGGCCGCCGCGGCAGAGTTGGGGGTCTGGATGGTGAATGTGCATGCCAGTGGTGGCCCGCGCATGATGCAGGCGGCCCGTGAGGCCTTGTTGCCTTATGGTGACAAGGCGCCCTTGCTGATAGCGGTCACGGTATTGACCAGTATGACCGCCGAAGAGCTGGCACAGGTTGGGGTGCAGAGATCTCCGGCAGAGCACGTGCTGTCTCTGGCGCGGTTGACGCAGGCCGCCGGGCTTGACGGCGTGGTGTGCTCGGCTCAGGAAGCCAGCCTGCTGAAGGCGGAGCTGGGACCCGACTTCAAGCTGATCACGCCCGGTATTCGCCCGGCCGGCAGCGACGCAGGTGATCAACGTCGTATCATGACGCCAGAGCAGGCGGTGAGTGCAGGCAGTGATTATCTGGTGATTGGCCGACCGATCACGCAGGCGGCCGATCCGGCGGCCGTACTGGACCAGATCAATCTTGGCCTGACGGCATAATCATTATTAAAACCGAGCTGTAAGCCATAACCAGCCGTAAGCCATAAGTCTGTCTCTTAGTCACAAGTTTTTGTTGAACTTAATGAGGCCATCAGGCAAAGCGCACTGCTCAGCCGACACGCCGTAAACCCCTCCCTGGGGGCTCAAACCGCGCCATCCCTGGCGCGGATGGCCGGTTGAGCAGACACCCTTTGCCCTCCCGTCGGCAGCGGAGTGGTCTGTCAGTGGTACTCAGCGAAGGCTCTAAGCCCGAAAAGAGGCGGCTGGGTAGCCTCTGAGCATATCTTATGGGCTGACAGAGTAGTGACTAAGAGACAGGCCATAAGTTGTCAGCTTTAAGTTAAAGACAGGCACTATGGCAGTAGAGACGGCGTTATTTCTGCAGGTATGGCGTGTTGTGGGAGGTGGCTCTGTTTCCTCGAGTATCCAGTTTCAAATAGATCACATTTTTGCTTAGATTGGTATCACAGGCTCGTCATACCGTTACTGAATCAAGCTCAGCATGACGATCCAGTTAACACCGATTGTTCTGGCACCGCACATATTGTGTGCTCAAGAGCATAATGATTAACCTGCTCGATAGGGACTTTTCATGACACTACAGTCGTCAGAGCTGCTGAGCATTATCCAAAAGCCGATGCCATTCGGTAAATACCGGGGCCAGCCGTTGCTCCGGCTGCCCATGGCCTATCTGTGTTGGCTGGAGCGCAAAGGCTGGCCTGCCGGCGCCTTGGGGGCCGAGCTGGCGCTGGTATACGAGCTGAAGCTGAACGGCATCGATCAGTCGTTGTATCGATTACTGGAGCGGCGTTAACGGCAGTATATTTTCCGGTGCGAAAAAGCATAAACAAAAAAAGGGCCATATGGCCCTTTTTAATAATAAGTAAACGGCTGCTTACTTGCTGATAAGAAAGTCTTCCAGCGTCTTTTCACCGTTGTCCAGTGCCTGCTGGATCACGGAAGGCTTGCGACCCTGGCCGGTCCAGGTTTTGTATTCGCCATTTTCATCGTGATATTCGTATTTGGCCGGGCGCTTGCTGCGGGGCGCACTGGCTTTTTTGGCCGGCTCGGCCAGTTCAATCAACTCGCTGATATCAATACCTTCTGCGGCCATTTGCTCCATCAGCTCTTTCACTTTACGCTCGCGCTCTTGGGCTGCAGCCTGTTCGGCGGCTTTGGATTCACGCTGCTCTTCAATAACGGAAGCCAGCTTGGCCAGGCCTTCTTCCATCTGATCAAGGGTCAGTTCACGAGTAGCTGCACGAAGACTACGGATATTAAGCAGTGTTTTCAAAAAGTCAGACATTAGATTCACCTGTTGGTCTATCTTGTTTTTTTAATAAATTAAATTTACATCTTCATTTTAAATGAAGCAAGGTAATTAATGATTTCATTTCAGTAATATTAATTATAAAGCCGGATTATGTGTAAATTAATGTATATATCGTTGCATTTTGCGAATGTCGCTTGCCGATTAAAAAAGACAAACTTTTTTATTGAAATGTCATATTTCGAGGGTGATTCGACCTCTCTTTCATGCCTGAACATTGTTCCACGGGAACGGACGGTGGCAGGCTGAATCTTATCGTTGATTAAAGTCCGGAAATAGAATTTGGTTAAAAATGAAGCTGCTATTTTTTTGGTCAAATGTGTTGATTTTTGTCTTTTTGGCAGTAAAATCTCCCGCCTTACCTGCGTAGAGGTGCATAACTTATCAGTAGATCAGCTCAGGGTGATGCCGTTTATCCTGATCGAAAGGAGGTTATGCCGAAGTCATGTCATTTATCCAATGGCCTGGCTGGGATCGGTACCGAAAGGGCCGATACTGTCATGAATACTTATTCATGATGCGCTATAGCTGGGAAAGAGAAGACGATCTAGATATCGGCCTCCTGCTCCTGGTAGTTATGTTGTCAATTCAGAATCAGGTATTGCCGTGGAATCTCATCCTTTTATTCAGACCTTCTGGTCTCTGCTCCCCCCCCTGCTGGCCATTGTGTTGGCTATTTTCACCCGTCGTGTGCTGTTGTCGCTGGGACTGGGAATCATCCTTGGCGCGCTGTTGTTACAGCAATTCAATCCCCTGACGGCCATCACGCATCTGGGGGGCAATATTACCGGTCTGTTCTGGTCCGACAATGCCGTTAATGAATGGAATGTTAATATATTGCTGTTTTTGCTGCTATTAGGTTGCATTATCAGCATGCTGAGTCGTACCGGTGCCACGCTGGCGTTTGCGGAATGGGCGCAGTCACGTATTAAAAACCGCCGACAGGCCAAGGTAATGACCGGATTGCTGGTCTTTATCTTCTTTATCGATGATTATTTTCACAGTCTGTCGGTGGGTACCATCTGTCGGCCGGTGACGGATCGGTTTCATATTTCACGTGCCAAACTCGCCTATTTACTGGATTCGACGGCGGCCCCCATTTGCGTGCTGATGCCTATTTCTTCCTGGGGGGCTTATATCATCGCCCTGGTGGGAGGCATACTCGCCAGCCATGGCTTCACCGGACAAAGTGCGCTGAGTACTTTTCTGATGATGGGAGCAATGAATTTTTATGCCATTTTCACCCTGCTGATGGTGCTGCTGGTGATCCGGGGTGGTTGGGATCTGGGCGCCATGGCACGGCATGAACAACAGGCGCTGAACGGCGAGCTGTTTGACAAGGCCAAAGGCACGCCGCCTGGCGTGGCCGACAGCAGTGTTACCGTGGGCCGCGTCGGCGATCTGTTGCTGGCAATTAGCACCCTGACGCTGGTCACGGTGGCGAGTCTGTTGCTGACCGGCGCGCAGGCGTTGGCCCAAAAGCAGATGGACTTTGCGCTGCTGGCGGCCCTTGAAAATACCAATGTGGGTCGGTCTCTGGTATTTGGTGGTATGGCGGGATTACTGGTTTGTGCCCTTGCCATGTTCAAGCACAAGGCATCTGCATCAGACTGGGGCCACACTCTTAAGGTCGGGCTCAAGGGGATGCTGCCGGCGATATATATTCTGTTGTTTGCCTGGACCATTGCCGGACTGATTGGCGAGCTGCAAACCGGTAAATACCTGGCGTCCTTGATCCAGCAAAATATTCCCTTGTTTATGCTGCCGGCCATTCTGTTTCTGCTGGCGGGAGTCATGGCCTTTGCTACGGGCACCAGTTGGGGAACCTTTGGCGTGATGCTCCCCATTGCCGCCGATATGACCATGGCGATTGATGCCTCCTTGCTGTTGCCGGGTATGTCGGCGGTCATGGCAGGGGCGGTATTTGGTGACCATTGTTCGCCTATTTCGGACACCACGATTCTGTCTTCTACCGGTGCCTCCTGTCACCATATCGATCATGTGATCACTCAGCTGCCTTACGCGCTCTCCATCGCCCTGGTCAGTGTTATTGGCTATCTGGCCCTCGGATACAGCGCCTCAGTGGGTATGGGGCTGCTGGCGGCGTTAGCCTGCTTTATGCTGGTGCTGGCAGGCTGGGCCTGGCAACAGCAGCGGGCTCATTGACAGGCTGTCCATTACGTTTAAAGAATACATAAAGACAGATCATCAAACAGGCCCGGTATCAAATGATACCGGGCCTGTTTGATTAACAGCTGCTGGTCGTTGTTTTACCGAGGAGAGTGAATGTCGTTCAGGCGCTGACACCATTGCACCGCTTCTTCATAACACTGGCTGCTGGTGGCTTCACTCAGGCTAATGAAGTCCAGACGTTGCTGTAATCTTGGCCATTCCGCCTGTTCATGATCGTGCATCATGCTCATCAGAAAGCCAAGCTGCCCCTTGCGTTCAAGTAATGCCAGACTAACCGGCTCAGTAATCGATATATGCGGCAAAATTTCGGCCATGGGTCGTTCCAGCAGCGCATCCAGCAGAGAAAACAAGCCGCACATAAATGCGTCTTCCTGCAGCTCCGGGCACACCTTTTCAGCCAGCAGCTCACACCACTTTGCTCGAATCATCGATAACCGATAAAGTTCTATATTTTTGTTTTTACTGACATAAGCGGTCATTACCAGGGCAGTAAAGCGTCTAAGTTGCTGATGGCCAAGATAAACAATGGCACTGCGCAGATTAGCAATGCTCTGATGACGATATCCGATATAAAGACTGTTGACATAACGCAGCAGATTATAGGTCAGCGACAGATCACGGCTGAACAATTCGGTGAGTCGGTCATAATCAATATCGGTACCGTTGACGGTAGATAACAATTCGAAGGCGGTTATTTCATCGGTGGTCAGAATGCGCCGGCTGATGACCTGGGGCTGCTGAAAATAGTAGCCCTGAAAGTAAGAGAATCCAGCCGCCTGGGCGTCGGCGAACTCTTGTTGCGTTTCCACTTTTTCGGCAATGAAGCTGAGTTGTGGATAACAATGGCAGCGTTTGATGAAACGGGCACAGTCGGCAATGGAAGTCTGACGTAAATCCAGTTTGATAAAATCCATCAGCGGCAGAAAGTCATCCCACTCGTCGTTTGGAATATGATCGTCGAGGGCAACCTTGAGTCCGAGTTTTTTAAGGTGTTTTACGCTGTCAAGCAGGGCCTGATCCGGGGTCGCATCTTCAAGAATTTCAATCACCAGCTTATGCTGATGAAAAGCATCTGCCATACCTTCGCGCAGCAAGGTGTCGGGAAAGTTCACGAAACACAATGAATCACCGACCAGATCCTCTATTTTCTGGCTTAAAAATTGTTCGGCCATCAAACGACGAGTCGCCAGTTCGGCTTCGATATCGGGAAAGCGATTATCAAGACCAAGACGGAATAACAGCTCATATCCCAACGGGTTACCCTGAGTATTCAGGATAGCTTGCCTGGCCACAAAACAGTGCATTGTAAAGCCCCGATATATTTATAGATAGCCGCCAAATATACAGGATGTGGTTTGCATTAACAAAGTCGTACCGGGAAAAAAGCGCCCGAACGGGCGCTTGATGACAGCATGTATTTACTGACATATCAGAAGAGGTAGTTCAGCTGTAAACCGAACAAATAGGCGTCGCCGCCGGAAGTCATATCGTAATCTGTTCCGAATTTGCTCTCTTCCTGTTCTACGGCCACATTGCTACCATCCAGAAAGGCAAAGGCGGCATCGACACTCAGATTCTGGCTATAGGCGTAGGTAGCACCCAGGCTGTACCAGGTGCGATCCACGTCGGGAATCGATATGGAACGAAATTCTTCAGGAACTGGCGATTTGTCGTAGGCCAGGCCGCCGCGCAGCGTCCACCGATCGTTCAGCTGATGGGTGGCGCCCAGGCTCATGCGCCAACTGTTTTCAAAGTTTTCGTCTTTTTGTAACTGCTCATTACCTTGTGGCCCTAGTGCTTTTAGTTCTTTAAAGCTGCTCCACTCGGTCCACATGATGCCGTAATGTATCGCCCAGTCGGGTTGCACCTGATGAAAGCCGGACACTTCGGCGATGGCTGGCAGAGTGAGATCCAGCTTTCCTGGTTCAGTCATGCCTGGCGTGACTGAACTCAACCCTGAATATTGCCCTTCAAGTGTCAAGTCGACTTCGGATCTGTAGGTCAGCGCCCAACGATTATTTTTATCCGCTTCCAGCAGCAGTCCGATATTCCAGCCATAGCCCCAGTCGTCACCCGCGAGGTTGGCTATCTCGGTGGACCGCTGTAAACCCAAAGGCGCATCAGCACCTTTTTGACCTGCATAGCGAATAAACTCGGCATCGGCATACACGGCGTTAACACCGGCACCTAATGACACGTGTTCATTGGCCTTGAAGGCGATATTGGGGTTCAGGTTAATGGTTTCCAGCGAGGTTTTTCCGCCGATTTCACCGGCCGAGAACTCGGGAGAGTAAGAAGTTGCCAAGCCATAGTTGGTTAAGGCGCCAAAACCGGCTACCCATTGTTTGTTGATGGGGTGCACGTAGTAGAAGAACGGGACTACCGCTTCGTCGGCAATATCGTTGGCCTGCTCGCCGGTTTCGTTATCGGTAACATCCACATCCGGATTGATGTAAATGGCACCGGTCGACAGGGCAGGGCGGTCAAACAGCGTCATGGCGGCCGGGTTGCGGCCCAGCACGGCAGCATTATCGCCGATGGCGCCTTCACCGGCATAGGCGCGACCCAGGCCGGTTGTATTCTGCTCCGCCAGCTGAAAAGCGGCGGAATGAGCTTGCCCTGCTACCACTGCAATGGAAGCGGCGAGCATGGACAATGTTAACGTCTTTTTGCTCATGGAAGACTCTCTCGTCATGATGATTTGGTTCGGGCGCCACTACGACCAGCGCAGTCGATAAGAGGTATGAACTCTTACCAGTTGGTAGAGTAAAAAGACGTAACTGAAAAGTAAAACGCTTGTTTATAAAAAAGGAGCCTGTCGGCTCCTTTTGTGAGGGCAATCAAAGATTAAAGCTCGGACTCCATGCGTCTGAAACCAAGAATCACGGTTTTAACGGGCGGAGTATCCAGTCGGCTGATCAGGATGCAGGCCAGGCCGCAGACCAGGAAGCCGGGGACGATTTCGTACAGGTCGAACAGACCACCAGTCAGCTGCTTCCAGCCGATGACGGTCAGGGCACCGAACACGATACCGGCAAGCGCCCCGTTGCGGGTAAGGCGTGGCCAGTACACGGAAAGAATAATGACGGGGCCAAAGGCGGCACCAAAACCGGCCCAGGCATAACTGACCAGACCAAGCACGGTAGATTGCGGATCAAGCGCTATCAGCATGGAGCAGACCGCCACGCCCAGTACCGCAAATCGGCCTACCCATACCAGTTCGTTATCTCCGGCGGCAGGACGCAACCAGCGCTTGTAAAAGTCTTCGGTGATGGCGGAAGAACATACCAGCAGCTGGGAGTCGATGGTGCTCATGATGGCCGACATGATGGCGGCAATCAGCAAACCGGCCACCCAGGGGTTGAATACCGCATTGGCCAGTGCCAGAAACACGGTTTCCGGATTGTTCAGCGGGGCATCGGCAAAATAAACGGCGCCGGCCAGGCCCACACCCAAAGAGCCAATCAGTGACAGTAGCATCCAGCTCATGGCAATACGGCGAGACAGAGGGACGGATTTGGGCGAGTCGATGGCCATAAAGCGCGCCAGAATATGTGGCTGGCCAAAATAGCCCAGTCCCCAGGCCAGCAGGCTGATGCCGCCGAGTAGCGAAAAGTCGTGGAACAAATCCAGTTTGGACGCGTCCATGGTGTTCAGGGTAGTCAGGGTCTGATCGATGCCGCCCAGCTCGTTCATCACCGCCCAGGGCAAGGCAATCAATGCCAACAACATCAATATGCCCTGGAAAAAGTCGGTCCAGGATACCGCCAGAAAGCCGCCCATAAAGGTATAAGCCACGATGACGCCACCACCGATAATCAGGGCAGTGAGGTAGGGCAGGCCAAAGACTTTTTCAAACAGAATGGCGCCACCCACCAGGCCGGAGGCGGTATAGAAAATAAAGAACACCAGTATGGTAATGGCGGCAACCACGCGGAGCAGGCCGCTGTGATCGGCCAGGCGATTTTCCAGAAAATCGGGCAGGGTAAGAGAGTCGTTGGCCTGTTCGGTATACACCCGCAGTCGTTTGGCCACGAACAGCCAGTTCAACCAGGCGCCCAACACCAGACCGATGCCAATCCATGCCTGATTGATGCCATAAAGGTAGACGGCACCGGGCAAACCGAGTAATAACCAGCCGCTCATGTCGGAGGCGCCCACGCTCAGTGCCGCCACGCCAGGGCCCAGACGGCGTCCGCCCAGAATATAATCACTCAGTGAACTGGTGGCTTTATAGGCCACCAGGCCGATAAGCATGGTCAGCAGCAGATAGCCGACAAAGGTAATCAGAATAGGGAGTTCTATGGTCATAAGCGGGTTCCTGTTGTTCCGAACAGCATGTTCGCCTTCCGTGTGGGCGAAGTCAGCAAATGTTACATCATAAAACCGAAGAACTCCCGATTCCTGTCACCTTATGGTGGAATAGCATAATAAATAGACAGGTTTCACATAGAACTGTCTGATGATACCAAACTGCTTAACTAACTGATCTACTCGGTGCTCTGCAAAGGTCGGACAAATGGCCCGCTCCTCCGACACGCCGTGAACCCATCCATGGGGGCTCCACCGCGCCATCCCTGGCGCGGAGGGTCGGCGGAGCAGATCCCTTTATCCTCCCTGATGCCAAGGAGTTGCCTGTTGGCGTTGTTTACAGGCAGCTCGGTGCTCGGGTTTAAAAATGATCAGATCTTTATTCAAATTGGTATTAAATGTGAGTTTATTGCAAAAGAAAAGGGGCCGGAGTCAATTTGGAATTCAGTATTCCGAAAAATTGACTCCGACCCCTTTTATCCACATATGCTGTGGTTATATCGCTCTTTTAAGCGAGGCCTTTATCTTGCTGGCCATCTTGCCAACATCTTCTTCCAGCTCGCTGACCACCACCAGGCGGTTGAGGGTCATGGGAATGACCTCACCGTGGTATTGAGCACCGGAGAAGCTGTTGACCAGTTGCAAGGCCCGGTCGGCCGGCACAATAAACACGTGCACCCTGTCGTGCTCTCCCTGGATCACCAGATGCGCCGCCGGCCCGCCGGCAAACATGCAGTGGTTGGCGTAATACACCTTGCCTACACCGCTCATGTCGTTGATGCGGGTACCGTAAGGCGCTAATTTGGCATTGATGGTGGTCAGGCTGACTTCTTCATCCACATAATGGGTAAAGGGCATTTCAAACTGTACATGATGCATGGCCACACTGGCGACTGATGGCGCCAGATTATCTGCTCCTGCCGTCAGGGGAAGAAAGCGGGTAGAAAAACCCAGCACGAAGGTAACGGAAGCGGCGAGTGCCAGATGGCGCCAGCCGAAGCCTTTTGATTGCTCCGGTTGACGCAAAAGGTGCGACAGCATCAGCTTGTCGGGCAGGGCAGAAGGCACCGGCTCCTGCAGTGCGTGGGCCAGTTTGTGATTGAAATCCTTGATTTCACTTACAAACTGCCGGTTACCGGCATTGGCGGTTGAGGCACTAATAAAGTCAGAACTCGTGTCGTTGGGATCGGCATAAGCCCGACGTCTGAACTCCAGGTCATCCATTGCTTTGGCCTCGCGACGATTTATCTTGGTCCATGGCCTCTTTCAGCTTGTTGCGGGCACGAAAGAGACGGGTCATTACGGTGTTCTTGTTCAATTCCAGTATCTCGGCTATTTCTTCACCACTGAAACCGCCCAGTACCTGCAGTAACAGTGGTTCGCGATATTCTTCAGCCAGCTCGGCAATATGCCGACGCAGCCATTCGGTTTCCATATCCTGCTCCGGCCCCGGGCTTTGCTTGTCGGGTACCGGCACGCTGTCAAGATCGACCAGGTCGAACTGTTTGCGCTCGAAACGGCGGGCATTTTCTCGCCGTAATATGGTAATCAGCCATGCCTTGGCGGCTTTTTCGTCTTTCAGACTGTCCAGTGCTTTCCAGGCACGCAAAAACGTCTCTTGTACCAGATCCTCGGCTACCTGCCGGTCATGACACAACCAGAAAGCATAACGAAACAGGTCGCCATGCAAGGTATACACCAGCGCCTCATAGCGCTTTTGTTTTATTACCATGCTTTTAGAGACCGCATCCGGCTTGGTCTTCTTTCGCCCGAATAAAGAAATCATTGTTCACCGTTCAAATAGGGTGGCTAAATTCAGTCTACTCACTCTTAAAGTCTGGTGCGAGTAATGTTGATCACGAACTGTGGGGTTAACGAAGCTGAGGTTGCCGTAATAACGTCATTGTCATGACAGATATACCATTATTTGTTGCCTATCAATATTTTCAATCAGCTGTTTTAAACCGGTAATGCCGTTGTTAGTATACCGGTGAGGTCAGACCTGTTTTGGGTCAGGTTTATCAGCTGAAGCCAGTCACTGATGGCCCATACCTGGTGGCTGACAACTTACGGCTGATAACTTACTGCCGATGAACAAGGAGCGTACATGTCGCCGACGAATCCACTCATTACCCGCCATGGCGACCGGATCGCCATTGTTTCCGGGCTAAGAACGCCATTCGCCCGTCAGTCCACCGCCTTGCGTGGCATACCGGCACTGGAACTGGGCACCATGGTGGTGAACGAGCTGCTGGCACGTACGCCGATGGCGGCGAGTGAGGTGCAGCAACTGGTGTTCGGCCAGGTGATCCAAATGCCCAAGGCGCCCAACATTGCCCGGGAAATCGTGCTGGGTACCGCACTGCCGGTCGGCACCGACGCCTACAGCGTCACCCGCGCCTGCGCCACCAGCTTTCAGGCCGTGTCCAGCCTGGCCGAATCGATGCTGGCGGGGCAGGTGCAGGTGGGCATTGCCGGTGGCGCCGACTCTGCTTCCGTGTTGCCTATCGGGGTGTCGACGCCACTGGCCGAGGCCTTGCTGGATTTGAGTAAGGCCCGCTCTTTTGGCGCCAAACTGGCGATACTGCGGGGTCTAAAGCTCAAGGATCTGGCCCCGGTGCCGCCGGCGGTGGCGGAATACTCCACCGGTCTGTCGATGGGGCAGACCGCCGAGCAGATGGCCAAGAGTCACGGCATCGGCCGACAGGCCCAGGATGAACTGGCACATCGCTCTCATCAACTGGCCACCGGCGCCTGGCAGCGGGGGGAGCTGGATGCTGAGGTGATGGTGGCCTATGTACCGCCGTGCAAGGCCGCCTTTGAGCAGGATAATAATATCCGCACCGAATCCAGCCTGGGCGATTATGGCAAACTCAAGCCCGCCTTTGACCGTCGCCACGGCACCGTGACCGCCGCCAACAGCACGCCGCTGACCGACGGTGCCGCCGCGGTACTGATGATGACCGAAAGTCGGGCGAAAGAGCTGGGCCTGCAGCCGCTCGGCTACCTGCGCAGTTATGCCTATTCGGCAATAGAGGTACGCCACGACATGCTGCTGGGCCCGGCCTACGCCACCCCCATGGCGTTGGAGCGCGCCGGCTGCACCCTGGCGGACATGGATCTGATTGACATGCACGAGGCGTTTGCCGCCCAGACCCTTGCCAACCTCAAGATGTTTGCCAGCACCACCTTTGCCGAGCGTGAACTCAACCGCTCCCGGGCCATTGGCGAGGTGGACATGAGCAAGTTCAACGTGCTGGGCGGCTCGCTGGCCTATGGTCATCCCTTTGCCGCCACCGGCGCCCGCATGATCACCCAAACCCTGAGAGCGCTTAACCGCCGTGGTGGCGGTCTGGCGCTGACCACCGCCTGCGCCGCCGGCGGTCTGGGTGTGGCCATGGTACTGGAGGCCGCACAATGAGCGACGTTATGACCGAGACAGGAACCGAGCAGATGACTTCTTCCACCTTTACCCTGCGTATTGAGGACGGCATCGGCATCATTACCATGGACGTACCGGGCGAGCGCATGAATACGCTGCGTGCCAGCTTTGTTGACGAAATACAGGCGCTGCTGAGCGATATTAGCGCCGACAACAATATCAAGGGGCTGGTGCTGTGCTCGGGCAAACCCGACTCCTTCATTGCCGGCGCCGATGTCCGCATGCTGGACGAATGCAAAACCGCCAAACAGGCCGAAGCGCTGGCCCGGGCCGGGCAGCAGATATTCAACCGTCTGGAAGCGCTCGAGATACCCTTGATTGCCGCCATTCACGGCGCTTGTCTGGGAGGCGGGCTGGAGCTGGCGCTGACCTGTCATGGC
Organism: uncultured Oceanisphaera sp.; assembly: GCF_947495715.1. GTDB lineage: Bacteria > Pseudomonadota > Gammaproteobacteria > Enterobacterales > Aeromonadaceae > Oceanimonas > Oceanimonas sediminis. The sequence continues at coordinate 171,886 of NZ_CANLZU010000002.1, forward strand.
CGGGTGTGCAGTGACGACGACAAAACCCGCCTGGGACTGCCGGAAGTGCAATTGGGGCTTATTCCCGGCTCCGGCGGTACCCAGCGGCTGCCTCGCCTGGTGGGGCTGACCCGGGCGCTGGACATGATGCTGACCGGCAAGCAGTTGCGAGCCAGGCAGGCGCTGAAAGCCGGGCTGGTGGACGACATGGTGCCTCACAGCATACTGCTTCAAACGGCCATCGAGCTGGCGCGCCGGGGCAAGCCGAAGCGCACCCGTAAAAAAGACATGAAAACCCTGCTGCTTACAGCCAATCCTCTTGGCCGCAAGCTGGTGTTCGACAAGGCGCTCAGTACCCTGCGCCATAAAACCCGCGGCAAATACCCGGCGCCGGAACGCCTGCTGGCGGTGGTGCGTACCGGCCAGGACCAGGGGATTAATCAGGGCTTGGCCGCCGAAGCACAAGCCTTTGGCGAGCTGGTGATGAGCCCCGAATCGGCGGCCTTGCGTCAGCTGTTTTTCGCCACCACCGAGATGAAGAAGGAAACCCGCTGGCAGGGCGAGGCGCCAAACCGGCTTGCCCGCATCGGCGTGCTGGGCGGCGGCCTCATGGGCGGCGGTATTGCCTTCGTTACCGCCACCAAGGCCGGGCTGCCGGTGCGCATCAAGGACATTTCCCATCAGGGCATCAATCAGGCCATGGCCAATGCTCACGGTTTGCTGGCGCCGAAGGTGAAGAAGAAACAGCTGCGGGACACGCAAATGCAACAGCAGCTGGCGCGGATCACCGGCACCCTGGATTACAGCGGCTTCGAGCGCGTCGATCTGGTGGTGGAGGCGGTGTTCGAGGATCTGGAGGTCAAGCGGCAGATGGTGGCCGAGGTGGAGGCGAACTGCCCGGCACACACCCTCTTTGCCACCAATACTTCGTCGCTGCCCATTCATCAGATCGCCGACGGCGCCGCCCGGCCCGGGCAGCTGGTGGGGCTGCATTACTTCAGCCCGGTGCACAAGATGCCGCTGGCGGAAGTCATTCCCCACGCGGGCACCAGCCCTGTTACCGTGGCCACGGCGCTGAAGCTGGCCCGTGCCCAGGGCAAGAGGCCCATCGTGGTACAGGACAAGGCCGGTTTTTACGTGAACCGCATTCTGGCGCCCTATCTCAACGAGGCGGCGCGGCTGCTGCTGGAAGGCGAGCCGATAGAAGCGATCGACCGGGCGCTGCTGGATTACGGTTTTCCGGTAGGTCCTTTTACCTTGCTGGATGAAGTGGGTATCGATGTGGCCGCCAAAATCTCGCCCATTCTGGCGCGAGAGCTGGGTGAACGCTTCACCGCCCCCGACGCATTTGGCACGCTGCTGGAGGACGAACGCTTTGGGAAGAAGAACGGGCGTGGTTTTTATCGTCATGACAAGAAAGGCAAGCACAAACCGGTGGACGACAGCCTGTACCCGCTGCTGGGCATCAAGCCCCGGCACCGATTGCCGGCCCAGGATCTGGCCGAGCGCTGCGTACTGTTGATGCTGAACGAGGCGGCGCTGGCGCTGGACGAGAGCGTGATTGCCTCGGCCCGGGACGGCGATATCGGCGCTGTCTTCGGCATCGGTTTCCCGCCCTTCAGCGGCGGTCCCTTCTTTTACATGCACCAGCAGGGTATTCAAGTCGTGGTGGATAAGATGGAAGAATACGCCCGCAAATACGGCCAGCGTTTCGCGCCCTGCGAGCCATTGCAGAAGCTGGCGGAAAGCGGCGGCAGTTATTACTGATTTTACGTAAGGGGTGAAGGGTGAGGGGAAAGGGTCTGCGAGCTTGCGCCGTATGAAGGCGCTTCTACCCTGTATCGCCTCACGCCTCACGCCTCACGTTTTTTCCTCCAGCCCTTGAAATCCTCCCGGCCAGCCCCATCTTTCTGTACATAAGTCAAACCCAAGCAAGGAACATGAAGATGTCAGAAGCTGTGCATACCGAAACTCATGGTTTTCAAACCGAAGTCAAACAACTGCTCAACCTGATGGCCCATAGCCTCTATTCCAATAAAGAGGTGTTTCTGCGCGAGCTGGTGTCCAACGCCGCCGATGCCGCCGACAAGCTGCGCTTCAAGGCGCTGTCCGACAGCGCCCTCTATGAAGCGGACGGCAACCTGCGGGTGCGGCTGGTACTGGACAAAGACAACAAGACCCTGACCATCTCCGATAACGGCATCGGCATGAGCCGTGACGAGGTGATCGAGCACCTGGGCACCATCGCCAAGTCCGGCACCAAGGCCTTTTTCGGTCAGCTGTCGGGTGATCAGGCCAAGGACTCCCAGCTGATCGGTCAGTTCGGCGTGGGTTTCTACTCCGCCTTTATCGTGGCCGACAAGGTGACCGTGCTCAGCCGCGCCGCCGGCCAGCCTACCGACCGGGGCGTGCGTTGGGAGTCCGACGGTGACGGCAGCTTCACCGTGGCCGACATCGAAAAGCCGGGCCGCGGCACCGACGTGATACTGCACTTGCGTGAAAGCGAAGAAGAATTTCTCGACGACTGGCGTCTGCGCAGCATCATCGGCAAATATTCCGATCACATCAGCATCGCCGTGGAAATGTGGAAAGACGGCGAGCCCGAGCAAACCGACGAAGACGGCACCGTTACCTCTGCCGCCACCGAAGGCGAGTGGGAGCAGGTGAACAAGGCCACCGCCCTGTGGACCCGCGCCAAGGGCGAGGTGAGCGACGAAGAGTACCAGGAATTCTACAAGCACATTTCCCACGACTGGCAGGACGCCCTGACCTGGAGTCACAACAAGGTAGAAGGCAACCAGGAATACACCAGCCTGCTGTATGTGCCGGCCAAGGCACCGTTCGACATGTGGAACCGGGACCAGAGTCACGGCCTCAAGCTGTATGTGCAGCGGGTGTTTATCATGGATGATGCCGAGCAGTTTATGCCAACATACCTGCGGTTCGTGAAAGGGGTGCTCGACTCCAACGATCTGCCGCTGAACGTATCGCGCGAAATCCTGCAGGACAACAAGATCACCGCCCAGCTGCGCAAGGCCTGCAGCAAGCGGGTACTGACCATGCTGGAGCAGATGGCGAAGAACGACGCCGACAAATACCAGGGCTTCTGGAAAGAATTCGGCAATGTGCTGAAAGAAGGCCCGGCCGAAGACTACGGCAACCGCGAGCAAATCGCCGGCCTGCTGCGTTTTGCCAGCACCCACAACGACGCCGATGCCCAGACCGTGTCGTTGGAAGACTATCTCGGCCGCATGAAGGAAGGTCAGGACAAGATCTACTACATCACCGCCGACAGCTATGCCGCCGCCAGCCACAGCCCGCACCTGGAAATCTTCAAGAAGAAGGGCATCGAGGTGCTGCTGATGTGGGAGCGGGTAGACGAGTGGCTGATGAACCACCTGAGCGACTTCAAGGACAAGCAGTTCGTGTCCGTCACCAAGGGCGAACTGGATCTGGGCGAGCTGGACGACGAAGAAACCAAGAAGGCCCAGGAAGAAGCCAAGGAAGCCCTGAAGCCGCTGCTGGAGCGGGTGCAGACTGCCCTGGGCGAAGAGGTGAAGGAAGTGCGTCTGACCCATCGTCTGACCAGCACGCCTTCTTGTGTGGTCGCCGGTGAGCACGACATGAGTACCCAGATGATCAAGCTGATGCGCTCTGCCGGTCAGCCGGTACCGGAGCAGAAGTACATTCTGGAGCTGAACCCCGAGCACACCCTGGTGAAAAAACTGGAAACCCTGGCAGAAGGCGACCAGTTCAACGAGTGGTCCCAGCTGCTGCTGGAGCAGGCTCAGCTGGCCGAGCAGGGCGGTCTGAAAGATCCCGCCGCCTTCGTGGCGCGGGTCAACCGCCTGCTGCTGGGTTAATCATCCCTGTGGAATAACCAAAAAACCCGGCCAGGTGCCGGGTTTTTTATTGGCTGATCCACACCCATTTGGCAGCTTCTGCTAACGATAAATGACGTTGTTGTTAAATGAGTTCGGTAAAAATACGAGTTTTCTGTTGTTCTCTCACACGGCACACCTTGCCGCCCACTTTTTTCACGTTTTTTCCTTTGCCTAATATCATCAATAGGTCTAACAGAGCCCTGCTGTTACTTGTCCCGATGGCGGTGTCATGACACAATTGTGACCCAAATCGTGAATTACTAATCAAGAAGAGGACGCTGTTATGCGCATCGTTTTGTTGGGTGCTCCGGGCGCGGGCAAGGGAACGCAGGCTCAGTTCATCATGGAGAAGTTCGGCATTCCACAAATCTCCACCGGTGACATGCTGCGTGCCGCTATCAAGGCCGGCACTCCGCTTGGTTTGAAAGCGAAAGAAGTCATGGATCAGGGCCAGCTGGTATCCGACGATCTGATCATCGGCCTGGTCAAGGAGCGCATCAGTCAGGACGATTGCGCCAAGGGCTTCTTGCTCGACGGCTTTCCGCGCACCATTCCCCAGGCCGATGCCATGAAGGAAGCCGGTGTAGCGGTAGACTACGTGCTGGAATTTGCCGTGCCGGACGAAGAAATCGTCAAGCGCATGAGCGGTCGTCGCGTGCACTCGGGCTCCGGTCGCGTGTATCACCTGATCTACAATCCGCCGAAGGTGGAAGGTAAAGACGATGTCACCGGCGAAGATCTGGCGATTCGTGCCGACGATGAAGAAGGCACGGTACGCAAGCGTCTGGCCGTATATCACGAGCAGACGGCGCCGCTGATCGAATACTACAAGCAAGCCGCCGAAGCCGGCCAGACTCGCCACTATAAAGTGGATGGCACCCAGTCTGTTGACACCGTCAGCAAGCAATTGGCCGAGATCCTGTCTTAAGGTCATTGCTACCAACCGGGCGCGTCTTGCGCCCGGTTTTTTTCCGCTTTTTCTCCGCTTTCCCTCCGTTTTTTTCAGATATGGATAACAAAGTGAAAACAGGCGTTTTACTGGTTAACCTGGGTACTCCTACCGCTCCCACCGCCAAGGCGGTCAAAACCTTCCTCGGTCAGTTTCTGCATGATTATCGCGTCGTCGATATTCCCAGAATGCTATGGTGCCCGCTGTTGCACGGCATTATTCTGCCGTTTCGCTCTCCCAAGGTCGCCAAGCTGTATCAGTCTATCTGGTGGGAAGAGGGCTCGCCGCTGATGGTGGTCAGTCGTCGTCAGCAGGCGGGTTTGAGTGCCGCCTTGCAGGAAGCGGGTATCGACATGCCGGTGGCCCTGGGCATGAGCTACGGCGAGCCGTCGATGGCGACAGCCTGGCAGGAGCTGAAGGATCAGGGGGTTGACCGGGTCATACTGTTGCCCATGTATCCGCAGTATTCGGTGAGTACCACCGCCTCGGTATTCGACAGCTGGGCCCGGCTGATGAAAAACGAGCGGCGTCTGCCGGCGTTCCGCTTTATTCACGATTATCATGACAGCCACGGCTATATTCAGGCACTGGCGGAGTCGGTACGCGAGCACTGGGAAGCCAGGGGCCGCACCGATTTACTGCTGTTGTCTTACCACGGCATTCCCAAGCGCTTCGAAGACGAAGGCGACCCCTATGGCCACCAGTGCCATCGCACCTCCGAGTTGCTGGCCGCCGAGCTTGGGCTGGAGCGCCATGAATGGCGTACCACCTTTCAGTCTCGTTTTGGCCGCGAGCCCTGGCTGCAGCCCTACACCGACGAAACCATGAAGGCGCTGCCGGGCGAAGACATCAAGAGCGTGAGCGTGATTTGCCCCGCCTTTTCGGCCGATTGCCTCGAAACGCTGGAGGAAATTGCCGAGCAGAACAAAGAGATCTTCATGGAAGCCGGTGGTGAGGCCTATCATTATATTCCCGCATTGAATGACAACCCGGCCCATATTCGCATGATGATGGATCTGGTCTGCCGCGAGCTGGGATAACGGCACTTTGTGGGGAGTGGGATTGGCTCTTGTAGCTGCCACTTCAGTCGGCAGGGCCTGCGCAGCAGGCCATTAACTTGAATAAAAGGGGTCGGAGTCATTTAAAAATGACTCCGACCCCTTTTTCTTTTTACGCGGATTGTAACTGTGGGCTGGTATTTTCGATCACGTGGCGAGCAAAGCCGCTGCCGGCCTCTTCGTAGATATTGAAGATATCGTCCGCCCCCATGTCACGCAGCTGAGCGCCTTCTTCCGGATAGCAGATAATGGCAGCCACCTGGCCCTTGAACTGGTTGTGGCGAATCTGCTCCAGGGCGTAGAGGTTACCCGCATGATTCGGCATGGCGAGAAAGATGTATTCCAGCTGTGTACTGATATTGGCTTTGTCCCAGAAGTCCGAATCCGAGGCATCGCCTTCGATGGCGTTGATATTCAGTTCCTGCAGCAGCGTGATTTTTTTCTTGTCGCTGTCGATCCCCAGTAACTGGCCCGGATAGTGTTGTTCCAGCTCCATGTAGGCGCCCTGACCGATACGACCCATGCCGATCACCAGCACCCGGGCGTCGCCCAGCTGAATGGGGGTGTCGTCCGGGTGCAGCTGCGGGTTTTCCCGAGGCTGAAAGCGGTTCATCAGGCGGCGATAGATATTTTCATTTTCGGCGTTCAGCGGGGCCGACACCATAAATGAAACCGCCAGCGCAATGGAGGCGACAATGGCCCAGTCGTTGCTAAGCAACCCCTGCTTGGCCGCCAGAGCGGCCACGATAAGACCGAACTCCGAATAGTTGGTCAGGCTGAAGGTCGCCAGCAGCGAGGTACGGATCCGCAGGCCGCAGCGGCTGTAAAACAGGTAGTAGAGCAGGCTTTTCAGCGGCAGCACCAGCAACAGTATGGCGGCAATCCACAGGGCGTCCATGGTCGGCATGCCGTTCAGGCCGATGCTCAGGAAAAACGCCACCAGAAACAGCTCTTTCATGTTGAACAGGGACTTGGCCAGTGAAGAGGCGCTGTAGTGAGAGGCCAGCATCATGCCGATGATCAGGGCACCAAGGTCGCCCTTGAGTCCGACCAGCTCGAAGCCGCCGACACCCACCACCAGGGCCAGAAACACCGCAAACAGGGTTTGCAGCTCGCCGTGACCGCTTCGTTCCAGCATCTTGAAAAACAATGGCCGCAGCAATGGCAGCAGCACCAGCAGGCCCAGCGCCCAGGGGCTGGGCACCTTGCCGCTGGAGATGGTTAAAAACGCCACCGCAAACAGATCCTGCATCACCAGCACACCGATGGCGATGCGACCATAGAAGGTGTTCATGTCGCTGCGCTCTTCGAGCACCTTGACCGCAAAGACGGTGCTGGAAAAACTGAGCGCAAAGCCCATCAGCATGGCCTGACGCCATTCCAGCTCCAGCGCCAGGCTGAAACCGATGGTTTTCACCGCCAGCAGCACCCCGGTAAACAGCAGGGTCGAAAACAGGATATGGCCGGTGGCCGTGCCCCAGACTTCTCTCTTGAGCAGGGTCTTGATGTCCAGCTTGAGCCCGATGCTGAACAACAGCAGGGTGACCCCCAGGTTGGCGAGGGTGTCGAGGGTAGCGTTGCTTTCATAGCCCATGGCGTTGAGCACGAAGCCCGCTGCCAGAAAACCAATCAGCGGGGGCAGGTTAATCAGATAAACAGCCAGGCCGCAGCCAAAGGCAATAGCGATAAAAATGGGATCCATTGGTGCTTCTTATTATTACTGGGTCAGAACAGGTCGATATCGGCGACGGATGAATAAACATGCTGCGGACGGAAGGGCATCTTGTCAATGTCTGCGACCTGACTGACACCGGTCAGCACCAGTACGGTTTCGAGTCCGGCCTGAAACCCCGCCAGAATGTCGGTTTTCAGGTTGTCACCCACGATCAGGGTGTTTTCGGAATGGGCGTCCATGTGATTCAGTGCGGCCCGTACTATCCAGGCGCTGGGTTTGCCGACGTAAAACGGTTTCTTGCCGGTCATCCGCTCTATGGGGGCACAGAGCGCGCCACAGGCCGGGTGCATGTTCGGGCCGTGGGTATCCGGATTGGTGGCAATAAAGCTGGCACCGTCGGCCACGAAGCGGGCCGCCATCTGGATCATGCTCCAGTTGTAGTTGCGGGTTTCGCCCACCACCACAAAGTCCGGGTCGATATCGGTAATGGTAAAGCCGGCCTTGTACAGTTCGTGGATCAGCGCCCCTTCACCGATGACATAGGCTTTTTCGCCGTTCTGGCGTTTCAGAAAGTCGGCGGTGGCCATGGCCGAGGTATAGAAACTGCTTTCCGGTACTTCGATGCCGGCGGAATAAAAACGGTTTTGCAGATCCTTGGGCGTCTGGGCCGGATAGTTGGTCAGAAACAGCAGGTTGATGTCCTGCTCCAGTACCCGGCGTATAAAGGCGTCGGCGCCGGGGATCAAGTCGTTGTTATGCAGAATGACGCCGTCGATGTCACAAATCAGATTTTTCTTATGCACTCATGCTCTCCTTGAGGCCCGTATTGAGTAGGCCCTTGTCTAGTAGGCCAGAGCCCGCTATGGCTTTATGCCTACTGTCATCGCAGCTTATGACAAATTGATGACCAGCGTCACCGTTTTATTACTTTTCTATGCAGCTTAACAGGGGGCCGAGTTGATTGATGCGATAGCCAATGGTGCTGGCGCGGCCTTGTACGTAAGCCGAGGGCCGCCCGGCATGGTACTGTCGCGGATTAGGCAGCACCGCGGCCAGCAAGGCGGCCTGATGGCGAGTGAGATTGGCGGCGGAGCTATTGAAATAGGCTCGTGCCGCCGCCTCGGCACCGTAGATGCCGGGGCCGAATTCGGCGATGTTCAGATACAGGGTCATGATGCGGTCTTTCGGCAAGATCAGCTCCAGCATGGGGGTATAAATGGCCTCCAGTAGCTTGCGGGTAATGCTGCGTCCCGGCCACAGATAGAGGTTTTTGGCGGTCTGCATGGTAATGGTGCTGCCGCCGCGTAACCGGCCCTGGTCCCTAAATTCGTTGAAGACATCATTGAAGGCGCCCCAGTCAAAGCCCCGGTGGCGACAGAACTTGTTGTCTTCGGAGGCGATCACCGCCTTCTTCAGGTGGTGGGAAAGCCGGGAGGACGCTTGCCAGTCTTTGGCCAGGGACTCACCTTCAAACAGCCGGATCACCATCAGCGGCGTCACCGGCACCGGAACGTAGCGATAGAGGAATGTCAGCAGCAGGGGGCCCAGGATCACCAGGCCCAGCAACCAGAGTACACAGCGTTTTAAAAAAGCAATCATCGATAGGGCATTCCCATGGTGGCGTTGATATCACCGAGCGAGCTTTGGCCTGTTTGAGCCCGATTTGTGACCATTCGGTTATTTTGTGGCGGCAGCGGCGATGGAATCTTTGTTATCTTTAACCTTATTGGTTTCAGCATCCTGCTTTCATGACCGGTTTATCCGCTTTCGGTTGATAAATAGTCGGTTAACAAGCGGTGTATAAACAGCGGAGAAACGCCATGTCCACGTTTATCAGTGAATTGCCCAAGGTGGAATTGCACCTGCATATAGAGGGAACCCTGGAGCCTGAAATGGTGTTCGCCCTGGCCAGGCGCAATGGTATCACCCTCGATTACCCGGATGAAAGCGCCCTCAAGGCGGCCTATCGGTTTGAAGATCTGCAATCGTTTCTCGATGTCTATTACCAGGGCATGCAGGTATTGCTGACCGAGCAGGACTTTTTCGATCTGACCTGGGCCTATCTGCGCCGGGCACATGCCGAGCGGGTACGCCATGTGGAGATCTTCTTCGACCCCCAGGCGCACACCGGGCGCGGCGTGCCCCTGGCGGTGGTGGTGGGGGGCATAGGGCGAGCATTGGAGCAGGCCCGCCGGCAGTGGGGGCTGACCAGCCGGCTGATCATGTCGTTCTTGCGTCATCTGTCTCAGGAGTCGGCCTTCGACACCCTGCATCATGCCGAACCCTTCCGCCAGCAACTGTCGGGCATCGGCCTCGATTCGGCCGAAAAGGGCAATCCGCCCACCAAATTCACCCAGGTGTATGCCGCCGCCCGGGAGCAGGGCTATCGGCTGGTGGCCCACGCCGGTGAAGAGGGCCCGGCCAGCTATATTCGCGATGCGCTGGATGTGCTCGAGGTGGAACGCATCGACCACGGGGTGGCGGCCATTACCGACACGCCCCTGATGGCGCGACTGGCGCAGGAGCGTATTCCGCTTACGGTGTGTCCGCTGTCCAATCTCAAGCTCAAGGTTGTCGAGACCATGGCCGAACACCCCATGCTCCAGCTGCTGCATGCGGGTCTGTGCGTGACGGTCAACTCCGATGATCCGGCCTATTTCGGCGGTTACATGAACGCCAACTACCAGGCGCTGCAGCAGGGGCTGGGTGCCAGCAACGAGGAGTTGTTGCAGCTGGCGCTGAACGGGGTGGAAGCCTGCTGGTTGTCACCGGAAGAAAAGGCGGTGCTGACACGGGAGCTCAAGGTATATGGAGAGCAGGCCGGCATCCGGTTAAATCATTAAAGAGTTGGGGCCGACCGCCGATAACCTGCGTAACGATGATCAGGAGAGCTGACGTGCGCATTATTTCTGTAGTGGCAGGGCTGACCCTGTGCGCCGGGGCCTGGGCCCAACCCCGTACCTATATGGCGAATATGGATCAGTCTCTGTGGCGGCTCACCTCGGATTCGGCGGTGCAATGCCGGCTGGAACACCCCATTCCCGGTTTTGGCACCGGTGCCTTTACCAGCCGGGCGTCCAAAAACATCAATCTGGTGTTTGAACTCAAACCACTGCGGGCCCAGCCGCGTACCCAGTCGGCGATGCTGAAAAGTGTGCCGCCGCAATGGCAGCCGGGCCGGGTTGCCAACAACCTGACCCGGGTGACCTTTTATCAGCAGTTCGATGCCATGGTCGAGCAGCAGTCGGCCTGGGTGATGCTGGAGGAGCTGAGTGAAGGACATTGGCCGACCTTCTATTTTGATGACTGGTATCGCAATGGCCAGCCGACCGGGGTGGGACTGTCGTCGGTCAACTTTCGTGCCCGTTATGTCGCCTTTCTCGACTGTCAGGCCAATTTGCTGCCCTACAGTTTTGAGGATATCGCCTTCAGCGTGCTCAATTACGTCAACAACGACGACGTGCTGACGATTCATTCCAGCCAGCGACTGGCGATGATTGCCGAGTATGTGAAGGCCGACCCCAACATCGGCGAAGTGGTGATCAACACCTATACCGACAGCTTCGGTACCGCCGGTCACAACAAACAGTTGTCGCAACGCCGTGCCGAAGCCATCAAGACCCATTTCATGAACCTCGGCCTGCCGGAAGACACCATCAGCCTGGAAGGGCATGGCGAGCGTCGGCCCATCGCCGACAACCGCACCCCCGAAGGACGCGACACCAACCGTCGGGTGGTCATCAGCCTCGGCCACGACAGGCTCTGAGAGAGGATATCTACAGCTTTATCCGGACATGCGGGCTCTTTTTGATATGGCCTTGCCGTGGGTTTTGTAGCCGGCGCTTCAGCTGCCGGAGCAGACGGTGCCGAATCATCAGGCACAGCGCCGTTTGCAGGTTTGCGTCGGCTAAAGCGGCGCCTACCATTTTTGCCTCACGCCTCACGCCTCACGCCTCACGCCTCACGCCTCACGCCTCACGCCTCACGCCTCACGCCTTTCTGGTTGGCTTTTACCACCGTCTTAGGTAGTTTATGGCCTTTGTCTTTTTTAGGGATTCAATATGACCTGGTTGATGTATCTGGCTCTGGGCGCCTTCGCCGGCACTCTGGCCGGACTGTTTGGCGTGGGCGGCGGCCTTATTATTGTGCCTGTGCTGATTATCAGCTTTAAATTGCAGGGCATCGGCGGCGATCTGATCACCCACATGGCGGTGGGCACCTCGCTGGCCACCATCATGTTTACCTCGCTGAGTGCCATTCATACCCACCATGGTCGCAAAGCCATCGACTGGCGCCTGGCGGCGCTGTTGTCTGTCGGCATTGTCGTGGGGGCCTGGATGGGCGGTTATACCGCTGACAAGCTCTCTGGCCCGCTGCTGCAGCGGCTGATCGGCCTGTTTGCCTGGCTGATGGCGGCGCAGATGCTGTTTGGCCTGGCGCCCAGCGGCGGCGCTAAACTGCCCGGCAAGCCGGTGCAGGTGGCGGTGGGCGGTGTGATTGGCTGGGCCTCGGGTATTTTCGGTATCGGCGGTGGCTCGCTGACGGTGCCGTTTCTCAGCTGGTGTTCTGTGCCCATGCAGCGGGCGGTGGCGGTGTCGTCGGTCTGTGGTTTTCCCATCGCGCTGGTGGGGGCGTTGAGCTATGTGGTGCACGGCATGGCGCATCAGGGGCTGCCGGCCGAGGCCTGGGGTTATGTTTACCTGCCGGCGATGCTCGGCATCAGTCTGGCCAGCATGCCCTTCGCCCGTTTCGGCGCCATTCTGGCGCATAAACTGTCGGCGCCGGTACTGAAACGCGCCTTTGCGGTATTCCTGTTGCTGGTTGGCGCCAAGTTCCTGTTTTTTCCGGGATAAAGCAGAATCAGCCCGCGTTGTAGGGTCGATTTCAATCGACCAGCGAGCCACGCCTTTGGTCGAATAAATTCGACCCTACGACTACCAGAAAACACGACGCCAAACGTTTTGTGCCGTCATCCTGACGAAGGTCAGGATCTTGTTTTGGTTTCGATGCTATTTGCAAGAAGATACCGGGGCCGTCATGCTGAACTTGATTCAGTACCGGTATGACGAAGGTCACTCTGCACCTGTAGGCGCCCATTTATGCGGCGCAAACCCACAGGCGTTGCCTGCTCCGCCAGCTAAAGCGGCGGCTACAACACCTCCCCCCTCACGCTTTACCCCTTACGTTCTTTCTCGATCAACCAGTCGTCGATACGAGCCACCAGCCAGATGATGAGCAGACCGATGGCGATGGTCAGCAGATATTCCAGCCAGCTCATTGTTTTCTTATCTCCCTGATCCCCGCCTCGTAACGGCCCTCGTTGCTGTCGACCTGGGTCTGAAAATATTTCAGGAACCACATGTACTGCTCGGGCCAGTCACCGAGCAGGGCTTCTATTTCCGCGTTCATTGCCCGGGTGTCGGCGGTGATGTCGGCGGTGGGGTAGGGCGCCATGGGCGGGCGCAGGATCAGCTCGTAGCGATGCTGCTCCATGTTGTAGACGCTGAGCACGGGAATCACCTTGGCCCCGGTGAGCTTTACCAGCTTGGGCAGAGCCGGCAGGGTGGCCTTGAGTTCGGCGAAGAAGGGCACAAACAGGCTGGCTTCCCGGCCGTGATCCTGATCCGGCAGATAGAAGAAATGCTTGCCGCTCTTGATGGTCTTGATCACCGCCTTGATGCCGGCGTCGCGCTCGTAGACGATGCCGTTGAAACGTGCCCGCTGACGATTGATAAACCAGTCAAACACCGGGTTCTTGGCGCTGTGCATCATGGTACACATGGGCAGCCCCAGTGACGTCAGGTAAAGGCCGCCGGCGTCGATGGCCCAGGTATGAGGGATCATGAAGATGATTTTTTCATCATTAGCCAGGCAGGTATCCAGATGTTCCCGGCCCTGCACCACGAAGCGGCCCTGCAGATAGTCACGGCTGCGGGCGGTCCACTCGCCGTAGCCCATAAAGGTCATCAGGCCGGCACGAATGGAATTCAGCAGCATGCGCTCTACGTCATCGGCAGGCAATTCGGGAAAACACAGCCGAATATTGGTGCGGGCTATGTAGCACTGCTTCCTGGCCAGCCTTACCAGCAAGGGCGCCAAGGCGCCGGCAATCGCATCGCGCGCGCGCGCCGGCAACCAGGCCAGCAACCACAGCGCGCCGATGGCCAGCCAGGTTGGCCAGTATCTGGGGTGCAGATAATGACGTTTGAATTCAAGGTCATAAACGGGGTCGGACCCGGACATAACAACATCCTCTTTCTGATAAGGCGGCAAGTGTAAGAAAAAACAGGCGTTAAATCACCTGTTACGCCGAGGGCGGAAGTAATCCCGGTTCTGATAAAAGTCCGGATTCTCATTGGCCGGCCACCAGCCGGGGATGCCCAGCAACGGCAGCGGCAGCAGCGGGCGTGGCCGATCGAACAGGGCATACTGCGCCAGATGGTCGGCCAGCCTTGCATCCAGCAGCGGATAACGGGCCGCGATGGGCAGCTCAAAAAAGGCGGCAGGCATCTCCAGCACCACACATTTGCCGGTCATGCCGATAAACGGCGCCAGCGCCTGTTCATACAGCGCATGGCCGAAGATAAAGGGCTGCCAATCCCGATTCCAGCGTTTGCGTTCGGTGATAAACAGCCGTTGCCAGTCGTGCTCGCGCAACCAGTGCTCCGTCTCGGTTTTATCCGGCACTGCCAGCACCAGGCCACATTCGTCGAAATGGGTGATTCTGTCGCGTCGGGGCGTGCGTTTACCGAGGCCGTTGGCCGCAATATCTTCCATGTGCAGCCGGTTGAGTAACCCCTTGGTGCGGGGAAACAGCGCCCAGATCACGGCGCCGAAAAAGTCATGCCAGTTATTGGCCCGCGTCGGCACCATGCCCTGCGCCACCGCCTGCTCGTAGTAGCAGTTCAGCTCGGCAAAACGGTCATCATCGATAAATTCCACCGGCAAGTCGGCGGCCAGTTGCCGGTTAAGCTCAATCAGGGTCGGCCATTGCGCCGTAGTGATATCGACCAGACCGGCCAGCTGCGCCAGCACACCATTGCGCCCGGTAACATGGGGATCCCAGTCCATGATGACTACCTGTATGAATGAAAACGCGCAAGCATACCCGGAGTCGCGGCCGAGATCACCTTCGGGGACATGTTCAGGTGTATGAGGTGGCCTGGTGGCAGCCTGTACGTCGGGCAAAGGGCCCGCTCCGCCGACCCGCTTCGAGCACATCCTTGTGACGCTCAGCACATAACGTCCGACCGTCCGCTTCAGGGATGAAGCGGCTGAGCGTACACGGATGTATTTACAGCGTGTCGGAAGAGGCAACTGTGTTGTCTCTGGATTGCGGGGACTGGCTTATACAAGGCCGAAAAAAAAGGCAGCCTGTCGGCTGCCCTGGTGCGTTATTTTGCTTTGGACTTCATCGCCCGGCGAATACAGAGGGCGGCACCGCCCCAGGTAATGCCGAGTCCGATCAGCATCATGATGATGGCTCCGGTGCTCATGCGGTGGTCTCCTTCTTGCTGCTGAGGTTGATGACGATGGCCACAACCAGCATCAGTGCAATCATGCCCCAACCGATAAAGGTCACGTCATTATCGGAGTAACCGCCGTAGTTTTCGCGGAAGGCACTCAGAATATTGTTGAACAGGATCACCACCAGAATGCCGATAGAGACAAACTTGATGCAGATGGCCCACCAGCCGCCGATGGTGAACTCGGACAAACGGTTGGCATGGGCACGGAAGTCCTGCAGTTTGCACAACCAGCCCACCAGCAGCAGCTCAAGCAGGCAAGAGCCGAGCAGGGCGATGTTGTTGATGAAGTAATCCACCAGATCCAGCAGCAGCAGGCCACCCTGGGTGATGAACATCAGGCTGACCACCAGGCCGGTCGAGCAGAAGATGGTGGCGGTTTTCGGACGGCTCCAGCCCAGCTTGTCCATCAGGCCGGTGGTCACCGCCTCGGCGATGGAAATGTGCGAGCTGATACCGGCAAACACCAGCGCCAGGAAGAACAGCGGCCCCATCACGCCGGGGGCGGGCAGCAGGTTGATGGCGGTCGGCAGGGTCACGAAGGCCAGACCCACACCGGAGCTCACCACCTCGGTCAGTTCCTTGCCCTGGGCGTTGGCCATGTAGCCGAGCGCGCCGAAGATCATGATACCGGCCAGCATGGAGAAGCCGCAGTTCATCAGCACCGTCATGAAGGCGTTGTTGTTGATGTCGGACTTTTCCGGCAGGTAGCTGGCGTAAGACAGCATGATGGCGAAGCCGACACTCAGGGTGAAGAAAATCTGGCCGTAGGCGGCAGACCATACCTTGAGATCCCAGATCTTGCTGAAGTCGGGCTCCAGCAGCCAGTTGATGCCGTTCAGGGCACCGGGCAGGAAGGCGATGCGGCCAATCAGCAGCAGTACCATCACGAACAGCAACGGCATCAGCACCTTGTTGACCTTCTCTATGCCGCCTTTCACGCCACGGAAGGTGGCGAAGTAGGTCGCGGCCCAGGCCAGGCACAGCGGCAGCAGCAGGTGCCACTGCAGGCCACCCAGGTTGGAAGGTGCACTGTCATCCCCCAATCCCAGAAACTCGCCGAAGAAGAAGCCGTTGCTGTCTTCTCCCCAGGCCTGGGTAAAGGCGAAGTAGGCATAGGAAATGGCCCAGGCAATCACCACCACATAGTAGAAGGCGATAATGGCCGAGATCATCACCTGAAACCAACCCAGCCACTCAAAGCGATGATTCAGGGCCTTGAGCGTTTTTGGGGCACCGGAGCGGTATTTATGGCCCAGGGTAAACTCCAGGATCATGAAGGGAATGCCGGCGGTGAGCATGGCAAACAGGTAGGGAATGAAAAAGGCACCGCCACCATTTTCATACGCCATGTAAGGGAAGCGCCAGATGTTACCCAGGCCGACGGCAGAGCCGACGGCGGCAAGGATAAAGCCGGTGCGAGAACCCCATTGCTCTCGTTTCATAATGACTCCGAATCAGGATATTTCAGATGTGTAAGGATAGGTAAACGGAGCGCAGAGTAGGGAGGCTGTGGCATAAAATCAACGAGCTCGGTTGCTGCAGGTGCATGAGTCAACCCTACAACAAGGGGTTAACCGCTTCCGTGGTGGTGATATTGATTATTTTTTATTGTTAACTTGGTGTTATCTTTCAAATGTTTCTTAAATCATGGTTCATCTGTGTTTTTTGCATTTTGAGTATAATCGTCGACAGGAGCACATTCTGGTAGCAGTGAGTGCTGTTTGCTATTTATGCGCCTGTTGTCGTGAAAACAGCGCAATAGCAAGGTGTGAAGCGCTTATTTTGCATAAAAAAACCTTATTGTTGACTGTTTATTTTGTTGTGGTGTTTTTTGATGGCGATGACCTGATCCTGGTTCGCATGGCCTCTGTTAAGGCAATGATCGCGCAATGTTTAATCGTTTCCTTCGGCCGTTAACCTATTATAAAAACTAATGTTGTGATCGAATAAAAGTGGGTTGAGCCGGGATCGGCGGCTCACTATCCTGTGCCCCATATCAGCTCAGGAGGCGCATCATGAACACCGCAACGTATCAAACTCAAGACCTGTCGCACGCAGGCAAAAAGACAACTCAAGCCGGCCTGCTGGCCACACTCGGCCTGTGGCTGCAACGCACCCGTACCCGTCGCCAGTTATCCGAGCTGCCGGCCTACTTGCTGAAAGACATTGGTTTGAATGAATCCGACCGCTATCAGGAGATCAGCAAGCCGTTCTGGCAACAATAAACCGGCAAGGATGCGCCCGAAAAAAGCCGCTGACGTTCAGCGGCTTTTTTGTATCTACAGTTTTTATGTTTACAGCATGGGTAAGGCTCAGGCGAAGACGAAGAAATACACCGCCAGCATGCTGATACAGACCAGGTTGAGCACAAAACCCGCCCTCATCATGTCTTTCTGGCGAATGTAACCGGAGCCGAACACGATGGCGTTGGGCGGGGTCGCCACCGGCAGCATGAAGGCGCAGGAGGCGGATACCGCAATCACCGAGGCCACCATCACCGGGGTCAGTCCCAGGCCTTCGGCGACCGCCACAAATACCGGAATCAACAGCGCCGCACTGGCGGTATTGGATGCCAGTTCGGTCAGGAACACCACGAAGGCGGTAATTACCAGCAGGATCACGAAGGGACTGGCATGACCCAGCATGTCGGCCAGATGGTGGGCCAGAAACTCGCTGGTGCCGGTGGCCTTGAGCACATGGCTCAGGGTCAGACCACCACCAAACAGCAGCAATACGCCCCAGTCGGTGTGCTTTTCAATGTGCTTCCATTCCGCCACCCGGGTAATGCCGATCAGGGCGATGGCCAGTAGCGCAACAATGGTGTCAAATGAACTCAGACCACCGAGGGCCCTGGATACGGAGCCGGAGAAAATCCACAGCAATACCGTCAGGCCAAAAATGGCCAGGGTGGTTTTGCGTTGGCCGGTCCAGCTGATGTGCTCTTCGGCCAGCTCGATGCGCTCGCTCAGTTTGGGGCGGAACAACAGATAGAGCACCAGAATGGCCACCGGCAGCAGCAGCAGGGTAATGGGCAGACCCAGGGCCATCCATTCGCTGAAGCTCAGCCCCACCTGGGCGGCGGCAATGGCGTTGGGCGGGCTGCCGACCAGGGTGGCAATACCACCGATGCTGGCGCTGTAGGCCACACCCAGCAGCACGAAGATATAGGTACTGCGATAACGCTCGCCATCCAGGCAGCTCAACAGACCCAGCGCCAGCGGCAGCATCATGACGGTGGTGGCGGTATTGCTGATCCACATCGACAGAAAGGCGGCGGTGCCAAACAGCAGGAACACGGCGGTACCGAGCCGACCTTTGGCCAGCCGCAGGATCCGGCTGGCAATCAGCCGGTCCAGTTGCTGACTGTGCATGGCGGCGGCCAGTGCAAAACCGCCCAGAAACAGAAAAATGATGGAGTTGGAGAAGTTGCCGAGCGCCTCTTTGGTATCCAGCACGCCCAGCAGGGAAGCCAATAGCGGCACCAGCAAGGCGGTAATGGTAATATTCAGTGCTTCGGTCAGCCAGAGCACGGCAATAAAGACCAGCAGGCTCAGTCCCTTGGTCACGCCGGGATCAAAAGGCAGTGTATTGAGCAAGAGCAGGAACAGGAGCAGGTTGGCACTGAGAATGCCCCACTTGGCCCTGATGTTTACACCTTGTTGTGGAATCTCGTCGGACATGTTTTTTACTCGTTATGTTGTTGTTTTGGTTGAATTTGTCAGTATATCACCAGACGGTGGGAGCAAAAGATGATGTCGGTTGCAAAACGACGCAATTTACCGGTGCCGCGCTGGACAATACTGACTTGTGCGCTGCTGTTGTGTCTGCTGTTCATAGCTTATGGTAGCAATCAATATCGGCAGTATCGTTATTACCAGGTGCTGCAACAGCAGACCGAGCCGGTACTGAAGGCGCTGCACCGGCAGCAGAGCCAGGCAACGACCAGCGCAAAAAGCGGCCTGCAACTGAACGAACAGCTCACCTCGCTGGCACTGACGGTGTCGCACTTTATCCGGTTTATCGAACAGCATCCGATTCCGCTGGCGGGCACCGACGAGGTGTTTGCCGAACTCAATCGCTATCAGGAAACGGTGCTGGCGCTGCAGGATGCCGATATTCGCAGCCGTCATGCCTTGCAGTCTTTTGCCGAAGCCCTGCAGGGTCTGCCTACCCGGCCGGAATACGAGCAGTTTTTGCAGCATAGCCGGCTTTATCTGACGGTGCCCAACCAGCGATTTCTGTACGCGCTGGATGACGAAGCCGAACGGTTACGGCAAGCGGCCACCGGCGAGTGGCTGGATGCATTCTATTATCATCGGCTTTACCGCCATCGCGTGGGCGAGGTGATACGGCTGCGCGAGGCGATGGCCGCCAATGATCTGTCTGCACTGCTCCAGCGCACCGACGACTGGCGGCAACAGGCCGAAGACAGCTGGAAGCAGATGCGGGCGATACTGGCATTGCTGGTGCTGCTGTTTGTCGGCCTGGGGGTCTTGTTGCTGGTGGTTCGCAACCGGCAATTACGCGAGGCAAGTCAGGCCTCGTTTGCGCTGGCCCGGGCCAAAACCGATTTTCTGGCCAACATGAGCCACGAAATCCGCACGCCCATGAATGCCATTATCGGCTTCGCGTCCCTGTTGCAGCAGACACCGCTGAATGGACAACAGTCCGAATACCTGAAAAAAATCAAGAATTCGTCCGATAACCTGCTGCTGCTGATCAACGACATTCTGGATCTGACCAAGGTGGAGGCGGGCAAGCTGGAGCTGGAAGACATCGAGTTTGATCTCAACGAGCTGCTGGAACGACTGTCCGGGCTGTTTGCCGACATGTCCGAGCAGAAACAGCTGGAAGTCATCATCAACAAGGTGGCCGATGTGCCCGACTGTCTGCATGGTGATCCCTTGCGACTGGGACAGGTGCTGGTCAATCTGGTCAATAATGCGGTCAAATTTACCGAGCGTGGTGAAGTGGTGCTGACGGTGTCGGTGTGCGCCGACCCCGAGCCGAGGCTGTGTATCGAGGTCAGCGATACCGGCATCGGCATCATGCCCGACCAGCTCAACCGACTGTTTGGCTCCTTTACCCAGGTGGATGCCAGCACCACCCGCAAGTACGGTGGCAGCGGCCTGGGTCTGAGTATCAGCCGTCATCTGGTGCAGTTGATGGGGGGCACTATCGAGGTCAGCAGTCAGCCGGGGCGGGGCTCTATCTTTACCGTCAAGATGCCGTTGCAACCGGCAACCATGGTCCGGGCCGAGCTGCAGCCGGCACATCTGGCGGGACAGAAGGTGCTGCTGGTTGACGATAACGCGCTGGTGCTGGAGGTGATGAGCCGGTTACTCCGTGGGCTGGGGCTGGTGGTTTACAGCGCCCAGGATGTGGGCACGGCCAGAGAGCTGCTTCACAAACGGGGCTTTGAGCTGAATCTGGCGTTAATCGACTGCTGTCTGGGGCAGGACAACGGCCTGGAGCTGGCCCGTTACCTGGTGCAGCAGCCCCACTTTGGCCATATCGGCGTGGTGATCATGAGCGCCTTTGGCCGAGAGCGGCCAGAGCCCCGCATGCAGGCGCTGGGTATCGAGCATTACCTGTCCAAACCCGTCACCGAGCACAGCCTGATCCAGTGTCTGAACCAGGTGCTGGGTAATGATGCCGATGCAGCGGGCAGCAAACTGGTGGCCGGCCTGCAGGATCTGGCGTTTTATCACGGCCAGCTGGCGGGCAAACAGATATTGCTGGCCGAAGACAACCGCATGAACCAGCAGTTGATCGTGGAGTTTCTGAAACAGGTCTCGGTGTCGGTGACCCTGGCCGACAACGGTCGCCAGGCGGTTGAACAGATGGTCAGGCGCCGCTTCGACGCGATTCTGATGGACTTGCAAATGCCGATACTGGACGGGTTGGAGGCGACGCGCCAGATCCGCAAACTGCGGGTGCACCACGATATTCCCATCGTGGCACTGACCGCCAGCGCCATGCGCGGCGATCGGGAAGCAAGCCTGGAGGCGGGCATGAATGGTTATGTCACCAAGCCGGTCAACCGGCTCGATCTCTATCAGGCGCTGACGCAGATACTGGCACATTCTCCGGCGGCAGCTGCCAGCGTAGCGGACAGGAACACCGATAGTGCAGAGACCACTAATGCAGAGAGCAAGAGTGCAGCGGATAACGCTGCGGCCGACGCCGAACACGCGGACGCATGGGACACGCAACCGCGTACGACCGCCGTGTCGAGTGAAGGCGCCGGACCTTCCTTCGATACGGCAACCGATGCGGCCACCGAGCTTTTAGCGCGGCAAAGGGCGGATTTTGCCGCGCAGCACCAGGACGATGTCTGGCTGCTCCAGGCCGCGCTGGCCGGTGAAGACTGGAGCGAGGCATTGGCGGTAGTGACGGCGCTGGCCGAACAGGCCGAGGCCTGCGGGCTGGCGCCATTGGCGGCGCAGGCCCGGGCACTGCGGTTGCCGTTGCAACAGCGGCGACGACCCGAGCCGGAGCAACTGACGGCCTTGAGTCACGCGCTTGGCCGGCTGGCGGATGAACCGGTGACATCCTGAGAACGTGATTTTATTGAATTGAGATATTCGTCACACTTTGCTGTTTGTTAGTTAATTATTCTGATAATTTTATTTTAACTGAATTTATTCACCAATACAGAAACCGAGCTCAGATAAAGATAGAGCCCCCGAATTCACCGGCCCTGTGCCGGTTATTCCCGCCGTAATACGTGATGCGTTTTGCTCTGGATTTTATTGTTTTTTTAGACGATATTGCCGCTATACAAGCATCTTGGTAGGGGAGTGTCATGAAAGTATTAGTATTGGGTAGTGGTGTCGTCGGTGTTACCAGCGCCTGGTATCTGTCGCAGCAGGGCCACGAGGTGGTAGTGGTAGACCGGCAGCCCGATGCGGCCGAAGAAACCAGCTTCGCCAATGCCGGCCAGCTTTCATTCGGCATGAGCTCCCCCTGGGCCGCCCCCGGTATTCCCCTTAAAGCCGCCAAGTGGATGTTTCAGACCCATGCGCCACTCAAGCTGCGTCCCAGCCTCAATCCGGCCCAGTGGCAGTTTATGCTGTCGATGCTGGCCAACTGCAACGAAAAATCCTACGGCGTCAACAAGTCGCGCATGGTACGGGTATCCGAATACAGCCGTCAGTGCATCAATGCGCTGCAGAGTGAGCTGAAACTGCCGTTTGAAGGCCGCAAGCAGGGGCTGTTGCAGGTATTCCGTACCCAGAAGCAGATTGACGATGCCGCCAAAGACATCAAGGTACTGCAGGAATTCAACGTACCTCACGCCATGCTGAATGTGGACGAATGTATCGCCCGTGAGCCGGCGTTGGCGCGGGTGAAGCACAAGCTGGTAGGCGGTCTGCACTTTCCCGACGATCAAACCGGTGACTGCAACCTCTTTACCAAGTCGTTGGTGAAGAAGTGTCAGGAAAACGGTGTGGTGTTCAAGTTCAACACCGAGATCAAGGCGCTGGTCAGCGAAGGCGATCAGATCCGTGGTGCGCAAACCTCGAATGGTCTGGAAACCGCCGATCAGGTGCTGGTGTGCATGGGCAGTTATTCTCCCTTCCTGCTCAGCCCGCTGGGCATTCGTCTGCCGGTATACCCGATCAAGGGCTACTCGCTGACCATCGACGTCAAGAATGATGTCGATGCACCGCAGTCCACCGTCATGGATGAAACCTACAAGGTAGCCATCACCCGTTTCGAAAATCGCATTCGTGCCGCCGGCACCGCCGAGCTGGCCGACTTCAATGCGGATCTGCCCAAGGCCCGCCGTGCCACCATCGCCGAATCGGTCAGCAGCCTGTTCCCCGAAGGCGGCAAGGTAGAAGAAGCCGAATTCTGGAGCGGCTTCCGTCCCATGACCCCGGACGGCACGCCCATCATCGGCGCCACCCGTTACAAGAACCTGTGGCTGAATACCGGCCACGGCACCCTGGGTTGGACCATGGGCGCGGGCTCCGGCAAGCTGATCGCCGATTTGATCAGCGGCAACAAGCCGGAAATAGACGACAGCGGCCTGGCGTTCAGCCGCTACGGTTAAGCCCTGATCTAACCGGGCGATCGGCCAACCGCCGCCGTCCCCGGCGGCTGGACAGCTCCATAGCAAGGCGCCATACTGGCGCCTTTTGCGTCTCTATATGTTTTCTACCCTGCTTAATATCGTGGTGCCGGTGTTTGCGGTGGTGGCGGTGGGCTTTGCCTTCGGTCGCCGTCAGCGTCATGCCGACATGGGATTCATTAACCTGGCCAATGTGGCGGTGTTCTGCCCGGCATTGGTATTTTCTGCCCTCATCGACAACCCGGTGCGACTCGGCACCAGCTGGCCGCTGATGCTGGCCGGTACCCTGATCATCGTGCTGCCGGGCCTGCTGTTGTGTCTGTTTCGTTTCAAGGGACTGGAGCGCCGGACCCTGGTGCTGGGCGGCATGTTTCGCAACACCGGTAACATCGGTATTCCGCTGATGATGCTGGCCTATGGCGAGGATCAACTCGGCGCCATCATTATTCTGTTTGTGCTCTCCAACCTGATTCATTTTTCGCTCGGGCTCTTTATCCTGTCGCGCGAAGCCGGTCGCTGGCTGTGGCTGAAAAACCCCATCATCTGGTCTGCGGTGCTGGGCATGCTGCTGGCGGATCACCCGAGCCTGTTGCCCGAGTTTGTCTACACCAGCACCGGACTGCTGGGGCAAATGGCGGTGCCATTGATGCTGTTTGCCCTGGGCGTGCGGCTGTCGGGCGGTGAAATGGGGGATCTGGGGCTGGCGCTGCGGGTGAACCTGAGTTATTTGCTGGTCGGGGCGGCGAGCCTGCTGCTGGTGGCCTGGTGGTTGCCGTTAAGCGCAGACTGGCTGCGGTTACTGGCGTTGTCGGTGATGCTGCCGCCGGCGGTACTCAATTACCTGCTGTGCGAACAATATCGTTGCCAGCCCGATAAAATGGCCAGCATAGTACTGCTCGGTAATGCGCTGTCGGTATTGACCATTCCGCTGGTGATTTATCTGACCCTGACTTTGCTTTGAGGTCATACCGCAGCATAGGGTCGGATGAAGAGTTCTACTCTACCGACCGTCACATGACAGGACGTCATGTGCTGAGCGCCACATGGAGGTGCTTGCAGCGTGTCGGTGGAGTAGGCCCTTCATTCGACCTTTACAGAGCAGCTGCTTTAGTCAGATTGGTATAAATTATTGATCTTAATCAAGGGGAATAATTGAGAAGGTCTAATTAGAGTCCTTTTTCTAATCGCTTTATAATAGCTTGTTTATAAATAGATTTTATCTGTTTATACTGCTGCTTTAATTCTTTTTGTGCGGTGCAGATGGCCTTTATTTCCCGGTGGTTCAAACCCGTCAAATCCTTGTCTTCGGTGGGAATTTACATTACCCGGCAATGCCTGTTTGCGGTAGATGAACTTCAACCTCAGCAAACGGTGCAGCGCGATCTCGGCCATGGCGAGTCATTGCCGATGGCGCTGAAGGCGTTGATTGATGAACAGCACTGGCAGGGCCGACGGCTGTATCTGGTGCTGAACCGGCACTGGTATCAGCAAAGCCAGATAGACAAACCCGCCATGCCCGATGACGAGCTGGCACAGGCATTGCCCTGGTGCATGCGCGAGCTGGTCAACGCACCGGTAGAAAGCCTGCTGTTTGATTATATCGAACTGCCGCCAAGCCCAAGCGGGCAGGCGCGCATCGCGGTATACAGCAGCGAGCGGGAGAGGCTGGCCGAGCTGGTGCGGGCCGTTACCCCGCAACACGAGATTGTCACCATCGGGGTGGACGAGCTGGCCATGGCCAATTTGCTGGAGCCGGAGGTGCGGGGTCTGTTGCTGCACAAAATGCCAGGGCAGGAGTTGACCCTGACCTTTATTCATCAGCGTCAATGGCATTTTTCCCGTACCATTCGCGGCTTTCAGGCGCTGGATGACGAGCAGATGCCGGTCGACCAGTTCGTGTTCGACAACCTGCTGCTGGAGCTGCAGCGCAGCATCGATTATGCGGTCGGTCAGCTCAAGCTGAGCGCGCCCAATCGCTGGTATCTGGCCCTTCCCCAACGGGTTACCCCGGCCATTCAGGAGGCCATTCGTCAGGTATTCGATATCAAGTCCGAGTCGCTCACCAGCAGTACCCTCAGCCCCATCAGTTTGCCGGCGCTCGGTATCTTGCGGGAGGAGCAAGCGTGAAACGGCGTATCGAGTTTTATCAGGCCGCGCTCAAGCCGTCGCAGGATCCGGCTTCCATCACCCTGCTGTGGCGCGTTGGCCTGGCCATCGTGGTGCTGTGGGGGTTCATGTTTGCCTATGCGGGCTTCAATCAGTATCAACTGCAGCAACAGAATAGCGCCCTGCAGGCGTCGGTATTGTCGGGTGACAATGATCTGAACCGGCTGCGTCAGGGACTGGCCACGCTCAACAGCCGGCAGGACGACGGCCGGCTCGAGCGCATAGAGCAGAATATCAATGCGCGCCAGCGGTTGCTGGGCGTGCTGCTACAGGAAAACTTTGTGTCTTATGCCAATACCCTCAACGATCTGGCGCGCATTCCCTGGCAGGGCATCTCTCTGCAGGGGCTGACCCTGGAAGGCAAGCGCATGGTGTTGCGCGGCGAGGCCGCCAGTGCCAGTCAGGTACCGGCCTGGATTCTGGGCTTTGAGCAGCGCGACAGCCTGCGCGGTCACCGTTTTGGTCAACTCGAGATCAGTCGGCGACCCCGGGGCGGCCTGGGCTTCAGCCTTTACAGCGCCGAGGCGACCCCATGAGCCGCTTGGCCGAACAGCTGAAAAAGGGGCAAGAGCGCTTTGACGCCCTGTCGCGCCGGGAGCGCTGGCTGGTGCTGGGTGTCAGCTGGGCGCTGCTGGCCTGGCTGGGATTACTGCTTTATGAATCCACACTGCAGGCCGGCGTGATCCGTCTGCAGCAGGAACAGCTTGGGCTGCAGCGTCAGCTGGCCGAGCAGCAGCAGCTGCGAGATGAGCTGGCCCAGGGTATCTCCCGGTTGTCGAATAACGACAGCGAACAACAGCTGGCGCGGCTGAACCGTCGCCTGAGCAAGCTCAACGAGAACGTCGATCAGCGCATGCGTACCCTGGTGGGGCCGGAGCAAATGGCCGGCCTGCTGCTGACCATACTCGAACAAAGCCAGGGGCTGGAACTGCGGGAACTGAGCAACCGGCCGCCGCAGCGGCTGAACGGCGCAGAAAACACCGAGCCCTTGTATCGGCACGATCTGAGCCTGCATTTAACCGGCAGCTATCTGGCGTTGCTCGACTATGTGCAGCGCCTCGAGCAGCTGTCGGGGCGCGTGTTCTGGCGCGGGCTGGAATTCGAGCTGGAGCAGTATCCCGACGCCATCATTCGGCTCGACTTCTTTACCATCAGCCAACACAAGGAGCTGCTGCGTGGTTAACCCGTTATTGTTACTGCTGCTGAGCAGCACCGCCGGACTGCAGGACCCGACCCGGCCACTGACGGCCATGACGGCCACGGCCGACGCGCCGGCGACGTCTCAGGCGCAACAACATCAGCAACAAACGCCATTGCGGTTGCAGGCCATTTTCACCGGCGGCCATCGCCCCAGCGCCATTATCGACGGCCGCCGTTACCAAACCGGCGATGCGGTTGCCAACTACCGGCTGGTGCGCATCAGGCCGGACCATATTCTGCTGGAAGGCCAGGGCGATCCCCTGACTCTGACGCTGTTTCCCTCATTATCAACCCTGAGTAGCCAATGAATTTCACGACACGACCTTTTGCAGTGGCCCTGCTGGGTGCCTCTCTGGCCGCCTGTGTACATGCGCCGGATGGCTCCTTACCCAAGGACGCGCTGGATGAGGCGCTGACTGCTCGCCCGCATGCGGTACCGGCGGCGGTTGAGCAGGAATTGTTGAGCGGCCGTTCAACCGCGGCAGCCCTGAGCGCCGAGCCACGGCTGCGCCGCTTCAATATTGCCGCCAACGACGTAGAAACGGCCGACTTTTTCAATGCCCTGGCCAGCCAGCACGGTATCAGCATAGCGGTGCACCCGGATGTGCGCGGCACCATCAGTCTCAACCTGCGCCAGGTCACCCTGGCCGACACCCTGGCCGCCATTTCCCGGTTATACGGTTATGGCATAGAGCAGCAGGGCGGTGTGTATCAGGTGTATCCCAACGGGGTGCGTACCCGTACCTTCAGCGTGAACTATCTGATGCTGTCCCGTAATGGCCAGTCGCAAACCGCCATCAGCGGCAGCAGCCTGTCAAACGGTGAAGACGGTGGCAACAGCGCCGGTAACAGCTCGACCCGCATCAATACCGAGTCCAGCAACGACTTCTGGGCCGATCTGGAATCGGCGCTGGGCCGGTTGATCGGCAGCGAAGACGGCCGGGTGGTGGTCACCAATCCCCAGGCCGGGCTGGTGAGTGTGCGCGCCGCCCCCGACGAGCTGGCGCTGGTGGAAGACTTTTTGAGCCGGGCCGAACGCCAGCTCAAGCGCCAGGTGATACTGGAAGCCCGTATCATAGAAGTGGAGCTGAACGACGGTTATGAGCAGGGCATCGACTGGGATAATCTGAGTGCCGGCAGCACGGCCAGCCGTTCGGTCACGCCGCTGGTGACCGCTGGTAATGTATCGCCTTATCCTGCAGGTACCGTGCAACTCAATCCACTGGCCAAGTTACTCGGCGGTGGCGTGGTGTTCAATATTACCGATGGCAATTTTACCTCCGTCATCAGCCTGTTACAGACCCAGGGGGAAGTGAATACCCTGTCCAACCCCAGAGTGACCACCAGCAATAACCAGAAAGCGGTGATCAAGGTGGGGACCGATGAGTACTTCGTGACCAACTTTACCCTGGAAACCACCACCAGTAACAACGGTCCACCAGTACAGTCACCGGATATCGAGCTGACGCCGTTTTTCTCCGGTATCTCGCTCGATGTCACGCCGCAGATAGCCGAAGACAACCGTATTCTGCTGCACGTTCATCCCACCGTCAGTCAGGTTCAGGACAGTAACAAGATCATCAATTTCGGCAATCAGTCGGTTGAGTTGCCGCTGGCAAGCAGCAGCATCAGAGAATCCGATACCGTCGTCGAGGCCCGCTCGGGCGAGATGATCATCATCGGCGGCCTGATGCAGGAAACCCAGAGCGAACAGAATTCCGGTGTGCCCCTGCTCAGCCAGATACCGGTATTGGGCAACCTGTTCAAGAACCGTAAACTGGGCACCAAGAAAAGCGAACTGGTGATCATGTTGCGCCCTGTGGTGGTGAATGAAAATACCTGGCAGAACGAGCTGCAGCGCTCGCGCGACCTGCTGGAAAAATGGTATCCGCCCTTGTCGGAGCCGCTTGCTTCCGTGCACAGCGGGGTACGCTGATGAAAGGCGCCCGTTACTGGTCTCGGTTATTGCTGATGTTGCTGCCGCTGGCACCGCTGGTGCAGGCGCAGGCGCCGGATGAAGAAGAGTGGGAAGCGTCCGAATGGGCCGATGTCATGGTGGCGCCGCCGGCGGCAGAAAGCAGCCTCGACATCAGCGAAGTGACCCTGAGCCGGGCCGACTGGCTGGCCGAGATTGGCCAACAGGCCGACGCAGCCCTGGCCGCCGGTGACTGGGCCCGGGCCGAGTATCGGCTGGCTCAGGCGCTGACGGAGTACCCCGACGACGCTGCCACCCGCCTGCGCCTGGCCTCATTGCAGTTTGGCCGGGGCGCATTGGATCAGGCCCGCGCCCGGTTGCAGCAGGGGCTGGAGCTGAACCCGCAACAGGCGGATATGCGCCTGGCGCTGGCCCGCCTGCTGGCCGAACAACAGCGTTATGATGCGGCCTGGCAGGTGCTGGATGAAAGCCGGCCCCCCTTGCCGATGCACCTCGATTATTACAGCCTCAAGGCCGACATGGCCCGGCGCAGTGGTCAGTGTGCAGCGGCGGCAGAGATCTATCGTCTGTTGCTGGCCGAAAGCCGGGTCGGTGCCTGGTGGCTGGGGCTGGGGTTATGTCAGCGCCAATTGGGTGAAGACTTTATCGGGGCCTTTCAACAGGCGCGGGCCAGTGCCGATCTGGGGATGGCCTCGCAGCATTTTGTAACACAGCAACTGGAGCAACATGGCACAGCGCAAACTCACTAAACGGCTCGGCGAGTTGCTGATTGAGCACGATGTTATCAGTAACCAGCAGCTGGAGTCGGTGTTAAAGCAGCAGCAACGCGAAGGCGGCCGCATCGGCACCCTGCTGGTGCAGATGGGCATATTGAGCGAGCTGGAACTGCTGGGCTTTGTGGCCGAGCAGCTGGACCTGTCGTTGCTGGATTTGAACAAGACCGAGATAGACCCGCAGGCGGTCAAGCTGCTGTCTGAAGTGTATGCGCGGCGTTACCGCGCGCTGGTGATTGCCGCCGACGACACCGAGGCCACGGTAGTGCTGTCGGATCCGGCGGATCTGGACACCCAGGATGCGATCGGCAACCTGCTGTCGCCCCGCGAGATCAAACTGGCGGTGGCGCCCCAGAGCCAGCTGTTCGGGCTTTACGATCAGCTGTACCGACGTACCGACGACATTGCCAACCTGGCCGAGCAGCTGCAGGGTGAAAACACCCCCAGCCGACCGGCGCTGGAAGCGGCCGGGCTGGACGACAGCGACGCCACCGTGGCCAAGCTGCTGTATTCGTTGTTTGAAGATGCCCTGCAGGTCGGCGCCTCCGACGTGCATATCGAGCCCGATAAAAACCTGATCCGCTTGCGGATGCGGGTCGATGGCCTGCTGCAGGAAACCGAGCTCAAGGAAGTCGGCATCGCCCCGGCGCTGGTATCCCGGCTCAAGCTGATGGCCGGGTTGGATATCGCCGAGCGGCGGTTGCCGCAAGACGGTCGCTTCGCCCTGAAAATAAAAGACAGCCCGGTGGATGTGCGTATGGCCACCATGCCGGTGCAGTTTGGCGAGGCGGTGGTGTTGCGACTGCTGGATCAGACCCACGGGGTGCGCAGTCTGACCCAGGCCGGCATGCCACCGGCGTTGCTGGCCGCTTTTCGGCGCAAACTGGCCAGCCCCAACGGTATTATTCTGGTGACCGGCCCCACCGGCAGCGGTAAAACCACCACCCTTTATGGCGCCCTGAGCGAGTTGAATACGCCGGATCGCAAGATTATCACCGCCGAAGATCCGGTGGAATACCAGTTGCCACGGGTCAATCAGGTGCAGGTGAACAACAAGGCCGGCCTGACTTTCGCCCGCATTCTGCGCACCAGCCTGCGCCAGGATCCGGATATTTTGCTGATCGGCGAAATGCGCGATCAGGAAACCGCCGAAATCGCCATGCGCGGCGCGCTCACCGGTCACCTGGTGCTGTCTACCCTGCACACCAACGACGCCCCCAGCTCGGCGGTGCGACTGATGGACATGGGCGTGCCCGGTTATCTGGTGGCCAGCACCCTCAAGGGCATTCTGGCTCAGCGCCTGGTGCGCCGTTTGTGTAAACACTGCAAGGTAGAGCAGGTGCCGGAGCAAAGCGAACAACAGTTTTTACAGTATCTTGCCCCCGGCCTCGGCGCCGGTCGTTATTATCGGGGCGAGGGCTGTGCCAGTTGCAACAACAGCGGCCACAAGGGCCGGGTAGGGGTCTATGAATGGCTGGAGATCACCCACGACATGGCGGACACCCTGCGCGAGCAGAATATCGAACGCTTCAACGAACTGGTGGCGGCTGCGCCGGACTACATCACCCTGGCTCGCTCCGCCCTGGAGTTGGCACGGGCCGGTGAGGTGGCGCTGAGCGAAGTGCTGCGCCTGGCCGAGTGGATGGAATAATGGCGTTTTATCGTTACCGGGCCCGTAACGCCCAGGGGCAACTCAACGAAGGCCGGCTTGAAGCCACCTCGTCCCAGGCGGCGGCCGAGAGCCTGCTCAACGCCGGCTTGATCCCGGTAGAGCTGAAAGAGACCCAGGCCGGCACCAAGAGCTGGATACAACTGCAGCAATTTCTGAAGGGCGGCGTCAAGCCCGAGGTGCTGTTGATCCTGAGTCGCCAGTTTGCCTCCCTGACCCGGGCGGGCATTCCCATACTGCGCATCGTCGAAGGGCTGCGCGACACTACCGACAACA
Organism: uncultured Oceanisphaera sp.; assembly: GCF_947495715.1. GTDB lineage: Bacteria > Pseudomonadota > Gammaproteobacteria > Enterobacterales > Aeromonadaceae > Oceanimonas > Oceanimonas sediminis. The sequence continues at coordinate 203,060 of NZ_CANLZU010000002.1, forward strand.
AGGTGATGAGCGGGGCGCTGAACGAAGTGGCCGAGGCGCTGAATCAGGGCCAGACCCTGGCCAACGCGCTGGCGGCGCACCCGCATCTGTTCAACAGCCTGTTTGTGTCCCTGGTGGAAGTGGGCGAGAGCACCGGTCAGCTGGAGCAGGCCTTTCTGCAACTGGCCCATTATTTTCAGCTGGAGCTGGATACCCGCCGCCGGGTCAAGGCCGCCATTCGCTACCCGATGTTTGTCAGCATCGCCATGCTGGCCGCCATGGTGGTGATGAACATCTATGTGATCCCGGCCTTCAGCGGTATTTTTGCCGGTCTGGGCGCCGACCTGCCCTGGACCACCCGTTTGTTGATGAGCACTTCCAGCTTCTTTACCCAGTACATCGGCCACATGGTGGTGGCCTCGGTGGTGGGCAGCCTGTTGATCTGGCGCTATGTCAACACCCCGAACGGACGCCTGCGCTGGCATCAATGGCAACTGCGCATTCCCATCATAGGGCCGCTGATCAAGCGTATTTTACTTGCGCGTTTTTGCCGCAGTTTTGCTATGATGCTGACCGCCGGCGTGCCCATAGTACGGGTGCTGACCCTGGCGGGTAATGCCACCTCCAATGCGTATCTCACCCGCGCCATTCTGGGCATGGGCGAGCAACTGTCGTCCGGCAGCAGCCTGTCGGCGGTGGCCGAGCAAAGCGGGGTATTTACCCCGCTGATTTTGCAGATGTTTCGCGTGGGGGAAGAAACCGGCCGGGTCGACGAGATGGTGATGGAAGCGGGCCGCTTCTACGAAGAAGAAGTGGACTACGACATCAGCAACCTCACGTCCAAGATCGAGCCGATATTAATCGTGGTGATTTCTGTCATGGTGCTGATCCTGGCGCTGGGTATCTTTACCCCCATGTGGGACATGATGAATGTGATCAAGGGGTAAAGGCTCGAGGATAGCAATGAAGTAGAAATACTGATTTGCATCAATACCGGCAGTGCTTTTTTGATATAAAAAGCATTGAAGGGGTTCAATCGGGCCAGTATGATCGAATGGTGACATCGATCATTTATCCATGAATTATTTTGTTATTAATATTAAATAAACCGAGAAATGAGGAAAGCATGAGAAAAACAGCGGGTTTTACCCTGATCGAACTGGTTATCGTTATCGTTATTCTGGGCATTTTGGGTGCCGTGGCCGCGCCCAAGTTTCTGAACCTGCAGGGTGATGCGTATGGGGCCAACCTGAATGCTGTTAAAAGCTCAATGGAGTCTGCGGCAACATTGGGTAATACCAAGGCTATTTTGGCCGGTGTTGACACAATATCATCAGCCACTGGAACATCTGGTCAGATAGATGGTATTGAATTTGCGTATGGTTACCCCAAAGCAAATGGCAATGGCATTATCAAATTGCTGGATATCAGTGCATCTTCAGCTGGTGACACTGCAGAGTACATTTATGATGACACCACCACAGTCGGTACAATAGTTATCCAACCTCAGGCACGTAATGGTGAAAGTAATTGTTCAGCCGAATATAAAGCCCCGACGACATCCAATACTCGCCCTGAAATTACAGTTGAAACTTCTGGTTGTTAATCAGTATTTAAAGGCGGCTTAGGCCGCCTTTTTTAACTCCATGACCAAACTCCGTGGTTTTACCCTCATCGAATTGATACTGGTGCTGGTGCTGATGGGCATACTGGCGGCGGTGGCCGCGCCTCGTTTTTTTAATATTCAGCGTGATGCCTATATCGCCAACCTGAATGGTCTGGCCAATGCGATGAAAACCGGTACTACTCTGGCTCATACCAAGGCCATACTCGGCGGCTTTGACAGGCTGGGCGCGGGCACTTATACCGATGCCGATTTTAATCTGGTTGAGAGTCGGGTTGAAGGCGGTATTAGCTGGGTACGGGGTTATCCCACCGCCGATGAATACGGTATTATTGCCATGCTCTCTGGGTCCGAGGGTTTCAAAAATGATAATGACAACGCTGATGATGTGCTTGACACCGACAAGTATGTGATTACTTATTCGACCAGTGGTGGCGAAGCAAGAAAAAGTCTCACCATTAAACCCAGACAGCGCCAGTCCGATGGTTGCAAGGTCACCTACACAGCAGCAAATAAAAGCAAGCCGGCAAAGGTCGAGATAAATGTTAAAAAGTGTTAAGGAAAACCGCTTTTGAGCAAGCAGGGTGCTTTTACCCTCATCGAATTAATACTGGTGCTGGTGCTGATGGGCATACTGGCGGCGGTGGCCTTGCCACGACTGCAGTTGGGTAGTCAGTTCGAGCAAGGGTTGCAGGCGAATAACCTGGTCGGATTGTTGCGCTTGGCGCAGTTGCGCACCATGAACGATCCGGAAGCTTTAACCAATGACATTGGTTTTAAGCAATGTGGGCGGGTTGTGATTGCCCTGAATGGTTTCTCCCTTTCCAAAGACTGTGATTCTGCCGTGTTGTTAACGGACGATCAGTTAAAGTCCGCCGAACAACAAGGTCTTTTTTTGGGTAAAACCGGTCTGACGATGACGGTCGAACCTTCTTATACGCTGCCGCTGGTGCTGCAATTTGGCAAAAAACCAGAAAGCGAAGCCGACAAGAATTATCTCAGTGAAGCCAGTCGCCTGGGACGTCCCTTTATTAATGACGTTCAGCTTTCCGAACCCCTTGAAATAACGATAGGCGGCAAAACCGTTCATATCGAAACCGAGGGCTATATTCATGCGCCCTAGTTATTACTTTCACAATCGTCGCCACATTAGCGGCGTCAGCCTGGTGGAATATGTGCTGGGACTGGCGATACTGGCCATCGTGCTGGTCGGCGTCGGCCTCTTCTTCTTAAGCCAGCCACGCCAGCTGGATCCTGTATTTCAGTTCAGAGCCGTGTCGCTGGCCGAAGCCCTGGCCGAACAGGTGCTGGCGGTGAAATACGACGGGAATAACAACCCTGCCGCCCAGGAACGTTGTGGTATTAATGGTGTAACAGCCTGTGCAAATAGCCCTCAGGCAAGCACTACCAACATTACCGATTTTAAGGTGGTCGATGATTTTCAGCTTTGGTGTGGTGCCAATGCTGTCGATGGTCAAACTCTAGCCAGCGATCTTGGGTTGTCCTCTTCCGAATTGTATTCACGCTTTAGCGTCGCTACCTGTGTCGAGACGCCGGCTCCCTTGACCCCCGGTTATGATGAAACTGATCCCGCTCTATTCATGAAAAAAGTCAGCATCAACATCAGCATCGATCAGGGCGATACTCTCTCCTTTATTCTGCACAGGTACAACATTCGATGAAGGCGCGCGGCTTTACCCTGATCGAGCTGGTGATCGTGCTGGTGCTGATTGGCATCAGCGCCATTTTCAGCACCCGTTTCATCGCCGACATGGCCGCCGGCTACGTCGGCACCGCCGAACGCGGCCAGGCACTGGCCGGCGCCCGCTTCACCATGGAGCGGCTGCGCCGTGAACTGGCGGTGGCCTATGGCCCCAGTGTTTATATCACTAACATCGTTGATGATGAACACTGCATCTATTTTGTGCCCGCCTTGGCCGCGGGGACTTATTTGGGCTCTGTAAAGACTGGGGCGGCCACTTTTGTGGTGCCGCTTAGCTTGCAGGGAGAGAGTATTAAAAACAATATTATGGCGATTCGTGCCGACAGTGGCGCTGTATGGAGTAGCTACCCGGAAGCATTACCTGCTGAAATTTACAAACTGGAGAAAGAACCTACCTCCACCAGCTTTACTTTTAGCAATGTATTTAATGATCCCGACGATGTTAACTTCAGTCGTGAAGGCTACGGCCAGCGCTATACCCTGCTAACGCCCGAACAGGTACGCTATTGCCTGCGCAATGGCGGGCTTGAGCGTGAGATAAAAACCCTTGATAAAGACTGGAGAAAAAGCAGCCTGATGATGACAGGGATCACAGGAGACAAGGTATTTATGGGCTACGATGAGTCCAATCAATTGATACAGTTGGAGCTTGTTTTGAACACTCGCGACGGTGATTTGGTACTGCCCGGCCAGTTGCAGGTGACTTATGCGCCTTGAGGGTTCAAGACAAAACGGCAGCATGCTACTGAGTGTGTTGTTTATCATACTGGTGCTGGCGGGCTTGATGGCCGGCTTGGCGACCCTGTCGGGCCAGAGCAGCCAGCAACTGGTATACGAAGTGCAGGCGCTGAAGGCTCGCCTGGCTGCCGAAGCTGTGCTGGAACGGCAGATATTTGCAACGCTCGACAAAATTGATACCGACATGGTAGTGACAAGCGCCGCTTCCGCCACCATTAATCAATGTCAGGCTTATATTGATAAACTGGAGCCCCAAAGTAGTGCTCTAGCAACCCAGGTAAGAATAATCAGCAGCGGCACCTGCACTGGCAGTGGCCTGACCGTAGTCCGCAATATTGAAGTTGAGGTGATTGAATGATGAATCGTAACTGGCTATATGTGATAGCTTTGATACCTTTTTTATCATATGCCGCTAAGGGAAGCGGAGAGGTGGATCACTATCGCCTTGATTTTAATCCTGATAAAGAGGAAATGACCCTACTTGCTTGTAAGAATAAGGGCTGTAGTGATTTATATAAGAATAATAAAACTGCAGTTCAAATAACCAAAGATAATAATAACGAAGGGAATGAAATTCATTTTAAGAAACAGGATATGTCAGATGGTCATGGTGTTGTTAAATATGATAGCGCCCATGAAGGAAAATGCTACCCCCTAAGGCTTAAGTTGAAAGGTAATAGTACTTGGCCTAAGCCCAATGATGAATTATCAGGACTCAAATGTTATATTAATGGCGACCCAAATGGCAGCTGTAAGTTCTGTTCTGATGGTGATTCAGAAGACGAAAATGATGATAAATTAGAAGGTATTGATGTAGAAATGGAGTTGGCTGGTTATGTTGGTATCAGCTCCGAAAAAGCAGGTGTCCGTATAGACGATGAAAAAATAAACGGACACTCCCTGAAAATAGAAAAAATTGAAGGTGATGACGATAATATAAATGTGGAGCTGCGAGATCAGCATGGTAACCTGTTAAGTGTAGGTGATGAATTTACCTTTCCCAATACTCTTTACTATAATCGCGTTGGCGAAATAGAATTTGATTTGGAAGAGGTTAATGATGAGGCTCAAGAGGTTGATATCGAGTTTGACCTGATATATGTGCCTTATAAACTGGCATGGGTAAAAGAGTCTGAAGAGGTTGACTGTTACAGCTCAAACGATTTTGAATACAAGACTCATGCCAGTAAATGTCCGGTAATTGGCAAGGCAGGTGACAGACTTTCACTCAAGTTACAAGCTTATGATGCTGACAATAATGCAATAAAAAACGAATATATCGATGATCTTGATATTGATATTGACTGTGAAGATGATAAAGAGCCTGGTTGTATAGAAATACGCGAATTGGATGAAAATCTGAATGTTATTAGAGAGTTTAAGCAAGCAGAAGTTGAATTTGACGACCAAGGTGCTGTCATCTTTACAACCGATAGTGAAGATGGCGGTGGTCATATAAAGAATGTCGCTTTGATTGAGGCTTATATTTCAGCTTCTTGTGCCGAAGAAGCTGAAGGCGACGACGATATATGTCTGCTGGAAACAAAAGGTGACACCGCCATTATCGGCCGCACTGTGCCAGATCGTTTGTTCATTGAAGAGCAATTGGGGAAGATAAAAGACAACGTTGCTTATCGAGGAAAGCCGGTTGACTTTGAGAACAAGCCTTATTTCATTGTGAAAGGCTGTGCCGTTGACCAAAAGAAGGATGAGGAATGCAACTTGCCCAGTTACAGCGGTGAGTTTGCCGGAGGCCTCAAGGAGAATTATGATTTTACCATCAAAGAATTACTTGAGGGCACCGAGTTTGAGTTGGATATTTCGGAACCCAGTCTTGGAGAGCATCAGTTCGGGTTGAAGCCTGATAGCCTGATATTTAGTAAAACTGATCCCTCTGCCGAAACCAGCCTGAAAAAACTGAAGCTGAAATTAACCATCCAAGAGCATGATGGTTTAAATAAACTGAATAATAAAACAACGGCACTGGCGGATGATGATGACATGCTTCGCTTCGGCTATCTGATTCTGGAAGATACCGAGTTGCCGGTAGAGACCAATGGTCATATCACGGGAAAGCTGTATTACCTTGATCAATTCAAGCACTCCAAGCCGGTCACCGAAAATCACTTCCGCTTTGCCAGCCATATAGCAGGTGACGCCAACGTTGCTGCAACTGCGCCAGAGCCGGCCGATGCCGTAGCGCCGGTGTTGGCGGTAGATAATGATGGCCTTGGCACCGACGGCATCGGCGTGGCGGGATACGATAAGGCCGCAGAGTTTGATGTTGAGCTGACAGTGGATAAATGGTTACAGCCACATAAAGATGGTGGTTTGGTACAACCAACAGCCCAGCTGAAGTTCACCTCAGACTCGCGCAAGCGTGGTAACGACAGCACCTTCAACCGCCGCGAAGTGATCCGTTAACCTCCCTTTACCGTGCCGCCTCGTCAATGAGGCGGCATCGGTTATAGGGTCTTTGCGTTTTCCCCAATAACCCGGTACTTTATATGGCTAAGGTAGCCGAATGGCTACTTTACGTGCCAGGGGTGATCTGGCATAAGTGTGGTTTGTGACCGCTGTCAGAGTACAAACACAATTTTTAATACAATGGTTTTACTTTTTGTTTACAATTAATTATTGTGATTCAACGACAATGACTTAGCACATAAGGTAAGGATGCCGAGCCGTGCAAAATACCATCAGACATCAGGAAGACCGGCAACCCATCATTGAGCTCTCGGCTCCTTCTGCCGGGCGAGCATTGAAGTTCAAGCGTCAGTTGCTGCAGCACGTATTCGATCACTCGATAGAGTCGATCATGGTGACCGACGAAGAAGGCATTATCCTGCAAGTGAATGCGGCCTTCAGTGAAATCACCGGTTACAGTGCCGAAGAGGCCATCGGCCAGACGCCGCGGTTGGTGCAGTCGGCGCGGCATAATCCGGAGTTTTACCAGCAAATGTGGCTGCAGTTGCAACAGAGTGGCAGCTGGAGCGGCCAGGTGTGGAACCGGCGCAAATCGGGCGAGGTCTATCTGCAATGGCTCAATATCAATACCCTCACCGATGATGAGGGGCGTATTACCCACCGTGTTGCCATCGGCCACGATCTGAGCGGCGTAAAGTCGACTCATCATGAACGCACTCTCTTTACCTTCAAGGATCCGCTCACCCAGCTGGGTAATCGTCAGCTGTTGACCAGCCGGCTCGACCAGGCCCTGGCCGAAGCCGAGCGCAACAGGATACGGGTGGGCTTGATGGTGATCGATGTGGGCCGCCTGCGACCGGTTAACGAGGAGCTGGGCCTCGCCTGGGGCGATGATGTATTGCGCCAGCAGGCCCGCATACTGCAGGCGGCGGTTGACGAAGCCGACACCCTGGTGCGGCTGCAGGGCGATCAGTTTGCGGTGTTGCGTCACAGTCGGGCGGGGGATGTCACCATGGCCCAGCTGGCCGACAAGCTGCTGGGGTTGCTGGGTAATCCAATCGTGCTGGCCGATCAGAATATCGTCAGCCTGCAACCGAGTATCGGCATCGCCATTTATCCGCGTGACGCCACCGACAATGCCGGTCTGCTGCAGGCGGCAGAGCATGCCCATGCCATGGCCAAGCGGGGCGGACGCAATCGATTTCAGTTTGTGGATCAGCGCCAGCACGACCTGCACCACCGGGAATTGCTGATCGAGCACAGCCTGCATCATGTGCTCAACACCGCTGCGGGCGAAGGATTGAGCCTGCATTATCAGCCTCAGGTGTTTCCGGGCAATGGCCAGATCCTGGCGATGGAAGCCCTGTTACGCTGGGAACATCCGCGATTGGGGGCGATTTCTCCGGCCGAATTTATTCCGGTGGCAGAGCAAAGCGGCCAGTCGGTGCGGCTGGATCGCTGGGTGATAGAGCAGGTCTGTGCCCAAATCGCCGAGTGGCGGTGCCATTATCCGCAACTGCCGGTGGTGTCGATTAACCTCAGTGCCCAGCAATTCAGCCAGCCGGACTTTGCCGACTGGTTGCAGGCCTGTATCAAAGAGGCGGGTATTCAAGCCGAGTGGTTGAAGCTGGAAGTGACCGAAACCGCCATGATGATGCATAAAGACACCTGTGTGATGATGCTGGGCCGCTTGCGTCAGCTGGGCTTCAAAATCTCGCTCGATGACTTTGGCACCGGTTATTCGGCGCTGGCCTGTTTGCATCAGTTTCCGCTGGACGAGCTTAAAATCGATCGCAGCTTCATGGTCGAGGCCAGCCTTAACGAGCGGGCCTTCATGTTGCTGAAAACCATTGTCGGTCTGGCACAGCAGTTGTCATTGAGCTTGGTGGTCGAAGGGGTAGAGCAGCAGCACCAGCTTGATTTGTTGGCCGATTTTGGCCCGCTGATGGTGCAGGGCTACTTTTTTTACCGGCCCTTGCCGGTGGTCGACGTCATGGGCCTGCTGGGCGAGCGGCCTGCAAGCTAGCTCGTCGGCGGCCTGGTGTCGGGCGCCTGCAGGTAGCGTTGCAGGCGCTCGCGTGCTTCGTCGTGCAATTCCAGGCCCAGCTTGGTGCGACGCCACAGAATATCATCTGCCGTGCCGGCCCATTCGTGGGCTATCAGATAATCCACTTCCTTTTGATACAGCTGGTCGCCAAAGGCCTCACCCATATCCTCCAACTGCTCACACCCCTGCAAAAACCGGTGGCACAGGGTGCCATAGCTGCGCACAAAGCGTTGCAGCAGGGCATCCGGCAGCCAGGGGTAGTGGCTGCGTAACGCCTCGGCCAGCCGGGCCTGGGTGCTGAAATTGCCGCCGGGCAGCACGGCGGTGTGGGTCCAGGCCGGGCCGGCTTCGGCAAAGAAGCGGCACAGGGTGTTGGTGGCGTCATTGGCCAGCAGGCGGTAGGTGGTGAGCTTGCCACCAAACACCGACAGCAAGGGGGGCTCGCCCTCGGGGGCATTCAGCTCGAAGCTGTAATCGCGGGAGGCCTGCTGCGCCTCACCCTCTGCGTTGTCGATCAGCGGGCGCACGCCGGAATAGCGCCACACCACCTCCGCCGGGCTTGTCTGGCGTTTGAAATAGCCGTTCACCAGGTTGCATAGATAGGCCACCTCGGCATCGTCGATGGCGACTTCGGCCGGATCCCCCTGGTAGTCCACGTCCGTGGTGCCGATCAGCGAGAAGCGCTGCTGATAGGGCAGCACAAACACGATACGGTTGTCCTGACTCTGCAAAATGTAGGCGACTGGCTCGTCGTGCAGCCGCGGCACCAGAATATGGCTGCCCTTGACCAGCCGCAGTTGTCTGGGGGAGGGCATGGCCAGGGTATCGGCAAACAGCGTGCTGGCCCAGGGGCCGGCGGCATTGACCAGCGCCCGGCTGCGGCACTGTTGCCGCTCGCCGGTAACGGTGTTCTGCAGTGTCAGGTGCCAGAGGCCGGCTTTGCGTCGCGCCTTGATGCAACGGGTTCGAGTCCGGATCTCGGCGCCTCGCTCACGGGCGGCCAGGGCGCACAATACCACCAGTCGGGCATCGTCCACCCAGCCGTCGGAATACTCAAAGCCTTTGGTGATCTGCGGCTGAAGCGGGCTGTTGTCACCAAAGCGAATGGCGCAGGAGCCGGGCAGACGCTCGCGCCGGGCCAGGTGGTCGTAAAGAAAGAGGCCGACGCGAATCATCCAGGCCGGGCGCAAATGCGGGCGGTGTGGCAGACGAAAACGCAGCGGCCACATGATGTGGGGGGCGCTGTTGAGCAGCAGTTCCCGTTCGATCAGCGCCTTTCTGACCAGCCCGAATTCGTAATGCTCCAGATAACGCAAACCACCATGAACCAGCTTGCTGCTGTTTGACGAGGTGGCCGAGGCCAGGTCGTCCATTTCGCACAGGCAGACCCGCAAGCCGCGACCCGCCGCATCCATGGCGATGCCGGTACCGTTGACACCACCGCCGATCACCAGCACATCGAAAAGAGGAGAGTCTGTTGTCATGCGGTTCCTTATCGGTTGTTATATCAAACGGATTAATCATGTGCTCAGGCCGTCATCCTGACGAAGGTCAGGATCTTTCTGCAGAAAGATACCGGGTCAAGCCCGGTATGACCGTGCTTAAAACACGGCATGGCTATCGAATATTGATCACCTCTTTAGTCCGATTGGTATTATTCATGCTCTTCCCAGTCTCGTGAACGGCCCACCGCCTTCTGCCAGTCGTGATAGAGGCGAGCTCGCGTGTCTTTATCCATCCGGGGCTCAAATGTTCTGTCCAGCGCGAGGGTGGCGGCCAGCTGCTCGGTATTCTGCCACAGGCCGACCGCCAGCCCGGCGAGAAAGGCCGCGCCCATGGCGGTAGTTTCGGTTTGCCGCGGCCGCTCTACCTGCGTGTTGATGATGTCGGCCTGAAACTGCATCAAAAAGTCGTTGGCCACGGCGCCGCCGTCTACCTTGAGTGCGGAAAGCACAAGGCCGGCGTCTTCCTGCATGGCGTCCAGCACGTCGCGGCTCTGGTAGGCAATGGCCTCCAGGGCGGCGCGAATGATGTGATTGCGGTTGGCTCCCCGGGTCAGGCCCACCAGGGTGCCGCGGGCATAGGGATCCCAATAGGGGGCGCCGAGGCCCACGAAGGCCGGCACCAGATACACGCCATTGGTGTTGTCGACTTGTTCGGCAAAATAACCGCTGTCCTGTGCCTCGCGGATCAGGCCCAGCTCGTCGCGCAGCCATTGAATAATGGCGCCGGCCATGAATACCGAGCCTTCCAGCGCATAGTTGACTTCCCCTTTGGCGCCCACCGCCAGGGTGGTGAGCAGGCCGTGGCGGGAGCTGACTTTTTGCTTGCCGGTGTTCATCAGCAGAAAGCAGCCGGTGCCGTAGGTATTCTTGGCCATGCCCTTGTTGAAACACAACTGGCCGAACAGCGCGGCCTGCTGGTCGCCGGCCATGCCGGCAATGGGAATTTCGCCGTTGGCACCCAGCCGGGCCTGACCGTAGATTTCACAGGATGACTTCACCTCGGGCAGCATGGCGGCGGGAATGTCCAGCTCGTCCAGCAGGCGCTGATCCCATTGCAGACGGTTGATATTGAACAGCATGGTACGGGAGGCATTGGTGTAGTCGGTCACGTGCACCCGGCCTTCGGTCAGCTTCCAGACCAGCCAGGTGTCTATGGTGCCGAACAGCAGCTCGCCGTTATTGGCCTGCTCGCGAGCGCCGTCAACGTTGTCCAGAATCCAGTTGATCTTGGTGCCGGAAAAATAGGCATCCAGCACCAGGCCGGTGTTTTTCTGCACATGGTCGGCCAGGCCTCGGGCTTTCAGTTGCTCGCAGAACTCGGCGGTGCGACGACACTGCCAGACGATGGCGTTGTACACCGGCTTGCCGGTGATTTTATTCCACACTACCGTGGTTTCGCGCTGATTGGTGATGCCGATGGCGGCAATTTGCTCGGGATCTATGCCGGTTTTGGCCAGCACCTCGGTCAGGGTGGCACGCTGGGTGGCCCAGATTTCCATGGGATCGTGCTCTACCCAGCCCGCGTGAGGGTAAATCTGGGCAAAGTCGCGCTGGGCAATGCCCTGAATACGCGCGGCGTCATCGAAGATAATGGCACGAGACGAGGTAGTGCCTTGATCCAGGGCCACCACATAGGGTTTGTTGTGTGGCCGTTTGGCGTCTGACATGGGGAGATCTCCTTATCTAATCATCATGGCAGCAGAGCCGCTGCGGCACTGTTATCGTACCCAGCCGACGCACTGTTTGGGCAGGGTAGGGCGAAAGGGCGTGCGTGGCCCGCTGGTGATTTCACCGGCCTTATCGTTCAGCCAGCTGGCCAGCTCCCGGCCGCAGCCGGTGCCGGCGGGCACCTGTGCCTGAGGCTCGCACAGGTTATTGCCCTCCGGGCAGTGCAGCCGCACATGAAAATGGCTGGAGTGGCCAAACCAGGGCCGCAACCTGCCGAGCCAGTCGGCGTCGCCGTAAGCCTTGCACATGGCGTTTTTAATCAGCGGGTGCACGAAAATACGGCTCACCCGCGGGTCTTCTGCCGCCAGCGCAATCAGCTGGCGCTGGGGGTCACGAAAGTGGGCATTCAGAATGTAGTGGCGATGATTCACCATATCGACGGCTTTTATGTTTTTCAGCCGGCGGTGTGATGGCTGCGCGGGGGGCGGGCGCAACCAGATATCCGCATCCAGCCCGGTCTGGTGGCTGCGATGGCCATATTCGAAGGGACCGCCGCGCTGCCTGGCGATATCGGCAACCAGCATCGGCGGCAAGTCGGCTTGTCGGGTTTTCTGCCCCAGGGTCTGCAGGTAGTCGATTAACGGCGGCTGGCCATAGAAGCGCTCCCGGGTGCTTCTTATCACATAAAAACCGGGCCCGGAGGCGGGCAGGGCCCGGGCGTTCATCTGGCAACCGGCCGCGTAACCACCGATGGCCTGGGCCCATGCCATAGCAGGCAGCCATAACCCCAAACAAAACCAGAAGCCGAATCCCAAGCCTAACCATCCGATCATTGCCGTGCTCCCCTTATGGCCACATGACACCATTATTTATGGTTGCGGTTTTTTTTGCTAGGGTTGTGCCCCTTTTGACCGATGGAATACAAAAATGACAGTGCAGCGCTTATCCCTGCCGCAAGTGCTTGAACAACCGCTGGAGTTTGTGTCGAGCCCGCCGGCTCTGCGGTTTTACCTGACGCATGCGCTGGTATTGCTGGCCAGTCTGGCGGCGGTGGGCCTGTCGTTGTGGGATGCACAAACCGGTTTTGGCCTGATCCACTGGGTAGGCCTGATATTCGGTGGCACGGTTCTGCTGCTGAGCCTGTGGCCGGCCAGTTGGAGCCGGCAACGGCTGATTAACCTGGCGTTCGACCGTGAATATCTGTATCTGATCAACGGCAGTAACAAACAGGCGATGGCCTTGCCGCGTGAACGGGTGCGGGCGGTCAACCAGGGCAAGCTGCCCGGCCACGACGGCGCCATCATCGCCTTTACCCTGGATCTGGCGCTGAACGAGCAGGAGCTGGCCCAGGTTCACGATACCCTGGGAACCCAGGCGGAAGCGCGTTTCAAGCTGGATGAAGACTGTTATCGGTTTGGTTTTGTCGGCAACTGGCAAAACCGGCGCCAATTGCTTGCGGCCGTGTCGGTGCTGGCGCCTGCCGTTATCATCCCCGCCGCGGTGGCGGACGAGGATGATGAAGACGATGAGTGGGATGACTGAAGCGGGTTATACCCGAAACGCGGCAACCACCTGACGCAGTTCCCGCGCCTGAGCGGCAATGTCGCTGCTGGCGCGGGAGTTGTTACGCACCGCCTGGGCGGCATCTTCGGTGATATCGCGGATCACCACCACATTTTGCCCGACTTCACTGGCGACGCTGCTTTGCTGCTCGATGGCGGCGGCAATCTGGGTCGCCATGTCCGAGATTTCGGTGATCTCCCGAGTGATGTCGTTGAGCACGGTTTCGACCGTCCCCGCCTGCTGACTGCTTTCCCGGCCTTCTTCACTGCTGCTGTTGATCATTTTGACCATGGCGCCTGTATTAGCCTGCAGCGAGGTGATGATGCCGGAAATTTCCCGGGTGGCTTCCTGTGTGCGCCCGGCGAGGGCGCGCACTTCATCGGCCACCACCGCAAAACCTCGACCCTGTTCACCGGCCCGCGCCGCTTCAATGGCCGCATTCAACGCCAGCAGGTTGGTTTGTTCGGCAATCCCCTGAATCACTCCCAGCACGCTGCCGATGGTATCGCTCTGGGTTGACAGCGCTTCCATGCTGCCGACGGTGTTGTCCAGCGTATCGGACAGGCGGCGAATACGGCTGATGGCGCCTTGCACCTGCACTTGTCCCTGTTTGGCCCCGCTGTGGGTAGAGCCGGCCTTGAGCGCGGTGTTTTCGGTGTTATGGGCGATCTCTTCGATGGTGGACACCATTTCGGTGACGGCGGTGGCCACCATCTCGGTTTCTGCCTGTTGGCGTTCGATGTCGGCGCTGGTGCGGGCCGCGTTCTCCGACAGTATCTCGGTGGTGTGATTCATGGTCTCGACCGCCTCGTTGACCTGGCGGATCACCCGTTGAAAGCCGCCGAGCATGGTGTTGAGGACTTGCGCCATTTCGGCGAGTTCGTCGTTACCTTTTTCTTCTACCCGCAGGCTGAGATCGTGGCTCTCGTGAATGTGCTGCACGCCTTGCTGAATGCGGCGGATGGGCAGAAAAATGGAGCGGGCGATCAGCAGGGCAATCACCGAGGTCAACAGCAACATGGTGATAAACATCACCATCGCAAGGGTGCCGGCCCGTTCGGCATGCTGGTGGGTCAGCGTCTCAACGTCGCTTACGGTTTTATCCAGCAGGGTTTCGGTGCTCTGAATGGCTTGCCGCATGGTCAGTTGCAGGCCCTGATCGCTGCTGAGACCGAGGCGACGGGCGCCGTCAGCATAACGATGAAAGCGATCCTGATAGGTGCTAGCCAGTGACAGTGTCTGTTTCGGCATGGCCGCTGCACGCAGCTGTTGCTCCAGGGTGGCAAAGAGGCTGTCGAATTTGTCGAGATAGCGGGGGTCCTGGCGCAGCATGAAGTCCTTTTCGGCCCGGCGCAGCTGCAGCATGGTCACCAGTATTGAATCGGCATTATATTCATTCAGCGCCTGTTCAATGTCGTACACCGCGGCCCGCAGTTCACCGTTGAGGCCGGATTCATGATCGAGCCCCATCAACTGTTGCGCCTGCACCAGTTGTTCGAAATGGTGACCGTATTCGCCGAACCGCTGGCGCAGGGTGCCGAGGGCTCGTGTGTCGAAGTCGAATTCAGTCAGCAGTTGTTCCAGCTCGTTCAATAGCTGCTGATTCTGGGTCAGTATTTGCTGAAACTCGGCGACGTATTTCATATCCTGCCGGCCGAGAAAGTCCTTTTCTTCCCGGCGCAGGCTCAGCATGCCGGTTTCGAGCGACATGGCCAGCTCGGTGCCATGGTTTAGCGTCTTGATGGTACTGAGGGTTCGGGCGAACAACAGGAAGAGGGCGGCCATGGCCAGTATTACCAGCAGGGTATTGAGCCCCAGCTTATGTTTGATTTTCATTAATGCTCTCGGTGATTATCTTTACACAGATACAACGACAGGCCCGAACACGATCTTCAGGCCGTACAGAAACAGTGGCTTGCTGGCGAGTGATGCTAGCGGTTAGCGCAGATAGGGATTGTGCTGTCGCTCATGGCCGAAGGTACTTTCCGGGCCGTGGCCGGGCACGAAGGTGATATCGTCGCCCAATGGCAGCAGAGTCGTGAGAATGGCGTTGATCAGGGTGGCATGGTCGCCGCGGGGGAAGTCGCTGCGCCCGACGCCGCCGTTGAACAGCACGTCACCCACAAAGGCCAGCCGCTGTGCCTCATGCACCAGCACCACATGGCCCGGGGTGTGGCCGGGGCAGTGATAGACGTCCAGTTGCTCGTTACCCACGGTCACGGTATCACCCTGGTTTAGCCAGCGGTCGGGCGTAAAGCCGGACACGGGATCGAAGCCGAACATCTGCACCTGTTGATCCAGCGCTTCTATCCAGAAGGCATCGTCTTTCCCTGGCCCGATGATCGGTACGCCGGTGTTGGCCACCAGCTCGCCGGTGGCGCCCACATGATCCAGATGACCGTGGGTCAGCAGAATGGACTCCAGCGTCAGGCCATGCTCGGCAATGGCCGCCAGCAGCCGTTCGGTTTCACCGCCCGGATCGATCAGCGCAGCCTGGTTGGTGTCGCTGCACCACACCAGGCTGCAGTTCTGGGCGAAGGGGGTGACCGGCAGTGTGATTCTGTTCAGCATCTGTTTATGGTTCCTTTAACATAATGCGCCTCAAGACGCAGTCTATATTCTAGGGAAGGATAAGGTGTTCGCTAAGCCAACCGTCGATGGCATGGCCGGAAAATGCTCCTGCCATTCCGGCATTCTCGCCATCCCTGGCGGTCAGACGCCATCGCCGAGCATAGATGGGGCAAGCTTGCTTGCCGTGACGAATTGTTTCAGCTTGATCGAACATCCAGTGAATGTTCGCAGCGAGCTGAAACAATGAGTGTCTTATCCTGCTGCGTGTTGGCGTGCGGTGCCTTATCCTGACTTTCATATTGACTGAATATATGGCGCTAGACCGCAGACGCAGTCTGTGATTCGGGCCGGTTGGCCAGCCACTCGGCCAGCTCGTCGGCTTCGCCGCACTTGATGATACGGTCTTCCTTGTCGACCTGATGGCGGCGATAGATGGGATCGTAATAGCGGCCGAGCAGCTCGGCGATCCACTCCTGATGACCGTCACTGCCAAAACCCTGTTGCTGCTGCTTGATGGCATCGGTCATCTGTTGTGACAACCGGCGCCAGTCCCGGTCGCCCAGGCGTTTGTACAGCCGCTTTAGGCTGTCTTGCAGGTAGGCTTCCAGCCGTTCCATATCGTCGTTGAAATGGCCTTGCATCACGTCCACATAATCGTGCTGAATCTGCCGCACCCGTTGCTCGAAGGGGACTTCCAGCAACAGAATGGGTGTGCGCTGCATGCGCAGGTACAGGCTCTTTGGCAGCGGGCAACGGCCGATCATGGCGCTTTCGTCTTCCACCAGCCAGCTGCCGATGCCGGCCCGGCGTTGCTTGAGCCGGGCAATGGCCAGCCGGTTTTCGAAGTCGATGGGGGTAGGTTGCGGCTCGCCCCAATGACCGAAGCTGGAGCCGCGATGATGGGCGCAGCCTTCCAGATCCAGCGCCAGCGGGGTGCGGGCCAGCCAGTCGGTCTTGCCGCTGCCGGTCAGCCCCGACAGTACGAAGCCCGGCTGCTCAAAGCCGGTCTCGATTTCCTGCAGCAGATGACGGCGCAATGCCTTGTAACCGCCCTCTACACGGGTTACCGGGCGACCGGCGTCCTGCAACCACTGCTGTACCGTCTGGCTGCGCAGGCCGCCGCGAAAACAGTAGATGACGCCGGTCGGATGCTGTTCCAGCCAGTTGAGCCAGCCCTGCAGCCGTTGCTCGCGCAGCTCACCCGCCACCAGTTGGTGGCCCAGCTCGATGGCGGCCGCCTGGCCCTGCTGTTTGTAACAGGTGCCGACCCGGGCGCGTTCTTCATCGCTCATCAGCGGCAGGTTGTTCGCATGGGGGAAGGCCCCCTCGATAAATTCCACCGGGGCACGCAGATCCAGCAGGGGAATGTCGTCGCCCAGTAGCCGGTCGTAATCGGTGGTCAGTTCACTCACGTCACTCACCCAATCACCTCGATACGATGCTCACCGGCGGCGGTCAGCTTGCCGATGGGGGCCAGCTGCAACTGGTGTTGGGCGGCCAGACTCAGGAAGGCGTCAACCGACTCGGGGCGTACCGCCACCAGCAGACCGCCGCTGGTCTGCGGGTCGCACAGAATGTGCTGCTGGCGTTGGCTCAGCGGGGCCAGCTTGTGGCCGTAGGCATCCAGGTTGCGCAGGGTGCCGCCGGGCACGGCACCGGCCTGCAGGTAGTGATCCACCGCGGGCAGCAGCGGAATGGCATCCATCTGCAGCCGGGCGCTGACATCGGCGCCTTCGCACACTTCCAGCAGGTGGCCCATCAGGCCGAAGCCGGTGACGTCGGTCATGGCGCTCACACCCTCCAGCGTCGCGAAGTCCTGCCCCGGCTTGTTGAGCTGACACATGACCTCGGCGGCCAGGGTGGCGTGCTCGTCCAGCAGAACGCCTTTCTTCTGGGCGGTGGACAGAATGCCGATGCCGAGCGGCTTGGTCAGAAACAGCAGGTCGCCGGCGGCGGCGGTGTCGTTGCGCTTGACTTGATCGAGCGCAATCTGGCCGGTGACGGCCAGCCCGAAGATGGGCTCGGGGGCATCGATGCTGTGGCCACCGGCCAGCGAGATACCGGCGTCATGACAGGCCTGACGGCCGCCGTCGATCACCTGCTGGGCCACTTCCGGCGCCAGCAGATTGACCGGCCAGCCGAGAATGGCGATGGCGGTGATAGGGGTGCCGCCCATGGCGTAGATGTCGCTGATGGCGTTGGTGGCGGCGATGCGGCCGAAGGTGAAGGGGTCGTCCACTATCGGCATGAAGAAGTCGGTGGTGGAGATAATGCCCATGCCGTTGCCAATGTCGACCACGGCGGCGTCATCCCGGCTGTCGTTACCGACCACCAGACGCGGATCGGTGAAGCGGGGCAGCTGGCTGTGCAGTATGGTGTCGAGCACCTTGGGGGAGATTTTGCAGCCGCAGCCGGCGCCGTGGCTGTATTGGGTCAGGCGAATAGGTTCCACTTGGGCTTCCTTGGAGTCACTAACGGAAAGGCCATATGTTACTCCTAATTACCGCAGGGTGCATCCGGAGCAAAATAACGGACACCACCTTATGTAGGGTCGAATTTATTCGACCAATGGTCGTGGCACGTAATATAAGGCGGTCGAATAAATTCGACCCTACGACACACAAACAAACAGTGTCTTTATACGTAGGGTCGAACAATGTCATCAAAACACGATTAAGTGCAGGATTGGCTTCTTACCAGGCGCGGACGACCAGGCCTTTCAGGTAGTGACCTTCCGGGTAGGCGGTGCCGATGGGGTGATCGGCGGCCTGATTCAGTCGCTCCAGGATCTGGGCGTCACGGCCCGCGTCCAGGGCGGCGTCGGCGACGATTTTCTGGAACAGATCCTGAGTCATCAGACCGGAGCAGGAGAAGGTCAGCAAGACGCCACCGGCATTGAGCAGCTGAAAGGCCAGCATGTTGATGTCTTTATAACCACGGCAGGCGCCGTTGAGCTGGGCCTTGCTGTCGGCAAACTTGGGCGGGTCCAGCACGATGACGTCGAAACGCTGACCCTGATCCCGGTATTCGCGCAGCAGCTTGAACACATCGGCCTGTTCGAATTTGGCCCGGCTCAGATCCAGCTGGTTCAGCTCGACGTTCTGTTTCGCCAGCGCCAGTGCCGACTCGGACATGTCCACGTTCACCACTTCGTTGGCGCCACCCTTGAGCGCATAAACGCCGAAGGTGCCGGTGTAGCTGAAGCAGTTGAGCACCCGCTTGTGCTCGCAATAACGGGCGGCGATACGACGGTTGTCGCGCTGATCCAGATAAAAGCCGGTCTTGTGACCCTGCTCCACATCGACCAGGATGCGCACGCCGTTGTTTTCTTCGATGGTGACCGGCTGATCCGGCAGGGTGCCGGCCAGCAGGCCCTTGCGCTCTTTCAGGCCTTCTTTCTTGCGTACCGCCACATCGGAACGCTCATAAATGCAGGTATCCGGATAAAGCGTGGTCAGCGCCTTGACGATGGCGTTGCGCCAGCGCTCGGCTCCGGTGCTCAGCAGCTGACAGACCACCACGTTGGCGTAGACATCGATGGTCACGCCGGGCAGGCCGTCGGACTCGGCGGCGCAGAGGCGATAGCCGGTGAGACCCTGCTCGGCAATCATCGGCTGGCGACCGGCTTTGGCCCGTTCCAGGCGACGCAGAAAAAACGCTTCGTCTATCGTTTCATTTTGATCGAAGGTCCATACCCGGGCCCGGATCTGAGACTGGGGAGAATAGAAACCCCGGCCGAGCCACTGGCCTTTCTGGCTCAGGATCTCGACGGTATCACCGGCATTGGGCTGGCCCTGTACCTTGTCGACGGCACGGGAAAACACCCAGGGGTGGCGACGAAGAAGGGACTTTTCACGTCCGGCGATAAGGGTAATGGAGGTGGTCATAGGCTGGGCTGCTAACAATAAAAGGGCCATAATTCTAGGGGCGTGCGGGGTAAAACACAAACAGGGAGCGAGCAAGATGACCGAGATAGCAAAAATAATCCGGGTAAGCGGCACGGTACAGGGGGTGAGCTTTCGTTTTTACACCCAGTGCGAGGCGGAAAAGCTGGGCGTGCGCGGATATGCCCGCAACCTGCCGGATGGCCGGGTAGAGGTACTGGCCGAAGGTGAGGCCGCCAGGGTGCGGCAACTGGTCAACTGGCTGCGGCAAGGCCCCGACACGGCGGTGGTGAACGGCATCAGCGAAGAAGAGGTGGCCCCAACCGGGCACCACGGCTTTGAGACCGGATGACGGCTTGATCTCGATAGCGACACCCCCTCCCAACCTCCCCCTGGCGAAGGCCCGTCGTTATGCCTGTGATGCCGCAGCCAAGGGGGAGGGGCAGTCTGGCGCCGTTCTGCTCCCTCCCCTTAGCCTGTGTTCGGCAGAATGACAGCGAGGTGCAACGCAAGGGGAGGGTTGGGGAGGGGTTACGGCAGGGGCCATACGCATACAAAAAAGCCCGGCAGGGCCGGGCTTGGTCGTGATTTATCGGGAAACTATCGAGAAAGTCAGACTTTCATCTTTGCATCCAGCTCTTCAATTCTGGCCTGCCAGATGGCGGGGCCGGCCACGTGGGCGTTGTTGCCTTCGCTGTCGACCGCCACGGTCACCGGCATGTCTTCCACTTCGAATTCGTAGATGGCTTCCATCCCCAGATCTTCAAACGCCAGCACCTTGGCCTTCTTCACCGCCTTGGCCACCAGGTAGGCGGCGCCGCCCACGGCCATCAGGTAGACGGCCTTGTGCTGCTTGATGGAGTCGACGGTCGCCGGGCCACGTTCGGCCTTGCCGACCATGCCCATCAGGCCGGCCTGCTCCAGCATCATGTCGGTGAACTTGTCCATGCGGGTAGAGGTAGTGGGGCCGGCGGGGCCGACCGCTTCGTTGCCGATGGCGTCAACCGGACCTACGTAATAGATGAAACGATCCTTGAAATCCACCGGCAGGGTTTCACCCTTGCTCAGCATTTCCTGAATACGTTTGTGGGCGGCGTCGCGACCGGTGAGCAGCTTGCCGGACAAAAGCACGGTTTCGCCCATCTTCCACTCGGCAATGTCGGCGCGGGTCACGGTGTCCAGGTTGACCCGGCACACGTTTTCGCCCACTTCCCAGGTTACTTCCGGCCAGTCCTCCAGTTTCGGCGGCGTCAGCTCGGCGGGGCCGGAGCCGTCCAGGTGGAAGTGCACGTGACGGGTAGCGGCGCAGTTGGGGATCATTACCACCGGCTTGGAGGCCGCGTGGGTGGGGGCAGACTTGATCTTGATGTCCACCACGGTGGTGAGACCACCCAGCCCTTGAGCACCGATGCCGAGCTTGTTGGCTTTCTCGAAGATCTCCAGCCGCAGCTTCTCTTCGGTGGTCTCGGCGCCGCGCTCGATCAGCTCGTGAATGTCGACCGGATCCATCAGCGATTCCTTGGCCAGCACGGCGGCTTTTTCGGCGGTGCCACCGATGCCGATGCCGAGCATGCCCGGCGGGCACCAGCCGGCGCCCATGGTGGGCAGGGTCTTCAGTACCCACTCGACGATGTCGTCGGACGGGTTGAGCATCACCATCTTGGACTTGTTCTCGGAGCCGCCGCCCTTGGCGGCAATGGCCACCTCGACCTCGTTACCGGCCACCATGTCGATGTGCACCACGGCGGGGGCGTTGTCTTTGGTGTTGATGCGGCGACCGGCGGGGTCGGCCACGATGGAAGCGCGCAGGGGATTATCGGGATTGTTGTAGGCGCGGCGCACCCCTTCATCCACCATTTCCTGCACCGTCAGATCGCTGTCCCACTGCACCTGCATGCCGATTTTCACGAAACAGGTGACGATGCCGGTGTCCTGGCACAGGGGGCGATGGCCTTCGGCGGCCATGCGCGAGTTGATCAGTATCTGGGCGATGGCGTCCTTGGCGGCCTGGCTTTGCTCTTTGAGATAGGCTTTTTCCAGCGCCTGCACGAAGTCCAGCGGATGGTAATAGGAGATGTATTGCAGCGCGTCGGCAACGGAGTCGATAAAGTCCTGCTTCTTGATAATGCTCATGGCTTCCTCATGGGTTATCGGTTAGCTCTGTATTGTTATAATCGCCGCTATGATACGCTTGGCGGCCCCCGGCTGGCCAGCCTGAGCGCCGGACGGAATGCCAAAACTGTCGAGTGGATTACATTAATGGGACTGCCTTTACACATTCACAGCCAGCCGTTTTCCGGCTCGGTGCATGATTTCTTTTCTCCTGTCGCCGAACAGCCCTGGGCCATGCTGCTGGAATCGGCCGCGCCAGGCGGCTCTGATAGCCGTTTTCACATCATCAGCGCCCAGCCAGTGGCCACCCTGGTGACCCGCGGCGAAACAACGGTGATCGATCATCCAGCTGGATCTGTGACCTCCACCGAGTCGCCTTTTTCTTTGCTCAAAGCCTGGCAACAGCAGCTGCTGGGCGAGGTGACGCTGCCCGATTCTTATCAACATCTGCCCTTCGCCGGCGGCGCCCTGGGGCTGTTTTGTTACGATTTGGGCCGCCGGCTGGAGCGACTGCCCAGCCTGGCCATCAACGAGCTGGCGACCCCCGACATGGCGGTAGGTCTTTTCGACTGGGCCTGGGTCATCGACCGTGAAGCCGAGCAGGCGCATCTGCTGGTGCTGGGTGATGAGGTGGCGCTGGCCACACGACTGAGCTGGTGGCAGACACTGCAGGCGTCAGCATCGGAGCCCTTTCACCTGACCGGAGCCTGGCAGGCCAATCGCACCGCCGCCGAGTATGAAGAAAGCTTCAACCGGGTACAGCAGTATCTGCAGGCGGGTGACTGCTACCAGATCAACCTCACCATGCGCTTCAACGCCCCTTTCAGTGGTGATGCCTGGCAGGCCTATCGTCACCTGAGCGAGCACAACCGCGCACCGTTTTCCGCCTTTCTGCAATTGCCCGACAGCCAGGTGCTGAGCCTGTCGCCGGAGCGTTTTATCGCCCTCGACGGCCGGCGGGTCGAAACCAAGCCGATCAAGGGTACCCGGCCCCGCGGTGCCAGTGAGGCCGAAGACCGGCGGCTGGCGCAGGATCTGCTGGTGGCGCCGAAAGACAGGGCCGAGAACCTGATGATTGTGGATCTACTGCGCAATGACATCGGTCGGGTTTGTGTGCCGGGCACGGTCAAGGTGCCGTCGCTGTTTGCCATCGAGTCGTTTCCGGCGGTGCATCATCTGGTGTCGACCATTACCGGCGAGCTGGACTCCATGCTGGACGGCACCGACTTGCTGGCGGCCACTTTTCCCGGCGGCTCCATTACCGGCGCACCCAAGGTGCGGGCGATGGAGATCATCGAAGAGCTGGAGCCGCACCGGCGTCACGGCTATTGCGGCAGCATCGGTTATCTCAGTGCCCACGGCCGCATGGACACCAGCATCACCATTCGCACTTTGCTGGCCGAGCAGAGCCGGCTGTATTGCTGGG
This sequence comes from uncultured Oceanisphaera sp., assembly GCF_947495715.1. GTDB lineage: Bacteria > Pseudomonadota > Gammaproteobacteria > Enterobacterales > Aeromonadaceae > Oceanimonas > Oceanimonas sediminis. The sequence goes on from NZ_CANLZU010000002.1 coordinate 226,327, forward strand.
CCGGTGGCGGGGTAGTGGCCGACTCGCAGGCGGCCGACGAATATCAGGAGCTGTTCGACAAGCTGGGTAAAATTCTGCCGGTGCTGGAAGCCCTGTGACCCTGAACGAGCTGGAAACCCGCATCAAGCTATTCCAGCCCCGGCCGGATCCGCACCTGCCGGATCACGCCTTTCCGGCGGCGGTGCTGGTGCCCCTGTTGCAGGCGGAGCAGGGGCTGGAGCTGGTACTGACCCGCCGCAGCCGCCATCTGCGCCAGCACCCGGGGCAAATCAGCTTTCCCGGCGGCCGGGCCGACAGCACCGATCCCAGCCTGTGGCACACGGCGCTGCGTGAAAGCTTTGAAGAAATCGGGCTGGCGCCGGAGTTGTGCCGCCAGCTGGCGCGATTGCGGGCCCAGCACACCATATCGGGTTTTGCATTGACGCCCTTCATCGGGGTGATTGAAGGGCAGCCCGATTTTATTTTGAATCCGGCCGAGGTCGAAGAGTTGTTTAGAGTACCGCTGGACTATGTGCTGGACCTGCGCCATCACCACCTGTTCAGCCTGCGGCGCCAGGGCCGCTGGCATCGGGTGGTGTTTATACGCTGGAATGGGGTCTGGATCTGGGGCATTACCGCCGCGGTGATTCATCAGTTTGCCCGCCAGATCGCCCGCTGACGGGCGATCCTTATCACAAATCCCACCTCCCCGTTTTCGTAACTGTTAAAATTTTGTTGGGTTGTCTCTCAAATAATTCTACAATCATTCAATAATAGTTGAGTGGCTCTCGAATTAGAGTCCTGTTAAGCCCCAGTTGTGTTTTGGAGTGTTCCCATGATCAGCGTGTTCGATATGTTCAGTATTGGCATAGGCCCGTCTTCTTCCCATACCGTTGGCCCCATGCGAGCGGCGCATGCCTTTGTGCAAACCATGGCCGAGCAGGGTATTCTGACCCGCACCAGCCGGGTTGAAGTAGAGCTGTTTGGCTCGCTGGGCCAGACCGGTATCGGTCACGGCACCGGCAAGGCGGTGATCCTGGGCCTGGGCGGTTTCGATCCGGAAAGCGTGGACGTAGACATGATTCCGGGCTTTCTGGAGCAGGTGGAGTCCAGCCAGGAAATACTGCTTAACCAGAGCCACCCGGCGGCCTTTCCGCGCAGCGGCGCCATCATCTTTCATCGCCGCAAGACGCTGCCGCTGCACAGTAACGGCATGAGCTGCCGCGCCTTCGAGGGCGATCAGTTGCTGCATGAGCAGTCCTACTATTCCATCGGCGGCGGTTTTATCGTCAAGGCGGAAGAATTTGCCGACACCAAGGCCAGTGCCGCGGCCGAGTCCAGCGCCAAACCGGTGCCGTTTCCCTTCAAGAGCGGTGATCAACTGCTGCAATTATGCCGCGAAAACGGCATGTCGATCAGCAGCCTGATGATGGCCAATGAAAAGGTAAACCGCAGTGAAGAAGAAATTATCGCCGGATTGCGCAAACTGTGGAGCGTGATGAAGGCCTGTGTTTCTCGTGGCTGCAAAACCGAGGGCATTTTGTCAGGTGGCCTCAAGTTAAGGCGTCGTGCTCCTTCGTTGCTGCGTAAATTAAACAGCGAGTCCTCCTATAACAAGGATCCATTGAGTGTCATGGAGTGGGTGGATCTATTCGCCATGGCGGTGAACGAAGAAAACGCCGCCGGTGGCCGGGTGGTAACGGCACCCACCAACGGTGCGGCGGGCATACTGCCGGCGGTGCTGCATTATTATGACAAGTTCGTGCAGCCGGTGGATGACGATGTGCTGGTGCAGTATTTTCTGACCGCCGCCGCCATCGGCATTCTGTACAAGGAAAATGCCTCCATCTCCGGCGCCGAAGTGGGCTGTCAGGGCGAGGTGGGTGTGGCCTGCTCCATGGCGGCCGCGGCATTGACTGCCGTAGTAGGCGGTACCATAGAGCACGTGGAAAACGCCGCCGAAATCGGCATGGAGCACAACCTGGGGCTGACCTGTGACCCGGTCGGTGGTCTGGTGCAGGTGCCCTGTATCGAACGTAACGCCATGGGCTCGGTCAAGGCCATCAATGCCAGCCGCCTGGCCCTGCGTGGCGACGGCGAGCACAAGGTGTCGCTGGACAAGGTGATCAAGACCATGCGCGAAACCGGCATGGACATGAAGTCCAAGTACAAGGAAACCGCCCGCGGCGGCCTGGCGGTCAACATCATCGAATGTTGAGTTAAAGCTTTAAGCGGTAAGCTGACAGCTGTAAGTAACAAAAAGCCCGGAGTTCCGGGCTTTTTACTGTCTGCAACGAGGTAACACCGCTTGGCAGCCGGGCTTTTTCGTCATTCCTGCGAAGGCAGGAATCCAGTGACCCAGGCTCGAGTCCGTAGCAAGATGCTGCATGCTCATGAACCCCCGCCTTCGCGGGGGCGATGGTGGAGAACACCTCACACCATTGCGAAGAGCCGACCCCACGCCTGAATGACCGCCGAACAGCTCCTCCCCCTTGCCTGCGGAGCGGCAGGCATGGCTGCGGATTCGCACCAGGGGGAGGCGGGGTGGGGGTGTCACTTTGGCCGAAGCGAGCAAGTTGGCGTATGAGCTAGCACCTGCAGTAACCCCTCCCCAACCCTCCCCTTGCGTTGCACTTTGCTTGGTTCTGTCGACCCGAGGTCAAGGGGAGGGAGCAAACCGGCACAGGTTTTTACCTGTAGGTCACATACAAAAAAGCCCGGCATCGCCGGGCTTTCTTACCGCTTAAAGCTTACCGCTTTTACTTGATCCGCATGCCGGGCTGGGCGCCGTCGTGGGGCTCGAGGATCCACAGATCCTTGCCACCGGGGCCGGCGGCCAGCACCATGCCTTCACTCACGCCGAAGCGCATCTTGCGCGGCGCCAGGTTGGCGACCATGACGGTGAGCTTGCCTTCCAGATCTTCCGGGGCGTAGGCAGACTTGATACCGGCAAACACCTGACGGGTTTCGCCGCCCAGATCCAGTTCGAGGCGCAGCAGTTTCTCGGCCTTGGGCACCGCTTCCGCCTTCTTGATCAGCGCCACCCGCAGATCCACCTTGGCGAAGTCATCGAAGCTGATGGTCTCGCCGATGGGGTCATCTGCCAGCGGGCCGGTGACTTGTTTGACCTGGGCCTGCTCGGCGGCCAGATCTTCCTTCGAGGCTTCCACCATGGCGGCGACCTTGTCGGCGTCGATGCGGCTGAACAGGGCCTTGAACTTGTTGACGCCATGGCCGAGCAGCGGTTCGTTCACGGCGTTCCAGCTCAGTTCGCAGTTGAGGAAGGCCTCGGCGCGTTCGGTCAGCTTGGGCATCACCGGCTTGAGGTAGGTCATCAACACCCGGAACAGGTTAATACCCACGGAGCACACGGCCTGCAGCTCGTCGTCTTTGCCTTCCTGCTTGGCCAGTACCCAGGGGGCCATGTCGTCCACATAGCGGTTGGCCTTGTCGGCCAGCGCCATGATCTCGCGGATGGCACGGCCGAATTCACGCTGCTCGTAAGACTGGCCGATGCGCTCGGCGGCGGCGGCAAACTCGGCATACAGCTCGGGCTCGGCGCAGTCGGCGGCAAGCTGACCGTTGAAACGCTTGGCAATAAAACCGGCGTTACGCGAGGCCAGGTTGACCAGCTTGTTGACCACGTCGCTGTTTACCCGGGCCACGAAGTCGTCCAGGCTCAAGTCCAGATCGTCGATGCGGCTGGACAGCTTGGCGGCGTAGTAATAACGCAGGCACTCGGGATCCAGGTGGTTGAGATAGGTATCGGCCTTGATGAAGGTGCCCTTGGACTTGGACATCTTGGCGCCGTTCACCGTCACATAACCGTGCACGAAGATGTTGCTCGGCTTGCGGAAATCGCTGCCTTCCAGCACCGCGGGCCAGAACAGGCTGTGGAAGTAGACGATATCCTTGCCGATAAAGTGGTACAGCTCGGTGCTGCTGTCCTTGTTCCAGTATTCGTCGAAGCTGAGATCGCCCCGCTTGTCGCAGTAGTTCTTGAACGAGCCCATGTAGCCGATGGGGGCATCCAGCCACACATAGAAATATTTGCCCGGGGCATCGGGAATTTCGAAACCGAAGTAGGGCGCATCGCGGGTGATGTCCCACTGATGCAGGCCGGACTCGAACCACTCGCTCATCTTGTTGGCCATTTCTTCCTGCAGGGCACCGGAGCGGGTCCAGGCCTTGAGCATGCCGCCAAACTGGGGCAGGTCGAAGAAGAAGTGCTCGGTGTCTTTCATCACCGGGGTAGCGCCGGAGACCGCCGAGCGCGGATCAATCAGCTCTGTCGGGCTGTAGGTGGCGCCGCACACTTCGCAGTTGTCGCCATACTGGTCTTCCGCCTTGCAGCTGGGGCAGGTGCCCTTGACGAAACGATCCGGCAGAAACATGTTCTGCTCCGGATCATAAAGCTGGGAAATGGTGCGGTTTTCGATAAAGCCGTTGCTCTTGAGGCGACCGTAGATCAGCTCGGCAAAGTCGCGGTTCTCTTTGCTGTGGGTCGAGTGATAGTTGTCGAAGCCGATGTTGAAGCGGTCGAAGTCGGCTTTATGCTCCTGTTGCACGGCGGCAATCATCTGCTCGGGATCGACGCCCAGCTGCTGGGCCTTGAGCATGATGGGGGTGCCGTGTGCATCGTCGGCACAGATAAAATGAACCTGATGGCCACGCATTCGCTGATAACGAACCCAGATATCGGCCTGAATGTGCTCCAGCATATGGCCAAGGTGGATTGAACCGTTGGCATAGGGCAGGGCGCAGGTGACAAGTATCTTACGAGGTTCGGTAGCCATAATTTCCATTCTGTTGAGTCAATTACACGGGACAGAGCATGTTACCCGAGTTTTTTTCGGTTATACACACTTTGGCCGCTTTTTCCGGCCCAAAGCGCCCGGCCTCGGGTTTTGTCCTTGTCGGCTCCGGTATGTGGCCGACATGCATCCGGCCATATGCGACAAAAGGCCGGCAAAGCCGCATATCGCCTCGGCTCGGCGTTTCACCGCTGCGGGCTTTTTGGTAGAGTGCAGAACAGATTCATCAGCAGGCAACACAGCATGAATAATGAACACATTAGTGCCCGGCTGGCCCAATTTCGGCCTTCGCACTGGGCAAAGGATCCGGTCAGTGCCGGTTTTGTTCGTGGCGTGACCCGGTCGCAGGATATTCTGACGGTGTCGCTGGTACTGCCTTTTGTCGATTATCGGCTGGAAACCGAGTTGCAGGACCTGGATGCCGACCTGTGCCGGTTGAGTGGTGCCGGCAGGGTACGCTGGCAGTTGAGTCAAGATGTAGCGACCCTGGCCTGCGCCAACGATGCCCAGGCCGTGCCGGGAGTACGCAATATTATCGCGGTGTCGTCCGGCAAGGGCGGGGTCGGCAAGTCCACCACGGCGGTGAACCTGGCGTTGGCGCTAAGCCGGCTCGGCGGCCGGGTGGGCATATTGGATGCGGATGTGTATGGCCCTTCTATTCCGATGATGCTGGGGGTAGCCGACGCCAGGCCCGAAAGCGACGACGGCAAGACCATGGCGCCGGTGCCGGCGCACGGCATCAAGGCCAACAGCATCGGCTTTCTGGTGGGGGCCGAGGATGCCACCGTCTGGCGCGGGCCCATGGCCAGCAAGGCGCTGGCACAGATATTGCGCGAGACTCGCTGGGGCGATCTCGATTACCTGGTGGTGGATCTGCCGCCGGGTACCGGTGATATTCAGATTACCATTGCCCAGCAGGTGCCGACCACCGGCGCCCTGGTGGTGACCACACCGCAGAACGTGGCGTTGGCCGATGCCGTCAAGGGCATCAACATGTTCCGGAAGGTCAATATTCCGGTGCTGGGGGTGGTGGAAAACATGAGCTATCACCAGTGCAGCCAGTGCGGCCATCAGGAAGCGTTATTCGGTGAAGGTGGCGGCCTGCGGGTATCAAGCCAGCATCAGGTGCCGCTGCTCGGTCAGTTACCGCTGGATGCGACTATCGGCCGGCAGATGGACCAGGGTACCCCAACCCTGATTGCCGAGCCTGAAGGCGCCCTGACCAATCTTTATCTGAACATCGCCGCCCGGGTGGCGGCGGGGCTTTATTTTAGCGGCAACATCATTCCCACCCGCCTTTATACCCGGCAGGTTTAATCGCATCACTGCCACGCAGGCGCGCCTTGTTCGTGCCGCCAGACGGCAAGGGCCGTCGCTGCCGTGGTGGGATCACCATTGAGTTAAGGAGTTTTCATGCGTCTTTGTGACCGGGATATCAAGCGTTATCTGGCCGAGGGTCTTATCCAGATCAGTCCCGAGCCGGAGCCGGAGCGGATTAGTGGTGTCAGTGTCGATGTGCTGCTGGGCAACGCATTTCGCGTGTTTCAGGATCATACCGCGCCCTATATCGAGCTGAGCGGACCCAGTGCCCAGGTGTCCGAGGCCATCAACCGGGTAATGAGTGACGAGATTGTCATTCCCGATGGCGAAGCCTTCTTTCTGCACCCGGGCGAGCTGGCGCTGGCGGTAACACTTGAATCTGTCACCCTGCCCGATAATATTGTCGGCTGGCTGGACGGCCGCTCTTCTCTGGCGCGGCTCGGGCTCATGGTGCACGTGACGGCACACCGCATCGATCCGGGCTGGTCCGGACGCATCGTGCTGGAATTCTACAACAGCGGCAAACTGCCGCTGGCGCTGCGCCCGCGTATGGTGATTGGCGCGCTCAATTTCGAAACCATGTCGGGGTCGGCCGAACGGCCTTACATGAGCCGTGCCAGCGCCAAGTACAAGTCGCAGCAAGGCGCGGATGCCAGCCGTATCAATCAGGACTAACCCCTGCGGGGAGCTGTAAGCCATAAGCTGTCAGCTTTAAGCGGTGGTGTTTGTAGAATTTGAGCCGTGTCTGTTTGGGCGGCGTTGGCTGTGAAATGGATTCCGGCTCGTGGGCCGGAATGACTGCATAAGGCCGTCACTCCGTGCCGAATCAAGTAACGTCATGCTGAACTCGATTCAGTATCAGCACGGCGAGGCCGGAGTCCATGGCGGCTTGCACTGCCTCACATGCCGCAAAGCAGATGGGTATTAAACGTATAAAAAACGGGAAACAATAATGAAAAAACTACTCTACGGCGTGGCGGCGTTGCTGCTGTTATTGCTGCTCGCGCTGGTGATTCTGACCCGGGTGGTGGATACCGACAGAGTCAAGCGGGTGCTGATCGAGCAGACCCGGGAAAAAACCGGCCGCACCCTGGTGATCAACGGCGACCTGAGCTGGCGCTTTTTCCCCTCTATCGGCTTTACTCTCAACGACGCTGCCTTGCTCAATCCGCCCGGCTTTGCCGCCGGTAATACCCTGTCTGTCGGTGAAATCAGCCTGGACGTGGCGCTGAAGCCGCTGTTCGATAACCGGCTGGAGATCGGCGAAGCGGTGCTGGGCAATGCGCGTCTGCATCTGATCACCCGCGCCGATGGGGTCAGCAATATCGACGATCTGCGTACCCTGTCTACCACGACGTCCACTACCGGCGGCTCGAATGAGCAGACGGAAACGGATGGCGGCGGCGAGCCTCGTCAGCCGATGAGCATCAGCCTGGCCGGTGTGCAGGTGGTGGATGCCGAAATCGTGGTACAGAACGAAGCGAATAATACCCTGACCCGCCTCAACCGGGTCAACGTCAAGCTCGACGAGTTTGCTCCCGGCAAGGCGGTACCCCTGAGTCTGTCCGGTAATCTGTTCAGTGACGAGGTACAGGCCAATATGGATGCCACCGGTCAGTTGTGGCTGGCACCGGAATTCGACCGCCTGCGACTGGATGATCTCAAGCTCGACCTCGATGCCACCGGCCGTGCCATTCCCGGTACCAAGCAGCTGCGGCTGGAAGGTAACCTGGCCTATGTACTGGATCGCAAACTGGCCGAGTTCAGCGACATGACGCTGAAACTGGGATCGCTGGATGCAACGGGTGAACTATCGCTGCGCCATAGTGCCATTCCCGAGCTGCACTTCAACCTGAACACGGCGCTGTTGGATGTGGATGCGTTGCAGGCCGAATGGCGGTCCACGCCGGTCGCGGCGACCGCCGATGAACCGGTGGTCAGTGCGGCGGCGCCGGCGTCGACACTGCCTTCTGCCAGTGCGGCCGATGAGCCGGACCTGTCGGCGCTCAAGAGCATCAAGGTTGAGGGCCGGCTGGCCGCCGACAAGGTGCTGGCGCAGGGAATCGAGCTGGAGCAGCTTGATATCAAGGTCAACATCGATCAGGGCAAGGTAAAGCTCGATCAGGTGCAGGCCCGGTTATATGAAGGCAAGATTGAAGCCAGGGGCGAACTGGACGTCAATACCGATCCGGTGCGTTTTCGCGTACAGAAAACGCTGACCGGGGTTAATGCCCGTGAGCTGCTGACCGCAGCGGCGGGTATCGACTATCTGGAGGGGCGGGCGGATTTGACGTTTGACCTGCGTGGCAGTGGCCTGACCAGCGATGTCATCAAACGCAGCGTAAAGGGAACCTCCGCGCTTAAAGTGGCCGATGGCGCCCTGAACGGGGTGAATATCGCGGCGCTGATCCGTCGGGCCCACGCCAGGGTAAAGGGGCTGCCGTTGCCGGCGGAAGAGGCCGTCGAGAAAACCGACTTCAGCGCCCTGACCGCCGATTTTGCCATCGGCAAAGGCCGGGTAAGCACCGAGAACCTGTATATGGCGTCCCCCTTGTTGCGCATCGATGGCGAGGGAGAAACCAACCTGCTTGACGAGTCGCTCGATGTGTTGCTCAACACCGCCATCGTCGGTAGCCTCAAGGGCCAGGACGGGGAAGAGTTGAGCGAGCTGAAGAACATCATATTGCCGGTACGCATCAGCGGCAGTTACCAGCAGCCGAAGTACAGCCTGGATCTGCAGCAGGTGTTCGACCTTTACCTGCGTGAAAAGGCCGACAAGGAAGCGGAGCGAGTCAAGCGCAAGCTCAACGAAAAGTTGGGTGATGAGCTGGGTGATAAGCTCGGCGATAAACTGCCGGGCCTGCTCGACAAACTGGGTCTGTAACCGACCTGCCGATTGCCGTCGTTTTGGCCATGCTCACGCCCTGTGAGCTTCCTGAAGGCCAAAGCGACGGTTTATTTACTTCCTCTTTCGATATTCCCTTTTCATTTTACCTTTACGACTATCACCAGCGAGCACCTCGCCGTATGGTCGTTTTTAGCGCCTGTTTACGATCTCCTTATATTAATCTGTCAAACTAACTGATCTGGTTGGCTGCCCTGTAAGGTTGAGCGAAGGGTGTCATACCAATCCCACTAAACAAATGATCTATTCCATTTTTGTATAAAAGTCGAACAAAGGGCCTGCTCCCCCGACTCGCCGTGAATCCCTCCCTGGAGGCTCAGCCGCGCCATCCGTGGCGCGAATGGTCGGCTGAGCAGATCCCTTTGTCCTCCTTGATGCACCGGAGTTGCCTGTTAGCGCCGTCTACAGACAGCTCGATGCTCGAGAAGAGGTAACAGAGATCGACTCCCACGGCCGTGAAATGCCAGGGACGGCATTTCCGAGCTTACAGGGAAGTACTTGTAGCGTGTCGTGGGAGGTGGCTGTGTTGCCTCTGATCTCAGATTTAAATTAATGATCAGATCTTTATTCAAATTGGTGTCACTTGAAAAGGTCGAAAAACAGGCTCTGAGTGTCTGGATGGTGAGCATAGGCAACATTTAAATAATGAAAATAATAATATATTTTCAATAAATCATGAATTATATTCATGAAATTGAGTGCTAAAGACCGGAGTTAAATCATGTTGGAGCGGTTTCACCTTGAAGTACTGGCAGCAATAAAAGAGCAGGGAACCTTAACCCAGGCTGCGGAATCGTTGAATTTATCCCAGTCTGCATTGAGTCACAGCATCAAAAAACTGGAAGGTCAGATCAAAACATCTGTTTGGCAAAAAGAAGGCAGAAACTTGCGCCTGACCAATGCGGGTGAGCACATTCTGACGCTTGCCGGTCGGGTATTGCCGCAATTTAAACACACCGAACTTCTATTGTCTCAGATGGCGAAAGGTGAAATGGGTTCACTTCGCATCGGCATGGAATGCCACCCTTGCTATCAATGGCTGTTAAAAGTGATTGAGCCTTATCTTGAAAAGTGGCCAAACGTTGATATTGACGTCAAGCAGGAGTTTCAGTTCGGTGGTCTGGGTGCCCTGCATAGCTATGAAATAGACATCCTGGTCACGCCTGATCCCTTGTATAAACCCAAGCTGACGTTTATACCGGTATTTGACTATGAACATCGGCTCGTTGTTTCATCATCTCACCCCCTTGCCATGCAAAGCTCGATCATGCCGGAACAGCTGAATGAAGAAGTGTTATTTAGCTATCCGGTAGAGCCCGAGCGGCTGGATATCTACAGCCAGTTTTTAAACCCCGCAAAATGCACGGTCAAAAAACACAAGACAATCGAGACTACGGAAATCATGTTGCAAATGGTGGCAGCAGGCAGAGGCGTCTGTGCATTGCCTGGTTGGTTAGTGGATGAATTCGCCAAAACAATGGCCATTAAAAGCCTTCGGTTCGGTCAAGATGGGATTAAAAAGCAGATTTTTTTGGGAATGCGCAAAGGCGAAGAACAGATCAATTACCTGAGTGACTTCGTTGCTCTGGCTCAGAACATTCGGTAACAACTCGGTGGCGAGTGTCTCCAAAGCCGGCACTCTGCTTGCCGGGTGAGCCTTGCCTTACAATAAATCATGAATACTGTTCATCTATTGATGAGATAAAATCATTTTTGTTCATGAAATGGGCCCTGTATAACATACCTAGGCTTAGCTCTAGATGTCTGGACTTCCAGAACGGGCAGGGAACAGATTCAGGCTTTATCTCAACAAATGGATGAACAACATTATGAGTAACGACGTCAAATTTGCTGTAAACAGCATTGCTTTCGATGAAAATTATCAACCCGCAGACAGTACGCGTGCCACGACCAACTTTGCCAACCTGGCCAGGGGAGAGAGCCGCCAGGAAAATCTGCGCAATGCCTTGACGATGATTAACAATCGTTTCAATGCTCTGGTAAATTGGGATAACCCCAAAGCAGACCGTTACTCCGTTGAGCTGGAAATAATTTCTGTTGATATGGATATCGACAATGAAGGCAAGGCGCATACCTTTCCTACTATTGAAGTGCTGAAAACCATTATTGTTGATCACAAAACCAGGCAACGCACAGAAGGCATTGTAGGCAATAACTTCTCCTCTTATGTTCGGGACTATGACTTCAGCGTTTTGTTGCTGGAGCACAACAAGGGCAAACCCGGTTTCAGCATTCCGGAAAACTTTGGCGATCTGCACGGCAAGCTGTTCAAGCGCTTTGTGAACTCGAGCACCTATCAGCAGCATTTTGCCAAATTGCCGGTGATCTGCCTGAGTGTTTCCGATAACAAGACCTATCACCAGACGGAAAATCATCACCCCATATTGGGTGTCGAGTATCTGCCCAATGAAACCTCTTTAACGGAGCAATACTTCAAGAAGATGGGCCTGAAAGTTCGCTACTTTATGCCACCGCACAGCGTTGCACCTCTGGCCTTTTACTTTTTTGATGACTTGCTGAACGATTATACGAATCTTGAGCTGATAAGTACCATCAGCACCATGGAAACGTTTCAAAGAATTTATCGGCCTGAAATATATAATGCCAACGCTGTGGCAGGAAAAATATATAAACCTAATCTGAAGAACGCAGATCATTCATTAACTCGGATTGTTTATGATCGAGAAGAGCGTAGCCAGCTGGCCATTAAGCAGGGCAAACTGGCCGAAGAGAACTTTATCAAGCCATACAAGGCGATTCTTGAGCAGTGGTCTGCCAACTACGCCTGATAATAAAACAAGCGCCTGAACATTAACGAGAACAGAAACCGGTATTTATGATGAAAAAATTATTACCCACGTCCACTGCGGGCAGCTTGCCCAAACCGTCCTGGCTGGCACAACCCGAGACCCTCTGGTCACCCTGGAAGCTGCAAGGTCAAGAGCTTATCGACGGCAAACAGGATGCGCTGCGTGTGTCTTTGCAAGAGCAGCAACAAGCAGGCATCGATATTGTCAGCGATGGCGAGCAAACCCGTCAGCACTTTGTGACTACCTTTATCGAGCACCTTGACGGTGTTGATTTTGAAAAACGTCAGACCGTTAAAATTCGAGATCGCTATGATGCGAGTGTACCGACGGTTGTTGGTGCAGTCAGTCGCCCGAAGCCGGTGTTTGTTGACGATGCCCGATTTTTACGTCAGCAAACCAGGCAACCCATCAAATGGGCCCTGCCTGGCCCCATGACCATGATAGACACGCTGTATGATGATCATTATAAGAGTCGCGAAAAACTGGCCTGGGAGTTTGCCAAAATACTCAATCAGGAAGCCAAAGAGCTGGAGGCAGCGGGTGTTGATATTATCCAGTTTGATGAGCCTGCATTTAATGTGTTTTTTGATGAGGTAAATGATTGGGGGATTGCTGCTTTGGAACGAGCCATTGAAGGCCTTAAATGTGAAACTGCCGTACATATTTGCTATGGCTATGGCATTAAAGCCAATACGGACTGGAAAAAGACGTTGGGTTCCGAGTGGAGACAATATGAAGAGGTCTTTCCCAAACTGCAAAAGTCCAATATCGATATTATCTCGTTAGAATGTCATAACTCCCATGTTCCGATCGAGCTGCTTGAACTGATACGGGGTAAAAAGGTGATGGTAGGGGCCATTGATGTGGCAACCAATCGCATCGAGACGCCAGAGGAAGTCGCCAATACGCTACGAAAAGCACTTGAGTTTGTAGATGCCGACAAGCTCTACCCTTGCACCAACTGTGGCATGGCCCCCTTATCTCGTGGGGTAGCAAGAGGCAAGCTGAATGCCTTGAGTGCAGGAGCTGACATCATTCGAAGAGAACTCTCGGCCCAGGGCGTTGTTTGCTAACTCAGAGAGCTATCTGTCTCTGTAGTGGCCAACTCATTCCGGACAGTAAATTAGACTGCTTCTCGGCCTGAACCGGCGGCAACTCGTCATTGTGTTGGTGAGGATGCTGCCGGTTGTAGTCGTTCTGCGGCGTTATTTCCTAAAAACACAAATGCGATGCTTTGCGTCTTAAATCAGAATAAGCCACGGTGGCCAGCACTGAAAATGTACAACCATAAGTTAGAACAAGTTGTTTTCATGCACTTCAGTACTGTCAAATAGTGAAAAACTCTTTTAGGAAACAACGCCACCTTTCACCCTAACAGCAGGGGCGAATGGGTTTTGGCAATAAACAGCATGGTAGCAAACAAGCCACAGGCTACCCCCGCAAACAGGTAGCGTTGCCCGGCAAGCGCAGCAGGCCTGAATGCCATCATGGCAAAGGCAACATAGGCAACCAGCAGAATCAGTTTCTCGGTTAGCCAGGCATCGGTGACGGGGTATTGATCTATAGCCAGGCACAAGGCCAAGGCACTGACCAGCATCAGCAAGGTCAACAATTTATGAACTTTAAATGCCAATGCATGCTTCAATAATACCGAGCTGGTGATACCCCAGTAGGTACGCAGCAAAAAACTTAAAAAGCCCAGTAAAATAAGCCCCAAGTGTGCCTTGAGCAAAAGCGGATACATACGATTTCCTTCCTTGATTGAGTTATCCATAAGGATGCCTAAGTTATTGTAAGGAAACCTCGAACATATTGATCTGTATCAACCCTTGATGTGAAGGGCGGAAACCACAAACCGGTACCGGGTCCTGATGCCAGCATCCGTATTCAAATCGCCATCGGTGAAAATGAGGGGATCTCTCAGGGGAATTTGCCCAGGTTAGGGTTGAGTAAGTAACCGTCTAGCGGAGCGGGGAGGCGAGCTCGTTGAGAGCCGCTTGCAGTACCGGAGTGATGGGCGCATTCAGCTTGAGGCTGAGCAGTTCATCGGCCCGGGTTTTGCCTAATGTCAGGGCGGCGATCGGCTTGTTCCACTCGTTGGCTCGGCGGCAGAAGCGAAAGCCCGAGTAGACCATCAATGAGGAGCCGATTACCAGCAGACCATCGGCGTTTTTAAGTGCTTCCAGCGCCTCGGTGACACGCGGCCTGGGGACGTTATCGCCGAAGAACACCACATCCGGTTTGAGGATACCGCCACATTGAGCGCATCCCGGAACGTGGAAACCGCTGAAATCCACTTCCAGATCGGCATCGCCATCCGGTGCCGTGGCGGCGCGGTAACGGGTGTAATCCGGGTTCAGCTCGGCACTGCGTTGATGTGACTCGTCGCGGCTACTGCGATAGTCGCAGCTCATGCAGACAATCTGATCGGAGCGGCCATGCAGGTCGACTACCTTGCGGCTGCCGGCCCGCTGGTGCAGTCCATCCACGTTTTGGGTGACCAGCAGGTCGATATGACCCAGCTGTTCCAGCCGTGCCAGGGCCTGATGCGCCGGATTGGGGTGGGCATCGCGCATCACCGGCCAACCGATCAGGCTACGGCCCCAGTAGCGTTTTCGGGTGTGCTCGCAGCGCATAAAGTCCGGGTGTTGCACCGGTTGCCTGCGCTTCCACTCACCTTGCTGATCGCGGTAGTCGGGAATGCCGGAGTCCGTACTGATGCCGGCACCGGTCAGCACCAGCAGGCGCGGGTGGGTACGGATGAATTCGACCAGGTCGGTATGGGGCTCGGTTCGGGGCATAATGCTCGGGCTTCCTTGTATTCTGGTGTCGGCGTTCAGACGGCTTGTGACCGGGGTGTTGTGGCTGCCGGCCAGTTCAATCAAGGCTACGCAAGTCGTCAGCATCCAGCTCGGGAGTACATGAGATATTTTATCCCAATCAAAGGCCCGCCTGTGCACTGACGATGTCTGTCCGGCGTTGTTGATCAAATCAGAGCCGAGACAGCCTGTCCCTACAGGGCTTTCCGCCCTTAACTGAACGGCTGACGAAC
>NZ_CANLZU010000003.1:0-212500 GCF_947495715.1 uncultured Oceanisphaera sp.
CAAGGGCTTTTTTGACAAAAACAGGCCTTTGGTGGCCAACAGCCTAAACACCCAGCAAAAACACAGCTTAACCACAGCTTTACCCACAATATTAGTGCGTACCGTGGTTATTTTGATTGAGTTTGCCCAGAGTCAGCTGATCAAAGGTCAGTACCTCGCCGCCATACTCACTGGCAAAAGCATCGGCCACCGCCTGGTCGCTAAAAGTGGCGGCCGTTGGCCCCATGGCACCGGTCTGGCTCGAGCCCACGACATACCAGGCGGCTTCGGCATTGATAAAGTGTTCATCATCGGGTTTGTCCCAGGGGACCTCGCTCATGTCATGCACCCACATTTCCTGACGGGCGTGACGGTTCTCGGGCTCCAACGCCCAGTTCAACAAATCCCGGGTGGAGCAAAACTTGCGAACCTCCTCGACGCCCTGCTCATAAGCTTCTCCCTTGGGGCCGGAAAAGCGGCTGATCACCATGCCGCACAGATGGCACTCGTTCCCCTGCTCAATAGCCACCGCCCGCCGGATCTGGGTTTGCACATCACTCTCTCCACAACCAGCCAGCAGCAAACCCAGCAACAAAAGCCCGTACATACGCATACTTATATCCTTGTAAGTGAACGTTCAAACAGCAAGCGGGCCAGCCCCACCAGTACTGTCAGCCATACCAGTAGACAGGCCAGCAGCCCGGTCGAACTCAGAGCCAGCTCGCCGCTCGCCACCATCACTCCGGTTTTAATGCCGCTATCCGACAACAGTTCCAGATTGAAAATACGGAAGACATCCGCCGGGTTCAGCAACATCAGATATGGCAGCGAGGCGAAGTCGAGCTGCTCCGGCAATCCCACCAGCAAGCCCAACATCAACAGATCGAACACCACCACAAAAAAGAACCAGAGCAGCAGCGAAGCACCTGCGGCCTTGCCCTTTTCACTGACCCAGGCGCTGAGGACATAGGCCATGGCCAGGAAAATCCAGCCCAGTAAAATGGCCGAAAGAATAAGGGCACCGAACAAATGCGCCACCAGGGGTACATCGAGATCCGGGGTAAACAACAACAGAGTCAGGGCCGCGCTGCCAAACCCCAGGCCGGTGGCAACCGCCAGCATCAGCGCCTGACCGGCAAACTTGCCGATCAGCAGTTGACCGGAACTGAGCGGATAGGTCATCAACAGCAACAGGGTGCCCCGCTCGACCTCGCCGATAAGGGCGTCGTGGCCCAGCATCAAGGCAATCAATGGCAGTATGACTACCGCCAGACTGGCAAGACTCGCCAAGGTGGACTCAATAGAGGTGAAGCCCACCAGGCCGGAGGTGACACCACCAAAATAGGCCAGCCCCACCGCCATGGCCCACAGCACTATGGTAATGGCCAGCACCCAACGGTTGCGAATGCCATCCAGCCATTCCTTACGGGCAATAATCAGCAGTGTTCGCATCGGCGGCTCCATAGCAAATATGTTGATACAATTCGGGCAGATTGGGCTGTTGCCACTGAAACTGCTCGATATCAGGCAGGCTGCAGATCACTTCTGCCAGCACTCGTTGTCCGGCGACGTCCGCCTGCAGCACCAGCTGCTGCTCACTCGCCTCGGTCACCAATGGCCAAAACCGCTCCGGCAAAGACCGCTGCAGCTCCCTGCCCTGCAGCGTCAGGGTCACCGGCAGACGAGACTCGACGCGCAGGGCGTCCAGGTGGCCGACCGCCAGTAATTTTCCCTGCCCCATCACCGCGACCCGATCCAGATAGGGTTCCACCCCGGCCAGCACATGGGAGCACAGCACAATGGCGCAGCCCTGGCGGCGCAGCTCGTCGATTTGCTGATAAAAATGATGGGTAGCCACCGGATCCAGTCCCACCGTGGGTTCATCCAGCAACAATACTTTAGGTTGCCCCAGCAGCGCCTGGGCCAGGCCCAGTCGCTGACGCATGCCCTTGGAATAGGTCTTCACCCGGCGCCCTGAGGCCTCGGCCAGCCCTAGCCGCTCCAGCAATGCCATGCCCTGAGCCGGAAACACGCCCTTAAGCTTTGCCAGGTAGGTGATCACCTCGGCACCGCTGAGCTGATCGTAAAAACTGACGTTTTCCTGCAAAAAGCCCAGGTGCCGGCGCAGCTCGCGAAAATCACGGCCCGCCGGATCCTGCTCCATTACCCTGACCTCGCCGCCATCGGGCCTGAGCAGGCCGAGAATCAGCTTGATGGTGGTGGTCTTGCCGGCGCCATTATGACCCAGCAACCCCAGGACCTCACCGGGCTTTACCTCCAGCGAGATGTTATTCAGTACTTCCCGTTCGGCAAAATGCTTAACGACCTGCCGCAAGCGAATAATGCTCATCGCGCCTCTCCTCGGCCATGGTGTTCGGCAATGCCATCAGCGGGTAGGAGTCGGTCACTCCCGGCCCCCGAAACACCGGAAACTGCTGTTGTATCCAGCGCAACAAGCTGACGACAGGGGCGTTCAGCAGCCAACGCGCCGCCGGGTACTGCCACAAGACCCGATCCATACCGTCGTTGGGCTCGTGGGGAATATCCCCCACCCCGTTCTGATCCAGATCCCAGCCCAGATAATCGCTCCAGTAGTTGCCCCGGCCATCCCTGGACCACTCCTGTGGGCGGTTCGATACGTAGCGCACCTGAGTGCGATTGCCCACCAGGGCATTGCCATAAATGTGATTCTGCTCCGAGCCCGCGGTCATGTGCAGGCCCAGATCGCTGTGAGCCAACCAATTGTCATTGATTTCATTCCCCACCGCCTGGTAGGCAAACATCGCCTTGCCCTCGGCGCCCCTGGGGTTGATCAGCCGACTGTTGGCCCTGATTTCGCTCACCCGGTTACCCGCAATGCGAGAATAGGTGATGTAATTCATCAGGATGCCGTAGTTCTCATCCTGCTCCGAGGTATTATTCACCACCGTTAATTGCCGGGACTGCATCAGCGCATAGCCGGTGCGGGTATGCCGGGTGTGGTTGCCGGTGACGTCGTTGTTGTTGGAGTACATGTAGTGAATGCCGTAGCGCAGCTCGCTCATGCGATTACCGATCAGACGGTTGTGGTGACTGTAATTGATATAAATGCCATCGCGCACCCGGCGAATTCGGTTACCGACCACCAGGCTGTCGCCCACGTCGAAGAGGTGAATGCCGTTGCCCCTGTCCTGGGAGCGAAGCGAAGTGTCCCCCTCAATATCGTTGTGATGAATATTCAGCCGCTGGGCACTTTCGGCCCAGATGCCAAACCCCGGGCCCTGCAGTTGCACCCGAGCCACTTCGGCACCGCTGGCCCGGCCGCTAATGAAAATGCCTGCATCCAGCGCTCCCAGATCCGCCCCCCAGTTACGAATAGCCAGATCAGACACATGAACATCGGGGGCAGCCAGATACAGGCCGTGCCCCTCGCCGCCGGCATCGATCACGGCACCGGCTTCTCCCTTCAGTGTCAGTGTTTGAGTCACCTGTAAAGCCGGGTAAACACCCGGCTCAAGAATCACGGTTTCGCCGGCCGCAACACTCGCCAGCCCGGCCACGGAGGCCGGTGTCAGCCGTACCTCCGCCACCGCCGACCAGGTCAATAAAAGCAACGAGAGCAGCCATCCTTTGTTCATGGCGCACCTTATGCCGGTTCGACCAGCATGCGCCCGACCATTTCCATGTGCAGGGCATGACAGAACCAGTTGCAGTAATACCAGTGTACCCCGGGCTTGTCGGCAACAAAGGTCACCGATGCCGTCTGCTGGGGGCTAATCTCCATGCTGACACCGTGGTTGACCATGCAGAAGCCGTGACTCACGTCCTCAATCATGTCCAGATTGGTCACGGTGACCGTGACTTCATCTCCCTGCTTCACGGTGAACTCGGTCAGGCCGTAGGTGGGCGCCACCGAGGTCATGTAAACCCGCACCTTGTTACCGTCGCGAATTACCTTGTTGTCTCGCTCCAGGGCCACACCGTCCTTTTCGGCCATGGCCACGGTTTCGGCAAAGAAGGGGTCGTTGCGATCCCAGATCTTCTTGGGATTGAGCACGTCGCGACGCAGCAGAATACAGTCGTGGGGCTCGGCATAGGTGGGGCCATCATGCACCAGCTTCATCTCTTCGCCTGAAATATCCACCAGCTGATCGTTCTCCGCATGCAGCGGACCCACCGGCAGAAAACGGTCCTTGGAGAACTTGCACAGCACCACCAGCCATTTACCGTCCGCATCCCGGGCTTCGGTATGGGACGCATGGTTGTGGCCCGGCTGGTACTGCACATCCAGCTTCTGGCGAATGTAGTTCACGTCTTCGCCGTGATAGGCCTTGACCGCATCCGCCATGTTCCACTTCACCACCTGGCTGTCGATAAACAAAGTGGTATAGGCGTTGCCGCGACCGTCAAAGGTGGTATGCAACGGCCCCAAACCAAGCTCGGGTTCGGCGGCGATCACCGCACGGGGATCGTCGAATTTGTCGTTGAACAGATCGTCCAGCTTGTCGATTTCGATCATCGACACCGTGGGCGACAGCTTGCCGTTGGCCACAAAGTACTTGCCGTCGGGCGAGGTGTTGAGCCCATGGGGGTTCTTCGGCACCGGCACGTAGCGGGTTAGTTTGGAGCCTTTACGACCATCCAGCACCGGTACTTTGGCGTCTCCAAGGGTAGTGAAGTCGCCGGCCTTGATTGCCGCCTCGATGCGAGGAATATTGAACACCGTCACCCAGTCGCGCTCTTCACGCATCATACCGCCCAGCGTGGTGGCACCTTCCGAGTTATAGCAGGTAGAAGCCGCGTACTTACCGGTGTAGCAGGCATCGGTGTTGTCCAGGTTGCCGTCCACCATCACCTGGAACGCCACTTCCATGGTTTCCGCGTCCACCGCGTTAAACATGGTGTACTGCTCGGCCGCGTCCAGATTCTTCAGGTTACTGCCATCGTTGGGGTGAGGAATGATGAACTCGGCGTTGCAGAATACGTACTTGGTATGGGGCACCTTTTGCAGCCGCAGGCCATGAATGGCCTGTACGTTGGGAATGGTGACCATTTTGTCGCATTTCATGATATCGAGACGAATGCGTGCCACCCGAGTGTTGGCTTTATCGTTGATAAACAGATACTTGCCATCGTAGTGTCCGTCGGTCATGGAGATATGGGGGTGGTGGCAATCACCGTTCAGATACTTGTGACTATCACCCAGTACCCGCTTGCTTTCATTGGTTATGCCCCACCCGGTGGCCGAGTCCACGTTGAACACCGGAATACGCATCAACTCGCGCATCGAAGGCACACCCAGTACCCGCACCTCTCCCTGATGACCGCCACTCCAGAAACCGTAATATTCATCCAGCTCACCAGGCGCCACATTGACTCCCTCGGCCGCCAATGCCGGTGACGACGCCAGGCTCAGTCCGCCACCAGCGGCTGCCGTGGCAAGCAGGGCGGAAGATCCCCCCAGAAACAGGCGTCGGCTCAGCTTGACGTGCTCACTCGGCTCTTGATATTTATCATGCTTACTCATTCGACACTCCTTGTGGTTTCCACATTGGTTATCTTGATACGGGCCGCTTCCCGCTCCAGCTCGCGACGACGGCGGTTTTTCGCCTTCATCACCAAAGGTGGGCACTTACGTTCGTTAAAGTAGGTGACTTGGCAGTCCAGACAGTAATGGCACTCGTTGGCGTTGATGCGACCGTCAGGGTGAATGGCCTGCACCTCGCATTCCTTGGCACAGAGCTGGCAGGGGTTGCCACATTCATGGCGTCGTTTGAGCCAGTCAAACAGTCGAAGCCGGGCAGGTATTGCCAGCGCCGCCCCGAGTGGGCACACATAGCGGCAATAGGCCTTGCGCAAAAATATCGAGATTACCACCCAGCTCAGGGCGTAGGCGACATAGCCCCACTCGCGCATGAAACGCAGGGTCATTGCGGTCTTGAACGGTTCCACTTCCGCCGCCTGCTCGGCCAGGGCCAGCGACTGCAGCGAGAGGCCGAACAGCCCCAGCAGGATCAGATATTTGAGAGCCCACAAACGTTCATGTATGGCAAAGGGCACGGTAAACTGCCTGATATTCAGCTTGCGTGCCATCTCGTTAACCAGCTCCTGCAGGGCGCCAAAGGGGCAGAGCCAACCACAAAAGATACCCCTGCCCCACAGCAGCAGGGTTAATGCCACAAAACTCCACAAAATAAACATCATGGGATCGAGCAAAAACGATGACCACTGAAAGTCACTGAACAGGGCGTGCAAAAAGGTAAAGACGTTAACTACCGACAGCTGGGCCAGGCTATACCAGCCAATAAAGAATAGAGTGAAGCACAGATAGCCGACACGCACCCGGTGCAACAGGGTCGGATGCCGTACCAACCAATCCTGCATAAACAGAATCACCATCAGCACCACCAGGCCGGTCAGCAGCACGGTGATCTGCACCTGCTTCATTTTCCACAAGCTGACCCACAGGGGGGACTCATCTTCCGGTAGCATGGTGGATGCCGGCACAATTGGTGCGGGCAGATCAAGATAGGTCTCAGGCAGCTCGTAGTCGGCATAGAAACTGGCGAACTCGCTGTCGAGCGCGCCCACCTGGCGGCGTACCATCAGCTCGAATTGCCACGGTTGAGTCAGATCCAGGGCGCCGTCACGGGCAATAAAGATGGCCAGCTCACCAAAGCGAGGAGCCCCGTCGGCCTTCAGGTCGGACCGGGCCAGGCGCTGATAATCCATATCACGAAAGGCGATTTCTTCGGGCCCCTGCCACAACCGAACCCGGTCAAAAATACCGCCACGCACAAAGCCGTTGCCGCGAAAACTATAGTCGCTGTTGGCCACCACCAGTATCGGCTGGTCATCGGGAGCCAGACTATCCATCAGCCGATCGTATTGCTGCTGGCCCAACAGATTGATACCCGCTTCGGCCACCCGCAGCGATGCAAAATGCAAGGTCATAAAGGTTTCGGCGGGAGCGTCGATCGGCTTGCGCGAGGCGGCCTTGGTGCCGGCAAAGGCTTGCTCTACCTCGCCTTCCGTCAGTTTCAGCGTGCGCACCAACTGCCGTTCATCGAGCGCAGTCCAGCTTCGAGGCTGCCACGCCTGTACCAGAGTGGCAGCCTCAGGCGGCTGCTCGCCGGCGATAACGGTTTCTCCTCCAGCCAGCGCCCGATGGGCCTCACGCAGGGCGCGCATCACGGTCTGGTTAATCACCATCACGGTCACGGTGGCACCGGTGATCCCGTCCACCGAATGAATATCATCCCGACGTGACAGGCCCACTTGGACACGCTCTGAGGCGGTGATGCCTTGATACTGATGCACAAAGGCAGTGAGTTTTTTTTCGGGAATACCGACCAGCAATATCGGCTCATGGTGTTCCATCACCAGGCTGTGATCCAGCCGGCCCTGTTCGTCCATGGCCAACAGCATCTCTACCGGCTTGCCTGAATAGGCGGGAATATTGGCAAACTGGCGGCTGAGAAAGGCATAGCGGGGCGCCTCTCCGGCATCCTCGATTCTCCAGCCGGCAAAGGGCTGCTCAATGGCGTCGATGGTTGCACCTGGATACCAGTCCGACAGCCGTTGCTCGGCTATCGGGCGTTCGGCGGCCTGGATGATGCCGGCACCAAACCATAACAGGCAGACAAGGATCCGCAACACAGACATATGGCCAACCTTAAAGTTGCATTTTATTTACAAATTATGGTGATACAAAAAGAGCTGTTCCGGCTTGATCCAGATCAGTAATGAGGAAGGTATAGCAAAGAAAAAGGTGTCAGATGAGGATTATTAAAAGAAAAAGGATCAGATGAAGAAGGTATAGCAAAGAAGAAGGAGGCAGATGAGGATTACTAAAAGAAAAAGCCGGGCGAACCCGGCTTTTGATTTTATTCTTCAGAAGCGGCTGCTTCTGTTGCTTCGATATCACGACCTACCAGCTCAATATAAGCCATAGGTGCGTTATCGCCAGCACGGAAACCACACTTCAGGATGCGGGTGTAACCACCCGGACGCTCCTGGTAGCGAGGTCCCAGTTCGTTGAACAAGATGCCAACTACTTCGCTGTCGCGAGTACGGGCAAATGCCAAACGACGGTTGGCGACGGTGTCGCTTTTAGCCAATGTGATCAGAGGCTCAACCACTCGACGCAGCTCTTTTGCCTTGGGCAGAGTCGTCTTGATAACTGCATGACGAACCAAGGAGCTAGCCATGTTGCGGAACATTGCCTGACGGTGGCTGCTGTTCCGGTTAAGTTGACGACCACTCTTACGATGGCGCATGACCTAATCCTTCCTAACTAAATCTGTAAAACCCGTGACCCGGTTTATTCATCAGCGATGCTGGCAGGCGGCCAGTTCTCAAGGCGCATGCCCAGAGACAAACCACGAGACGCCAACACGTCTTTAATCTCGGTAAGAGATTTTTTACCCAGGTTGGGAGTCTTCAACAACTCCACCTCGGTACGCTGTACCAGATCACCAATGTAGTGGATCGCTTCAGCCTTCAGACAGTTCGCAGAACGAACTGTCAGTTCCAGATCGTCGACAGGACGCAGCAGGATAGGATCGAACTCAGGCTTGTCTTCTTTCTCTTCCGGTTCGCTCACGTCACGCAGATCGACGAAGGCTTCCAGCTGTTCAGCCATGATAGTGGCTGCACGGCGGATAGCTTCTTCGGGATCCAGAGTGCCGTTGGTTTCCATGTCGATAACCAGCTTATCCAAATCGGTACGCTGTTCAACACGGGCCGCCTCAACATTGTAGGCGATACGAACCACGGGGCTGTAAGCCGCATCCAGCAACAAACGACCAATAGGACGCTCGTCGTCTTCGGTATGTGCACGGGTAGAGGCAGGAACATAGCCACGACCGCGCTGCACTTTCAGACGCATGCTGATTTCGGCATCATTCCCTGTCAGATGACAGATGATGTGCTCTGGGTTAACGATCTCAACGTCATCACCATGGGTGATGTCGCCTGCCGTTACGGGACCTGCACCAGTTTTGGTCAGCGACAGGGTGACTTCGTCCTTGCCTTCCAGCTTGACAGCAATCTCTTTCAGATTAAGCAAGATTTCCAGGATATCCTCCTGAACACCTTCCTTGCTGCTGTATTCATGCAATACGCCGTCTAATTCGACTTCGGTGATTGCACAACCGGGCATGGAAGAAAGCAGAATACGACGTAGCGTATTACCCAATGTATGACCAAAGCCACGCTCCAGCGGCTCGAGAGTCACTTTGGCATGAGTCGGGCTGATCTGTTCGATATCAACCAGACGCGGCTTAAGAAAATCTGTTACAGAACCCTGCATTGTGTCCTCTCTATAGAAGCCAGCTTTACTTGGAGTAAAGCTCGACGATCAGCTGTTCGTTAATTTCGGCAGACAGGTCGCTACGCTCAGGCAGACGCTTGTAAACGCCTTGCATGTTGGTAGCGTCAACTTCTACCCAAGTCGGCTTTTCACGTTGACCGGAAACCTCAAGAGCGGCTTTGATCCGGGCTTGCTTCTTGGCCTTCTCGCGAATGCTGATAACATCCTCGGGAGAAACTTGGAAGGAAGGAATGTTGACAACTTTACCGTTTACCAGGATAGCCTTGTGGCTAACCAGCTGACGAGACTCGGCGCGAGTGGCACCAAAACCCATGCGGTAAATAACGTTGTCCAAACGACCTTCCAGCAGCTGCAACAGGTTCGCACCGGTATTGCCTTTCAGGCGAGCAGCTTCTTTATAGTAGTTGCGGAATTGCTTTTCCAGTACGCCATAGATACGACGAACTTTCTGCTTTTCACGCAGCTGTACACCGTAGTCGGACAGGCGGGCTTTACGAGCGCCGTGCTGACCAGGTGCAGTATCAATTTTACATTTTGAATCTATCGCGCGAACGCCTGACTTCAGGAAGAGGTCAGTGCCCTCGCGACGGCTCAGTTTGAGCTTGGGACCCAGATATCTTGCCATGTTCTTTCTCCAACTATCCTACAAGAAGTGTTATACGCGACGCTTCTTCGGAGGACGACAACCGTTGTGCGGGATGGGAGTCACATCGGTGATGTTGGTGATGCGGAAACCCGCAGCATTCAACGCCCGAATGGATGACTCACGGCCCGGACCCGGACCTTTCACCATTACTTCCAGGTTCTTAACGCCGTATTCTTTGGCAATCTCACCGGCACGTTCTGCAGCTACCTGAGCAGCAAACGGGGTGGATTTACGAGAACCACGGAAACCTGAACCACCAGCAGTTGCCCAGGAAAGAGCATTACCCTGACGGTCAGTAATAGTTACTATGGTGTTGTTGAAAGATGCATGAACGTGGGCAATGCCGTCGCTCACCTGCTTTTTAACGCGCTTACGCGCACTACGAGCCGGAGTTTTAGCCATGATCTACCTTCCCGTTATCTCTTGATCGGTTTACG
Organism: uncultured Oceanisphaera sp.; assembly: GCF_947495715.1. GTDB lineage: Bacteria > Pseudomonadota > Gammaproteobacteria > Enterobacterales > Aeromonadaceae > Oceanimonas > Oceanimonas sediminis. Next base: position 10,376 of record NZ_CANLZU010000003.1, read on the forward strand.
AGGACCCTTGCGCGTACGCGCATTGGTCTTGGTGCGCTGACCACGAAGGGGTAGGCTGCGACGATGACGCAGACCTCGGTAACAACCCAGGTCCATCAGACGCTTGATGTTCATGGAGATCTCGCGGCGCAGGTCACCTTCTACGGTGAATTTTGCCACTTGCTCACGCAGGGATTCTACCTGAGCTTCATCCAATTCTTTTATTTTCACATCCTCAGCGATACCGGCTGCAGCACAAATGGCTTTGGAGCGGGTACGGCCGACGCCATAAATCTCAGTTAACGCGATAACTGCATGTTTATGGTCAGGAATGTTAATGCCAGCGATACGGGCCACTATGCACTCCTACAAATTAAAATATATAAAGCCATTACAAAGCCCGTCTAGGATACGTAATGACACAGACACCCAACAAAGGTGGCTGGCTACTTTAGCCAGCTCGCCTTTAATTTACAAGTCAAACCGTAACTTTTTTAGCCTTGGCGCTGTTTATGCTTAGGCTCAGAGCAAAGTACACGTACCACGCCGTGGCGCTTAACGATCTTGCAGTTACGGCAGATTGCCTTAACGGAAGCACGAACTTTCATTGCTTAACTCCGTAAATAACCGAACCTTAGCGGTTGTAGCCTTTCAGGTTCGCTTTTTTCAGGACATCGCCATACTGATGGGACATCATGTGGGTTTGCACCTGAGCCATGAAGTCCATGATGACGACCACAATAATCAACAGCGAGGTACCACCAAAGTAGAACTGGACGTTCCAGGCTGTCATCAAAAACTGTGGCACTAAACAGATAAAGGTAATATACAGGGCACCGACCAGAGTCAGGCGAGTCATCACTTTATCGATATAGCGCGCTGTCTGCTCGCCCGGACGTATGCCCGGAACAAAAGCACCACTCTTCTTCAGGTTATCTGCCGTCTCGCGCGGGTTGAACACCAACGCGGTATAGAAGAAACAAAAGAAGATAATGGCAGCGGCATACAGCATCACGTACAGTGGTTGACCAGGCTGCAGAGTCAGTGAGACCTCTTGCAGGATATTGGCAAACCACCCCTCCCCCTGGCCGAACCAAGAGGCTACGGTACCCGGGAACAGGATAATGCTGGATGCGAAAATTGCCGGAATAACCCCCGCCATGTTCACTTTCAAGGGCAGGTGTGTACTCTGTGCTGCGAATACCTGACGGCCTTGTTGACGCTTGGCGTAGTTCACCACAATGCGGCGCTGGCCACGCTCAACAAATACCACGAAATAGGTTACCGCAAACACAATCACGGCCAGCAGCAACAGCAACAATATGTGCAATTCCCCCTGACGCGCCTGCTCTGCCGTGGCACCAATGGCCGATGGCAGACCAGCAACAATACCCGTGAAGATAATCAACGAGATACCATTGCCAATGCCTCGTTCGGTTACCTGCTCACCCAACCACATCAAAAACATGGTACCGGTGACCAGACTCACCACTGCCGTGAAATAGAAACCAAGACCCACGTTAACCACGAGTCCTGGCATCATATTCGGTAAACCAGTGGCGATACCGATGGCCTGGATGGTGCCGAGAACCAGGGTGCCATACCGGGTGTACTGACTGATCTTTCGACGGCCAGATTCACCTTCCTTCTTGAGCTCAGCCAAGGTGGGGTGAACCACAGTCAGCAACTGGATGATAATGGACGCAGAAATATACGGCATTATCCCCAGCGCCAGTATGGACGCTCGTTCCAGAGCACCACCACTGAACATGTTGAACATTTCAATGATGGTGCCCTGCTGTTGCTGGAACAAGTCGGCAAGTACGGCGGCGTCAATTCCAGGAATAGGCACATAGGAGCCGGCGCGAAATACAACGATCGCGATAAGAACGAAAAGTAAACGACTCTTCAGTTCACCCAGCCCACCCTGTGCGCTTTTAGCATCTAATCCTGGTTTCTTGGCCATAGTACTTATTATTCCTCGATTTTACCGCCGGCTGCTTCGATGGCTGCACGTGCACCTTTGGTGACGCCCAGACCAACCACAGTTACTTGACGGTCAATAGTGCCAGACAGAACCACTTTGGCAAACTGGATATTCTTGGTAACCAAGCCAGCCTGCTTCAGGGTGTTCAGATCCACCACATTGCCTTCAACTTTAGCCAGTTCGCTCAGACGAATTTCGGTAGTAACACGACCCTTGCGGGAAGTGAAACCAAACTTCGGCAGACGCTGTTTCAGAGGCATCTGACCGCCTTCAAAACCGTTGCGAACCTTTCCGCCGGAGCGGGATTTCTGACCTTTGTGGCCGCGGCCACCGGTTTTACCCAGGCCGGAACCGATACCACGACCAACGCGCTTGGCGCTGGGCTTGGAGCCGGCGGCCGGAGACAGAGTATTCAAACGCATGCGATTACTCCCCAACCTTAACCATGTAGTAAACCTGGTTGATCATACCGCGTACACAAGCTGTATCTTCCAGCTCGACGGTGTGACCAATGCGACGCAGACCCAGGCCACGCAGCGTTGCCTTATGCTTAGGCAAACGGCCGATGGAGCTGCGAGTCTGTGTTACTTTTACAGTCTTGTTAGCCATTGGCGCATTACCCCAGTATTTCGTCAACGCGCAGACCACGCTTGGCAGCGACTTGCTCGGGCGACTTCATTTGAGCCAGAGCGTCGATGGTAGCGCGAACTACGTTGTTCGGGTTAGTGGAACCGTAAGTTTTGGCCAGTACGTTATGTACACCGGCAACTTCCAGTACGGCGCGCATTGCACCACCGGCAATGATACCGGTACCGTCAGAAGCAGGCTTCATGAATACGTTTGAACCAGAGTGACGACCTTTTACCGGATGGAACAAGGTGCCGTTGTTCAGACCAACTGTACGCATGTTACGACGAGCCTGTTCCATCGCCTTTTGAATGGCGGCAGGAACTTCACGGGCTTTACCGTAACCGAAACCAATACGACCGTTACCGTCGCCTACTACCGTCAGAGCGGTGAAGGAGAAGATACGACCACCTTTTACAACTTTTGAAACACGGTTGACTGCAATGAGCTTTTCTTGCAGTTCACCGGCTTGAGCTTCGATTTTTGCCATTTTCGACTCCACCCTTAGAACTGAAGACCAGCTTCACGTGCAGCTGCAGCCAGTGCGGCTACGCGACCGTGATATTGGAAACCGGAACGGTCAAAAGCGACAACTGTTACGCCTTTTTCAATAGCGCGCTCAGCGATGGCTTTACCTACTACCGTGGCGGCATCTACGTTACCGGTATACTTCACCTGCTCACGTACTGACTTTTCCACGGTAGACGCGGAAGCCAGAACAACTGTGCTGTTAGGTGCAATAACCTGTGCATAGATGTGGCGCGGAGTACGGTGAACCACCAGGCGAGTCGCACCCAGTTCCAGCATCTTTTTACGTGCTTTGGTAGCACGGCGGATACGAGCTGCTTTTTTGTCCATAGTGTTACCTTACTTCTTCTTAGCCTCTTTACTGCGCACCTGTTCGCCGAAATAGCGAACACCTTTGCCTTTGTAAGGCTCGGGCTTACGGTACGCACGAATATTGGCAGCGACCTGACCGATCTGCTGTTTGTCCGCGGACTTGAGAACAATCTCAGTCTGGGTCGGACATTCAGCTGACACGCCTTCAGGAAGCGCATGCTCAACCGGGTGAGAGAAACCCAGAGACAGTGCAATTGCATTGCCTTTAATCTGGGCACGATAGCCAACACCAACCAGCTGCAGCTTGCGTTCGAAGCCTTCGGTAACACCGATAACCATGTTGTTGACCAGGGAACGGGCGGTGCCGGCCTGGGCAGTTGCGTTTGCTGCGTTTTCACGCGGGGCAAACGTCAGCACGTTATCATTCTGGCTGATTTCAACGGCAGCATTGATAGTACGGTTTAAGGTACCCTTGCCACCCTTGACGGTGATTTCCTGACCGTTCAACGTCACTTCTACGCCGGCAGGAATTTCGATAGGTGCCTTAGCAATGCGAGACATATCTACTCCTTATGCAACGTAGCAGATGATCTCACCGCCCATACCCGCTTTACGCGCGGCACGGTCGGTCATCACACCTTGGGACGTGGAAACGATAGCTACACCCATACCTGCCATTACTTTCGGCAGTTCGTCGCGCTTCTTATAGATGCGCAGACCTGGGCGGCTGACGCGTTGGATCAGTTCGACCACAGCTTCGCCTTCGAAGTACTTTAAAGTCACTTCCAGTTCGGCCTTGGTCTCACCAACGACGTTAAAGTCAGCAATATAACCTTCTTCTTTCAGTACCTGGGCGATAGCCACTTTTACTTTGGAAGAAGGCATGGTGACAGCAACTTTGTTGGCTGCCTGACCGTTGCGGATGCGGGTCAGCATATCCGCGATCGGATCTTGCATGCTCATTGTGTATTACTCCCGTGTTCGCTTACCAAGAAGCCTTCTTCAGGCCTGGAATTTCACCCTTCATCATCAGTTCGCGCACCTTGATGCGGCTCAAACCGAACTTCCGCAGGAAACCGTGCGGACGACCGGTGATGTTGCAGCGGTTACGCTGACGAGAGGGACTTGCGTCACGGGGCAATTGCTGCAGTTTCAGCACTGCATCCCAACGTGCTTCGTCGGAAGTGTTCACGTTAGAGATGATGTCTTTCAGTGCTTGACGCTTGGCCGAGAATTTATCAGCCAGCTTTGCGCGCTTGACTTCGCGAGCTTTCATTGATTGTTTTGCCATAACCCTACACCTTACTTACGGAATGGGAAGTTAAAGGCAGCCAGCAGAGCACGACCTTCTTCGTCAGACTGGGCAGTGGTGGTAATGGTAATATCCATACCACGCACACGATCTACCTTGTCATAATCGATTTCAGGAAAAATGATTTGCTCACGCACGCCCATGGAGTAGTTACCACGACCATCGAACGACTTGGCGTTCAGGCCACGGAAGTCACGAATCCGGGGAATAGAGATACAAATCAAACGCTCCAGAAACTCCCACATACGCTCGCCGCGCAGAGTTACTTTACAACCAATGGGGTAGCCTTCACGGATTTTGAAGCCAGCAACGGATTTACGAGCTTTGGTGATCAATGGCTTTTGACCGGAAATGGCAGCCATGTCGGCAGCGGCATTATCCAGGATCTTTTTATCAGCCAGAGCTTCACCCACACCCATGTTCAGGGTGATTTTCTCAATCCGAGGGACTTGCATGATAGACTTATACCCGAACTGACTAGACAGTTCCTTTACTACAGTTTCATTGTAGTAACCATGCAGTTTCGCCATCGTATAAACTCCAATTACTTCACAAGTTCGCCGGTGGACTTGAAGAAACGAACTTTTTTGCCGTCTTCAAACCGGAAACCAACGCGATCAGCCTTGCCAGAGGCAGAGTTGAACAGCGCTACGTTAGATACATCGAGAGGCGCTTCCTGTTCAATAATACCGCCAGCCTGACCCAGTTGGGGTACCGGCTTCTGGTGTTTCTTGTTCAGGTTGAGACCTGCAACGATTACTTTACCTTCATTGACCAGAACTTTGGTGACGGTGCCACGCTTGCCCTTGTCTTTGCCGGTAAGAATGATGACTTCGTCATCGCGACGGATTTTAGCTGCCATCGTTTGACTCCTTACAGTACTTCAGGTGCCAGTGAAACAATCTTCATGAACTTCTCATTACGAAGTTCACGCGTCACAGGACCAAAAATACGAGTTCCGATCGGCTGTTGATTGCTATTCAAAATCACGGCCGCATTGCGGTCGAAACGGATGACAGAGCCGTCCGGACGACGAACGCCTTTCCGAGTGCGAACGACCACCGCGTTCATTACATCACCTTTCTTAACCTTACCGCGCGGAATTGCTTCCTTGACAGTAACCTTGATGATGTCGCCGATGCCGGCGTAGCGGCGGTGCGAACCACCCAGGACCTTAATACACATTACGCTACGCGCACCGGAATTGTCGGCCACGTCCAGCATACTTTGCATTTGGATCATGTTAGTGCTCCGCTAAAGTGACTACTTTAAAACCCTTTCGGGATATTGGCTGCCTTTGAAGGCGCGGCATTATAGCACTGCCAAAGCGAAAGAGTACAATAAAAAAACAAACGGCCCCGTGCAGGGCCGTTTGACCAGGTAAGTATATCAGAGAACGTTAGGCTTGAACCGGACGCTCGATGATTTTTACCAGAGTCCAGGACTTGGTCTTGGACAGCGGACGACATTCGCGAATAGTCACGACGTCACCGGTTTTGCATTCATTATTTTCGTCGTGCACGTGCAGCTTGGTAGTGCGCTTCATGTACTTCCCGTAGATCGGGTGCTTCACGAAACGGCTGATAGCTACGGTGATGGACTTGTCCATCTTGTCGCTTACTACACTGCCCTGCAGAGTACGAACGTTAGTTTCGCTCATCTTACGCACCTGCCTTTTGATTCAAAACAGTCTTAACACGCGCGATGTCGCGACGTACATTTTTGATGTTGTGAGTCTGTTCCAGTTGACCGGTGCTTGCCTGGATGCGCATGTTAAATTGCTCACGCAGCAGGCCCAGCAGTTCCTGGTTCAGTTCTTCAACACTTTTTTCACGCAGATCTTGTGCTTTCATCACATCACCGTCCGAGTTATGAAAGTGGTCCTAACCGGCAGCTTGGCAGCGGCCAGTGCAAAGGCTTCACGAGCCAGAGCCTCAGGTACACCGTCCATCTCGTACAGGACACGGCCCGGCTGAATCTGGGCAACCCAGTATTCCACGTTACCTTTACCTTTACCCATACGAACTTCGAGGGGCTTTTCGGTAATCGGCTTGTCCGGGAAAATACGGATCCAGATTTTACCTTGACGCTTGACGTGACGGGTCATGGCACGACGTGCTGCTTCGATCTGGCGAGCAGTAATACGTCCACGAGTCGTCGCCTTCAGACCAAAGGTACCGAAAGAAACCAGGTTACCTGAGGTCGCCACACCGCGATTGCGGCCTTTGTGGACTTTACGGAATTTCGTACGTTTTGGTTGCAACATATCCGAGTCTCCTTACTTACCGCGGCCTTTGCGCTTGGGCTTGGACGGAGCTGGCTCTTGAGCTACGGCTTGCAGGCCGCCCAGAACTTCACCCTTGAATATCCAAACCTTTACGCCGATGATGCCGTAAGTGGTAGATGCTTCAGAAGTTGCATAATCGATATCGGCACGCAGGGTGTGCAGAGGCACACGACCTTCGCGGTACCATTCGGTACGCGCGATTTCAGCGCCGCCAAGACGACCGCTCACTTCCACCTTGATGCCTTTGGAACCGATACGCATCGCGTTCTGTACCGCACGCTTCATAGCGCGACGGAACATGACACGGCGCTCCAGCTGGGAGGCGATAGAATCGGCCACCAGCTGTCCGTCCAGCTCAGGTTTACGCACTTCGGAAATGTTGATCTGTGCAGGAACGCCAGCCAGTTTGGCTACGTGCTTGCGCAGTTTTTCCACGTCTTCACCTTTCTTACCGATAACCACGCCCGGACGAGCAGTGTGAATAGTCACACGGATGCTCTTGGCCGGACGCTCGATCACGATACGTGAAAGGGAAGCGTTTTTCAGTTCCTGCTTCAGGTACTGACGCACTTGGAAGTCGCTGTGCAAGTTATCAGCGAAGTCCTTGGTATTCGCAAACCAGGTCGAATTAAAAGGCTTGGTGATACCTAAGCGAATACCATTCGGGTGTACTTTCTGGCCCATTGCTTATCTCCTAGCCTCTTAGCGGTCGGACACAACCACAGTAATGTGGCTGGTACGCTTCATGATACGGTCCGCGCGGCCCTTGGCACGAGGACGAATACGCTTCATGGTGGGACCTTCGTCAACGAAGATCTTTGCCACTGTCAGCTCATCGATATCCGCACCTTCATTGTGCTCGGCATTGGCAATGGCAGATTCAAGTACTTTCTTAACCAGAACGGCAGCTTTTTTAGGGCTGAAAGTCAGGACGTTAAGTGCCTTGTCTACGGTCAGACCACGGACTTGATCGGCTACCAGGCGCGCCTTCTGGGCAGAAGTACGAGCAAAGCGGTGTTTAGCTATAGCTTCCATCTTTTACCCCTTAACGCTTCTTGGCCTTCTTATCAGCGACATGGCCGCGATAAGTACGAGTCGGTGAAAATTCGCCCAGCTTGTGGCCGATCATTTCCTCGGAAACGAAAACAGGCACGTGCTGACGACCATTATGGACAGCGATGGTCAAACCGATCATGTTCGGAATGATCATTGAACGACGGGACCAAGTCTTAATTGGTTTCTTTTCCCCGCTTTCCACCGCTTTCTCTACCTTCTTCAGCAAGTGCAGGTCGATAAACGGACCTTTCTTGAGAGAACGTGGCATGGTGATACCTCTAAAAAACTATTACTTGTTACGATGACGTACCACGAACTGGTCGGTACGCTTGTTTTTACGGGTTTTGGCACCCTTGGTCGGCTTGCCCCAAGGAGTAACCGGGTGACGGCCACCAGAGGTACGACCTTCACCACCACCGTGCGGGTGGTCTACCGGGTTCATCGCCACACCGCGAACGGTAGGACGAACACCACGCCAGCGCGTAGCACCGGCTTTACCCAGCTGACGCAGCATGTGCTCGGAGTTACCCACTTCACCCAGGGTTGCGCGACACTCGGCCAGTACTTTACGTACTTCGCCGGAACGCAGACGCAGGGTGACGTAGCTACCATCACGCGCCAGAATCTGGGCGTAGGTACCGGCGGAGCGAGCAATCTGCGCGCCCTTGCCAGGCTTCATCTCGATGGCGTGCACAGTGCTACCCACGGGGATGTTGCGCATCGGCAGGCAGTTACCGGCCTTGATCGGGGCAGCATCGCCAGACAGCAGTTGATCGCCGGCATGAACACCTTTCGGTGCCAGGATGTAGCGACGCTCACCATCTGCGTACAGCACCAGAGCAATGTTGGCGGAGCGGTTAGGATCATATTCCAGACGCTCAACTTTAGCCGGGATACCGTCTTTGTTGCGCTTGAAGTCAACCAGACGATAGTGCTGCTTGTGACCACCACCGATATGGCGAGTGGTAATACGACCAGCATTGTTACGACCACCTGACTTGGACTTTTTCTCCAGCAGGGCGGCGAACGGCTTGCCTGTGTACAGTTCCGGGTTGCTGACCTTGACTACATGACGGCGACCCGGAGAAGTAGGCTTACATTTTACGATTGCCATTTTAACTTACTCCTTTCTTACTCGGCGCCGCCGATGAAGTCGATGTCCTGACCTTCTTTCAGGGTCACGTAGGCTTTTTTCCAATCGGAACGCTGGCCCATGCGGTTACCGGTGCGCTTGGTTTTACCCTTCACCAGCAACGTGCGAACATCTTTGACTTCAACTTCGAACAGCTTCTCGACCGCAGCTTTAACTTCAGCTTTGGTAGCATCCTTGGCAACCTTGAACACGATAGTGTTGGTCTTTTCGGCAACCATGGTGCTTTTTTCAGAGATATGCGGCGCCTTCAGAACTTTCAGAATACGCTCTTCACGGATCATGCCAGCATCTCCTCGATTTGCTTAACTGCGTCGGCAGTTACCAATACCTTGTCGAACGCGATCAAAGAAACCGGGTCGATACCAGCCACGTCACGCACGTCAACCTTGTACAGGTTACGTGAGGCGAGGAACAGGTTCTCGTCCACTTCGGCAGTGACGATCAGAACATCGGTCAGATCCCATTGCTTCAGTTTGGCCAGCAGTTCTTTAGTCTTCGGTGCTTCCACACCAAATTTCTCAACCACGATCAAACGCTCTTGACGTACCAGCTCAGAGAGGATGCTTTTGATGGCACCACGGTACATCTTCTTATTGACCTTCTGGCTGTGATCTTGCGGCTTAGCAGCAAAAGTCACACCACCCCCACGCCAAATCGGGGAGCGGATGGTACCGGCACGGGCCCGGCCAGTGCCCTTTTGACGCCACGGCTTCTTGCCGCCGCCAGACACTTCGGAACGGGTCTTCTGAGCACGAGTACCTTGACGAGCACCGGCGGCATAGGCTACTACAACCTGATGCACCAGCGCTTCGTTGAACTCACGCCCGAAGGTAGTTTCGGAAACTTCAAGAGCGCCTTGCGCGTCTTTCATTACCAATTCCATTACTATCTCCTCAGACGTTACGCTTTAACGGCAGGTTTAACGATGACGTTGCCGTTAGTCGCACCCGGGACTGCACCTTTAATGAGCAGCAGGTTACGAGCAACATCAACGCGGACCACTTCCAGGTTTTGCGTAGTTACACGCTCAGCACCCATGTGACCGGCCATTTTCTTGCCTTTGAACACCTTACCAGGGGATTGGTTTTGACCAATTGAACCCGGAGCGCGGTGTGACAAGGAGTTACCATGGGTCATATCCTGGGTACGGAAGTTCCAACGCTTAACAGCGCCAGCGAAACCCTTACCTTTAGAAGTACCGGTAACGTCTACTTTCTTGACATCGGTGAAAATGTCTACTTTCAGCTCGGAACCGACTTCGATACCTTCGCCTTCGCCTGAACCCAGGCGGAATTCCCACAGACCGCGACCCGCTTCAACGCCAGCTTTAGCGAACAGACCCGCTTCAGGCTTGGTGATACGATTCGCTTTCTTGATGCCAGTGGTCACCTGAACAGCTTGGTAGCCATCCAGTTCCAGAGTTTTAACCTGGGTAACACGGTTGGCATCTACTTCGATAACGGTGACCGGGGTGGACACGCCGTCTTCGGTGAAGACACGGGTCATACCCAGCTTACGACCTACTAGACCGATTGCCATTGATAAAACCTCTCCGTTATTAGCCCAGGCTGATCTGGACGTCGACACCAGCAGCCAGATCCAGACGCATCAGAGCATCAACTGTTTTATCAGTCGGCTCAACGATGTCTACCAGACGCTTGTGAGTACGAATTTCATACTGATCACGTGCATCTTTGTTCACGTGTGGAGATGTCAGTACGGTGTAGCGCTCTTTGCGCGTCGGCAGCGGGATAGGACCGCGAACCTGGGCGCCAGTGCGCTTGGCAGTTTCTACGATCTCCGCGGTAGACTGATCGATCAGACGGTGATCGAACGCCTTCAGGCGGATACGAATTCTTTGGTTCTGCATTACCAGAGCTCCAATTGGATAAAGAACATGAAATCAGCACCGCCTGCTCTTTTAGATAAAAGAGGGGGTGTGATTTAACAACGGTGCCCACCATATCGGGGGCCTGTATCGCCAGGAGCTACCTGACAGGAGCCTTTCAGCTCGCTTGGTAATACACCAAGCGAGCTGAATTATACGGATTTGAGCGACGCATGCAAGCCGGTCGTATTATTTTTTAAGCAGGTTAATCGAGTAACCTGCTGCTGCTGACAAACGACCGGTGCTGGTTTCAGGCAACTGCGCTTTGGCCGAGCAGGCCGGCCTTGCCCTTCAGCACCACTTCCAGCGCCACCTCGTCACAGGCATGCTGACGCGGGCACAGATCGCAGTCTTTCATCACTTTTTCGGGCAGCATCGCCTTGCTGGTGGCGCTGAAGCCCAGCTTCATGAAGAACTCCGGTACCCGGGTCAGCACTATGACCCGGTCAATGGCCATGTCTTCGGCTTTCTTGAGCACTTTTTCAACCAGCGCCCGGCCCTGGCCCTGGTTCTGGAAGCCCGGCTCTACACCAAGGGAGCGAATTTCCGCCAGCCCGGTGTCATACACATACAGGGAGGCACAACCGCTGATCTGCCCCTGGGTCTCGGTGACCGCAAATTCGCCCACCGCCTGGATCAACTCCTTGCGGGTGCGAGGCAGGTTTTCACCGATATTGGCCCAGTAATTCACCATCCGCTCGATGGCATCCAGATCGGTCAGCCGCGCACTGCGTACATGAATACCCGAGGTATCACGCTGCGTGAGCCGGCGCTCGGCGCTGGTAAGGGCAAACTCGACCTGATCCGGCGCCACCCCCCCCAGAGCACAGCGGCTGGCCAGGCTGGACTCCAGCGACAGCTTGCCGTAGACGTCGTCTTCGATCAGCGGACTGAATTCCTTGAAATCTTCCATCGGCAGCTCTTCCATCGGCAGCTTCTTGCTGATGGCGTGTACCACTATGGCACCCACGATATGGTGCGCTTCCCGGAACGGAATGCCCTTGGACACCAGGTAGTCGGCCATTTCGGTGGCGTTGGAATAGCCGCCCTGCGCCGCTTCCCGGGTTTTCTCTTCGTTGAGCTTGATGTCGTGCAACACCATTTCGGCCATTTCCAGGCAGTCGTACCAGGTGTCGAGCGCGTCGAACAGGCCTTCCTTGTCTTCCTGCATGTCCTTGTTGTAGGCCAGCGGCAGCGCCTTCAGGGTCATCATCATGCCCGCATAGGCACCGAATACCCGACCGGTCTTGCCGCGGATCAGCTCCAGCGCATCCGGATTTTTCTTCTGCGGCATCAGGGACGAGCCGGAGGTGACCCGATCGGACAATTCGAGGAAGCCGGATTCGCCGGAGTTGTAGAAAATCAAGTCTTCGGCGAAGCGCGACAGATGCATCATGGAATTGACGGCGCAGTTCATCAGCTCCAGCACATGGTCACGATCGGACACCGAGTCCAGGCTGTTGCGGGTCGGCGACGAAAAGCCCAGTGAATGGGCCAGCTCATGACGGTCGATAGGAAAACCGGTGCCGGCCAGGGCACCGGAGCCCAGCGGGCAGGTATCCATGCGCTTCTGGGCGTCCTGCAGCCGGGTAAAATCCCGCTCCAGCATTTCGACATAAGCCAGGCACCAGTGCGCGAAGGTCACCGGCTGGGCACGCTGCAGGTGGGTATAACCGGGCAGCACGGTCGCCTGCTGTTCGCGGGCCACGCTCACCAGCTTCTTCTGCAGTTCATCCAGCCGGGCCAGCAGCGGCGGCACCTGCTGCTTGCACCACAGCTTGAGATCGGTCGCCACCTGATCGTTACGGCTGCGCCCGGTATGCAGTTTCTTGCCCAGATCGCCGACTGCCGCAATCAGGTGGCCTTCCACCCAGGAGTGAATATCTTCCGCATCGGACTGCAGGATCTGGCTCGGATCTTCCATGACCTTGAGTTTCAGGTCATTGAGTGCCAGCTCGATCTTCTGCTGCTCTTCTGCCGTCAGCACCCCGCCCTTGGCCAGTGCCCGGGACCAGGCAATGGAGCCGACGATATCCTGCTCCGCCAGACGATAATCGAAACGCAAAGAATCGTTGAACTGCTTGAACTTGGCATCTGCCGCCTGACTGAAACGTCCACCCCAAAGTGCCATAACCGCTGTACTCCTTAACGACATTGCTAAAATTAATGCTTAGCCAAACCTGTGAACGGTCTGCCTGATTGTTGCGCGATATTATACTTAAAACACGGCTGTAAGCCGTAAGCTTTAAGCTGTCAGCTAAAGAAAACATCCAAACCAATCGATCCCTTTGAGGCCGCGTTACGGTTTTTGGTCCAATGAATTGGACCCTACAAAAAGACTCGAACCAATCGTAGGGTCGAATTCATTCGACCGATTTTGTAGGGTTTATGTTTTATCTTTAACTTACAGCTTACGGCTTCTAGCTTTTGGCTTAAACAACACAGGGGGCATAAAGCCCCCTGAAATCACGATGTCACCTTGCGGTAACGCTTACTTCTTCAGGCTGTTCAGCGCCTTGATGCGGCTGGCCAGCGAGTACAGGCGGATAAAGCCTTCGGCGTGGCTCTGGTCGTACACTTCGTCTTCGCCGAAAGTGGCGAATTCTTCCGAGTACAGGCTGTTGGGTGAAGACTTCTGAATAGCGGTAACCTGCCCCTTGTACATCTTCAGCACCACTTCACCGGATACGTCCTCGGCAATGGCGCTGGCCGAAGCCAGCAGTGCCTTGCACAGCGGAGTGAACCAGCGACCGTCGTAGACCAGGTGGGAGAATTCGGCACCCACCCGCTCACGCCAGGCGCGAGTCGGCTTGTCCAGCACCAGCTCTTCTACCGCGCGCAGCGCCGCCATCATGACGGTGCCACCGGGAGTTTCGTAGCAGCCGCGAGACTTCATGCCCACCAGACGGTTCTCGACGATGTCGACCCGGCCTACGCCGTGCTTGGCAGCACGCTCGTTCAGGTTGACCAGCACCTGATACGGGCTCATCTGCTTGCCGTCAACGGCCACGATGCGGCCCTGCTCAACGGTCAGAGACAGGGTCTCGGCCTTGTCGGGGGCCTGCTCGGGAGACACGGTCCAGGTCCAGGCATGCTCGGACGGCTCGTTCCAGGTGCTTTCCAGCTCGCCACCTTCGGTGGAAATGTGCCAGGCGTTGGCATCACGAGAATAGATTTTGGTGGCACTGGCGGTGGTCTTGATGTTGCGCTCGGCCAGGTAGTTCAGCAGGTCTTCACGGCTGCGCATATCCCAGATCCGCCAGGGAGCGATAATCGCCAGCTGCGGAGCCAGTGCCGCCACGGCACCTTCAAAGCGTACCTGGTCGTTACCCTTGCCGGTACAACCGTGAGCAATGGCTTCGGCGCCTTCGGCCAGGGCCGCTTCGGCCATGGCCTTGGCGATGACCGGGCGAGCCATGGAGGTACCCAGCAGGTAGGTACCTTCGTAGATGGCGCCGGTGGTCAGGGTCGGATAGACGTAGTCGTTAACGAACTCGTCTTTCAGATCGGCCACGATGCACTTGACCGCACCGGAGGCGAGGGCTTTGGCTTCGATGCCTTCCAGCTCTTCTGCGCCCTGACCTACATCGCCGACGAAGGCGATGATTTCACAACCTTCGTAGTTCTCTTTCAGCCACGGAATGATGGCAGACGTGTCCAGACCGCCAGAGTAGGCCAGCAGAATTTTTTTGAATTGGCTCATTAATGAATATCCCTGTTAATCAATGTCAGCAGCACGGCATTCTGGACGTGCATGCGATTTTCAGCTTGGTCGAGGATAAAGGAGGACGGGCCGTCCATCACCTCGGAAGTTATTTCCCACTCCCTGTGGGCAGGCTGGCAATGCAGAACCTGTTTGGCTCCAGTTTTGTCGAGCAGGTCCTGATTGATCTGATACGGCATGAAGATTTCCCTTACCTGCTCCAACGGCGTTTCGTCGCCCATGGAGACCCAGGTATCCGTATAGATCACATCGACCGGTTCCAGATCATCGAAGCTGTCGGTCACCCGCACCTTGGCGCCGCTCACGGCGGCCAGGGCTTCGGCTTCCTTCAGGATCTGTGCATCCACGTTATGACCACGAGGGCATATCGCGGTGACAGTCGAGCCCAGAATGGCACCGGCCAGCAACAACGAGTTGGTCACGTTGTTACCATCGCCCACATAGGCCAGGTGCACCTTGCTCAGATCCTCATGATGCTCGGCAATGGTCATGAAGTCTGCCAGTGCCTGACACGGATGATACAGGTTACACAGCGAATTGATCACCGGTACCTGTGCATATTTCGTCATTTCCACCAGAGTCTGGTGATCATATACCCGCGCCACTATGGCATCGGACCAGCGCGACAGGTTGCCGGCAAAGTCCTGTACCGTTTCCCGGCTGCCCATGGCGCCGTTCTGGCTGTCCAGATACACCGCATGACCACCGAGCTTGTTGATACCGATGTCGAAGGTTACCCGAGTACGGAGCGAGGGCTTCTCGAACAGGGTCACCACGCTCTTGCCCTTGAGGGCGTCGGCATACTTGGCCGGGTTGGCCTTGAGATCCCTGGCCAGGCGCAGGATCTGCTCTATTTGCTGTTTGCTGTAATCTTTCAGGCTCAGTAAATGCTGCATAACGCCTCCTTAATGGGAAATCCGAGTGCCGTGCTCGGACTCGCCGGCCAGCAGCGACAACAACTGTTCCGGGTAGCGCCAGCTGCCCACGGCCACCGGCTTGCCCAGGGTCTTGGTGGCCTTGAGCGCCGCCTTGACCTTGACCGCCATGCCGTCCTTGATGATGTTCTGTTGCATCAGCTCGATGGCGTCCGCTTCGCTCAGCTCGGCAATCCGCTGGCCCTTGCCGTCGAGAATACCGCTCACGTCCGACAGCATCACCAGATCCGCATCCAGAATTTCGGCGATGGCGGTGGCCGCCTGATCCGCATTCACGTTCATCAGCTGGCCATCGAAGGTAATGCCGATGGAGCTGACCACCGGCAGAAAGCCGCCGTTGAGCAGGGTGCTGACCAGAGTCGCGTCGCCGCCCTCTATCTGACCGACCGCCCCCAACTCGGGATCCAGCTGGCTGACCCGGCACAGGCCGCCGTCGGCCAGGCACAGGCCAACCGAATTGATGCCATGGGCAATGGCCTGAGCCAGCAGCAGCTTGTTGGCGGTGCCGGCCAGGGCGCCGGCAATCACCGGAATCTGGTCGAACGGGGTCACCCGCAGACCGTCTTTCTTGGTCGAGGTCAGGCCCATGGCCTTGAGCTGGTTGTCTACCAGCACACCACCGCCATGCACCAGCAGCAGCGGACGGCCCGAGTCGTCGAAAAAGGCCTTGAGGGTGGTGAACAGGGCCGCCAGGGCCTTGTCGCTTTCCAGCAGGGTGCCACCCAGTTTAATGACCAGCGGCGACTGCGATGATGATTGCGTTGTCATCCTTGATTACTCCTGAACCAGGCCCGCCAGCGGCGAGAATCCCTGATTAATATTGATACACTGAATGGCCTGACTGGCCGCGCCTTTCAACAAATTATCGATTGCCGACACCACGATCAGCTGGTTGCCGTCCCGCGCCCAGTGCAGGTCACAGAAAGGCGTACCCGCCACGTCGTTGATTTGCGGCCACTGACCGGTGAGACGCACGATTTTCTGGCCATCGTAAGCCTGGTGATAGGCGGCGGCAATCTGTTCGTCGCTGACGTCGTCGTTCAGCTGCACATAAATGGTGGCGAGAATACCGCGAATAAAGTTGCCCAGATGCGGCTGAAACACCACCTGGTTGCTCAGATGATGGCTGATTTCCGGCTGATGGCGGTGATTGAGCACGCCATAAGGCTTGAAGCTGACTTCGCAGAAACTGTTGGCCATGCTTGCCTTGCGACCGGCACCGCTGACGCCGGATACGGCACTGATAATGGGCTTGCTGCCGGCGGCAATCAGGCCGGCGGACTGCAGCGGCTTGAGCGCGCTGAGCGAGGCGGTGGGGTAACAACCGGGCACGGCAATCAGCTGGGCCGATTGAATGGCATCCTGATTCCACTCGGCCAGGCCATAGACCGCCTGGCTCAACCAGTCGCCATGCTGGTGCTGAAAACCGTAAAACTGCTCGTAGAAGCCTTCGCCCTGCACCCGGAAGGCACCGGACAAATCGAATACCGGCAACCCCTTGGCCAGAAAACCCGGTGCCAG
Source organism: uncultured Oceanisphaera sp. (assembly GCF_947495715.1). Lineage (GTDB taxonomy): Bacteria > Pseudomonadota > Gammaproteobacteria > Enterobacterales > Aeromonadaceae > Oceanimonas > Oceanimonas sediminis. The sequence continues at coordinate 27,685 of NZ_CANLZU010000003.1, forward strand.
ATCGTGGCTCACTTCATGGGCGGTGGCCAGCAGCACCAGATCCGCTTCGGTATGAATGCGGCTCAGCGCGTCGGCATCCAGCGGCAACAGCGGCTGGTCAATCACCCCGCGCCAGCGCGGGTGCAGGCTCGCGAACGGCTTATGCGCATCCTGACTGCCATCAGACACATAGAGGCCGGCCAGAGAAAGATTCGGGTGGCTCTGGATTAAACCGGCCAGTTCGGCCCCGGTGTAACCACTGGCACCAATAATTGCAGCTTTTAACATGGGCGTATCCGTCAGTTTGAATTCGGCTTGGTTGAGATGCAGGCGTCAGCCTAGCGTGTTTTCAGGGCTTGTGTCACCCTAGAGAAATGGCTCAGGCGAGCTGTCGTCGTCGCGGTGACAAGGGGAGGAAAGACATGGCCATCTGTTACGCTAGTTACCCGGATAAGAACGAAATCGCAGCCTAGCAATAAAAACATACTTATGCAATTGTGGTGAATTTAAATTAGATATTTTTTCAGACGGAGATCCTATGACATCGCTCAACTTGCTGGACATGTACCGCAGCATCATCGCCCTCCCCTCCATCAGCAGCACAGAGAGCAGCTGGGATCAGAGTAACGAGCAGGTCATTCGCCTGCTGGCAGACTGGTTCAGCCAGCTTGGCTTTGCCGTCGAGGTCACCGAGCTGCCCGACCTGCCCGGCAAGTTCAACCTGCTGGCCACCAGGGGCGAAGGCGACGGCGGCCTGCTGCTGGCCGGCCATACCGATACCGTGCCCTTCGATCCGGGCCGCTGGACCAAGGACCCGTTCAAGCTGACCGAAGAAGGCAACCGGCTTTACGGCCTGGGTACCATCGACATGAAAGGCTTCTTCGCCTTTATCGTGGAAGCGCTGAAAGACCTGGATCTGAGCAAGCTCACCAAACCGATTCGCATTCTGGCCACCGCCGACGAAGAAACCACCATGGCCGGTGCCCGTGCCATTGCCAGCGCCATGGCCATCAAGCCCGATTACGCGGTGATCGGCGAGCCCACCGGCCTGGTACCGGTGATGATGCACAAGGGCCACATGTCGGAAGCCATTCGCATCACCGGCAAAAGCGGCCACAGCTCGGACCCGGCCAACGGCGTCAACGCGCTGGAGATCATGCATCAGGTCATGGGCCGGCTGCTGGACCTGCAGCGCCAGCTGAAGGAAAACTACGGCAACCATCACTTCAAGGTACCCCAGCCGACCCTCAACCTGGGTCATATCAATGGCGGCGACAGCCCCAACCGCATCTGCGCCTGTTGCGAGCTGCACTTCGACATGCGCCCCATTCCCGGTGTGGGCCCCGACGAACTGCTGGGCCTGCTGCACCACGCGCTGGAGCCGATCAAGGAGCAGTATCCCAAGGCGCTGGAACTGACCCATCTGCACGAGCCGATTCCGCCCTATGGTACCGATCCGGACGGCGAGCTGGTCCGGGCGGCAGAAAGCATCTCCGGCAACAAGGCCGAAGCGGTCAACTACTGCACCGAAGCGCCCTTTATCAACCAGCTGGGCTGCCAGACCATAGTGCTGGGCCCGGGCCACATCGCCCAGGCGCACCAGCCCGACGAATATCTGGACCTGTCGTTTGTCAAACCGACCGTCGACGTGCTGCAACAGCTGGTCAGCCGTTTCTGCCTGACAAAGTAATGATCTGCTTCGCTCGGAAAAGAGGCAACAAGATTGCCTCTTCTTTTATACCGAGTTGCCTGCTGGCAGTAATAACAGGCAATGCCGGAGCATCAAGGAGGACAAAGGGATCTGCTACGCCGACCTTCTGTTTCAGGGATGAAACAGAGAGCCTACAAGGAGGTATTCATGGCGTGTCGGCGGAGCGGGCCCTTTGTCCTCCAGTCCCAACGTCATTCCTCCCCTCACCTGACATTTAGCGAAACAGATCCCAAAAATGCCGGTCCGTCTTCGGCGAGATTGACCGGTATAAGGAAAGGTGGCTAGATAACGCTCAGCGGAAACAACAAGCTATAACAACTATACAGATGAGGCAGATATGGATAATCATGCGGCACTCAGGGCCAACGTCGGCCTGCTGGGACAACTGTTGGGCGATACCATCAAGGATCACCACGGCCAGGCCTTTCTCGACAAAATCGAAACCATTCGCCAGCTGGCCAAGTCGGCGCGCCAGGGTAACGACGAGGATCAGCAGCAGTTGCTGGATACCCTCAAGAACCTGAGCGACCACGAGCTGTTACCGGTGGCCCGCGCCTTCAGCCAGTTTCTCAACCTGGCCAACGTCGCCGAACAGTTTCACACCATCTCCCGGGAATATCAGCATAACGCCGGTCCCAGCCCGCTCAGTCAGGTATTCGAACGACTGAAAACGGCCGAGGTGAACGAGGCCAGCATCAGGGAAGCCGTTGCCAGCCTGGATATCGAACTGGTGCTGACTGCCCACCCCACCGAAGTGACCCGTCGAACCTTTATTCACAAGCACGTGCAGCTCAACGACTGCCTGGCGGCGCTGGAGCTGGATCTGCCCGAGCAGGAAAAAACCGAGCTACTGGCCCGGGTCGAGCAACTGATCACCCAGGCCTGGCACAGCAACGAAATCCGCGCCCAGCGGCCGACCCCGGTCGACGAAGCCAAATGGGGCTTTGCGGTGATCGAAAACAGCCTCTGGCCCGCCCTGCCCAAATTCATGCGCCAGCTCGACGACCAGTTGCATGAGCAGCTGGGCGCGCGACTGCCGCTGGATGCCTCTCCGGTGCGCTTCGCCTCCTGGATGGGCGGCGATCGGGACGGCAACCCCTTCGTCACCGCCAAGGTGACCCGCGAGGTGTTACTGCTCGGCCGCTGGATGGCCAGCTCGCTGTTTCTCAACGACATTCAGGAACTGGTATCCGAGCTGTCGATGTCTCAGGCCAACGATGAACTCTATCGTGCCGCCGATCAGAGCGACGAGCCCTACCGGGCCATACTGCGTACCCTGCGTGAAGATCTGCGCGAAACCCTGATGCACCTCAACGCCCGGGTACAGGGCCAGAGCACCGACGCCCGGGATCTGATCACCACCACAGAGCAACTGCGCCAGCCGCTGGAGCTGTGCTATCGCTCGCTGCAGGAATGCGGCCTCGGCAAAATCGCCGACGGCCTGTTGCTGGACGTGATCCGCAAGGTCGCCTGCTTCGGCATTCACCTGCTCAAGCTGGATGTGCGCCAGGACGGCGAACGCCACACCCAGGCCCTGGCCGAAATCACCCGTTACCTCGGCCTCGGCGATTACGCCGACTGGAGCGAGGCCGACAAGCAGGCGTTTCTGCTCAACGAACTCAACTCCCGTCGCCCCCTATTGCCGCGACAAGGGCTGCCGGGCCAATGGCAGCCCAGTGCCGACACCAAGGAAGTACTGGATACCTGCAAGGTCATCGCCGACCACCCGCAGGACGCCTTCGGCATTTACATCATCTCCATGGCCGGCGCGCCGTCCGATGTGCTGGCGGTACAACTGCTGCTGAAGGAATGCGGCGTCGACTTTCCGCTGCCGGTGGCACCGCTGTTTGAAACCCTGGACGATCTCAACAACGGCGCCGAAGTGATCGAGCAGCTGTATCATCTGCCCTGGTATCGCGGCTATCTGCAGGGTCGCCAGTTCGTGATGATTGGCTATTCCGACTCGGCCAAGGACGCGGGCATGATGGCCGCAGGCTGGGCCCAGTACAGCGCCATGGAAAAACTGGTCGGTATCAGCGCGCAGGAACAGATCAAGCTGACCCTGTTCCATGGCCGGGGCGGCAGCCTGGGTCGTGGCGGCGGCCCGGCCCGTCAGGCCATTCTGGCGCAGCCCCCGGGCTCGACCCTTGGCGGCCTGCGCGTTACCGAGCAGGGCGAAATGATTCGCTTCAAGTTCGGTCTGCCCAAGGTGGCCATCGACAGCCTGGCGCTCTATGCCAGCGCCGTGCTGGAGGCCAACCTGCTGCCGCCGCCCGAGCCCGAGCCCCGGTGGCGCGAGCTGATGGACACCATGGCCGAGGTCTCCTGTGCCCACTATCGGCGACTCATCCGTGACGAGCCGGATTTCGTGCCTTACTTCCGTGCCGCCACCCCCGAGCAGGAGCTGGGCAAGCTGCCGCTGGGCTCGCGCCCGGCCAAACGCAAACCCAATGGCGGGGTAGAAAGCCTGCGCGCCATTCCCTGGATTTTTGCCTGGACCCAGAACCGGCTGATGCTGCCCGCCTGGCTGGGCGCTCACAAGGGGCTGGAACAGGTGATTGCCAACGGCCAGGAAGACACCCTGATAGCGATGAACAAGCGCTGGCCCTTCTTCCGTGCGCGGCTGGACATGCTGGAAATGGTGTTTCTCAAAACCGATCCCAATCTGGCCGCCTACTACGACAGCGTACTGGTACCGGAAGCACTCAAACCGTTGGGCCGGCAACTGCGCGACGAGCTGAAAGCCAGCATGGCGCTGATCCTGCAACTCAAGGAAGAAGCCGAGCTGCTGTCGGACCAACCCTGGATCAAGGAGTCCATCACCTTGCGCAACCCCTACACGGATCCGCTCAACGTGTTGCAGGCCGAGTTGCTCAAACGCTCGCGCCAGCAGGGAGAAATTCATCCGGTGCTGGATCAGGCTCTGATGGTCACCATCGCCGGCATCGCCGCCGGCATGCGAAATACGGGATAAATCAGCTGTAAGAAGAGACATTCTGCACAGTCGAGTAAAGGGGTCACAACGCCGACACGCCACAAGCACCTCCATGTGGGCTCGAACATGCCATCCCTGGCATGTCACAGTCGGCTCTGTGATCCCCTTTACTTTCCTTCAGTTGCCCAGGCTGGGATGAATATCCCCAGCCCTCAATCCCCAATCCCCAATCCCCAATCCCATTTTCTTCCGGCTTATAGCTTACAGCTGTATTTATCTGCATAATTTTTCCTTCACTTATTCACCGGATTTCACCATGACCCCTGCCATCCTGTTTCTGGAAAAACAAAAAGCCACCTTTACCCAACATCAATATGAATGCACGACCCTGGATGACTTTGGCGCCCATGCGGCCGAACAATTACAGGTGCCGCCGGAGCAGGTGTTCAAGACGCTGCTCACCGAAGGCGAACAGGGGCCGGTCGTGGCGCTGGTGCCCTCTTCCGGCAAGGTCAATCTCAAACGCCTGGCCAAGGCCGCCGGGGTGAAAAAGCTCGACATGATGCCGCCCGCCAAGGCGGAACGACTGACCGGCTACAAGGTGGGTGGCATCAGCCCCTTCGCCCAGAAGAAACGGTTGCCAACAGTTCTGGACGCCTCGGCCAATAACTACCCTCAAATACTGGTGTCCGGCGGCAAGCGCGGGCTGTCGGTGGGCGTTGCCGCCGAGGTGGTGCAAAACCTGCTCGGCGCCGTGGTGGCCGACATCGCCGAGTGAGGCGTGAGGCGTGAGGCGTGAGGCGTGAGGCGTGAGGCGTGAGGCGTGAAGAATGATCGCCTTCCGTAGGAAGTCAGACATTTTTTCTGCTAGTTCTTGCGGCTAGTTGCCGAAAAACGCTACCATTCGCATCCGATAATACAAACGATTCTCAAACGCATAGTCATAAGGATATCCGGATGCCTTACCCCAAACTCGTGCTCGCCGCCACCATCGGTGCCCTGCTGAGCGGTTGCGCCCAGACCAGTACCCCCGCGGTCAGCCAGAAACAAGTGGTCGAACACTATACCGACATCGCCCATGCGGTTTACGCCGACTCCCTGACGGCCGCCGAGAAGCTGGATGTGGCCATTCAGCAACTGCTGGCCAGCCCAGGCGAGCAAACCCTGGCTCAGGCGCGTACCGCCTGGAAAGCCGCCCGGGTGCCTTATCAGCAGTCCGAGGTGTTTCGTTTCGGCAACCCGGTGGTCGACGAGTGGGAAGGCCAGCTCAACGCCTGGCCGCTGGATGAAGGGCTGATCGACTATGTGGCCGCCGGCTATCAGCACGAGCTGGGCAACGACGGCGCCGCCGCCAATATCGTTGCCAACACGGCACTGCAGGTTGGTGGTGAGCAGCTGGATGTCGGCAACATCACCCCCGAGCTGCTGGCCGGCCTCAACGAACTGGCCGGCTCCGAAGCCAACGTGGCCTCCGGTTATCACGCCATCGAGTTTCTGCTCTGGGGCCAGGATCTGCACGGCACGAACGCCGGTGCCGGCGAGCGCCCCTACACCGACTATGCGTTGGGCGAAGACTGCACCAACGGCAACTGCGACCGCCGCCGGGATTACCTGCAGGCCGCCAGTCAGCTGCTGGTCAGTGATCTCGGCTGGATGAGCAGCCAGTGGCAAGCCGGCCAGAACGGCAACTATCGCGCCGAACTGACCGCCCTGCCCGCCGAAGAAGGCCTGCGCCGCATGCTGTTCGGCATGGGCTCCCTGTCACTGGGCGAGCTGGCCGGTGAACGGATGAAGGTGGCACTGGTGGCCAACTCGGTGGAAGACGAGCACGACTGCTTCTCCGACAACACCCACCACTCTCATTATTACAACGAAAAAGGCATCGTTAATCTGATGTTCGGCGAGTACCAGCGCATCGACGGCAGCATACTGCAGGGCCCTTCGCTGCTGCAGCTGGTGGCACAGCAAGACAGCGATGCCGCCAAACAGATTGGCGTTCAGATGCGCGAGAGCGAACAGGGGGTATACCAGCTGGTCGCATCTGCCGAACTCAATAATGTGCATTTTGATCAGCTGATTGCCGCCGACAACCCGGCCGGTAACCAGCTGGTGCTGGATGCCATCGACGGCCTGGTCGAGCAGACCCGCGCTATCGAGCTGGCCGCCAACACCATCGGCATCAGCAACCTGAATCCGGACACCGCCGATCACGAGTTCTGAGTTCACACACGAACGTCAATAACCCGTATCAATAACAATACAGCGGAAGGGCGGAGTCTCGGCACCGACACCTTCCCGCCACGGCACACCTTGAGCATCAGACTGCAAACAGATCTTCAGGCAACGAATAACAGACGGCACCAGTGCCAGTAAAAGGCCAAAGGGATCTGCTCCGCCGACCTTCCGTTTCAGGGATGAAACGGAGAGCGTACACGGATGTATTCATCGCGTGTCGGCGGTGCTGACCTTTTGGCCGAGTGTTCGACATCCGCAAGACGACTCGTTCAATACTCTGAAGCCACAGATGTCCCCTTTTACTCTGGAGTCTCTATGCTTTTTCGACTCGGCAGCTTGCTACTCGGCGCCACCCTGGCCCTGAATGCACAGGCCAACCCGGCCAAGCCCGGTGGCGACACCACCACCGACAAAACCGGTGCCAACGCCTATTCCATGCCCGCCGCCAACCTCAGCTTTCAAAAGCGACTGGATTTCTCGGTCGGCAACAGCTTCTTTCGCAACCCCTGGGTCACCGCGCCCGCCACCACCGATGCCCGTGATGGCCTGGGTCCACTGTTCAATACCAACGCCTGTCAGAGCTGTCACGTCAAGGATGGCCGCGGCCACCCGCCGCAGTTTGCCGGTGACAACGCGGTCAGCATGCTGGTACGGCTGTCGATTCCGAGCGACGGCAGCCCCGAACAGCAGGCATGGTTGCGGGTGCATGGCGTAATCAACGAGCCCACCTATGGCGGCCAGCTGCAGGACATGGCCATTCCCGGTGCTCACCCGGAGGGCAGGGTACAGATCGACTATCAGACCCATATCGTGAGCATGAAAGACGGCACCGAGGTGGAACTGCGTCAGCCACAACTGACGGTGGCCGAGCCCGGCTACGGTACATTGCACCCGGATACCCTGTTCTCGTCCCGCATCGCCCCGCCCATGATTGGCCTGGGCCTGCTGGAAGCCATCGATGAAACCGACCTGCTGGTGCGCGAAGATCCACAAGACAGCAACGGAGATGGCATCAGCGGCCGCGCCAACCGGGTGTGGGACATTGCCGCAGAGCAAACTGTCATCGGTCGCTTCGGCTGGAAGGCGGGCCAGCCCAACCTGCGCCAGCAGGATGCCGGTGCCTTCGCCGGTGACATGGGGCTGAGCTCGTCGCTGTTTCCCGCCGACGATTGCGCTCCGGCGCAGGGCTGCGACCGGTATCCCGATGGTGGCCAAATTGAAGTCAGCGACGACATCATGGACTCGGTCACCTTCTACAGCCAGCACCTGGCGGTGCCCGCCCGCCGTAATCTGGACCACCCCGACGTGGCCGCCGGCGAACAGCTGTTTCTGGCGCTGGGCTGCAGCGGTTGCCATACCCCTTCTTACACCACAGGCGAACATGACAGTGCCGCTCTGAGCCACCAGAAAATCTATCCCTATACCGATCTGCTGCTGCACGACATGGGCGAAGGCCTGGCCGACAACCGACCCGAGTTTCAGGCTAACGGTCAGGAATGGCGCACGCCGCCACTCTGGGGGCTGGGCTATGCCGGCGAAGTGGCCGGCAGCGATGCCTATTACCTGCACGATGGCCGTGCCCGTAGCCTGCTGGAGGCCATTCTCTGGCACGGTGGCGAAGCCGAGGCCGCCAAACAAAGCGTCATCGCCATGAGCAGTGAAGAACGCGCTCAGCTCATCGCCTTTCTGGAGTCCCTATGAAAAAAACACTGTTGCTGCTCGCCACCCTTGGCACCCTGACCGCCTGTCAGAGTCAGCCACCGCTTGATCCGGCCCTGCAGACCCTGAGCGATCATCATCTGACCTTCATGCGCGCACAGGCCGACCGGCTGGCCGGCGAACTGCAGCAATTGCAACAGGCCGGCAGCGATTATTGCCGGGCGTCATCGTCTGCCACCCAGAAAGATGCGCTGGCCGATCTCAAACAGCATTGGCGCCGCAGCTTTGCCACCTGGAGCGCCCATCAGGGTCAGAGCGGTGGTCCGCTGGATGCCGAAGGCCTGAGCTTTGCCTTTCAGTTCTGGCCCGACAAGAAAGACACCACCGGCAAGCAACTGCAACGCCAGCTGACCGCCGTCGAGCAGGGGCAGCCCGTGCGGCAACAAGGTGTCACCACCACCCTGGGCGCCATGGAATATCTGCTCGAAAACGACCTCACGGCCCGGCAGCGCTGCCTGCTGCTACCCGGCATCGGTGCCGAGCTGGCGGCCAATGGCCAACGGCTGAGCACCGCCTGGCATGATGCCGACGGTTACCAGCAACAGCTGAACCGAATGCAGCAACAGGGTGGCAGTACCGCCCTGCTGACCCAGATACTGGGCCAGCTGTCTCATCGTTACGAGCGTATAGAAAAGAAGCTGGTGCTGCCGCTGAACACCGTCGAACACCCGCGGCCGCTGTTTGCCGAGGCCTGGCGCAGCGGTCAGTCGCTGCACTTTCTGCGCGCCAGCCTGCTGTCGCTGGAGCAGGAATACCGCCATGGCGGCATCCGCGCCTATCTGCAAGGTTCACAACAACCAGACTCGAGTCATGCCGCCGTTATCGCGGCGCTGGATCATGCCTTTGCCGACACCCTCAAGCATCTGCCCGCAGGCGACAGCCTGGGCTACTGGCTGGAAGGGGATCGCTACGCCGCCCTGCTGCGCTTCAAGCTGTCGTTCGATCAACTGGGTTACCAGCTGAAACAGCGCCTGCCCGAAGAGCTGGGCCTGAACCTCGGCTTCAACGCCACGGACGGTGACTGATGCAACGGCGCCAGTTTCTGAAAGGCCTGTCTGCCGCCGGCGTCCTGTGCAGCCTCGGACTGGCCGGTTGCGCCCTGCCCCGCAGCCCGCAAAGTTACCTGATCGGCGGCGGACGTAGAGCGCAGGATCGCTATGTGGTGCAGGCGCTCAATCTGGATGGCAGCCTGCGCTATGAGCTGCCACTGCCCGACCGGGGCCATGGCATGGCGGTGCATCCTCATATGCCGCTGGCGGTCTGTCATGCCCGCCGCCCGGGCGGCTTTCTCAGTCTGTTCGACCATGCCGAAGGACGCCTGTTGCAGGTGCGCAAAGCCGACCCCCGGCGGCATTATTACGGTCACGGTGTGTTCAGCGCCGATGGCAACAGGCTGTTTACCACCGAGGGCGTCGGCGACAGCAGCGAAGGCATCATCGGCGTCTACGCGCTGGCGGCGGACAGGCTGGAAAAAGTGGCGGAATATCGCGGCTTCGGTATAGGCCCGCACGAAATCCGCCTGCTGCCCAACGGCAACCTGGTAGTGGGCGTGGGCGGCGTGCACACTCAAGGGCGGGAACCACTCAACCTGAATACCATGGCACCCAGCCTGAGCTATCTCGACGCCACTACCGGCGCACTGCTGGAGCAGGCCACCCTGGCAGACAAACACCTGTCGATTCGCCATCTGGCGGTCACCCATGACGGCGAGGTGTTCACCGGTCAGCAGTACAGAGGCGAGCCGGACGACTATCCGCCGCTGATCGTGCGCCACCGGCCCGGCCAGCCATTGCAACCGCTGGGCGGCACCACGCTCGACTGGGCCCGCTTCAATCACTACATCGCCAGCATCGCCGTCACCGATACCCTGATTGCCGCCACCTCGCCGCCCGGCAACTGTTATGGCCTCTGGCATCGTCACAGTGGCGAGCTTATCCGCATCGCCCCCCTGCCCGACGCCTCCGGCGCCTCGGCCAAAGGTGAGAACATCTGGCTGGGCAGCGGCCAGGGCGGCATCAGCCGGCTCGACAACGGCGGTCGCGAGCAACGCTTCTATTCGGCCTACCAATGGGATAATCACTGGGCTTTGATTGACGCCTGACTATCATTAGGCTCTAGGGTCTTCGTTTGTCGGGGACCCATGTTCACTCCTCATCATCGGCACAAGGAACATCACATGGGTATTTTAAGCTGGATTGTGTTTGGGTTACTGGCCGGCATGCTGGCCAAGTGGCTGATGCCGGGCCGGGACGGCGGCGGTATCATCATGACCATGCTGCTGGGTATTGCCGGTGCCTTCGTCGGCGGCTGGATCGGCACCCGCCTCGGCTTCGGCTCGGTGACCGGCTTCAACCTCGGCAGCTTTTTCACCGCCATCATCGGCGCCCTGGCCCTGCTGTTCGTTTACCGACTGCTGAAAAAATAACGATGGTTCGAGAAGTAACAGGGTTATCTCCACCGACCTTCTGTTTCAGGGATGAAACAGAGAGCATACAGGGAGTATCTACCGCGAGTCGGTGGGGCTGAACCCTTTGTCCGATATTCCGCATCAGACTAAAACACGGTTTATCGACCCAATGCACCCAAGTCTCATCCGGGTTATGGTGATGCCTGATTCTTGTCATCAGGAGCACGAATGGAGCCTTCAACACACAAATCGCCGTCAGTACATATCAAACCCTCACCCAAGGTCGGCGTGATTGCCGTCGTCTGGCACCGGCAGCAGGTGCTGCTGGTCAAGCGCAAGCATGCCCCCCACGCCGGTCACTGGGGCTTTCCGGGCGGCAAGCTGGAATGGAGCGAAACCATGGCCGAAGGCGCGGCCCGGGAACTGCGGGAGGAAACCGGGGTTCACGCCGAGATGACGGCGCCCTTCGCCTGTTATGACGTGCTGGCCAACGGTGACGACGGCGAGCTGGCCCACCACTATGTGATGGTGGCAGTCGGCGGCCAGTATCGCAGCGGAACCCCGCAGGCAGCCGACGATGCCGAGGCGGTGGCCTGGTTCAGCCCCGAGGCCCTGCCCTCGCCGCTGTGCCCGGACTTGCAGGAAATCATCGAGCGATCCCGGCCAGAGTAACCCCTGCCTGCGCCAGCCATGCGCATATATCATCACGTAAAAGTATCGTTCTGTAATGTTTTTCTCTCATCAAAGGCTTCCTGCAAAGCCTTTGATATTCCCCTGTCGTCCCTGCATCTCTATGATTTGGTCGTTTATATGGCTAAAAACTGACATAAAAGGGACTTGTGCTGCCAGCCCATCTTAAGGCATAGTAAGATCATATACTTAGAAAGCTAAACAATTTAACCCTCAACAAAATGGCAAAGGATATGCAGCCCAAACTTTCTGTCGCCAACCTGTACAAGGTGTTCGGCGACCAGCCCGAGCGGGCCTTTCCTCTGCTGGAGCAGGGGCTGGGCAAAGACGACATTTTCCAGCAGACCTCCCTGACCACGGCGGTAAAAGACGCCAGTTTCGATATTTACCCCGGCGAAATCTTCGTGATCATGGGGCTGTCCGGCTCGGGAAAATCCACTCTGGTACGCCTGCTCAACCGTCTGATTGAGCCCACCCGCGGTCACGTATACCTGGACGGTGAAGACATCGCCTCCATGAACGCCCACGCCCTGCGTCAGGCCCGGCGCAAAAAGATCAGCATGGTGTTCCAGTCCTTCGCGCTCATGCCCCACCTCAACATTCAGGACAACGTCGCCTTCGGTCTTGAGCTGGACGGCGTGGCCAAGGGTGAGCGTCATCAAACTGCCCGGGAAGCACTGGAGCGAGTCGGACTGGCGGCCCACCTGCATTCCTACCCGGACCAGCTCTCCGGCGGCATGCAACAGCGGGTGGGACTGGCCCGGGCGCTGGCGGTGGATCCCGACGTACTGCTGATGGACGAAGCCTTTTCCGCGCTCGACCCACTGATCCGGACCGAAATGCAGGACGAGCTCATTCAACTGCAGGCCCGCGACCAACGCACCATAGTGTTCATCTCCCACGATCTGGACGAAGCCATGCGCATCGGCGATCGCATCGCCATCATGGAAGGAGGCGAAGTGGTGCAGGTGGGTACCCCTGACGACATTCTCAACAACCCGGCCAACGACTATGTGAAAAGCTTCTTTCGCGGCGTGGATGTCAGCCAGGTATTCAGCGCCAAAGACGTGGCCAGCGACCAGCAGCCCACTCTGGAGTCCGAAGGTGAAGGCGGTGTCAGCCAGGCCCTGCGCCAGCTGCGCGAGTCAGGACGGCAGCATGGCTGCGTACTGAACCGGGAGCAACACTACCTGGGCACGGTATCGGTTGAATCACTCATACAGGCAGAAAAATCCGGCAGCGAGTTGCAGGCCGCCATGCTGAGCGAGCTCGAGCCGGTATCCGCCGACACGCCGCTGGGCAAGGTGCTGGGCCAGGCGGCCCAGGCACCCTGCGCACTGCCCGTGATCGACGAACAGGAGCGCTACCTGGGCGTGATCACCAAGTCCGCCCTGCTGGAAATACTGGATCGCCAAGGAGAAACCCCCTCATGAGCAAGGAACAAAACCCGGATCCCTGGGCGGCGGCGACCGATGCCGGCACCGAGGACCAGACTTCTCCTGCCGAAGCAGCTGCCGCCGACCCCTGGGGCAACACCGCCGATGCCGGCACCGAGGACCAATCTTCTTCTGCCGAAGCAGCTGCCGCCGACCCCTGGGGCAGCACCGCCGATGCCCCCGCCGACAGCAACCCCTGGGAGTCGGACGCGCCGGCCGATACCGGGGGCAGCTGGCTCGATGCCGCTCCCGAAGCACCGGCAGAACAAGCCGGTATCGACTGGCTGAACCCCTTTCAGGATGCGCTGATTCCCCTCGACCGCTGGGTAGAACATGGGCTGGACTGGGTGGTCGTTCACTTTCGCAGCGGTTTTCAGGCAGTACGCGCCCCCATAGACACTATTCTCTCCGGTGTGGAGCAAGGCCTGCTGGCCATTCCCTCTCCCGTACTGATCCTGCTGGTGGCCCTGCTGGCCTGGCAGGTATCCGGATGGCGGCTGGGCCTGGGCAGTTTGCTGTCACTGGTATTGATCGGCGCCATCGGCGCCTGGAACGAGGCCATGATCACCCTGTCGCTGGTGCTTACTTCCGTGGTGTTCTGCGTGCTTATCGGGCTGCCGCTGGGGATCTGGCTGGGCTACAGCAACCGGGCCCAGACCACCCTGCGCCCGGTGCTCGACGCCATGCAGACCACCCCGGCCTTCGTGTATCTGGTGCCCATCGTCATGCTGTTCGGCATCGGTAACGTACCCGGCGTGGTCGTGACCATCATCTTCGCTCTGCCGCCGTTGATCCGCCTCACCAGCCTGGGCATTCGCCAGGTACCGGAAGATCTGGTGGAGGCCTCCCGCTCCTTTGGCGCCAGCCCGTCACAGCTGCTGTTCAAAGTGCAACTGCCTCTGGCCATGCCCACCATCATGGCCGGTATCAACCAGACCCTGATGCTGGCCCTGTCGATGGTGGTCATCGCGTCCATGATCGCCGTCGGTGGCCTGGGTCAGATGGTGTTGCGGGGTATCGGCCGGCTCGACATGGGCCTGGCCACCGTGGGCGGCCTGGGCATTGTATTAATGGCCATTATTCTGGACCGGCTGACCCAGTCCATGGGTCAGAACAAGCGTAGCCGGGGTATACATCACTGGTATCAAACCGGCCCTGCGGGTCTGTTGTATCGCCTGCTGGGCAACAAGGAATAAACGACAAGGAGAGAAAAATGAAACTGATAAGCGCTATTTCCGGCGGCCTGCTGGCCTCCACCTTCAGCCTGAGCGCCCTCGCGGCCCTGCCCGGCGACGGCATCTCGGTACAGCCCCTGAAAAGCTCCATTGCCGAGGAAACCTTTCAGACCCTGCTGGTCATGAAGGGGCTGGAAAAACTGGGCTACACCGTGAAGGACATTCAGGAAATCGAATACGCCGCCGGCCACATCGCCCTGGCCAACGGCGACGCCACCTTTATGGCCGACCACTGGGACCCGCTGCATATCGACTTTTATAAAGCCGCCGGTGGTGACGAAAAACTCTACCGGGAAGGGGTCTATTCCACCGGTGCCCTGCAGGGCTACCTGATCGACAAGCGCACCGCCGAACAACACGGCATCACCAATATCGGCCAACTCAAGGAGCCGGACATTGCCGCCCTGTTCGATGTAAACGACGACGGCAAGGCCGATCTGACCGGCTGCACCCCGGGCTGGGGCTGCGAAAAAGTGATTGAACACCATCTGGATGCCTACGGCCTGCGCGACACCATTACCCATAATCAGGGCGCCTATTCGGCCATTATGGCCGACACCATTTCCCGCTACCGGGCCGATGAACCCATTTTTTACTACACCTGGACCCCCTACTGGATCAGCGGCGAGCTGGTGCCCGGCAAGGACGTCATCTGGCTGGAAGTTCCCTTTTCCTCCCTGCCCGGCGAACGCAAGGACGTAGATACTTCACTGCCCAACGGCAAGGACTACGGGTTTCAGGCCAACACCCAGCACATAGTGGCCAACCGGGAGTTTGCCGAAGCCAACCCGGCGGCCGCCAAACTGTTTGAAGTGATGCAGATCTCCGCCAACGACATCAGCGCCCAGAACCT
Source organism: uncultured Oceanisphaera sp. (assembly GCF_947495715.1). Lineage (GTDB taxonomy): Bacteria > Pseudomonadota > Gammaproteobacteria > Enterobacterales > Aeromonadaceae > Oceanimonas > Oceanimonas sediminis. The sequence continues at coordinate 42,885 of NZ_CANLZU010000003.1, forward strand.
GCGCATGAAACAGGGCGAAGACACCCCCGCCGCCATAGAACGCCATACCGACGGCTGGATAAAGGCCCACCAGGCCAAGTTCGATGGCTGGGTAGACGCCGCTCTCGAGGCCGCGAAGTAAGCATCAAAAAAGACCCTGCCCGCCTTCGGAAAGGACAACTCAATGTAATGAAAAAAGGCTCCTGCGGGAGCCTTTTTCGTTACAGACCGGCCAGCAGATTCCACAAGTCGGCCTGCATGGCGCCGGCGGTCACTTCCCGGCCGGCCCCCGGCCCCTGGATCACCAGCGGGTTCTGCCGATAGTGCCGGGTTTCGATAGCATAGACATTGTCGCCGGGTCGCAGGTGGGCGAAAGCGTGATCTGCGGCCACGACTTCCAGCCCCACGCTGGCTTCGCCGCTGGTCGCATCGAAACGGGCGACATGGCGCAACAGGCCGCCTTGTTCGCGCGCGCTGGCCAGCGCCTCGGCCAGCGGCTGGTCCAGTTCGGCCAACCGGTCGAAGAACACCTCTTTCTCCAGCGCGGCGAGTGAGCCGGGTACCAGATCGCTGACCTTGACCTGTTCGGGATCCAGATCGAAACCCGCCTCTCGCGCCAGAATGACCAGCTTGCGCTTCACATCCTGCCCGCTCAGATCCTGGCGCGGATCCGGCTCGGTCAACCCCTGCTGCCAGGCCTGCAACAACAGTTCGGAAAACGGCTGGCTGCCATCAAAGCGCTGAAACAGCCAGCTCAGGGTGCCGGAAAAGATGCCGCTGATACCACGGAGTTGCTCGCCCGATTGTTGCAGCTGGCGCAGGCTGCTCTGCACCGGCAACCCGGCGCCGACGGTGGCGTTGCTGAGAAACTGTACCCGATGCTCGGCCAGAGTCTGCTTCAATCGCAGATAAAAACCCTGCTCAGCCGCGCCCGCCAGCTTGTTGGCGGCAATCAGATGAATATGCTGCTGCACCAGATTCGGATAGTACTGCACCAGGGTGTCGGACGCGGTGAAGTCGAGTCCCACCAGCTGGTCGAAACCGTGTTCTTCCAGGTTTTCCAGCCAGTCGGGCCAGACCATGGACTCGGGCTGGAAGTTGTTGAGCACCTGCTCCACGGCCAGCCCCTGGCTGGCGAGCATGGCACCTTTGGAGTCGAACACGCCGTACAGGGTCAGCTGCACGTTCAGGGTCTGCTCCAGCCGCGCCTTCTCTTGCCGATACAGCTTGAGCCAGGCCTGGCCGATGTTGCCCCGGCCAAACAGGATCAGACCGATACGCCGAGGCCGGCTGAACAGGCTCTGGTGCAACCGCAGCAGCAAGGGCTCCAGCATGACTTTACGTACCACCCCCACCAGGCTGAGGCCGTTTTTGGCGGGCTGGATAAACTCCAGCGGCTGCTCGTTCAGCGCATGGTAGAAATGCAGGCACTGCTCGGCTTGGGCGGTCACGCCCTTGCCCACCAGCGCCACCAGTGAAAAACCTTCCCGCTGCTGCAGGTCTTCAAAGCCGCCACCGGGCTGGTGATCGCGCAGCAACGAGAAGGCCTGTTCGGCCTGTTCGCGGGTATAGGCAATCTGCCACAGCTTGCGTTCGGGACGCCGCTTGCAGGCCAGGGGGGCCAGCTCGCGCCGGGTCAGCCACTCGGTCAGGGCGTTCACTCTGTCCTGATAACGGTCGGGAATGGTCATTTCCACCAGTACCGCATCGTCTACCGAGGTCACGATACGGGCGCCCGACTCTCGCCGGGGCAGGCGTTCAATGCGGGTGTGACCGTCATTGGGGTGGTAACTGCAGCGCAGTATCAGCTGTTGCCGGCTGGCCGACACCGGCCCCAGGGTGCGGCTGTGCAGTATGGGCGAGCCCAGTCGGGCCAGCTCGGCGGCTTCCGACAACGACAGCCGGGTCAGCAACAGGGCTTCGGTGACCCGCCGGGGATCGGCACTGAACACCCCCGGCACATCGCTCCAGATGGTGCTGTGTGAACTGTCGGCCAGGGCGGCCAGCAGGGTGGCGCTGAAGTCGGAGCCGTTGCGCCCGAGCAAGCGGGTACGGCCTTCGGCATCGGCGGCAATAAAGCCGGTCACCACCAGTGTCTGATCCGGATACTCGGCCAGAATGCCCTGTAATTGCTCGCGCGAGAGCGCCTCGTCCACCTGCACCGGTGAGCCGGATACCCGCAAAAAACGACGTGCGTCCAGCGAGGCGGCCGGCACACCCTGACTGTTCAGCAGGCTGGCCAGCAGGCGGGAAGACCACAGCTCGCCGAACGACTGGATAAAACTGCGCTGATAGTCGTCCAGACGGTGATTTTCCAGTACCCCGGCAATGGTATTGATGTCTTCATCCAGCGCCGCCAGCAGGGGCGCCGCTTCCGTTTCATCCAGGGTATTTTCGATTAAACCGCGCTGAAAGCTGTACAGTCCTTCCAGGGTCGCCGCGGCGGCATTGTCACCACTGGTAAACAGATTGAGCAATTCAATCAACCGGTTGGTGGTTTTACCCGACGCCGACACCACAATCAGGGCGTCGGGCTGACGCTGGCTGTTGATGATGTCGGCCACGCGATGAAAACAGGCGGCATCGGCCAGGCTGCTGCCGCCAAATTTGTGCACCGGACGCCGATGGCGGTCGGTGTCGTTCTGCTGCTGGGTCATTACTTGCTTAACACCTTGAATGCATTGTCGAAATCTTCGATCAGGTCGCGAACATCCTCGATACCCACCGACACCCGCAACAACTGGTTGCTGATACCGGCAACGAGACGGGCTTCTTCGGTCATGGCCGCATGGGTCATGGTGGCCGGATGGGCAATCAGGCTTTCCACCCCACCCAGCGACTCGGCCAGGCAGAACAGCTTCAACTGCTTCAAAAACGCCTTCATGCCCGCTTCGTCCACATTCAGCTCGAAGCTGAGCATGGCACCAAAGCCCAGCTGCTGGCGCGCCGCCACCTCGTGGCCGGGGTTGCCGGGCAGGCTGGGATGATAGATGGTGTTGACTTCCGGCCGGCCCTGCAGATAGGTGACCAGCGCCTCGGCGTTTTCGCAGTGCTGACGCATGCGCACGCCCAGGGTACGCAGGCCGCGCAGGGTGAGGTAGTTGTCAAAGGCAGAGCCGGTCAGGCCAAGGCAGTTGGCCCACCAGCGCAGCTCCTCGGCCCGTTCTTCACTGGCCGCCACCACGGCTCCGCCCAGCGCATCGGAATGGCCGTTGATGTATTTGGTGGTGGAGTGCACCACCAGATCGGCACCCAGGGTCAGCGGCTGTTGCAGGGCCGGCGACAGAAAGGTGTTGTCGACCACACTCAGGGCGCCCACGGCCTTGGCCGCCGCGCACAGTGCCGCTATATCCACCACTCGCAGCAGCGGGTTGGACGGCGTTTCAATCCACAGTATTTTGGGCTTTTTGGCCAGGGCCGCCGCCAGCGCCGCCTCGTCGGTCTGATCAACGTACTCGACCTTGAAATTGCCTTTCTGGGCCAGGGAGTTGAACAGCCGGTGGCTGCCGCCGTAGCAGTCATGAGGAGCCAGCAGCAGATCGCCGGCCTGCAGCTGGGAGGTAATGATCAGATTGATGGCACCCATGCCGCTGGCGGTCACGGCGGCGCCGGCGCCCTTTTCCAGCCGGGCCAGCGCATCGATCAGCGTCTGGCGGGTCGGGTTGCCGGAGCGGGCATAATCGAAGCGGCGCTGCTCATTGAAATCGGCGAAAGAATAGGTGCTGCTGAGGTAGATAGGCGGCACTACAGCCCCATGCTGAGTATCGGTATCGATGCCGGTACGAACGGCATGAGTCTGGGTCTGGTAATCTGGCATATCCTCTCCTTTGCACTACGGCAGCTTAGGCAGCCTGGCTAGCTACTAATACGGAACTTCCAAGTCGCGCACAGTAACCCAGCCGGAATGGGCCGTCAAGCCTTCCGGACGTCTGAAAGTCTTTGCTGTTGGATTGCCAATAAAAAATGTAAGGGTTACAATTCGGCTCGGATTTTTAACCTTGATGCGGGTGAACAATGAAAACTGAATGGAACGGCGATTATATTAGCCCTTACGCCGAACACGGCAAGAAAAATGAACAGGTCAAAAAGATCACCGTGTCCATACCGCTCAAGGTGTTGAAGATACTGACCGACGAGCGTACCCGTCGCCAGGTCAACAACCTGCGTCATGCCACCAACAGCGAACTGCTGTGCGAGGCCTTTCTGCACGCCTATACCGGCCAGCCGCTGCCCCAGGATGAAGATCTGCGCAAAGACGTACCCGACCAGATACCCGCACACGCCCGGGCCATCATGGCCGAGCTGGGTATCGAAATAGAAGATTACGCCATCAGCGACGAAGAATAAGGCGCTGGCCATCGCGGTGTGGGTTGCAAGGCGGAAAGCGAGTCCAGGCCCATCCGCTGCCGCCTTTGCATGCTTTCGTTGCCTGTCGCCGCTATCCCCGGCTGCCCTTTAGCGCCTTTCAATAAATGCTGCTAAAGGGCAGCAGGCAAGCCGCATCGCTCCGTGTCTTCGGTTGCCACTTTCTTTCAAGACTCGACACCGACCAGAATCTGCGACCAGGGCAGCCCTGCATCGCCCAGGGTAATGAAATTGGGATTGACCATGCTGTCGCGCCGATTGTAGCTGAGCGGATTCAGGTTCAGATCCAGCAAGCGCCCCCCCGCCTCCTCGACGATGCACTGGGTAGCCCCCGTGTCCCATTCGCCGGTGGGGCCGATGCGCATATACAGGTCGGCCGCGCCTTCTGCCACCAGGCAGGATTTGAGCGAGCTGGAGCCCAGCGGCACCAGCTGATAGTCCAGTGTGGGCGTCAGGCGCGCGCGAACCCAGTCCACGTTTTGCCGACGGCTGATGGTGATGCGCAGCCCGGTCAGCTTGTCGGCCGCATCATGATGCCGCGCCTCGATGCGCCGAGTCTCGCCGTCCGTCTCCTTGAAGGCGCCGTGGCCGCGTACCGCGTAATACATCAGATCGTTCACCGGCCCGTACACCACGCCCAGCACCGGCTTGCCGTGTTCTATCAGCGCGATCATGGTAGAAAAATCACCGCTGCCGGCGATGAATTCCTGGGTACCGTCCAATGGGTCCACCAGCCAGTATCGGGGCCAGCTGCTGCGTTCGGCCAGCGATACCTCGGTGCCTTCTTCCGACAGCACCGGAATATCGGCCAGCTCGCGCAGCGCCTGTTTAAGATAAACGTGGGCGGCCAGATCGGCGCTGGTGACCGGGCTGTCGTCATCTTTATTCTCGGCCTGATACTGGCCACTGTTATACATCGACAGTATCAGGCTGCCGGATTCACGGGCGGCCGCCTTCACGCCCGGCAACAAGGCTTGGATATCCATGCTTACTCCTTTCTATTGAGCCAGTCCTGCAGCATAAACAGGCCACAGATGCTGCGTGCTTCACTGAAGTCGGGCCGGGCCATCAGCTGGTCCAGCTTGTCCAGAGGCCAGGGCACCACATCAAGCGGCTCGGGTTCATCCCCTTCACGCTGTTCAGGATACAGATCTCGCGCCAACAAGATGTCCATACGACTACCAAAATAACCGGGGGCCAGCGTCACCTGTTTCAGCGGCGTCAGCTCCCGTGCCCCATAGCCGATTTCTTCCATCAGCTCCCGATTGCCCGCTTCCATGGCATTTTCGCCCGGATCGATCAGCCCCTTGGGAAAGCCCAGCTCATAGCTGTGGGTTCCGGCGGAGTATTCACGGATCAGCAAGATGGTCTTTTCATCCAGCAGCGGCACCAGCATCACGGCGCCGCGGCCGCTGTTGCGCATACGCTCGTACACCCGCTCCACACCGTTGCTGAACTTGAGATGAACCGACTCCACCTTGAAAAGACGACTCTGTGCCACCAATTCTGTATGTAATATCTCAGGTTTTTGTTTCTTGTCCGCCATGGCCGTTTCCGCCTTTTCGCTCACCCTGTGCAGAGATTATCGTAACTATCGGTAAACGTCTGCCCACAAGTGACAACAAGCCGGCTTTTGCCGGCGCCGATATACGCTCCGGGCCGGGGCATCTGGTATAATTCAGGCTCGGTTTTAACGAGAGCGAGCGCAATGAACGGAGAAAATTCATCCATCCGCCTGGACAAATGGCTGTGGGCCGCCCGCTTCTACAAGACTCGCAGCCTGGCCCGCACCATGATTGACGGCGGCAAGGTGCACTACAACGGACAACGCAGCAAACCCAGCAAGCAGGTAGAGGTCGGTGCCCTGATCCGCCTGCGTCAGGGTAACGATGAAAAGGAAGTCGTGGTGCTGGAATTGTCGGAACACAGGGGCAAGGCCGAGCAGGCCCAGCGTTTGTTTCGGGAAACCGAAGACAGCATCAAGAAGCGCGAGCAAAACGCCGAGGCCCGCAAGTTCAACAGCCAGTTTGCGCCCAGCCCCGAACGTCGGCCGGATAAAAAGGAACGGCGTACCCTGCTTAAAATCAAGCAGGGTAACTGAGGCGACCGCGGGACAACGGCTTCCCGCCCCGCAGCTCGAACGGCCATGGCCTGGCTCCCGCCAGAGACAAACGACTTACACTATATATACAGACGATAACGGCATTCAGCCCATACAGGATTTTTTATGACTCACATCGACCAACTTCATCGTTATCTGTTCGACAACTACCAGGTTCGGGGCGAGCTGGTACAGCTGCAGCAGAGCTTTCATCAGGTGCTGGCATCCCAGGCCTATCCGGCACCGGTACAACGGCTGCTGGGCGAGCTGCTGACCGCTACCAGCCTGCTGACCGCCACCCTCAAGTTTGAAGGCCACATCACGGTACAGCTGCAGGGCGACGGCCCCGTTTCTCTGGCCGTGATTAACGGCGACCACCAGCAGCAGCTACGCGGTGTGGCCCGCTGGGAAGGCGAGGTGCCCGACAGCGACAAACTGGCCGAACTCGTCGGCAAGGGCTACCTGGCCATTACCATTACCCCCAATGACGGCGAGCGTTATCAGGGTATTGTCGATCTCGGCGAACATTCGCTGAGTGCCAGCCTGGAAAACTACTTCGCCCAGTCCGAGCAGCTGAACACCCGCATCTGGCTGTTTACCGACGTGCAGCACGAGCAGCCGCGCTGTGCCGGCATGCTGTTGCAGGAACTGCCCGGTGATCAGGCCGGTGACTTTACCCATCTTGAAGCCCTGACCCACACCATCAAGGCCGACGAGCTGTTGAATCTGGACGCGCACGAGATTCTGTATCGCCTCTATCATCAGGAAGCGGTGCGGGTGTTCGATCCGCAGCCGGTCACCTTTCAATGCACCTGCTCGCGGGAAAAATGCGAACAGGCGCTGTTGCAGGTCGGTCAGCAAGAGGCCGGCGACATTGTGAAGGAAGAGGGTAAAATCGAAATGCACTGTGACTATTGTGGCCGGCACTATCACTTCGATGAAGCGGATCTGCAAAACCTCTTTAATGATGCCCCGACACTGCATTAACATTTAATACAAAAAAATGGGGCATTGTGCCCCTTTTTAGTTAATTTTCCGCTCAAAACTCTAAATTTTGACACTGATCCCCTAAATACCGCGCAATTCCTGCTAGTCTGCCGCGATTAATTATTCCAATAATCATGCTTACTCAACCCCTTCGTACCAGGAGATAACAATGACGTCGCAGGCGCAGCAATTAGGCCTCTCTCAATACGGTATCAACGATGTTACCGAGATCCTTCATAATCCCTCTTACGAACAATTGTTCGCAGAAGAAACCCGTGCGGATCTGGAAGGCTACGAAAAGGGCGTGGAAACCAGCCTGGGCGCCGTTGCCGTCGACACCGGTATCTTTACCGGCCGCTCTCCGAAAGATAAATACATAGTGCGTGACGACGTCACCCGCGACACCGTCTGGTGGGCCGATCAGGGCAAGAACGACAACAAGCCGATGAGCCAGGAAACCTGGACCGAGCTGAAAACCCTGGTCACCAAGCAGCTGTCCGGCAAGCGCCTGTTCGTGGTCGACACCTACTGCGGTGCCAACCCGGATACCCGCCTGGCCGTGCGCTTCGTGACCGAAGTTGCTTGGCAGGCGCACTTCGTGAAAAACATGTTCATTCGCCCGAGCGAAGCCGAACTGGAAGGCTTTGTGCCCGACTTCGTGGTGATGAACGGCGCCAAGTGCACCAACCCCAATTGGAAAGAGCAGGGCCTGAACAGCGAAAACTTCGTCGCCTTCAATCTGACCGAGCGGGTACAACTGATCGGCGGTACCTGGTACGGCGGCGAAATGAAGAAAGGCATGTTCTCGATGATGAACTACCTGCTGCCGCTGAAGGGCATTGCCTCCATGCACTGCTCCGCCAACGTGGGCAAAGACGGCGACGTGGCCGTGTTCTTCGGCCTTTCCGGTACCGGCAAGACCACCCTGTCCACCGATCCCCAGCGTGAGCTGATTGGCGACGACGAGCACGGCTGGGACGACGATGGCGTGTTCAACTTCGAAGGTGGCTGCTACGCCAAAACCATCAAGCTGAGCCAGGAAAACGAGCCGGAAATCTATGCCGCCATCCGCCGCGATGCGCTGCTGGAAAACGTGACCGTGCTGTCAGACGGCACCATCGACTTCGATGATGGCTCCAAGACCGAGAACACCCGTGTCTCCTACCCCATCTATCACATCGACAACATCGTCAAGCCGGTATCAAAAGCCGGTCACGCCAAGAAGGTTATCTTCCTGACTGCCGATGCCTTCGGTGTGCTGCCGCCGGTGGCCAAACTGACCCGCGAACAGGCCCAGTACCACTTCCTGTCCGGCTTTACCGCCAAACTGGCCGGTACCGAGCGTGGCATTACCGAGCCGACTCCCACCTTCTCCAGCTGTTTTGGTGCGGCTTTCCTGAGCCTGCACCCGACCCAGTACGCCGATGTACTGGCCAAGCGCATGGACGCAGTAGGCGCCGAAGCCTACCTGGTGAACACCGGCTGGAACGGCACCGGCAAGCGGATTTCCATCAAGGCGACCCGTGCCATCATCAACGCCATTCTCGACGGCTCCATCGAAGATGCCGAGTTTGTTGAAATGCCCTACTTCAATGTGGCCATTCCCACCAGCCTGCAAGGCGTTGAAGACGGCTCCATCCTGGATCCGCGTAACACCTACGCCGACCCGGCCGAGTGGGACGTCAAGGCACAGGATCTGGCCAAACGCTTCGTCGACAACTTCGACAAGTTCACCGATACCCCCGAGGGCAAGGCCCTGGTAGCAGCTGGCCCGCAACTGTAATTACAGTGCGCGACAACAGGCAATAGCAGAGACCCCGGTTCAGGCCGGGGTCTTTTTTTTACGTGCTTTTGCCATTCTGTGCGGTTTTATACCAATCTGGAAAACCAACTGATCTACTTGGCTTCACGGTAAAGGTCGAACGAAGGGTCCATTCCACCGACACGCTGAACCGCATCCCTGCGACGCTCAGCACATGACGTCCGGCCGCCAAGGATGGCGGGAGTGTCAGCATTGCAGGAGCCTTTGTTGACCTGTCATGTGATGGTCGCTGGAGTAGAACCCTTCATCCTCCCTAATGCTGCAGAGTCGCCTGTGGAACGGCCTGCAGATAACTCGGTGCCAAAGAGAGGCAACAGAGAGCGGCTCCCGCGACCGTGAAATGCCAGGGATGGCATTTCCGAGCCCCCATGGATGGGTTTATGGCGTGTCATGGGAGGTGACTCTGTTTCCTCTCGTCTCCGGCTTTAAAACAGATCATATTTTTATTTAGATCGTTATCAATGCGCCAACAGCTGGTCGTTCCAGGCCAGCAGCCAGTCTTCGATCTGCTCGGCCGGCATCGGCAGAGAGATGCCATAACCCTGCACATACTGACACCCCAACTGTTGCAAGCGCTCACCCTGAGCCGATACTTCCATGCCGTCCGCAATCACGCTCATTCTCAGCACCGCCGCCAGCTGAATCACGCTTTCCACCATGCCCGCATCATGCCCTTGCGACAGCAGGTCGCCGACAAAGCTGCGATCGATTTTCAGGGTGTCCACCGGCAACCGATTGAGGTGAGCAAGAGAAGAATACCCGGTGCCAAAGTTATCAAACAAAATGCTCAACCCCAGCAAACGACAACGTTCCAATACCGGAATCAAGCCATCTATGTCGGCCAGTACCGCCGCCTCCTGAAACTCCAGCTCCAGCAACGAGGGCGACACCTGGGGGTAGCGGGCCAGCAGGCGGCCCAGTGCATCGATAAAGTCCGCATGCATCAACTGGCCGGTACTCACATTGAAACTGACTCTGAACTCCAGCCCCTGCGCCACCCAGGCGGTCATTTGCGCCAATACCCGCTCAATCACCCACAGCCCCACCTCGAATTCCAGCTCGCTGCCGATAATCAATGGCAGAAAGTCGGCGGGCGCCACTATGCCACGTTGCGGGTGACGCCAGCGTAGCAACGCCTCTACACCAATCATGCACTTGCTGAGCAGCTCGACCCGTGGTTGGTAATAAAGCAAAAACTCGTTCCGTTTGAAGGCGGCCGACAACAGGGCAAACTGCTGCTGCCGGTGATATTCCTGCTGATGCAGTTCGGCATCGAAGAACACATAGGTGTTCTTGCCCTGCTTTTTAGCCTGATACATGGCCTGATCCGCATAGCGCAGCAGAAGCTCCGCATCATCCGCATCCTGAGGAGACAGCGCCACACCGATGCTGGCCGACACCCGCACCTGCTGACCATCCAGCTCCATCGGCTCATGGATCACCGCCAGTACCCGATCGAGAATTTCATCACACTCCAGATCGTTGTGCAGTCCGGTAAACAACAGGGCAAACTCGTCCCCTCCCAGTCGGGCCAGGGCATCACAGCTACGGGTGATCTGACCCAGCCGCCGGCTGATTTCGATGAGCAGCCGATCACCGGCCGCGTGTCCCAGACTGTCATTGACCTGCTTGAAACCATCCAGATCCAGATAGCACACCGCCAGCCTGCCCTCGTTACGCCTGGCGCCGGCAATAGAGCGTTCCAGCAATTCGCCAAACAGCAGCCGGTTGGGGATCCTGGTCAGAGCATCGTGACAGGCCTGGTGCTTGAGCTCGGCTTCATGCTGCTTCAGATGGGTAATATCGGAAAAAATAATCACATGGTGCAACACCCGATCCGCATCGTCGCAGACCACCGACACCGCCAGCAGCAGTGGATAGGACTCACCATTCTTGCGCCGGCTCCACAGTTCACCCTGCCAGTGTTCGCGGGCGTCGAGATGGCGGCACAGTTCGGCATAAAAATCGTCGTCATGATCCTGGGCTTGCAATAACTCCGGCGAGCCACCGATCACATCCTCGGGCAAATATCCGGTAATGCGGGTAAAGGCCGGATTGACATGGGTAATACGGTTGTCGGCATCGGTCACCATGATGCCCTCATAGCTCGACTCGAACACACTGGTTGCCAGCCGCTGCTGGGCTTCAATGTCTTTCTGTGCGCTGATGTCCTGCCCCACGCAGAGCATGTGACCATTGGGCAGCATGATATTGGCCCACAGCATGGTCAGCACGTCTCCCTTTCGGTTCAAGGGCCGCCATTCACGGAATACCGAGCTGTTGAGAGAGGTAAAAGTGGCGATCACCTGACGTCGCTGTTCGGGATCGGGATAAAAAAGATGCAGTGGCGCCGCGTGTTGTTTCAGCTCGTCAAAACTCCAGCCAAATATCCGCTCGCACTCATGATTCCATAGAATGCAGCGCCCTGCCGAGTCGAACCCGTTAATGGGGATGGGAACATGATCAAACATGCCTTTTAGCCGGCTCAGAAAACGCCGGGACGAGCCTTCCCGCTTTCTCTGATGTGTATGTTGTTCCTGCTCGCGCCATAACATGGCGCCGTGGGTTGTCAGTATATCGAGGGTCTGACGTTGGGTTGGCGCAAGCCGAGGGGCTCTTGTCCGGTATTCGAGTAGCAGCAATCCTTCGAGTGACCCGCGCGACGCGGGCACCGCCATGTAGCGCTCCGCGCCCGGGTCGGCCGCCGGAGGCACGGCGCAATAAAACCGCGCTTGCTGCCGGATAGCCAGATAATCCGCCGCCGCCCACTGCGATAATGGCGGCCATTGGCGACCCACTGCGAGTGAGGGCGAGCCATCGGCATTGAAGAATACAAACCAGGCGCGTTCGGCATCGGCACACCTGGCTGCCAGGGCACACAACTCCGACCAATCGTCGCGCTTTTCGGTCTTGGCCCCCTCGGTCACTCCATCATCCTGACTGCCATAGCTTCGCATATCCATGCTCATATTGATTACCGCTTTATCGAGCCAACAGACCATCAAACCCTTTCAATTAACCGTTCCCGGTGAATATCCGTCTATCGGCGATGATGAGACTACTAATCATAGAACATCGCCACTTATACCGCGGCCTGTGCAAGGGGATGCCACAACTCCTTTGCCACCTCGAAAAAACCCCTGGCCAATGGGCTGGCCTGATCGTCGTTGCGCATCACCAGGGCTCCGATGCGGGCCATGGCGGGTAATACCAGCGGCCGACACTCTACCCCCGGCAACTCGGAAAAAAGCACGCTACCGGCCGGAATCAAGGCACAGCCCAGGCCGGCATGCACCGCCCGCATCAGCCGGTAAACCGAGTCGGACTCCAGCATCGGCTGCAGCCTGACGCCTTGCCGGGCAAATACCGTTTCCAGATAGCCGCGAAAATACATGCCCGCCTTGGGCAGGCACAGCGGCAAGGCCGCCAATTCCTGCAGTGTGGGCGCCGTCGACAGCCGCTCTCGCCATTCAGGCCCGCACGCCAGCACCACCCCCTGCTCCGGCAACGCCAGACTGTTCAGTTGCGCCAGGACCTCGGGTTCAAAAAAACCACCGCCAATATCCAGACGGTTCTTTTCCAGCCCCTGCACTATGGCATCGGCGGTCATGTCGTCAATCTCGAACCCCAGGCCGGGGTAGCGCTGCCGCAACCGCGCCAGCACCGGACTCAGATCCATGCAACTCAGTGGCACCAGCCCCAGTCTTACCGTGCCGGTGAGACGCCCCTTCATCGCCTCCACCTCCAGTTTGAGGTTGTCATAGTGGCTCAGCAGAGTGCGGGCCCGCTCCAGTACCCGTTCGCCTTCGGGCGTAAAACCCTCGAACTGCTTGCCCCGGCGCACCAGGGGCATCCCCAGCTCGCTTTCCAGCTGCTTGATGCGCATCGACAGCGTCGGCTGGGTAATGCAGCAGGCCCGGGCCGCCCGGCCGAAGTGCCGTTCCCGCTCCAGGGCACAGAGGTAGTAAAGCTGCTTGATGTCCATGATTAACCTGTCTGTTTTATTATTAAAAAACATGAATGAAGCAATAATTGATAGATTACCTATATCACAATATCGAATCTTTCGATTAGATCACGCTCCGGCCGCTCACTACACTGGCGTTAACTGCCTTTAACGAGTTCTGTGACCATGTCCTTTTGCCAGCCCGATGCCCTGCCAGGTTATCAGTATGTGGCCACCACCGACGGTGAATCCCATGCCCTGGCCAGCGAGGTGCCGTTGGCTATTCTGCTCAACGGCATCAGCCACGCGGTGATGATGGTCACCCCCTGCCAACTGGATGAATTCATCACCGGTTTTCTGGTCAGCGAAGGCGTCATCAAGCACTCACGAGAAATCCACGATCTGGAATTCCACCGGCAAGATCAGGCACTTGAAGCCCGCGTCACCCTGGGTAATGGCGCCCATTACCGCTGGAAAGAGCACCGCCGCAGCCTGGCCGGCCGTACCGGCTGTGGCCTGTGCGGCATCGAATCGCTGGCTCAGGCGCTGCCCGAGTTACCCCGTCTGCCTGCCGCACCGCTGCCGCCAGCATCCGCCCTCTTGCAACTCGGCCGGCAGTTGCCGGACTGGCAGCCACTGGGTCGGGAGTGTGGTGCCCTGCATGGGGCTTTTTTTGCCAGCCTGGACGGCCAGATTCTGCATGGCTGCGAAGACGTGGGCCGGCATAACGCCCTCGACAAACTCATTGGCACCCTGTTGCATCAGAAACCACCGCTCGCCGCCGGCATGGTGCTGATGACCAGCCGCTGCAGCATAGAGCTGGTGCAGAAAATGGCCCGCGCCGGGCTGTCTACTCTGGTCACCCTGGCCGCCCCCACCGAACTGGCGGTGCGCCAGGCCCGGCGAGCCGGCCTCAACCTGCTGCATCTGTCGCGCCAACAGGGCCCGCGAGTTTATTCCACTTCAGAAACCGAGCCTCATCATGACTAGAAAAATCAAACCCTATCAGGGCCCGGCCGGCGGCTGGGGCGCCCTGTCTGCCACCACCCGTTTCGTGTTCGGCAGCAAGCAACCGGCAGCCAACATCCGCAATCTGCTCAGGGCCAATCAGGTCAAGGGCTTCGACTGCCCCGGCTGTGCCTGGGGCGACGAGCAGGGCAAGCATTTCTCCTTCTGCGAAAACGGCGCCAAGGCCATCAGCTGGGAAGCCACCACCAAACAGGTGACACCCGCCTTCTTTCGCGCCCACAGCGTCGGCAAGCTGCAGCGCCAGAGCGACTATTTTCTCGAGTATCAGGGCCGACTCGAACAGCCGATGTACCTGAACCGGGAACGTGGTCACTATGAGCCCATCTCCTGGGAGAATGCCTTCGCGCTGATCGCCCGCCACCTCAACGGGCTGGATCACCCGGATCAGCTGGAGCTGTATACCTCGGGGCGGGCCAGCAACGAGGCCGCCTATCTGTATCAGTTGTTCGGTCGTTCCTTTGGCACCAACAATTTTCCCGACTGCTCCAACCTCTGCCACGAGGCCAGCGGCGTCGCCCTGACCCAGGCGATCGGGGTGGGCAAGGGCACAGTGACCCTGAGTGATTTTGAACGGGCCGACGCCATCCTGGTGTTCGGCCAGAACCCGGGCACCAATCATCCGCGCATGCTGCACAGCCTGCGCAATGCCGCCCGCAACGGCACCGCCATCGTCAGCTTCAACAACCTCAAGGAACGCGGGCTGGAGCGCTTTGCCGATCCGCAAAGCCCGCTGGAAATGCTGACCCCGAAAGACTCGCGTATCTCCAGCCACTATTTATGCCCGCGACTGGGTGGCGACATGGCGGCGGTGCGCGGCATGGCCAAACTGGTGCTGGAATGGGACGCCGAGGCGCTGAGGCGAGGCAAGCCGGGGCTGCTTGACCGGGACTTTATCGCGCAACACACTCACGGGCTGGAAGACTACATGGCGACGGTGGCCGACACCTCCTGGCAACAGATAGAAGCGCAATCGGGTCTTAGCCGGGCCGAACTGCGCCAGGCGGCCGAAGTTTACGCCGGTGCCGAGCGGGTGATCTGCACCTGGGCCATGGGCATTACCCAGCACAAGCATTCGGTGGCCACCATTCGGGAGATCACCAATCTGCAGCTGCTGCGCGGCCAGCTGGGCCGACCCGGTGCCGGTTTGTGCCCGGTGCGAGGCCACAGCAACGTGCAGGGCAACCGCACCGTGGGGATAAATGAACAGCCCGACGCCGCCTTTCTCGACCGGCTGCAACAACACTTCCAACAGCCCATGCCTCGCCGGCCGGGTCATAATGCGGTCGCGGCCATTCAGGCCATGCTGGATGGCAAAGCCAGGGTATTTATTGCGCTGGGCGGCAACATCGCCGCCGCCGCCCCCGACACGCCCGCCACCGCCCGGGCATTGGCCAATTGCACGCTGACGGTACAGATCAGCACCAAGCTCAACCGCAGCCATGTCATGGCCGGTAAAGAGGCGCTGATTTTGCCCTGCCTGGGCCGCACCGAAGAAGATGTGCAGGCCAGTGGCCCCCAGTTCATTACGGTGGAAGACTCCTTCAGCATGGTGCACGCTTCTCAGGGCGTGGCCAACCCCAAGAGCCCGCACCAGCGCTCGGAAACCGCCATCATCGCCGGCATGGCTCAGGCAGTGCTGGGCAATAAACCGGTCGACTGGCAGGCGTTGGCCAACAATTACGATCTTATCCGGGATCATATCGCCGCCACCCTGCCCGGCTTCGAGCAGTTCAATGAACGGCTGCAGCAACCCGGTGGCTTCTATCTGGGTAACAGCGCCGCCCGTTATCAATGGCAAACCGGCAACGGCAAGGCCAACTTCGGTTCCGACCCGCTGCCTGCCAGCCTGATCCCGGAGGCCGTGACCGCCAAGGCCCAGGGCATGCTCTCAACCCTGCAGACCCTGCGTTCGCACGATCAGTACAACACCACCATCTACGGCATGGACGACCGTTACCGAGGCGTGTACGGCCAGCGCATGGTGCTCTTCATGCACCCGGACGAGATCAAGCGCCGCGGCCTGCAGGAGGGAGACTGGGTCGAGCTGATCGGCGTGTGGCTGGACGATGTCGAGCGCAAGGTCGGTGGCTTCAAGGTGGTGGCCTACGATATTCCGCCCGGCGACGTGGCGGCCTATTATCCGGAAACCAACCCCCTGGTGCCGCTACACAGCGTGGGCGACGGCAGTGATACACCCACTTCCAAGTCGATTCCGATACTGATCCGCAAGCAGGACGCACCGCGGATTATTTGAACTACCATCCCGGTGCTTTCAGTCTTTGACTCATCGGCCAAAGGGCCCGTTTCACCGACTCGCCGTAACCCCATCCCTGGGGGCTCCGCCGCGCCCTCCCTGGCGCGGAGGGTCGGCGAAGCAGATCCCTTTGTCCTCCTGCTACCTCGGTGCCACTAGTTGGCGCCACCTACCGGCAACTCGGCATTCAAAAAGAGGTAACAGAGACAGGCTCCCACGACCGTGAAATACCAAGGCCGGAAAATGCTCCTGCCGTTCCGGCATTCCCTCCCTCCCTGGCGGTCAGATGGCATTTCCGATCCCGAATCCCAGAAACACCAAAGCCAGCCCTGGCGGCTGGCTTTCTGTGTCCTGCTTGGGCTTGTGGCCCTGGCTCCCGGCCTTTCACTCGCATCGAGTGTGGCCTTTGTGGTGCTTACCGGTGTGGTATCCCGGTTTGCGACAGGGGCCGAGGGTATCGGTCTGTCTGTTTCCAGAAGGTGAAACCATCTTATCGCCTAATCCGGGGCGAGTGGTTGCGAATGAAAGGTCAAATTCAATTCTTTAAGCAATAACTCACCCCGTGTACTCTATATGGAGAGCAGTTATTTCATCAGGTGAACATTTTGAGCAACCCACTACAACTGGATCGTACCGACAGACGGATTCTGGAACTGATGCAGCGCCACGGCCGTATCAGCAACCTGGAGCTGGCCGAGCGTATCGGGCTGTCGCCCTCGCCCTGCTCGCGCCGGGTCAAGGCACTGGAAGAAGCCGGCCTTATCGCCGATCACGTCACCCTGCTTAACGCCAACAAGCTGGGCCTGAGCCTGCTGGCCTACATTCATATCTCGCTGGACCGGCACACCCCGGAACGATTCGAAAGCTTCGATGCGGCCATCAACGGCTTTTCCGAGGTGCTGGAATGCGATCTGATCACCGGCACCGAGGCCGATTATCAACTCAAGGTGATAGTGCGCGACATGGAACACTACCAGCAGTTTCTGCTGGGCAAACTGACCCGGCTGGATGGCGTGACCGGGGTACGATCCAGCTTCGTACTGCGCCGAATCAAGCACGAAACCGCCCTGCCGCTGGAGCATCTGGGGTAAATAAGAGCGGTCTGAAATCTGCCCCAAGCCGAATAGTCAGCTCGCCGATACATTCTTCAGCCGCAGCAGGCCATCGGCACGTTCCACCAGCAACGCCAGTTCCTGCTTCAGCAGCTGGCTGAATTCCTCGGTCGCCCGGGAGCGCGCCCGGTGGGCCGGATACAACAGATGATAGGAAAACGACACCCAGGGCTCGAAGGGGCGAAATACCAAGTTGGCAGACGAAAAATGCAGCGCGGTAATCGGGTCGACCAGCGCCACTCCCGAGCCGGCATCAACAAAGGAGCAGGCCACGTGCGACAGCTGGGTATCGAACACCAGCTGTCGGCTGACCCTGGCCTGTTCAAACGCTTCGTCCACCTTGTAACGCACGCTCTGCTCCGGCCCCAGTGAAATAAACGGCTGATCCCGCAAATCTTCCGGCACTATGACCTGCTTTTCTGCCAGCGGGTGACTCGCCGGCAAGGCACAGACCAGGGCCGCCTCCCCCAATACCTCCACCGCCAGCGCCGGATCGGCCACATTGATGGCGCCGATACCGACATCAAAATGCTGGGTCGCAATCCAGTCGGCCACCTGCTGGGAGCTGCGCACCTGCAGCGTCAGATTCACCCCCTGGTGACGCTGGCTGAACTGCTGCATGACCCGGGGCAGAAAACCCAGCGCAATGGCCGGCATGGCCGCCACCTTGAGGCTGCCACGCTGAAAGTCGCGCAGCTCTTCCGCCATGTTCGCCAGCCGGTCGATACCGATGAAAGAGCGTTCCACCTCTTCAAACAGCAACAAGGCTTCGGGCGTCGGCGCCAGCCGTTTGTGATGACGCTCGAACAGCTTGATCTTTACCGCCGCCTCGAAGTCGTTGAGCAGCCGGCTCACCGCCGGCTGCGAAATATAGAGCAGCTCCGCCGCTCCCGTGGTGGTGCCGGCGATCATTACCGCCCGAAAGGCTTCTACCTGTCGATAACTTAACTTGGCCATGGTCTGTTCCCTGAATACTGCCCTGCCAACAAGATAACATTATGTTATACAAAGGCCACTTAAAACGATTTGTTGTTATCATTTTGTGAATGCAAAATGAACAACAGGTAGACAAGGTGGCAAGCACCGATTTCTGCAGGTGAACCGCACAAGGACAAGAATATGGAAACGGTATTCAAGTACACACTGACGCTGCTGATCACCACGGTGGCCGGTTTTCAGGCCGTACAGGTGATTTCGCGCTACGTGTTTGAAACACCCATGATGGGGCTGGAAGAAATGGCGCTGATCCCCACCATGTGGCTCTACATACTGGGGGCGGTCAACGCTTCTCGCGAAGACACCCAGATTCGCGCCAATGTGCTGGACGTCTTTCTCAAGACCGACAGAGCCCGTCACTGGCTGGCGGTGTTCTCCGAAACCATCAGCCTTGCCATCTCTGGCTGGCTGACCTGGTGGGCCTGGGACTACTTCAAGTATGCCAATCGGGTCTGGAAAGAAAGCCCGACCCTCTACATTCCCACCATCATCTACGAAGCCGCGCTGTTTCTGGGCCTGATGGTGATGACCCTCTATGTAGGCTGGCACCTGCTGAAACACCTGCGCACCCTGCTGGCGGGCGGTGAGGCCCACCGGGTCGACACCATTCCCGAACCGGCCGAGGTGACCGAGTTCAAGCTGCTCACGGAAGAACAGAAAGGAGAGAAGTTCCATGGTTGAAATTGCGATTCTGGCCTTTGCCGTGCTGGTGATTTTGCTCACCATCGGCGTGCCGCTGCCCTATTGCTTCGGCGCAGGTCTGATGGTGATGAGCCTGGTGGGAGACGCCACCATGAAAGGCACCATGCTGTGGGGCTTTAACCAACTGGCCACCCCGGTGCTGCTGGCGGTCCCCCTGTTCGTGTTTGCCGGTACCCTGATGAGTGTCAGCGGCATCGCCGGCAGTCTGCTCAAGTTCGTCAACCTGTTCGTCGGCCGCATTCGTGGCGGTCTGGGCGTGGTGGCGTCGGTCAGTTGCGCCATTATCGGCGCCATTTCCGGCAGTGGCCTCACCGGCATCGCCGCCATCGGACCGCTGCTGATCCCGGAGATGGAGCGTCAGGGCTATCCCCGCGCCTACGCCACCGCACTGATTGCCAACTCGTCCATTCTGGGCCTGCTTATCCCGCCCAGCGTCACCATGATCGTCTACGGCTGGGTTACCGAAACCTCGATTCTGGCCAGCTTTCTCGCCACCCTGGGGCCGGGCCTGCTGATCATGTTCAACTTCGCCCTGGTCAACCTGTTCATGGCGCGCAAGTTCCCGCTGGTACTGGACGATCCCAAGCCGTTCAACGAAGCCATTCGCGAAGGCGCCGCCCGCACCGTACACGCCCTGCCGGCGCTGCTGATGCCGGTAATCATACTGGGCGGTATCTACGGCGGCATCATGACCCCCACCGAGGCGGCGGCCATCGCCGTTATCTATGCCATTCCGGTCGGCTTCATGATCTACAAGGGGCTGACCTGGCGCAGCTTTATCGAGTCCGGCAAGGAGTCCGCCACCGCGGTTGGCGCCATCCTGATCATGGTGCTGTTCAGCCTGATGCTCAGCCAGATCTACGTGATGGAAGACATTCCCCAGGCGCTGGTAGATGCCATCTTCGACATCACCACCGACAAGGTGCTGCTGCTGATCATGGTCAACCTGTTCCTGTTCCTGATTGGCATGGTGGTCAACGACGTCACCGCCATCATACTCACGGCGCCCCTGCTGCTGCCGCTGATGTCTGCTCTGGGTGTCACCCCCATCCAGTTTGCCGCCATCATGGGCGTCAACACCGCCATGGGGGGCGTGACCCCGCCCTATGCCAGCATCCTTTACATGGGTGCGCGCATTGGCAAGGTGCCCTTCACCCAATTGATCAAGCCCGCCATGATACTGCTGCTGTTCGGCTACCTGCCGGTAGTGGTGCTGGTCTCGGTATGGCCGGATCTGTCTGAATATATACCAGCCCTGTTTGGCTACTGATCCTCAAGGAGAACACCATGAAAAAACGGATTGAATACACCACCCTGGCCAAGAGCCTGCTGTTGTCGCTGACCCTGGCCGGCACCGTCGCCGAGGCGGCCACCCTGAAAATTTCCCACGTGCGGCCCCAGGGTACCGCCATCGACCAGGACGTGCGTCAGCTGTCCGACGAGCTGAAGGCCGCCACCGATGGCGATCTCAAGCTCAAGGTCTATCCGGCCAACGCCCTCGGCGACTATACGGTGGTACAGGAGCGGGTCAGTCTGGGCGCCATCGATATGGCGGTGCAGCCGCCTTCTGCCGGCGCCGACAAGCGCTTTCAGGTCATCTACATGCCTTACATGGTGAAAAACTGGACCGATGCCCGCGAGGCCTACACTCCGGGTTCACCGCTGCGCAACACCATCAACGAGCTGTATCAGGCGCAGGACATCAAGGTACTGGCCGCCTGGCCGGTGTACTTCGGCGGCATCGCCCTCAACCGGGACGTGGAACAGGTCGCCGATCCGAGCCATGACAAGGGCGTGAAGCTGCGGGTGCCGCCGATGAAGTCGTTCCAGCTGCTGGCCGACAACACCGGCTTTATCGGCTCGCCCCTGCCCTTCTCCGAAGCCTTTACCGCGGTACAGACCGGGGTAGTAGACGGCGTTATGGGCTCGGGTGCCGAAGGCTACTACGCCTCCTTCCGCGACGTCACCAAGTCCTATGTGCCGCTCAACACCCACTTCGAAGTGTGGTTCCTGCAGATCAACGCCGAACGCTATGCGGATCTGGATGATGCCGAGCGCGCCGCTCTGGATCAGGCCGCCCAGGCCTTTGAACAGCGTCGCTGGGACTCCGCTCAGGCCGATCAGGCCGCCTACGAGCAGCGTCTGGCCGATGCCGGCGCCAACATCGTTGCGGTGACCGATGCCGATATCGACGCCTATGCCGATGTGGCCCGTGAACAGATCTGGCCCGAGATCATGAAAGACATCGGCACCGACTGGGCCGAGCAGGTTCTGGCTTCATTCAAGTAAATCCGCTTCAACTGCACTTTCTCGCAGCAAGACAGGAGTCAGGAGCCGATAAGCAGACCCTCTACGCCAGGGATGGCGTAGTGGAGCCCCCAGGGATGGGTTTATGGCGAGTCTGCATTCGGGCCTGACTGCTGTAACCAATTCGGGAAAGGTTATTTACTCCATTTTGCCAAAGGAGAACATGATGTCGGTTCGCAACCATGCCAGCCGCAACGAGACCGATGTGGCCATCATCGGCGGCGGTCTGGTGGGCATGTCCCTGGCCTACGGCCTGTTGCGCCAGGGCAAAACGGTCACCGTCTTCGACGAGGGCGATCAGGCGCTGCGGGCCTCTCGCGGCAACTTCGGTCTGGTCTGGGTACAGGGCAAGGGTGACACCTGCCCCGAGTATGCCCGGCTGTCCCGGCTGTCGGCCCGGCTCTGGCCGGAGCTTGCCGCCAACCTGCAGCAGGATACCGGCATCGATATCGAGCTGCAGCAAGGCGGCGGCCTCTATGTCTGCCTCGACCAGCAAAGCCTGCAGCAGCGGGCCGACATGCTGGCCAGGATGCAACAGGACGCCGACGGCGACTATCCCTTCGAGGTACTGAACGCCGAGCAGGCCCGGAAAAAGGAACCGGCACTGGGGCCCGATATCGCCGGCGCCACCTGGTCGCCGATGGACGGTCACCTCAACCCGCTGCTGTTGTTCCGGGCCCTGCATCAGGCCTTTGAACTGCACGGCGGAAGCCTGATTAACGGCCAGCCGGTGCAGCATATCCAACCCCGGCAGCAGGGCGGTTTCGACATCCGGCTGGATGACAGCCGCTGGCAGGCCCAAAAGGTCGTGCTGGCCGCCGGACTCGGCAACAAGGCGCTGGCCCCTCAGCTGGGTCTGCATGCGCCGGTTGAGCCCAATCGCGGTCAGGTGCTGATCACCGAGCGACTCAAGCCCTTTATCAGCTACCCCACCGGCCATGTGCGCCAGACCGGCGAAGGCACTGTGCAACTGGGTGACTCCAAGGAAGACGTTGGCCTGGATACCGGTACCACCGCCGAGGAGCTCGGCAAGATTGCCGCCCGCGCCATCCGCATGTATCCGGTGCTGGAAAAGGTGCGGCTGATCCGCGCCTGGGGCGCCCTGCGGGTGATGACTCCGGACGGTTATCCCATTTATCAGCAGTCGGCCCGCTATCCCGGCGCCTATGTGGTGACCTGCCACAGCGGCGTGACCCTGGGTGCCGTGCATGCCGGCCCTCTGGTCGACTGGCTGCTTGGCAAAGACACAGATATTTCCCTGGAGGCGTTCAGTGCAGATCGATTCCCCCTTTAACCGCCTGGCCACCGCCCCTGCCGGGGCCGTCACCATAGAGATCGACGGCCAGTCCTTTACCGCCCGCGAGGGCGACTCGGTCGCCGCCGCCCTGCTAGCCGCCGGTGCCGTGCCGTCGCGTACCACACCGGTGTCAGCCAGCCCCCGCGCACCCTACTGCATGATGGGGGTCTGTTTCGAATGCCTGGTCGAAGTCGATGGCCTGGCCAACGTGCAGGGCTGCATGGTGCAGGTGACCGACGGCATGCAGGTACGCCGCCAGTCCGGGGCCCGAGAACTGACAGAGGGAGATTTCCATGAAGCAGTATGATCTGGTGATCGTCGGTGCCGGTCCGGCGGGCATGGCGGCGGCCACCGCCGCCGCCGAGCAGGGTCTGACCGTCGCCGTGCTGGACGAACAGGCCGCTCCCGGTGGCCAGATATACCGCGCCATCTCGGCGCCCGCGCCGCAGGATGAAAAGATACTGGGGCCGGACTACTACCAAGGCCGCCAGCTGCTGGCGCCGTTCAACCAGGCCGGGATAGACTACATTCCGTCCGCCACCGTGTGGGAAATCACCCGCGAGCGGGAAGTCCGGCTATCGGCACAAGGCCAGGCCCGCACCCTGCAGGCGGGAAAAATACTGCTGGCCACCGGCGCCCAGGAGCGTCCGGTGCCTTTCCCCGGCTGGCAGCTGCCCGGGGTGATGAGCTGTGGCGCCGCCCAGATCATGCTCAAGACCAGTGGTCTGACGCCGCCGGCCCCCCTGGTGCTGGCCGGCAGCGGCCCGCTGTTGCTGTTGATCGCATTGCAGCTGCACAGAGCCGAAGTAGAGATTGCCGCCGTGCTCGACACCACTCCCAAAGAGAACTACCTCAAGGCCGGCCGTCATGTCGGTGGTGCCCTGCGCGGCTGGAGAATGCTGCTCAAGGGGCTCGACTACATGGCCCGACTCAAGGGCTCGGGCGTACGCTGCCTGAGCCGGGTGAGCGGGCTGAAGGCCGAAGCCGATGAACACGGCAAGC
Source organism: uncultured Oceanisphaera sp. (assembly GCF_947495715.1). Taxonomy (GTDB): domain Bacteria; phylum Pseudomonadota; class Gammaproteobacteria; order Enterobacterales; family Aeromonadaceae; genus Oceanimonas; species Oceanimonas sediminis. Next base: position 66,784 of record NZ_CANLZU010000003.1, read on the forward strand.
TGGCCCGAGTGCGCTTCACCCACAAGGGCAAAGAGCAGACGCTGAACGCCACCAGCCTGCTGGTACACCAGGGCGTAGTGCCCAATGTGCAACTGAGCCGGGCCATCGGCATCGACCACCAGTGGGACCAGCAGCAGTTATGCTGGCGTCCTGTTACCGATAGCTGGGGCGAGACCGATATTTCGGGTATCTTCATCGCCGGTGACGGCGCAGGTATCGGTGGCGCCGTGGCCGCCGAACAGGCCGGTCGGCTGGCCGCCTGGCAGATTGCCCATCAGCTGGGCAAACACAGCCCGGGCGATAGAGACAGGCTGGCCGAGCCGGTGCGCCGCACCCTGGCCCCGACACTGGCGATTCGCCCCTTCCTCGATGTGCTCTACCAGCCCGCCGGAGAGTTTCTCACTCCGGCCGACGAGACCCTGGTGTGCCGCTGCGAAGAGGTCACCGCCGGTGACATTCGCCGCTTTGCCCTGCAGGGCTGCACCGGCCCCAACCAGACCAAGGCGTTCAGCCGGGTCGGCATGGGCCCCTGCCAGGGCCGCATGTGCGGCCTGACGGTGGCGCAGATTATCGCCGATACCCGCCAGACCACCCCGGCCGACGTGGGCTATTACCGTATTCGCTCGCCGATCAAGCCGCTGACTCTGCAGGAACTGGCCAGCTTGGGCGATAACGACTCGAAATAAGCCAACGAATACCACCCAACGCAACACCGGCCGCCGAGCCTCAAGTTCGGCGGCTGCAACCTTTTCAGGAGACACCATGACCCTAGTACGCCATCACACCAGCGCGCGCATGAGCCGCACCGTCATTCACAACAACACCGTTTACCTCTGCGGCCAGGTGGCCGAAGACCGTACTCAAGGCATTGCCGAGCAGACCCGCACCATGCTGGCCAAGGTCGACACCCTGCTGAACGAAGTCGGCAGCGACCGCCGGCATCTGCTGAGCGCCACCATCTACGTGAAGGACATGAGTCTGTTCGCCGAGATGAACCAGGTATGGGACGCCTGGGTGCCCGCCGGTCACGCCCCGGCCCGCGCCTGTGTGGAAGCCGCCATGGCCAACCCCGAACTGCTGGTTGAAATCTCGGTCATCGCCGCCATTCCCGAAGCCTGATACTAAAAAATTAAATAACTGATCTATTTGGTTGCTCTGAAAAGGTCGGACAAATGGCCAGCTCCGCCGACACGCCGTGAATACCTCCATGTAGGCTCCGCCGCGCCATCCTTGGCGCGGAGGGTCGGCGGAGCAGATCCCTTCGTCCTCCTTGAAGCTCCGGCGTTGCCTGTAGGCGCCATTCTACGGGCAACTCGGTACTCCTGAAGAGGCAGCAGAGATCGACTACCACGACCGTGAAATGCCAGGGACGGCATTTCCGAGCCCCCATGGATGGGTTCATGGCGTGTCGTGGGAGGCGGCTGTGTTGCCTCTAAACTCGGGATTGAAAATAATCAGATGTTTATTCACATTGGTATGATTCCCTGCTAAGAATCGGCCCCTGGCATAAAAAAACCGGCCCGAGTGGGCCGGCAAAGTAGTGCCTGGAGACGTACTTCCATCAGGCCAGTCCGTGCAACTCCTTCCAGTTGCCCGGGTGAACCACATAACCGAACAGGGCATGGCCGCCATACACCAGTTCGGTGCCTTCGGGGATCCACAGCATCTGGCCGGGGCGCACTTCGTGCTTCTTGCCGTTGGCGGTCAGTTCGAAGCAGCCTTCAATCACGAACACCACTTCGTCATACAGCACGGTCCAGGCCACTTCGGCCCCTTCCCAGCGGGCGAAGCCCACCCCGATGTTCGGGGAAACCTCGGGGCTCAGCGCCCGGGCCACATAGGCGGCACCCGGCGGGCCACCACGAAAGCTGAACTCCAGCTCCTTGCTGTCGATCACTCTGACTTCACTCATAATTCGCTCCGGCTCTGCCATTTGGCCAGGGCAATACGACTTCTTACCCCCAGCCCCAGAAAAGGTTCGGGCGGGTTGATGCTCGGCATGCCGGTCACCTGCTGAATATCACGCAGCTGGGCGGAGTCCGCCCCCACCGCCAAATCGGCCAGCAAGGTGCCGGAAATAGTGCCCCAGGCCGCCCCCACGCCGTTGTCACAGGCGCTGGCATAGACGCCCTCTTCCAGCTGCCCGAAGAAATTGGTGAAATTACGGGAGATGGCATAAGTCCCGCCCCAGGTATGGGTGAACGGCACCTCGGCCAGATCCGGATAACGGGCCAGAAACGCCTGGCGATGATCCGCCTGAATGCGCCGGCGCATGCCGTCACTGGTACTGCCGCCATACTGGGGCACATGCTTGTAGCTGTTGCGGATCAGAATGCGCCGGTCGGCAGTCATCCGCAGCGTGGTGCCCGCATGATCGGCCGGGGTCAGGCCCCAGTTCAGCTTGCCGCCGTAACGCGCCAGCTCGGCGTCGGTCAGTGGCCGGGTCCAGCTGGCAAAGGTCATCACCGGCAACAACCGGTTTTTGAGGTAACCGAACTCGCGGGTGAAGATACTGGTGCCCAGCAGCAGTTTTGGCGCCTGAATTTCGCCTTCATCGCCCAGCAGGCGCCACTTGCCGTCCTCTTTTTGCAGGGAGCAGATCGGCGACTGCTCGAGCAGCTCGACATTGTCCGGCAGGTTGTCGGCCATGCCGCGTACCAGCGCCGCCGGCTGCATCAGATAACCACCGGGGGTAAAGATGGCACGGCTGTAATAAGAGGTGCCCAGCACCGCGCTCAACTCGCCGTGATCCACCTTGCGATAGGGCTCGCCCAAATCTTTCATCAGGTGCTCGAAGTGATCGAGAAAGGCCTCGCCCCGCTCGCCCACCGCGCCTTGATATTTGCCGACCGCCGACCACTGGCAGTCGATGCCGTGACGCTGCACCAGACTATCCAGCTGGGCGATGGCAGAGCGGTTCAGCCCCAGCAGCTTCTGCTTGTGGGCCGGGTCCGGATGCTCCAGTGCAAACTTGTGCGGCAGGTCGATGACGAAGCCGGAATTCCGTCCGGAGGCCCCTTCGGCCGCCCGCTGGGCATCCACCAGCACGATGCGTGCCTGTGGGTAATGCTCGGCCAGGCGACGGGCCGCCGCCAGGCCGGCAAAGCCCGCGCCTAGCACCGCATAGTCGGCCTGCTGCACGCCCTTGAGCCGGGTCACCGGTGTGGCCGGCGGCAGAGCCTGATACCAGCCGCAGCTGTGGTCATCTTTGGGTAAGTTGATCATCTTCTGTTCCTCAGGCCGCGTGGCGATTTGTGGTCAGGTGTTCCAGCCACTGGCTGCGCAGTCCCTGTTGTGTGCTGCCCAGCAGGGCAAAACCGGTCAACTCGCCGGCGGGGTTGTAGAAACCCGCCGCCAGTTCCTGGCCACTGCCTTCTACCCGCCACTCGCCTTCGCCGCTGGCCGGCATCACCGACAAGGGCAGCACCGGCGTCTTGACCAGCACCGGTGCCGGCTTGAGCACCGCCGGGGTCAGGGTGCCGAGCAGGCTGTTGACCAACGCCGGCATGGCCTGATTGACGGGCGCGATATAGGGCGCCCACTGGCCTTCGACCTCGGCACAGTCACCCAGCGCAAAAATATGGGGATCCGAGGTCTGATGGCAGATATCGACACTGATGCCCCGGCCGGTGGCCAGTCCGGCGGCCTGGGCCAGACCGGCACTGGGCCGCAGGCCCACGGCGCTCAGTACCAGATCGGTATTCAGCACCCGGCCGCTTTGCAACTGCAGAGCATAGCCTTCGCCGTCACGGTCGATGCGGCCGATGCTGTCCTGCAGCGCCCAGTCTACGCCCAGACCCGACAGCGCCTGTTGCAACGCCTCGCCGAGCGGTTGCGGGATCAGTCGCTCCATCGGCCACTGGCCCAGACCCACCACGGTCACCGCCACGCCTTGCGCCGCCAGATCGTTGGCAAACTCGCAGCCGATGAGGCCATCGCCCAGAATGGTGACGTGTTGCTTGCCCACCAGTTGCCGGCGAAAACGACGATAATCAGCCAGATCGTTGACGCTGAGCATGGCGCTCTGCTCGCCTTCCACCGGGATCACGATGGGCGAGGCACCGGTGGCCAGCACCAGACGGCCGTAGGGATAAACGCCGATATTGGTGTGCAGCTGCTTGTTGTCACGGTCGATTTTTTCGACCCGGGTATGAGGATAAACCCGCACCCCGAGTCGCTGCTCCCACGCCAGCGCAGGTTCGCTGACCAGGCTGTCGCCATCCTTGCCCAGCGCCAGGGCGTTGGAAAGGGCCGGCTTGCTGTACAGGGCGCCGTCGTCGGCAGTAAACAGGGTAATGGGCAGATGCGGTGACTGGGCACGCAACGCCGCCGCCAGCTGATAGCCGCCGTGACCGGTACCGATGATCACCACAGGCTCGAGTGCCGTTTCGGTCAGCGGGGTGCTGAGCTCGGCCACCACCGCCAGCGGAGCCGGCTCTTCGTCGGTGATCTCGAGCATCTCGAAATCGGCCTTGCCGACCAGGCAGTCGGGGCAAAGCCAGTCATCCGGCACATCTTCCCAGGCGGTACCCGGGGCGATGCCGTCGGCGGGCCAGCCTTTGGCCTCGTCGTAAATCAGTCCGCAGATGATGCATAACCACTTTTTCATCTTGTTTCTCCCCACTACCCTGTTTACTGCTAAATAACGGTTGTTACACCGCACTCCGTCAGACAGAGGTCAGGTTGCGATAAGCAGACCCTCCGCGTCAGGGACGACGCGGCGGAGCCCCCATGGATGGGTTGATGGCGTGTCTGCGTTCGTTTCTGACCTCTGGCGTGCGATGAAGATCGCTATTTATTACTTAACCCTGACTCAGACGGATGCCGATATTGCGGGTCTGGACATAGCTGTAGATGGCTTCCTGTCCCTTCTCGCGACCGAAGCCCGACAGGCCCACGCCGCCGAACGGCGTTTCGATGCCGCCGGCAAACCATTCGTTGATGAACACCTGGCCGCCGCGCAGCCGGTTGGCGATGCGCAGGGTCTGGCTCAGGCCTTCACCAAACACCCCGGCTACCAGACCGAAGTCGGTGCCGTTGGCCAAGGCCACGGCGTCGTCTTCGCTGTCGAAGGGCATGATGACCAGCACGGGGCCGAACACTTCTTCTCGCGCTATGGTCATCTCGGGGGTCGCCTCGATTACCGTCGGCGCCACAAAGTAACCAGACAGGTCCGGTGCCGCACCGCCGGCAAGAATGTTGGCGCCCTCGGCCCGGGCCTGTTCGATCATCGCCAGTACCCGCTGTTGCTGATCCTGCGACACCACCGGCGTCAGATCCGGATTGGCTTCGCCCTGCCCGATAGTCAGGCTCTCGGCCAGCGCCACCACGGCGGCTTTCACTTCTTCATAACGATCACGCTGCACCAGCAGCCGCGACATGGCCGAGCACACCTGACCGGCGTTGAAGAAGATGCCGACCTTCACGCTGGCCAGCAGGGTGTCGAGATTGACGTCACTCAATGCGATGGCGGCGGACTTGCCGCCCAGTTCCATCACCGAGGGGGTGGCGCGCTCGGCCGCATCCCTGAGGATGCGCTGACCGGTGGGCACCGAGCCGGTAAACACTATCTGGTTGGTGTCCTGATGCCTGACCAGATGACTGCCCACTTCCGAGCCCTTGCCGCACAGCAGGTTCACCGCCCCTTTCGGGAAACCGGCCTGTTCGATGGCCTGAACCAGCAGGGTCATGGCCAGCGGAGAAATCTCCGGTGACTTGATCACCACCGCATTGCCGGCGGCCAGCGCCGGCGCCAGCGAACGGGCGCAGATGGACACCGGGAAGTTCCAGGGCACGATTTGCACCGACACACCGAAGGGCACGTACTGGGTGAAATCCATGTAGTCCTTGCCGAGCGGCACCGAGATGCCTTCAATCTTGTCGGCCATGCCGGCGTAGTATTCGAAGTAACGGGCCGCTTCCAGAAACTCGTCGCGGGCGTCGTTCAGGCTCTTGCCGTTTTCACGACAGGCCACCAGGCCGCCTTGGTCGGCGATGGCACGAATGGCATCGGCGGCCTTCAGCATCCAGCTGGTGCGCTGGGCCGGACGGACGTCGCTCAGGGCGCCGCTTTCGGCACAACGGCGGGCGGCGGCCATCGCCGAATCCGCATCCTCGATACTCGCCTGGGCGATGGTGGCGTAGGGCTCACCGGTGCCCGGGTTCATCACCGTAAGCTGGCGGGACGCATCCCGCCACTGGCCGTCGATATAGTTGAGATAATGCTGCATTGATTATGCCTCCAGCGCCGCTTTGGTTTGGGTGGCCAGCCACTTCTGGAAGAAGTGGGTCGGCAGGTCCATTTCGGGAGAGAAGACGCCGCCACCGAAACCGGGGGAATGACGCCCTTTCTGCATGCCTTCTACCGCACCGATGTCTTCGCTGAACACCACACGCCAGGATTCCAGCGTGGCGGTGCGGCAGGCGGCGTATTCATCCTTCAGCGCCTCGTCACCCACGTAGTAGAGGCGCAGGTTTTCCACTGTCTTTTCCGCATGAATGGGGTCGATCATCATGGCGAAGGCGTGGTCGGCCTGAATGCCGAGCAGCACATTGGGGAACAGGGCCACATATTCGGCATGACGCAGCTTGTCGGCCGGCCAGCTCGGGAACTTGGGCAGGTGGGTACCGGCGGTATCCGACAGGTTGTAGGCCATGCTGCCCTGACCGGCGAAGCGGTCGTCAAACATGATGTTGTAGTGGTCTTCCAGCTTGGAATAGGTGTTCAGGCTGGGGTGTACCCAGGGCAGATGGTAGGCTTCGCAGTAGTTTTCTACCGTCAGCTTCCAGTTGCTCGCCACTTCAATTTCCAGATGGCCGCCCATGTTGACCCGGCGCAGCAGGCCCATGCCGTCGTTGCCCAGAAAGGCGTTCCAGCGGGTTTCCAGCGGCGCTATGTGTTCTTCAAATGAAGGCGCATCACCGGACAGATTGACGAATACCATGTCCATCCAGATGGCGGAGCGCAGCGCCTTGAGGCCGTGCTTTTCGCACTTGAAGCGGTCGTCCTTGTGCTTGGCAATGCCGCCCACGTGTGGGGTGCCCTTGAGGTTGCCGTTCAGATCGTAGGTCCAGGAATGGTAGGGGCAGCGAATCATGCCCTGCACTTCACCGGCTTCGTGCACCAGCTGCATGCCGCGGTGGCTGCACACGTTGTGGAACACCTGCACCTCGCCATCCTTGTTGCGCATCATCAGCAGGGGCAGATCCATGAAGCTGACCGGTTTGACGTAGCCGTTCTTGACCAGATCGGAGGCAAAACCGACACAGGCCCAGGTTTTGCCGATCACCTGATCCCGCTCGAAGGCGAAATATTCCTGGCTGGTGTAGGCGGTGTTCGGCATGCCGCTGGCTTCGGTGATCGGATTCAGCACGCTTTCTACCTGCCGAATTGGAATGATGGTCTGGTTGGCATTGCTCATTGTGATTTCTCCCATGGTAACGCAGTGCTCCCTGCGCTGAAGTTGGCAACGGGCACGCTGGGTGCCGATGGGGAGGATTCTCGTTAACAAGGCAGCAACAAACAAACGACTTTTTAGCCGGGTATGGATGAGCTTTTGTCATCCGAGTTCCAGTTGATTCCAACTCCTTAATAAGCCTTATACAAGCAGGGATTTTCATTACCAAAGCTCACCGATGGATGAGAAAAAATCAGTTGAGCGCGATATCACATCCCCCTAACCTTCACGCCAAGTTAACAACTGGTTAACCATTAAGCGTATTACGCAGAGGGAGGAGTTATGCGTGCTACATCCGGGATTCTGAAGGGACTGAACCCCACCGTGACCATTGCCTCCAAGGTACTGGTCATCGGGTTTGTGTTGTTCTGTGCAATTCTGGCCAATCAGGCCGGACAATATTTCGAGACCATCTCCGGTGTTTTATTACAAAACATGAAATGGTTTTATCTGGGGCTGGTGTCTCTGGTGGTCGGTTTTCTGCTGTACCTGATGGTCAGCCGTTATGGCCATATACGCCTGGGCAAGGACGATGAAAAGCCCGAGTTTCATTACCTGTCATGGATTTCGATGCTGTTTTCGGGCGGCATGGGCATCGGGCTGATTTTCTGGTCGGTGGCCGAGCCGATGTGGCATTACGCCGACAACCCCTTTACCGAGGGGCTCAGCAAAGAAGCGGCGGGCACCGCCATGAAGCTGGCGTTTTTTCACTGGGGCCTGCATCCCTGGTCGGTGTTCATCATCGTCGCGCTGGCGCTGTCTTATTTCTCCTACCGCAAGAATCTGCCCTTTACCCTGAGATCCATTCTTTACCCCCTGATTGGTGATCGCATCTATGGCCCCATCGGCCACGCGGTAGACATTCTGACCGTGGCCATTACCGCCTTCGGCATTTCCCAGACCCTGGGCATGGGTGTCATTCAGATCAATACCGGCCTGAACCTGGTGTTTGGCACCGGTATCAGCCTGGGTGTACAGCTGTTGATCATAGTGGTGCTCTGTACCTGTGCGGTGGCGTCGGTGCTGTCGGGCGTAGGCAAGGGCATTCGCCGACTGTCGGAATGGAACATGCTGCTGTCGCTGTTGCTGGTGTTGATCGTGCTGTATGTGGGTCCCACCCGCTATATTCTCAACACCCTGCTCGAAAGCACCGGCAGCTATGCCCAGAACATCGTTGGCATGAGCTTCTGGAGCGACGCCCAGAATGACTCGGGCTGGCAGAACTGGTGGACGGCCTATTACTGGCCCTGGTGGATGACCTGGGCACCCTTTGTCGGCATGTTTGTGGCCCGTATTTCAAAGGGACGCACCATTCGCGAACTGATCGGCGGCGCCCTGATCGTGCCCACCCTGATCACCTTTTTGTGGATGTCGGTGTTCGGCGGCGCCGCGCTCAAAATAGAGCAGGATACCCGTATCGCCTATGAACAGCAGGCGGTGGTGCTGGCCGAAGCCGGTGAACCGGCGCAAGCCCCCTTTGCCGGCGGCCCCATACTGGAAGCCACCAAGGCCGATACCACCAAGGCACTGTTCACCCTGTTCGAGAACCTCGATACGGGCGGCATGGGCAAGCTGCTGAGCGTGCTGGCGTGTCTGCTGCTGGGCACCTATTTCATCACCTCGGCCGACTCCGGTACCCTGGTGCTTTGCACCCTGGATGCGGCCGGGGCCAGTGAGCCACCGACCTCCATCCGGATACTGTGGGGCGTCATGATCGCCTTGATCGCCGGCGTGCTGCTCTATGCGGGTGGTCTCAAGGCCATGCAGACCGCGTCCATCATTGCCGGCTTTCCCATCGCCATCTTTATTGCGGTGATGACGCTGACCCTGTTCCACAGCATTCGCCGCGAACCCAAGCCCTGGGCCATGCTGCCGGATCACGTGCGGCCGGAAGCGGCCAAGCTGGACGGCCCGGTCAATCCGTTAACCGAGACCGTTACGGAATCACCCTCTGTTCAGCCACCGGCTGCCGGCTGGGAAGCCGAGCCCATACTCGACAAGTAACTGCTCTTGACAAAAAAGCCGGGTTCGCCCGGCTTTTTCTATTCTGCATCTCCATCTACTGGCTCAGCTCAGTCCTTTCTCGCCAACCTGCCCGGGCAACTGTTCCAGCAACCAGCTGCGAAACCGCTTCACACTGGCCGGCACCACACCACGGTTTAACGGCTCAAGCATGCAGAAAGTAGCCGGTGTGCGTAATACCGTATCCGTAGGCCTGACCAGGGCGCCGCTCTCCAGATACTCGTCCACCAGCGATCCCCAGGCCAGCGCAATGCCCTGGCCATTGATCGCCGCCTGCAGCAGCATGGGATAATTGTTGATATTGACCCGGTTGCGAGGAGTAATCGGCGGCAGGCCAACCTGTTCAAACCATTCCTGCCAGCTGACCCAGTCGCGCTGCGATTCATCCAGATAAAGCAGCGTCTTGCCAAACAGTTGCTCCGGCGTGTCGCAATCCTGAATACGGGCCTGATAGGAGGGGCTGCAGACCGGGAACACTTCCTCCGGAAACAGGGTGGTCACCTTCATCTCGGCAGGGGGCAGCCGACAGTAGAACAAGGCAATGTCGCAATCCAGACGGCGCAGATCGGTCACATTGTCGGACGCCAGAATACGCAGATCGATATCGTCATGCTGTTGCTGAAACACCGCCACCTTCGGCAGCAGCCACAGCGCCGCCATGGCACTGGTGGTCGCCACCGTGATCTGCTGTTCACCCTGCCACTTCTTGATTTCGCCGGTGGCCTGAGCCACATCGAGCAGAGCACTGTAAATGGTTTGATAATACTGCAGGCCGGTGGCGGTGAGAGAGATGTTGCGACTGGCCCGCACAAACAACTCCTTGCCGAGGTACTCTTCAAGCTGGCGGATCTGCCGACTGATGGCGCCCTGGGTCACGCTCAATTCATTGGCGGCCAGCGTAAAGCTGAGGTGGCGGGCTGCAGCCTCAAAGGCGATCAAACTGTTCAGCGGCGGCAGCGGCTTAATCTTCATACTCATTCCCGATAGATTTTAGACATCCTGTAAGGCCGCGACTTTAGCATTCGGTCACAGGTAAACAGAGTGTTGCAGTATAAAAGTTTGAGCTCGATCGCCGAGGGCCGAAAACACCAAAGCCAGCCCCGAAGGCTGGCTTTTTGTGCCCTGCATGGAGCTTGTGGCTCCCTGCCCCCGCTCTGCACCCGGTTGAGGTGTGGCGTTTGTGGTGCTTACCGGTGTGGTATCCCGGTTTGCGACAGGTGCCGAGGGTATCGGTCTGTCTGTTCCCTGAAGGTGAAACCATCTTATCTGTTACGCCGGGGCGAGTGGTTGCAAATAACAAGCTAGATTCGTCTTTTTAAGCAATAACTCACCCTTTATACTCAACATAAAGAACAGTCCCGTCGTAATGGCCCGGTTTTAACGCAAATATCTGCAAGCAAAGAGCCAGAGTGGGATACAAGGGAGGTCTGTGATGATGAGCTGCGAGCAACACGACTACATAGAGATAGCCTGTCTTTATCATTACCCGGTGAGCCTGGTTCTGGTGTCGGGCGAGCAGATGGAAGGCGTCGCCCTCGACACCGCCCGTAATGATAAGGGTGCCGAATGCCTGAAAATTCGCGCAGGCGACGAAGTGCGGCTGTTACCCCTGGAAAGCCTGACCCGTATGACCGCAGCACAGTCCAATCCGCACTTCACCACCGTTAACTTCGACTAAGAGAGTGTTGTCATACGGCACATCGATTGTGCTGACCAACACCCCCTGATGGTTAAACCAGGTTTCTGGCCGTGCCCTGAGTACAGAAGTCGCTGCTGTCGTAATACAAAAGGCCATGCTGCCGGGCCAGCGGTGCCAGGCGACGGGCAATCTGCTGCCCCATGCGCAGGCCGTTGCGGCTGGTATAGTCGGCGTCGAACTGTATTGCCGGCGGGGCCGGTAGCTCATCGGGCAAGGCCTCTTTCAGCGGCGGTGACAACACCTTGCACACCAGCTCGCTCAGCACCCGGTTAACCGCCGAGCCTACGCCATAACCGCGCCATTCGGGCAGCAGGTACAGGCTGTTCAGGGTCATTTCCAGCGCCGGAGACGGCCGCTCGGCAGGAACATCGGCGGCAAAATTCAGCACCCAGTTGCCGACCATGGTGGCCTCGTCACCGTCGTGCTCCAGCAGTGCCAGGTTGCAGCGATACGAAAGCCCATAGTCATGAATGCGGGGCGCGGTGTCGGCACGCGCGGGGCGGGTTTCTCCCCAGAACAGCGGGCGAGGAGCATACACATCTTGATGTTCGTGCAGCGCCTGATGGCGAAAATGTTCGAACAGGGGCTGGTGCTCGGGATGATGCCAGTCCATTAAATGCAGAGAAAGTCGATCCAGCCAGTCGGGATCGAGCCAGAGATAGTCGGTGAATTCACCGCGCAGCCGGGTGTAGTCCAGCAGGTGATTCAGGGTCCAGTGTCCTCGTTTGAGGTGGCTGGCCTCACGAATGAAGGTATGTTTGATCTGTTTGAACAGGGGATAGGTTTGGGCGGCAACCCGCCGGCGTTCGATCTGGGCGGTCATCAGGTAAACCACCCTTTTTCGTTGTATTCACCGGTGGCAACACACAACAGCGGCCGGGCCGCCAGACTGAAACCGCCCGCATGGGCGCAATGAAGGGACTGCATACGCTTTGCTTCCTTTTTCAACACAAAGCGCCGCATTGTAAGGCGGCGGACAGGGAAGTAAAGACGACATTTTTTGACACAAGGCAGCATGGATCATATTGAATCCTTTGTGTAATATTATCCCCGCACACGGAAGGCAAAACGATCAGACAAGATCCATTTACCTGCACTGCCAATTCGGCATGAGCATTTATATGTGATGTATTCTTGTCTCGTCATTACTTCTGGAAAGTGCATGCTTGCCTTAATTAATGTTATGCAATCACTTTCTTTGGGATAAAAACGAATGAAAATAAAATCATTGGCAATGGCAGCCGTACTCGCCTCACTCACCACCGGATGTGCCTCCGGCCTGAACTCTGTCGAAAAGCGGGAATATCGCACCTTTGAGCACAACAATGTGCTGGTGCAGGAGAAAAACCCGGCTACCGGTGCCGTTCTTGGCATCCTTCCAGGCGGCGGTTCTTTCTATGCCCGTGAACCCGGTCTCGGCGTCGTGAACCTGCTGTTCTGGCCTCTGTCCATATTGTGGGATCCTATCAGTGGCTACGAAGGCTCCAAGGAAATCAACTACTCGATCACCAAACAAAAACTGCGAAAAGACAAAGAAAAAGAAATTTCAAAGCTGGATGAACAGCTGGAGACCGGCACCATCGACAACAGCGAATATATTCTTGCCAAGCGTGAAGTAGAGAAAAAATATATCTTTGAATAAAAAGCAGGACTATTGTTCTGATTGAATGGCTCATTCATAAAATTAATGGCCGGAGCAAGCTGGGTTAATACCTGATTGCTTCGGCCATTGTTTTTTCATCTCATACAGCCTACAAAGCTCGGCGAGCAAAACAAGCACGGCTAGCCAGTAAGCAACGGCGAGGAACTATTCATCCCAGCAGGCTTCATTCTGTTCTCGATCTTTCCCCTGCCCCCAGGGGCTTTCATCTTCTGTGGCGCTGGGACACACATAACCGACACCGCTCACTCCCTTGAACATCCCTGCATGAAAATCAACCTGTTCACCAGCGCCGTCTGGCATCCGGACAGAAACACACACAAAGAATTAACATTAAATTGTAATTTAATTTACTTCCACTGGATCTCTTCAGTCCCGTTTGGTTATCAGATAAAGGAAGATCATGAAGAAACCCGTATTGTGTTTGGCTGTCGCGGCACTGTGTAGCGGCTACACACTCAGCGTCAATGCCGAAGCCACCCCCAGTCAAATCGTGTCGACACTGGAAAACAAGTTCGGCGTCTACCCGGGTGAACGCCGCAATCACACCAAGGGCATTTGCTTCAGCGGCGAGTTTCAGGCCTCGGCAGAAGCCGCCGCTCTGAGCCGCAGCCTGCTGTTCCAGGGCGATGCCATTCCCGTTATCGGCCGTTTTTCCCAGGCGGGTGGCAACCTGCATGCCCCCGACAACAAACCCAATGCCCACGGCATGGCGCTGCGCTTTACCCTGCCCGATGGTCAGCTGCACCAGATGGCCATGCTCGATATTCCCTTCTTCGATGTGGCCACGCCCGAAGGTTTCCTGCAAAAACAGCTGGCCACCACCCCGGATCCGGCTACCGGTAAACCGGACCCCGCCAGGATACAGGCGTTTACCCAGGCCTTTCCCGAAACCCAACGACTCAAGCAGGCGCTGGCGGGCCAGTCCCGCGTCCCTGCCGGCTATCACCGGCTGAGCTACAACAGCATCAACACCTTTATTCTGGAAACTGCCGACGGCAAGAGCACGCCGGTACGCTGGGCCTTTATCCCCACAGAAGACAAGCCAGCCTATCTGAATACCGAGCAGGCCGAATCGCTCGGCACCGACTATCTGCAGGACCGATTGCAGGCAACGCTCGGCTCCGGTGACATTCACTGGCGTATGGAAGTCACTCTGGCCAACAAGGATGACCAACTGACCGATCCCAGCCAGCCCTGGACCGGCCCCCATCAGGTGATCACTGCCGGCACCCTGCGACTGCAAGCTGTGGACACAGAGGCCGATGCCGACTGCCGCTCAATCAACTTCGACCCGTTGCGGCTGTCGAACGGCGTCAAGCCCTCGGACGATCCCATACTGCAGGCCCGCTCCCCCGCCTATGCGATCTCCTTTGGTAAGCGCAGCCAGGAAGCAGCACAAGATTAAAAAGCCGAAAAGCACGCTAGACACCTCACCCGCATAACCCTAATCAAAGCCCCCGGCTCCGCCAGGGGCTTTCTTCTTCCATACGGCTGGGACACAATAGCCGACACTTGTCAGGCCATTGAACATATCCGTATGAAAACCAACCTGATCACCCGCGCCGGCTGGCACAAGCTGGACGAAGAACTCAAGCATCTGTGGAAGGTAGAGCGCCCCGCCGTCACCCAGTCGGTGTCGGAAGCCGCCGCCCTCGGCGACCGCAGCGAGAACGCCGAGTACATCTACGGCAAGAAACGACTGCGTGAAATAGACCGCCGGGTGCGCTTTTTGATGAAGCGGCTGGAAGCCCTGAAAATCGTCGATTACGATCCGCGTCAGGACGGCAAGGTATTCTTCGGCGCCTGGGTGGAGCTGGAAAACGAAGACGGTGACATAGTGCGTTACCGCATCGTCGGCACCGACGAAATCGACACCAAAAACCACTACATCACCATCAATTCGCCCGTGGCCCGGGCACTGATCGGCAAGCAGGTGGACGACGAGATACAGGTACAAACCCCGTCCGGTCTGAAAGAGTGGTACATCAACAAAATCCAGTACACACCCTTTGAGTAATCGGCTTTAAAAGCTGTCGCATGTCGAACAGTAGCCAGGAGCCAATAGCAGACCCTCTGCGCCAGGGACGGCGCAGTGGAGCCCCCAGGGAGGGGGTTACGGCGTGTCTGCGTTTGGCCCTGACTGCTGTTTCTTCATCGCTCTCCTATTTTCTGTTATCGGCAGGACGCATTCTGTTTTCCTGCCCGGAGTCCGGAACCTATGACCCAAATCAATCACACCCTGGCCACCGAGCTGGCCGTATCGCAACACCAGGTAGACGCCGCCGTGCGCCTGCTGGACGAAGGCGCCACAGTGCCCTTTATTGCCCGCTACCGTAAGGAAGCAACCGGCGGCCTGGACGACACCCAACTGCGTAACCTGCACAGCCGACTCGGTTATTTGCGCGAGCTGGAAGACAGACGCGCGGTGATCCTCAACTCCATTTCCGAGCAGGGCAAGCTGAGCGACGCGCTCAAGAAAGAGCTGCTGAGCGCCGACACCAAGACCCGGCTGGAAGATCTCTACCTGCCCTACAAGCCCAAGCGCCGTACCAAGGGCCAGATGGCCATCGAGGCCGGACTGCAACCGCTGGCCGATCAATTGTTCGACGACCCGAACCAGGACCCGCAGTTGCTGGCCGCCGGTTTTATCAAGCCGGACGAAGGCGTAGCCGACGTGAAAGCCGCGCTGGACGGCGCCAAATACATACTGATGGAACGCTTTGCCGAACAGGCAGATCTGCTGGAGGCGGTGCGCCGTCACCTCAGCCAGCACGGCCAGTTGCAGGCCCGGGTCGTGGCCGGACAAGAGCAGAGCGGCGCCAAGTTCAAGGACTACTTCGAACATCAGGAGCCCATCGGCAAGGTGCCGTCGCATCGATTGCTGGCCATGCTGCGCGGCCGCAACGAAGGCGTGCTGAGCCTGAATCTGGTGGTGGAAACCGACGCCGACAGCCACCCGTGCGAGGCCATTATCGCCCGCCATCTGGGCTGGCAGAATAAAGGCCGCGCCGCCGACAGCTGGCTGGCCGGTGTAGTGAGCTGGACCTGGCGGGTCAAGCTGTCGCTGCAGATGGAAACCGAGCTGCTGGGTCAGGCCCGCGAACTGGCCGAAGCCGAGGCCATCAAGGTATTCGCCCTCAACCTGCAGGACTTGCTGATGGCCGCCCCCGCCGGTGCCCGCGTCACCATGGGGCTGGATCCGGGCATTCGTACCGGGGTCAAGGTGGTGGTGGTCGACGGCACCGGCAAGCTGCTGGCCAAGGACACCGTTTATCCGTTTGAACCCTTCAAGAAGGTGGAGCAGAGCCTGCGCACTCTGGATGAGCTGTGCCGCCGGTACAACGTCAGCCTGGTGAGCATCGGTAACGGCACCGCCTCGCGTGAAACCGAGCGGCTGGTAGAAACCCTGATCAAGCAAAGCCCGGAGCTGAAACTGCAAAAAGTAGTGGTGAGCGAAGCCGGCGCCTCGGTGTATTCCGCCTCCGAACTGGCTGCCAACGAGTTTCCGGATCTGGACGTGTCGCTGCGCGGCGCCGTCAGCATCGCCCGCCGGCTGCAGGATCCGCTGGCCGAGCTGGTGAAAATCGACCCCAAGAGCATAGGGGTGGGCCAGTATCAGCACGATGTGTCCCAGGGCCAGCTGGCCCGCAATCTGGATGCGGTGGTGGAAGACTGTGTAAACGCCGTCGGCGTGGACGTGAACATGGCCTCGGCCCCGCTGCTGACCCGGGTATCCGGCCTGACTCCGACTCTGGCGCAGAATATTGTCGCCTATCGTGACGAGCTGGGGGTATTCACCGACCGCAAGCAACTGCTCAAGGTGCCGCGCCTGGGGCCCAAGGCGTTTGAACAGTGCGCGGGCTTCCTGCGTATTCGCGACGGCAAGAACCCGCTCGATGCCTCGTCGGTCCACCCGGAAGCCTACCCGGTGGTGAAACGGATTCTGGTGGGTCTGCAGCAGCCGGTGCAAAGCCTGATCGGCAACGGCAGCCTGCTGAACACCCTGAACCCGAAAGACTACACCGACCAGCACTTTGGTCTGCCCACGGTGCAGGACATCCTGAAAGAGCTGGAAAAACCGGGCCGGGATCCGCGCCCCGAATTCAAGGCCGCCCGCTTCATGGAAGGGGTAGAGAAGCCTGCGGATCTGATCCCCGATATGGTGCTGGAAGGCGTGGTCACCAACGTCACCAACTTCGGCGCCTTCGTGGATATCGGCGTGCATCAAGACGGCCTGGTGCATATTTCTGCGCTGACCGACCGTTTCATCAAGGATCCGCGCGAAGTGGTGAAGGCCGGCGATATCGTCAAGGTCAAGGTGATGGAAGTGGATCTGCAACGCAAACGCATCGCCCTCACCATGAGACTGGAACAGAACGCCGCCGACCATGGCAGCGGCAATCAGAGCAGCCAACGGCGGGAAGAGCGCAAGCCAGCGGCTAATCGCAGTACTGCCGGTAACGGCAACAAGAGCCAGAGCAACCACCGCCCTGCCCGCAAGGAACAAGCCGCCCCGCAAGGTGCCATGGGCGCCGCCCTCGCCGCCGCCCTGCAGAAGAAAAAGTAAGGCGGTTTCATCACCGAATTCAAACGCGGGCGGCTTGCCCGCGTTTTTCATTTCGGAGCCACGGCAAGCTCGGTGGGCCTGTCTATAGTGAAGTCACTGCTCTCGGCACAAGGACATCGCCATGACTCCACTGCAAGACAGAGCTGCCGGTGCCATCATGGGTGCCTTTATCGGCGAGGCGCTGGGCGTGGGCCCGCACTGGTATTACGACCTCGATGCCCTGCACCGGGATCACGGCTCCTGGATCGACGGCTACACCAGGCCTCTGCCCGGTCGCTACCACCAGGGACTGCGGGCCGGAGACTCCTCCCAGCCCGGCTTTATTCTCAAGCTGACTCTGAGTTCACTGGTTGAATGCAACGGCTACAACCACATCGACTTCTGCCGCCGAATGGACGAAGCGCTGCTGCCGCTGCTGGACGGCAGCCCCAACGCCGGTCCCGGTGGTTACACCAGCCAGTCGATACGCGACGCCTGGCATAAAAGAGTGGAGCAGAAGCGGCCCTGGAACGAATGCGGCGGTCATGCCGACACCACGGAGGCGATAGAGCGCACCCTGGCACTGGCGGTGCGCTACGCCACGCAACCCACCCGATTGGCGGAGACCGTGGCCGCCAACACGGTACTGACCCAGAACGACGACAGCCTGGTCGCCATGACGGTGGCCTTTGCCGCCGTGCTGGGGCAACTGGTGCAGGGCCGGCCGCTGGATGCTCGACTCTCGGGCCGATTGATGCAGCTGGTTGAACGCGGCGAACTGCCCTTTCATGCGGTTACCCAACCGGGGCTGCGCCCGCCGGCGGCAGGGGCCGAACCATCCAGAGCCGGCCGCTTCGCTTCACCCGATGCCCTGCTCACCCCATCCTATATGGCGCAGGCGGCGGCCGATGCCGGAGTTCGCATCGAGCCGGCATCCAAGGTGTCGCTGGTGTACGGCATGCCCTGTGCCGCCTATCACCTGCTGCCTGCCGTCTATTATCTGGCGGCGCGCTTTGCCGGCGACTTCGAATCTGCCGTGCTGCACGCGATCAACGGTGGCGGCCAGAATCAGGCCAGAGCCATGCTCACCGGCGCCCTGGTCGGTGCACAAGTCGGGCTTTCCGGCATTCCCACACGCTTTATTGACGGGCTGACCGACGCCGTCGACCTGCTTCGGCTGGCCAGAGCGCTGACCTTGCAGTTGGAGCCGCATCGGAGTTGAACCAGAGTTGAGCCAGGGATTTTCTCTGGTTCGGATCCAGACGCGCCAAATCGAGGCCCTTGAACAGAGAGAATTGAAGCCATGATCGCAACGATTATCGTGGTCCTGATTATCCTGGGCGGTCTGTTGATGGGCTGGATACTGCATGGTCGGGCCACACGGCGCATGATGCCCATGCTGAAACGGCTGCTGCACAGCGCCAACCGCTTTATGGATGCGCTGGCCGGGGTCTTATCCCGAACGGATTGAAGAACCGATCTATTGGGTCGTTTTACAACAATGTGCAACCGCAGGACAAAGGGCCGGCTCCGTCTGCGGGCGGCTGTGAACATAAGGTCCGCCCCAGGACGCCTTATACCAATCCCAGTAATGATCTGGTCATGTTGAGGCCCCAGATCAGAGGAAACACAGCCGCCCCCCTCGACACGCCATAAACCCATCCATGGGGGCTCGGAAATGCCGTCCATGGCATTTCACGGTCGTGGGAGCCGTTCTCTGTTGCCTCTTCTGGAACACCGAGTTTCCTGTAGACGGCGCCAACAGGCGACTCAGCGGCATCAAGGAGGGCAAAGGGATCAGCTCCAGCGACCATCACATGACAAGGATGTCATGTGCTGAGCGTCACATGGATGTGCTTGCAGCGGGTCGGTGGGGCAGACCCTTTGTCCGACGTTTATACAGAAATGAAATAGATCATTTTTTTAATGTAATTGGTATTAGCGGGCAAACTGCTCCAGCAGCCAGTCTTTCAGGATCATGGCCGCCCGGCTGAGGGGCTGACGCCTGGGATGTACCAGATAGTAACTTTTATTCAGGGGCAGCCACAGCCCAAATGGCTCAATCAACTCCCCTCGCTCCAGCTCTTCCCGCACCAGCAGCTGGTTGCTCAGCACCACTCCCTGCCCACGCTTGGCCGCATCTATCGCCAGCAATGTCTGGTCGAAATACAAGGCGGGTATCCGCTTTCTCGCCTCGGGGTCTATGGTCGTAAACCGGCTCAGCCAGTCATTCCAGAAGGGATAGGGCGTGGCCACAATCAGGGTCACATTGCCGAGCTGGTCCGGATGCTGCAGTGCGGTGGCATCCCGATATGAAGGAGCACAAAACAACCGCACCGCATCGTCGAAGACTTCCTGTACATGGAGCGCCGGATCCCGCCCATCAAAATGACGAACCGCCAGATCAACCGCTTCCCGCTGAAAATCAACCGGATGGTTGGAGGCATTGATATGGACCTCGATGTCGGGATATCGGCGCATGAAATCCCCCAGGCGGGGACCCAGCCATTTGGCCGCCAGGGTTTGCGACAAGGATAACGACACCGCATCCGATGAAGGTTCCCGGCAGGCCTCGCTGGCGGCACTGATCTGTTCCAGCGCCGGTGCGATACGGCTGAAATAGCTCATGCCGCGCTCGGTCACCTGCAACTGGCGCACCAGTCGTACAAACAGCGGGTATCCCAGCCATTGTTCCAGTTTCTGCACCTGCTGCGAGACCGCGCCCGGGGTGAGGTGCAACTCCCTGGCGGCCAGCTTGAAGCTGGCATGCCGAACCGAGGCCTCGAAGGCCACCAGAGCCCGCAATGGCGGCATGGGTTTATGCATTCATTCTCTCCCGGCAAGCCGTTCCAGAAAACACGGCGTGAACCACATTGGGCACATCAGCGCCCCTCATAAAATAGATTTTCTATCTTATGAGGCAGGTTAAATCGTTTGTCGTGACAGCGCAAATCGCCACAATACAGCGATACCACACCGGAATGAAGAGATGGGGATACGACATGAAATATCTTCCTGTTCAAACAGAGCCTCACCCCATACCCGGCAAAAAACTCACACCGGAGGAGCAATAATGTCCCGACTATTTTCAACCTTAACCATAAAAGACGTCACCTTCAGAAACCGCATCGGCGTGTCTGCCATGTGCCAGTACAGCTCTGTCGATGGGGTCGCGACCGACTGGCATCTGGTGCACCTGGGCTCCCGGGCCGTGGGCGGTGCGGGTCTGATCATGTCGGAGGCCACCGCCGTCACCCCCGAGGGCCGTATCACTCCGGGCTGTGCCGGCATCTGGAATGATGAGCAAGTGGAAGCACTGATCCCCATCACCCGTTTTATCGAGCAGCACGGCGCCGTGCCCGGCATCCAGATAGCCCATGCCGGCCGCAAGGGCAGCGCCGCGCGCCCCTGGGAGGGAGGGCATCACCTGAATAACGAAGAAGGCGGTTACGACATCATGGCCCCGGGCAGCGAGCCGTTCGACAGCGACGGCGTCCGCCTCTGGAAAACACCTCGCATGATGACTCACGTCGACATAGAGCAGACCCAGGCCGCCTTCGTCGCCGCCGCTCGGCGTTCTTTGCGGGCAGGTTACAAACTGCTGGAGATCCATGCGGCCCATGGTTATTTGCTGCACAGCTTCTTTACGCCGCTGGCCAATAACCGCCAGGATGAATACGGGGGCAGCCTTGAAAACAGGGCCCGGATGCTGCTGGAAACCACGAAGAGGATCAGGGATGTGTGGCCGGAACATCTGCCGCTGGCGGTCCGGCTTTCCGCCGCCGACTGGGATGACCAGGGGTTAACCGTTCAGGACAACATTCAAATGGCGAAATGGCTCAGGGAACTGGGTGTCGATATTGTCGACTGCAGTGCGGGCGGTGCCAGCCCGGCTTCACGCAGTTCACTGGGCAGCCGCAACGCCGACCAGATAGGGCTGGCCGCCGGCATCCGGGAGGGAGCCGATATCAAGACCATGGCGGTCGGCGCCGTGACCGAAGCGGAGCAGGCGGAAAGCATCATCGCCTCTGGTCAGGCCGATCTGGTGCTGCTTGGCCGCGAGATGCTGCGTGATCCCTACTGGCCCTTCCATGCGGCCCAAACCCTGGGCGTGGACACCAAAACCATTATGCCGGTACAAAATGCGTTTTTTGTCGGCTGAAAATAGCTGAATACATAAAAAGGGGCCGTTTGCCCCATCCGGCCCACTTACTAGCGGTGATAAGACAGGTATCGGGTTGACATGGCGCCGTACCTGTAAGCACTATCACGTCGAGTGTTTAACCTGTTTCATCACAAGGAATTACGATGCCGGATTTGAAAATCGTCGCCTACGACAACGAACACCAGCCTCACATCCGCGCCATTCGCGAGGCGGTATTCATACAGGAGCAGGGCGTTCCCCCCGAGCTGGAATTCGATGGCCTGGATGCGTCGGCCATGCAGGTGCTGGTGGCGGTAGACGGTAACTATGTCGGCACCGGGCGCATGCTGGACGATGGCCATATCGGTCGCATCGCCATTCTGCAGGCCTATCGGGGCCAGGGGCTGGGCGGCCACGTCGTACAGGCGCTGGTGGATGAGGCTGCTCGCCTGAAGTATCCGCGGGTGTATCTGGGCGCCCAGACCCATGCCATCGACTTCTATGCAAAGCTGGGCTTTACGCCTTATGGCGAGGAGTTCATGGACGCGGGAATCCCGCATCTCGCCATGGAAAAATCACTGACCTGAAGATGGAGGTGCTTGAGCGAGTCGGCGGAGCGGGTCCTTTGCCCGAGGTGTGAATATCAGGCCACTGAGCCGCCATCAAAAATAGTACTGCAACCCGACTCCATAGAGGTTGTCTTCATTCTCGGCGCTGTTCATCAGGTATTCGGCATACAACTTGGCCTTGGGCAGCAGATAGTATTCGGTGGCGAAAATCATCTTGTCTTCCCAGCGCTCACGGGCCGGTTCGTGCAGGCTGAGGCGATTGTAGCCAAGACCGAACGCAACCTGCTTGTAGCTGTACGACACCACCCCTTCCCAATAGTCGAAGCGAAAGCGGTCGATGCACTCGGGGCCTACCCAGCACACATCATCATAATTGGCCCGTCCCCGGGTCAAGGCCGCGTAAAAGCCGCCGGTCGTGCGATAACTGACACCGGCCGCCATATTGCGAATACCACCATTGGGTGCACCCAACTGCTTGTTCTCGACTGCCAGCACCACGCCCAGACCGTTATCGGCCTGGTAACCGGCGGAGGCGCCGTACTGGGCCTCGGTGCCGCTGTTGTTATCCTGTTTGTTGGCGTCATTAAAGGCATAGCCGGCACGCACATCCAGGCCGTCTTTTGCCCAGGTGACCTTAACCTGATCATCCAGGGCCGTATCCGTCATGTAGCCATGGCCGCCGAACAGGTTGAACACGTCGGTCATATCCCGTAACTGGTTAAAAGGGCTGTCGCTGCGCCCGGCCGTCAATTCCAGATCATCCCGGATGCGTACTCCCAACCAGGCCTCGTCTGAATAAATTTGATCCCCGTAACGGGAGTCATTGACCAGATCCCAGCTCATTTCACCAATCAGGACAAGATCCGCATTCAGCCGGCCGGCGCCGGACAGCCCCAGCGAAGCCAGGCTGTTACCGCCAAACGACTCGGCCCGGTAGCCCTGTTGGCTACTCTGCTGATAACCCAGGACACCGAATTCCTGTTGCAGCTTGCCGTGAAGTTCCAGCACCTGCCGGTGATCGTCGGTGCTCCAGGTCAACGCCATGGCCGAGCCGGAAAACAAGAGAAGGGGAAGTATTAGGCGCATCATCACTCACACCGGGTAAACATGAAAAAGGGTGCTGCAAACAGCACCCTCCTGGACCGTCATTTCAATACCGGTCGGGATTAACGGTAAAAGTTGTTCTTGTAGCTGTAGTCCTGACCGTTAACGTTCTTGTTGATGGTGACGCTGCCATCTTCGTTGACCTGCTTGTCTACGGTGTAGCTGTAGGTTTCGCCGTTGGCCTTGGTCACGGTCTTGGTGAAAGACACGGAGCCGTCTTCGGATACGGTCTTGTTCACTTCAACATCGGCGTAGTCGTTGCTGTAGCTGTTGTTGTAGGAGTAGTTGCCACCGAAACCGGCGTTGGCGGAAGCGGCGAGTACCAGAGCGGCTGCGGAAATAACCCATTTGGTTTTGTTCATCATTATCTTTTCCTTTTTAATTATTTATACGTGCTCGGCCTGGTGTCTTGTTAATGCACACCAGCCAGAGGGTTCGAGCCGGCGTTCGTTATTCACCGATGCCCTCGAACGAGATGAAGCCTACTCCCTCGAAATTATGGATACAATAAACTTAAATATTGTGCACAACATGTAAATTCGACCACAAACTGCGACACTCAGCCGCTCATGAGTCTCCAGACGATACCAGCTCGCTGTCGGCAGAATAAAAATCCTGACCCAAAAGACAGAAAAGTGAATTATGCTGGGACAGGAGCTGTCACCTGGTTCCATTCGATACATTTTTTAACTTTTTTAACCCGCTTTTCACGCTCTGCTCTCGCATAAGCAAATGAATACGCCGTTCCGTTCACCACGAAATGGGGATGGCGCCGACTGACCCAAGCCGTCGGCCTGTGCGATAATGGCGCTCTTTGTCATCACCGGGTTTGCCATGCGCCTCGATAAATTCATCTGCAAAAGTACCGAGCTGAGCCGGGTTCAGGCCAGAGCGGCCATTCATGCCGGCGAGATCAGGGTCAACGATGAGACCATCATCGAAGAGGCGACCCAGGTGCATGAAAACAACTGCATTACCCTTGGCGGGCAGCGGCTGGTGGCCCGGCCCTCGCGTTACCTGATGATGAACAAGCAGCCGGCCACCCTCAGCTCCAACGTGGACGGTGTGTATCCGTCGCTGTTTCATCGCTTGAATATCGAGCGGGCCGATGATTTACACATCGTCGGCCGGCTGGATGCCGACACCACCGGGCTGGTGCTGCTTACCGACGACGGCCGCTGGTCGTTCAATATCATTCGGCCACGGCAGCAATGTAAAAAAGTGTATCGGGTCGGCCTGCGAGACCCGCTGGCCGAGAATGTTGCCGAACGCTTTGCGCAGGGGCTGCTGTTGCAGGGTGAAAGTGCCCCGACCCTGCCGGCCGGGCTGGAAGTCGTTGGCCCCAGAGAAGTGCTGCTCACCATTACCGAAGGTCGGTTTCATCAGGTCAAGCGCATGTTTGCCGCCGTCGGCAACCGGGTGATCAGCCTGCACCGTGAGCAAATAGGTAGTTTGCGTCTGGATGTGGAATCGGGCCAGTGGCGTCATCTGACCTTTGATGAAGTACGCCGCCTTGACCCGGGCGCTGCCCAGCCATCAGAAGAGTAAGACCATGCTGTTTCCCGTTATCATGGCCGGCGGCCACGGCGCTCGCCTGTGGCCCTTGTCGCGCCAACAACATCCCAAGCAGTTTCTGCCGCTGGTGGATGAATCCCTGTCCATGCTGCAGGCCACCCTGATGCGGCTGGACGGGCTGAACACGGCGTCGCCGCTGCTGATTTGCAACGAGCAGCATCGTTTTCTGGCCGCCGAACAGGTGCGTCAACTGTCCGGCTTGCAGGCACAGATCATGCTGGAGCCGGTGGGCCGCAACACGGCGCCGGCCATTGCGCTGGCGGCGCTGTTCGCTGCCGAACAGCTTGTCGGTGAACAGACTTGCGAACAGGCAGAAGACGCCCTGTTGCTGGCCTTGCCCGCCGATCATGCCATGAGCGATGTGCCGGCGTTTCAGGCCGCCGTGCAAGCGGCCCTGCCGCTGGCCCGGGCCGGCAAGCTGGTCACCTTCGGCATTGCGCCCACTCGGGCGGAAACCGGTTATGGCTATCTGCACCGGGGTTCATCTATTGAGGGTACCGACGGCTTTGAGGTCGCGCAGTTTGTGGAAAAGCCGGATCAGGCGCGGGCCGAAGCTTATCTGGCCACCGGCGATTACGACTGGAACAGCGGCATCTTTCTGTTTTCGGCCACACGCTACCTGCAAGAGTTGGCGCGCTTTCAGCCCGAGGTGCTGGCTGCCTGCCGGGCGGCACTGGCGGGCAGCACGCGGGATCTCGACTTTATTCGGCTGGATGCCGAGGCCTTTGCCCGCTGTCCGGCTATTTCGGTGGACTATGGGGTGATGGAGCATACCGACGCCGCCGCCATGGTGCCGCTGAAGGCCGGTTGGAGCGATGTAGGCTCCTGGTCGGCGCTGGCCGAGCAGTTGGGGCAGGATGAACGGGGCAACACCCTTTGCGGCGACGTGCTGACCGAGCAGGTCGACCACTGTTTGATTCATGCCGACAGCCGCCTGGTCACCGCCCTGGGGGTCACGAATCTGGTGATAGTAGAAACCAAGGACGCCGTGCTGGTGGCCCACAAAGACAAGGAGCAGGACGTAAAGCGGCTGGTGGAGCAACTCGAGGCGCAAGGTCGCCGGGAGCACATCATTCACCGCGAATGCTATCGCCCCTGGGGCAAGTTCGATGCCATCGACAGCGGCAGCCGTTATCAGGTGAAGCGCATTACCGTGAATCCCGGCGCCCGCCTGTCGTTGCAGATGCATCATCACAGGGCCGAGCACTGGGTGGTGGTCAGCGGCACCGCCCGGGTTACTCAAGGTGAACAGGTCCGGCTGCTCAGCGAGAATCAGTCGGTTTATATTCCGCTGGGCCAGCGGCATGCGCTGGAAAATCCGGGCAGAATACCGCTGGAGCTGATAGAGGTGCAGTCCGGCACCTACCTGGGCGAAGACGACATAGTCCGCTTTGAAGACAGTTATGGCAGGGGTTGAGTGATTGTTAAGCAGGCTGCCAAAGAGCCCGCTCCGGCGTTGCCTATCTGTGTCGCCAGCAGACGGTTTAGGCGTTAAGAAGAGGCAACACAGCCGCCTCCCGCGACACGCTTCGAACACATCCATGTGACGCTCGGCAAATGCCATCTGACCGCCAGGGACGGTGGGAATGCCGGAACGGCAGGAGCATTTTCCGGCCCTGGTATTTCACGGTCGTGGGAGGCAATCTCTGTTGCCTCTTCTGATGCACCGAGCTGCCTACAGACAGCGCCAACAGGCGACTCTGCAGCATCAAGGAGGACCAAGGGATCTGCTCCGCCGACCATCACATGGCAAGGATGCCATGTGATGAGCGTCACATGGATGTGCTTGAGCGAGTCGGCGGAGCGGGCCCTTTGTCCGGGATCGGTATAAGTGACATTTCACTAAAACGGGTCGGAGGAGGCAACCCTGTTTCCTCTTTAGCTACAGCCAAGCAGAAATAACATCCGAACACCTAATAGGTGACGACAGGAAAACAATGACATGAAAAAAGTACTGGTGATTGGCTATGTCTGGCCCGAGCCTAATTCCTCCGCCGCCGGCAGCCACATGTTGTCTATTTTGCGGCTCTATAAACAGCAGGGCTGGCAGGTGGAATTCGCCACCCCGGCCCAGCGCACCGAGCACATGGTCGATCTGGCCGCCGAGGGTATATCCAGCCAAAGCATTGCGCTCAATTGCGACAGTTTCGATGCCTATATTGTCGAATACGCGCCGGATATCGTCATGTTCGATCGTTTCATGATGGAAGAGCAGTTCGGCTGGCGGGTAGAGAAAAACTGCCCTCAGGCGCTCAGAATACTGGATACCGAAGATCTGCAATGCCTGCGTCAGGCGCGCCATCAGGCCCATAAAGCCAATCGCGAGATGACCACCGCCGACCTGTTCAACGACATCGCCCGGCGGGAAATTGCCGCCATCTTGCGCAGCGACCTGTCGCTGATCATCTCGGACTTTGAAATGGCGCTGCTGCAGGACAGCTTCAAGGTAGACGGCCGCCTGCTGCATCACCTGCCCTTCATGGTCGATCTGGCACGGCTGCCGGCACACACCGCCGCGTATGCCAACCGCCGGCACTTCATGACCATCGGCAATTTTCGCCACGCCCCCAACTGGGATGCGGTGCTCTATTTACAGCAGATCTGGCCGCTGATCCGCAAGCAAGTGCCCGAGGCCGAACTGCACATCTACGGCTCCTATCCGCCGCCCAAGGCCACGGCGCTGCACAACCCCAAAACCGGGTTTCTGATCAAGGGCTGGGCGGATGATGCCTTTGTGGTGATGGAGCAGGCGCGCATCTGTCTGGCGCCGCTGCGCTTCGGCGCCGGCATCAAGGGCAAGCTGCTGGATGCCATGATGATGCAAACGCCGAGTGTCACCACCCCGATTGGCAGTGAAGGTATGCACGGATCTGCGCCCTGGCCGGGCATGATTGCCGATAATGCCGAGGCGTTCGCGGCGGCGGCGGTGGCGTTATATCAGGACGAAACCGCCTGGCAGCAGGCGCAGCAGCAGGGCACCGAGCTGCTGCACCGCCGTTATAACGGAGCAATACTGGGCGAGCGACTGATCGAACGCATCGACGCCACGGTTGTCGGTCTGGAAGAACATCGGTTACACAACTTCACCGGCAGCATGTTGCGTCATCACAGCATGATGAGCACCAAATACATGTCTCAGTGGATTGCCGCCAAGAACGCCAACCCGGCCGCAAGCTGAGCCGATTATCAATGAGCTGCCGCCATGCAGCGGCATGCTTTACCGTCTGGCTCGCATGGGCACCATGTCGTCGGCCATATTTCGCTCGGGTTGATTTGGACATGACGACCACTTCAACGGCAGTTCCGCCTGTGTGGCCAGCCGCCGTTCAAACTCGTCCACCGGCATGGGCCGGCCAAACAGGTAGCCCTGAAAATGCCGGCAGCCCATGTCCCGCAGCCGGTGGTACTGCTCCTCCGTCTCCACGCCTTCGGCAATCACCTCCAGCCGCAGGCTGTCGGCCAGGGCACAAATAGCCCGAATAATCGCCAGGCTGTGATCGCCCACCGTCATATCGCGCACGAAGGCCTGATCGATTTTCAATTGATCCAGCGGCAGCTTCTGCAGATAGGCAAGTGACGAGTAGCCGGTACCAAAGTCGTCGATGGAAAAACGAATGCCATGGTCCCGCAGCTTGTGCATGCGGGTGATGGCTTCCGGCATGTCGTCAAGCAACATGGTTTCGGTCAGCTCCAGTTTGAGCCGGTGCGGATCGGCACCACTCTGGGCCAGCAGCCGAAGCAGCTTTTCGACGAAATCGGGTTGGTACAGCAGTCGGGCGCTGAGGTTCACCGCCAGGCTGAGCGAGGCGGTGGCCGAATCTTGCCGCCACAATGCCAGCCGATGGCAGGCCTGATGCAGCATCTGCATATCAACCTGCTCGACCATGCCGGCCTGTTCGGCCACTTCGATAAAAACGCCCGGGCCGAGCAGACCACGTTGAGGATGCTGCCAGCGGGCCAGGGCTTCGGCACCAATAATGCGCCCGGTTTCATCCAGCTGCGGCTGCAGATAGGGAATAAACTCTTCGGCCTGCAGTCCACGGCGAATGTCTTCCTCCAGTAGCAGACGCGTACTGACCGCCTCCTGCATGGCGGGATCGAAAAAGCGAATGCCATGCTTGCCCGCCGCCTTGGCCTGGTGCATGGCCAGAGCGGCGCGCTGTATCAAATCACTGGCTATATTGGCGGTGTCATTGAACAAGGTCACCCCCATGCTGACATGACAGTGCAGGGTCAGCGCATCATTTAGCCGGTAGGGCTTATCCAGAATGGCCAGCAGCGCATTGGCGCATTGCTCGGCCTGGGTTGCGGCCTGATGTCGATTGTTCCCCAGGCTTTCAATCATCACCACAAATTCGTCGGCGCCGAGCCGCGACACCGTATCACTGGCCCGTGCCGCCCCGCTCAGGCGTTGGGCGACCAGGCACAACAACTGATCGCCCGTGTGGTGGTTATGCAAGTCGTTGATACTTTTGAAGCTGTCGATATTGAGAAACAACAGGGCGACATATTGGCCACTGCGGGCACCCGTTTCCATGGCGTGTTGCATGCGGTCGAGCAGCAGGCTGCGATTAGGCAGGCCGGTCAGTGCATCGAAGAAGGCGAGGTGCCGAATACGCGCCTCGGCGGCTTTGCGCTCGGTAATGTCGTCTATCGAGGCCACGTAGTGGGTGAGTTGCCCCTGGGGAGTGCGTACCGCGCTGATCGACAGCCATTCGGGGTATATCTCACCGTTCTTGCGCCGGTTCCAGATTTCGCCCTGCCAGCGATCCTCCTCCGTCAGTTGCCGCCACATCGCCTGATAAAAGGCCGCATCGTGTCGCCCGGAACTGAGCAAGCTGGTTTTTTTGCCGATGACCTCGTCCTGGCGGTAGCCGGTGATGGCACTGAATGCCCGATTGGCGCGCAGAATCCGGCTGTTCGCGTCGGTGATCAACAGCCCCTGCTGGGTTTCCAGGGCGGTGGCGGCAATGCGCAGCTCCTGCTCGTTGCGGACCCGCAGCTCGATATCTCTGAGCATCAACCCCAGCAAAACGCTGGTAACCGGCATCACCAGCAGCATCAGCACCCCGGCTTGCCATACCATGTGAGGGCCGGATATCAGATAAAACAGTAACAGCACCAGAGCATGAACGAGCAATCCGAGGAGCAAGAACGCCCAAACGCTTTTTTCACGCTTACCCCGCGCAAGCACGGCACGGCACGCCAATCCCAGCAGCACCGACATGACAATAACCGCCACCCCGCCCCCCATGCCCGCGCCCCCCATCCAGAAGCGATAGCCACCGGCGATCAGCCCCGCCACACCGGCAACCAGCGGGCCGCCAAACAGCGCGGCCATGCTCAAGACCACGCTGCGCCCATCGAACACCCATCCACTCACCGGCTCGACCGCTATCATCATTCCCATGACACAGATAACACCGAACAACAGGCCGGAAGCCCATTTTTCGGCATTGTCATGCCGGCCCCAGCAGCGGGTATTGAGCATCTGCAGCCAGCACAACGACAGCAGCAAGGCGGCATTTTCAACAAGGTGGGTAATCAAAAAAAGGGCCCCCTGGGTCCTGGATGGTATCGAGTGCAGAAGATAGCAATAATGCGAGGTCACGACCGCGCATGACAGCACACTTCCAGAAAGCCGTTATTGACCTGGATCAATCAAATAAAATTTCGTTTGAATCCTTATTTGACCATCTGGTGGCGATCACCCTTTCTTCCGGGGAATACCGGGCCCGACTCACCGCGTAATGCCTGCCGCAGATCCGCTTTCACCCCTAAAAACCGGCATTCTGGCGGATCAGAGCCGGGGCCGAACGCCTGTCAGCGTGAAAACCGGGCGTAAATGGGGTTGTGATCCGACACCGTAGGGGTGTTGATGGCGGTGGCAGAGTGCAGGGTCAGATCCCGGTAGAAAATAAAGTCCAGCGGCTGGCGCAGGTAACTCTTGATGTGCTGCGCGTCTTCCATGATCGCCTGCTTCAACCCCATGGCCCGGCAAAACTGGGCCAGATAAAGGCGCCGTGAACGGCTCCACACATTGAAGTCGCCGGCCACGATCAGCGGCCCCTGGTGCTGCAGCAAAGCCTGCCTGAGCATCGCAATTTCGTGATGAAAATGCCCGTGGCGCACGAAGTTGATGGCGTGAATGTTGGCCACCAGCAGGCTGTCGCCGCCACTCAGGGGATGATGAGTGAGGATCTGGCTTTTGTGGGTGGCGAAGCGCAGCTCACGGCGGTGACTGAGCAGGGTGGTGATGTCGTCGAAGGCGCACTGACCGGCGGTGAGCACCCCGAATAGATGCAGCGGAGTCTGAATGTTGGGCGACACCGCATAAGACCAGCCATCCAGCTGCAGCCGATGACTCAGCGCCAGCTTGGCCTCCTGCAACAGCAGCAACCGGGTCGGAAACCGCGCCAGCAACTGGGTCAGGCACAACTGAAATTCGGGGCTCAGGGTCAGCTTCTGGGCGTTCCAGCACATGATACCCAGCAGCTTGTCATCCAACGGCTGATGCTGATGAACCAGTTGATGCGGCGTGACGCGGGGGCGAAGCATAATCGAACATCCTGCCGTGACGGAAAAATGTCATTCCATCTTAGCAGAAGCGGCTGCCCTTCTTCCTTCTGCTTTATGCCGGAAATACACCACTTTTGGCCTATTTTTGGCCCAACTTCACTTTTTAGTGCTGTTTGTGTACAATTGGCGCGTTCATGCATTGAACAAAGTGAATTGATGAAACCTCCTGAATCCCGAACTTCCGAACGACGCCTCGTCGCCAGCCTCAGCGGCGGCTTTCTGCTCCTCTTCGTGGCACTCGCCCTCTTCGACCTGCAACAAATGACTCACTGGATCAATCTCAGCTTTGCCTGGGTGGTCGATCTGTTTGGTCCTCTGTGGCAGGTCTGGATGCTGGCCAACCTGGTCATCGCCCTGGTGCTGGGCTTCACCCGTTACGGCGATATTCGTCTGGGGGGCAATGTACGCCCCGACAGTTCGACCTTTCGCTGGCTGGCGGTGATCATGTGTACCCTGCTGGCCGGTGGCGGCGTCTTCTGGTCGGCGGCCGAACCCATGTATCACTATGTGACCACGCCGCCGATCTTCGCGGATAGCGAGTCCGGCGTGTCTGCGGTATCGGCGGCGCTGGCCCAGAGCTTCATGCACTGGGGCTTTCTGGCATGGGCCGCGCTCGGCACACTGTCGGCGGTGGTGGTGGTGTATGCCCATTATCACAAGGGGCTGGCCATGCGGCCGCGTACCCTGCTTTACCCGCTGATGGGCGAACGCATCGAAACCCACTGGCTGGGTACCCTGGCCGACGTGGTCTCCATTATCGCGGTGGCCGCAGGCACCATAGGCCCCATCGGCTTCCTGGCTACCCAGCTGGGCTTCAGCTTCGAAGCGCTGTTGGGCTGGGAAAATAATTACACCTTGCAGTTAGCCATACTGGGCGGCCTGGTCGCGATTTATACCCTGTCCGCCTCTACCGGCATCGAAAAAGGCATTCAGTGGCTGTCCAGCGCCAACGTGGTGCTGGCGGTGATATTACTGGCCGTCATACTGCTGGCTGGCCCCGGCAACTTCGTCGTCGACGCCTTCCTCAACGGCATGGGGGTGTATCTGCAGGACTTCATGCCGATGGCGCTGAACCGGCAGGATGATGCCTGGCTGGGTTGGTGGACCGTGTTCTTCTGGGGCTGGTTCATCGGTTACGGCCCCATGATGGCGCTGTTTATCGCCCGTATCTCCCGCGGCCGCACCCTGCGCGAGCTGGTGATGGCCGTCGCCATCATGGCCCCGCTGGTCACCAACTTCTGGTTTGCCAGCATCGGCGGTGCCGGCATCTTCTATGAGCAGGCTCTGTCTGGGGTGGTTTCCGGCCCGCTGCAGGACGGTGGCTTGCCGGCCGCGCTGCTGGCGGTCACCCAGCAACTGCCCCTGGCGGCGCTGATGGTGCCGGCCTTCCTGGTACTGACGGTGATCTTCGTGGCCACCACCGGTGATTCCATGGCCTATTCCATCGCCATGGCCATCAGCGGCGACCATACACCACGTACTCGGGATCGCATCTTCTGGGCCCTGACCATGGGGGTGGTGGCGGCCGTGCTGCTGCGAATGGGTGAAGGCGGCATCAATGCGCTGCAGTCTTTCATCGTGATCACCGCGGCTCCGGTATCGCTGCTGCTATTGCCGGTGCTATGGACCGGGCCCAAGATGGCTCACGCCATGGCCTACGAGCAGGGTATCGTTACCCACAAACTGCGCAGCGAAGAGCTGACCAAACCGGCGTCTTCATACCAAACAGATTAAATAACTGACCTATTTGGCTGTTCTGCAAAGGTCGGAGAAAGGGCCAGCTCCGCCGACACGCCGTGAATACCTCCATGTAGGCTCCGCCGCGCCATCCCTGGCGCGGAGGGTCGGCGGAGCAGATCCCTTTATCCTCCCTGATGCCAGGGAGTTGCCTGTTTGCGCCGTCTACAGACAGCTCGGTGCTCGAGAAGAGGCAACAGAGATCGACTGCCACGACCGTGAAATGCCATGGCCGGAAAATGCTCCTGCCGTTCCGGCATTCCCGCCATCCCTGGCGATCAGACGGCATTTCCCGAGCCCTCAGGGGGCGAGCTTGTCTCGCCGTGACGAGCGGTTGCAGTCTGACCGAACATCCAGTGAATGTTCGCAGTAGGCTGCAACGGTGAGTGTCATTTACCAGTGGCGTGTCGTGGGAGGCGGCTGTGTTGCCTCTGAGCTCCGTTCTAATTGGTATCAGTCGACGGGGTTCGGAGCTATTCGCGCCCCGTCGGCCAGCTCCGGCGGGGGATAGAGCACCAGTTGCTGCCCCTCGTTCAGCCCGGCCAGTATCTGCGCCTGCCGGCCGTTGTCGTGCCCGACTATGACCGGGGTCAGCCGGGCCCGGTTGCCTTGCACGACCAATACCGCCCATTGCTCCCCTTCCCGAAACAGGGCGCTGGACGGCGCCATCAGCGCATTATCGTCTTGCCACACAATAATCCGCACTTCCACCCGATAGCCGTGGCCCAGGCCGCGCCGGGCTGCGGGCTCACCATCGAAGCGGATCAGCACATTGACCCGCTGCTCTTCTACTCCCAGGGCGGAAAACTTGGTGAAACCGCGTGGCTCAATCCGTTCCACCACCCCGGCCAGTGCTTGCGGCCCGCCCCAGTGGTCGATCAACACCCGGTTGCCGGGCGCCACCCGCACCGCCTCGGCAGAAGGCAGTTCGACCAGCACCTCCAGATCCCGTTCGGGATCGCCAATCTCCATGATCGGCGTGCCGGCAGCTACCACGGTTTCGCTCTGCACCAGCCGCTGCAACACCCGCCCCGACACCGGCGCCAGCAGCGGAATACCGACCTCCCCGCTACCGGGTGTTCCCTGCCCCAGTTGTGCCCGGGCGGCGGCCAGCTCGGCCTGGCGCTGCACCACGGCGGCGTTGGCCGCTTTCAGCGTGGCGGTGGCCGCCTGGGCCGATTGCCGTGCCTGATCCCGCACCGAGGCGGATACATGTCCTTGCCGATACAGCCGCTGATTACGCACCCACTCGGCATCGGCCAGTTGACTGGCGGCCTCGACACGGTTCACGTCGGCCCGGGCGAACTGAAGTGCCGCCTCCGCCGCCTTTACCGCCGCCTGGGCCTGCTCGCGCGCGCGAGCATCCAGCAGTGAGACCAGTGCCGGCACCAGCCGGGCCAGCTCGGTTTCGCCCGCCGCCACCGCATCGCCCGCCTCCAGCGTCACCCGCAACAAGCGCCCGGCCACCGGGGCGCTGACCATATAGCGCTGGCGCACCCGGGTACGCGCCTCTTCATCGATGGTGACCATCATGCTGCCCCGCCGCACCAGGCCGGTGTCTACCGGAATAGACCGGGGCCAGAAGGCATAGCCGAACAAGCCCGCCAGTAACAGCGTAACGACGAGCAAGATTCCCTTGCGTGACTGTCTCGATGCCATCTCGTTATTCTCGAATGTTGAGGGCCGCCACCAGATCCAGCCGCTGAATATCGCGCTGCACCTCGATGCCGGACAGCAAGGCCGCCGCCAGCACCGCCAGTACCGCCTGACCATGGCTGGCGGGCACCAGTTCGACCGGCACCTGATACAGGTCGGTACTGAAGCCGGCCGCCACCGCCAGCGACAGCCCGTATCCCAGCAGGGAGCCCAACGGCAGCGCCAGCAGGGTAAGCAGCCCCAGCTCGCCCAGCAGCACAAAGCCTACCTCGGCTCGGGTCAACCCCAGGATCCGCAGGCCCGCCAGTTCCCGTGCCCGTTCGGCAAAGGCGATGCGCGCCCCGTTATAGACGATGCCGAAGGTAATGACGCCGGCAATGGCCGCCATCAGGTAGCGGGTGGCCCCGGCGCCGCTGTCCATCACCTTGCGAAAGGCTTCACGGCGCTCCTGTCGCAGGCTGACGCCCGCCACCACCGGCATCAGTTTCATCTTCTGGTACAGCTCGGTGCTACGGGTCGCGTCGATACGCAGATGGACGCCCGATACCCGCCCCGGCTCCCTCATTGCCCGGTTCAACGCATCCAATTGCATGAAGGCGGGGGCCCCCAGCAGGGTATCCGCCAGCCCCACCACCGGAATGTTCAGTACCGGGCGGCGCCCTTCGCGCACCTCGACGCGCAGCATCTCGCCCGGCACTATCGACAGCTTACCGGCCAGCGCCCGCGCCAGAATGATGCCCTCGGCACGCAGCATCAGGGGCTGACGTTGCCGATCCAGCGCCCGGTAAAGTTGAGGCTCGCTCACCAAGGCGGTAATGGCGCCGCGATAGTCATACCGGCCATGGCGCAGTATCACCGGCACCGACCGAAACGGCTCCAGCGCCAGCACACCGTCCAGCTGCCCCAGGGCGAACAGACTGCGGGATCCTCTGGGTTCGGTAAAGCTGACCGTCGCATCGCTGCGGTCGATGTGGTTGAAATTGAGCGCCAGCGCACGATCGAAACCGCTCATCACGCTCAGCATGGCCACCGGCAGCGCCATGCCCAGGCCGATGCCCAGCACCGTCAGCAACGCTCGCCCGGGCCGCCGCACCAGATTACGCAACACCATGCGGCTGGGTTGATCCAGCCAGCGGTTGAGCCGGGGGCCAAGACGCAGACCATGGCTGAAGTCCGGCGGTGCAGGGGGGCGCATGGCGGTGGCGGGCGCCAGTGCCAGCACCCGCCGTAACACCAGCAAGGCACCGGCGGTAGCGGCCAGCACGCTGATCGTGACTCCGATAATCAGGGCGGCCGGGTCGAGCCGAAACAGCAAATACGGGAATTTGTAATACAGCTGATAGAGGCCGCTCATGCTCCGTCCGGCCAACACACCCAACCCAACCCCCACCAAGGCGCCGCCCAGGGCGATCACCAGCACAAACTTCAGATAGTGGACCGCCACTTCGGACCCGGTATGACCGAAGGCCTTGAGCAGGCCTATTTGCTCGCGTTCCGCCTGCACCATGCGCGACAGCACCATGTACAGCAAAAAGGCGGCCACCCCCAGAAACACCGGCGGTACGGTACGGCTGGACACGCGCAGTCCGGCGATTTCCTCCTCGATAAAGCGGTTGGAGAGGTGATCGGCCAGGCCATAGGCACCCAGGGCACCATAGGGCGCCAGCAGCCGATCCAGGGCGGCAATCAGCTCAGCCTCGCGAGCGCCCCGGCTCCGGGTGATCAGTATCTCGTTGACGGCACCGTCCAGGTCGAAAGCCGCCGCCAGCACCGACTCCTGCATCCAGATCACCGCAAAGCGGCCATCGTCGGGTACCAGCTCGCCCGGGGCCGTGGTGTACAGAAACTCCGGCGCCTGCACCAGCCCCGCTATGGTCAGGCGCTGGCGCCCGCCGTTGATGGTTGCCGGCAGGGTATCGCCGGGTGCCAGCCCGCGCGCCCGGGCGAAGCCCTTCAGCAGCAGAATTTCGTCGCCCCGGGTCGGATCGGGCAGTCGCCCCGCCGATAACGCCAGCTGATTCAGCCGCACCGGCAACGACAACATGCGGGCACGTATCGGTGCCGCCACCCCCGGCAGATTGAGCAGGGCGCCGCCGTTGATGCGCCCTTCGGCCACCGCGACGCCATTCAGGGCCGCCACCTCGGCCAGCAGTCGACCCGGCGCCCGCTTGACCGGCACGAAGATGTCCGCCAGCCGGTAACGCTGATAATAACTGTGCCGGGTGTCACTCAGCGAATTGACCAGGCCGTCCATCATCACCAGCAGCATCACCCCCAGGGCGATCACCAGGCCGATGGCCAGCGCCTGCCCCTTTACTCGCCACAGATCCCGCGCCAACTTGCGATTCAGCATGCTTGTCATGGCGCTCCCCCTACCATTCGATGGCCTCGGCATCGAGCCGGTGGTCGTGCGTCACCACCTCGCGAATGCGGCCATCGGCAAA
Source organism: uncultured Oceanisphaera sp. (assembly GCF_947495715.1). Lineage (GTDB taxonomy): Bacteria > Pseudomonadota > Gammaproteobacteria > Enterobacterales > Aeromonadaceae > Oceanimonas > Oceanimonas sediminis. Next base: position 103,979 of record NZ_CANLZU010000003.1, read on the forward strand.
GTGGATCACCCTGTGAGCCATGGCGGCGGTGGCCGCCGCGTGGGTGACAATCAGTACCGTGGTATTCAGTTGCCGATTGACGTCCTGAAGCGCCCGCAGCACGCCACGGCCGGTGTGGCTGTCCAGCGCACCGGTCGGCTCGTCGCAGAACAGCACGGTGGGCCGTTTGGCAATGGCGCGGGCGATGGCCACCCGCTGCTGCTCGCCACCGGACAGCTGGGCAGGAAAATGATGGCCCCGTTCGGCCAGCCCCATCAACGCCAGCGCCTCGTCTGCCGCCATCGGCTCGGCGGCCAGCTCGGTCACCAGTTCCACGTTCTCACGGGCGGTGAGGCTGGGCATCAGGTTGTAGGACTGAAACACAAAGCCGACATGATGGCGTCGATAACGGGTCAATTGCGCCTCGTTCATGGCGCTCAATTCCCGGTCGAAAAACCACAACTGGCCGCCGCTGGCCCGATCCAGACCGCCCAGCAGATTGAGCAGGGTCGACTTGCCGCTGCCGGACGGCCCCAGCAGCACCACCAGCTCACCGGACGGAATCTCCAGGTTTACTCCGCGCAGTGCATGCACCACCGCCGCCCCCTCGCCATAGACCCGGGTGAGATCCCGAGTACGAAAGGCGGGCAGTCGAACATCCAGTGGTTCATTCATCGGGCTACTCGTGCATGGCGGCGGTGTAACAAAAGCCTAAGTGCTATCCCGTTACGTCGCCAGAAGGTGCCGCCAGAACGCGCTAAGCTTGAATGGTTCCCAACCGCCAATCCGGCGCCCCATCAACAACAGGAAACCAGTGCCATGCCTGCCTCACATACGCTGATTGCCATGGAAATGGGCATCGATACCCACCAGGAGCCGGTGGTGTTCATGCGCGCCGACTGCGAGGTGTGTCGGGCCGAAGGCTTCAACGCCAATACCCGTATCCAGATCGGCTTTGAAGACAACACCCTCATCGCCACCCTCAACGTGGTCACCGAAAAGGTGCTGCCGCCCGACCATATCGGCTTCTCTCACATCGCCTGGCAACGCATGGCGCTGAAGGGAGGGGAACGGGTGCAGATCAGTCATGCGCCCCTGCTCCATTCCATGAGCGCGGTACGCAAGAAAATATACGGTCATACCCTGTCATCCCGGGAAATTCACGACATAGTGGCGGACATTACCGCCCACCGTTATTCGGACATGCAGATTGCCAGCTTCATCACCGCCGGAGTCGACTGTCTCAACACCCAGGAAATCATCGCCCTCACCCAGGCCATGGTGGCCAGCGGCAAACGGCTGAGCTGGCCCGACACCCTGCAACTGGTCGACAAGCACTGCATCGGCGGCGTGCCCGGCAACAGAACCACGCCCATAGTGGTGGCCATTGCCAGCGCCGCCGGCCTGATCATGCCCAAGACCTCGTCCCGGGCCATCACCTCCCCTTCGGGTACCGCCGATACCATGGAAGTACTGACCCGGGTGCGCCTGAGCCTGGAGCAGATTCAGCAAACGGTGCGCCAGGTCAATGCCTGCCTGGCCTGGGGCGGTGCCGTCAACCTCAGCCCCGCCGACGACATGCTGATCCGCATCGAGCACGCGCTGGACATCGACGGTGTCGGCCAGCTGGTGGCCTCGGTGCTGTCCAAGAAGCTGGCCGCCGGCTCCACCCATGCGCTGATCGATATTCCGGTAGGGCCCACCGCCAAGGTACGCAGCCAGCACGAAGCCAAACATCTGGCCGGACTGTTCGACACCGTTGGCCAGGCGCTGGGACTCAAGATGCGTTGCCTGATCACCGACGGTGCCGAAGCCATCGGTTATGGCATAGGGCCGGCCCAGGAAGCGCAAGACATTCTTGCCGTGCTCAACAACGAGCCCCAGGCCCCCGCCGACCTGCGCGAGCGGGCCTTGTTTCTTGCCGCCAACCTGCTGAATCTGGCGGGCGGCGGCACCCTGGAGGTCGCTCAGGCTCGGGCGCAAGATCTGCTGGCCTCGGGTCAGGCCTGGGAACAGTTCAAGCGCATTTGCGAGGCCCAGGGCGGAATGAAGCAGATTCCACAGGCCGCCCACCAGCTCGAGCTGGGGGCCCGACACAGCGGCACCCTGCTGGCCATGGATAATCGCCGCCTGTCGCGTCTGGCCAAGCTGGCCGGCGCCCCCATATCTCCGGCCGCCGGTCTGCGCCTGCATATCAAGCTGGGACAGGCGCTGGCGCAGAAACAGCCCTTACTGACCCTGTATGCCGACAGCCGGGGCGAGCTGGACTATGCGGCGGCCTATTACGCCGACAATCACGATATGTTCATGATTGGAGAATCCTCATGACGCCCCTGCTCTTTTCTCTGGATGACCAGCATCCGCTGCGCGCTCCTCTGTGTCGGGAACTGCACGCCGCCCCCGGTCGGCTGGAACGGCGTCGCTTTCCGGATGGCGAAAGCTACCTGCGCATTCACGCCGAGGTAAAAGACCGCCCGGTGCTGGTGCTGGCAGAGCTGTCCCACCCCGACGACAAGTTCCTGCCTCTGAGCTTTTTGTGTGACACCCTGAAAGAGTTGGGCGCCAGCCAGATTGGCCTGATCGCCCCCTATCTCTGTTACATGCGCCAGGACTGTCGCTTTCATCCCGGTGAGGCGATAACGTCGCGCACCTTCGCCCGGCTGCTGTCGCAGCAGGTCGACTGGCTGGTCACTGTGGATCCGCACCTGCATCGTTATCACCGCCTGGACGAAATCTATACCGTGCCAAGCACCGTGGTGCAGGCCGCCCCCTTGCTGGCCGACTGGCTGGGAGAGCGGCAGGAGCCGCTGCTGCTGGTGGGGCCGGATGCCGAGAGCGAACAATGGGTGGCACAGATCGCCGCCCGAAGCGGTCACGATTATGTGGTGGGCAGCAAGGTGCGCAGTGGCGACCGCGAGGTGACAGTCCGGCTGCCTGACTTGTCCGCCTGGCACCAGCACACCGCCGTGATCATCGACGATGTGATCTCCAGCGGCCAGACGGTGCTGCGCTGCCTGCAGACATTGCGCGCCCAGGGCCTGAACAAGATCGACTGCGCCGCCATTCACGGCCTCTTTGCCGACCATATAGAGCAACAGCTGATCGAAAACGGGCTGCGCCGGCTGATCACCACCAACGCCATTGCCCATGCTTCCAACGCCATCGATTTGAGTCCCCTGTTGCTGGCGCCCATCCGGGAGCGACTGAGCGCCTCATAGCCGCTCATTCATTCATCAAGTGGTGCCAATTAGAACTCAGTTGTACACTCGATGGGCGAATGAGGGTGGCTTTCACAACCAACTCTGTTCTATCTTGTCTGCAGTTATTGCCCATTCACACTCTTCCTCATACAACTGGAGTACACGCATGTCCTGGACTTTAGAACAGCTGCATGGCCTGCTTTCCGGCCGCGAAGGCTGGCAATGCAAGCTCGAAGACGACTCCCTGTTGATCACCAATGCCGAGGGGCTGGAAGCCTATCTGGCAGTGGCCGGCGAACAAATCATCGTCGAAACCCTGCTGTTTCCCGCCACCCAGGTGACCGACAGCACCGCACTGAACGACACCATATTGCGTACCCATCAGCTGTTTCCGCTGACCACGGTTGCCATCAGCAAGATCAACGGTGACGACTATTACATCGCCTTCGGCTCGCTGGCTGCCGGCTCGAAGGAAGAAAGCGTGCAGATCGAAGTGGAAACCCTGTTCCGCAACACCGAAGCCTTTCTCGACCTGTATCAGGATCACCTGCAAGGAGTAACCGCATGAGCGTATGGAAAAAACTGGTGACCGCCATCAAGGGTGGCGCGACCGAAGCCGCCGAAGCCGTGGCTGACAGCCAGGCGCTGCGCATTCTGGAGCAGGAAATTCGCGAAGCCAAACAGGAGCTGCGCCGTTCCGATGAAGCCCTTACCGGCATCATGGCCAAGCGCAAGCTGGCCCAGCAGAAAGTGGATGCCATCGCGACCAGCATCAAGGAATACGAAGCCCACGCCCGCGCCGCCATGACCAAAGACAACAAGGAGCTGGCGCTGGAATGTGCCCAGCGGGTGGCCGAGCTGAAAGGCGAGCAAGACGGCGAGCAAAGCTACGTCGACCAGTTTTCCGCCTCCGAGCAGAGCCTGAAAAACAACATCAGCACCGCCAAGAGCCGGTTGCGCCAGCTGGAGCAACAGCTGGACGTGGTACAGGCCACCGAGAGCGTGCAAAAGGCCCAGTCGGCGGTGTCGTCCCGTCACAGCGGCGCCAACACCAAGATGAAAACCGCGGTGGAATCGCTGGATCGCATCAAGCAGAAGCAAACCCAGCGCCAGGCCGAACTGGACGTGGCCGCCGAGCGTGCCGCCAGCGAGAGCGGGGATGCCCTGGAGCAAAAGTTGAAGTCCGCCGGCATTACCGGTAGCCAGTCTGCCGGCGCCGAAGATGAACTGGCCCGAATTCTGGGTAAATAACATGTTCGACTGGCTGAAGAAGAAAATGCAGCCGCCGTCCGTTCAGGCCGAGCCGGCCCCGGAAATACTGGGGCTGCGGCTGGGCGGCGGCTTCGAGCTGGATGCACTCAAGCTGTCGCTGCTCGAGGGGCAGGTTACCTTCGAAGGCGCGGCCAGCACCCAGTTCATCCAGGCGGTGGGCCGCATCATCCTCGATGAAAGCCATCAACTGCTGCGCTTCTACACCGACGACGACGGCTTTATACAGGTCTTGCTGGACGGCGGCACCTCCGACGACTGCGTGGCCGAGGTCAAGCTCTGGTATTTTTACCAGACCCGTCCGGTAGACGGCGATGCCGCCTGGAACCGGCTGCTCGACCGTGAGCTGGTGCAGCCGGAGTGGGATCTGGATGGTCAGATCTTCACCAAGGCCTGGGATAACACCCGGCCGGTGGCCATGACCGAAACCACCTGGCTTCACGATGACAGCCGCAGCGAGACCGATCAGTTCGTGATGATCTACGAGCGGCCGCTGGCAGACACCGATGACGTGGAAGTGCTGATGGTGGCGGCGGAAGAAAAAATCCTGCATAACCGCGCCGAACACAGCCTGATACTCGGCACCGGGGTCGATCTCAGCCCCACCGACTTCAAATTTATCAGCTAGCGTGCAAGTAGCCAGGATGCCCGACAGGAGTCAGCTCCGAACACAGACACGCCGTAAACCCATCCATGGGGGCTCCGCCGCGCCATCCATGGCGCGGAGGGTCTGTTTATCGGATTCTGACTCCTGTCTCACACTCGATGCTGAATACTGAACCAAACGTAAGGAAAGCTATGGAAGCCTTAATTACCTCACTGTCGGGCCTCGGGCCCTTTTTGTTGTATTTCTCCCTGTCCATCCTGATGCTGCTGCTGTTCAAGTGGCTCTATGTGCTGGTCACCCCCTACGACGAATGGAAACTGATCAAGGAAGAGCAGAACCTGGCCGCCGCCATCGCGCTGGTCGGTGCCTTTGTCGGCTTCTCGCTGGCCGTGGCCAGCGCCGCCGCCAACTCGGTATCCTTGCTCGACTTTGCGGTCTGGGGCCTTATCGCTCTGGTGGCCCAGCTGCTGGCCTTTGCCCTGGTGCGACTGGTGTTTTTGCCCAAAATTGCCGCCCGCATCAACGACGGTCAGGTCTCGGCCGGTGCCGTGGTCGGTGGTCTGTCGGTCGCCGTGGGGCTGCTCAACGCCGCCTGCATCACCTACTGAGGAGGCCTTATGAAACGCTCCAAACGTCAGTTGCTGAGCCGCATGGCCGATCGCATCGGCAAACCGGTGGGTGCCGCCATTGCCGGCTCGGTGATGCTCAGTGCCTGCGGCCAGAACGAAACCGAAGTGCAGGTTTATCAATCGCAGGATGATTGTCGCAACAGCAACCCCGAACTGGCCGAACAATGCCGGGCCGCCTATCAGCAGGCGCTGGCCGAGTCGGCAGAAACAGCGCCCAAGTACGACAGCCGCAACGATTGTGAAGCCGACTTCGGCGGCGGCAGTTGCACCCCCTATCAATATCAGGGTAACAACTGGTTCATGCCGGCGATGGCGGGCTTCATGTTCGGCCGCCTGCTGGACGGCAACCGCTACTCTCATACTCCCGTTTATACCTCCCGCAACCCCTACTCGCCCTATTATGGCCAGTGGAGCACCGCCAACGGCTACCGACTGGGCAAGGCCGGCTACGGCAAGCGAATATCGGTCGGCAAAGAGGCGCTGGCGCCCAAGCCCAAGGTGACCCGCACCATTTCCCGTGGCGGCTTCGGCTCGACCGCCCAGGCCAAGAGCAGCTGGAAAAGCAGCAAAAGTACTAGCCGCTCCCGAGGCTGGGGCGGCTGATGCTGCGACTCAGCCACCGGGAACGCCCGCACTGGCGCACTCAGGCCGAACAGCTGGGGTTTGGTTTTCATACCATGTATGGCGAGCCCTACTGGGACGAAACCGCCTATTACCAGTTCACCCTGGCGCAGATAGAACGGGATATCGAAGATCCCACCGCCGAGCTGCACCAGATGTGCCTGGAAGTGGTAGACAAGGTGGTGCGTGACGAACAATGGCTACGGCGTTTTTGCATCCCCGAGGCCCAATGGCAGGGAATACATGACTCCTGGCAGCGGCGCGATCCCAGCCTCTATTCCCGGCTGGATCTGGCCTATAACGGCCGGGGACCCGCCAAGCTGCTCGAAAACAACGCCGACACCCCCACCAGCCTGTTTGAAACCGCCTTCTGGCAATGGCTGTGGCTGGAAGACAATGTGGATGCCGGCCGGCTGCGCCGGGACGCGGATCAGTTCAACCTGCTGCAGGAACGGCTGGTGGCCCGTTTTGCGAGCATGGCAGCCCGTTATCCGGGCCAGCGGCTGCATTTTTCCTGCTGCAAGGAATCGATCGAAGACAGGGGCACGGTGCAGTACCTGGAAGACTGTGCCCAGGAGGCGGGGCTGGACACCGCCTTCGTGCATATCGAAGACATCGGTCTGGGTGAAGGCGGCTGGCTGACCGATACCGACAGCCATACCATCGACTGGATGTTCAAGCTGTACCCCTGGGAGTTCATGTTCCGGGAACAGTATGCGGACCACCTGGTGACCAGCCGGGTCAACTGGCTGGAGCCGTTATGGAAGTCGGTGCTGTCCAACAAGGCGCTGCTGCCCCTGCTCTGGCAGCATTTTCCCGACCATCCCAACCTGTTGCCCGCTTATTTCGGCGACGACCCCAAACGCAGCGCGTTGCAGGAATATGTGCAAAAACCGCTGTTTTCCCGCGAAGGCGCCAACATCAGTGTGGTGCGTCACGGCAAGCTGGTTGCGGAAGTGGACGGCCCCTATGGCGAGGAAGGCTTTATCGTGCAGGCCTGGCATCCGCTGCCGAAATTCGGCGACAACCATGCCCTGATCGGTAGCTGGCTGGTGGACGATCAACCCGCCGGCATCGCGGTACGGGAAGATACCGGCCTCATCACCCAGGATCTGTCCCGCTATCTGCCCCACATCATTCTCGGTTAGGTGGCTAATACCAATCCCAGTAATGATCTGGTCATATAAGGCCTCAGCTCAGAGGCAACACAGCCGCCTCCCTCGACACGCCATAAACCCATCCATGGGGGCTCGGAAATGCCGTCCCTGGCATTTCACGATCGTGGGAGTCAATCTCTGTTGCCTCTTCTGGAACACCGAGTTGCCCGCAGGTGGCGCCTACAGGCAACGCCGGAGCTTCAAGGAGGACGAAGGGATCTGCTCAGCCGACCATCCGCGCCACGGATGGCGTGGCCGAGCCTCCAGGGAGGGATTCACGGCGAGTCGGGGAGCGGGCCCTTTGTTCGGCTTTTATACAAAAATGGAATAGATCATTTGTTTAGTGGGATTGGTATAACTTTCCTCTGAGCTACAGGCCTACAGCGTCAAAATACGCTGATATTCGCCGATTTCGACTCGATAAGAGGTGGTGCGGCGCAGGTGATCGCGCATCGCTTCCAGTGCCTCCGGCTCACCATGAATCAGCTGTATGGGGGTGTCGGCGGCCAGCGCCGATGCCGCCAGCCATTGCTGCAACTCCACGTAATCGGCGTGGCCCGACAGCCCGTGCAGCATCTCGATACGGGCATGGTTGGGCACCCAGTCGCCGTGAATTTTCACCGCTTCCGTTCCCTGATACAGCTTGGCGCCCCGGGTTCCCGCTACCTGAAAACCGGTCAGTAACAGCGTGGTTCTGTGGTCGGACAGCAACCGCCTCATATGGTGAAGAATACGGCCGCCGGTGACCATGCCGCTGCCGGCGATGATAATGTGAGGAGAGGCTTCATCGGCCAGTGCCTGAGAGTGCTCGACGCTGCGGGTATAGGTAATCGCCTGATTCATCTGCTGAAAATCGCCATGACTCAGCTTGTGCTGGTCGGCAAAGCGCGCATAGATACCGCTGACATCGATGGCCATGGGGCTGTCGAGAAACACCTTCATTTTGGGAATGCGCTCTTCCAGCATCAGCCGGGTCAGCAGATACTGCATGGTCTGCGCCCGGCCAACGGCAAAGCTCGGGATCAGCATGACACCGCCGCCGGCCACCGTGTCGTTGACCAGCTCGGCCAGCCGCTCGAACGGGTCCACGTCCTGGTGGCGGCGATCGCCGTAGGTGGACTCCAGCAACAGCAAATCCAGCTCGGGTAACGGCTGCGGGGCGCGCATGAACAGATCGTTGGGTCGGCCTACATCACCGGAAAAGCCGACCCGCTTGCCTTCGGCCTCGAGGATCAGGCTGCCGGCCCCGAGAATATGACCGGCAGGCTGCAGATGTACCCGTATCGAACCGATATCCAGCCTGTGACCAAACTCCAGCGGTTTGAGCAACGACAGGCTCTTCTCGGCCGTTTTTCGGTCATACAGGGGTTCGGGGCGCTCATGCTTGCTCAACTTGTGATGCTCGTAGAACTTGGCGTCTTCTTCGTGAATATGGCCGCTATCCGGCAGCAAAACTCCGCAAAGGGTCTGAGTGGCCGGATGACAATACCCGGGCCCGCGATAACCCTGCCGGTACAGCACCGGAAGAAAGCCGGAATGATCCAGATGGGCGTGGGTCAGCACGATGGCATCGAGCTTGCGCATATCCAGCGGCAGCGGCTCCCGGTTGCGCTCGCGCAGCCACTTGTAGCCCTGATACAGGCCGCAATCCACCAGGATTTGAGTATCGCCGCTGCTGACCAGAAATTTGGAGCCGGTGACCGTTTGGGTCGCCCCCAGAAAGGTAATCTTCATTCGGGTTCCCTCGTGTTACTGATGCCGAACCGGGGCAGGCAGTGTCAGCCTGTCGCCACCTTGTTCTATCAGTATTCACCAGTTTGCCAGCCTTTGCCGACAGCCCAGCCATCCAAACGCCATACCTGGTTGAAGCACACTAAGCTTGATGAGTTCCCCATCGATAAAGGAGTAACAAGATGAACGGCAACCCCGTGATATGGTTTGAACTCTATGTAGCGGATATGGCTCGGGCACGTAAATTCTACGAGGCAGTACTGAGCGTAACGCTGGAACAGGCAGAAGAAAGGGAAGCAGACTGGCCGGAAATGTGGATGTTTCCGGGCGAAGAAAAGAATAATGGCGCCTGCGGTGCCCTGGTGCAGATGAACGGCATGTCACCCGGAGGCGGCGGCACCCTGGTGTATTTTCGCTGCGATGACTGCGCCGAACTGGCCCACAAAGTCGTTGCCAACGGCGGCCAGCTGGCGCGCGACAAATTCGCCATCGGCCCCTACGGCTTTATCGCCCTGGCCGTCGATACCGAAGGCAACATGATCGGCCTGCACTCCATGAAGTAGAAGCAGAAAAAAGACCGGAGTGGCAGTGTTTGCTGCTCCGGTCAAAGGGAGAGACGGTATTCGATAACGGACGGCTCAGCGATTCAGTACCAGCAAGGCATCGGGCACCGCGCGAAAGTCCAGCGCCATGGTCACGCTGATGGCGGTGATGGTGATGATGGACAGCACAAACACCCGCCGGGCCCAACCTTGTTCCTCCAGGCCACGGCGATAGCCGTTGAAGGCCATCACCAGCCACCACAGACTGGTGGCACAAGACACCGCCATGAAGGTCAGTCCGGTATAGCCACCCAGCGGCAACAGCACGGTCACCAGACAGAATACCGCGATATACAGCACTATCTGGCGCTTGGCCTTGGCGATGCCCTCGGCCACCGGCAACACAGGAATATTGGCCGCCGCGTAATCGTCGTAACGAAAAATGGCGATGGCGTAGGAGTGCGGCATCTGCCACAGGCTGAACATCAGCAGCAAAATGGCGGCTCCCGCGTCGAACTGGCCGGAGACGGCGCAGTAACCCACCACCGGCGGCACGGCACCGGACAGGCTGCCGACCAGGGTGCCGTAGACGGACTTGCGCTTCATCCACAGGCTGTACAAACCCACATACACCAGGTAACCGAAGACGGCAAAACCCACCGCCACGCCATTGGTACGTACCGTCAGCAGGCCGAAGCCCAGCAGGCCCAGCAACAGGCCGTAGATCAGTGCCGTGCGCCCGGACAGCTCGCCGGTGACCGTTACCCGGTTGCAGGTACGGCGCATGCGCGCGTCTATGTCACGGTCGATGCAGTTGTTGATGGCGCAGCCGGAGGCCACCACCAGCGACAGGCCGAGCACGGTGGCCCACATCAGCGAGCAGTCGATGTCGCCACGAGAAGCCAGAAAAAAGCCCCCCGCCACCGAGATCAAGTTACCCATGATAATGCCCGGCTTAATCACTTGGAGATAAGCTACCTTGAGGTAAGGCCGAATCATAAAAGCCCCTTGGGATCTAACATCCCGTTATGCTTGCAGAAAGTAGACTGTTCGTGCAGATGAAATCGGGCAAAGGGCCCACTCCGCCGACACGTGATAATCTGCGTCCAAGAGGAGGCCAAAAGGATCTGCTCCTCCGACCGTGACATGCCATGGATGGCATATCCGAGCCCCCAGGGATGGGTTTACGGCGTGTCGGCGGAGCTGACCTTTTGGCCTCTATTCCCAGATTCAGCAGACGAGCCTGGTTACATCATCATCTCGTTGGCGCTGAGGATGATCCACACCGACAGGCCGACTACCATCACGATGATCAGCGCAGAGAACATGAAGGCAACGGTGTTCTCGCGGCTGCTCGGGCTGAAGTTCAGGTGCAGGAAGTACTTGAGATGCACCACTATCTGCACGATCGCCAGACCGACCACCGTGGTCAGGGTCATACCCGGGCTCAGTTGCCCGGTCATCACCGCCCAGAACGGAATGGCGGTGAGGATCACCGACAGCACGAAGCCGGTGAGATACGATTTTACGCTGCCGTGATCGGCGGCTTCATGATGATTGCTCATGCCATTACTCCCATCAGATACACCACGGTAAACACGCAAATCCACACCACATCCAGGAAGTGCCAGAACATGCTCAGGCAACCCAGACGGGTCAGCGTGCCGGGACCTGTGCCCCGCTTCATCAATTCGACCATCATCACCAGCATCCACACCAGGCCGGCAGTCACGTGCAAGCCGTGCATGCCTACCAGGGCGAAGAAGGCGCTCAAAAAGGCACTGCGGCTCGGGCCGGCGCCTTCGGCGATCAGGTGTTGAAATTCGTACACTTCCATCGCGATAAAGGTCGAGCCCAGCACAAAGGTCACCAGCAGCCACAGCAGGGTCAGGCCCCGCTTGTGCTGATGGCCGGCAAGCATGGCAAAGCCGTAGGTGATGCTGCTGACCAGCAGCACCGCGGTTTCGCCGAGCACGAAGTCCAGATCGAACAGTTCACGACCGTCGGGGCCGCCGGCGGTGTTCATGTAAAGCACCGCGTAGGTGGCGAACACCGAGGCAAACAACAGACAGTCGGTCATCAGGTACAGCCAGAAACCGAACAGGGTATTACCGCCGGTGTCGTGGTGTTCTTCATGAGCCAGCGGGTCATCATGAATCTGGTGCTGTTGCGCCAGTTCGAGATCTATGGATACGGCTTCCATTACGCCTCCTTCATCATCACGTTGCGCAGGTGAGCCTGCTCGATGCGCTCGACTTCGTCGGGCTGCACGTAATAGTCGGTGTCGTTGTCATAGGCACGGCACAGGAAAATCACCAGGCTGGCCACCAGACCGGCAATGACCATCCACCAGATATGCCAGATGGCACCAAAGCCCGCAGCGGTGACGGCGGCAGAAATCAGCACACCACAGGCGGTGTTTTTCGGCATATGAATGGGCTGATACTCACCCTGCACCTTGTACGCCTTGCCCTGCTCCTTCATGTCGGTGAAGGCATCGATGTCGCTCACCTGCGGCTGCTTGGCAAAGTTGTAGAACTGGGGCGGTGACGAGGTGGACCATTCCAGGGTGTGACCGTTCCAGGGATCACCGGTCAGATCGCGGTTTTGCTCGCGCTCGCGGAAAGCCTTGTAGATCTGCACAAACTGCAGCGCTATGCCCACCAGAATGAACAGGGCACCCACGGCCGCCAGATAGAGCCAGAAGTTCCAGGCCGGATTGTCGGTGCTGTTGAGGCGACGGGTCATGCCCAGGAAGCCCAGCACGTACAGCGGCATGAAGGCGACATAGAAGCCAATCTGCCAGCACCAGAACGAGGCCTTGCCCAGCTTCTCATCCAGATGGAAACCCATGGCTTTCGGGAACCAGAAGGCAAAGCCCGCCAGGTAACCGAACACGGCACCACCGATGATGGTGTTGTGGAAGTGGGCAATCAGGAACAGGCTGTTGTGCAGCACGAAGTCGGCGCCCGGCAGGGCCAGCAGTACCCCTGTCATGCCGCCGATGGTAAAGGTGGTCATGAAGCCAAGGGTCCACAGCACCGGCACCGTCAGTCGCAGACGACCGCGATAGATGGTGAACAGCCAGTTGAACAGCTTCACCCCCGTCGGCACCGCGATAACCATGGTCATCACTCCGAAGAAGGCGTTGACGTTGGCACTGGAACCCATGGTGAAGAAGTGGTGCAGCCAGACGATGAAGCCCAGCACCGAGATGGCACCGCTGGCATAAACCATGGAGTTGTAGCCGAACAGTCGCTTGGAGGTGAAGGTAGAGATCACTTCCGAGAAAATGCCGAACGCCGGCAGAATCAGTATGTATACCTCGGGGTGACCCCAGGCCCAGAACAGGTTGATATACATCATGGCGTTACCACCCGCTTCATTGGTGAAGAAGTGGAAGTCCAGGTAACGGTCCAGGGTCAGCAGGGCCAGCACGGCCGTCAGAATGGGGAACGAGGCCACAATCAGAATGTTGGCCCAGGTACAGGTCCAGGTGAAGATTGGCATCTGCATCAGCTTCATGCCGGGAGTACGCATCTTGAACACGGTCACCAGGAAGTTGACCCCGGTCAGCAGAGTACCGATACCGGAAATCTGCAGGGCCCAGATGTAGTAATCCACGCCTACGCCCGGACTGAAGTCCAGCTCCGACAGCGGCGGATAGGCCACCCAGCCGGTCTTGGCGAATTCGCCCAGCCCCAGTGAAATGTTGACCAGTACCGCCCCCGACACCGCCAGCCAGAAGCTGAGGTTGTTGAGGAAGGGAAAAGCCACATCACGGGCGCCAATCTGCAGCGGCAGCACTATGTTCATCAGGCCAATCATGAAGGGCATGGCCATGAAGATGATCATGATGACACCGTGGGCGGTGAAGATCTGATCGTAGTGTTCCGGCGGCAGATAGCCGTCGGCGCCGTTGGTCGACAAGGCCAGCTGGGCTCGCATCATGATGGCGTCGGCAAAGCCGCGAATCATCATTACGAAGGCCAGAATGATATACATGATGCCGAGGCGTTTGTGGTCCACCGAGGTGATCCAGTCGCGCCAGAGTACGGTCCACTTGTTGTAACGGGTAATCAGAATGGCAATAACCGTGGCGGCAATGGCCACCACCGCCAGCGTAATCATGATAATGGGCTCATGATACGGCACGGCGTCCAGTGTGAGTTTTCCTAGAAGCGACATATTATTTCTCAGTCTCCATGGTCATCTTGGCGTTCATGGCATGTGTGCCGGCGTCATCGGCGTGCATGAACTGCATCAGGATGTGGTGGAACATGCCGGGCTTGACCCGACCGAAATATTGCACCGGGTTGTTTTCACTCGGCTCGGCCAGGGCCTGATAGCTGCTCGGATTCAGGGTCTGCGGCTGCTGCTTGAGCTTGTTGACCCAGGCGTCGAAGCCCGCTTCATCTTCGGTGGCAATGGCCTTGAACTGCATGCCGGTAAAGCCTTCACCGCTGTAGTTGGCAGAGAAACCGTCGTAGCTGCCCGGCTCGTTGGCTATCAGGTGCAGTTGGGTTTCCATGCCGGCCATGGAGTAGATCTGGCCACCCAACTGCGGAATGAAGAAGGAGTTCATGGTGGTGTCGGAGGTGATCTTGAATTCAACCGGCACATCGGTCGGGAACGCCAGCTCGTTAACCGAGGCCACGCCCTGTTCCGGGTAGATGAACAGCCACTTCCAGTTGAGCGATACCACTTCAACGGTGATGTGATCTTTCTCGTGAACCAGCGGCTTGTACGGATCCAGATCGTGCGTTGAGCGCCAGGTAATGACCCCCAGAATGACGATGATGATGATCGGCACCAGCCAGACGGTCAGCTCGATTTTGGTGGAATGCGACCACTTGGGTGCGTAGATTTCGTGATCCCGTCCTTCCCGGTATTTCCAGGCAAAGAACAGCGTCATCACGATCACCGGAATCACCACCAGCAGCATCAGCAGGGTGGCCACGATGATCAGATATTTTTCATCAATGCCGACCTGCCCCTTGGGATCAAGCACGCCGCCTTCACAGCCGGCCAGCATGACGGACGCCGCTCCGGCCAGAAGCACGTTAATTAGCTTTCGAATAAACAAAAGGAACCCTTCCCCTATCCCTTAAGGACTTACCTTGTTGCCTGCGGCAACAAGACCATGATTGACCCCCGCGTACAGAAAAACGGGGCTCAATGGCGGGTATCAACGATACCCGGGCGCGGGATCAGAACGTCGAACAGCCCTGGTCGGCAACGCGCAACGGCGTACCGACAACAACAAAGCGATGTGCGTGGTTCAGATCCCGAACAGGGAGACAGGGGGGGCGCGGCAGCCGTTGGCGGCACGCAATACACAGTCGTGCTGTGCAGGAGGAGAAAAAACGGGCTTGCGCTGACGAAGGCGAGGCCAGCTCAGCGCCTGCAGCAGCAGATGCAGCAGGTGTAGCAACCAGCGCAGCAACAGGGGAGCGAACACCAGCAGACTGGTAAACAACATCGACTTTATCGCTTCAACCGGCAGCAGATCGGCCAGCTGAGCCTGATATTCCAGTACGTCACCGGACAGGCCGCTCCAGGACAACAACCAGTCACCGACCAGTTCCAGCATCATGATGGCGCCTACCATGCCAACACCGCCCACGCCGGACTTCGACAGCGACGCAAGGTCGTGCCATCTTTCGGCCAGGGTAAGGTGAAGCATCGGGTTCAACAGCGAGATTCCGTCGTTCAGCGGTGACATGGAGACCCAATACGGGTCGGTTTTTTAGCCGCAGAAGGCTACCAAACTTTGATCCAGCGCACAACCTCGCCGACATTTACCGAGTAGGGCCCCGTATCGGGGCCGGTTACAGTACCACCTTCAATGCCAGCGCCAGCAGCACCAGGCCGCTCAGCTTGTCGATGATGCCCGACTTGGCCTTGAGCCAGACCAGCACAGGTCCGCGCGACAACAGCAGCGCCACCAGCACATACCAGAGCGCATCGATGCCGCCGGCAGTGAGCATCATCACACCGCCCTGCTGCCAGCCGGTGTCGGCCTGCACAAACTGGCTGAACAGCGCCACAAAGAAAATGGCCAGCTGCGGATTCAAAAACGCCACCATAAAGCCCTCAAAGGCCCCCTGACGGCCACGCACCGGATGATCGCTGATAGTGGTGTCACCCGTCGCCGGACGGGCCAGCAGCGCCTTGACGCCCAGCCAGGCCAGAAAGGCGGCACCGCCATAACGAATCATGTCGAACAACAGCGGGTTACGAGTAATGAGCAGCGCCAGCCCCAGCGCGGTAATCAGGGCATAAAGCCCGACGCCCAGGCCATGACCCAGGGCCGTTACCACACCGTGGCCCCGCCCCCCCTTGACCGTATTGCGCATCACCACTGCCAAACTGGGACCGGGGCTGATAGCCCCCATCACGCAAATGGCCGCCAGGGCCAGCCAGCTGGAAAATTCCATTATCGAAGCCTCGTTGTCACTGTGAACTAATATCTTGAAAAATCAGCGCTTATCTTAGGGCAGAACACGGCAGAGGTTTAAGCATAATTTGACTGCGCGGTTGTGTTTATTCGCCCAATATCCCTAAACTGACCGTTTTTCTGCTGGCTGCTGCCATAAAAACCGCGATATACGCTGGAGCAAGTAAAGCATGCAATATCAATGGATACTGTTCGACGCCGACGACACCCTGTTTCATTTCGATGCCCTGGCCGGGTTAACGCGGATGTTCGCCGCATTTGGCGTCAGTTTTACCGAACAGGACTACCAGCATTACCAGACCCTCAGCAAGCCGCTGTGGGTGGATTATCAGAACGGCGCCATCAACGCCGAGCAATTGCAGCACCGCCGTTTTGAGCACTGGGCCGAGCGGCTGTCGGTCACCACACAGCGGCTGAACCATGACTTTCTCGCCGCCATGGCCGACATCTGCACCCTGCTGCCGGGCGCGCGCGAGCTGGTGCAGGCGCTGCAGGGCAAGGCGAAGCTGGGCATCATCACCAACGGTTTTACCGCCATGCAGCATGTCCGGCTGGAACGGGTCGGCCTGCAAGATGCTTTCTCTACCCTGGTGATCTCGGAACAGGTCGGCATCGCCAAGCCGGATGCGGGCATTTTCGAGCATGCCTTCGAGCTGATGAGCCACCCGCCGAAAGAGCGAATACTGATGGTGGGCGACAATCCGCATTCGGACATTCTCGGCGGCTTAAACGCCGGCATAGACACCTGCTGGCTCAACACCGACGGCAAGGCCGCCCCACAGGGCATAACGCCACGCTATGAAGTGAGCTCCCTCGACCAATTGCACACCCTGCTATTGCGTTGAAAAGATGTGAGGAGTGAGGAGTGAGGAGTAAGGAGTGAGGAGTGTAGTGGTCAACAGAGTGAGGAGTGAGGAGTGAGGAGTGAGGAGTGAGGGGTGAGGAGTGAGGAGTGAAGGGTGAAGGGTGAAGGGTGAAGGGTGAAGATTCTCTCGTTCTCCTCCCCCCTCACGCATTACCCCTCACCTTGTATCAATAAAAAAAGGCAGCCCGTGGGCTGCCCTTTTATCATCACTTACTGCTTAAGTGCTGCTGTTTACTTGCGGTTGCCGCGATAGGCAGGTGAAGCGTTCAGCACCATGTGACGGTTAACGTCTTTGTACAGCAGGTAGCGGAAACGAGTCGGGCCACCGGCGTAACAGGCTTGTGGGCAGAAGGCGCGCAACCACATGTAGTCGCCGGCTTCTACTTCAACCCAGTCCTGGTTCAGGTGGTAAACCGCCTTGCCTTCCAGAACGTACAGGCCGTGTTCCATAACGTGAGTTTCGTCGAACGGGATTACGCCGCCAGACTGGAACGTGACGATGTTCACGTGCATGTCGTGACGCAGATCGGTCGGATCGGTGAAACGAGTGGTTGCCCAGGCATCGTTGGTATCCGGCATCGGCGTCGGCGCGATGTCGTTTTCGTTGGTCACGAACGCTTCCGGCACATCGATGCCTTCTACGAATTCGTAAGCCTTGCGCAACCAGTGGAAGCGAACCGGCTCGCCACTGTTGTTCTTGACGGACCAGTTGGCACCTGCCGGCAGGTAGGCGTAGCCACCCAGCTCCATGTGATGCTCTTTGCCTTCCAGAGTCAGGGTCATTTCACCTTCAACGATGAAGATAACGCCTTCGGCACCGGAGTCCAGCTCGGGCTTGTTGCTGCCACCCTGCGGAGACACTTCCATGATGTAATGGGAGAAGGTTTCGGAGAAACCGCTCATCGGGCGGGCGAGAACCCACAGACGAGTTTCATCCCAGAACGGCAGGAAGCTGGTCACGATGTCGCTCATTACACCCTTGGGGATAATGGCGTACGCTTCGGTGAATACCGCGCGATCGTGAATCAGTTGAGTCTGCGGAGGCAGACCGCCCTTGGGGGCATAATAGGTATTACGGGCCATGAGTTCTGTCCTTTAATACGAGAGGGCCGGCGATACGCCGACAAAAGCCACGCCGTTCGGCATGACAATATAAATGATGAACGTCCTCATTGTAGAGCAAGGGCGTTTGATTTATAAATTAAATAATCCAATGCCTACTAGTGGGTTAGCCACTGATGGAGCACTATGAATCTGAATGCCACCCTGGACCCGGTGTTACTGCGCAGCTTTGTTGCGGTGGTGGATACCGGCAGCTTTACCCGCGCCGCCGACAGCACCCACCTGACCCAGTCCACGGTCAGCCAGCAGGTGCGAAAACTGGAAGCCCAGCTCGGTTGCGAGCTGTTGCACCGCAAGGGTCGCTACATTACCGCCACCCTCGAAGGCGAGCGGGTGCTGAGCTATGCCCGCCGTATTCTGCAGCTGATGAACGAAGCGGTGGCCCAGACCAGCATCAGCCTGGAGCAGCAAAAGATTCGCCTGGGGGTACCGGAAGACTTTGCCACCCACGCCATCATGCCCACGCTATCGGCCTTTTCCAGCGAGTATCCCGGCATTCGGCTGGAGGTGAAAAGCGGCCTGTGCAGCGACATCTGGCGTGAGTTTCAGCGGGGCGATATGGACCTGGCGCTGGTCAAGCAACGCCAGGGCAGCGTGCCCGGCCTGGCGTGCTGGCCCGAGCCGCTGTGCTGGATAGACAGCCTGCACAGCAACAATCTGGACAACCATCCGGTGCCGCTGGTGACCTTTCCCATCGGTGGCCTCTACCGCAGCGAAATGGCCCACACCTTCGACCGGTTGGGCCGTAACTGGCGACTGGCCTATGTCAGCACCAGTCTGTCGGGCGTATGCTGTGCGGTAGAAGCGGGCTTTGGCGTGTCACTGCTGCCCCGCCGGCTGGTCACGGCTCAGCACCGCATACTCAACGAACGGGACGGCCTGCCCCCGGTACCGGATCTGGAGCTGACCCTGCACGCGCAGGACAAGCTCTCGGCCCACAGCAAGATCCTGGCCGACCGGCTGATCGGCGCCTGCAACGACATCTGCCGGCAGTAACGGAGCAGTCCGCGGTCCATGAAAAAACCCTCCGTCAGGAGGGTCTGTTCAAGCTTCTGTTCGCCGGGGCATACTCTCACCCGGCTCAGATCTCGGCAAAAATGTGCTTCAGGTTCACGTCTTCCTCGGCGGTCGGCTCCAGCTGCAGCTGGGTTTCAATCTCGTTGAGATGATCCACCATCAGCCTGACCGCCCGCTCCACCTGGTGGTCGGCAATGGCATCCAGCAGCTCGTTGTGCTCGCTGCACGACAGCCCCGAATGATGCGCCTTGCCCTTGCGAGCCCCCGTGCCCTGATACAGCGCCACAATCAGGGAAGAGCGGGGAATGATTTCATGCAGAAACGAGGTCAGCACCGGCTTGTTGGCCAGCTTGCCGATCAACAGATGAAACTCGCCGGACAAACGAATACGCAGGCTCTGCTGGCCCTGCTCAATCGCCTGGTGCTCCCGCTCCAGGTGTTCCTGCAGCAAGGTCTTTTCACGCCCGGTGCATTTACTGGCCAGCTCACGTACCAGTTCGGCTTCAATCAGGCGCCGGGCCTGAAAAATTTCCCGCGCCTCTTCCGGTGAAGGCTCGGCCACAAAGGCACCGCTGTTGGGGACCAGATTCACCAGCTTGTGATAAGACAACTGCAGCAGCAGCTTGCGTACGAAGCCCCGGCTCAGGCCAAAGGTTTCGCTCAATTCCTCTTCTTTCAGGCGGGTGCCGGGCAGCAGCTTGTGCGCCACTATCGCTTCCCAGATGCGCTGATAAACGGTATCCAGATCGTTGGTTTTATTATTCATGCTCTTGGCCCTGTTTCGTCCGGCAAGGTGAACATTCGGTTCGCCCTGCCGCTATCCCGCGACCGAATGCACAATGCACCGGTACCTTTTTCCCCAGAGTAGCACAGGGCATTATTGTCAACAATAACGCAACATGTTGTTAAAAAAGGGACCGAAAACCCTGATCGCAAGGGGTGCCTGAGTGGGTCAGCCGATTACGGCTGGGTCATGGCTCTTACGGCGGCCCGCGCCGCCGCGTTCACCGCCACCAGCAAGGGCACCTCGAACTGCGGCTGCAATCTCGGCGCCGCGGCCGACAGCGGGCCGCCGCCCATGATCACCGCCTGGGCCGCATCCTGCTCCATGGATGCGCTCACCGCCGTCGCCAGCGCCGCATCGAGCCGCGCGGGAGAGGCCACCAGCTCCAGCGGATCACCGGGCGTCACCCGAGTACCACGATACTGCTCGGCGTAGCCCAATTCGGCGGCCTTCCGTTCAAAAGAGGCGATCAACTGCTCGTCCGGGGTGACGGTCACGATACCGAATGGCCGGCCACCGCGAGCCGCCTCGTGAAATACCGCCTCGCCAATGCCGAACACCGGAATCGATACTCGGGCACGCAGCTCTTCCAGACCCGGGTCGCTGAACGCCGATACGATCAAGGCCGACACCCGTTCATCGGCCGCCGCTTTCACTCCCAGTGCCACCACGTCCGCCGCCGCATTCTGCATGTTCTGTGGCGTGGTCAGCAGCGGAGGCACCGCCGTATTGGTCAGGCTTTTCAGCCGCGCCTGCGAACCGGCTTCTCTCTGGGCCAGCTCGGTCATCAAGGCAGTCGCCTCGGCATTCGAGTTGGGGTTGATCAGTACTATGGTGTTGATGGGATTCTCCTGCTGCGGCTGGCTACTGGCCGTTTCATTTTGCCCGGTTCTTCTGCCCGGTTCACTGCCGATGATACACAGCCATTAAAAAAGGCCCCGAAGGGCCTTTTGCATTAATGGCGGAAGCGCTGGCAAGGCTGCCAGTACTGCATCAGCAGGTAGTAGACGATGCCGGCTGGCAACAGGCTGGCGTACCAGGACACGGAGGAGAAGGTCAGGGCTACCATGGCTCCGGCCAGGGCCGCGATGACCGCACCGTAGTTGACACCTTTGTAAGGGCCCTGCTCGTCATAGAGCTTGTCCAGGTCCAGCTTGCGACGACGCAGAATGAAGTAGTCCACCACCATCACCGCGAAGATGGGACCGAGGAAGGCCGAGTAGGTCTGCACGAACATCTGCAGGCCGGCGGAAGACTCTTCCTTGACCAGTTCCCAGGGGAAGGTGCAGAAGGCCAGCAGGCCCACCAGTATGGTGGAGGTACGGAACTTCAGCTTGAACACGTCCATCAGGATATAGGTGGGCGGTACCACGTTATTGAGTACGTTGGTGGTCACCTGGGCGAAGGCGATGAACAGCAGGGTAATCACCAGCAGCGGCGTGTTGTCGACGGCACTGGAGAACACCTGAATCGGATCGGACACGCCGGTGGCACCGGACACCATCAGGCCAATCAGGCCCATGAACAGGGTACAGGGCAGAATGGACATGGCGTAAATCACCGTCAGCAGGCCCGGCTTGGTGCCTTCTTTCAGCTCGCGGGAATAATCGCTGACGTTCAGCATCATGGTGCTGTAGATACCGAGGAACAGCATGGTCGCGCCCCAGAACGGCAGTCCCCAGGTGCCTTCAACGTTTACCAGATTGGTGGTGATTTCCTCACCGTAACGGTCGATGACACTCCAGAACATGTAGACCAGCGCCAGCAGGATGAAGCCGCTGCCCACGTTTTCCAGCCACTTGATGCCCTGAAAACCGAAGATCGACAGACCAATCTGCAAAAACTGGAACAGCACGAAGAACAGCACCAGATTGTCGTATCCGAACAGGGTGGCGGACACCGCATTGATGGCGCCGGCCCCTATCCAGCTCTGAAAACCGTACCAGACGATAGCCGGTACCGCTCGCACCAGTCCCGGAAAGCGGGTACCGGAAAAACCGAAGGCGGCCCGCGCCTGCACCATGAAGGGGATGCCGTATTTGTAACCGGCGGCGCCGTTCAATGCCAGCGCAATGCCAATCACAAAGCAGCCGATGGCAATGGCCACGCAGGTTTGCAACAGGTTGAGGGTGCCAACGATGCTGGAGCCCATGGTAAAGGTGCCAATGGATACGCAGCCACCGAACCAGGCCAGCAGGTAGGAAAACCGCCCCATGATTCGGTGCTTCTGCGGTGCCAGTGATTCTTCACCCGCCTTCTTGTCATTGCCGCCGGCGGCATTGGCCGGCCCTGCCTTGCCTGTTTGCATGGGAATGGCGACGTCGCTGTTTACATTCTGAATAGCCATAGTCTAGTCCTCGGTATTCCGTCACTCGGGGCCGTTACCGCCCCAGTCCTCTGCCGGCTGCCCTGAGCCGTGCATCCGTTGCGACAGTCAAACTACCCTGTCTGTCGCAATCAATGTGGGTAAATCATCTCAGGCGATATTGAGTTGCCGCCCCGGGTGAGCCATGTCCGGCCGCGGCCAGCTGAAGGTCAGTACCTTACTGGTACCCAGCTTCATGTCCACCATGGCCTCGCACAATTTGACTGCCGCTACTGTACCGTCAATCACCGGAATGCCGATGGCCTGCTCGATATGCTCCCGATACTGGGACATGCCGGCACAGCCCAGCACGATGGCCTCGGCATGATCTTCGGCCTTGGCTCGCTCGCATTCGGCAATCACCTTGGCGATGGCGGCGTCCGGCGAGGTCGCCAGATCCAGCACCCGCATCGGCGTGGTACGAATGTTTTTGCACTGTTCACCAAAGCCGTAGCGGCTGACCAGATGCTCGGTCATGAAGCGTACCCGGGGCGCCGTGGTCACCACGCTGAAACAGGCACCACTCATCACCGCCATATGAAACGCCGCCTCGGCAATGCCCAGCACCGGCTTGTCGGTCAATTCCCGGGCGGCATAGAGCCCGGGGTCTCCGAAGCAGGCCAGCACATAGGCATCGATATTTTCTTCCCGATCGCCTTTGGCAATCTCTTCCAGCACGCCGGGTACCGACAGCGCCTCGTCGTAGAAACTTTCGATGGACGCCGGGCCGCTGGCCGGGCTCACTGCCAGCACCTGAGTGTCGGGCCGCGCCACCTGGTCCGCCAGCCGCTGCAATGCATCGGTAAACGACTGGGTAGTATTGGGGTTGATGATCTTTATTCTCACGACGATCTCCTTGTTTACGAACCAATCAATTTATTGTTAACGATTTGATAGTAGAACAAGGATTAACAAACTGTAAACATATTTATATGATCGTTAATCATCGTAACGGGTAACGAAAATGTTCTTCAAGGAATGGATAACAATTCATGATTTAAACTTAAGGCATTGATATTAAATTGTATTTAGTGAAAACCACCGAAGGAGGCGAGCCTCATTCGCATTCTCTTTCGGCCCATTACAGCACCTCACGTGTTTCCATTTTGTTAGCAATAATGTGATTCAGGTCATAACAACGGGCCGTAAAAAAAGCCCTCCTGAACGGAGGGCTTGCCCGGTGTGGAGTGAATAATCCGGCGGCGGATTAACCTTGTTGCGGCAGCTGCACCATGGCTTCAAAGCCGTCCTGTCGGTTTGAAGCCGGTGAGTGCAGCGTCAGGCTGGTACCGGCACCGCGGGCAATGGCCTCCACAATCGCCAGCCCCAATCCGGATCCTGCCTTGATACCTGAATGAGTGGCAGAATGAGTGCCTGGGGCACGCGAAAAACGCGCCGTCAGCCCGGCCAAAACAGCTTCTGGCACCACGGGCCCGCCGTTGCTTACCCGCAACACGCCGGTTTGCGACAGGCAGACCCTCACCGGCTGCTGCTCATCGCCGTATTTGAGCGCATTCTCGAGCAGATTACGCACCAGGATGGCGAAGGCATCCACATCGAGGGTGGTGAATACCGGCGTCTGCTCGGGCACCGATAACTGCGGCGCTCTGCCAGCAAATTCCCGCCGACATTCTTCGACCACATGCCGCAAGACCGGAACCACATCATGGGGCTCGGCCGACACCAGGGCGCCCCCTTCCGCCTTGGCCAGTTGCATCAGTTTTTCCGACAACCGCACCAGCCTGCGCAGCGAAGTTTCAATCTGACTCACCCGCTGCTGTAAGGGGCCGTCCGGTGTTTCACGTCGCAAGCGCTGGACCTGGGCCAGTGCTGCGGCCAGCGGGGTACGCAATTCATGGGCGCTGTTGGCGGTGAAGCTGCGCTCCGATTCCAGCGCGCGCCGCAACCGCTCCATCAGCTGATTGACCGCCTGGGCGACCGGCTCGATTTCCGCCGGCAAACGGGCCGCCGTGACCGGCGACAAATCGCCGGCGCCACGGGCCTCGATGGCGCCCTTGTAGGCCAGCACGCTTTGCAGACTAAAACGCACCAGTAACCAGATGCCCAGCAGGCTGACCGGAATCAACAGCAACAGCGGCAACAGCAATGCCATCACCGCGTCCCATGTGGCATTCCGCCGATGCGCCAGCGGTTCGGCCACTTCGATGAAAATGGTGTCACTCACCGCCGACTCACCGTACAGCCGATGATGATCCAGCGTACGAAAACCGGTACGGGGCCGTGCATCAAACAGCGCAGGATCCACATCGTGCGACTGCAACAACACATTACCGTCGGCATCGCGCACCAGATAACTGAGCAGTTCGGTATGGGGGCGCAACATCGCAATCTGCTGGGGCAATAACGGCTCTTCGCGGTTCACGATTTCGGTCACCGCCAACGGCAGTATGCGTTGGGCGGTTTCTTCCAGCGCGCTGTCGAAGGCCTCATCCAGCTCGTTGCGCACCACCAGCCCCGACGCCAGAGTCGCGACCAGCCACAACAGGGTGACCCCCAGGGTCAGACCCAGGCCAAGTCGGCGCTGCAGGCTGCTGCCCGACCTCATGATCGCGCCAGCCGGTAGCCCATGCCGCGTACCGTTTCAATGACCTCCCGGCCCAGTCGCTTGCGCAACCGGCTGACGTACACCTCTATGGTGTTGCTTTCTATTTCGGCACCAAATTCATACAGCCGGTCTTCCAGCTGCGCCTTGGACAACAGGGTGCCCGGCCGCTGCACAAATGCCTCGAACAACGCCCATTCGCGGGCGGTAAGATCCACCGGCCGGCCATCGCGACGCACCGAGTGTTCGATCAAATCCACCTCCAGCCCGCCCACCTTGAGTAACGGATTGGGGTTACCGTGATAACGCCGGGCCACGGCGGCAATCCGCGCCGACAATTCGGACAGATCGAACGGCTTCACCAGGTAATCGTCGGCACCGGCGTTCAGCCCCGCAATGCGGTCGGAGATTTGGTCGCGGGCGGTGAGGATGATTACCGGCGTACCGGCGCCGCTCGCTCGCAGCCGACGCAGAAAATCGAGGCCCCTCCCGTCGGGCAGCATCAGGTCGAGCAGGATCAGATCGTAGGCGGTGCTCTGCACGCTAGACTCGGCATGGCTCAGCAACTGCACCCAGTCCACCGCATGGCCGTCCTCGGCAATCTGCTCGTGTATGGCCGTGCCCAGCTCGACGGTATCTTCTATCAGTAATATCCGCATGCGCTGTTCCTTGGTGTTGGTCTGTCTTTACCGATAGTAACGGCCCTGGCTGACAGCTGCCTGAACAAAACGCGTCTGTTCGGCACTTTGGCCGCCAATCGCCAGTATACGAAGTCGGCCGACCCGGGGGCGCCTGCATTTTTTCGGGCTTCAGGCTGTTGTCAGGAAAGGTGGGCACAATGAGACATCTTTTACAGGAGACCGCCCATGAAACCCATACTGCTTACCGCCACCACCCTCGCCCTCGCGCTGACTGCCGGCACCGCCTATGCCGACGACGATTGCCATGATCCGGTTGCCGACTGGCAGCCACGTGAAGCCCTGCGCCAGATGCTGGAACAGCAAGACTGGCAGGTACGACGCATCAAGGTCGATGACGGCTGCTATGAGGTCAAGGGCATGGACCGCAGCGGCAATCGCATCGAAGCCAAGTATGCACCGGCCTCGTTGCGCATTCGCAGCCTGGAAGTCGAGTTTGCCGACGATGGTGATACCTCCGATTATCCGGCGCTGCCGACCATGCCCTCCATGCCCCTCTCATCCGAAACGGTTGAGTGACCGATTCATCAACACGGAGAGCATCATCATGAAAACAACCGCAGCGATTCTTGTTCTGGCGTCGGCACTCGCCCTGCCGAGCCTGGCCCAGGCGCGGGAAGTCACCCTGACCACAGAATTGAAAGGCTATGACGGTGATGGCGCCTATATGGCCATCTATCTCACCGATGCCGACGGCCGCTACCAGGACACCCTGTGGGTGGCCGGCAAGAAGTCAAAATACTACAAGCACCTGAAAGGCTGGGCGCGCGGCGGCGGCATGAAGCGCGCCGAATATGACGGTAAAACCGGTGCCAGCCTCACCAGCGGGCACACCCTGACCACCAGGGTGGAGCTGGACGATTCGCTGTTCGACGCCGGTTACCAGCTGCGGGTGGATACTTCGGTTGAAGACATGCGCGATCAACGCGCCGACGTGATTGCGCCGCTGACCACGGCAGGAGCCGGCCAGCCGATAAACGGTCGCGGCTACGTGAAATCCTTCACCTACCAGCTGTAACCGGTCAACGAGGAGAGGCGCCATGCTGCGCAAACTGCATTCACTGTCGGCATTGCCGGCCGCCCTGTTCATTCTGACCCTGGCGGTGACCGGTGCCGTGCTGTCCATCGAACCGGCCATGGAACGGGCCGGTGCCCAGGTGCCTGCCACCGGCCAGATTAGCGTGGCCGAGCTGGCCGAACGAGTAGGCCGCCATTATGCCGATGTGGAACAGATTGAACGCCGGCCTTCGGGCGCCATCGTCGTCTATTACCGCCAGTCAGATCAAAGCGGCGCCGATCTGGTCAGCCCGCTCACCGGGCAGGCCATCGCTCCCTATCAGCCTTCTGCCTTTTTCCGCTGGGTTCGGCAACTGCATCGTTCCCTGCTGCTGGACTCGCCCGGCCGGGCGATGGCCGGCATAACGGCCTTGGTCATGCTGATACTGTCGCTCTCCGGCACCCTGATGCTGGTAAGGTTACAGGGCGGCTGGCGCCGGCTGTTCGGCCCGGTGGCAGGTAGCGGCAGCAAACGGCTGCATGCCAGGCTGAGTCGTGCCGCCCTGCCCGGCCTGCTGTTATCGGCCCTGACCGGTTTGTATATGTCGGCGCTCACCTTCGGCCTGATCGCGGAAGGAACACCGGCAGAGCCCGAATGGCCCGCCATTACCGCCAACGGTCAGCCTGCCTCGGCGGCCAGCCTGGCCGCCCTGCAAACCCTCGACCTGACCGAGCTGAAAGAACTGGTTTACCCCTATCCGAATGAGCCGACCGATGTGTATTCGCTGCACACCACGCAAGGTGCCGGCTATATCAATCCCTACAGCGGAGAGCTGTTGTCGTACCAGCGGGATGACAGCCGACAGGGCGTGCAGGCGTTCTTGACCATGCTGCATACCGGCGAAGGCCTCTGGTGGCTGGGGCTCTTGCTCGGCCTCGGTGCGCTGGTGGTGCCGGTACTGACCGTTACCGGCATACGAGTATGGTGGCAACGCCGCCGGGCCCGGCCAAAACTGGCCAACAACTGCGGGGCCCATATTGCCGATACGGTGATCCTGGTCGGCAGTGAAGCCAACAGCACCTGGGGCTTTGCCAACACCCTGCATGATGCGCTGACCGCGGCCGGCCACCGCGTGCATACCGCACCCATGAACCATCTGGCCTCCGGTTATCGGCGCGCCCGACAGTTGCTGATTTTGACCGCCACCTACGGTGACGGGGATGCCCCCGCCTCGGGCAACCGCTTTCTGGCTCGTCTGGCCCGCATCAAACCCCGCCCCGATACCCGCTTTGCGGTGCTCGGCTTTGGCGACCGGCAGTTCCCGCAGTTTTGCCGGTTTGCAAACACGGTAGAGACGGCACTGCTGGCTGGCGGCTGGTCATCACTCATGCCGCTGGAAACCATAGATCGGCAGTCGACACAGACCTTCTCGCGCTGGGGCCAGCGGCTGGGTCAGGCGCTCGGCTGTGAACTGAAATTGGATCACACGCCCCGTCGGGCCCCCACGACTCGGCTGCAACTGGCCGAACGGGTGGACTATGGCGCAGACACAGAGGCGCCAACCAGCGTATTGCGCTTCACCATGCCGGCCGATGCCGACACCGTCTGGCGGCGCCTGATCGGACAAAGCGGCCTGCCGCCTTTCGAGGCCGGCGACCTGGTCGGTATCTATCCGCCGGGCAGCGCCGTACCAAGGCTCTATTCGCTGGCCAGCGCCTCAGCCGATGGTCAGCTGGAAATCTGCGTACGCAAACACGAAGGCGGTGTCTGCTCCGGCTTTTTACACGCCCTGCAGCCGGGTGGCGACATAGAGGCCTTTATTCAGCCCCATCCGGCATTTCGCCCCCTCGCCGGGCAGACACCTGTGGTGCTGATTGGTGCCGGCACCGGCATAGGGCCACTGGCCGGCTTTATTCGTCATAACCGCCAGAAACGCCCGGTGCATCTTTACTGGGGCGGCCGTGACCCCCAGTCCGACTTTCTTTACCAGCCGGAGCTGCAGCATTATCTGGCCGACCGGCGATTGACGCAGCTGAACACCGCCTTTTCGCGCGTCGGCGAACGCTGCTACGTGCAGGACAGGATCATGGCGGACGGCTCGCAACTGCGTACCCTGATTGAAAGAGGCGCACAAATTCTGGTGTGTGGTGGCCGGGACATGGCCAACAGCGTGATGGTCACCCTGAATCAGGTAATGGCCCCGCTGGGCATGGATGTGCAGACCCTCAAGGCGCAGGGCCGCTATCGGGAGGATGTTTACTGAGGGCAGAATCGAATAACCAGCATGACAGCGTGATAAAAAAACAGGGGGCAGCCGATGGGCTGTCCCCTGTTTTTGTCTGCCCGAAGGCATACGACCGGCCGGTATTAATACTCGGCGTTGTGGTACACGTTCTGTACGTCGTCCACGTCGTCCAGCATGTCGAGAAAACGCTCGAGCTGGGCCACATCGTCACCGGTCACTTCAACGGTGTTCTGGGGCACAAACTGAATGCTGTCGACGTCAAAGTCGATGTCGCAAAAGGCCTCGGTCAACGCCTGCTTGGTCTTGAAGTATTCGGTGTGCGGCGCAAACACGGTGATCTTGCCGCCTTCCTGCTCGACATCGGTCACATCCACGTCGGCCATCATCAGCGCTTCCAGCACGGCGTCTTCGTCGTCGCCGGCAAACACCAGAATGGCGCAGTGGTCAAACATGTGACTGACGGTGCCGGAGGTACCGATCTTGGCCTTGACCTTGTTGAAGCACTGGCGCACATCGCCGATGGTGCGGTTGGGGTTGTCGGTCAGACAATCCACGATCACCATGCAGTTGCCGGGGCCAAAACCTTCGTAGCGGGCGGGAGAAAAGTCTTCACCGGCGCCACTGGTGGCTTTTTGCAGGGCTTTTTCGACGACATGGGCAGGCACCTGGTCTTTCTTGGCGCGCTCAATCAGGCCGCGCAGCGCCAGGTTACCGTCCGGGTCGGCACCACCGGACTTGGCAACAACATAGATTTCACGGCCGTATTTGCTGTAGACCTTGCTCTTGGCATTCGCCGTTTTGGCGATGGATTCTTTGCGGTTTTGATAGGCTCTGCCCATGGGATGGTCTCGTTGTTCATCGGAAGAGGGCGAATTTTACACACAGAAAAGCAGCAGATCTATTTTCATGTTCCCTGCCGCCCTGTTTTTCTGCCCCTCATCGTCAATAACCGGCAAATTCCTCGGTACGCAACTGATCTTCGGCGACCCCGGCATCAAGCAGCATGGTTTTCATCGCCGCCACCAGCCCGGGCGGCCCGTCCAGATAATAAACGGGTCGGGTCAGGTCGGTCAGATAACGCGCCAGCATGGCTCTGTCCACATAGCCGCGCTCGCCTTGCCAGTGTTGTGCCGACTGCTCGGCCTGACTCATGGTGGCCACCAAAGTGCAGCCCGGATTATCGGCACAAACCTGTGTCAGCTCGTCGAGAAAGGCGGCATCTTCCGGCCGCCGGTTGGCATAAAACAGCGTCATTTTGCGCCCCTTATGCTCGGCAACGGCCTGCAGCAGCATGCTTCTGACCGGTGTGATGCCGATGCCGCCGGTAATAAACACCAGCTCCCGAGTCACATCGACAGGCAGGGTAAAATCGCCATAAGGACCCTTGAGGGTAACGTCGGCCCCCGGCTCCAGAGCACTGATCACCCGCTTGAAGGCGCTGTCTCTGATGCGAGTGGCGACCATCAGCTCGGACTCGGCAGGGGTGGACGCCAGAGAGAGAATACGCCCGTTACCCTCTTCGTCGGTTTCGGGCGGATCGACCAGTAACAGGCGGGCACACTGACCGGCCTTGAAGCCGAAATCATCGGGCTTGTCGAAATACAACGCCAGGGTGTCTTCGGCAACCCGTTGCTTGCGCTTGAGTGTGAGTTGATAACTGGCCATGACCGATGGCTCCTCTGACTCGAATCAGACTTCAATATCCAGCTCGATGCCGGCGTCCTCATTCGAGCTGTGATAACGCCGGTTGATGATATCGAGCCGACGGCTCATGGCGGTGTTGGCACCAATCAGACAGAATGCACCCCGGTGTAAGCCCAGCCAGGCTTCAAAGGCGGCCTGGCGCCGATCCCGTTCTCGATCCTGATGGCGCGGCCGAATGGCAACATAAGGCTGCACCGCCGTAATCACCGGTATTACCGGGCGACGCACCTGATCGGCATGAGCCGACTCGGTGCCGGGCTGAACCAGATTGGGCAACATGGTGGGCAAGATTACCGGTATTGTCATCGCAACCTCCCTGCATGAATTACCTGATTATGGCTGCCGTGCCTTCGATCGGTACATAATCACCGAGCCCTTACTATAGGTCAGCTCACCGAGATTGACAGCCCGGTGTCCGGGTCTTGCCTGCCGGCCACATTGAGCAAAAAAGCGCGTATTTGCTCGGCGGTGGCCTCCGGATGCGAAATAAAGGAAGCGTGCGAAGCCCGGGGCTCAACGTGGCTTTGGCTGTGCGGTGCCAGGGCATCGACCAGGGCAACGGCCTTTTTCGGCACCAGGCCGTCGAGCCGGCCATACAGGCGCAACATGGGTAATTGCAGCCGACTCAAGCCGGTGCGCAAATCCACATCGCCCAGCAGCGCCAGGCCGGCGGCCAGCGCGGCCGGATCGGGCGCCGGCTTTTGAGCCAGGCTGTCACGCAGTTGGCGAATGTCTTCCCGCGCATGTTCGCTGCCCATCGCCTGCAGCGCCAGAAAACGATTGACCACCTGCCGATGATCCTCGGCCAGTTGCTGTTCAAAGGCTGCCAGTACCGCAGGCTTGATGCCGGGCCAGTCGTCCCCGGCGACAAACCGGGGCGAGCTGGCCAGGGTGATCAGGCTTCGCACCCGCATTGGTGCCTGCAGGGCGGCATGGGTGGCGACCAGCCCGCCCAGCGACCAGCCCAGCCAGGCCGCCTCGTCGGGCACGGCTCCCAACACGGCGGCGGCCCAGTCATCCAGGCCGGCATGCGCAGGCAGCGCCGGGCTGTGGCCAAAGCCGGGCAAGTCGACCAGATGCAGCCGAAAGTCTGCTTCCAGTCGTGGGGCCAGCCCCTGCCAGACCGCACCGTTCATGCCCCAGCCGTGCAACAACACCAGATCCGGCCCCCGGCCGCGCCGTTCTACATATACACTCATCTGCAAACCCCGTTATCTTGATACCGCCATGATAAGACGGCTGACCGCCCGCTTACAATCAGGCCCTCTCTGGTGGGGCCAGTGCCTGCTGTGTCGGCACGACTGCGAGCAACAGGCGCTGATCTGCCGTCAGTGCCGGGACGAGTTGCCACAGCTGGAACACCCCTGCCCGCGATGCGCCTTTCCGCTGGCGGTGACAGACGCTCACTGCGGCCAATGTCAGCGCCGTCCGCCACCCTGGCAACGAATGCGGGTACTGGCCGACTTTGAGTCGCCCTACCCTCGCCTGATCCACGACCTCAAATATCATCAACGGGCATTGAACGGTCGCCTGCTCGGTCAGTTGCTGGCCCGACAACTGGCACCACCCTATCCGGAGGCCATACTGCCGGTGCCATTGCACTGGTGGCGGCAACTGAGGCGAGGCTACAACCAGGCCACCGAAATTGCCCGCGGCCTGCAGGATGTACTGAACATTCCGGTGGATACTGACGCCTTGCGTCGACTGCGCGCCACCGCCTCTCAGACCCAACTCAATCGCCGCCAGCGCAAGCGAAACCTGCACGGCGCCTTTGCTGCTCGCCCCATGGCATATCATCACGTGGCATTGCTGGATGATGTGATCACCACCGGCACCACCATGACCGAGCTGACCCGGCTGCTACACCGCCAGGGGGTAAGCCGGGTAGAGGTGTGGGCCGCATGCCGGACTCTTGATCACTGACGACTATTCAAGCGGCGGCAACAGGAGTATGATTTAAAGTTGAGTTGTTTAGTCAGGTTTACGAGGATAGCGATGATTACGATTTCCGAAACCGCCCAGGAACATTTCCGCAAACTGTTGTCGCAACAGCCGGAAGGCACCAATATCCGGGTGTTTGTGGTTAACCCGGGCACCCCCAACGCCGAATGCGGCGTCTCTTACTGCCCGCCCGATGCCGTCGATCATGACGATATGCATTTGCCGTTCGAAGGTTTTGAGGCGGTCGTGGATCAGCAGAGCGTCTCTTTCCTGGACGCCGCCGAAATCGATTTTGTCAGCGATCAGATGGGCTCTCAGCTCACCCTGAAAGCCCCCAATGCCAAAATGGCCAAGGTACCGGATGATGCGCCGCTGGCGGACCGAGTCGAATATGTGCTGCAGTCCCAGATCAACCCGGGGCTGGCCAGCCACGGCGGCAAGGTGGTACTGACCGAAATCACGCCGGATGGCCTGGCCATTCTGCAGTTTGGCGGCGGCTGTAACGGTTGCTCCATGATTGATGTCACGCTGAAAGATGGTATCGAAAAGCAGCTGCTTGAACTGTTTGCCGGCGAAATTACCGGTGTGCGCGATGCCACCGATCATGAGCGCGGCGAGCACTCCTACTACTGAGTTCACCACTCGGTGTAGTAAAAGGCGAATAGTAAAAAGGGAGCCATGTCGGCTCCCTTTTTTGTCAGTATTTACCGTTTAACCCGCTGAAGTCGGCCAAAGGGTCCGACTCCGCCGACACGCCGTAAACCCCTCCCTGGGGGCTCAACCGCGCCATCCTTGGCGCAGATGGTCGGCTGAGCAGATCCCCTTGTCCTCCTGCAAGCTTCTCCATGCCTGTTAGTGTCACCGGCAGACGACTCAAGAGTTAAAAGGAGACAGCAGGGATTGCCTCAGCCGACCGTCACATGACAGGGATGTCATGTGCTGAGCGCCACAAGGATGTGCTTGAAGCGGGTCGGAGGAGGCAACCCTGTTGCCTCCTAGCTTCGATACGCTAGATAAACCTGACTTGTGACGCAAAGATAGGCTTATCGCTTGCGGCACGTTATTCCGTCTTGCGATCCCGGCTCAGCAGGGCAATGGCCGCTTCTTTGGCATTCTTGCCCTGATACAGCACCTGATAGACCTGCTCGCAGATGGGCATTTCCACGCTGTAACGGGCCGCCAGCTGATGTACTTCGGCGGCATTGCGATAGCCTTCCACCACCTGACCGATGTCGGTCATGGCTGCCTGCACGTCCTGTCCCCGGCCGAGGGCCAGGCCAAAACGGCGGTTGCGCGACTGATTGTCGGTGCAGGTCAGCACCAGATCACCCAGCCCCGCCATGCCCATGAAGGTTTCCTGTCTGGCACCCAGGGCCACGCCCAGGCGCTGCAGCTCCACCATGCCACGGGTAATCAGCGCGGTACGGGCGTTGGCACCGAAACCCAGGCCGTCGGCCAGGCCGGCACCGATGGCGATGACGTTTTTCACCGCCCCACCGAGTTGCAAGCCCACCATGTCGTCGTTGAGATAAACCCGGAACGAGCGATCACAGTGCACCAGATCCGCCAAGTCGCCGGCAAAATCATCGTCGGAAGACGCAAGAGAAATGGCGGTGGGTAGCCCCATGGCCAGCTCTTTGGCAAAGGTCGGCCCCGACAAGACCGCCAGCGGGATCCGGTCACCCAGAATCTCTCGGGCCACATCCTGCAACAGGCTGCCGGAAGTAGGGTCCAGCCCCTTGGTGGCCCAGGCAACGCGGCTGTCTTTGCGCAAAAACGGCTTTATCTGTTTCAGCACATCGGCAAACACATGACTCGGCACCACCACCAGCAGATCGCGACTGGCCTGCACCACCTGCTTCAGGCCGGCTTCGGGAATCAGGCTGTCGGGAAAGGTGGCATCGGGCAGAAAAACCTTGTTGCAGCGCTCAGTGGCCAGGGTCGCCACCTGCTCGGGCCTGTGACTCCACAGCAGGGTTCGGTGGCCATTACGCGCGATGGCAATGGCCAGTGCCGTACCATAGGAGCCGGCACCCAAAACCGAGATGGCGGCATCCTTATGCATCAGGCATCCGCCTGCTGTTGCTGGGCACGCTGTACGTGGGCGGCAAACAGAGCATCGAAGTTCACCGGTGCCAGGTTCAGTTGCGGGAAGGAACCGCGACCCACCAGGCTGCCCACGGTTTCACGGGCATAGGGGAACAGGATATTGGGGCAGAAGGCACCCAGGCAGTGCGCCAGTTGCGGCTCGGCCATGTTGCCGATGGTAAAGATACCGGCCTGCTGAATTTCGCACAGGTACACGGTTTCGCCTTCGCCCATGTGGCAGGTCACGGTCAGGGTCAGTACCACTTCGAATACGTTGTCACCCAGACGGGCGCTCTTGGTATCCAGATCCAGTTTTACTTCGGGCTTCCATTCTTTCTGGAATACCAGCGGCGTGGACGGCGCTTCGAAGGACACGTCCTTCAGATAGACACGCTGGATCTGAAATTCAACCTGTTGCTGGGCCTCGGTGTTGGCGGCGCCGTTTTCTGTTTCAGCCATGAAGATATCCTTATTTTTATGCGTTGAAAGATTAACGTTTGGTTACCGGCAGGTTCTGGGTACGCCAGTCGGCCATGCCGCCACGCAGGGCGTGAACCTGGTTGAAGCCGGCCTTGGTCAACAGACGACCGACACCGCTGGTGGTCATACCGGTTTCGCACACCAGTATGACCGGCTTGTCCTGGTATTTCTCGATCAGGTTCAGGTTATTGGCCTTGAGCTGAGCGGCAGGCACGTTGATGGCGCCGGCAATGTGGCCCTTGCGGAATTCTTCGGCGGCGCGAACATCCACCACCACGGCGTTTTGCTTGTTGATCAGTAATACCGCCTGCTGACTCGGTACTATCTG
Source organism: uncultured Oceanisphaera sp. (assembly GCF_947495715.1). Taxonomy (GTDB): domain Bacteria; phylum Pseudomonadota; class Gammaproteobacteria; order Enterobacterales; family Aeromonadaceae; genus Oceanimonas; species Oceanimonas sediminis. The sequence goes on from NZ_CANLZU010000003.1 coordinate 139,371, forward strand.
CACCTTGGTCAGTTTGGACATCAGGGTCATGTAGATGATGACGGCAACCAGGCCCAGCCAGACCATGCTCAGCATGGGGTGACTGGCGGCAAAATCGAGGTACTCTTGCATAATGTTACTTCTTTAGAGTCAAAATACGGAAAAGCCCGAGTATACATGGGGCATCGGTAAATAACAGCAGCCCGAGTCCAATCACCCTTCTCCACCTTCGTGGCCGGAATTGCCGCCGGTGTTCGGCTGGAGACCAAATCGGCAACTGTAGTAAGATAAAGCCGGTTAAGCCGCCTCGACCCGTCTTTATACAACAAATAACAACATAGGTTTACACTATGAACTCGACCAAAAAGCCCCTGGTTCTCATCATTATGGATGGATGGGGTTATAGTGAAAAAACGGAACATAACGCCATTCACACCGCGCATACTCCGGTGCTCGACGACCTGATGCAACACCGCCCCTCGATGCTGATTTCCACCTCCGGTCACGACGTGGGTCTGCCCGAAGGCCAGATGGGCAACTCCGAGGTTGGCCACGTCAACATCGGTGCCGGCCGCATCGTTTATCAGGATCTGACCCGCATCGACAAGGCCATCGAAAACGGGGATTTCTTCTCCAATCCGGTGCTGACCGCCGCCATCGACGGCGCCGCCGATCAGGGCAAGGCCGTGCATATCATGGGCCTGCTGTCGGCCGGTGGCGTACACAGTCATGAAGACCAGATAGCCACCATGATCAACATGGCCGCCGAGCGCGGTGCCGAGCACATCTATCTGCATGCCTTTCTCGATGGCCGGGATGTCGCCCCCCGCTCCGCCCAGCCGTCCATCGAACGTGTCGACACCCTGTTTGCCGACTTGGGTAAGGGTCGTCTGGCCTCGGTGGTGGGGCGTTACTTCGCCATGGACAGAGACAACCGCTGGGATCGGGTACAAAGCGCCTATGATTTGCTGACCCAGGGCCGGGCCGAGTATCACAGTGCCACCGGTGTCGAGGCGCTGCAGGCCGCCTATGCCCGTGAAGAAAACGACGAATTCGTCCAGACCACCACCGTCGGTGAGCCGGTTTCCATGCAGGACGGCGATGCGGTCATCTTCATGAACTTTCGTGCCGATCGGGCCCGGGAGCTGACCCGCGCCTTCGTGCAGGATGATTTCACCGGCTTTGAACGTACCAGCCGGCCGGCCCTGAGCAGCTTCGTGATGCTGACCGAATATGCGGCCGACATCGACACGTCCTGTGCCTATCCGCCCGAGGCTCTGCCCAACACCCTGGGTGAATGGCTGGCCAAACACAACAAGACCCAGTTGCGTATCTCCGAGACCGAAAAGTACGCGCACGTCACCTTCTTCTTCAACGGTGGCCGGGAAGCCTGCTTCGAGGGCGAACAGCGCGAGCTGATCCCCAGCCCCCAGGTGGCCACCTACGATCTGCAGCCGGAAATGAACGCCGAATTGCTCACCGACAAACTGGTGGCCGCCATCAAAAGCCAGGCCTATGACGTCATCATCTGCAACTACCCCAACGGCGACATGGTCGGCCACACCGGGGTATTCGAGGCGGCGGTCAAGGCCTGTGAAGCCGTGGACACCTCCATCGGCCGGGTAGTGGAAGCGCTGGAACAAGTGGGCGGCGAAGCGCTGATCACCGCCGATCACGGCAATGCCGAGCAGATGGTCAATCCGGTCACCGGTCAGGTACAAACTGCGCACACCAACCTGCCGGTGCCGCTGATTTACGTCGGCCGCGATGCGGTTCCGGCCGCCAAGGGCCGGCTGTCGGATCTGGCACCGACCATGCTGAGCCTGATGGGGATGGAAACACCGACGCAAATGACTGGCAAGCCTCTGATGGTTCTGAAATAATCTAGCCCATATGGGCAAACAACGACTGATCGTTTCATTATTACTGCTAAGCACCGGCCTGATGGCCGGTGCTTTTGCTTGGGCGGATGACAGCAAGGATCTCAAGAACGTTCAGGGTCAGATTGCCAGTCAGAAACAGGACGTACAGCAACAGAAAAAACAGTTGAGCCAGCTGCAGCAGCAGCTCGCCCGGGATGAAAAGGCCATTTCCGCGGTGGCCCGGAAGCTGAATCAGACTCGGCACCAGCTGAAAGACAACGAGGCCGCCCTCGCCCGGCTGGACCAGGAACACCGCGCCCTGGGCAAACAGGCCGAGCAACAACAGCAGTTGCTGGCGGAACAACTCAGGGCCGCCTATCAGAATGGCCGGCACGACTACCTGAAATTGCTGCTCAATGGTCAGGACAGCACCGAGATAGACCGGTTGCTGCACTACTATGCCCACATTAATCAGGCGCGGGCCGACGCCCTGCAACAGCTGGCTCGTACCCGCGAGCAACTGGCCGACAACCGCCGTCGTGCCGAGCAGAGCCGCAACCAGCTCAACCAGCTATTAGCCCGGCAGCAGACCGAACGACAAAAACTGAGCGAGCAGCAGGCCAAACGCAGCCAGACCGCCAAACAACTCAATGCGGCGCTGGATCGGAGCAATCAACGCCTGAACAATCTGCAACAGGCGGCCGGTCACCTGGAACGCCAGATCAAGGCCGCTCGGGAAAGAGCCGCCCGGGAACAGGCGGCGCGCGAACGAGCGGCCCGGGAACAGGCCGAACGCAACCGGCTCGCCCAACAACAGGGTGGCTCCGGCAGAACGCCGGTAGTCGCCAAAACCAGCGGCAACTTCGCCGGTCTGGCCAAGGGTACCCTGCCCTGGCCGCTCAAGGGGGCGCTTATCCATCGCTTCGGCTCTGCCCGCACCAGCCAGATGCACTGGAAAGGCCTGCTGATCGGCGCTCCGGTCGGCAAGGAAGTCAGCGCCATCGCAAATGGCCAGGTGGTGTACGCCGACTGGCTCAGCGGTTTCGGCATGGTGATGGTGATCGATCACGGCAAAGGCTTCATGAGCCTCTATGGCCATAACCAATCGCTGCTGCGCAACCCCGGTGACGAGGTCAAGGCCGGCCAGCCCATCGCGCTGAGTGGCGAAAGCGGTGGCCAGGACAAGGCCGGCCTCTACTTTGAAATTCGTTATCAGGGCAAGGCCATCGATCCCCAGCCCTGGCTGGCACGAGGCTGACGTTAACGCTAGCCTGCCACTAGCAGGTCGCCGCTTCCAGTTCGTCAATCAGCCACAGCGCCTCGGCCTGACTGGTGCCGCACACGTCGGCCATGGCCTTGAAGGTGCCGCACACCGCCGGCCGCTCCGGCTTGCCAAACAGCGCACAGCGCATATCCTCCAGCAGATGCAGACAGGGCTCGCCGGCGGCCTTGCCATCGGGCATACCCGGCAGCGGGCCGCTGATACTGGGGGCGATACAGCAGGCACCGCAATTACTTCGACATTCCATTACACGACCTCTCGACTTGGCCGAGCAGTATAACGGCTCGCGGCCGCCCGCAGTAGTGGGGAGTCAAGGCCGGCGGATTGGTATAAAATGGCGTTTTTCATCACACTGGATGTTTACCATGCGCCTGACCGTTCACTGCCTGGAGCAACTGCCGGCCATTCATCGTCACCACGCCGACATCATACTGCAGGGCAGAGCCCTGCCCGAGCAGGCGGTATTTTATCTCGCCACCTTTAACGACAGGGCTGTGGCTCTGGCCTGGCGACAGCAGGAGCGAATCGACTTTATCGCGGTACGCGACATTACCCGCCGCCGGGGCATAGGCCGGGAGCTGTTGCGCCAGATCCGACAGGAAGCCCGGGCCGCCGGCCTGACCCGACTCGACTGCAACCCGGCCCAGGCGCCGGAAGAACAAAGAGCCGGACTGGCCGCCTTTTTAACCAGCCAGGGCTTCAGCACCCAGGCGGGACTGCTAAGCTGTTGCCTAGACAAATAAAGGTCAACAGCAAAGGAGGCGGTGATGAAGACGAGAACCGAACGGGACTCTATGGGCGAGGTGCAGGTACCGGACCAGGCCCTCTACGGTGCCCAGACCCAGCGAGCCATCAACAATTTTCCGATCTCCGGTCAGCCGCTGCCTTCGGCCTTTATCCAGGCCATCGCCCGCATCAAAGCCGCCTGCGCCCATGCCAACGGCCAGCTCAAGCGGCTGGATCAAGACAAGGCCGATGCCATTATTCAGGCTGCGGGCGAGATAGTCGAAGGTCAGCACCCGGAAGCCTTTCCCATCGACGTCTACCAGACCGGTTCCGGCACCAGCACCAACATGAACGTCAACGAAGTGCTGGCACATCTGGCCGCGGCTCGCCTGAGCAAGGAAATAGGTGCCAATGACGACGTCAACATGGGCCAGAGTTCCAACGATGTCATTCCTTCCGCCATTCATGTCAGCGCCGCCCTGAGCCTGAGCCGCGAGCTGCTGCCGGCCTTGCTGCAGCTGGAGCAGGCCATGCTCACCAAGGCCGAGCAGTTGCAAAGCCAGGTAAAAACCGGTCGCACCCACCTGATGGATGCCATGCCGCTGCGCTTCGATCAGGAGCTGGGTGGCTGGGCCACCCAGATACGCTATGGCCACGAACGGCTGGAAGGGCTACAAAGCCGGCTGCAGCAACTGGCGCTGGGCGGTACCGCCATCGGCACCGGCATCAACGCCGACCCGCGTCAGGCTCAACTGGCCTGCGACTATCTCAATGATCACTCCGGGCTCGACTTCTGCCCGGCCGAAGACCATTTCTACAGCCTGAGCAGCCAGGACACGGCGGTCGAGCTGTCGGGACAACTCAAGACCCTGGCGGTGGCGCTGATGAAAATTGCCAACGATCTGCGCTGGATGAACTCGGGCCCACTCACCGGCCTGGCGGAAATTCAGCTGACCGCCCTGCAGCCGGGGTCGTCCATCATGCCCGGCAAGGTCAATCCGGTGATCCCCGAGGCGGTAGCCATGGTGGCCGCTCAGGTGATTGGTCTGGACGCGGCCATCACGGTGGCCGGTCAGTCCGGCAACTTTCAGCTCAACGTGATGCTGCCGCTGGTGGCCAACAACCTGCTGACCATGACCCGACTACTGGCCAACAGCGCCCCGCTGCTGGCCGAAGCCATTGAGGGCTTTACCGTCAATCAGCATCATATCGATCAGAACCTGGCCAAAAATCCGATTCTGGTGACCGCGCTCAATCCGGTGATTGGATACGACAAGGCGGCCAAGATCGCCAAAAAGGCCTATGCGGAGCACAGGCCGATACTGGAAGTCGCGCTGGAAGAAACCGAGCTGTCGGAAGCGGAGTTACGCCAGCTGCTGGATCCGGCGGCATTGACGCGAGGCAGCCAGAGCCACTAATCCCTCATGACTCCAGCGGCAGCAGGGGCGCGGGATAGTTCAGCAATTCGCGCCCCTGCTGATGCGATTCTACCTGCGCCAGGCTGACCGGCCCCAGCTCCGGTAGCCAGTAATGCAGATGCTCGAGTTGCGGATCATACTGACGCCATTGACGATGTGGATTGAAACGGCGCCCATGACGCGGATCATGGCCGGTACCGGCGATATATGCCCAGTTACCCCAGTTGCTGGCCACATCGAAGTCGACCAGATACTGCTCGAAAAAACGGGCCCCCAGCCGCCAATCCAGTCCCAGCTCGTGAATAAAGCAACTGGCCAGATTCTGCCGCAACCGGTTGGAACAAAAACCGGTCGTCATCAATTCACGCAGTCCGGCATCAATCATCGGCCAGCCGGTCTGCGCGCGACACCAGGCCTGCCAGTAACGGGAATGATGCCGTCCGGAAGGCGCTCGCCCCGTCAGTCCCTGCGCGGAAAACACTCGTCGACCATGCAGCCGTAACGACCAGTGAAAATACTCACGCCAGAGCAGCTCGAATTTGAGCCAGTAACTGTGCTCGTCGGCGCCATGCTGATGCTCGTAGTCATCGATTTGCTGCCATACTCGGCGCACCGACAAACAGCCCCAGGCCAGGGCCGCACTGAGCCGGCTGGCGTAATAATGCCCATGCAGCTGATTGCGACTGGCCTTGTAATGAGCAATGGCCTGCCGTTCAAACAGGTAATGCCGCAACCAGCCCGTGGCCGCGGACTCTCCACCAACCTGAGCCGGATGAGGCTGCTCGCCCTCCGAATATTGCGGCCAGTCAATGCCGGTTGGCAATGGACAGAGTGCCGGCGTCAGGTGCTCGAGCCCGGTAGCGGCGACCGGCGGGGTGACCGACAGGGCCAGCCGTGACTCTACCTGCTTGCGAAAACCGCTGAAGCTGGCAGGAAATGCCGCCAGTACCGGCTGCAGCTGTTCCGCCTCAAACAGCGTCTGGGCCGAAAACAGCGTCATCGCCACCCCGTGATGGCGCAGTTGCTCAACCCAGGCGGCTTCTTCCGGCGCCTGAGCTTCATGGGTGAGCAACGAAAAGGGACTGTGCCGGTACCACTGCAGCAGTAATTCAGCCGGATCGCCACTCAGCACATAAAGCGGGCAAGGAGCCAGCCGGCGGGACAGATCTGCCAGCGCCTGTTGCAGGTAGCGCGCCTTGGCCACGCCTAACCGGTGCAGCCCCTCGCTGTCGGGTTGCCGCCAGCAAGAAGGCAGAATAAACACGGCTGCCGCCGCACCCTGGCTTTCCGCCAGGCGACGCAACCCCCGATGATCATCAAGGCGCAAATCATTACGTAACCAGAGTAGTTGCATTCAGGCTCTCCAGAAAAAGTGACCACAACCAGGACCGCCAGCTCCGTTATTATTGTTCATGACCCGCCATTACGTTTGAGGCAAGCCTGCTTCCTTGCCAAAACCGGGGTCTTATGCCACACGGATTAATCATTTGGTCAGACTGTCATCCTGACGAAGGTCAGGATCTTCCCGCAGAAAGATACCGGGGCAAGCCCGGTATGACAGAATTTTAAACACGGCATTATTGTCAGAAACTGATCACTTCTTTATTAGGCTTGCTCTTAATACAAAAAAGGGATGCCGAAGCATCCCTTTTCACACCAACGCAGCCGTTACAGGATGATGTCCTGCAACGCCTGGTTCTTGCGAGACAGAATATGAGTCGAGCGAATACGACGCACGGTCCGCGACTTGCCACGGATCACCAGAGTTTCGGTGTGGGCGTAGTAACCATCGCTGCTGATACCTTCCAGCAGATCACCCTTGGTGATGCCGGTTGCTGCAAACAGCACGTTGTCGGTACGCGCCATGTCTTCCAGCTTCAGTACCTTGCCGACTTCAATGCCCATCTGCCGGCAGCGTTCTATCTCTTGCTGCCCCAGAGCCAAGTTCTCTTCACTCGGCCCCTTGACCTCATAGCGCGGCATCAGACGAGCCTGCATATCGCCGTCCAGCGAGCGCACCGCGGCGGCGGAAATCACCCCTTCGGGAGCGCCGCCGATGCAATAGAGCATGTCGACTTCACTCTCGGGAATACAGGCGAGAATGGAGGCGGCAACATCGCCGTCGGGCACGGCGAACACGCGCACACCCAGCGCCTGTATGGTCTTGATTGCCTTGTCGTGGCGCGGCTTGGCCAGGGTGATCACGGTAAAGCGTGACAGCGGCTTGTTCAATGCCTTGGCAACGGCCTTGATATTTTGCTCTATCGACTTGCTCAAATCGATGGCGCCTTTGGCGCGGGCGCCGACGATCAGCTTTTCCATGTACATGTCGGGGGCACGCAAAAAAGCGCCCTTTTCACCGACGGCAATCACCGCCAGGGCGTTTGACTGGCCCATGGCGGTCATGCGGGTTCCTTCGATAGGATCGACGGCAATATCGACATTTTCACCACCCATACCGACCTTTTCGCCGATATAGAGCATGGGGGCGTCGTCAATTTCACCCTCGCCGATCACCACCTCACCACTGATTTCAATTTCATTCAGCACATGACGCATGGCCGCCACGGCGGCGCCGTCGGCGATATTCTTGTCGCCTCGTCCCAGCCACTTGTAGCCGGCCAGGGCGGCGGCTTCGGTCACTCGGGAAAATTCAATGGCCAATTCACGTCTCATGAAGATTTCCTACTCGTTCAAGTTATTATTACTTATCCAATATGCGCTGTTGCAGAATACGATAAACATCTGGCGTTTCTGCTTTCTCGGATACACAGACATCCAGATCGTGCAATTTGCCATCTTTGATACCGTATACCCAGCCGTGAATCGACAGTTCCTGTCCACGCTGCCAGGCGTGCTGCACTATGGTGGTACGACACAGGTTAGCCACCTGCTCGACCACGTTAAGCTCGCACAGGGCGTCTTCTCTTGCCTGTTCGGGTTCAATGCCGAGCAAGTCTTTACGATAGCGGTGATACAGGTCTTTAAGGCTGCACAGCCAGTTATCGATAAGCCCCAGCTCCGCATCACCCATGGCGGCCTTAACGCCACCGCAGCCGTAGTGGCCGCAAATAATAATGTGTTTTACCTTCAACACTTCAACCGCGTATTGTACCACCGACAAACAGTTGAAGTCGGTGTGCATCACCAGGTTGGCCACGTTACGATGCACAAATACGTCACCGGGCAGCAGGCCGGTCAGCTGGTTGGCGGGAACCCGGCTGTCGGAGCAGCCAATCCACAGATACTCGGGTGCCTGCTGCAGCGCCAACTTTTCAAAAAAGGTCGGATCTTCCGCCTTGATCCGCTCCGACCATTCCTGGTTGTTGTTGAACAGCTGCTTCAGTATTTTCATGGGATTGTCCTGCTTTTATCTGGTCAAAAATAAGTTATTGACGGAAAAAAGGCCCCAGCGGGGCCCTTTCACCATCATATTGATGTTGCTCAGGCATCCATGGCCGTTTTCAGCTTTTTCAATGCGCTTTTTTCCAGCTGGCGAATACGCTCGGCAGACACGCCGTATTCATCGGCCAGCGTCTGCAGTGTGGTCTTGTCGTCTTCATCCAGCCAGCGGGCCTGAATGATATGCTGGCTGCGCTCATCCAGCGTGGCCAGCGCCGCGCGCAGGCGACGATTGGCGGTTTGCTCCCAGTTGGACTCTTCCACCTGGTGGGCCACGTCCGAGGCATGATCCTGCAGATAATGTACCGGCGAAAAACTGGTGTCCTTGTCGTCGTCATCGGACGCCAGATCGAAAGCCTGATCCTGCGCGCTCATGCGCGACTCCATCTCCAGCACTTCGGCAGGCAGCACGCCCAGGTTCTCGGCCACCATTTCCACTTCCTGCTGGTTGAACCAGCCCAGGCGCTTCTTGGACTTGCGCAGATTGAAGAACAGTTTGCGCTGTGCCTTGGTGGTCGCCACCTTGACCACGCGCCAGTTACGCAGCACGTATTCGTGAATTTCAGCCTTGATCCAGTGTACCGCGAAGGACACCAGACGCACGCCCACCGTGGGGTCGAAGCGTTTGACCGCCTTCATCAGGCCGATGTTGCCTTCCTGGATAAGGTCGGCCTGAGGCAGACCGTACCCCGAGTAACTCTTGGCAATGTGCACCACAAAGCGCAGATGCGACATGATCATCTGGCGGGCCGAGGCCAGGTCACCATCGTTCTGCAGCCGCTCGGCCAGTGATTTTTCTTCTTCCGCGCTCAGCACGGGAATGGTATTGACTGCCTGGATATAGGCCTCCAGGCTACCCTGGGGAACCAGGGCAAAGTGGCGCTGAAAATCTGTCGTCATTAAACTCGCATTCATTACATGACTCCGTATCAAAACAGCTGCGGCTTGCACCCTGCCATGACGTTGGTGGTCTGGTTGTGCACACATTGCAAGATGAGGGCGCAGCAACGGAAAATGTATTTATCTGGGAATAAATGTCAAGCGGATCGCCTGTTTCTGCCCCCATGAGACCACAATACGGCCATCAAGTTCAACTCGGCTCTATGGCGCGAATGTGACGCCGCACCGAAAATCCGGACGCCAACAGGCTGAGCAGGGTGCCGGTCAGGATAAGCAGCAGGCTTTCCTGCGCTCCCAGTCCCAGCAGATCAAAATCACTCTGATACAAGGCCGCCAGGGCATTGACCTTGTGGCTGAGCCAGAACACCATCACCAGGGTCAACCACCAGGCCAGCAGGCCGCCGATAATGCCGTACCAGAGCCCCACATATAAAAAGGGCCGCTGAATGAAGCTGTCGGTCGCCCCCACCAGCTTCATCACCTCGATCTCGTAACGACTGTTGAGGATATTAAGCCGCAGCGTATTGCTGACCACCAGCAGCACGCCGGCCAGCAACAGGGTCGCCATGCCGACCACCGCCTGGCGCAACAGATCGACGATGCCCGACAGCCGGGCCAGCCAGGCCATGTCCAGCCGGGCGGTCGCCACGACAGGCTCGGCACTCATGTCCGCCAGCAGCAACTCGGCGGCATCCGGCACCCGACCGCTTTCGGACAGGTTGAGAATCAACACCGCCGGCAACGGATTGTCTTCCAGCAGCTCCAGCGCCTCGGCAAAGCCGGCGGCGCCCTTGAAGTCGGCCAGGCCCTGATCGGCACTGATGTAGGTGATTTTTTCTATCTCGGCTAGCGTCGCCAGCCGCTGCTGCAGCTCGGTCACCTGGGTTTCGGTGGCACCCTGCTGCAGGTACAGGCTGATCTGCGCCTTGCTCTGCCAGAATTCACTGACCGACTCGGCATTTTTCAGCAATACATAGAAACTCGCCGGCAATGCCAGACTGACTCCCAGCACGGCAATGGTCATCAGCGAGCTCAGCGGTGTGCGCCACAGCTCACCCAGACTGGCGAACAACTGGCGCAGGTGATCGACACCATACATGGCCAGTCGCTGCGGCCAGGACAACTTGTGCCTGCTCATACGCTCTCCTCCGCCTGCATGCGCCCACTATCCAGAGTCAGGGTGCGATAACGCTGTGAGTTGATAAGACCGGTATCGTGGGTGGCAATCAGCACGCTGACGCCCACCCGGTTAAAGGCTTCGAACAGCCGCAGAATTTCCATCGACAGCTCGGGATCCAGGTTGCCGGTCGGCTCGTCGGCCAGCAGCAATGACGGCTTGTTGACGATGGCCCGGGCGATGCCTACCCGCTGCTGCTCACCGCCGGACAACATGGGCGGAAAATAACGATCCTTGCCGAGCAGGCCGACCTTGTCGAGCGCCGCCGACACCCGGCGGCGAATATCCTGATGGCTATACCCTTCGATCACCAGCGGCAACGCCACATTGTCGAACACGGTACGGGCATTAATCAGGTGATGATCCTGAAAAATCATGCCGATACGACGCCGCACATAGGGAATGTGACCACGAGCGATACGACTCACGTCCTGGCCATTGAACAATACCTGACCATCGGTGGGTCTTTCCATCACGCTGATCAGCTTGAGCAGGGTGCTCTTGCCGGCCCCCGAATGGCCGGTAAGGTACGCCATCTCCCCCTTGTCCAGGTGAAAACTGACCTTTTGCAGGGCCTGAAAGCCGCCGCTGTATACCTTGCTAACCTGCTCGAAGCGGATCATTTATTCTTCCTGACTGAAAAGAGCGTCGATGAATTCCCGGGAATTGAAGGGCCGCAAATCGTCGATTTTTTCGCCCACGCCGATGTAACGAATGGGAATACCGAACTTGTCTGCCACCGCAAAAATAACCCCACCCTTGGCGGTACCGTCCAGCTTGCTCAGGGTGATACCGGTAATAGGCACCGCCTCGTTGAACACCTTGGCCTGACTCAGGGCGTTCTGGCCGGTACCGGCATCCAGCGTCAGCATGATCTCGTGCGGCGCGGCGCCGTCGATTTTCTGCATCACCCGCACGATTTTCTTCAGCTCGTCCATCAGGTGTGCCTTGTTCTGCAGACGACCGGCGGTATCGGCAATCAAGACGTCGACCTTGCGCGCCTTGGCGGCCTCGACCGCATCGAAAATCACCGACGCGGCATCGGCGCCGGTATGCTGGGCAATCACCGGAATATCGTTACGCTCGCCCCACACCTGCAACTGCTCTACCGCCGCGGCGCGAAAGGTATCGCCGGCAGCCAGCATCACCGACTTGCCCTCGGCCTGGAACTGACGCGCCAGCTTGCCGATGGTGGTGGTCTTGCCGACGCCGTTGACGCCGACCATCAGGATCACGTAAGGCTTGTGCTCGCTGTCGACAACCAACGGCTGGTCGACCTTGTCCAGGATGGCGGCCATCTCTTCTTTCAGCAGCTCATAAAGCGCCTCGCCGTCTTTCAGCTGACGGCGGCTGGCCTGACGGGTCAGGTTGTCGATAATCGACAGGGTAGTTTCCACGCCCAAGTCCGCCGTCAGCAGCTGGGTTTCCAGCTCTTCGAACAGCTCGTCGTCAATTTTCTTGCCGCTGAACAGACCAAAGAAGCCGGAACCCAGATTTTGCCGGGTTTTCAGCAAGCCCTGCTTGAGGCGAGCGAAAAAGCCCTTTTTGGGCGCCTTTTCGGCCTTTTTGGCAGACGCTTCGGCTTCCTCCGCCAACCGGGCCTGCTCCGCCGCTTCTTCTTCGGCGGCGAGACGCGCTTCTTCTTCCACCGCCTGCCGTGCTTCCTCTTCCGCACGAGCCAGCGCGTCGGCTTCTTCCGCCAGACGGGCCTGTTCGGCTGCTTCGGCTTCTGCCGCCAGGCGGGCCTGCTCGGCTGCCTCGGCTTCCGCCGCCAGCCGGGCCTGCTCGGCCGCTTCGGCTTCCGCTGCCAGACGAGCCTGCTCGGCCGCTTCGGCTTCCGCTGCCAGCCGGGCCTGTTCGGCCGCTTCGGCTTCCGCCGCCAGCCGGGCCTGTTCGGCCGCTTCGGCTTCCGCCGCCAGACGGGCCTGTTCGGCTGCCTCGGCTTCCGCCGCCAGACGGGCCTGTTCGGCCGCTTCGGCTTCCGCCGCCAGCCGGGCCTGTTCGACTGCCTCGGCTTCCGCCGCCAGACGGGCCTGCTCGGCCGCTTCGGCTTCGGCCGCCAGACGGGCCTGTTCGGCCGCTTCGGCTTCCGCCGCCAGACGGGCCTGCTCTGCTGCCTGAGCTTGCTGCTCCTGCAGCGCCTCTTCCACTTCTGCCGTACCGGATTCAACTTCCGATTCAATCGCCGGCTGCTCGGCCTGTTTTTGCTCTTCTGCTAGGTCCTGCTGATCTTTGTTTTTGCCAAAGCCCAGCCAGGAGAAAAAACCTTTTTTCGCCATCCTGCTATTACTCGCTTGTGTCGGGGGAGATTAGGGCTGGCCGTGACTCGGCCCCTTCATTAGAATACTCACCCCTTATGGGTGCAAAACCGCCTTATACTAGCACTTTATTGAAAGACGGCGAAACGAGATGGCAAAAGCAAAACCGGCAAAAAACACCTCGGCAGGCGGCGGACAAATTCGCCTGATCGGTGGTCAATGGCGCGGACGTAAATTGCCGGTGCTGAACAGCGAAGGACTCAGACCCACTACCGACAGAGTAAAAGAAACCCTGTTCAACTGGCTGATGTTCGACGTACGGGGTGGGAACTGCCTGGATCTGTTTGCCGGCAGCGGCAGCCTGGGATTTGAAGCCCTGTCGCGCGGCGCCGCCAAGGTGGTATTGGTAGAAAAGGATACCCAGGTTGCCCAGCAGCTACAGCGCAATCTGGCCAGCCTGCCCGAGGCTCCGGGCCGGGTTATCAATACCGATGCTCTCGCCTTTCTGCAAACGGCGGCAACGCCGTTCGAGCTGGTGTTTCTGGATCCACCGTTTCACCGGGAATTACTGCCCAACGTCTGTCAGTTACTGGAACAGGGCGGCTGGCTGAGCGAAAACGCCAAAATCTACATCGAGCGGGAACAGAATTCGGCATCGTTACCGCTACCGTCAAACTGGCGGCTGCTGAAAGACAAGCAGGCGGGACAGGTCAGTTATCAACTTTATACAAGGGAACAAGTGGAATGAAGGTATTAAATTTCGTGATGCGCGTAGTCATGCTGGTGTTCTGGGCCGGTATTATTTACGCGCTGGTGGGCCCCGATTTTCAGGAAGTCGGCTCCATGCCGCTGATCCTCGGTGCCGTGGTGCTGTTCATGCATTTGCTGCAGATGCTGATGCTCAAGCAGGTCGCGAGCCTGCTGCACCCCACCTTGAAGGATTATCTGGCGGTACTGGTGTTCGGCTCCTTTGCCATGCATCACCACAGGGCGCGCCTGAAAGAGATCACCGAACAGAAGCGCTAAGCTCGGCCTTATACCAATCCCAGTAATGATCTGATCATATTGAGGCCCTAGACCAGAGGCAACACAGCCGCCTCCCTCGACACGCCATGGATAATGACACTCACCGTTTCAGCCGCTGCGAACATTCACTGGATGTTCGGTCAGGCTGAAACCGTTCGTCACGGCGAGGCAAGCTCGCCCCATCTAAGCTCGGACATGCCGTCTGACCGCCAGGGAGGGCGGGAATGCCGGAACGGCAGGAGCATTTTTCGGCCTTGGCATTTGACGATCGGCTGAGGCAATCCCTGCCGCCTCTTCTTGATGCCTGAGTTAGCTGTTGTCATAACAAACAGGCGACGCCGGAGCTTCAAGGAGGACAAAGGGATCCGCTCAGCCGACCTTTCGTTTCAGGGATGAAACGGAGAGCGTACATGGAGGTATTCATAGCGAGTCGGTGGAGCGGGCCCTTTGGCCGATATACAAACATTGAGCTACAAAACCAAGCTGTTTTCCTACTCTGGATTTGTGACCAAAAGACAGTCGGCCTTACTACTCGGTGGTATCGGCCTCATGGCCGCACTGCCAGCAGGTTTCAAAGCTGCCGGCATTGTGCTCGCCACAGCGTCGGCAATACCAGGCCGGGCCGGCGCCGCGCCGATAAGGCTCCAGAATAAGTTGTGCCTGCTCCAGATCCTGCGCCCGCACCAGCAGAGTCACTTCCACCGCATTGGCGGGCAGCTCGCCCAGGGCGCCGGACAGGGCTTCGCCCTGTAACTGCACCCTGATACCCGACACCTCCAGCGATCCCTTCAGGGTATGCGCTTCCAGGCTGTTGGCCGCCTGATAAACCGAAATCCACTCGTTCATTATGCTCCGGCGCCGGAATGACAGATAGAAAAAGGGGGTGACATCATGTCACCCCCTTTTGGGTTGTCGTATGGTTAATCCGTAAACCAAGTTGCTCCCTGCATTCCCTGACAAAATTACCTTATCCTTAAGGTGTTCCTCTTCCCGATCCATCGGGGTGTCCTGGTCGTCCTGACTGCGATTCATCCTGAGTCGCTTGACTATCTCCATCCTGGAGGTGTCCTTGACCGCATCCTGCGGGGTTCCTTTTGCCGTTCCTGGCAGCCTGTCTTCCTGACCGACTTCCTTGCTCCTTGCACTACTAACTATAGATAACTTTGCCAAAGGCTCAAGACAGAAAAGCAGACCAAGAGTTCAGCCCAGAACACAGTGAAGATACAATTCATTGATTTAAATGAATATATTTTCTTTTACATCGTTAATGCTGCAGCTTAAAACGTCTTATCCGCCTCTTCCTTGAGAGATCTCTTACAAGCCTGCAAGGCAATAGCTCTCATCAGATACCTGGCTACAAAACGTTGGCTCACAAGGGACTCACCGCTTAGGATAAAACCGTCTGATATAAAGGAGTGATTCTAATGAAAACCTTACTGTTGCCATCGGCACTGGTGGACTCAAGCTGGCTGGCCGAACATCTGCATCATCCGGATCTGGTTGTACTGGACGCCAGCTGGCACATGCCGGCCGCCAAACGTTCCGGAGAGCAGGAATGGCGCCAGCAACGCATTCCCGGGGCACGTTTCTTCGACTTCGACAGTAAAATCAAAGATAACGACAGCTCGCTGCCACATATGTTGCCATCGGAAGCTCAATTCTCGCAGCAGGTATCGGAACTCGGCCTGAGTAATCATCATCACATCGTGATTTACGACAGCAGCGGCATGTTTGCCGCACCGCGAGCCTGGTGGATGCTCAGGGCCATGGGGCACGAAAAAGTGGCGGTATTGGATGGCGGCCTGCCGGCCTGGATACAACAGGGATATGCACTGGAAAGCGGCGAGCCGGCCGTCGTCTCGCCCGGTCACTTTGTCGCCCACCGGCAGGCCGACTGGATAGCCGATGCGACTCAGGTGCAAACGGCCCTGTCCCAATCTGATACTCGGGTGCTGGACGCCCGGAGTCGGGAGCGATTCAGCGGTCAGGCCGCCGATCCGCGCCCCGGCGTTCGTCCCGGTCATATGCCCGGCGCCCACTGCCTGCCCTTTGGCGAGCTGCTGGAACAGGGCCACTTCCTGCCATCGGAGCTACTGGCCCAAAAACTGGCGTTACATCTGGCGCCCGAACAAGGCCTTATCTGCAGCTGCGGCTCGGGCGTGACCGCCGCCATTCTGGCCCTGGCGGCGAACCTGACCGGCCACAAGCAAGTCGCCGTTTACGACGGCTCCTGGACCGAGTGGGGTGGCAACCCCGACCTGCCGGTGGTTACCGACAACTAAAAAAGTGCCCGCCATAAGGCGGGCACTTTCATTTTTATTAGCTTATTTTACCGGGCTGCCTTATTCGGCAGCAGGTCGTGCCGCCACACCCATCTTCAGCGCCAGCCAGATCACCAGCACCAGGCTTATCATCACCGACAGGTAGTTGGTGCCCATTTCCGGAAACTGGGTACGCAGGAATGCCGAATAACCGAACACCCCGATCAGGAAAGCGAGCAGAGTACAGAGGGGAGTGTCACCCTCCATCGGAACGCTCAGATATTCCTGATACAACATGTACGCGGCCAGAGCCAGCGCAATGATGGGGAACACGGAAAATGCCAGCTGGCTGACGCTCAGGGTCGCCAGTGTGGCGTTACCACAAAGACCAACCAACAGCGCTAGCAAGATAGGTTTACGACGGATTTGTTTACTTCCTGACATGGTCATCCTTCCTAATGTAGGGCCTAGAGCCTCTTCGCTTTATTATATGCATCTGCGCCCTTGGCAATGATACGCAGTTGCAGGGTCATACGTTCGGCCAAAGCCGCACGTTCTTTTTCATTCATGTCCAGCGCCTCGGCCCCGGCACTGAACACGATGGTAACCATCGCCTGGGCCTGGGTCTCGGCGTAGCTTCGGCTAGTTTGTTGCTTCTCTTCCAGATAATCTGTGAGCTCGGCGGTAAAATGCTGAATTTCGCGGCCTACCGCCTGACGGAATGCGGCCGAAGTACCGGAACGCTCCCGCAGCAACAACCGGAACACATCCGGACTTCGCTCGATAAACTCCATAAAGGTTTTTACCGAAATCTGGATAACACTACCACCATCGGCAATGCGTTGACGAGCCTGACGCATCAATTGACGCAGGGTCAGACCCCCTTCATCCACCAATGTCAGCCCCAGCTCTTCCATGTCCTTGAAGTGACGGTAAAAAGAGGTGGGTGCCAGTCCCGCCTCCCGCGCGACTTCGCGCAGACTCAGACTGGAGAAGCTGCGTTCGGCGCTCAACTGGCGAAAAGCCGCATCAATCAGAGTACGTCGAGTCTTTTCTTTTTGTTCTGCGCGAATGCCCACTGCACACCAGGGTCTAACATGTTAGTAATAGGATCATACCCCTTTGTCATCACGCGGTCAGCTCCAAGAGGTCAATTTGTAATTGACGCTGGCCGGTATTAAATATGAAAATAGTGTACAGCTGTTCGCTCAATGGATAACAAGATGCGTAAACCTCCTCTGCTCTGGACCAACCTTTTGCTGTTTTCAGCCACCGGCCTGGCCACCATGGTACTGGTTCCCTGGTACGGCCTGACTCAAGGCTATGATGGCTGGCAATGGCTCGCCATGCTGGTGCTGTTCAGTTACAGCTGCCTGTCGATCACCGCCGGTTATCATCGCCTGTGGGCGCACAAGGCCTATGACGCCCACCCCCTGTTGCAGTGGGTGTTCGCACTGGGCGGCGCCCTGTCTTTGCAGAATTCCGCCTATCACTGGTGTGCCGATCACCGGCGCCACCATCGTCATGTGGACGATCTGGACAAGGACCCCTATTCCGCCAGCCGAGGCCTCTGGTTCTCGCACATGGGCTGGATGCTGCGTCACTACCACACCCCCGACGACAGCAATGTCCCCGACCTCAAGCGCAACCGCATCCTGCAGTTTCAGCACAGGCACTATCTGGCGCTGACCCTGATGATGAATATCGCCTTGCCTTTGTTGCTGGGCGTCTGGCACGGCGATGTCTGGGGCATGCTGCTGATGGCCGGTGTGTTGCGCCTGTTCCTCGGCCACCATGTGACCTTCTTCATCAACTCCCTGGCCCATTACTGGGGTCGCCAGCCCTACACCAGCAAGAACTCGGCCCGCGACAACGATCTGCTGGCGGTACTGACCTTCGGCGAGGGCTATCACAACTTCCATCATCTGTTCGAATTCGATTATCGCAACGGTATCCGCTGGTGGCATTACGATCCCACCAAGTGGTTAATCCGTACCATGAGCTGGCTGGGCCTGGCATCCAGGCTACGCACCTGCCCCCAGGAGCGAATCGAACAGGCCCAGCTGGAACGCCGGCTGGAGGTGGCCCGCCAGAAGATACTGCGCCAACAGCAGAATGCCGATACCGAGCAGTGGCTGGCGCTGTTGCACAGCGAGTACGATCGCTTGCTGCATCAGCTCAAGAGCTACTATCAGGTGCGCAAGAGCCTGCTGGACCTGAAGAAAAAGGCCGCCCGCTGCAAATACGAAGAGCTGCGTCTCAAGCTGAATTGTGACGAACTGAAAGCCGCCTTCACCACACAGCGGCGCAACTGGCTCAAACTCACTACCCAGTTTGCCTGATGGCACAAATGGCATTACCGAATAAGGCGGGATATCCCGCCTTATTTATTTTTTGCTGATAATACGAACAAGGTCACTGTTATCCCCTACCCTGAACACTTCCCTTTGACAAAAACTCTGCAAAACACCATAGTCTTCGCCATTTTAATTCGACAGCAAATGTACGTTTAACTTTACAGTCAGCAGGAGCAGCAAGACGTGGAAAAAAGGGCGCAGTTCAGTAGCAAGCTGGGGTTCGTGATGGCCGCCGCCGGTTCGGCCATCGGCGTGGGTAATATCTGGGGCTTTCCCACTCAGGCGGCGAGTAACGGCGGCGGCGCCTTTCTGCTGGTTTATCTGCTGTTTATCTTTCTGCTCGGCTACCCCATGCTGGTGGCGGAAATCACCATAGGTCGTCACGGTCAGGCCACGCCATTCCGGGCCCTGCAAACCCTGACCCGCAATCCGCTGGGCAAGGTCATCGCCGGTCTGGTGGGACTGGCGGCGGTGATTACCGTCAGCCTGATCTTCACCTTTTACGCCATCGTCTCCGGCTGGTTTGTCGCCTATGCCCTGGAGCCATTGGCCAGCATGGCCGGCGCCCATGATGCCGCCGGCTGGCTGACCGGCTTTTCCACTTCCCGCAACCTGGTGTTCACTCTGCTGTTCGCCCTGTTGAGCCTCTATGTGGTCAGCCGGGGGCTGGAGCAGGGCATCGAAAAGTGGTCGAGCCGGCTGATGCCGCTGTTACTGGTCATGTTGGTGCTGCTGACCGGATACATGCTGTCGCAGCCCGGTGCCGGTGAAGGTCTCGAAGCCTATCTGGTACCGGACTTTTCGCGGGTACTGAACGGTGAGGTGCTGATTGGCGCCCTTGGACAGAGCTTTTTCTCGCTGTCTCTGGGGGCGGCGGTGATGATGCTGTATGGCTCCTACCTGAGCCGCCAGGCCAGCATTCCTGCTCTGGCCGCCCAGGTGACCCTGCTCGACACCGGCGTGGCCTTTCTGGCCGGTCTGCTGATCCTGCCCGCCATGTATGTGGCCCAGCACAACGGTGTGCCCATTTTTGCCGAAGACGGCAGCCTGCTCAGCTCGGATACTTTGGTGTTCTCGGTCTTGCCGGCGCTGTTCGACACCATGGGCCAGGCCCAGTATCCGGTGGCCTTCGCCTTCTTCCTGCTGATGATAGTGGCGGCGCTGACCTCCGCCATCTCCATGCTGGAGGCACCGGTGTCGCTGGCGATGGAGTCCACCGGGCTGTCGCGCATCAAGGCCACCTGGCTGATGACCGCCCTTTGTACCCTGGTAAGCGTGATTATCGTGTTCAATTTCGGCGCCCTGTTCGGGCTGGTGATCACCCTCACCACCCAGTATGCCCAGCCGCTGGTCAGCCTGTGCATCACCCTGTATGCCGGTTGGATCTGGCAGCGCAACAAGGTGCTGGCCGAGCTGAAGTCGGGCTGCCCCGAGCTGGAACAGGGCCTGTTCTGGAAGATCTGGCCCTGGTACGTACGTTTCGTGTGTCCGGTACTGGTGCTGGTAGTGATTGTTCAGTCGATAGGTAACTAATACCAAACAGCTTAAATAACTGATCTATTCGGTTACTCTGTAGAGGTCGAACAAAGGGACCGCTCCACCGACACGCTACAAGTACATCCATGTAAGGCTCCGCCGCGCCATCCCTGGCGCGGAGGGTCGGCGGAGCAGATCCCTTTATCCTCCCTGAAGCCAGGGAGTTGCCTGTTGGCGTCGTCTACAGGCAACTCGGTGCAAGAGAAGAGGCAACAGAGATCGACTACCACGACCGTGAAATGCCATGGACGGCATTTCCAAGCCCCCAGGGGGCAGCTTGCTGCCTGCATCAAGTTTGGTGATGGACCAAACATCCAGTGAATGTTTGCAGCCATCGCCAAGCGCAGATGGCCTTAGCCCATGGCGTGTCGTGGGAGGCGGCTGTGTTACCTCTGATCTCGGGGTTAAAATGATCAGATGTTTATTCAAACTGGTATTACTCACGGGTAAACCCGCGATAGAAACTGATGAACAATAGACAGACCCCGGGCCGACTTCAAAAGTCGGCCAAGGGTAATACATGAATCAAAAAACGGTTCAGTTAACCAGCCCGGCGCGCTCGCTGAAGCCCGCCACCCTGGTGCCGGACTCTTCACCGGCCAGCGCCAGCAGAAAGGCGTATTCCCGCGCCAGCTCATGATACGCCTCGAAACGGCCGGACTTGCCACCGTGGCCAGTGTCCATGTCGCAATGCAGCAGCAACAGATGGTCGTCGGTTTTCATCTCGCGCAGCTTGGCCACCCACTTGGCCGGTTCCCAGTACTGCACCTGGGAGTCATGCAGACCTGTGGTCACCAGCATGTGCGGATACGCCTGCTGCTGCACCTGATCGTAAGGGCTGTACGACTTCATGTAATGGTAATATTCGGGATCCGCCGGGTTGCCCCACTCGTCGTATTCGCCGGTGGTCAGCGGAATGGAGTCATCCAGCATGGTGGTCACCACGTCCACGAAAGGCACCGCCGCCACCACACCCTTGTACAGTTCAGGCGCCATGTTGATGACCGAGGCTACCAGCAGGCCCCCGGCGCTACCACCGGACGCAAAGACTCGCTCCTTATCGCCATAACCCTGCTCTACCAGCTCGCGGGTGACGTCGATAAAATCGTGAAAGGTGTTCTCCTTGCTGAGCAGTCGACCCTGCTCATACCAGTCCCGGCCCAGCTCTTCGCCGCCGCGCACATGGGCGATGGCATAAACGAAGCCGCGATCAAGCAGGCTCAGCCGCGAGCTGCTGAAGTCCGGATCCATGCTGGCACCGTAAGAGCCATAGGCGTACACCAGCAGTGGGTTGCTGCCATCATTCTTGAACTTGTCGGCCCGGTATACCAGCGACACCGGCACCTTGGCGCCGTCCCGCGCGGTCACCCACAGCCGTTCGCTGCGGTAATCATCGGCATTGAACTCCTTGCCCACATATTGCTGCTTGAGTTCGCGTCGCTCCTGGGTGTCCATGTTCACTTCATAGATAGTCGTCGGCCGGGTCATGGAGGAGTAACCGTAACGCAACCAGGGAGTATCGTCTTCGGCGTTCACCCCCATCCAGGTGACATAGGCGGGATCATCGAAACGAATATCGTGTTCGCGACCATCCTTGCGGTGGATCTGGCGCAGGTGCACCAGGCCTTCGCTGCGCTCTTCCAGCACCAGCCAGTCGCGAAACAGGGAAAAACCTTCCAGCAGCACCTCGTCCCGGGCCGGGATCAGCGGCTGCCATTGCTCGGCAGTGCCGTTTTCCGCCAGATAGAGGCCAAAGTTGGCACCATCCTTGTTGGAGCGGACGTAAAACCGGCCCTGATAGTGTTCGACATCGTATTCGTGACCACGCTTGCGGGGCAGAAACACCTGTGCCGGTGTGGTGGGATCGTTGGCCGATACCAGGCTGATTTCGCTGGACACCGTGTTCCAGGCACCAATAACGATATAGTCTTCGGAACGGCTCTTGTAGATGCTGGTATAAAAGCTGGCATCCTGCTCTTCATGCACCAGCACGTCTTCGCTCTGGGGCGTCCCCAGGGTGTGACGATAAACCTGATAGGGCAGCAGGGTATTTTCATCCTGCTTGACGTAAAACAGGGTCTTGCCGTCGTTGGCCCATTCCAGATTGCCGGAGGTATTCTCCAGCACCTCATCATACAGCTCGCCGTTTTGCAGCGATTTGAATCGAATCTGATACTGACGGCGGGACACAAAGTCTTCGGCGAAGGCCAGGGTCTGCTGATCGGGGCTGACGGCCACCTGACCCAGGCCGTAATAGGCCTGATCCTTGGCACGCTCGTTGCCGTCCAGCAGCAGTTCTATTCGTTCGGGCTGCTCTTCGGGATGGCGTTCGATAATGCCGTATTCCAGTCCTTTCTGGTAACGGGTCTGATAGCGATAACCGTTTTTCAGATAGGGAACCGAGCTGTCGTCCTGACGGATACGGGCAATCATCTCCTGATACAGATCTTCCTGCAGTACATTCAGCGGAGTCAGTACCTGCTCACTGTACTGGTTTTCCTGTTCAAGATAAGCGAGCACCTGCGGATCGTCACGCTCGTCATCGCGCATCCAGTGATAATTGTCGACCCGGATGTCGTCGTGATTGTTCAGAATGTGAGGAATTTTATTGGCGACAGGGGGCTTTACGTCCACATCGGTACCTTTAGCGTAGGGTTTGGCACAAGCCACCCATACTAACATCAAGCAAAGCTTCGCCCTATTGCGCATACCGCCACTCCTTTATCTTCGACAATCCAAAAGTGGACGAATTTTAACCAGACAAGAAAGCGTTTACCAAATTATTTACTGAAAAAACCGTATAAACACAGTATAAAAACTCGAATGGAGCCAGAAAGCACCGGCTCCTGCATGAAAGTCACTACTTACGTCGCCAACTGCCATCGGCCAGTTGGATATAATGCCCACCGGCGGTACGTTCGATATTCAGCTGACCGGCGCGACTCTGTACCACCGTCAGGCTGGTACCGGTTCGTCTGGCGATTTCCTGATAATTTTCCAGCCGTTTGCGATTGATGTCATTGGCGATGACATTGACCTCGCCACTACCACGTACCACCCCTACCAGGCCATTCAGCTGTTCGCCGATCAGGCCCTGTTGCTTGGCCTGCTGCAAATCCAGCGCCCAGGCCGACCAGCTCAGGCTGGCCACCAATATCACTGCTAACCACCGCATAGAGACTCCCCTAGAACAAGTCCTGTTCCTGTTCGAACAACTTTTCCAGCTCCCGATCGACCCGGACCCGGATTTCATGATCCACCTTGACGTTCAGGTTGACCGTAATGGGCTTGTCCGGCACCACCACCTCCACCCGGGGCGTACAGGCGCTCAGTAACAAACTCAGTGACAAGCTCTGTAACAAGGGGCCAATCATGGCCGTACCTTTACGCATTTACTCGCTCTCCCCCTGTAGCCTGGCCGGTAATCGCTCACTCAACTCCTGAGCGAAACGCAGGCTGGCCAGCAACTGTAGCAGGTTTTCCTGGTGGCGATAATTGAAGTTGACCGGGTGCATGTTACCCATCACCGGCGCCTGCCCCCGTAATCGACTATCGATAACTGCCTCGCCAGTGGCCGCCATCGAAATATCTGCCTCCAGACGCTGGTAACGCAGGTCACTGAGCAGCCCCAGAGTCAGCCCGAGCGACAGGTTGCTCTCTCCTGTCGCCAGCAACGGCTCACCTGCCTGATAAGAGACCCAGCCATTATCACTATAGGCTTTTCCTCCGCTGATACTAAAGCTGGGGTCAAATGAAAACGGCAGCCGTCCGTGTAGTTTGCCACTGCCGGTCAGCCCGGTGACACCGGCATAGCTCAGCACCTGTTCCAGCGAAATGTCGCTCAGGTGCACCTCGCCATTCGGCGTCGCGCTCAGCGCCATGGGAGCAAACGCCAGCCGGCCGCCAAAGGCCCGGGCCGTCAGGCCGGACAGCCAGGGCTTGCCTTTTCGCCAGTCCAGGGCGGCGTGAATATCGGTCATGGGCACCCCCACATCGAACCGCGCTGCCGACAGGGCCTGGGGGCCGATACTGCGCAGCCTTGCTTTGTCCCATATCAAATTGAAGCTGGCGGCCAGCTGCTCGGCATGCATGTCCCGGTAGCTCAGCTGCCCCTCGGCCAACGTGGCCTCCAGCGTTATCGGTTGCCCCGTATCGAGCAGGTTCGCCGCCAGCAGCGACAACTGCAGCTTGCCCGTCTCAAATGCCAGCCCTACCGGCAGTGCCAACCAGCCATTCAGCCACTGCCACACCTCGGTAACCGGTAACGACTGGTTCGGTATTGTCAGCGCCAGCCCCCGGTCATAATGCCAGTCGCCTGTCAGTTGCAGACCGCGCGTCAGCTCCAGAGTCACCGCGCCCTGGCGCCGATCCGCACCCGCACCGCTCAGCAGCAACGCCGCACCGGGCAGCGTTTGCTGTTGCCAGCGCCCCGGCTGCCAGCTCAGGCGCGCGCGCCAGGGGCCGTTTCGCATCATATTCCCCACCGGCGCCAGCTCCAGTCGATTAAGCTCCAGCTGTTTCCAACGCAGCCGCGCCACCTTCAGCCGCGAGTCCGGCAGTAGCTGCCAGCCGGACTCGCCCTGCTCGGCCGCCAACTGCAACTGCCAGGTGCCGGTCAAGGGGGCCGGCAGCTCGCCCCTGGCCGCCAGCCGCAATGGCTGCCCCGGCTGCCAGCCACCGTTGAAAAACAGTGGCTGCTGCAGGACGGGAGTCATCAGCATTCCCGGCAACTCCCCCTGCCAGCGCCAGCCCTGCTGCTCCGGCAATAATTCCAGCCGTGCATCGCCGGCATCCGTATGCCAGATAATCTCGAGATGTTGCCGGGTGTGGCGCAGTTCGGCGGCACCGGTAACGATGGCCTCGGGCAGGTGCAGGGTCAGGTGGTCGATATGAAAATCGATGGCCGGCAGCGTCAGCAACAGCGACAAGGCGTCGCCTTCTCCTTCGGCGGTGCCGCCGCCACTGCGAGAGCAGCTCAAGTCCAGACTCAAACGCTGCAGTCGCCCTTCGATGCGGCCTTCATTCAGTTGCAGCGCCAGGCCTTCGGCCTGTTCTTTGGGGCAGGCCGGCACCTGCGCCCGGGCCAGAGTCGCCTGCACCTGTAGCCACGCCGGCAAGGGCTGCGTCTGCGCCAGGGCCGGCCACAACAGCCCGATGCAGAGCAGCAGTGATCGTCGTGTTTTCATCTTCAAGCGATTCAAAGGGGCACCTTCATCAAATCGGCTTGCGCCGCGGCATACAGGCATTAAGCTGAACACAACAGGGGGTGATTCAATGGACAAGATCGTGTTCTGGGGCATTATCGCCATCGCCGCCATGGTGATTGGCCGACGGCTCTATACCTACTTTTATAATAGCGGCCAGCCCCGGCATAGTCTGGAGGTGATGGTGGCGAACAAGCGCACTCGGGAGTTCATGGGTCGGACCCGTAAAGATCCGACCGAGCTGCCACCGCCAAGAATGCAGTATTACGTGACCTTCCGGCCGCTGGAAGGAGGAGACGAACGGGAATTTCGGGTGGCCCAGCATCTGTATGAACAGCTCGAGCAGGAAGAAACCGGCACCCTGGTGTTTCGAGGCCGCCGGTTCATCGCCTTTGAACCGGACGAAACTATCCTGGATAACGACTGAACACCGCCGTGTTACCCTGCTTGTCGAAACTCAGCACCTCATAGGGTGAGCCGGGAATATCCATGCCCGGGGCACTTTGCGGCATGCCGGGAATGGTCAGGCCCCGTACCGCCGGCTTTTCTTTCAGCAGCCGCCGCACATCCGCCGCCGGTACGTGCCCTTCAATCACATAACCCTCGATCACACCGGTATGGCAGGAAGCCAATTCGGGTTTGACCCCGGCCATCGCCTTCACCGGGCCCAGATTGTCGCCATTCACTACCGTCACCTCAAAGCCGGATGCTTCCATGTGCGTCACCCAGTCTTCACAGCAGCCACAGGTTTCCGATTTGTACACGGTGAGCGATGCCGCCAGCACGGGACCGGATAACAGCACCCCCGCCAGACCATAAAGCCAGTTTTTCATCATGGTTACCTCTACATTATCATTGTCGTTCGGACAAGATTAACAGCCGTGATCGGCGCCGTCTTGATTCGGCACGGTATTCAGTGCAACGACAAAACGGTATCCTGCTATCATTGCGCCATCTTGTTGTCTTACCTGGAGTTATTATGTCTTATCTGGCCGTGAAACACGCCCACATGATGTTTGCCCTGCTCAGCATCATACTGTTCATGCTGCGCGCCTGGCTGGCCGTGCCGTCGCCTGCCAATATCAAAAGCAAACTGCTGAAAATACTGCCCCATGTCAACGATACCCTGTTGCTGGGTCTGGGCGTGTGGCTGGCCATCAGTAGCCAGCAAATCCCCTTCGGCAACAGCCCCTGGCTCACCGCCAAGGTCATCGGCCTGGTGCTGTATATCGTGATTGGCACCATCGCCATCAAGCGCGGCAAGACCCGCGGCCAGCGTCTGGCTGCCTTCCTGGCTTCCATCGCCATCTTTGCCTACATCTACGGCGCTGCCGTCAGCAAGTCTCCGCTGTCCTGGCTGGCGTTGTAAGTCCAATCCAACCTGTCTTGGTTTCTGAGGCAACAGGGCTGCCTCACCCGACTCGCTACGGGAAAATGACACTCGTTGTTTCAGCTTACTGCGAACATTCACTGGATGTTCGGTCAAGCTGAAACAACTCGTCTCGGCAAGACAAGCTTGCCCCATCTAAGTTCACACATGCCATCTGACCGCCAGGGATGGCAGGAATGTCGGAACGGCAGGAGCATTTTCCGGCCTTGGCATGTGATGGTCGGGTGAGACAATCCCTGTTACCTCCTCTCAACGCCCGAGTTGGCTGTCGGCGGCACCAGAAGCTAACTCCGATGCATCAAGGAGGACAAAGGGATCTGCTCCGCCGACCTTCTGTTTCAGGGATGAAACAGAGAGCGTACAAGGATGTATCTATAGCGAGTCGGCGGAGCGGGCCCTTTGTCCGATATCCAGGCGTTTAACAAAGCTCATGGCTCCACCACCGGAAACACCGGAAACGCTCCGGGCTGCAGCCAGTTCCACTCCTCTTCCTGATACAGGGCATTGGCCGAACGCGGATCCATCGGCACCAGCACATCTCCCCGCTGCAAGGTCACCGTGGCTCGCGTCACTGCAAGCTCTGTCTGCAGCTTTTCCCTCACTCCCGGCCGGATTTTGGTCTGGGGCCGCACTCCGGTTATCTCCAGCCTGTCGCCCGGGTCGACAGGGTATCCAGTGTCGTCAGATAGGTGTCAACGGTCCGGCTGTCGGGTAGCGACTGCTTATTTTCAAGCTCAAAGGGGGTTGGCGGTATCGATTTCCCCCAGGCCAGGCTGCTGCACAGCAACAGAAAAACCACTGAAACCCTCATGTCGACTCCAGCAAGATGGTTTTATTTCAATTACTTATACACACAAGCACAAAAAAAAGACAACGATGACCAGCGTCAGAATCAGACCATCAATAAGCATTTGTAGAAAAATGGCGACAGTCTGCCCCGAAAAGGTTGCGACAAAACTTGTCACACCCCGAGCCTAGGATAGAATCATACCAAGCAAGAGGGCATCACCATGAGTAAGAAGCTATTAAGACAATTGACCCTGGCGCGCTGTGTTCCCTATCGTCCGTACAAGCTGACCGCACGCCAGCTGCAAGAAAAACTGGAAGAAGAAGGCATTCAGGTCAGCCTGCGCACCGTGCAGCGGGATCTGGAAGAAATGTCCGGCATGGGACTGTTCGATCTCACCTCCGATGATCGCAGCAAGCCTCATGGCTGGTGCTTTGAACGCAATGGCTTGAATGACTTCGCCAACTTCATGCCGCTCAGCCTGGCCATGGCACTGAAAACCTGGAACGACCAGGCCGCCGACCTGCTGCCGGCCAGCGTGCTGAGTGAATTGAACCCGATTATCGACAAGGCCACCCAGGTCATCAACGACAGCCAGAGCGAGCTGGCCGGTCGCTGGATGGAAAACGTGGTACGCCTGCCCAAGCCATTCGCCGGCAGCCCGGACATTCGTCGCGCCACCACCATTCGTGACGCCCTGTGGCGCGGCCGCAAATTCAGCGCCGAGATCAAAAGGGTCATCAAGGGCCGTACCGTCTGGCTGCGCTACGAACAGGTAAATCCGCTCGGCATCGTCAGTCGTAAAGAAAGCACCATGCTGCTGTGTACCGTATCGGACATGGATCCCAAGATTTACGGCATTCCCTTCGAGCACATCAAGGATGTAGAGCTGACCAGCCGTCCGGTGACACAGCCACGAGAGTTCAGCGTCAACAAGCTGATCCGCGAGAAGGGTTACCATGAAGAAGCCGATACCATCCATTTTGTCGGCCGAATCACCCACCCGAACCGGGCCATTATGGAAGACGCCATTCCAGGCAATAACCCCAGGTTGACCCGCTACGACAAGCAGAGCATGATGGTGGAAACCGACGTCAAGGATTCGCCCGAATTTCGTCGCTGGTTGACCGATATGGCGGGTAAAGTCGAGATACTGGCGCCAGAATCGCTGAAAAAAAGCTGAGTTAACATAACATTACCGATCTCGGGGGCTGACTGATTCGGCCCCTTTGTTTTTTCACGGAGTACCGGATGCGCGACCTCTATTTTGAACCGGCCGAACCGGATTGTGATGCCATTAATATCGGCGTCATCGGCGTCGGCGGTTGCGGTGGCAACACCGTCAACCTGCTGGCCGACGGCGCCCTGCCCGAGCACGTTCATATCGTGGCCATGAATACCGACGCCAAGGCGCTGCAGCAGAGCCAGGTCAACACCCTGCAACTGGGCAAGATACTGACCCGGGGCCTGGGCGCCGGCGCCCAGGCCGAAATTGGCCGACAGGCTGCCGAAGAAAGCCTGGACGAGATCCGCGCCCAGTTGAATGGCGCGGATTTGTGCTTTATTACCGCCGGCATGGGCGGCGGTACCGGTACCGGCGCCGCCCCCATCGTCGCCAGGGTGGCGCGTGAACTGGGAGTGATGACGGTGGCCATCGTCACCCGTCCGTTCGGCTTTGAAGGCAAGCAACGCGCCAAAGCCGCCGACGAAGGGCTCAAGACCCTGGCCGAACACACCGATGCCCTGCTGGTGCTGCCCAACGACTACCTGCTCAAGGTACTGGGCGCCAAAACACCGCTGCTGCAAGCCTTTACCGAAAGCAGCAAGGTCATTCAGAACGCGGTCAAGGGTCTGGCTGACATCATCGGCCAGACCGGCCTTATCAATATCGACTTTGCCGATGTGCGCACCATCATGAGCCAGCAGGGCAAGGCGGTGATGGGCATCGGCCTCGGCAATGGCGAAAACAAGGTGGCCGACGCCACCCTGCAGGCGCTGAATAATCCGCTGCTTGAGAAGGTAGAGCTGGAGCGCGCCCGGGGTGTGCTGCTGAACGTGGTCGCCTCGATGGACATCGGCCTCGATGATTTCCAGAAAATCGGCGATCAGGTCGCCGAGTGCGTGGGCGAATACGCTACCGTGGTGTCCGGCATCAGCCTGGACCCCAATCTGGTCGACAGCATACAGGTGACCATGATCGCCACCGGCATACAGCTGCCGCAGGAAACCATAGCGCCGTCCCAACCGCAGCATCAGCCGCAAGCCGCGCCCTCGGAGCCCACACCGGAAGGGCTGGATATTCCCGCCTTTCTGCGCCAGCGACAGCAATAACGAAAAAGGCCGGTGCAATGCACCGGCCTTTTTACTTCACCGTTGTTACGACCGGCTCACCTTAACCAAAGACGTTCAGGCACCAGGTAATGGCAGGAATTGCCACTATGTCGATAAGCACGGCACCACACAGCGGCGCCACAATAAAGGCCTTGTGCGAAAACACCTTGTAGCGATCGCACACCGCGCCCATGTTGGCCACGGCGTTGGGGGTTGCGCCCAGCCCGTGTCCGACAAAACCGGCACACAGTACCGCCGCATCATAGTTGCCCCCCATCAGCCGGAACATCAGGAATACCGCCAGCAGTATGATGGCCAGGGTCTGCACCACCAGGATGATCAGCAGCGACCAGCCCAGATCCGCCAGCTGCCACAATTGCAGCGACATCATCGCCATGGTCAGAAAAATGCCCAGGCAAAAATCGCTGACCACATTGATGGCGTTATCGGGCAGCGTCAGCAGAGCAAACTTCTCGTTCAGGTTGCGCAGCACGATGGCAATGAACATGGCACCGACATAAGAAGGCAGAATAATGTCGAAGTCTGCACGCAGGTGACCACTCAGCCACAAGCCGGCAATCATGGTGCACAGCACCACCGCCAGAATTTTCAGCAACAGGGTGCCGGTAATGGTGGCCGGTACCGAACGCTCCGAGGCTTCCAGTGCCTTCAGGTCATGTACCTGTTCCGCATGAATTTCGATCTTGTGCCGACTGATCAGCAAGCGGGCCACCGGGGCACCGAGCAGACCACCGGCGACCATGCCGAAGGTGGCTGCCGCCAGGGCGGCGGTGGTAGCACCGGTCACGCCCAGCGCTTCGGCTTCGGGGCCAAAGGCCGCGGCCGCCCCAAAGCCGCCTTCCAGCGACACCGCACCGGCCATCAGACCCAGCAGCGGGTGTTCACCCAACAGGGAGGCAATACCGATGCCCAGCCCGTTCTGCAATAACGCCAGCAACCAGCAGGCCACCAGATAAATGCCCAGCACCTTGCCGCCTTTTTTCAGCAGCGCCAGGCTGCCACCCAGACCGACGGTGGCAAAAAAGGCAATCATCAACGGGGTTTGCAGGGCGGTGTCGAACTTGAACTCGACGCCTCCCCAGTGGCGGGCGGCCCACACCACCAGCGCGAAACCGAAGCCGCCGATCACCGGCGCCGGTACACACAACTGGTGCAACAGGGGTACCTTGCGCTGCAAGACCAGTCCCAGCATCAGCAACAGGGCGGCCAGCGCCGTGGTGTTCATCACATCGAGAGTAATGAGATTCATCTTATTTCCCTATATCTACAACTAATTACAACATCAACCAAGACCGGCGAGTGACGCGGTCAGGGCCGACAAAGGGTGTCAGCCGGCAAGCCGGGCCAACAGACGGGCGGCCACACGGGCCGTATTCGAGTGCCGATCCCGAGCCGGGTTCAGCTCGGCGATATCGGCCATCTTTATCTTGTTGCTGGCCTTGATGCGCTCCAGCGCATATTCCAGCAAGCCCAGATCCATGCCGCGTGCGGCCGGCGCACTGACACCCGGCGCCAGACTGGCCGGCAGCACATCGAGACAAACGGTGACATAGAGCAGGTCAACCTCATCGATCGCCTGATCCAGCGCCGCATTCAGCGGCGCTATATCCCAGTTGTTCAGCTCTTCATCCCGCACGATACGGGTATTCAGCTGGCTGGCGCGCTCAAACAGGGCGTCGGTATTGTGGTAGCGGCTGACGCCGATACAGGTGTAATGAAACGGCAGACCCCGCGCTTCACAAAGCGCGGCACACTGGTTGAACGGGGTACCGGAGCTGGCCCGTGCCGAACGGCGCAAGTCCAGATGCGCATCGAAGTTGATGATGCCGATGCGAGGAGCGTCCTGCCGGCGGCACAGATGATCGACCAGACCGCTGAAACTGGCATAGGCAATCTCGTGCCCGCCACCCAGGCCAATCACCCTATGCCCCGCATCCATAAAGGCGGCCACCTTGTCGGCATACAGCGCCTGAGCGATTTCCAGCTCATCGTCGTGACAATGCACATCGCCACCGTCGTAGAGGGGCATATCCAGATGCCAGGCCAGGTTGGCGGTGGCCGAACGCAGCGCGCCGGGGCCGGCGGCCGCGCCCGCCTGGCCCTGATTACGGACCACGCCGGCATCGGAACAAAACCCCAGCAGTACCAGACCGGCAGCCTGATCACCCGCGATCGCCTGCACCTGCTGGTGCCAGCGCCGGGCCAGCTCACCTTCTTCATGATCTACCCGCCCCTGCCACAAAGACATGTCGGCGGTGCTATATCCGGTGTGTTCCATTACGACTCCTCACAAAATTGACTAATAGCTCATGGCACCCAGCCGCGCGGCGGCATCGCAAGCCCAGCGAATCCACTGACTCTGGCTGCCGCCAACCCGCTCGGCGGGTGCCATCAGGCTGATGGCGCCGAGCAAATGTTCCCGGCTGCCCATGACCGGAGCGCTGACGCCCCAGACTCCCTTGTCTATTTCGCCCTGTGACACCGCGTACCCCTGCTCCCGCACCTGTGCCAGTGCCTGCATCATCAGGGTGCGCTCTGCCGCAGGCAGCTCCGCCAGTATCTGTTCGCGCAGCGCCTCGTCCATAAACGCCAGCAAGGCTCTGGCGCTGGCGCCATGGCGCAACGGTTGGGAATACCCTTTCTGATAACAGCAGCGCAGGGCCTGAGAGCTGTCGATCATCTCGACACACAGCGCCCGGTTGCCGGAAATCATCATCAGGGCGGCACTTTCTCCGGATCGTTCCGCCAATTCGGCCAGCAAGGGCCGGGCCCAGGTCAGCACGCTGTTTTGATGCTCGAAACCGGCGGCCAGCTGAACGGCCATGGGGCCGGGAGCATATCTGCCGCTTTGGCGTTCCTGCACCAGTGACCAACGGCACAGCACCGCCAGATAACGATAGGTGCTGGACAGTGGCAGACCGGTCAGGTCGGCGAGTTCGCGGGCGGTCATGGCCTCCGGGGCCGTCACCAGGGATGACAACAGCGTAAACGCCTTGTCCTGAGAGCTGATTTTAATGGTCATGATGCTGTCCTCACGGCGCACATTGCCTGAAAAAACGACGATGTAAACTTGGATTCTCAATATGCGAGAATATCATGTAAATATAGTGCTAAGTTTCTAATGAAAAACCGCATGATTTACCATGATTTAACATTCATGCTCGCCAATCCGTAGCCGAATGAGCGAGGTCATCCTCGGCATGATGTCGAACATAAAAGGTACCAGTCGTGTCTGGTTCGTGAGTGAAGCAGTGGAGTACGGAGGCGATAAAGAGGGAAAAGCAGGCAAGAAAAAGGGCAAGCCAATCGGCCTGCCCGTCATGAAGAATACCAGTTGATTATCCGGGTCACCAACCTGGATAACTGTACTTCGAAAGCAATCTAGGGTCTCGAGTAATATTAAATCCCCGAAAACCTTAAAAACCCAGCATTGATTAACCAATGTTTGATATCGCTCGCGTTATTGCATTATTGCCGAATGAAAGCGTGAGCACTCTCACATCGCTACAGGGCGATATCCACCCATACCAGCCGGTGATCCGAGCTGTCCTTGCGCTCCGGCCAACCCCGCCGGTTCCAGAACAGTTCGCCGTCCGTTTCGCCAGGGGCTTGCCAGTAAACGCCACTGGCCAGTGCCTGCAGGCTGCGCCCCGGCAACACATAATCGAGCCGCAACCCCTGACTGTGGGTCCAGAAACGCGGCGATCCCCGCCGCGATGACATGCCTCGCAGCGCAAAGCCGCCGCGTGAGGCGGGTCGCAGCCGGCCAAGGGCCACACTGCGATTAAGCGCCGTGTCGGCCAGCAAGGCCTGAATGCCCGCACGAAAACCATCGCCATCCTGCGGATCCGCATTCAGATCCCCGAGGATCACGAAGTCCGACCCGGGATCCAGCCCGCCCCGGTTACCCGCGTCATCCACCAGATAGTCACCACGTCCGGGGCTCACATAGTCATGCCACAGGCGCAGCTCGTCGTGATTGCGGCAGCTGTTTCGTCGCTCCGGGCCTTCGTCGATGGGCGGCGCCGGATGGCAGGCCAGCAGATGCAGCACCCGGCCATTGGGCAGGCGCACCGGCAGGTCGAGATGATTCTTGGACGACAGCGGCAACACCGCCAACGCCTCGGCGCCGTAATAGCTGCCGGACTCGGTCATCGGCAGGCGGGCACCGGGCATGTTCCGCCATAAAAAACTTTGAAAACTGCGCATTCGATCGAATAACAACGGAAAACGCGACAACACCGCAAAGCCGTACTGACCGTGAAAGGCGCCAAAGCCCAGGCCGTCACCGGGCAGCGTCGGGATGCCCGCGCCATGTAACGCCACCGGGGCCAGCAAACCGGTATTGGTGGGCACCAGATAGCGATAGGGGTACTCGATGCCCCGCTCGCCGACGGCCAGGTAGTCGGCACAAAACCGCCGCAGGTGATGGTCGTCACGGCTTTCGCCGTCGTGATCAAACTCGTTCAGCAGCAACACATCGGGCCGGATATGCTGCACAATACGGGCGATATTCCGCGGCTGGCGGTGGCCCGCCGCCAGATCGGCCGCCAATTGTCCCGGCCGGGCGCGATCCAGCGCCACATTAAAGGTGGCAACTCTCACTTTTGAAAACGACATCATGTAGCTGGCTTGCCTTTATTGTTCAAACTGTCATCATTCTTGTATTAATCGCTGTTTTTCAAGGATGAAAACGATGTTCGGCACCATAAGTCTGATTTCGCTGGCGCTATTTGGCCTGCTGTATGCGCTGCGCCGCCGCCAGGAAAGCTTTTTGATCACCATAGAGGGTGTCCACCTCAATGTGAAACGGGGACAACCACCCCAGACGCTGATCCGCCATTGCCAACAGCTGATGCAGGATGCCCGCACCCTCAAGGGTACCATTCGCGGCTTCAGGAAAGGTGACGGCGTAGTGCTCAGTTGCTCGCGCAGCATTCCCGCTTCCTACCGCCAGGACATTCACCTGTTCTGGCAGCAGCAGTCTTGAACAGCCAATCATATCGAGCTGCCATAATGATCAATCACAGCCCGAAATCGGCCTCAAATTTGCCCCGGCACTCTTGACCTGAACCCGATTTCCCGCTTTGCTGGTGATATTACTCTTGATGAGGTTTAACGATGAAATTATATCCCCTGTTACTCTGTGGTCTGCTGGCCGCCTGTTCGAGTCAGCCTGAGGTCGAACAGGCCGAGAAGCCGACCCCCGCCACCAGCAGCCAGTCTCCCCAGGAAATTACTCCCAAGGGAGAATTTGCCCAGATTGATGTCAGCCGCTCCCAGCAGGCGATGGACGCCATTACCAGCGGTAATGCCGATACCATCAACGAGATACTGAAAACGCCCAACGAATACGCGCCACCGGTGCTGTATCTGATGTCGGCCATCATGTTCGACAACGACTATCAGGATCAGGCCACCTTCTGGTATTACGCCGCCCAGCTGCGGGCGCGCAGCGACGCCAACAAATCCGGCGACGACACCGCCCACACCGCCGTTAATCAGCTTAATCAACGCTTTGGTGTTCGTATTGCCCCTTATTCCATGAGCAACCCCCAACGACTGCAAGGCATCGTCAGCCAGGTGCTGGAATGGGACAGCGAACAGAGCCGCAGCTACGATCCGCGCTGGATTGCCCTGCAGGGTAAAGACGTGGTCACCGAGACCAAAGTCGACTTCGCCCCTCGTGAAAGATGGCAGGAAATCGACGCCCTGACCCGCGGCCAGTTCCGCCAGGGACTGGAACAGGCGCTGACCAAGTTACGCGAAGCCCCGGCCCAGTAACACCGCCTCTTTACCGCTTTCACTCACATCCCGGTCTTTACCGGGATGTTTTATTTTGTGACCCTGATAATCTATCGCTCATTGCGAAAGGCGGCGTCACCATCGACCCTCGTCGATTTACACTCCGCCTTGCACCGCGAACTCGTTGAATTACCTACCAGGATCACAGGAGATCACCTTAATGAACGCGTCGTCCCATCATCCGGTTCACGTCTGGGACTGGTCCATCCGCCTTTTTCACTGGAGTCTGCCGCTACTGCTGTTTTTGCTGTGGCGCTCGGCCGGCGAGGATATGGATCAGCACATGCTGTTCGCCCAGCTGCTGCTGGGGTTGCTGCTGTATCGCATTATCTGGGGCTTTATAGGCACCCCTTATGCCCGTTTCAGCCATTTTATCTACCATCCGGGCCGGATCATCGGCTACCTGCGCGCCAGCCTCACGCCGCACAAGCCGGTGTATCTCAGCCATAATCCGCTCGGCGGCATCATGGTACTGGTGATGCTGGCTACCCTGCTGTTTCAGGCCGGTACCGGCCTGTTCGCCACCGACGACATCTTTTATGAAGGGCCCCTGTATCGCTACGTATCGGGCGCCACCGTCAGCTGGATGACCGACTGGCACAAGTCCTGGTTTTATGACGGCTTGCTGCTGATTATCGGGCTGCACGTGCTGGCCATCGCCCTGTATCGACTGCGCGGAGAAAACCTGGTCAAGCCCATGCTCACCGGTCATAAAGAGGCCCCGATCAATCGCGTGGCCGATCGGCTGGAGCGCCATCCGCAGGCCTTTCCCTGGCTGCGCTGCATGCTGTCTGCCGCGCTGGCGGCCGGCACCATCTGGGCGCTGTTCAACGCCGTCTGATTTCCGCTATCGAATACAAAAAAGGAGCCTTACGGCTCCTTTTTTGTATTCTAACATACCGCTTAATCGCGATAGTCGTCGTGGCAGGCTTTACAGCCTTTCATCACCTTGCCCACGGCAGCACGGGCCTGGGCTTCATCGAAGCCCGGCTCGCCAGACACCGCAATCAGCTCTTGCAGCGCACTGCCAAAGGCCTTGCCCTTGGCACTGAAACCGTCCATGTCTTCCCAGGCGGCGGGCAGCATGTTGCTGTCGGCAACGCCCTCGGTGGCCGGTACATAGGTTTCACCCAGCAGCTTGCCGACATTGCCCATGTTCAGCGCCCGCTGATGCAGTGCCTCACCATCGAAGTCGATTTCGCCTTTCACCATGGCGCCCATCACCTTGGCCTGCGCGCCCATCACCTGATAGATGGACTGACGATACTTGACCAGATCATCCGCCTTGAACAACTCAGACTGGGCGGCAACACTGGTGGCGAACACGCCCCCCATGGCCAGCAGCACGACTTTTTTCAGCATTTTTTGCTCCTTTTTCGTTATTTTTCAGTACTCATAAACAGCTTCACAGCAATTAGCGGTTTACGGTAAACCATCGAATCAGGCAACGCCACCAGCAAAAAGTGAAGTTGCGACGCTACTCCTGATTAACCCAGATGAGGCCATCGGTAGCAAAGCCCCGCTCTTGAGCCTGAGCCACAAAACGGGCCTTCAATTCCGGGCTGACTATCGGGTCGCGCGCCAGCAGCCACAGATAATCGTGGTTATAGCCGGACACAAAGGCATGCCGGTAGTCATCATCCAGCTCAAACACCACGTAAGAGCCGTAGAAGGGACCGAAAAAAGACACCTTCAGATAAGCCTCCTGCTCATCATTCACAAAATAGGCTTTGCCTTCCGCCGCCTTCGGCTCTCCGCTTTGTGCATCGACCCCCCGGTTGATCACGCGAATACCGCCATCTTCACGTGGCTGATATTCGGCACTCACTCGCTCCAGCCCTCGCTCAAAGGAGTGATCCAGCCGGGCCACCTCATACCAGGTGCCCAGATAACGCTCGGAGTCGAAATTGTTGACCGGCGTTACCCCGTCCGGCATGCCCATGCAGCCGGACAGCAGCCCAACCAGAAACCAGCTCAGTATTCGCATCCTTTTTCTCCTTGACGTCGTCACCGCAGATCGGCTCGAAGACGTGTTTCTGCAATTCACAAACCTCGCAACAGCCTAGGCAGAAAGACGCCGAAGCCCAGTGGCGTGTCGTGGGAGGTGACTCTGTTTCCTCTCGTGTGCAGCTTTGAAATAGATCATATTTTTATTTAGATTCGTATCATTCGGCAGCTGACCACAAACTCGGCAATCATCTGCAATACTGTCAGAAGCAACAATATTCCCGTAAGAAAACATTATCTTCCACCGATAAGGAACTACCAGGATGTACAAACAACTCATGATCCCTGTCGATCTGGCTCATGTTGAGCGGCTCGAAAAAGCCCTGCAAACCGGCGCTGACCTGGCCAAACTTTATAACATACCGGTCTGTTATATCGGGGTGTCGGCCAGCGCCCCTAGTGCCGTGGCGCATAACCCCGCCGAATTCAACGCCAAAATGCAGAAGTTTGCCAAGGATCAGGCAGAGAAGTACGGCCTGAAAAACGTCAGCAGTAGCGCCTGTATCAGCCCTGACCCGGCAGTAGATCTGAACAAGACCCTGCTGCAGGCGGCTAAAGATAATGGCGCCGATTTGGTGGTGATGGCCTCCCATGTACCCGGCCTTCTCGAGCACCTTTTCGCCTCCAATGCCGGCTATTTTGCTTCCCATTCCGATGCCTCCGTACTGGTGGTACGCTAGAGGGCACCCCATCACTATATAGAATTTCGCCACCCCAACAGCATCTGGTCACCTGATGACCCATGATTTTCTTCCTGACTGGTATATTACGGCTTGGTGCACTGCGCCAGTAGCTTGACGAAAAAGTCGCTGCCCTTGCGGCGGGCAAACTGGATATTGCGCTCGGGAATGGACTCGGGATCGTCATAGCTGGCCAGCGCCTGCTCCATGCTGGCTTCGCGGATCAGGTGCAGAGTGGGATAAGGCGAGCGGTTGGTGTAGTTGGCCGCATCATCCTGGGGTTCGCCGGCGAAGCAATAGTCGGGATGAAAACTGGCCAGCTGGTATTTTCCCTCGAAGTCCTGCTCGAACA
Source organism: uncultured Oceanisphaera sp. (assembly GCF_947495715.1). Taxonomy (GTDB): domain Bacteria; phylum Pseudomonadota; class Gammaproteobacteria; order Enterobacterales; family Aeromonadaceae; genus Oceanimonas; species Oceanimonas sediminis. The sequence goes on from NZ_CANLZU010000003.1 coordinate 178,132, forward strand.
GCGCGTCGTTGGCCATGTCGACCAGATCCAGGTAGGCGTAAAAACCCTCGAAACCACGCGGCAGGATCACCAGGGTGGTTTCCACCTCCGGCTGCTCGTCCAGCAACACGCATTCGGCCAGCAGCGCCTGCAGCACCGCCTTGGGTTTGTGCTCTTCCACCGCCACATAACGAATGCTGGCTCGCTCCACTTCCCGCCGGGCAAAGGGGCAGAGGTTGTACTTCATGATCACCTGTTTCACCCAGTTGGCGGTGTGCTCTATGTACTGCGCCTGTTCTGATTGCGTGTGTTCTGACTGTTCTGACATGACTCATTTCTCTTTCTGTTTCGACTCATCCGGCCGGAAAATTCATCCGCCCGCGACCATAATTATACCCATCACATTAAACATTCGATCTTTTTGACTGCGATATCAATCTCGGACAAAGGGCCCGCTTCACCGACTCGCTCAAGCACCTCCCTGTGACGCTCAGCACATGACATCCCTGTCATGTGATGGTCGGCGAAGCAGATCCCTTCGTCCTCCTTGAAGCTCCGGCGTGGCCTGCAGGCGCCGTCTACAGGCAACTCGATGCTCGAGAAGAGGCAACAGAGATCGGCTACCTCGACCGTAAAATGCCAGGGACGGCATTTCCGAGCCCCCATGGATGGGTTCATGGCGTGTCGAGGGAGGCGGCTGTGTTGCCTCTGATCTGAGGCCTTAATATGACCAGATCATTACTGGGATTGGTATAAGCCATCTTCGGATCGGGGAGTATTACTGATAAATCCGGCCATTATGCTTCAGCCAGCCGCCCGGGTGACGGCCTTTGGGGTCGTGATGGGTCCAGTGCACCACGCCGCCCTTTTTATTCCATTCATACTCGCCGTAAAACGCCACCGTATCGCCCACTTGCAGGCCGTCGATGCGTGGTGCCAGATCGATGTTATGGGCGATCAGCAGCGTCTGGCCGCTCGGCAATGTCAGCAGAAAACGCTGATGGCGGGAGCCCTTGTTGTCATCCGCCAGCAGGCGAGACACCCGGCCGCTGCCCTCCACCTGCACATCGCTCTGCCGGTTCTGATAGGCCAGCGCCAGCGGATCGGAGGCGGCCTGCTCCGTCGACAAAAAAGAAAAAAACGGCGGACTCTGAGTCAAGGCGCCGGCCAGACCGAGGCCAAGCAGCAGGATAAGCAGGAGTTTTTTCATTGGTATTGCCACCTCGTCATGGGGGTCATGTTATTCGCGGGTAAACACCAGATCCGCATAATAGCCGATGGCGCTGCCCTTGCCGTTATCGGCGTCGGTCATGATGGCCACCGCCTCGAGATAACGAAAGTCCTTGCCGAACAGCCGCCGCAGATCCGCCTTGAGATTACGCTTTTCACTTACCCAGCCGCCGCCGTCCTGCCGATTACGCAGCGCCAGCATCATCGCCTTGTCGCCGGCGAAGGGATTGGCCCAGCGCTGCCCCACTCCGGCCTGTTGCGCCCAGACGTAACTGATGGCCTTGCTGCTCAGCCGGGTCCAGCCGTCGCGCACCACCACATAAACCCGCACCGCAAAGTCGTCTCCTCGTTTGATGCGCTCGTCGGTCACCGCCGGAAACCGCTCCACCCGCCAGCGCCAGCTAAGCCAGGGCGTGGCATCCAGATCGATACGTTGTTCGTAGAAAAGGCCGGACGCCGCCCCTCGGCTGCTGGCCCGCACCACCGGTTGCTGCAATTGCGGGTCGAACACCAGTCGGTACTCGGTCTCTCCGGCAAAGCTTTTGGGCTCCCAGCCGAGCATGTCGGCGGGGGTAAAGGTGAGCGCCCTGGCCGGCCCGGCGGCCAGCCAGACACCCAGTAACACAATCGCGAGCAGACGAGATGACATCATGGTTCCCGGTGGTGGTATCTTCAGCCAGTATAGATGCAGCAGGCTAGCCCCATCGTCCCCACCACAGGGCGGCCGGCAACACCAGATTGGCCAGCACCGTCAGCCAGAACATCAGCCGGAACGACGGCTTGCGCGACTTATGCCGAAGCAGATGCCGGGCCAGCCAACCGCCAGGCCAGCCCCCCAGCAACGCAAGCAGATGCAGGGTGCGTTCGCGCACCCGCCACTGGCCGTGAATCGCGGCTCGTTTGTCCCACCAGTACACACCAAAGGTGATCAGGCTGAGCACCAGATACCAGAGCGCCAGCCCGGCATAGATTCGAATCATGTTTTTTGCTCTTGCTCCCGTTGTTGTTGCTGCAACTGCCACAGCCGGGCATAACGGCCCTGGGTGGCCAGCAGTTGCTGGTGGCTGCCCTGCTCGACGATACGGCCCTGATCCATCACCAGAATATGGTCCGCATCCACTATGGTCGACAGCCGGTGAGCGATCACCAGGCTGGTCTGACCGCGAGACACCTCGCGAATGGCCTGCAGTATGCTTTGCTCCGAACGGCTGTCGAGGGACGAGGTAGCCTCGTCAAACACCAGTATCGGCGGCCGCTTGAGAATGGTACGGGCGATGGCCACCCGCTGCTTTTCGCCGCCGCTGAGCTTGAGCCCGCGCTCCCCCACCAGGGTATGATGGCCATCCGGCAGCCGGGCAATAAAGTCCTCCAGATGTGCCATCCGAATGGCCTGCTGCACCTCTTCTTCACTGGCGTCGATGCGGCCATAACGAATGTTGTCGTAGATGGAGGCGTTAAACAGCACCGTATCCTGCGGCACTATGCCGATGGCCCGGCGTAACGAGCTCTGGCTAACCTGGCGAATGTCCTGACCGTCGATCAGAATAGTCCCGCCGGTCACGTCGTAAAAACGGAACAGCAGCTTGACCAGGGTCGACTTGCCGCCGCCACTGGCGCCCACCACCGCCACTTTTTGCCGGGGCCGCACATGGAAGCTGACCCGCTCCAGAATGGGCCGGTCCGGCCCATAACCGAAGCTCACCTCGCGAAATTCAATCTCGCCCCGGCTGATCACCAGTTCGGATGCAGCGGGGGCGTCATTGATGGCCGGTGCCCGGCGCAACAGCGTGAACATGCGCTCGACATTGGCCATGGAGCCTTTCATTTCCCGGTACACGAAACCGAGAAAATTCAGCGGCAAGAACAACTGCATCATGAAGGCGTTAATCAGCACGAAGTCACCCAGGGTCATGGTGCCGGCCACCACGTTGCGCCCGGCCAGTACCATCATCACCGTCATCGCCAGGGCAATGATCAGCGCCTGGCCGCCGTTCAATGCAAACAGCGTCAACCGATTCTTGCGCCGGGCCTGTTCCCAGTCGGCCAGATCGGTGTCGTACCGGTCGGCCTCGTATTGCTCGTTGGTGAAGTATTTTACCGTTTCGAAATTGAGCAGGCTGTCTACCGCCCGGGAATTGCTCTGGGAGTCGGCCTGATTGGCGGCCCGCACATAGCCGGTGCGCCAGTCGGTGGCCACCACCGACCAGGCCACATACAGCACCACCGCCACCAGAGTGGTGAGCGCAAACCACACCGAATAGTTGGCCAGTAGCACCCCCACCACCAGGGCGATTTCGAACAGGGTCGGCACTATGTTGAACACCATGAAACGCAGCAGAAAACTGACTCCCGACACGCCCCGCTCTATGTCTCGCGACAGGCCGCCGGTACTGCGGTTGAGATGAAAGCCCAGCTCCAGCCGATGCAGATGGTTGAATACCGACAACCCGATGCGGCGCATGGCCCGCTCGGTTACCCGGCCAAACAGCGCATCGCGAATTTCGCCGAACAGCACGTTGGCAAAACGCACGACGCCATAGGCCAGCAGCAGCCCCAACGGCAACGCCAGTACCCTGTTCTCGCCGGTGTCCATGGCATCGACGATATGCTTGAGAATGAAGGGCAGGCCCACGCTGGCCACCTTGGCCGCCACCAGACACCCCAGTGCCAGCACGATACGGCCGCGATATTCAAGCAGATACGGCAGCAGGGTGCGCAGCGTCTGCCAGTTGAAGGAGGCGTTTTCCACCTCGGGATGATAAGAGCCGCGTCGCATGAGTCAGCCTGATACAGGGGAACAGAGATAACTTTATGATACCCCGTACGCTGGCAGATAACGGCCCCATTACTACGGAAAAGGAGTATGCAAACCAAAAAAAGCCACGCATGAGACCGTGGCTTTAAGTATGCATAGGTACGCTTATGCCATTACAGGGTATAGGTACAACCTTTGGCAATCGCGATAGGCTGGGCTACTTCCTTTGCCTGCAGGTAGGCCTTGTCCACAGCGGCTTGCGCGGATCCGGCGCCGGTGTTCACGCCCATAGAAGACAGCAGGGTATTACCGGTGTTCAGGCTTTCCATCCGTGCGTTATGGTTATCGAAAGTCGCTTTGATTTCATCGCAGGACATGGCAGAAAAATCGTTAGAAGCAAGGTTGTTATTACCCATATCACCGGTCAACTGACAACCGCTCAACACCAGTAGTACACTGCCGGCAAATAATGCTTTTTTCATTTTATAGACCTATTTATTTTTATTTATAACTATTGGGAACGCGACTCTACATGCGCATACCATCACTTACATCTCTAAACATTTAATGGTGTGATTAAGATCTATTTTTAACAGCCACAACAGGGCGCGCTCCAAACGAAAACCTAATGGAGTAGAGAAAACACGCCGCCATCTGAATATTAATACCGCATCCATCCGCTTCAGCTGAAACCGCTTTAGTGTAAGCTGGGCCATCACCATTACAGGGAGGCCCATCATGGAACGGGTGCCAGATAACAGCATCTACAGCCTGCAGCTGAATGGCAGCGGTGGCATGCAGCCGCTGCCGGCGGGAACACCACTACCGACGTCAACCCCGGCCTGGGTGCACCTGGACTACGGTAAACCACAGACTGAGCTGTGGCTGCAACAGACCGGCCTGCTGAACGAAGCCGCCCGCGAGGCCTTGCTCGGCCAGAGCAGCCGGCCCAAGCTGGTGCGCCAGGGCGACAACCTGCTGCTGATCCTGCGGGGTATCAACCACAATCAACAGGACCGACCGGAAGAAATGGTGGCGTTGCGCATCTTCATCAGCCCCCAGCTAATCCTAAGCAGTCGGCGCCGCCCGCTGCTGTCGGAAAAGGACGTCTATGAGCAACTCGCCACCGGAGACGGTCCGCTCAACCCCGGCGACTGGCTGGTGGACATCTGCGATGCCCTCACCGACCGGGCCGGCGAATTTGTGGAAACGCTGCACGATCAGATTCTGGAACTGGAAGAAGCGGTGCTGGAAAACGAAATGCCCGCCACCGGCCAGCTGGGCCGCATTCGCAAACAGCTGATCATGATTCGCCGTTACCTTTCGCCCCAGCGGGATCTGGTGGCCCGGCTGGCCAGCGAGAAAATCGGCTGGCTCAACGACGACGATCGCCGCCGCCTGCAGGACATTGCCGACCGGCTGCGGCGCTGGCTGGACGATCTGGACGCCGGCGTAGCCCGTACCGCCGTACTGGCAGATGAAGTCAACAACATCATGGCCGAGGCCACCAACCGCCGTGCCTATCAGATGTCGATTATGGCGCTGCTGTTTTTGCCTGCCAGCTTTCTCACCGGCCTGTTCGGCATCAACCTGGGCGGCATGCCCGGCGCCAACAGTCCCGTTGCCTTCTGGACCTTCTGCCTTATTCTCACCGGGCTGGCAGTGGGACTCGGCCTCTGGCTGAAGCTGCGCCGCTGGTGGTAACACGGGGCGAATCTCGCTTCGCTGTAATTATTCAGTCGCCATGAGGGTCTGCTTTACACATTCGGTTTATCGTCCATCAGGGAGTGACCCTCATGAAACCATTGCTTGGCAGCCTGTGTGCGCTGCTGTTATGTCCGCCGCTAATGGCGACTGAGCCCGATACCGCCGCCCTGTTCGAGCATCAGTTGCCTCGGCTACATTCCGGCGAGGTAGTCGACATGCGCCAGTTTGCCGGCCAGCCGATGCTGGTGATTAATACCGCCAGTTTTTGCGGCTTTACCGGTCAGTTCGAGGGGCTGGAGGCATTACATCAACGCTACCGGGAACAGGGTCTGAAAGTGATAGGCTTCCCCTCCAACGATTTTCGGCAGGAGGCCAAAAACGAAGCCGAGGCGGCCGAGGTGTGTTACGTGAACTACGGTGTGACCTTCGATATGGTCAACCCCATCAAGGTGCGGGGCGACGATGCTCATCCCATCTTTCGGGAAATTACCCGTCAGAGCGGCAAGCCGCCACGCTGGAATTTCTATAAATATGTGATCGATCGCAACGGCCAGGTGACGGCGGTGTTTTCCAGCATGACCAAGCCAAATGACCAGAAACTGCAGGATGCCATCGCGGCGGTGTTGTAAGCCGCCACCAACAAAAACGGCGCCCAGTGGGCGCCGTTTCTACATATTACCGCGTTATGGTTAAGCAGCAAGCGGCGTGATCCGTACCTGAGCGATACGGAAGTCTTCTACCTCCGTGACCTCGAAGCGCAGATCTTCACGCTCGAATACCGCGCCCGCCTCGGGCAGCTGGCCGCTCCAGGCCAGCAGCATGCCGGCCAGGGTGGCGTATTCGTCAGCCGGATCCACCAGCCCCCGGCGCGACAGTACCTGCTCCAGGTAATGCAGATCGGTACTGCCCTTCACCAGCCAGCCACTCCCTTCGATGACCACTTCGGGAGATTCGTCTTCGTCCAGAAACTCGCCGACGATGGCCTCCAGCAAATCGTGCGGCGTCACCAGCCCCTGCACGGTACCGAACTCGTCGTTCACCAGCACCATGTTGCCGCGGGCATCGCGCAGTATGTTGAGCAGGCGGATCACGCTGATGCTGTCCGGCACTATGATGGGGTCATTGCCCTCGGCCAGTTCGGCCAGGGTCTTGCCTTCTTTCAGGCCCACCATCAGATCCTTGGCGCGTACCACACCCAGCAGGTCGTCCAGCTCGCCATCACATACCGGAAACTGGCTGTGTGAAGAGGCCATCAGCTCGGCGATCACCTCTTCCCGGCTGTCGGACACGTCCAGCCAGACAATGTCGGCCCGGGGCGTCATCACGGTGCGAATGGAGCGCTCGGCCAGTGACAGCACGCCGCTGATCATGTTGCGCTCTTCTTCGGCAAAACCCTGCTCCTGAGCCTGTGCCGGGGTCTGTGCCGGCTGCTCCTGCTCCTGATCATGCTCTTTGCCACCCATCAGGCGAAAAATGGCGGCGGTGGTACGTTCACGCAGCGGCTGGCGAGCCTCTTCCCTGGCGGAGTTGCGCTGAGCCAGCTGGTTCAGGAATTCAATCAGAATCGAGAAACCGATGGCGGCGTACAAATAGCCCTTGGGAATATGGAAGCCGAAACCTTCCGCCACCAGACTGAAACCGATCATCAGCAGGAAGCTCAAACACAGCACCACTACGGTGGGGTGAGCGTTGACGAAATCGGTCAGCGACTTGGAAGCAGCCACCATCACCAGCATCGCCAGTACCACCGCGGTCATCATCACCGGCAGGCTGTCGACCATACCCACGGCGGTAATAATGGAGTCGAGCGAGAACACCGCATCCAGCACCAGAATCTGCGCAATCACCACGCCAAAACCGGCATAAACGGTGCTGGTTTCCTCTTCGTGCATATTGCCTTCCAGCCGCTCGTGCAGCTCGGTGGTGGCCTTGAACAGCAGAAAAATACCACCGGCTATCAGGATCAAATCACGTCCCGAAAAGCTCAACTCACCCAGGGTGATCAGCGGCGTGGTCAGGGTGACCAGCCAGGACACCACACTCAGCAGTGCCAGACGCATCAACAGCGCCAGCGACAGGCCGATAAGCCGGGCCTTGTCGCGCTGATGCGGCGGCAGCTTCTTGACCAAAATGGCAATAAACACCAGGTTGTCGATACCCAGCACGATTTCCAGAATAATCAGTGTCAGCAAGCCCGCCCACATAGACGGATCCATCAGGAATTCCATGATTTACCTCTTGAGAGAATGTAGATGAATGCAGATCAGCGAATAACGCAGGCCAGGCCGGCAAAATCAGTATAGCCGGGGCAGCAGACAAATCCGGATGGGGTGGCGAGTGCCGGGGACGGCAAAAAACAGGGGGGAAGTGATAATTCAGAACTCTGTTGCAAGCAACTTCGCGAGCAATCCATATGGTACACCGGCGATTGACCGGACCTCTTGGTTAAAATGAACGCATATCATAATGGCAAAAAGCGGGCTGGCAAGATTATTTCTTTGCAAAGCCGACGACCACATTAACCGGCCGGCCGATCCTCGAGCGGGGCAGGCCTGGTAAAGGTAAGATAAAGACCACTGATTATAGAGGAGCCGACATCATGCCCAGACTACTGCTGAACGCCGATATGGGAGAAAGCTTTGGCTCCTGGACCATGGGACAGGACGACGCCGTGATGCCCTTTGTGGACCTGGCCAATGTGGCCTGCGGTTTTCATGCGGCCGACCCGGACACCATGCGCCGCACCGTGCAACTGGCACAACGGCACGGGGTAAACATCGGCGCGCATCCGGCCTATCCGGATCTGGTGGGGTTTGGTCGCCGCACCCTGGCCTGCACACCCGCCGAGATAGAAAACATGGTGCTGTATCAACTGGGCGCGCTCGACGCCCTGTGCCGGGCCGAGGGCACTCGGGTGAGTTACATCAAACCCCACGGCGCCCTCTACAACGACATGATGCGGGATGAGCACAAGCTGGCGGCGGTAATGAAGGCGGTGGCCGCCTTCGATGCCCGCTTGCCGTTAATGCTGATGGCCACGGCCAATCCTGCCCCGGCCCGGGCGCTGGCCACCCGGCACGGCATTGTCCTGTGGTTCGAGGCCTTTGCCGATCGCGCCTACGACGCCGCCGGTTTCCTGGTGTCCCGCACTCTGCCCGGCGCCGTGCATCAGGATCCGGCGATAATCGTCGAGCAGGCCCGGCGTATCGCCACCGGCGAACCGCTTGTCGCCAATGATGGCAGCGAACTGCGATTGCAGGCAGACACCCTGTGCGTGCATGGCGACAATCCCGAGTCCATTGCCGCGGTGAAGGCCATTCGCCAAATGTTGGCCACGCTGCAATGAGCATGATCCCCCAACCCCGGCTGGAAAATGCCGGCATGGATGCCTGGCTGGTACGATTGTTCGACACCATAGACGAACGCAACATGGGCTGGATTACCGCCCTGGTGCGCGATTGCGAACGGGCCTTTGGTGAATGGCTTATCGATGTGGTGCCCTCTTACACCACGGTACTGGTGCAGTTCGACCCCTTGCAGCTGGACAACGTTGAGGCGCGCCGATTGCTGCAACAACTGCTGGCCGAGCTCACCCCCGATGCCGACGACGAGACGGCGCCGGTAAAGGAGCTGCCGGTGTGGTATCACCCCAGCGTGGGCCCGGACATGGCCCGGCTGGAGCAACACACCGGGCTAAGCACCGACCGACTCATCGAACTGCACAGCGGTCACTGCTACCGGGTGTTTGCCCTGGGGTTTGCCCCCGGCTTCGCCTTTATGGGTACTCTGCCGGAACAACTGGAACTGCCCCGCCTCGACACTCCGCGGCCACGGGTACCCGCCGGCAGCGTGGCCATTGCCGGCAGGCAGACCGCCGCCTATCCCAAGGCCTCTCCCGGCGGCTGGAACCTGCTGGGCCGTACTCCGGCCCGATTGTTCGATCCTCATAGTAAGGGCCTGAGCCTGCTGCAGGTGGGCGACCGGGTACGCTTTGTGCCGGTGAGCAAAACCGAATTCGAACGACTGGGCGGCGACAGCACGCCCATGAAGGAGTCTTGAATGCACCACGGATATCTGACCATTCAACAGCCCGGCCCGCTCAGCACCCTGCAGGATGGAGGTCGTTTCGGGGTGCGTCGGCTGGGGGTGACCCAGGGCGGCCCGGCCGACCTGCACGCCTGGGCCTGGGCCAACTGGCTGCTGGGCAACCCCTGGGGCAGCCCGGCGCTGGAGATCACCCTGGGCGGGCTCACGCTAAGCGCCGAGCAGCCTTGCACCCTGGCCCTGTGCGGCGCCGACATGCAGGCCCGCCGCAACGAGCAGCCGCTGCCCAACTGGCGAGCCTTTGAGCTGAATGCCGGCGACACCCTGACCCTGAGCATGGCGCGCCTCGGGGTACGGGCCTATCTGGCGGTGGTGGGTGGTTTTATCGCAGAAAAGGTGCTGGGCAGTACCAGTTGCGTGGTACGCGACGGTCTCGGCGGCCACCAGGGTGATGGCAGCGCACTGGCGGCGGGCGATCGCCTGGCGTTTGCGCCCACTACGCAAACCATTCCGGACCGGCACCTGCCCACCGGCGTCATTCCCGATTACAACGCCGAACCGCGGCTGGCATTGATCCCCGGCGCCCAGTTTCGTTTTTTTGATGATCACAGCCTGATCCACGCCTTTCGCCAGCCCTGGCGGCTGGATCCTCGATCGGATCGTATGGGGATCCGGCTGCAAGGATCCCTGTTGCACTGCAGCATGGACTCGATGATTTCGGAAGGAATAGCACTGGGTGCGGTACAGGTGCCGCCCGATGGCCAGCCCATAGTGCTGCTGAACGACCGTCAAACGATTGGCGGCTATCCGCGTCTCGGCACCCTGACCCCACTGGCCTGTGCCCGCCTGGCCCAATGCCGACCGGGGCAGCCACTGTGGCTGACCACCAGCACCGCCAGCGAAGCCCAGCAGGAATACAGAGCGTTTCGGGCGCAGTTTTGAAACAACAAAAAAAGCCCGCCTTACTGAGGCGGGCTTTTTGTGCACTTGTCATATCGGTATGACGGACCCGGTACCTTTCTACACAAAGATGCCGGCTTTCGTCAGAATGGCGCGCTAAACAAAAATATCAGTCGACCTTGTCGAAGCTCTTGTTCTCGACAAAGTCGAGAGACATGAAGCTTTCCAGCGAGTCATCCTTGATGTCCAGCCAGCGAGCCGGCAGTTTGGAGGCCATGGTGCCGGTCACGGTAGAACGATAGGCATTTTCCCGAAAGCCCATGATGTTCTCCTGCTTGTGCTGCAGCCATTCCTTGAGCAGATCCGCCTGCTTTTCTACCGCAAACTCGGGGTAGTCGGTCTCATTGTTCAGGTCGCGAATATAGCTGGCCTGAAAATCAATGGCCGCATGGCAGCCGGCCAGTGCTTCATGACGGCTCAGCCACTGCTGCATGTGCTGCCGGCGTTCATCGGCTTCGGGCAGCGCTATCTTGCCCAGCATCACGTCCCGCGCATACCAGGCCTGGGCGTCGAACATGTTGAAGGTGAAGTACTGATCCTGCATGCCCAGGTAAATCAGCTTGGGATTGTTCTGGAAGAAGACGCCTTTATACAGATTGTCCGGATACAGGCAGTTGTGGGTCTGCAACCGCAGCTCATCGGGCAGGAACGGGAAGTGGAACAGATAACCGGTGCACATGATGATGGCATCAAACTGTTTGCTTGAGCCGTCGGCAAAATAGCCGGTATTACCCTCAAAATGCGCCAGCAGCGGACGCTCTTCCATGCCTTGTGGCCAATCGAACCCGATGGGGTTGCTGCGATAGCTGATGGTGACCGACTTGGCACCGTACTTGTGGCACTGGGAGCCGATGTCTTCCGCCGAATAGCTGGCGCCGATCAGCAGCACATTCTGATCCTTGAATTCCAGCGCATCGCGGAAGTCGTGGGCGTGCAATACCCGGCCCGGGAACTGCTCTACACCCTCGAAGTACGGCATGTTGGGGGTGGAGAAGTGACCGGTGGCTACGACGACGTGATCAAACTCGTTGGTTTCCTGCTCGCCGGTCTGGTGATTCATCACGGTGACGGTGAACTTTTCGGTGCCTTCATCGTAGGTCACCCAACGTACCGGGCATTCGAACCGGATGTATTTAAAAATGGCCTGCTTGTCTATTCGACCCATGATGTAGTCTTTAAGCACGGCACGCGGCGGATAGGAGGGAATGGCCCGTCCGAAGTGTTCGTCGAAGGAGTAGTCGGCAAACTCCAGACATTCCTTCGGGCCATTGGACCACAAATACCGATACATGCTGCCATGAACTGGCTCGCCATTTTTATCTAAACCCGTGCGCCAGGTGTAATTCCACATGCCGCCGATATCACTTTGTTTTTCATAACAGACGATTTCCGGCAGGTCTTGAACCCCTGCCCGGCGAGCCGCCTCAAAAGCCCTTAACTGCGCCAAACCGCTAGGACCTGCGCCTAAAATTGCTATTTTTTGCTTGCTCAAAACTGTCTCCTTCGATTGCAAAAACCTTGCCATCCTAAAGGAATTAGCCGTTTGTTTACAGGTAAATACGAAAAAAAGCCCCCAAAATAGCGCTACACACGAAATAATCGAGTACTAAATGCTTATGTTAAAGACCTGCATGAATACTTCATTCTGCGCACCCGCTCAGCCCATCAGTCGCATCAGATCCTGCGCCGCCGTGCGTGGACATGGCGCCTGACAGATAGCGGATACCAGCGCCACCCCATGTACGCCGGTGTCCGCTATCTCCCGCAAATTGGCGGCGTTAATACCGCCAATGGCTACCAATGGCAGCGAACTCCGTGCCACCGCGCCGGCCAGCCCGTCGAGGCCCCATTCCTTTTTCAGATCGGTCTTGGTGGGGGTGGCAAAAATGGCGCTCAGCCCCAGATAATCCACCGGCAACGATTCGGCCTCGAACAACTGCCGCTCGGTTTCGACCGATAGGCCCAGCAGCTTGTGCGGGCCGATAAGCCGACGGGCCAGCGTCGCCGGCATGTCCGACTGACCCAGGTGCACTCCATCCGCATCTACCGCCAGCGCCACATCGACCCGGTCGTTGATGATCAGCGGTACCCCGGTGCCTTGCAGCACCGTCTTGATGGTTTGCGCCCGTTCGATAAAGGCCCGCACATCGCCGTGCTTTTCGCGCACCTGCACCATGGTTACGCCGCCTGCAACCGCCTCGGCCACCACGGTTTCAAGCACATCAATAGGCTGCCGATCATCGGTGACCAGATATAAACGATAGGGATTCATGATTGCTCCGGCTTGTTGTTAAGGGATAGTGATGCTGACTATTCAATATTTGGGAGTTGTGGTTATACCAATCTGGAAAGCTAATTGATCTACTTGGCTTCACGGTAAAGGTCGAACGAAGGGTTCACTCCACCGACACGCTGAACCGCATCCCTGCGACGCTCAGCACATGACGTCCTGTCATGTGATGGTCGCTGGAGTAGAGCCCTTCACCCGCCCCTCTGCTTCGGCGTCGCCTGTGGGGGCGACCGGCAGACAACTCGGTGCTTAAGGAGAGGCAGCAGAGATCGGCTCCCGCGACCCAGGGAAGGCATTTCCCGAACCCCCATGGGGCAGCTTGCTGCCGAATATCTTTGTTGGGTAATGGACCAAATATCCAGTGAATATTCGCAGCCATTCCCCAGCAAAGATGGCTAGCCCAGTGGCGTTTCGTGGGAGGTGACTCTGTTTCCTCTCGTCTCCAGCTTTAAAATAGATCACATTTTTACTTAGATTGGCTTTAATCGGCAGCAAGGTTACCTCTTCATAACGCCAGCCGGGCCTGCTGGCGATACAAACAGGCCACGCCGGAGCTGAAGGAGGACAAAGGGATCTGCTCAGCCAACCTTCTGTTTCAGGGATGAAACAGAGAGCGTACACGGATGTATCCACAGCGTGTCGGCGGAGCTGGCCCTTTGGCCGATGAGCCAGTGGCAGTTAATAACCCACCTGCTTAACTTGATGAGGTTAGCTTCAAACGTTGCATCAGGGTTTCTGCATCCAGACAATACAGGGCATCCAGCAGGTTCAGCTGCAGGCTGCCCGGCCCGGCCGACTGCTCCGCCGCGATTTCACCGGCCACCCCCAGCACCGCCGCCGCCGCCAGACCGGTGGTTTCACCCACGGCGGCAAAGGCGCCGGTCAGTGCCGACAGGGTACAGCCCATGCCGGTGACAAACGGCATCATGGCGTGGCCATTGTTCAGTCGGATTTCGCCATTATCCGTAACGATAAAGTCGGTTTCACCGGAGATAACCACACTACAGCCGTAATGCCGCACCAGATACCGCGCCGCCCCTACCGCCGCCTCGCTGGCATCCAGCGCATCCACGCCCTTGCTCTTGGCTTGTGCATTGGCGCCTGCTCCGGCGAGCGCGATAATTTCCGAGGCGTTACCACGAAGAATCAGTTGTTCCGCCGCCTCGGCGATGCGCCGGGATGTTTCGGTACGCAGGCTGCTGGCCCCGCAGCCTACCGGATCCAGTACCACCGGCTTGTGATGACGATTGGCCTGTTCCACCGCAAACATCATCCGCTCAATCCAGACGCTGTCCAGGGTGCCGATGTTGATCACCAGGGCACCGGAAAAGGCCATCATCTCCGCCAGTTCGTCGCGAGAATGGGCCATGATCGGCGAAGCCCCCACCGCCAGTAAACCGTTGGCGGTGTTGTTCATCACCACATAATTGGTGATATTCAATACCAGCGGCTTCTGCGCGCGAACCGCGTTCAGGGCGGTGATGATGGTTTGTGTGTTCATGCTGTTCCTTGCAGATGTTGATACCCGATGCCCGAGTTTATTCGATAGTACCCGAAACATTCATGTTCAGAGCAATCGTCTTTGTCCGCATGAATTCGGGCTTGCAGCAGGCAACGCCGATGCAGGAAAGAGGGAACACCTGTCAGTTAAGCGTAAAACGGGATCCATTGACTTCCCACCGACACGCCGTAACCCCTCCCTGGGGCTCTGCTGCGCCATCCCTGACGCAGAAGGTCGGTTTGAAAGCCAATCGCTCCCGTTAACTGAATGGTGTTACGCACCAAGGGGCCTTTTGTTCTAACGAACCAGCGGAGGTAAATATCAGCCGAAGCGGCGTGATTTTCGGTTAACTTCGTCGATTTGAGTATTCAGGGTGCAGAAGTCGTAGAGGTAACCGAGTAAAAAGAGGCCGCCGGTGAAGAACCAGATGATGGCCGTGACCCACTTGCCCATGTACAGGCGGTGAATGCCGAAGATGCCGAGAAAGGTCATCAGAATCCAGGTCAGGCTGTAGTCCTTGGGGCCGCTGGCGTAGCGCATGTCTGCATCCCGATCCATGGACGGAATCAGGAATAAATCCACTATCCAGCCGATGAAGAACAGACCCAGGGTAAAGAAGTAGAGGGTGCCGCTGACCGGCCGACCGTAATAAAAGCGGTGCGCACCCATGAATCCGAAAATCCACAGTATGTAACCGATCACCTTGCTGTGTGTGTTGTTCATTCTGCCTCGGGACGGATGATAAAAACGACCATTCTAGTCGTTGCAGTGTGCAACTGCCATGCCTGTGGGCAGAACGGCGACCCGGTTCGTCGTTCGAGCAGCATGGCACTTACGTCTTGTTTGTAGCCCAGTGCATTCCCGTCGGTCAAAGCGCACTGCTTCTCCGGCACGCCGTAAACCCGTCCATGGGGGCTCCGTTGCGCCATCCATGGCGCAACGGGCACGGCGAAGCAGACACGCTTTACCCTCCTCAGCTCGCTTGGCGCTGACTAGTAGCATGCAGACAACACCCATGTTGCTCGAAGCAGCAGTGGGGATTGCCGTAGCCGACCATAAAATGCCATGGATGGCATTTTCGAGCGCTACAGGGAAGTACTTGAAGCGTGTCGGCGGAGCGCAACCGTGATGCTTCGCGTTACGCCCTCTTTGGCGGCTTATGGCTGACAGCTTACGGCTTAAAGCTATCAGTTACCGGCTGGCGGAGTAGCTGTTGTCCCAGTCTTTCCATACCGGTTGCAGGCCGGTGGCGGTAATGGCTTTGGCCACCTCGGCCGGGCTGCGGTCGTCGTCAATTTCGAACTGCTCCAGCTCTTCCTTGACGTTCTCCACATAGCCGCCGGGCTGGGTCTTGGAGCCGGCGCTGATGCTGGTAACGCCAAGCGGTATCACCTTGTCGCGAAACTCCTGCGCTTCGCGGGTCGACAGGCTCAGTTCCAGCTCGCCGTCGAGCAGGCGATAGGCACAAATCAACTGCACCAGCTGTCGATCGGTCATCACCGACTTGGGCACCAGACCGCCTTCACAGGGGCGCAGGCGCGGGAACGACACCGAATAACGGGTCTGCCAGTACTGCTTTTGCAGATAGCGCAGGTGCGCCGCCACATAGAAGCTGTCGGCCCGCCAGTCTTCCAGCCCGAACAGGGCACCCAGACCAATCTTGTCGATGCCGGCCTTGCCCAGCCGGTCCGGGGTTTCCAGCCGCCAGCGAAAATCCTTCTTCTTGCCGCGAATATGGTGCTCGTCGTAGGTCAGGTGCTGATAGGTTTCCTGATACACCATGACGCTGTCGAGCCCGTATTCGCGTAGCTCGGCATATTCTTCTTCCGACAGCGGCTGCACTTCCATCATCACATAGCTGAAATGGCGCTTGATGATCGGCAGCATCTGCTTGAAGTAGTCCTGCCCCACCTTGCCTTCGTGCTCGCCGGTCACCAGCAGCACGGTATCGAAGCCCATCGCCTTGATGGCCAGACATTCCTGCTCGATTTCCTCGGCGCTCAGGGTCTTGCGCTTGATGCGGTTGCTCATCGAAAAGCCGCAGTAGGTGCAGTCGTTGGCACACAGGTTGGACAGATACAGCGGAATATAAAAGCCGACCGTGTTGCCGAAACGCTTGCGGGTCAGCTGATAAGACTGCTGGGCCATCTGCTCCAGATAGGGCTCGGCGGCGGGCGAGATCAACGCCATGAAGTCCTGCAGATCCCGCTTCGGCTTGGCCAGGGCGCGTTCCACATCCCGGGCCTGCTTGCCGTAGATACTCATCTTGACGTCATCCCAGTCCATGGATGACCAGACGTCGAAGAAACTCATAAGGTCTCCAGGAAGGCGGTGAGCGGGCTGGACGCCTGGGCCTGCCGGCTCTGGCCGGCCAGACCGGCTTCATAGGCCATACGGCCGGAAATCACCGCCAGCTTGAAGGCCTCGGCCATGGCCACCGGATCACCGGCCACCGCAATGGCGGTGTTCACCAGCACCGCATCGGCGCCCAGCTCCATGGCGTAGGCGGCGTGGCTGGGGGCGCCGATGCCTGCGTCCACCACTACCGGCACAGTGGCCTGCTCTATGATGATCTCGAGGAAGTCATGCGTCACCAGCCCCTTGTTGGAGCCGATGGGCGCACCCAGCGGCATCACGGCGGCACAACCCGCTTCTTCCAGCCGCTTGCACAGCACAGGATCGGCACCACAGTAGGGCAGCACGATGAAGCCGTCTTTCACCAGCAGCTCGGCGGCCTTGAGGGTTTCGATGGGATCGGGCAGCAGATACTTGGGATCCGGATGAATTTCCAGTTTCAGCCAGTTGGTGCCCAGGGCCTCGCGCGCCAGCCGGGCGGCAAACAGCGCTTCTTCGGCATTTTTGGCACCCGAGGTGTTGGGCAGCAGATTCACGCCCAGTTCCAGCAGCGGCGGCAGTATGTCGTCGCTGTGGTTTTTCAGATCCACCCGCTTCAGCGCCATGGTCACCAGATCAGTGCCGCTGGCAACGAAGGCGTCTTTCATCTGGCGGCCACTGGCAAACTTGCCGGTGCCGGTGAACAGGCGGGAATTAAAGGTTTTATCGGCAATAATCAGGCTCATGTCAGCCTCCGGCTATGGCGTGGAACAGGGTAATGTTGTCGTTGGGGGTCAGCGGCTGCACGCCCCACTGGCTGCGGGCCACCACCTGTTGATTCAGGGCCACCGCCACACCGGGTTTGTCTTGCTCCAGTTCGACCAGCAACTGGCCGAGGGTGGTGCCCTCGGCCAGATCCAGCGCTTCGTCGTTCAGTACTATTCGCATTGTTGTTCTTCCCCCTTGGGTCCACACACCGGACAGGCCGGATCCTTCGGCACCTTGAGGCTGTGCCAGCGATGCGCCTTGGCATCGAACAGCTTGAGTTCGCCCCAAGGCACGCTGCCGGTACCGGTAAAAAACTTGATGGCTTCCAGCGCCTGCAACAGGCCTATGGTGCCGACCACGGGGCCGATCACCCCGGAGTTGCTGCAGTTGAGCCGTTCGCCGATGTCGGGGCCATAAAGACAGCGATAGCAACCATGATCGGCGGCCGGATCCAGCGCCAGCAACTGACCTTCGAAGCGAATCGCCGCCCCCACCAGCAAGGGTTTGCCCCAGGCGTAACAGGCGGCGTTGATGTCCTGGCGAATCGAGATGTTGTCGGTGCAGTCCAGTACCAGATCCACCTCTGCGACAAAATCGCCCAGGCTCTGCCGGTCCAGCTTTTGATTGATGGCAATCACTTCAATGTCGGGATTCAGCGCCAACAGTTTTTCGCGCGCCGTTTCCGCCTTGCTGTGTTGCAGGCTGTCCATGTCATACAGGGTCTGGCGCTGCAGGTTGCTGACCTCGATGTGATCGAAATCGGCCAGCCACAGGGTACCCACCCCGGCCGCCGCCAGATACTGCACGGCGGGCGAGCCCAGGCCGCCCAGACCCACCACCAGCACCGAGGCCTGTTTCAGCTTCAGCTGACCCTGCTCGCCCACTTCTTCCAGCAACAGGTGCCGGCTGTAACGCATGAATTCGCTGTCGCTGAGCATCTTATCCCTCCACCATTTCCAGCAGATCGCGGATGGCCGCATCCGGATCGGCCGCTTCGGTAATGGCGGTCACCAGAGCGATGCTGCCCACCCCGGTTTCGGCCACCAGCGGTACCCGATCCCGACTGATGCCACCGATGGCCACCAGCGGAAATTCCGCCTCCATCAGCGCCACATAGCGGTGCAGCCGCTCCAGCCCCTGGGGGCGGGACGGCATGTCCTTGGTTTTGGTGGGGAAGATATGACCCAGCGCCAGATAGGACGGCTTGAGCTCGCGGGCGCGCAGCATTTCGTAATAACCGTGGGTGGACAGGCCCAGCTTGAGACCGGCGGCGCGAATGGCCTCCAGATCCGCCACTTCGATGTCTTCCTGGCCCAGGTGCACGCCGTAGGCGCCATGCTCGATGGCCAGCCGCCAGTAGTCGTTGATGAACAGGCGGGCGTTGTAGCGTTGGCCCAGCTCGACCGCGGCCTTGATGTCGGCTTCCACCTCGGCGTCGGCCTTGTCCTTGATGCGCAACTGCAGGGTACGCACCCCCTGCTCCAGCAAACGTTCCAGCCAGGCCACCGAGGTCACCACCGGATACAGCCCCAACTTGAGGGTATCCATGGCGGCAAAATCCCCTTGCGGGCTGGTGCCGGTGATGCCCAGCTGTTCGGCCAGGGCCGAGCCCGGCATCACCACGGTGGGAAAGTCGTTCAAATCCGTCGGCCAGCCCAGATGAGCCACCGGACCGGCACCGGCGCCGATGGCCTCGGCGCCCTTCAGGCCCTGATTGACGTAGGCCTTGGCCAGCACCAGCGCATCTTCAATCGGGTAGTCCAGCGCCACGGCGGTGGCGATGGCCGACGACAGGGTACAACCGGTGCCGTGACCGTGACGGGTTTGCACTCGGGGGCTGGCCAGCCAGATTTCACGCCGGCCGTCGGTGTAATAGTCGATGGCCTGGTCGCCGGACCAGTCCAGGTGACCGCCCTTCACCAATACGGCGCGTACGCCCAGTTCCAGCAGGGCGGCGGCCCCGGCGCGCAGCTGTGCCGGAGAGTCGGGCGCGATGCCCGACAATACTTTCAGTTCCAGCGCATTGGGGGTAACCAGATCCACCTCGGGCAGCAAATGCTGCTGCAACGCCGGGATCAGGTTGGTTTCGGCCATGCTCTGGCCGGTGCTGGCAATGGCCACCGGGTCCAGCACCACAAAGGGCTGCCACTGGCGGCGATATTCACGCAGCGTGCGCGCCAGCACCTCGGCCCGCAGGCCGCCGGGCAGCAGACCAATCTTGATGGCCCGGGCCGGCATGTCGGTGGCCAGTGACACCAGCTGGCTGGTAAAGGCCTGCATCAATACCGGCTCGACCATGGATACCGCCACCGAGTTCTGGGCGGTAATGGCGGAGATAACCGAGCAGCCGTGGCCGCCCAGTCCCTGAATGGTGTGCAAATCGGCCTGAATACCGGCACCGCCGCCCGAATCGGAGCCGGCGATGGTCCAGACGATGGGTCTTGTCATAGAAATTATTGCTCCAGTTTGTCGGCCTGGTGATACAGCTCACCGCCGCGTTTCTTGAATTCTTGTGACATCTGCGCCATGCCGGCGACCACGGTTTCGCTGTTGCCGTCCATATCGACCAGTTGCACCGCAATGGCTTCCTGGGCGGCCGCATACTCGCGCACTTCCTGAGTGATCTTCATCGAGCAGAACTTGGGTCCGCACATGGAGCAGAAGTGCGCCACCTTGCCGGATTCCTGCGGCAGGGTTTCGTCGTGATAGGCACGGGCGGTCTGCGGATCCAGCGCCAGGTTGAACTGATCTTCCCAACGGAACTCGAAGCGCGCCTTGGACATGGCGTTGTCGCGGATTTGCGCACCCGGATGGCCCTTGGCCAGATCGGCGGCGTGGGCGGCAATCTTGTAGGTGATCAGCCCCTGTTTGACGTCTTCCTTGTTCGGCAACCCCAGGTGCTCTTTCGGGGTGACGTAGCACAGCATGGCACAACCGAACCAGCCGATCATGGCGGCACCGATGCCGGAGGTGAAGTGGTCGTAGCCGGGGGCGATATCGGTGGTCAGCGGGCCCAGGGTATAAAAGGGTGCCTCGTGGCAATGCTCCAGCTGCTCTTCCATGTTGCGTTTGATCATGTGCATCGGCACGTGGCCGGGGCCTTCGATCATCACCTGTACGTCGTATTCCCAGGCGACCTTGGTCAGCTCGCCCAGGGTGTGCAGCTCGGCAAACTGGGCTTCGTCGTTGGCGTCGGCAATGGAGCCGGGACGCATGCCGTCACCCAGCGACAGCGACACATCGTAGGCGGCACAGATTTCGCAAATTTCGCGGAAATGCTCGTAAAGGAAGCTTTCCTTGTGATGGGACAGGCACCACTTGGCCATGATGGAACCACCGCGCGACACGATACCGGTCACGCGCTTGGCGGTCATGGGCACGAAGCGCAACAGCACGCCGGCGTGAATGGTGAAGTAATCCACGCCCTGCTCGGCCTGTTCAATCAGGGTGTCACGGAACACTTCCCAGGTCAGGTCTTCGGCCACGCCGTTCACTTTTTCCAGCGCCTGGTAGATGGGGACGGTACCGATGGGCACCGGGCTGTTGCGCAGTATCCATTCGCGGGTTTCGTGAATGTAACGACCGGTAGACAGATCCATCACGTTGTCGGCACCCCAGCGGGTGGACCACACCAGCTTTTCCACTTCTTCTTCGATGCTGGAGGTCACCGCCGAGTTACCGATGTTGGCGTTGATTTTCACCAGGAAGTTGCGGCCGATGATCATCGGCTCGGACTCGGCGTGATTGATGTTGGCCGGAATGATGGCGCGACCTTCGGCGACTTCCTTGCGCACGAATTCGGGCGTGATGGCGTCCGGCAGGTTGGCGCCGAAGTTCTGGCCCGGGTGCTGTTGCAGCAGCATTTCGTCCCTCACCCGCTCGCGGCCCATGTTCTCGCGAATGGCGATGTATTCCATCTCGGGGGTGATGATGCCTTTGCGGGCATAGTGCAGCTGGGTGACACAGGCGCCGACTTTGGCCTTGCGCGGCTTGGGCATCTGCTCGAAACGCAGGTGATCCAGGCCGTCGTCGGCCATGCGCTGCTGGGTAAACTCGGAGGTAACGCCCTCCAGCTCCTCGGTGTCGTTACGCTCCAGAATCCACTGACGACGCATCTGGGGCAGACCCCGGCGTACATCCAGATCGGCATCGGGATCGCCGTAAGGGCCGGCGGTGTCGTAAATCGGTACCGGCGCATTGGGCTCTAGAATGGGGTTTTCTTCGGTGCCGCCCTTGAAGCTGTCGGCCAGATGAATCTCACGCATGCCGACCTTGATGTCCGGGCGCGAGCCTTCGATGTAGATGCGGCGGGAATTGGGGAAATGTTCGCCTTTCAGGTTATCGATAAATGCCTGAGCCTGGCTGCGAACTTCACGACGGTTTATTTTTGACATAGCAATCTCACTTCGAATCCATTGAGGGTGAAAATGCTTGTCAGGAGTGTTGAGAAAGAACTCGGCAGAAGAGGTGTGGCGCCAAATTCTCGCTTGTTTCCCTTACGCAGGTATTAGCCTGATCAGGTTCAACGGATCCCGCTTTCGCGGTCTCAGCCCATATAGAGCACTCCGACAAGATGGCGGCCAGTATAAACAGACCCCGCTCACAAAAGCAAAGTCATTACCGACCAATCCGATTATAAAAAATTAACCGCCATGAAACATTTCGGCATTGGACTCCGGCCGGTTTTTATCCGACCACCAGCCCCAGCGCCAGCAGGCCGGTGAAGGCAAGCGTACCCTGCGCGGTCTGAGCCAGCGCCCGGTTGAGCTCGGTGCCCTGGCCGGTCAGCACCAAATGAGTGGCCCGCGCCAGCGGCCAGAGCGCCAGCAAACTTACAAAGCCCGGCTCGGTCATGATGCGGGTGCCGGCCAGCACGGCGCCCCCCAGCAGCAACAACTGATAGGCCCGCGCCCGCCGCAACCCCAGCCGCAGCGCCAGAGTGTGCTTGCCGGCCTGCCGGTCGGTGTCCATGTCGCGAATGTTGTTGATATTGAGCACCGCCACCGCCAGCAGGCCGACGGTGAGTGATGCCCAGCCGGCGGCCTCGCTCAGCCGGTGCTGCATCAGGTAACTGCAGCCCAGCACCGCCACCGGGCCGAAAAACACGAATACCGCCACATCGCCGAGGCCCAGATAGCCATAGGGCCGCCGGCCCAGGGTGTAACCCAGCGCCGCCAGCAAGGCACAAGACCCCAACGCCATAAATCCCAGCCAGGCACCGACATCGGGCCCCAGCGCCACCCACAGCAGTAACAGGCCCGACCCCGTTGCCAGTGCGGCGGTCAACATCATGGCATTACGCAGCTGCGCGGGGCTCGCCAGGCCGGAGGCCAGCACCCGGGTCGGGCCGGTGCGGTTCATCGAGTCGGTACCGCGCACGCCGTCGCCATAGTCGTTGGCCAGGTTGGACAGGATCTGCAGCAACAGCGCGGTCAACAGCGCCAGCGCCAGCACGCCGCCGTTAAAGGCGCCGGCCTGAGCGGCGGTGCCCGCCCCCAACAGCATGGAGGCTACCGCCAGGGGCAGGGTTCTGGGCCGAATCGCCAGCAGCCAGGATTGTGGTGACATGTGAGTTTCGCTTACCAGTCGGATTCAAACGATTATGATACCCAAGCTCGACGGCCCCGTCCCGGTTAAAAAATGGCGCTATCTCGACAACTGCGGTTACTAGTCGCTGAATCAGGGCGTGGATGAGGGCGGTCACCCCGACATGTCCAGACTCAGCCTTATCCAACGCCACGGCTAGCGTCAAGGTTTCCTTGGCATATCGGGGGTAAATCCGTATAGTCAGGCGCATATTTCGACAGGTCTTTACTTATGTTTCAAAACAACCCCCTGCTGGCCCAGCTCAAGCAACAGATTCGCGAAACCCTTCCCATTAAAGAAGGTATCGTGAAAGGCACCTCCAAAGGTTTTGGTTTTCTTGAAGTAAGCGAAAAAGAAAGCTTCTTTATTCCACCACCACAGATGAAAAAAGTGATGCATGGCGATCACATTACCGCCGTGGTGCGTACCGAAAACGAGCGCGAGCTGGTTGAGCCCGAGACCCTGATCGAAGCCGGTGTTACCCGCTTTGTGGCCCGGGTGAAGTGGTTCCGTGACCGGCTCAATATCGTGCCCGATCATCCGTTGATGAAAGATGCCATCAAGGCACGCGCCATCAAGGGGTTGGACGAAAAGAGCCTGAAAGAAGGCGACTGGGTACTGGGCGAAATGACCCGCCACGCCCTGAAAGACAACAAGGGTTTTTTCGCCAGCGTGGTGGAAGTAATTGCCGGCGTAGAAGACCCCATCGCTCCCTGGTGGGTGGTGCTGGCCCGCAACAAGCTGGCCAACCAGGCGCCGGAAGACAGGGCCGAGTGGCAAACGCTGGAAGAAACCCTGCCGCGTCAGGATCTTACCGATGTGCCCTTCTTCACCATCGATGGCGAATCCACCCTGGATATGGATGATGCCCTGAGCGTGAAAAAGCTGGATAACGCCTGGGAACTGACCGTTGCCATCGCCGACCCCACCGCCTATGTTGCCCACGACAGCGAAATGGACCGCGTCGCCGCCGAGCGCGCCTTTACCGTTTATCTGCCCGGCCGCAACATTCCCATGCTGCCCCGCACCCTGGCCGACGAACTCTGTTCGCTGCAGGAAGGGGTAGAGCGTCCGGCCCTGTGTGCCCGCCTGCAGATCGACTTTGACGGCAAGGTGTCCGACAAGGCCGACTTCTTCGCCGCCCACATTCGCTCCCAGGCCCGCTTAAGCTACGATCAGGTCTCCGACTGGGTCGAGCAAATCGGCGACTGGCAGCCCGCCAGCGAGGTCATTGCCGAGCAGCTGCGTGAACTGACCGCCCTGACCCATGCCCGCAGCGCCTGGCGCAGCAAGCACGCCATCGTGTTCAAGGACAGACCCGATTACCGCTTTGCGCTCGACGAAGACAGCAACGTCACCGCCATTCTGGTCGATCACCGTCGCATCGCCAACCAGATGGTAGAAGAGGCGATGATCGCCGCCAACCTGTCTTGCGGCAACTGGCTGACCGAACATGCCGGCACCGGTATCTTCAACGTGCACGCCGGTTTTGACAGTGAAAAAATGGAAGGCCTGGTCGAACTGCTGCAGACCCACGAAGCCCCCTTCGAGCCGGACACCCTGTCGAGCCTGGAAGGCTTCTGTGCCCTGCGCCGCTGGCTGGATGCCCGCGACACCAGCTATCTGGACAGTCGCACCCGTCGTTACCAGTCGTTTGCCGCCATGAGCGCCAGCCCGGGCGAACACTTTGGCCTGGGCCTGACCGCCTACGCCACCTGGACCTCGCCGATTCGTAAATACGGCGACATCGTCAACCACCGTCTGATCAAGGCCATTCTTGCCGAGCAGGAACATGGCGTGCATGCACCCAGTGACGAACTGGCCGTGCATCTGTCCGAGCAGCGCCGCATGCACCGCCGGGCCGAGCGCGATATCGCCGACTGGCTGTATGTGCGTTATCTGCAGCCAGCCGTGGCCGAAGGCAAGGTGTTCGATGCCGAAGTGGTCGATATCGGTCGCGGTGGCGTCAAGCTGCGCCTGCAGGAAAACGGTGCCGTGGTGTTCATGCCTTCCTCCCTGATCCTGGCCAACCGGGATCGACTGGAATGCAGCTGGGACGATGGCCGCGTTTACCTGGACAAGGCCCCGCTGTACGAGCTGGGCCAGGCGGTACAGGTGATCATCACCGAAGCGATTGAAGACACCCGCTCCTTGATCGCCAAGCCGGCACAGCCGATTTCACCGGTCGCCCCGCAATAAGCGGCTCGGTAAACCGCTGACGTAAAAAGGGCCTGCAGATGCAGGCCCTTTTTGTTAGACCGTTTCGATAGATCCACCCTTGCTTTCATATACCTTAAAAGAATAAAAAACTTAGTTTAAATACTCTATAAGCATATTAAACTCGGGTACATCATCTTTGAGTCCCTGGAGTTCATCATGCGTAAATCTCTTCTGGCTACCCTGCTGTTTGCTGCCGGGTTAAGCACCGCCGTCCCCCTTCAGGCAAAAGAACTGCTCAACAGCAGCTACGACATCGCCCGCGAGCTGTTTGCCGACATCAACCCGGTGTTCGCCGAACACTGGGAGCAGAAAACCGGTGAAAAGCTGGAGATCAAACAGTCTCACGCCGGCTCTTCCCGCCAGGCACAGGCCATTCTGCAGGGCCTGCGTGCCGATGTGGTTACCTACAACCAGGTGACCGATGTGGATGTGCTGCACCAGAAAGGCAAGCTGATCCCCGCCGACTGGAAAGCTCGTCTGCCCAACGACAGCTCGCCCTATTTCTCCACCATGGCGTTTCTGGTACGTGAAGGTAACCCCAAGAATATTCAAGGCTGGGACGACCTGACCCGGGACGACGTACAACTGGTGTTCCCCAACCCCAAGACCTCCGGTAACGGCCGTTATACCTATCTGGCCGCCTGGGGCGCCGCCCACCAGCAGTTTGACGGCGATGAAGACAAGATTCGCGAGCACATGGGCAAACTGATCAAGCAGGTGGCGGTATTCGATACCGGCGGCCGTGGCGCCACCACCACCTTTGTGGAACGGGGTATCGGTGATGTACTGATCACCTTCGAATCGGAAGTGAACAACATCCGCGCGCTGAACCCGGAAGCGGGTTATCGGGTGGTGGTACCGCCGGTAGACGTGCTGGCCGAATTTCCGGTGACCTGGATTGATCGCAACGTGGAGCGTAACGGCACCGCCGAACAGGCCAAGGCCTATCTGGAATTTTTGTACAGCCCCCAAGCCCAGCGCATTCTGGCCGGTTACTACTATCGGGTGCATAACGAAACGGTCGCCGCCGAAGTGGCAGACAAATTCCCCGCCACCTCGCTGTTCAAGGTAGAAGACATCTTCGGCAGCTGGGAGCAGGCCATGGCCGCCCACTTCGCCAACGGTGGCAGCCTGGATCAACTGCAGGCTCAGGGACGCTAAACCATGGCGGCGCTGTTGGGTTCATCCAAACGGGTACTACCGGGTTTTACCCTGAGTCTGGGCACCAGCCTGCTGTTCGTAAGCTTGATTATCCTGCTGCCGCTCACCGGGCTGATACTGAATACCAGCCAGATGGGCTGGGCACAGTACTGGAATGTAATCAGTGACCCCAGGGTGGTGGCTACCTACAAGGTCACCCTCAGCGCCGCCGCCGCCGCCAGCCTGTTCAACATGGTGTTTGGCCTCTTGATGGCCTGGATTCTAACCCGCTATCGCTTTCCGGGAAGGGCCCTGCTCGACGGCCTGATGGACCTGCCCTTTGCCCTGCCTACCGCGGTGGCCGGCCTGACCCTGGCCTCGCTGTTTGCCACCAACGGCTGGTACGGCGAGTGGCTGGCCGAGCTGGGCATCAAGGTGTCTTACACCTGGGTGGGCATCGTCATCGCCATGGTATTTACCAGCGTGCCCTTCGTGGTGCGTACCGTGCAGCCGGTGCTGGAAGATCTGGGCCCGGAATACGAAGAAGCGGCCGCCACCCTGGGGGCCAGCCCCTGGCAGGCATTCAGCCGGGTGGTATTGCCCGAGCTGAAGCCGGCACTGATCACCGGCACCGCCCTGTCGTTCACCCGCAGTCTGGGTGAATTTGGTGCCGTTATCTTTATTGCCGGCAACATGCCCTGGCAAACCGAAATTACCTCGCTGATGATTTTCATCAAGCTGCAGGAATTCGATTATGCCGCCGCCAGTGCCATTGCCAGCATCATCTTACTGGCATCCTTCGTGCTGCTGTTTCTGATCAACGGCATTCAAAGCCGCTTTATGCGCCGGGTACGAGGTAACAGCTGATGGAACAGTCTCTGACACTGAAAGCCGCTCGTCCCTGGGGTCGCTGGTTGCTGATTGGCACCGGCGTGGTGCTGACCCTGCTGTTGCTGGTGGTGCCGCTGCTGGCCATTATTGCCGGTGCCTTTGCCGCCGGTGTGGGTGGCGTGCTGGACAACCTGAACGAGCCGGACATGCTGCATGCCATCGGCCTGACCCTGCTGGTGGCGGCGCTCACCGTGCCCATCAACCTGGTATTCGGCACCCTGCTGGCCTGGCTGGTCACCCGCTTTCAGTTTCGCGGTCGTCAGTTGCTGCTGACCCTGATGGATGTACCCTTCGCGGTATCGCCGGTGGTAGCCGGTTTGCTCTATCTGCTGATGTACGGGGTCAACGGCCCGGTGGGCGGCTGGCTCGACGGGGTCGACATGCAACTGATGTTTGCCTGGCCCGGCATTGTGATGGTCACCGTATTCGTCACCTGTCCCTTCATGGTGCGTGAGCTGGTGCCGCTGATGAGCAGTCAGGGCACCGATTCGGAAGAAGCCGCCGTGCTGCTGGGGGCCAGCGGCTGGCAACTGTTTCGCAAAATCACTCTGCCCAATATTCGCTGGGCGCTGCTGTACGGGGTGATCCTCACCAACGCCCGCGCCGTGGGCGAATTTGGCGCCGTGTCGGTGGTGTCCGGCGGTATTCGCGGCGAAACCAATACCCTGTCGCTGCACGTCGAGCTGCTGCATCAGGACTATAACGCGGTCGGCGCCTTTACCGCCGCCGCCCTGCTGACACTGATGGCGGTGATCACCTTGTTGTTCAAATCCTATCTCGAGTGGCGCCTGCACGGCGCCGAAGCACAGGAGTAACCGGCATGAGTATTCAGATTGAAGGGGTTCACAAGTCCTTCGGCAACACCCGGGTGCTGCACGACATCAACCTCGACCTGCCCAGCGGCCAGCTGGTGGGGCTGCTGGGTCCTTCCGGCTCGGGCAAGACCACGCTGCTGCGCATCATCGCCGGGCTGGAGCACGCCAACGGCGGCCGCATTCGCTTCAACGGTAGCGATGTGACCGACTTGCACGCCCGGGATCGCAAGGTCGGCTTCGTGTTTCAGAATTATGCGCTGTTCCGCCACATGACGGTGTTCGACAACATCGCCTTCGGGCTGACTATCATGCCGAAGGCGGAACGCCCGTCCAAATCCGACATCAAACGCCGCGTGGGTGATTTGCTGGAGATGATTCAGCTATCGCATGTGGCCGACCGTTTTCCGGCCCAGTTGTCCGGCGGTCAGCGTCAGCGCGTGGCCCTGGCCCGCTCTTTGGCGGTAGAGCCGCGCGTGCTGCTGCTGGACGAACCTTTTGGCGCCCTCGACGCCCAGGTGCGCAAGGAACTGCGCCGCTGGCTGCGCCGGCTGCATGACGAACTGCATTTCACCAGCATCTTCGTAACCCATGATCAGGAAGAGGCGCTGGATGTGTCGGATCAGGTGGTGGTGATGAGCCAGGGCAAGGTGGAGCAGATCGGCAGCCCGGATGATATCTGGCAGCAACCGGCCAGTCGCTTCGTACTGGAGTTTCTCGGTGAGGTGAATCAAATTGATGGCGAGCTGCACGGCAGCCGCTTCAAGGTGGGGCATTATCCGCTGCAACTGCCGGTGGCCAGCCATCGGCAGGGCAAGGCCAGCTGGTATCTGCGCCCGTACGAAATCAGCTTAACCACCGCAGCCGATGCCCATCATCCGCTGCCGGTCGTGGTAACCGACGTCAATCCGCGCGGCGCCCTGCTGCGACTGGAGCTGGAGCCTCAGGACTGGCCGGGCCAATTGCTGGAAGCCGAGCTACCTCGCCGGCAGCTGGAGCAGGCCCGCCGCGGTCAGACCCTTTATCTGGGCAGCCAGGGCGGCCGCCTCTATGTTGGCGATCAGCAGATCACCGACGCGAGCCTTGCTTTAACAGCTTGAAACAACGTGAGGGGTAAAAAGTGAGGGGATATATAATTCTCCTCACCCCTCACGCTTTACCCCTCACGTTTATTAAACACCCCCGATGACAGGTAGCGATCGCCCCGGTCGCAGATGATGGCGACGATGATGGCGTTATCGACCTGCTCGGCCAGCTTGAGCGCGCCGGCCACGGCACCGCCGGAGCTGACACCACAGAAGATGCCTTCTTCTTTTGCCAGCCGCAGCATGGTAGCCACCGCTTCTTCTTCACCGATATCCAGCACCTGATCCACCCGGCTCTGTTCGAAAATACCCGGCAAATAGGCCTCGGGCCAGCGGCGGATGCCCGGAATATTGCTACCTTCGCAGGGCTGCAGGCCGACGATTTGCACCGCTTCATTCTGCTGCTTGAGGTATTGCGACACCCCCATTATGGTGCCGGTAGTGCCCATGCTGGACACGAAATGGGTGATCCGACCTTCGGTTTGCTGCCAGATCTCGGGCCCCGTGGTCAGCAGATGCGCTTCGGGGTTATCCGGATTGTTGAACTGGTCGAGGATCACGCCCTTGCCTTCGGCGGCCATTCGGTCGGCCAGATCCCGGGCGCCTTCCATACCTTCTTCCTTGCTGACCAGGATCAGCTCGGCACCAT
The DNA here is from genome assembly GCF_947495715.1 of uncultured Oceanisphaera sp. GTDB lineage: Bacteria > Pseudomonadota > Gammaproteobacteria > Enterobacterales > Aeromonadaceae > Oceanimonas > Oceanimonas sediminis. The sequence continues at coordinate 208,083 of NZ_CANLZU010000003.1, forward strand.
AAGCCAGCATCGAGGCCTTGCGCTCTTCGGTGGCGTTGTCGGGCATGATCAACACCATGCGATAGCCCTTGATCGCCGCCGCCATCGCCAGGGCGATGCCGGTGTTGCCACTGGTGGCTTCGATCAGGGTGTCGCCGGGCTTGATATCCCCCCGGGCCTCGGCCTGGCGAATCATGTTCAGCGCCGGTCTGTCCTTTACCGAACCCGCCGGGTTATTACCCTCCAGCTTCACCAGCACCTGACTGCCGGTATGGCTGGCCAGCCGCTGCAGGCGTACCAGGGGGGTATTGCCGACAAAGTCTTCTATGGTCGGGAACTGCATCATTAGTCCTTGAAAGCTATGTGAAAATAAGGCGTTGACGCCATTTTACCCGATGCGGCCAGTGGCCTCGACCGCTTATTACCGGGCAAATTATTGCTGCACCAGCGCCAAGCGGGCACCCAGTGCCATCATGAGCCCACCCGAGAGTCGATTCAGGTAAACCGAGACCCGCTCTCGGCCCTGCAGACCCCGCTTCAGCCGCTGGCCGAGCAGACCGTAAGCACCGTTGCAAAAGGTGGCGGTCAGGGTGAATACCAACCCCAGCTGCAGCAATTGCATCGGCACCGAGCCGAGTTCCTGGCTGATGAACTGGGGCAGAAAGGCGAGAAAGAACAGCGCCACCTTGGGGTTGAGCAGGCCGACCATGAGGCCACGATAAAAAATGCGGCCAACACTGCTGCTGTTTTGCGCCTGGGGCAGATGCATGGTCGAGGCACTGCGCAGGCTGGTCCAGCCCAGATACAGCAGATAGGCGGCGCCCAGATACTTGATCACCATGAAAGCGGTGGCCGATTGCATCACCAGCGCCGACAGTCCCACGACCGCCAGCAGAGTATGGCCCAGATAAGCAACCCCCAGCCCCATTGCCGCCCAGAGTCCGGCAAAACGGCGCTCGCCCAGAGCTTGCGACAGCACAAAGAAGATATCCGGCCCCGGTGTTAAATTCAGGGCCAGACAGGCAGGAATAAACAACAACCAGAGTTCCATTCTATACCTCGTTCAGGCTTGCGCCCTCGTTCACGAAAAAAGATCAGGGGCCTGATAATATGCTACAACCCTTAGGTCCTGCCATACCATCTATATGGCGCTGTCGCCTATCGTCATGCCATCTGTATAAAGGAGTCTGTATGCCGCTGCAAGGACTTGATGCCCTGTTCCGTCCCACCAGTATCGCCGTGATCGGCGCCTCTCATCGGGACCATGGCGCCGGCAAGCTGGTAATGAAAAACCTGCTGGCCGGTAACTTCAGCGGCCCCGTCATGCCGGTCAACCCCAAGTACGAAGCGGTGGCCGGCGTGATGGCCTACCCCGACATTCAGAGCCTGCCCAGAGTGCCCGACCTGGCCATTATCTGTACGCCAGCCGGCAAGAATCCGGGCATTATCGACCAACTCGGCCGAAAAGGCTGTAAAGCCGCCATTATTCTGGCCGCCGGTACCTCTTCCGAGCAGCTGGAGCAGATGAAAGCCAGCGCGCGCGAACATCGCATGCGCCTGCTCGGCCCCAACAGCATGGGGGTGATACTGCCACATATGGGGCTTAATGTGAGTTTTGCGCCTTTTCCGGCCAAAGCGGGGCGAATTGCCTTTGTTTCGCAATCGGCGGCGGTGTGCTCCACCATTCTGGACTGGGCCCGCCACAACGACATCGGCTTCTCGCACTTCATTTCGCTCGGTGATGCCTGCGATATCGACTTCGCCCAGTTGCTGGACTATCTGGCACGAGACCGGCACACCAGTGCCATTCTGCTGTATATGGATGCGGTGCAGGACGCTCGCGCCTTCATGTCGGCGGCGCGAACCGCTTCACGCAACAAGGCGGTACTGGTGGTCAAAAGCGGCAAAACCCGCATCGGCGCCCAGCTTGGCCACCTGCACACCGGTGGTAATGTAGGCATGGTAGGCATGGACGCCGCCTACGATGCCGCCATTCGTCGGGCCGGCATGCTGCGGGTAAGAGATACCCACGATTTGTTTGCGGCAGTAGAAACCCTCAACCATGCCCAGAGCCTGCGTGGCGAGCGGCTGGTGATCCTGACCAACGGCGGCGGCCCGGCCATCATGGCCATCGACACCCTGCTGGCCAGAGGCGGCAAGCTGGCCAGCCTGAGCGAGGGCACCAGGGCTTCGCTGGACCAGGTATTACCGTCGGCCTGGTCCAAAACCAATCCCATCGATATCGTCGGCGATGCGCCGGTCGCACGCTATACCGATAGCTTGAAGGTACTGCTCGACAGCGATGACTGCGACGCCATCCTGATCATGCATGCGCCCTCTGCCGCAGTAAACAGCACCCTGGTGGCCAGGGAAGTCATCAGGATCATCAAGGAACATCCGCGTGCCCGGCGTTTCAACATCCTCACCAACTGGTCGGGGGAAACCAGCGTGTTCGAGGCGCGCCGCTGCTTTACCGAGGCCGGTATTCCCACTTACCGCACGCCGGAAAGTGCCGCCGGCGCCTTTATGCACCTGGTCGAGTATCGCCGCAACCAGAAGCAACTGATGGAAACCCCGGAGTCCATCTCCGATATGCCCAGCGACAGCGAGACGGTGAAGTTGCTGATCAGAGAAGCTTTTGATCAAGGCATTGTTCAGCTGGATACCCACGAAGTCAGCCGCCTGATGGCGGCCTACGGCATTCAGACCCTGCCGACCTGGATTGCCTCGGACAGCACCGAGGCCGCGCATATTGCCGAACAAATCGGCTATCCGGTGGCGATCAAGCTGCGATCTCCCGACATAGTGCACAAGTCCGAGGTGTCGGGCGTAGTACTCAACCTGCGCTCGGCCGCCGAGGTGGCTCAGGCCGCCGATGCCATTATGGATCGAGTACGGCAGGCTTATCCCGGTGCCCGTATTCACGGCCTTATCGTGCAGCGCATGGCACGCCGGGCAGGATCCCAGGAATTACATATCGGCGTGCGTTCGGACCCGGTGTTTGGCCCCGTGATTCTGCTGGGTGATGGTGGCATCGACTGGGAGGGCGAAGAGCAGGCCGCCGTTGCCCTGCTACCGCTGAACATGACCCTGGCCCGCTATCTGGTCATTAATGCTCTTAAAAGCGGCAAGGTCAGGGCCAACCGCTCGCAGCAATCGCTGGACATGGAAGCCCTCTGCCGCGTGCTGACCAAGGTGTCTCATCTCATCATCAATCATCCCGAGATCACCCGGCTCGATATTCACCCGCTGCTGGCCACCGGCAAGGAGCTCATCGCCCTGGATGTCAGCATGAAGCTAGAACCCTTTGAAGGGGATGGTCAGGCTCGCCTGGCGATACGCCCTTATCCCAAGGAGTGGGAAGAAAGAACACTGCTCAAGGATGGCAGCAGTATCCTGCTTCGCCCGGTATTACCGGAAGACGAGCCGGCCCATAAGGACTTTGTCAGCCATGTATCCGATGAAGACCGCTACAAACGCTTCTTCGCCGATGTGGTGATCGGGCATGAAGAACTGGCCCACATGACGCAGATTGATTACGACCGGGAAATAGCCTTTGTGGCCGTGGCAGAAGACGGAAAAATTCTGGCCGTGGTACGAGCCATCTCGGATCCGGATAACGAAGATGCGGAGTTTGCGGTGCTGGTTCGCTCCGATCTCAAGGGCATGGGCCTGGGCCGGCTCTTGATGGAGAAGATTATCCGCTATGCTCGCGTTCGCGGCCTGAATAGTCTGAGCGGTATCACCATGCCCTCAAACCGGGGCATGATCACCCTGGCCCGCAAGCTGGGATTCAAGGTCAAGGTGCAACTGGAAGACGGCATTGCCGAACTAAAGTTGCAGTTGGAAAAAGAAGAGATAACTCCGAGCCTTTAACGGCATCGTATTCGTATACAGCACGGATGTAGTCGCGTGCATCCGTGCTGCATTCACCACTCACGGTTAAAACGTAGACGCAAAAAAGCCCTTCACATCGGTGAAGGGCTTTTTGGATGGTCGAATAAATTCGACCCTACATATTGGGTGCCTGGCAGTGACCTACTTTCACATGGCAGCTGCCACACTATCATCGGCGCGGGTGCGTTTCACTTCTGAGTTCGGCATGGGATCAGGTGGGACCACAACGCTATCGCCGCCAGGCATAAACTGGTGTTTGTCAGCTGTTGCTAACAAACGCTGGAAAACTGATGTTCTGAAATAATCTGTAGTTGCCTTGACCGCAAGGTCTCACACTTCTTGGGTGTTGTATGGTTAAGCCGCACGGGTCATTAGTACAGGTTAGCTCAACACATCGCTGCGCTTACACACCCTGCCTATCAACGTTGTGGTCTCCAACGGCCCTTTAGAGAGCGTAAAGCTCTAGGGATGACTCATCTCGAGGCTCGCTTCCCGCTTAGATGCTTTCAGCGGTTATCGATTCCGAACGTAGCTACCGGGCA
>NZ_CANLZU010000004.1 GCF_947495715.1 uncultured Oceanisphaera sp.
ACCGGCACCCTGAGCCAGCCGGCGGGCACGGCCTTCACCGTGACCCTGAGCAACCAGGCGACCCTGTTCTTTGCGGCGGGGGCGACCGAGGCGGTCTCCACGCCGTTCGCCATTCAGGGCGATGACGTCTATCTGGACGGTGAAACGATCACCGTGAGCGTCACCGATGCCGGTGCGCACAACTTCGAACAGCTGGACATCAGCGACAGTGCCACGGTCACCGTCAATGACACCGATACCCCGGTGACGGCGGTACTGAGCGTGAGCAGCGCCAGTGTGACCGAAGGCGATAGCATCAGCTATACCGTGACCCTGACCGGACCGGCAGGCATGGATCTGAGCCAGCATGGCGGCCTGACCTTTACCCTGGAAAACGGCGAGACGGTGACCATTGCGGACGGTGAGAGCCGCGGCAGCAGTGCGCCGGTGACGGTGGCCGACGATCCGTTGGTCGGCGGGCAGCCAGCCATCGCCAACCAGATCACCGGCGTCGAGGTGACGGCGGGCGGCGAGACCTTCGAGCACTTGGTGCTGGATCCGACCGCCACCCAGGTCACCGTGACCGATGAGCCGAACGGGCAAGGTGACAGTACCCGCCTGAGCCTGGGTGACATCAGCGTCAACGAAGGCAGTGGCACGGCCACAGTGACCGGCACCTTGAGCCAGCCGGCCGGTCAAGCCTTTACCGTGACCCTGAGCAACCAGGCGACCCTGAGCTTTGCGGCGGGGGCGACCGAGGCGGTCTCTAAGTCGTTCGCCATTCAGGGCGACGACGTGTATCAGGACGGGGAGACCTTCAGCGTGAGCGTCAGTGACGCCGGTGCGCACAACTTCGAACAGCTGGACATCAGCGACAGTGCCACGGTCACCGTCAATGACACCGATACCCCGGTGACGGCGGTACTGAGCGTGAGCAGCGCCAGTGTGACCGAAGGCGATAGCATCAGCTATACCGTGACCCTGACCGGACCGGCAGGCATGGATCTGAGCCAGCATGGCGGCCTGACCTTTACCCTGGAAAACGGCGAGACGGTGACCATTGCGGACGGTGAGAGCCGCGGCAGCAGTGCGCCGGTGACGGTGGCCGACGATCCGCTGGTCGGCGGGCAGCCGGCCATCGCCAACCAGATCACCGGCGTCGAGGTGACGGCGGGCGGCGAGACCTTCGAGTACTTGGTGCTGGATCCGACCGCCACCCAGGTCACCGTGACCGATGAGCCGAACGGGCAAGGTGACAGTACCCGCCTGAGCCTGGGTGACATCAGCGTCAACGAAGGCAGTGGCACCGCCACCGTGACCGGGACCTTGAGTCACCCGGCGGGCAGCGCCTTTACCGTGACCCTGAGCAACCAGGCGACCCTGTTCTTTGCGGCGGGGGCGACCGAGGCGGTCTCCACGCCGTTCGCCATTCAGGGCGATGACGTCTATCTGGACGGTGAAACGATCACCGTGAGCGTCACCGATGCCGGTGCGCACAACTTCGAGCAGCTGGACATCAGCGACAGCGCCACGGTCACCGTCAATGACACCGATACCCCGGTGACGGCGGTACTGAGCGTGAGCAGCGCCAGTGTGACCGAAGGCGATACCATCACCTATACCGTGACCCTGACCGGGCCGGAAGGCATGGAGCTGAGCCAGCATGGCGGCCTGACCTTTACCCTGGAAAACGGCGAGACGGTGACCATGGCGAATGGTGAGGTTACTGGGACTAGCGTTCCGGTCGACACCAGTGGTCAGTTCAATATTGATAACCGTATTGAGAAGGTTGACGGAGGAGAAGGATATGAGTCGCTGATAACGGCAGGGAATACGTCGGTCAATGTGAATCATATTCCTGTTGCGACCAGCGCCGATGCTGAAGGTCTGGAAGACAGCGCCGGTATCGAGATCAAACTGTCGGCCACCGATGCCGATGGCAGCGTGAAGTCGTTCATCATCAATAACCTGCCTGAAAACGGTACTCTGTATCTGGGTGATGAAGTGGTGACCCCAGGCATGGAAGTTGCCGCTGGCGAGGGCACGGCAACGCTGACTTTTGTGCCGAGCAAAGACTGGAGCGGTGATACCTCCTTCAATTATCAGGCTGTCGATAATGCCGGTGTTGCCTCGGCAGAAGCTGCTCTGAGCATTAAGGTACAGCCGGTGACGGATGTGCCACAAGTGACGGTAGAGCTGGGTGAGCCGGTATCACAGACGCAGAACATCAATATCGGTAACGTGAAAGAGACTGGATTGGGCTTTACGGTGACGGCATCCGGCCTTGATGGTGCAGAGGCGACGATATCTACCGTTGATAAGAGCAAGGTGGTTGGATTTGGCGTAGAGAGTAATGGCGGTTCGGGTGCTGCCACCGAGATTGGACAAAATAATGGCAAATCCGAAATGCTGGCCATTGATTTCGATGTGCCGGTGACCGAGCTGACCGCTCAGTTTGCGTGGTTGCACCACACTGAATATGCCAAATATGTATTGAAAGACAGTCACGGCGAGATTATCGGCTCGGGCATTGTTCAAGGTAAAAGCGATCAAATAGATGATGCCTTCACCATTACGGCTGATGATGATCAGTTGATCTACAGTATCGAGTTTACCGCCCCCAATGCTGCTCAGGGCGGCAGCGATAACAGTGATTACCTGATCCATAAAATAAGCTACACCACGGCTAATATCTATTCGCTGGAGATCACGGCCACCCCGACTGACAGTGATTTCTCTGAAGAAATAACGTCTATTATCGTAAAAGTCCCCGGCGGGGCTGAATTGTCGCATGGCAATAAGAGTGAAACGGCCGATGCCGATGGCCTGTTCAGCTGGACGTTGCCACTGGAAAACAGCGATGGCTATACGGTGGTAATCGATGAAGCCACCGGCAAGGTGACGATAGAAGGTGTCACCGTTCTCACCGGCTCCAGCGAAGCACTCGAAGTGACCGTTATCGCCACAGCACAGGATGGCGCTGCGGATGAACAATCTGCCAGTGTGACGATTTCCGGCTCAGCAGAAAGCGGCGGTGAAGGAGAGACGCCTACCATTGCCGGGCTTGGCATCGAGGGCGGCGATCTGGTGCTGGACGAGAGTCATCTTGTCGGCGGTACCCAAACCGATACTAAGAGTCTGACCCAGTCCGGCAGTTTCAAGGTGGCAGCATCGCAGGGTATCAATAGCCTGAGCATCGGAGGCGAAGCGGTGATCAGCAATGGTGTGTTCAACAAAACCACCATTACCAGCCCCTTGGGTAATACCCTGACCATGACCGGTTATGACGCCGAGACCGGTGACGTGACATATAGCTACACCCTGGACAAGAGCAATACTCATGCTCCGGATGAAGACGCCTTGTTTGATGAATTTGCCGTACAGCTGGAGCAAAACGGCGGCGGCAGCGCCAACGCCTCTTTGTCGGTGCGCATTGACGATGATGAGCCGACGGTGACCTTTGCCAATGCCGTGTCGGCATCCAGCGTGATTAACGGTGTCTGGTCGGCCGAGGCGGGTGCAGATACCTTGCCGGGCCTGGAGATGATCAAGCAGATAGCTCTTGATGGTGTGACGGTGGGTAATGGTGCTGTGGTTGAAGATAGCCTGCAGTTCAGTGAATCGAATGTTGCTGGGGTTTACCCAGGCAGCTTCAGCTACAACGCCGACGAGGGCGGAGTGAAAGGTGTGACTTTCACCCTGACACTGAGTGAAGACGGCAGTTATCAGATTGAGCTGAGTGCTGTGCCGGTTAGCATCAGCATCACTCCGGAAGAATTTGATAAGGCGGTCAAGGCCGAAGGACCTACTGATACTTACGATATTTCGTATAAAAATACGAATGAAACCGCCCAAGTTAGGGCGGTGGCATCAGGCCAGACTCTTGCGCTGAAAGGGATAAATGCCAATAGCGGAGAGCAGCAGACTTTTGAAGCTACGACGAGAGGCGGACAGATCAATGCGTCCGGTCAAGGCATTGGCTTCAAGAGCAATAATCTCATTAGTCATTATAAAGACTTGACCACCGAGAGTTTGATCTACGATCCAGCCGAGGCGGCCAGCTCCATTAGCCTGTTCTTTAAGGAAACGGGACAGCCTGCATTCGGGGTTGTCTCGAGGGATGTGCTTTACCTCACCGTTACCGGCACCCAGGGTGGAACTCAGACCATCATGCTGGACAGCGGTTATGGCGACTATGTGGTGGGCGCCGATGGGAGCCTCACGGAGATCGAAGGCGGCTACACAGACGGTGCGCTTGCAGGGTATACGGTGAACAACCCCTTCGGTGCAGACGAGACGATCGACCACCTTCAAGTGACTGCCGGTTTTTATTTCGATTCAAATGGGGATCCCTGCGACACAGAGGTGAAGGTCAATTTTGGTTTCAGCACCGAGCAGGAACAGACGCTGCCATTGCCGGTTGAGATGGACTTTACCGCCACAGTGACCGATGCGGACGGGGATACCACCAACGCGAGCTTTACCGCCGGTATGCAGGCAAGTGGTCCTATCGAGGGCACGGATGGAGATGATGCCATTACCGGTACCGAAGGGAGCGACGAGCTAAACGGTGGAGCAGGGAGCGACTGGCTGGCTGGCGGCCTGGGGGACGATATTATCGACCTGGGCGCGGCTGACGGCGCAGTGGATATCCTTTACTGGAGCGCTGAAGAAGCGCAGTCCGGGCAATCTCAGAGCGACACGGTCAAAGGGTTTGATCTGAATGAAGACAAGCTGGACTTGTCCGATTTTCTGACCGACAAAGAGCAGGAAGACCTGGGGAACTATCTTTCTGTGGACGGTGATGAAAACGCGACGACGGTCAGTGTGTCCAGTGATAATGGTGCCTCGCTCAATATCACCCTGGATGGGGTTGCCTACGAGCAGGATATTCTGAGCCAGATACTGGTGGATGAGTTGGTGGGCAAGCTGCCGGACAACGGCTGATCATCGTTCAACTTGATGGCGCCCTTGTTATGCAGGGGCGCTGTTTTTTTTGTTTTTCTGACATTTAGAGCCATAACTTCACTAGAATAAGGCTCAGACGTGACTGAAGAGAGCAGTAGCATTCATGCAGGACTCACAAACGGTTCAGGATCCCTTGCTGCAAAGTCTGGTGTTTCTGACCAAGGTGTACGGCCACCCTTATCAGGGAGAGGCGTTGATCAACGGCTTGCCGCTGGCGGATGGCAAGTTGACCCCCTTGCTGTTTTCGCGCGCGGCCGAACGGGCCGAGTTATCGGCCCATCATGCGGCGTATTCGCTGGACGATATTTCCGATTTATTGTTGCCCTGCATTCTGTTGTTTAAAGAAGGCGGTGCCGGTGTGCTACTTGAAACGGATTCCGAGCAGGCCCGTTGCCGGGTGATGTTGCCGGGCTCGGGAGAAGGGGAGCAATGGCTGCCGTTTGAAAAGCTGGCTGCCAATTACAGCGGACACGTTATTTTTACCAAGCCGAAGTTTCGGTTTGATGCCCGTTCACCCAAGGTGCTGGATACTCAGGACGGACACTGGTTCTGGGGAACCCTGCGTCGCTCCTTTTCCATTTACCGGGATGTATTGATCGGCTCCCTGTTGATCAATATTTTTGCCCTGGTGACGCCGCTGTTCACCATGAATGTGTACGACAAGATAGTGCCCAATCTGTCTTTCGATTCGTTATGGGTACTGGCTATTGGCGCCGGTATCGTGTTTTTATTCGATTTTTTGCTGCGTATGCTGCGCAGCCACTTTATCGATGTGGCCGGCAAAAAATCGGATGTACTGCTGTCGGCACAGATTTTTTCCAAGGTGATGGGCATGCGCATGGAGGCCCGGCCGCCCTCTACCGGTGCCTTTGCCAAGCATTTGCAGGAATTCGAGTCGGTGCGGGATTTTTTGACCTCGGCCACGGTGGCCGCACTGGTCGATATTCCGTTCGCGTTTCTGTTTTTGCTGATCATCTGGATTTTTGCCGGTTATATGGTGTGGGTGCCGGTGATCGCGATTTTGTTGCTGATCGGTTTTAGTCTGCTGATCCAGCGGCCGTTGAAGCGCAGCATTGAAGAGGGCGCGCGACTGGCATCCCAGAAAAATGCCAACCTGGTGGAAGGCATTGCGGGGCTGGAAACCATCAAGCTGTTTGGAGCCCAGGGCACCTTTCAGCACCGTTGGGAGCAAGCCGTCAGCCACATCGCCGGCTGGGGCATGAAAACCCGGCGTCTGACCAATTCGGTTTCTACCCTGGCCAACGTTACTCAGCAATTTACCACCATCAGCCTGATTGTGCTGGGGGTGTATCTGATTGCCGCCGGTGACTTGTCGATGGGCGGGCTGATTGCGGCGGTCATGCTCAGTGGCCGCGCCATTGCGCCCATGGTGCAGATGTCGGTGTTGTCTACCCGCTATAACCAGGCCCGATCCGCCATGGGGATTCTGGAGCAGATCATGGCGGCGCCCGAAGAGCACGAAGCGGGGCGGCGCTTTATTCACCACCCGGTGTTCAGCGGTGACATTCTGTTTGAGCAGGTCAACTTCAGGTATCCCGGCTCCGAGCACGATGTGCTGAGCAACCTCAGCCTGCATATCAAGCCCGGAGAAAAGGTGGCCGTTATTGGTCGCATCGGCTCGGGAAAAACCACGCTGGAGCGGTTGGTGGCGGGCTTGTACAAGCCTACCGGTGGCGCCATTCGTATTGATGGTATCGATATTGGTCAGCTACAGCCGGCGGTGCTCAGACGCAATATTGGTTGTGTGCCCCAGGATGTAAACCTGTTCTTTGGCTCCATTCGCGACAATATCGTGATTGCCAATCCGCTGGCGGACGAAAATCAGGTACTGGCGGCGGCGCAGATGGCAGGGGTGACCCTGTTTACCAATCAGGATCCGGACGGGCTGGACAAACAGGTGGGCGAGGGCGGCCGTCAGTTGTCGGGTGGCCAGCGCCAGGCGGTGGCTATTGCCCGGGCGATGCTCAACGATCCCGTGATGCTGATGATGGACGAGCCCACGTCCAATATGGATAACCGCTCCGAGCTGTATATTCGCCAGGAGCTGCTCAAGCTCAGGGCTGACCAGACCTTGCTGCTGGTGACCCACCGCACTTCCATGCTGGAGGTGGTGGACAGGGTCATCGTGCTGGAGCAGGGTCGCATAGTGGCGGATGGGCCCAAGGCGCAGGTATTGCAGCAGTTGCAATCCGGCAAGGTACGTAGCAAGGAGGCCAGTCATGGCTAAGAAGTCATTGCCCCCGGAGCTGCTCGATTATACCGATGACACCGCCGCCGCCGTGTTGCTGAATACCCCCAGGGCGGGCAAGGCCCTGCTGTGGAGCATGCTGCTGTTTGTGATGGTCGCCATCATATGGGCGTATTTTGCCGAGCTGGAAGAAGTCACCTCGGGCATGGGCAAGGTGATCCCCTCCAGCCAAATCCAGGTGGTGTCCAACCTGGAGGGCGGTATCGTCCGCGAATTATATATCCGTGAAGGGCAGCAGGTGGAAAAGGGGCAGGCGTTGCTGCTGATTGATGACACCCGTTTTCTGTCGGATTTGCGGGAGCGGGAACAGGAGATTGCGGCATTGCAGGGCGATGTGCGGCGGTTAAAGGCAGAGGTAAATTCGATTCATATTCAGGAGGATCCGGATCTGGCCTGGCGCGATCAGGTCAAGGTCGAAAAAGTCGATCTTGAGTTTCCCGATGAGTTTCGCGAGCAATATCCGGGTCAGCCCGAGTTTCAGCGCTCCCTGTTCAACGAGCGAGTGGGGTTTGTCAGAAATCAGCTGTCCATTTTCGGCAATCAGATAGAGCAGCGCGAGCAGGAAGTGATTGAAACCAATTCCAAGATTCGCACGCTGCAGCGTGGGGTCTCGCTGGCCGCACGTGAAGTGAACATGAGCCGCCCGCTGGCCCGAGAGGGCATAGTGCCGCAGGTGGAAATTCTGCGTCTCGAACGGCAGTTGAACGAGATGCAGGGTGAACTGGAGTCGACCCGCCTGCTGTTGCCCAAGCTCGACGCTTCGCTGCGGGAAAACATCTTCAAACGCAAGGAGGTGGCGCTGACTTTTCGTTCCGAGGCGCAGAAAGAGCTGAACGAGCGGCGTAACCGGCTGGTTCAGTTGCAGCAGGGAGAGGTTGGCCTGCAGGACAGGGTGCGGCGCACCTCGGTGACCTCTCCGGTCAAGGGCACCATTAAAACCCTTAACGTCAATACCGTGGGCGGCATAGTACAGCCGGGGGTGGACCTGGTTGAAATCGTGCCGCTGGAAGATACCCTGCTGGTTGAAGCGCGTATCGAGCCGAAGGATATCGGTTTTTTACGTCCGGGACTGGAGGCAATGGTCAAGTTTACTGCCTATGATTTTACTATCTATGGGGGCCTGGTCGGCGAAGTAGAGAAAATAAGCGCCGACTCGATCCAGGATGAAGAAGGAAATACCTTTTTTCTGGCGACCATTCGTACCAGTGAAAGTTTTCTGGGACAGGAAACGGCACCGCTCAGGATCATTCCGGGCATGCAGGCCGGGGTCGATATTATAACGGGTAAAAAAACGGTACTGGACTACCTGCTCAAACCCATATTGAGAGCAAAACAGAGTGCTTTACGTGAGCGTTGATTCAGGAAGGGAGAACTAAAAATGAAAAAAACGACGATTGCAGTGCTGGTCGGTGCCGCTTTGGTATTGCCGGTACAAGCCCAGACGCTGGAAGAGGCGGTCACCCAGACGCTGATAACCCACCCCAAGGTGAAAGAAGCCTTTCACCTCTACCAGTCTCGACAATACGAGCAGGATGAGGCATTTGCCGGCTATTTGCCGACCCTGGATGCCAATGCCGGTATTGGTTACGAGTATACCGACAGCCCCGGCACCCGCGACGGCGATGACAGAGCCGACAAGACCCTGACCCGCAAAGAGGCCGGACTTTCATTGCGTCAGTTGCTGTTTGATGGTTTCAAGACCTCCAGTAATGTGCATCGAACCCAGGCCGAAGCGGACGCGCAGCGTTATACCCTGCTCTCGGATGCCGAGAATATTGCCTTGCGAGTAGCCGAGGTATATCTGGATGTGTTGCGTCAGGATGAAGTTGTCGAATTGTCGCGCCGAAACCTGGAAACGCACGAACAGATAATGTCCGATATTCAACGCCGTACCGACTCCGGTGTGGGCTCTACCGCCGACTTTACCCAGATTCAGGGGCGGGTAGCGCGGGCCTATTCCAATATGACGGCCGCCGAAAACAACCTGCGCGATGCACAAAGCCAGTTTATCTCGCTGGTGAATGATATGCCGGGCGATTTGCGTCAGCCCAAGGCGGATGCCAATTTCATTCCGCCCACGCTGGATGAAGCGCTGGTGATTGCCCAGGAAAAGCACCCGACGCTGGCATCCGCCTCGTTTGATGTGGAAGCGGCACGTTATCAGCATGAAGACGCCAAATCCGGTTTTTATCCCAAGGTAAATCTGGAACTGGACAGCGGTTGGAACGACGATATCGATGGTGTTCGTGGTCATAACAACGACTTCACCGCCATGGTACGCATGCGTTACAACCTGTTTAACGGCGGTGCCGACGTGGCTCGCAGTCGCTCGACCTCGGCACTGGAAATGCAGGCCAAGGATATTCACATGAATGCACACCGTCAGGTAGATGAAGGTATGCGTTTGGCCTGGGCGGCATATGAATCACTTGGTCGGCAAAAAAACTTTTTGCGCAAGCATGTGGAAGCCAGTTTCGATACCGTCGATGCCTACAAAAAGCAGTTTTCACTGGGTAGCCGAACCCTGCTGGATGTGCTGAACACCGAAAACGAGTTGTTCGAGGCGCGTCGCTCCTACATCAATACCGAGTACGATCAGTTACTGGCGGAATATCGCATCATGAATGCCTCCGGGCAGCTGCTTGATGCGCTGCGATTCACCCAGCCGGAACAGTGGCAGGCCAAAAACTAACAAGATAAAAAAGAAGGAGAAACCTGATGAAAACATGGATTTTGTTGGCCCTGATGTTTCCGTTGATGGCCTGTACCAGCCTGACGACGGCGCCGGAGCAGGAAACGGTACCGGCTCATGATCTGACCGATATCGATCGGGATGGTGTGATTGCCGCCCGGGATAATTGTCTGGATTCGGTCACCAATTCGGAGGTGGATAACGGCGGTTGCGGCGGCAGTGCCTATAAAGCGCTGCAGCAGGATATTATTATTCTGTTTGCCCACGACAGTTCGAAAATCACGCAAAAATACCGAAATGAAATTAACCAGATGGCGACGTTCATGGAACAAAATACCGAGCTCAAACTGCTGCTGGAAGGGCATGCGAGCAAGGTAGGCAGCGACGAGTATAACCTGGCCCTGTCCAAGCGCCGGGCCGAGGCGGCGCGGCGTGCCCTGATGAAGGCCGGTATTGAGGGGAATCGTCTCGAGATCATCGGTTATGGCGAGAGCAACCCCTTGCTGATGGGCGACGATGAGCAGTCTGCCGCCGCCAATCGGCGGGTGGTGGGGGCGCTGGCCAGTATGAAGGAGGGGGTCAGAATGCGCTGGAACGTCTATAGCGTTGAACATTCCGATAAATAATGGGCCGATTTTTCCACCGGCTTTGTGGGCTGGCGGTGCTGAGCATAGTGCTTGGCGCGCCAGCCCAGTCGTTATTGGATGAAGATAAAAAAATGGTCGAGGCGGTTTACCGATTTTATGGTGACAAGGCCGCGAGTCGCCTGCGTGGTTGGCGACAACTGGTTCGCGAAGGACAGGCCACCGACTGGAGTGACAGAGAAACCCTGTCTCGGGTCAATATTTTCTTTAATCGCCTGCGTTTTATCGACGACATCAAGTTATGGAATAAAGAAGATTACTGGGCGACGCCACTGGAGTTTCTGGGCGCCGGCGGCGGCGATTGCGAAGACTTCAGCGTGGCCAAGTATTTCTCGTTGCGGGAGCTGGGTATCGACGATGACAGGTTGCGGTTGGTGTACGTCAAGGCGCTGAAACTGAATCAGTTTCATATGGTGGTTGCCTATTATCCGACGCCATCGGCGGTGCCTTTGATCCTGGATAATCTTGAAGGCACCATACGGCCGGCGACGGAGCGCAACGATCTGGCGCCTATTTACAGTTTTAATGGTCAACATCTATGGCTGATGCGGGAACAAGGTCGGGGCGAGCTGGCCGGCCGGGCATCACGCCTGTCTCTTTGGAATGATTTACGTGGCCGGGTCGACGTTAAACGACTACAACGGCCCAGTATGAATTTGGATGGCTAACTATGACATTATACCGGCAACTTCTGGTGACCATGCTGCTGCTCTTTGCCATGCTGTTTATTACGGCGTACTCGGTACAGTTCAGTTCAACCAGAAGCTACCTGGCACAACAACAACAAACCACGGTGATCAATACCGTCACTTCGTTGGGATTGGCGCTAACCCCTTATCTTGAAACCAGCGATACCCTGGGCGCCGAGTCGGTGATCAATGCGGTATTCGATGGTGGTTTTTATCGCAAGGTACAACTCAATTTACTGGCTGCGGGTCAGCAGATTACCCGCGAGCACCAGGCATCACCTCAGGGGGTGCCGGACTGGTTTGTTAATCTTGGGCTCTTTGAAGGCGCTCGGCATGAAGCCGTGCTGACTTCCGGCTGGTTACAGTTGGGCCAGTTATACGTTGAAGGGCATCCGGGCCAGGCTTATTACCAACTCTGGCAGGGCATGAGCCAATTGGCGACCTGGTTTGTGATCTGTTTTGTGCTGGTGTGGGGCCTGCTGATACTGGCATTGCGTTATCTGCTCAAGCCGTTACACGATATTGAAGTTCAGGCCCGTGAAATAGAATTGCATCACTTCGGCAAGGCCATTCCGCTGCCGAATACCCGAGAGCTCAGAGAAGTGGTCTCGGCCATCAACAACATGGCCGGAAAGCTTGAAGTCCAGTTCAGGGAGCAGGCAGACGAAGCGGAGCGACTGCGCAATAAAGCCTTTCTGGATGAAGCGTCGGGCCTGGGTAACAGAGCCTATTTTGTGTCTCAGAGCCAGTCCTGGATTAGTGACGGCACCGGCGGTGCGGCCATACTGATTTCGGTGGATATGCTGGAACAGCTTTATCAGGATGAAGGTTTTTCCGCCCGTGAGCAGATGGTTAAAGCCATTGCCGGCAATTTACGCCAACTTTGCCGCCGTTTCGATGAATATGCCCTGGCGCGTATTTCCGCTTACGAGTTTGCCATGCTGGTGCCCGAGTCCGATGCAGAACGGTTGTCGTTGCTGGGCAGCGAGATCAACCGTTTGATTGCCGAGCTGGTGATCGATCCGGTCAATAGCCTGAACATCTCGGTGGTGGGAATCGTGGTGGTGCAGTCCGGCGATGATACCAGCCAGCTGCTGACCCGCGCCGATAACGCGCTGAACAAGGCACGTATGAATGCAGCCGGTGCCGTGGTAATAGAATTCTACCAGGAAGAGCACAAGATGGGCCGGCAGGCCTGGAAACAGCTGGTAGAAGAGGCGCTGGCAGAAGACTATTTTGAACTCAGCAGTCAGGCGGTACTCGGCTTTGATGGTCAGCTGCAGCATGAAGAGCTGTATATTGCCATCCGTAAGGACGATGTCCTGCACGGTGCCGGTAATTTCTTGCCGGCGGTAGAGCAGTTCAAGCTTGGTGAGCGTCTGGATCTGCATATAGTGGGCCGTGCATTAACCCTGCTGGCACAAAGGCCCGCGCTGCGGCTGGCCGTTAACCTGACGCAGTATAGTTGTCGTCAGGTGAGCTTCTGGCATGAACTCAAGCTGTTACTCGACCGGCATGCCGGTGTGTGCTCCCGACTGTTTCTGGAGTTGCCGGAGAGCGCGTTTGCCTCGAGCAAGAGCGCCTTGATGGAGCCGTTATCGTCACTCAAGGTGGCCTGGGGTATCGATCATTTCGGGCGACATTTCGATTTATTGACACAACTCGGCGATCTCAGGCCCCACTATGTCAAACTGGATTACGGCTACAGCAGTCAGGTGGCACAACCAGACTACGACGATGCTTTTTTGGCGGCAGTATGCCGCGCGGCACATAACATGGGAGCGCTGACGATTGCCACGCGAGTGGAGACCGACCAGCAGGTCGAAGTGCTTAAAACCTTGTATGTCGATGCCTATCAGGGCTTTATCAGTCCGCCTAAACGACTCGATTAATCGTTCTATTTTTTCGATACAAAAGGCAGCTGGCCTACGGTCAGCTGTCTATATATTGAGCAGGAACTAAGTGGTTTCCGGCCCTAGCCTTAAAGTAATACAAGGCGAACAGGGACAAAAAGCATGGAAACCACTCGAATCGACAGTGCGGTTAAAATCGTCAGCCTGCAAGGGCAGGCTTTTATTGTCGGCCAGGATGGCACCGTAGAGCCGGTGACTGTTGGGCAGGTGCTGTTACCCGGCACCCTGCTGCTGACCGATGCCAATACCAATATTGTTTATGGCGAGGCGCCGACGGCCGAGTCACCTCCCCAGCTCCCTGTCGACGAAACGGCGCTAGCCGATGCCGACGCTATTCAGGCTGCCATTCTGGCCGGCCTCGATCCTACCGAATTGTTTAGTGCCACCGCCGCCGGTAATGAAGCTCCGGTTGCTGCAACAGGCGATGGCAGCAGTGGTAACGCCGGCTTCGTGGTGGTGGACAGAGTGGGCGATGCGGTTATCTCCCAGGCGGGCTTTGATACGCGTTTTGCGCCCGAAGCATTTGCGTCGCAGTTACGGGTGCTGCCTGAGCGTGATATAGCAGCGGATGAGAATTCCATACCTATTATTACCGTGGTGATCGATCCTCCTCCCACCCCGCCGGGTGATGGAGGGGATGGTGGTGATGGCGGCGGCTCGGGTGACGGCGCTACATTGGCCTATGTTGAAGAAAGCGCCTTGCCCAATGGCACCAACCCGGACAGTAACAATGAAAGCGCCTCCGGTCATTTCGATATTGATACCGGTGGAGACGCGCTGGCCACACTGGAGATCAGGCTGGCCAACGGTGATTGGGTTGATGTCACCGGGGGCGGGCAGATTGTCGGCCAGTACGGTACTCTGGACGTCACCCTGGTCGATGGCGTCTATCAGTGGACCTATACGCTGAACGGGGCGGCGGATCATCCCGACGACATGAACATCGGCGCCGAGGATGTGCTCCAGGAAAACTTCGAGGTGCGGGCTACCGACGATGACGGCGATCAGGCAACTGCCGGCCTGACTATAGATGTACACGATGATGGCCCCATCGCCCAGGATGACGACTACAGCGTTACCGAGAGCGGGCTGCCCTGTTACAACCTGATGTTGGTGATTGATACCTCGGGCAGCATGCAGGGTGACAAGCTTGCGCTGGCGAAGGCGGCCTTGATTAACCTGATCAACAGCTATGAAGGCATTGCGTCCGAGCTGAGGGTCAGCGTGATCGATTTTGGCAACGGAGTTAAAGGTCAGCAGACTGATATGACGCCTGCGGAGGCCATCACCTATATCAACACCCTGACAGCAGGCGGTTTTACCAACTATGCGGCACCCTTGAATGCAGCCGAGGTTACCCTGACCGATCAGCTGGATGACAAGCAGGGTGAGGTACACAAGGTGTATTTTATTTCCGATGGCGAGCCCAACCGAGGCGATGCGCCCGAGGGCTGGCAGGGTTTTGTCGATGGCAATGACATCGACGTTATTGCCGTGGGGGTCGGGGTACAGGGGACGAATGCGGTGGCCGAGCTGGATAAAGTCGGCAACAGCGGCGATGAAACCCTGTTGATCGATGACGCCACCGAGCTGGATGCCACCTTGCAGGATACGGTGCCGACCCCGACGCAAGTCACGGGCAATGTGCTGACCAATGATGTGGGGGGAACGGATGCTGGTGGAGCCGATGGTCTCGGTCGAGTGGTGTCCGTGACCTACGGCGAAAATACCTATGAGGTACCGGAAAATGGCTCGGTGGACATTCCCACCGACAACGACGGCATTCTCACCATGCACTCCAACGGTCACTTTACCTACAGCGGGCCGGCAGATGTGGATGAGGATGGTCTCACCGAATCCTTTACCTACACCATGACAGACGGTGACGGCGATACCAGCAGCGCTACGCTGAACATTACCGTGAATGACAGCGAGCAGACCTCGCCGCCCGATGGTGGCGGAGATAATGGTGGTGGATCGCATCCGGACTGTCCGCCGATCAGTTACTGGATTGATCACATCAGCCTGCCGCATGTCGCCGCCTCTTTTGCGGGACTCTGGGGCCACGCCCTGGCGGCCGCAGACTTGTTGATTGACATGAATGATACCGAGTCCGGTATTAACGTAATCCTGAAAAACGGCCCGGACGGTGTGGTACTGACAAGAGAAGACCGGTTTGATGGCGATGATTACCTGGGTGAGCGGCTGTCGGCCTTTATCGGTGATGAACCGGGGCATGCCGGTAACCCGCTGTTTTTCACTCTGGATATGAATATCGACGGCAGCTACCAGTTCGACCTGCATAATCTCGATCCGGTGCGGCCCGATGCTTTTCTGGCTGAACAGACACTGGAGTTTGAATTCATCACTCGGGATTGCCACGGAGAGGAAATTACTCACCCGTTCAGCATCGATATCGACAGCGCAGCTCAACACCTGGTTGGCTCGGCGCTGGCCGACGCCATTCAGGCCGAGGTAGGCGACAAGCTTCATATTTTGGGGCTGGAGGGAGACGACAAGCTGATGGGGAGCGTGGATATTGATGTGCTGGAAGGCGGTGATGGTCATGACGAGCTGAATGGCGGCCTGGGTAACAACATTCTGAGCGGCGGTAGCGGAGTCGATACCTTCATCTTCACCGAATTCGACCCGCACTCGGTCAATGTCATCACCGACTATACCGAGGGAGAAGCGCTGGATTTGAGTGCGCTGCTGTCCGAACTTGATGCTTCCGAGCTGTCCGACTGTCTGAACTTCAGCCTGGACAACGGCGATACCCTGCTGCAGGTATCCCCCGGTGGTGATGGCGGTGACAGCCAGCATATACGCTTGGAAAATGTTGATTTGCTGGATATGTACGGAGCCGCCAGCAGTGCGGATCTTGTCAATGCCATGCTGGTTGAGCAGACCCTGGTAATAGACAGCTGATACAGGGCGGAACGGGCGCCTTTTCTTGACGGACACAGAGGTGAACATGGCCAAGGTGACCACGGTGCTATTGCAGGGCGTCAGTTATCGCTGGGACGGGCAGGATATTCTGGTGGATGACGGTGTGGGTATACCCTGGTCACTCGGTGGCCACGCACTGGAGCAGGTTGAGCTTTTTGATGGCGAAGGGGAGTCGGTGGCGGCATTTACCATCGATTTCGAAGGGCAGCAGTGGTACTTGTCCGGTGCGGACATACCCGGTGACATCATTCTTCTGGACGAGGCGGGAGCCTCTCTGGCGGTGAATTCATCAGGCATGGAAGAGCGCGCATCGGGGCCGTCGAATGCTCCGGTATTACCGGAGCCGATCGAGACGATGGCTACCGACGAGCTGGTGGTGTTGAGTCTGGACGATATTCTCTACGAAAGCGAGCCGTTGGCGCCGGCTCTGGCTGCGACTGCCGCTGACACAAGCCACCTTGACGGTGAGCTTATCGACGATGTGATCAACTGGCTGGCGGTGTATAGTCATCATGATTAAACGGGTTGGCTCCATCAGGCAACCTTGTCGCGTGCTTATCATGAGGCTTTATTATGCATATCTCTTCACGGGGCAGTCTGTTGCTGCTGCCTCTGCTGTTCAGCGCCACCACTTTTGCCATCGCCGTTCCCGAGCATCCCCATCTGGTGACTCAGGGCCAGTCTGAAATACGGGTCGCCCCCGATATGGCGACCCTGTCGGTAGCGGTGACCGCACTCAAGCCGGAAAGCCGACTGGCGAAAGAAGACGTGGACACCAAGGTGGCGGCGCTGTTCAGCAGTCTGGCGCGCCTCGGCATTGGTAAAAAGGACATCGATAGCGGTAATGTGATTACCCGTCCCGATTATACCTATTCGAAAAATGGCGGCAGCCCCACGCTTAATGGTTATCTGGCCGAGCGACAAATCAGTGTACGCCTGTACGATCTGGATCTGCTGAGTCAGACCCTGAACAAAATACTGGAGCAGGGTATCCAGAACATTCAGCAGGTCAGCTATGGCCGACGTAATGAAGACGAACTGCGTCGCGAGGCACGCCTGGCGGCGATAACCAACGCCAGATCTCTGGCAGAGGAACTGGCGCAGGGGTTCGGGCGCAGTTTGGGCGAGGTGTACGCCATCGAATACCAGCCGCAAGGGCCGATTAACCCGTCTCGACATCTTGGTGCCATGGCGACCATGGCGTCGAAAGAAGCGCTGGATGCCAGCTATGTACAGAATGAAATACCGTTTACCGATCGGGTACAGGTGGTATTCAATCTGGATTGAACGGTACCGAGAAGGCGAATGGAGTCGCCTTATTTACAGCGGGAAGATTAAAAAAAAATTTATAACTTAAAAAAACGTGACTTTGGTTACATAAATTCCCTAAAGCCGATGTTTTTGGTACTTTATGGTGATACCAACGCAGTTGTCATAAAGGACCAGGTAATGGCTAACCATTCTTTAGATAAAGAAAAAATTAAAATTTTATTACTGGAAGGGGTACACCCGGGCACAGTTGAATCTTTCAAAAGTGCGGGTTACAGCAACATCGACTACCTGAAAACCTCGCTGGCGGAAGATGAACTGAAAGAGCGCATCAAAGACGTTCATTTCGTCGGTTTGCGTTCGCGCACCCAGCTGACCGAGGCGGTACTGGATGCGGCCGACAAGCTGGTCGCCATCGGCTGTTTCTGTATCGGTACCAATCAGGTTAATCTGAGCGCCGCCGAAATTCGCGGTATTCCGGTATTCAACGCCCCCTTCTCCAACACCCGCAGCGTGGCCGAACTGGTATTGGGTGAACTGTTGCTGTTGCTGCGTGGTATTCCCGAGCGTAATGCGCTGGCCCATCGGGGCGAATGGCAGAAAACCGCCCATCATTCCTTTGAAGCCCGCGGTAAGCGTCTGGGCATTATCGGCTATGGCCATATCGGTATTCAGCTTGGCATTATCGCCGAAGGTATCGGTATGCAGGTGTCTTATTATGATATCGAAAGCAAACTGTCTCTGGGTAACGCCACTCAGGTAGCCAGCCTGCAAGAGCTGCTGAACATCTCCGACGTGGTGTCATTGCATGTGCCCGAAACCCCGCAGACCAGGAACATGCTGGGTGCCGAAGAGCTGGCGATGATGAAGCCGGGCGCCATTCTTATCAATGCGTCGCGCGGTACCGTGGTGGATATCGATGCCCTGGCCGCTGCGCTGGCCAGCAAGCACATTGCCGGAGCCGCCATCGATGTGTTCCCGGTTGAGCCCAAGTCCAACGCCGAAGAGTTCGTGTCACCCTTGCGTGAGTTCGATAACGTGATTCTGACGCCGCACATCGGTGGTTCTACCCAGGAAGCCCAGGAAAACATCGGATACGAAGTGGCTGGCAAGCTTATCAAGTATTCCGATAACGGCTCTACCCTGTCTGCGGTCAACTTCCCCGAGGTGTCTCTGCCCGAGCATCCGGATACCAGCCGCCTGTTGCATATTCACCACAACAAGCCGGGTATCCTGAGCCAGATAGTGCAGGCCTTTGCCGCCGACGATATCAACATCGCCGCCCAGTATCTGCAGACTTCACCCAGGATTGGTTATGTGGTGATTGAAGTGGAAACGGCACAAAGCGAGCAGGCGCTGGAAAAGCTGAAATCCATTGACGGCACCATTCGCGCGCGAATTCTGCACTGATTACAAGCATTAGCCATTAAAAAGGGGCCTGAGGCCCCTTTTTTTATAATGTTTGCGGATGGATATCCAGTTCGTCCACGAAGCGTTCTACGCTGATTTCGGCCTGTTTTACCTCGTCAAACGTGGCGATATGGTAAACCGCGTCTCCTTCATTGACCAACGGCATGGTCAGGCAGCCAATCACGATACCTCCTTTTGGCGCCACTACTTCACAAATCTCGTCGCCCAGTGGGGCAGTAATGGTACCCAGGCACTCTCCCTTGCTCACCCGGTCACCCAGTCGAGCCTTGAGATGTAACAAACCGTCTTGCTCGGCGCGGGTCCAGGCGCTGGACCTGGCGATCATCGGGTTCATTCGGGCTTTGCTGACCGTGGGCTTCAGCATGCCGAGGGTGCGCATCACGTTCAGTACGCCGCGGGTACCGGCCTTGATGGCCACCGGATCGAAGCGCAGGGCCTCGCCGGCTTCATACAGGATCACCGGGATATCGCGGCTTTCAGCCACCGCCCGTAGCGAGCCATCGCGAATGCTGGAGTCCAGGATCACCGGTGCACCAAAGCTCTCGGACATCTGGCGGGTAACTTCGCAGTCTAATTGGGCACGGATCTGGGGCAAATTGGAGCGATGAATGGCGCCGGTGTGCAGGTCGATGATGTGCGAGCATTTGTTGACGATTTCATCCACGAAAAAATGTGCGACCCGCGAGCCGAGCGAGCCTTTTTCCGACCCCGGAAAACAGCGGTTCAGATCGCGCCGGTCCGGCAGATAGCGGGACTTGTGGATAAAACCGAATACATTGACCACCGGCACCGCGACCAGGGTGCCTTTCAGTCGCGCCGGATTCACCCGGCTCAAGACCTGATTGACTATCTCGATGCCGTTGAGCTCGTCGCCATGAATGGCGGCGCAGATCAGCAATACCGGCCCCGGCTGCTTGCCGTGTACCACCTCCAGCGGCACCGTCAGCGGCGATTGGGTATAAAGCTGGGCCAGTGCCAGCTGCAATATCTTGCGCTGGCCCGGGGCAACCTGCTCCCCGGCGATGTGAAAAGGCTCGACCATCAGCCGCGTTCTCTGGTCTTTGCCTTTTTATGGGCGTTCTGCTCTATATACTGAATCATCAGATCGGCCACGTCCTTACCGGTTGCCACCTCGATACCCTGCAGACCCGGCGATGAGTTGACTTCCATCACCAGGGGGCCGCGTTTGGAACGCAGCAGATCAACGCCAGCCACGCTCAGGCCCATGGCGCGGGCCGAGGCGATGGCGGTCTTGCGTTCTTCCGGGCTGATACGGATCAGATTTGCGGCGCCGCCCCGGTGCAGGTTGGAGCGAAACTCGCCTTCTTTGGCCTGACGCTTCATGGCGGCGATGACCTTGTCACCCAGCACGAAGCAGCGAATATCGGCGCCGCCGGCCTCTTCGATAAACTCCTGCACCATGATGTTGGCCTTGAGTCCCATAAAGGCTTCGAGCACGCTTTCGGCGGCTTTGCGGGTTTCAGCCAGCACCACGCCGATGCCCTGGGTGCCTTCCAGCAGCTTGATCACCAGTGGTGCACCACCCACCATGCTGATGAGGTCGGGCACATCATCGGGCTTGTTGGCAAAGCCGGTGATTGGCATGCCCACGCCCTGACCCGACAGCGATTGCAGCGAACGCAGCTTGTCGCGGGAGCGGCTGATGGCGGCGGAGTGATTCAGCGAATAGCCGTTCATCATTTCAAATTGACGCAATACGGCGGTACCGTAAAAGGTTACGCTGGCCCCGATACGCGGAATAATCGCATCGAAGTGCTCGAGCTCCTCGTCGTGATAGTGAATGGAGGGCTTGTTATCGTTGATGTTCATGTAGCATTTGAGGGCATCGATGATGCGTACCTCATGGCCGCGCGCCTCGGCGGCTTCGCGCAGGCGGCGGGTGGAGTACAGGGATGCATTACGTGAAAGAATGGCAATTTTCATGGGTGTGAGGCGGCTCTATCCGTTGATATTCGGGGGAGAAAATTCAGGCCTCTATCTACGCTATCTTGCGAGCAAGCGCCAACAAGAAAAATCGGGCCTGAACTAAAAATTTTTTACCTGTACTTACAAACTAGCAGCGCTGGGCGGTTTTTACGCCAATAAACACTTATTTTGCATGTGTTATGAGCAGATACTTTCTTTGCTGCCGGTACTATGCCTAAATGTTGTACTGTACGCGTCGGTTGTTTTGCTCCGGCCACTGCCCATCGATGAGGAGGAATCATGTCTTCCAGTCCAAATGCGTCTTTTATCGATACCCTGACCCTGGGTCAGCAATCCTTTCATTACTACAGCCTGCAAAAACTGGCGGCCAGGCAGGAACTGGCCCGTCTGCCCAAGTCACTCAAGGTGCTGACCGAAAACCTGCTGCGTAACCTGGATGGCGACACCGTCACTCAGGATGATATCGCCGCCATGGTCGACTGGCTGCAAAAGGGGACTTCCAGTCGGGAAATTGCCTTTCGCCCGGTACGGGTACTGATGCAGGATTTTACCGGGGTGCCGGCGGTAGTGGATCTGGCCGCCATGCGCGATGCGGTGCAGCGGCTCGGCGGCAAGGCCGAACAGGTAAATCCGTTGTCTGCGGTGGATTTGGTGATCGACCACTCGGTGATGGTGGATGCTTTTGCAAATGAACAGGCATTTGCTACCAACGTGGACATGGAAATGGCCCGCAACGGCGAGCGTTACGCCTTTCTGCGCTGGGGCCAGCACACCTTCGATAACTTCCGCGTGGTGCCGCCCGGCACCGGCATCTGTCACCAGGTCAACCTGGAGTACCTGGGCCAGACGGTATGGCAACAGCAGCAGGACGGCACGACGGTCGTTTGCCCGGATACGCTGGTGGGTACCGACTCCCACACCACCATGATCAACGCCCTGGGCATTCTCGGCTGGGGTGTCGGCGGTATTGAAGCGGAAGCGGCCATGCTGGGCCAGCCGGTGTCGATGCTGATCCCCGAAGTGGTGGGCTTCAAGCTCAGCGGCCAGTTACGCGAAGGCATTACCGCCACCGATCTGGTGCTGACGGTGGTGCAGATGCTGCGCAACAAGGGAGTGGTCGGCAAATTTGTGGAATTCTACGGTGACGGTCTGGCGAGCCTGCCGCTGGCCGACCGCGCCACCATCGCCAACATGGCACCGGAATACGGCGCTACCTGCGGCTTTTTCCCGGTGGACGAAGAAACCCTGCGCTATCTGCGGCTGACCGATCGCAGTGAAGAGCAGGTGGAGCTGGTCGAAGCCTATAGCAAGGCACAGGGACTGTGGCGTCATGCCGGTGACGAGCCGGTGTTTACCGACACCCTGAGTCTGGACATGGGCGAGGTGCAAGCCTGTCTGGCGGGGCCCAAACGGCCGCAGGACCGGGTCGAATTGTCCAAGGTACCGGCGGCCTTCAACCTGAGCCGGGAGCTGAGGGTCGGGCAAGCCCAGCAACAGCGGCTGGAAGGCGAGGGCGGTCAGACCGCGGTCGGCTGCGAACAGTCGCTGACCGGCACCGAGTTCTCGCTCGATGGCAGCACCCACCGGCTGCAGGACGGTGCCGTGGTGATTGCCGCCATTACCTCCTGTACCAACACCTCAAACCCGAGTGTGTTGATGGCCGCCGGCCTGCTGGCCAGGGCGGCGGCAGAGCGGGGGCTGACCCGTGCCCCCTGGGTCAAAAGTTCGCTGGCCCCCGGCTCCAAGGTGGTCACCGACTACCTTGAGCAAGCGGGACTGATGACCTATCTGCAACAACTGGGCTTTTATCTGGTGGGCTACGGTTGCACCACCTGCATCGGCAACTCGGGCCCCTTGCCCGAGCCCATCGAGCAGGCGATTCGGCAGCATGACATTACCGTCGGCTCGGTCCTGTCGGGCAACCGCAACTTTGAAGGGCGTATTCATCCCTTGGTGCAAACCAACTGGCTGGCGTCACCGCCGCTGGTGGTGGCCTATGCGCTGGCCGGCAACATGAACGTCGATCTGACTCGCGATCCCCTGGGTAACGATAAAGACGGCAAGCCGGTTTACCTGAAAGATATCTGGCCGTCGCAGCAGGCCGTTGCCGAGGCGGTGGCGCTGGTCAACAGCGACATGTTCCACCAGGAGTACGCCCGGGTGTTTGACGGTGATGAACGCTGGCAGGCCATCGAGGTAAAAGGCAGCAGCACCTTCAACTGGCAGGCAGATTCCAGCTACATTCAGCACCCGCCGTTTTTCCAGACCATGGCCAAAGAGCCGGAGCCGGTGGAAGACATTGTCGAGGCCCGGCTGCTGGCAGTATTGGGCGACTCGGTCACCACCGACCATATTTCTCCGGCCGGTAATATCAAGGCCGACAGCCCGGCGGGTCATTATCTGCAATCGCTGGGGGTGGAGCGCAAGGACTTCAACTCCTACGGCTCTCGCCGCGGTAATCACGAGGTGATGATGCGCGGCACCTTCGCCAATATCCGCATTCGCAACCGCATGCTGGAAAACGTGGAAGGCGGAGAAACCCGCCATTACCCCAGCGGAGAGCAGCTGTCGATCTTTGACGCCGCCATGCGTTACCAACAGGAAGACGTGCCGCTGGTGGTGGTGGCCGGCAAGGAATACGGCACAGGATCCAGCCGCGACTGGGCCGCCAAGGGCACCCGCTTGCTGGGGGTGCGCGCCGTGATTGCCGAGTCTTACGAGCGTATTCACCGCTCCAACCTGATTGGCATGGGCGTGGTGCCGCTGGAGTTTATCGGTGACAGCATCGACAGCCTGGGGTTGAAAGGCGACGAGCTGATCAGCATCAAGGGCTTGAATGACCTGAGCCCCGGCAAGGAGCTGACCGTGGCCATTAAAGGGGCGGACGGCAAGGTGCAGCAAATCAAGGTGCGTTGTCGCATCGACACCGGTAACGAGCTGACCTATTACCGGCACGGCGGCATACTGCACTACGTAATCCGGCGCATGCTGGGGTAACAAGCGATAAGCCATATCTGGAGGCAACAGGGTTGCCTCTTCCTGACGCATGAGTTAGCCGGTGGCATCCCCAAAAGGCGATGCCCCAGCTTCAAGGAGGGCAAAGGGATCTGCTCAGCCGACCTTCTGTTTCAGGGATGAAACAGAGAGCGTACATGGATGTATCCACAGCGTGTCGGCGGAGTGGGCCCTTTGGCCGATGTGCAAACATCGGACTGAAAACGATCTGATTACCGACACTTTATGTGTAACTAAGAGACATTCTTAAAGCTGACAGCCGTCCATTCACCCCAAGGTAGCCAGTATCACTTGAGAAGGAGCAAAACAGGCCTGAACCCGGTCACCGGCGGCCAGCTTCAGCCGGTGGCTGTCTGTTTTTGACAGCAGGGCGCACAGTGGTTCCCCCTGATCCAGCTGAAGTTCGTATTCATCGAATTCTTCCCCCGGCACAACGGCAGTGATAATCCCCGGCAGGCGGTTATCACTGTCGGTAATGGCGGTTCTTTCCGGCACCAGCCTCACCCAGGGCGCCTTGACCAGCGCCAGTACTTCCTTACCGGGAATGAGCCCCAGCCGATGGCTGCTGCGTTCGGTAATATCCGCATAGACTCGAGCGCCGCCGGTCATCTGCAGGCAGATCTTGCGGTTGAGATGCGTCGGCTCCAGCGTCAGCACGCGCGTAAAAAACTGGTTGCGGGCGCTGGTCTGCAGCGAAAAACGGGCCACTACCGACAGCAGGCTGTCGAGCGAAGTGGACTCGTCCTGCAGGGCGTCGACCGCCATGCGCTCGATTCGATTCAACAGACCATATATTTTAAGCAAGCGTTCGCCATAAGGCGTCAGTACGGCGCCGCCGCCGCCCTTGCCGCCGGTTTCACGTTCCACCACCGGGCTGTCGGCCAGCCGGTTGATGTCGTTTACCGCATCCCAGGCCGATTTGTAGCTGATGCCGGCGGCCCTGGCGCCCTGACTGATCGAGCCCTGAGCACGGATCTGCTCCAGCAAACGAATACGCTTGGGATTGACGAAAAGCTGCTCCTGGCTGTGCAGGCTTAGCAGTAGTTCCAAATCCATGATGGCTCCTCAGTATTACCGGCTGTCATTATGGCCACATTCATCCTTCTTCGCGGGCGGGGCAGTATCGTTGTATTTTTATTTATATAGCGATAGAGTGCCAGCGTTGTATCTATTTTTATATAGCCAGTGGAGAAGAGTGAAATGCAACACCGACTGAGATTCACTCTGTTGTGTGCCGTTCTGGGGTGCTCGGCGCCGTTGGCCGCCGATGAAATTCGAGTGGCAGTAGCTACCAACTTCATCGAAGTGATGGAGCGGCTGGGCGATGATTTTGCCGCACAAAGCGGGCACCAGGTACTCATTTCTTCCGGAGCCACTGGCAAGCTGTATGCACAAATCAAGAACGGGGCTCCCTATGATGTGTTTCTGGCGGCAGACGAACGGCGTCCGGCCCTGCTGGATCAAGAAGGGGTGGCCATTGCCGGCAGTCGTTTCACCTATGCGCTGGGCAAGCTGGTGCTGTGGAGCCCGATCGAAGATTACATTTCCCCTGATTTGCGGGTACTGAAGAAGCAGGATTTTCATTTTCTTTCCATCGCCAACCCGAAAACCGCACCTTATGGCCGTGCCGCGCAGCAGGTGCTGGAAAAGCAGGGTGTCTGGGCCGCGCTTAGGCCCAAAATGGTGCGCGGTGAAAACATCGGCCAGGCCTATCAGTATGTGTTCAGCCAAAATGCTCAGCTGGGATTTGTCGCCAAGTCCCAGGTATTCAAGAACGGTGTCTTTGCCGAGGGCTCTTACTGGCAGGTGCCGGAGCCGTTATATGATCCCATAGTGCAGCAGGCGGTATTGCTGAAAGACGGCGCCGCGGCTCGCCAGTTGCTGGACTATGTTCGTTCGCCGGCCGCCGCCGGGGTGATTGAATCCTACGGCTATGGCGTGGCCGCCGGCTCCCATTAACCGACATCAAGGAAAAGCATGTTGTTGTCTCAGGACGATCTGTCGGCGCTGCTGCTGACGGTGCGATTGGCGGCGGTCACCGTGCTGGTGCTGCTGGTGATCGGCATGCCGCTGGCATGGTGGCTGAGCCAGAGTCGCTGTCGGCTCAAGACGCTGGTAGAGGCGGTGGTGGCACTGCCACTGGTGTTGCCGCCGACGGTACTGGGGTTTTACCTGCTGCTGGCGCTGGGGCCGAACGGCATCTTCGGCATCACCTCTCAGGCGCTGGGCGGTGGCACCCTGGCGTTCAGTTTTACCGGTCTGGTGATCGGTTCGGCCTTTTATTCGCTGCCGTTCGTGGTGCAGCCGTTGCAAGGCGCCTTCGCCAGTATCGGCCGGCGTCCGCTGGAGGTAGCGGCTACCTTGCGGGCTTCGCCGCTGGATCGGTTTTTTACCGTGGTGCTGCCACTGGCCCGCAATGGCTTGTTAACGGCGGTGGTGCTCGGCTTTGCCCATACCCTGGGGGAATTTGGCGTGGTACTGATGATTGGCGGCAACATTCCGGGAGCGACCCAGGTGATCTCCATCGCCATCTATGACCATGTCGAAACCCTGCAATACGGCGACGCGCATCTGCTGTCGGCCATTCTGCTGGTGTTGTCATTCAGCATATTGCTGCTGGTGTATGCGCTTAACCGACGCTTTGCGGTGGTGCACCCATGAGCATCCATGCCGCCTTTACCCTGCAGCGGCCCGACTTTCGACTGGAGGTGGAGTTCGAGCTGCCCGCCACCGGCGTCACCGCGCTGTTCGGCCCTTCCGGCTGTGGCAAAACCACCCTGCTGCGGGCCATGGCGGGTCTGGAGCGCTGCTCCGGGCATTTTCGGCTGGGCGAGCAATGCTGGCAAAGCGAGCAGCTGTTTGTGCCGACCCATAAAAGACGGCTCGGCTACGTGTTTCAGGAGGCGAGCCTGTTTGCACACCTGTCGGTACTGGGCAATCTGGAATATGGCTGGCGGCGGTTGCCGGCGGCGCTGCGGCGAGCCGACAAGGCGCAGTTGATCGACTGGCTGGGGCTGACGCCGCTGTTACACCAACGGGCGACCGAGCTGTCCGGTGGTCAGCGCCAGCGAGTCGCCATCGGCCGGGCGCTGCTTACCAGCCCGCAGCTGTTGTTGCTGGACGAGCCGTTGTCGGCACTCGACACCCGCGCCAAGCGGGACATTCTGCCTCTGCTGGAACGACTCTCGGCCCAGGCCGGGGTGCCGGTGGTGTATGTCACCCATGCGCCGGAAGAAGTGGAACGGCTGGCCGATCGGGTGCTGTTGATGGAGGGTGGGCGCATCAGCCATAACGACAGCCTGCAGCAGGCACTGGCTCGCCCCTTGAGTCCCTTGTTTCGGGATGAAGACGCGGCGGGGGTGCTGGAAGGCCGGCTCGGCGAGGTGCTGGCCGATGGTCGGCTGCCGTTCGACTGCGCCGCCGGTCGGCTGTGGCTGGCCGGGCATGATCCTGCCGGGGCGGGGGCGGCCCGGCTGCGGGTGTTGGCTCGCGACGTCAGCGTGGCGCTGGCGCCGGTGCCCGATATTTCGGTGCTGAACCAGTTACCGGCGCGGGTAGTGAGTCTGACCCCAACCTCGACCGGGCAGGTGTTGCTGATGCTGGCACTCACCGGTGAGCTGCACATACCGGCGCGGCTTTCGGCCTATTCGGTCGAACAGCTGAAATTGATGCCGGGCAGCCCCTGCTATGCCCTGATCAAGGCGGCGGCACTGGTTTAAGCGGCGGCATCCGGGCGGACGCCGCACAAGAAGATTAAACGCCTTTGCGGACCACACCACTCGGGCTGCCAATCAGCAGCACATCGGCGCCGCGTTCGGCGAACAGGCCGTTGGTCACCACGCCGACGATGGCATTGATGCGGTTTTCCAGCTCTCTGGGCGCGGTGATCTGCAGGCCGTGCACATCCAGAATCTGGTTGCCGTTGTCGGTGATCACGCCTTCCCGGTAGACCGGTTTGCCGCCGAGCTTGGCCAGTTCTCGGGCCACGTATTCACGGGCCATGGGAATGACTTCTACCGGCAGCGGAAAGCGGCCCATCACATCCACGGTCTTGGTGCCGTCGACGATACAGATGAAACGGTCGGCCACGGCGGCGACGATTTTTTCCCGGGTCAGGGCTGCGCCGCCGCCCTTGATCATCGCCATGCTGTCGTCTATTTCATCGGCGCCATCCACATAAACGGCCAGCTCGCTGACGTCATTCAGATCGAAGATGCGAATGCCGAGCTGTTCCAGTCGGGCGGTGGAGGCTTCGGAGCTGGATACGGCACCCTTGATCTGATCCTTGACCGAGCCGAGGGCGTCGATAAAGTGATTAACGGTCGAGCCGGTACCCACACCCACTATGGTGCCCGGCGTTACGTAATCCAGCGCCGCCCAACCGGCGGCTTTTTTCATCTCATCTTGTGTCATGGCTTTTTTCTCTTGCTCAGGGCTATGGTGCTTACGGCGGTCTGCTGTAAAAGTGGCGGCATTATAGCAAAGCACACTTGCCTTGCATGTGGCTTTTACCAGCGCCAGTGCTGGTCGGGAGTGATCAGCTCCGGCAGGGGGATGTCCCAGCTGTCGGTAGGAATAGCGGGTAGTTGCTGGCAATTATGGGCCAGGCCCACGGGACGTGGCCCAAGTCCCTGACGCCAGGCGGCCAGGGTGCGGTCGTAAAAGCCGCCGCCCATGCCGATGCGATTACCCTGGCTATCAAACGCGACCAGCGGGGTATAGATAACGTCCAGCTCCTGCTTGGGCAGCAACAGACGAATATCCAGTTTGGGCTCGGGAATACCGAAGCGGTTGGCAATCAGCCGGGTGTCGGGGTCATAGCGCAAAAACAGCAGGTGACCGGGGCTGAAGTGATGCAGCACCGGCAGGTACACCTGAGTACCTTGTGACCAGTACCAGTCAATCAGCGGCTGCGGATCCAGCTCGCCGTCGTTGGCCAGATACAGCGCCACCTTGCCGGCCTGGGCCAGATGCTCGGCGCCGGCCACATGCCGAATGATCACCTCGGATGCCGCCTGCTGCTCGGTGCCGCTCAGGGCTCGGCGGGCCTGGCGGATCTGCTGTCGTATTTGATGTCTGTCGGTCATGAAAGCGTCCTGCTTATTAAATTCCACGGTAAGGCGAGCAGTGTAAGGGGGAAGGGGGCTACGAAGGTGTGAACAGGCCTCGCCGTTCTTGTTCACCTCACGTCTTTCCTCTCATTCCTCACTCTTCTCGGCGGTTCAGTGATGCCAGGGGCTGTTCTTCAGCCGAACATAGAGTGCTTCCACTTCGGTGCGCGCCCAGGGGGTACGGCGCAGAAAGGTAAGGCTGGACTTGATGCTCGGATCCTTCTTGAAGCAGTTGATATTGACCCGGCGGGCCAGCTCTTCCCAGCCGTAACGATCCACCAGCTCGGTCAGCAGATCCTTGAGGGTAATACCGTGCAGCGGGTTGTTGGGTTGTTCTGTCATCGGGGAGTACCAGACGTGATTAACGAAGCAAGCCGCGATTGTAGCAGTATTTGCGCCAATGGCGGGAGAGGCATGATCCAGAACAACCCCGTTGTCACAGAACTGTGCTAGTTTGAGTCCCATTGCCAATAGCAATGCCGATAACAATAAAACGCCTCGAGCAGGCACGGGAGAGCAAGATGACAAGAGCAAGAACCCCCGCTGTGGTGACCTGCTTTATTGCAGGTATGGCAGTGGCCTGGTTCAGTCAGGGCACTGGCGTGGTGAAGTCGGATCCGGAACGCAATATCTGGATTCCGCCCACCCTGACCATGCCGCTGCAGGTACAGGCGGCCTATAACGACGAGCAGATCTTTTTTCGTTACCGCTGGCCGGCCGACAAGCCCCATGTTTATCACGACATGCTGCGCTATCAGGATGGCAACTGGGTTCGCTATGGTGCGTCGCGTACCGGCCCCGATCCCGAAGGCACCTATGAAGATCGGGTCAGCATGCTGGTAGACGATGGCCGGGTACCGGAGTTTGGTCGCTATGGGGGCTACATCACCGTTGGCGCCGACATGCGGTTTTTCACTCATCAGGCCAGCAAGTCCGAGGTGGCCGCCGATCCTTATATCGGCGGGAAAATGGGCGCCAACGAGGTGCAGAAACATTTGCCCGCCACCCGTACCGACATGGCCGACTGGCGAAGTGTAAAGTCAGAGTCCGATCTCGATGCGCAGCGCGCCAGTGGCTATTTTCTGGATCTCTGGCACTGGCGGGCCGGTCGCTCCAATGGGGTGAACATGTCCGACGACCAGCTGGTGGCCGGGCACCGGATCAGCGATGCCGGCAAGGGCCCCTTCAGCACCAACTGGGATGCAGAGCGCAATCAGCCGTTGTTCATGTTTGATCGCGACAAGGCCGGCATGGATGCTCTGACCTGGCGGCAGGTGCAGCAAGACAGCGTCGACTTTGATGGGGTCTATTATCTGTCGGAAGACATGGCCAGGCCCTTCGACCCGACTCATGAGTGGCAGCAGGATGATGTGATTCCACGTCGTCTGCTGCGCAGCGGCCAGGGCTCCCGGGCCGACATCAGCGTGTTGGGTCAGGGACGCTGGCAGGATGGCTGGTGGGATATTACCCTGCAGCGCGCGCTGGATACCGGCCATCTGCTGGACGACAAGGCATTTCAGCATCAGGGGCGTTACGATCTCGCCTTTGCAGTGCACAGAGATGCGACCGGCAGTCGCTGGCACTATGTGTCTCACCCCTACACCCTGGGGCTGGGCCGTGATGCGGATCTGGTCGCCCGTTATATCGACGGCGATCGCCCGGTCTGGAACGATGACGGATGGACCGACATGACCCTGTTTTACCCAGGCCAGGTCAGCTGGCCACAGTTGACCAGTCAGGCGCACGCCGGGGCGCCCAATATCGCCGCCGGTGAGCCGGTCAGGCCACGGCACAGCGAGCAGCAACTGGCACAATACGGGGTCGAAATGGAATTCAATGCCGAGATCACCCGCCAATGGTGGCTGACACTGGGCGCCGGTCTGGTGCTGATGCTTGGCCTGTGGCTGGGGCTGCGCCGTGACTTTACTTCCACTACCAAGCGAGGAGACGCACAATGACGGGCATGCATCATATGCTGGTTCACTTTCCATTGGCATTCTGGGCGCTGGCGCTATTGATGATGCTGCTGGGCCGCTTTCGGCAGAGCGCACTGGCGCAGGCGTGCCGGTCGGGCTTGCCAGCGGTGCTGGTACTGGCCTGGCTGGGTGCCATTGCCGCGCTGGTCAGTGGCTGGCTGGTGTGGCCGGCAGCGGCCAACCTGCATAGTCCCATGGTACGCAATCACCTGCTGATGTCACTGTGGGCCACCGGCCTGTGGACGGTGATCACCCTGCTGGTCTGGCGGGCACAACACGCGGCGCTGAAAGGCGGGCAGGGGCTGATACTGATAGTGCTGGGGCTGATTGGCTCGGCGTTGTTTGCCATCAGCGGTACTCTGGGGGGATACCTTGCCGGGGCTCCCACCCAGCTGTCACAACTGCTGGGGCAACTGGGCTGGTCGGTTTACGGCACCTTCTACCTGCCGGACTGGAGTTTGATGTTACTGGTGGTACTGGGGGTCGGCTGTGCCGTCTTGGGCATGGGCGGCCGGGCTCGTAACGCGTAAGCGCTACGCGATTATCGCGCATAAAAAAAGACCGGCGTTGCCGGTCTTTTTTGTGTCTCTCGAACAGATAACCAGAGAGAACCAAGAGGGAATCCCCAGGGTGCCGTTGCAGGTGTTAGTCCTTGAACCCGTTGGTTCAAGGCGGAAACCCGGTATCTACCGCAGGCTTCTCGGTCGGGCCGAGCATGCTCAATAGTAAATAACACGGCTTTCCTGTGCTGTGATTATCGGCTCAGGGACGCCACCCAACTGACGAACACCCCAGGGAAAGCTAAACTTTTATCTTAAATCCAAACGCGTGCTACCTAGCCTACCTTGCTGGCCAGGGCATCTTCAATCGTATGCTGAAGCATTTTGATGCGCTTATCCATGGCGTCAGCATATTGGTAGTTCTTGTCTTTTTCAAGCTCAAGTTCATGGCACACATTCAGGGCCAGCATAATGGCGATCTGCTCATTCGAGCCCGCCTTGCCGCCCTGCTTGAACTTGTGTATACGCTCGTTGAGCATATCGGCTGCCCGTTGCAATGCCGCTTCCTGCCCAACAGGACAGGCCACCTTATAAGGGCGCCCGAGAATAACGATGTCGATTGCCGCTGTGGTCATGTGATCCTCAGATAGCTGATTGCAATAGGCCATAAAATTGTGGCGACTATATAGGGGCGCACCAGAAGTTTCAAGGGGTTGCTGGCCTGAGCGAAGTCACAATGCTAGGATCTGCCCCATATCCGCCACCTTTTTGCCAATCGAGTACATGATGAACGACAACGCCCGTCTCAACTACGACGCCTTCACCACCTTGCTTGAACACCACAATATGGTGGTGACCGCCGCCGAAGTGCATGGCGTTATCTGCGGTTTGATCTGCGGCGGCATGGCCAAGAACGACCCCCGCTGGCAGGAACACTTCAATGCGCTGCTGAACGACGACTTCGGTTTGCCTGCCGACGTGAAAAAAGCGGTTAACCTGCTGTTTAGCCGGGTATATGACGAGCTGGTCAGTCAGAGCCGTTTTGAACTGCTGATGCCGGAAGACGACGAGCCGCTGGATGAGCGACTGGATGCGATGATGGAGTGGGCCGCCGCCTTTCTGGCCGGCTTTGGTGTGGTGCAGGTGGAGCTGAACAAGGCTTCGCCCGAACTGCAGGAAATGATCCAGGACATCAGCAGCATTACTCAGGTTGCCAGCGACTTCGATCAGGAAGACGAAGAAAGCGAAACCGCCTTTGTGGTGCTGTATGAGCATCTGAAGCTGGGGGCGACGCTGGCTTTTGAAGAATTCGGCAAGGGTCAGCCTGCGCCCAAGCGTCCCACCTTACATTAAGCAAGACCGTTCAACCAAATGACCCATTATGATGTGGTAATTAACGGCGGCGGCATGGCCGGTGCCGTATTGGCACTGGGCCTTAGCCGCTTGCACCGCCCGGATGGCTCGGCCCTGCGCATTGCGGTTATCGAAGCGGTTGCTCCGGAGCGAGACCTGCACCCGGGCTTTGATGCGCGCAGCATTGCCCTGGCCGGACACAGCCGTGAACTGCTGGAGCAGTTGGGCCTGTGGCCCCGGTTGGCCGGCCTGACCACCCCCATCACCCATATTCAGGTCTCCGATCAGGGCCATTTGGGTCAGGTCAATATTCGTGCCGACGACTACCCGGTACCGGCACTGGGGTATGTGGTTGAGCTGCATCCGGTGGGGCAGTTGCTGTATCGGCACATGACCCAGAGCTCCAACATCGAATTGCTGTGTCCTGCTTGCATCGAGACGCTGGTCCAGGAGTCCGAACGGGTGGTGTTGACCCTCAATGATGGTCAATCACTGACCGCCACACTGCTGGTCGCCGCCGATGGCAGCCAGTCGGTGGTACGCCGGCAACTGGGACTGACCAGTCGCCGGCTGGACTACCGGCAAAGTGGCATTATTGCCAATGTTCAGACGGCTGCTCCCCATCAGGGGCGGGCCTTCGAGCGTTTTACCCGCGAAGGCCCCATCGCCTTGTTGCCGATGGGGGAAGGCCGCTGTTCGCTGGTGTGGTGTGCCTCTTGTGATCGGGCCGAACAGCTGATGAGCCTCGACGACGAGGCCTTTTTGCAACAGCTGCAGCAGGAATTCGGCTATCGGCTTGGCCGGCTGCAACGCACCGGCCGGCGACACTGCTACCCACTGGTGCTGGATGAAATTGAACGGCCCTGGCATCACAGGGTCGCCCTGATCGGCAATGCCGCACACCTGCTGCACCCCATTGCCGGCCAGGGATTCAATCTGGGGCTGCGGGATGTGGCGGCACTGGTGGACAAGGTGCACCGGGCCTTGATGGACGAGCGGGACATCGGCAGCTATTCGGTACTGTCCGCTTACGGTCAGGCTCGCCAGCCGGATCAGGCCGAGATTGTCGGCCTGACCACGGCGCTGGCGCTGATTTTTTCGAATGATCACCCGGCACTGGCTGCCGGGCGTAACCTGGGGTTGATGGCCATGGCGGCCAGCAGCACGGCGAAAGACAAACTGGCCTGGCGGGCCATGGGCAAGAGGTAACGCATGCAAGCGACAGATGTGATCGTGATTGGTGGCGGCATGGTGGGGCTGACCCTGGCGCTGGCGCTGGAGCACAGCGGTCTCAAGGTGGCGGTGATAGAAGGGCAGACGCCGGAGCCCGAGCTGCCGGCCATTCCCGATAATCGGGTCAGTGCCATCAACCTGGCCTCCCGGACCCTGTTCGAACGGGTGCAGGCCTGGCCGGAGCAAAGCGAACGCCTGGGTCCTTATACCAGCATGGAAGTGTGGGAGGCGGACAGCGCCGCCCGCATCGAATTTTCTGCCGCCCTCATGCATCAGTCGCACCTGGGTCATATCGTAGAAAACGCCCTGCTGCAGCAAAGCCTGCTGGCCCGAGCCCGTCAGTGTCCTCATATCAGCCTGCATATGCCGGCGCGTGCCACTTCGGTGTCGGTGAGCGAGCAGGGCGCCTTTGTGCTGCTCGATAATGGCACCCCCATTACCGGTCGTTTGCTGGTGGGAGCCGATGGTGCTCGCTCCTGGCTGCGTGAACAACTGCAGCCGGGCATGATTGAATGGGACTATGACCACAGCGCATTGGTGGCGACGGTGGCGACCACCGAGTCTCACGAGCAGACCGCCCGACAGATTTTTCGCGGCAACGACATTCTGGCATTCCTGCCGCTGGCCGATTCGCATCAGTGCTCCATTGTCTGGTCGTGCGCGCCGGAGCGGGCCGAGGCGCTGCTGGCGTTGTCTGATCTCGAATTCAACAAGGCGCTGTCCCATGCCTTCGATCTGCGCCTGGGCCAGAGTGAGGTGCTGGGGCCGCGCATGGCCATTCCGCTCAAGGCCCGTTACAGTCAGCAGTTCTGTGGTCCGCGCTGGGCGCTGATTGGCGATGCGGCCCATACCATACATCCGCTGGCGGGGCAGGGCGTGAACCTGGGGCTGCAGGATGCGGCCGCCCTGGCACAAACCCTGACCACGCTGCATGAGCAGGGCAAAGACATCGGTACCCTGGCCGAGCTGAAATCCTTCGAGCGCTGGCGCAAGGCGGAAGCGGCCACCCTGCTGGCGGCCATGGAGGGGCTGAAACGGTTGTTTACCCATCCACATCCGCTGGTGCGTGGCTTGCGTGGTCTGGGCTTGAGCCTGACCGATAGATTAACGCCCTTCAAGCGCAAGCTGGCCGCCCATGCCCTGGGTAGCGACGGGCTGCAATCTCGGCTATCTACACCTGAGAAAAACTAATCACAGCGTCACTCGGGATTAGTTTTCTTGCGGCTAACTTTTACCTGCCGATGGCGAAATTATTTGCGCTTATGCTTTTCAATGAGCATTAAAGTGCATCATATATTAATTTTTTGTTAATTTTACGGTGTTAATGCTGGTTTTGGCACTTCCTTTCGTTGAAACGACTGTTGCCTGTTTGATCACACTTTTACGGCCACGATGAAACGATAAGTTTTTTTTGGGGTTGGTGCGGTTTTATCCCCCGCCGGCTTGGGTATAATCAGGGTGCAATATCGGATTATCGCTCACA
This sequence comes from uncultured Oceanisphaera sp., assembly GCF_947495715.1. Taxonomy (GTDB): domain Bacteria; phylum Pseudomonadota; class Gammaproteobacteria; order Enterobacterales; family Aeromonadaceae; genus Oceanimonas; species Oceanimonas sediminis. The sequence goes on from NZ_CANLZU010000004.1 coordinate 35,422, forward strand.
GGCCAGGCCTGGAATAAAAGGAAGCGCCATGACTCAGCAAACAGTTCTGCACCCTCAGCACCTGGAAGCCGGTGCCAAGATGGTGGATTTTCACGGTTGGGATATGCCCATTAACTATGGCTCTCAGCTTGAGGAACATCATGTTGTGCGTAACGACGCCGGCATGTTCGACGTGTCTCACATGACCATCGTCGACGTTAAAGGCAGCCAGGCGAAACCCTTCCTGCAAAAGCTGCTGGCCAACGACGTTGCCCGTGTCAGCCAGCCCGGCAAGGCCATTTACAGCGGCATGCTCAACGAGCAGGGCGGTGTTATCGATGATCTGATCACCTACTTCTTTGCCGATGATGACTATCGCATGATCGTCAACTCCGCCACCCGCGACAAAGATCTGGCCTGGATGAGCAAACAGGTACAAGGCTTTGACGTCACCCTGACCGAGCGCCCCGAGCTGGCGATGATTGCGGTACAGGGCCCTAACGCCAAGGCCAAGGCCGCCCAGGTATTCAACGCCGAGCAAAACGCCGCGGTAGAAGGCATGAAGCCCTTCTTTGGCGTACAGGCCGGCGACCTCTTTGTTGCCACCACCGGCTATACCGGTGAAGACGGCTATGAAATCGTGGTGCCGGTCGACCAGGCTGCCGCGCTGTGGAATGCCCTGCTGGCGGCTGGCGTCAAGCCCTGCGGTCTGGGTGCGCGCGATACCCTGCGTCTGGAAGCGGGCATGAACCTGTATGGTCAGGACATGGACGAAACCGTGTCTCCGCTGGCCGCCAATATGGCCTGGACCATCGCCTGGGAACCGGCCGAGCGTGACTTTATCGGTCGTGACGTGCTCGAAGCCCAGAAAGCCGAAGGCAGCCAGCACAAGCTGGTGGGCCTGGTGATGAAGGAAAAAGGCGTGCTGCGTGCCGGCACCCCGGTGCGTTTTTTTGACGACCAGGGCCAGGAGCAGCAAGGCGTTATTACTTCCGGTAGCTTCTCGCCTACACTGGGACACAGCATTGCCCTGGCGCGGGTGCCGCGCTCGGTGGGAGCCAATGCTGAAGTTGAAATGCGTAAAAAATGGATGCCGGTGTCGGTGGTCAAACCGACATTCGTACGTTTCGGCAAAGCGGTCGCCGAATTTTAAGAATTCAAGCCAAGAATCAAGAGGAACAACTGATGAGCAATATCCCCAGTGAATTGAAATATGCCCGCTCCCACGAATGGGTTCGACTGGAAGAAAACGGCGAAGCGGTGGTTGGTATTACCGAGCACGCGCAGGATCTGTTGGGTGATATGGTATTTGTTGAGCTGCCCGAAGTGGGCCGCACCGTTGACGCGAGCGAAGACTGTGCCGTGGCCGAATCGGTCAAGGCCGCTTCCGACATTTATGCGCCGGTCAGCGGTGAAATCATTGCCGTGAACGACGCGTTGGAAGACAGCCCCGAGCTGGTTAACTCCGACCCCTTCGGTGACGGCTGGTTGTTCCGCATCAAGCTGGCAGACGAGTCTGATCTGGACGAACTGCTGGATGCCGCCGGTTACGAAAACAGCATCGACGAAGACTAATACCAAGCCCCCGAACAGGGGGCTTCCTGTTAATTCGACCCTGCAATCATATTTCAAGACCTTGCCGGTAAGTACCCCCCAGGGGCCGGTTGTCTGTGTGCCTCCAGGCTGCTGGCCTGTTAAGGAAGTTAATAAAATGACCCAGTCTTTGTTTGAACTTGAGCAGAATAATGCCTTTATCGGTCGCCACATTGGCCCGGCCGAGCAGGATGTGGCCGAGATGCTGGCCGTGGTGGGCGCCGAGTCGCTGGACGACCTGATCCGCCAGACGGTTCCCGCCAACATTCTCAACGATCAGCCCATGGGCATCGGTGCCAGCCGCACCGAAGTAGAAGCCCTCGCTTACCTGAAATCCCTGGCCCGGCAAAACAAGGTCAACAAGAGCTATATCGGCATGGGCTATCACGACACCCATGTGCCTCTGGTTATTCAGCGCAATGTGCTGGAAAACCCGGGTTGGTATACCGCTTATACCCCTTACCAGCCGGAGATTGCCCAGGGTCGTCTGCAGGCACTGCTCAACTTCCAACAACTGACTCAGGATCTGACCGGCCTGGATCTGGCCAGCGCCTCGCTGCTGGACGAAGCCACCGCCGCCGCCGAAGCCATGGCACTGGCCAAGCGCGTGAGCAAGAACAAGAAAGCCAACATCTTCTTCATTGCCGACGATGTACACCCGCAGACCATCGACGTGGTCAAAGAGCGCGCCGAGCACTACGGTTTCGAGATCCAGGTAGCCCCGGCCGAGGCGGTCGTCGAGCACGACGTCTTTGGCGCCCTGTTCCAGTATCCGTCTACCACCGGTCAGATCCGCGACATTCAGGGGCTGATTGCCAGTGTGCAGAGCCAGAAGGGCATCGCCTGTGTGGCCGCCGACATTCTGTCTCTGGTGCTGCTGAAGGCGCCGGGCGAGCTGGGTGCCGACGTGGTACTGGGCAACGCCCAGCGTTTCGGTGTACCCATGGGTTACGGTGGTCCGCACGCCGCCTTCTTTGCAACTCGTGACGCCCACAAGCGTTCACTGCCGGGCCGTATTATCGGCGTGTCCAAAGACACCCGTGGCAAGCCCGCGCTGCGCATGGCGATGCAGACCCGCGAGCAGCACATTCGTCGCGAAAAGGCCAACTCCAACATCTGTACCGCTCAGGTGCTGCTGGCCAACATGTCCAGCTTCTTCGCCGTGTACCACGGTCCCGAAGGCCTCAAGCGCATCGCCAACCGGGTACACCGCCTGACCGACATTCTGGCACTGGGTCTCCAGTCCAAGGGTGTGGCGCTCAAGCATGACACCTGGTTCGACACCCTGACCCTGATCACCGCCGACAAAGACGCCATCAACGCCCGAGCCCTGGCCAGGGGCGTGAACCTGCGTACCGATCTGGACGGCGCCCTGGGCGTGTCACTGTCGGAAACCACCAGCCGTCAGGATGTGGCCGAGCTGTTCGACATCTTCCTCGGCGAAGGTCACGGTCTGGACGTGGAAGCACTGGATGCCAAGGCCGCCGCCGGCACCGACTCCATTCCGGCGGCGCTCACGCGTGACAGCGCCATTCTCACCCACGAAGTGTTCAACAAGTATCACTCCGAAACCGAGATGCTGCGTTACATCCACAAGCTGGAAATGAAGGATCTGGCGCTCAACTACAGCATGATTTCACTGGGCTCCTGCACCATGAAGCTCAACGCCACCGCCGAAATGGTGCCGATCAGCTGGCCCGAGTTTGCCCAGATCCACCCCTTTGCGCCGCTGGATCAGACCCGGGGTTATCAGCAGATGCTGACCGAGCTGGAAGACTGGCTGGTAAAGGTTACCGGTTACGACGCCATCTGCATTCAGCCCAACTCGGGCGCCCAGGGTGAATACGCCGGCCTGCTGGCGATCAAGAAGTATCACGAGTCCCGCAACGAAGGTCACCGTGATATCTGCCTGATCCCGAGCTCGGCCCACGGCACCAACCCGGCCTCTGCCCAGATGGCCAACATGAAGGTGATCGTGGTGGCCTGTGACAAGAAAGGCAACGTCGACATGGCCGATCTCAAGTCCAAGGCGGCCGAGGCGGGCGAGAACCTGTCCTGCATCATGGCGACCTATCCGTCGACCCACGGTGTGTACGAAGAAAGCATCCGCGAGATCTGTGACGTTATTCACAGCTATGGCGGTCAGGTGTACATGGACGGCGCCAACATGAACGCCCAGGTGGGCATCACGTCTCCCGGCTTCATTGGCTCCGACGTATCGCACCTCAACCTGCACAAGACCTTCGCCATTCCGCACGGTGGCGGCGGTCCGGGCATGGGTCCTATCGGCATCAAGGCACACTTGGCTCCGTTCGTGGCCGGCCATGCGGTGGTGAAAACCGACAAGGAAAGCCGCAACAACGGCGCCGTGTCTGCCGCGCCATTCGGCTCTGCCAGCATTCTGCCCATCAGCTGGATGTACACGGCACTGCTGGGCGATGAAGGCCTGAAGCGCTCGACCCAGCTGGCCATTCTCAACGCCAACTACCTGATGAAGAGCCTGGCCGAGGATTACTCCATCCTTTACACCGGCCGCAACGACCGCGTAGCCCACGAGTGCATCGTGGACCTGCGTCCGTTGAAGGAAGCCAGCGGCATCAGCGAAATGGATGTGGCCAAGCGTCTGAACGACTTCGGTTTCCATGCGCCGACCATGAGCTTCCCGGTGGCCGGCACCCTGATGATCGAGCCGACCGAATCCGAATCCAAGGCCGAGATCGATCGCTTCATCTTCGCCATGAAGCAGATCCGCGAAGAAATCCGTCAGGTAGAAAACGGCACCTGGACCCTGGAAGACAACCCGCTGGTCAATGCGCCGCATACTCAGGATGACATCATGGATGCCGAGTGGAATCGCGGCTACAGCCGCGAGCTGGCGGTGTTCCCGTCTGCCGAGGTACGCAGCTCCAAGTTCTGGCCCACCGTTAACCGCATCGACGATGTGTTTGGTGACCGTAACCTGTTCTGTAGCTGCCTGCCGACCGAAGCCTACGGCGAGTAAGCGCTAGACGGTTCACGATCATTTAAGTTGGAAACCGACAATTAAGTTGGAAACCCATGTAAAAAGCCCTGCTGGTTAGCAGGGCTTTTTTTTGTTGGTGGTATCAACATCAGCCAGATCAAAGTCGCACTCAAGGCCGCGATGTGGTTTGTGAAAAATGGACGATACTTAGGAGTCTTAACTACCCTTGGATATTCCTACCATCAACATGAGGTGCTATATGGCAGACTGGATCGTAGTGACTGATGCTTCAAAAGCCGTGGTTTATCTGCAAGACAGGGTTGAAGGCGTGTTTGAAGAGGTGATGGATCTTGCTCATCCGGAAGCCCGTTTAAAAGCGAGTGATCTTGTCAGCGACGCGCAGACCATTCCGGAGAAAAGCGACCCGCGGCATACCGAGAATCAACGCTTCGCGCGTGACATTATCGGCCGGGTTCGCCATGCCCTCGACACCAACGAAATTCGGGGTTTCTATCTGGCGGCCCCGCCCCAGTTTCTTGGTTTACTGCGTGATGCCATGGATGATCATATGCGCAAGGCGCTGTACAAGGATCTGGATAAAAACCTGAGCGGCGCGTCTCATGAAGAGGTGGTTGCCGCTTTCGCCTGACTCGCCTGGGATCCTTATTCCGCAGTAACGGCCGGAGCCTGCCTCGGGTGAGTTTCGGCTTGAGTCATCAAGCTCCGTAAGCATTGAGCATGACCGGGCATACGGTTAAGGAGGCCCCGATGAACAGATCCTTTTGTTACTCACCGATACGCGTCGGCTTTTGCTTATTGCTGCTGGCTTTGCCTGTTGCCGCGCAGGCCGATACGGCCCGGGTTATCGAGCTGACCCAGACCGGTTGTCAGTTTATTGAAAGCGAGAACGGGGTCGATCATGGCTATGTTACCCGCAGCAAGGCCGATTGTGATCGCATCAATGCCGAGACCGCCGTTGAGCGGCTGACCCGGGCTCGCACGCTGGAGCTGGAGCCCGGTCGCTATATCTTCAGGGTGCATAACCTGAATGTGCCCTATGAGCTGGGATTCTGGCTGCGAGGTGCCAGTCTGCTGGACAGGGCCCTGCTGCCCAGTGTGTCCGGTGGCGGCCTTGGCATGGGGACTAGCCGCGATTATGAAATCGAGCTTGAACCCGGCGAATATCTTTACTCCTGCCCGCTGAATACCACCCCCGACTATCGCCTGACGGTGGCGGACTAATCGATGGCCGCATCGTGGTCGGGCATCTGGCCATTTTTCGAATGGGGATCATCCGCCAGATCCGGTCGTTGAACGTCTCGCCAGTGACCAAAAATATGGTGGTGGACTGGCTACTTCGCCGGTTAGTGGATATGGTGAGCAGGCATTATGCAGTTTAAGAAGATGTTTATTTCTGATTAGACAAGGAGGCGGCATGAGCCGGAAGTATGAAGCGGAAAGAGCGGTATTGATGGATGACGTCAAGCAGTTGCTGAAGGATGCCGAAGCACTCTACAAGGCGGCAGCCGATGACGGCACCAAGGAAGGCAAGGCGCTGAAAGAAAAGCTGAAAGCGCAGCTGGAAAAGGCCCAGGGCCAGTTTTCCGATATGGAAGACTCTGTGGTGGAGCGCACCCGACAGGCGGCGGCGCAGACCGACGATCTGGTTCACAGCAAACCCTATCATGCCATGGGTATTGCGGCCCTGGTCGGGCTGGTGCTGGGAGCCTTGCTGAGCCGTCGGTGAGTTGTCCTTGTCTGCTTCTGCGATGGCCCGGCCGACAACAGGCTGACAGTTGCCGAGCAGGCACGAGGAGATGAAAGGTCTCGGGCGGCGAAGTTCAGCGCCGCCCAAGCGGAGGTTTACGCCATAAGGAAGGTTCAATGAGTGGCCAGATCAATTCGTTGAAGGAGTTGTTGCATACCATTACCGAGCTGCTGTTTGTCCGCTTCAAGATGGCCCGCATCGAGTTTATTGCCCAGAAAGAGCGCATGGTCCGGCTTGGCATGCTGGCGGCTTTGGCGGTTTTTCTGTTCTTCATGTCTTACATCAGCCTGCTGTTCGGTCTGAACCTGGTATTGTCCCATTCGGCCAAACTGTGGGTGTTCTTCGGGCTGTCGGCGGGATTGCTGCTGCTGATGTGCTGGGCCTTCTGGGCCATCGTCCGTAACCTTGCCAGCCAGCGCCGGTTTCTGGCCGACACGCTGCATGAGTTGCAGGAAGACGTCGCTTATATTCAGGGCAAGAAAAATATGTCCGACTGGTCGTTGAAGGACTGAGTTATGCACAAGTCGTTACAACAGGAACAACAGCTGTTGCAGCTGAAAGCCGAAGCGCTGCGGCTGAAGCTGCTGACCAATCAATTGCGTCGGCAGCAGGAGCAGTCCGGGCCTGACGTACTGGAACTGGCCAGCAAGTTACCCAGGGCCGGGCTGCTATGGCGGCTGGCCAACATGCCGCGCAAGCTCAGAAACAAGTTATTGCTGGGCGGCGCCCTGCTGGCGGTGATCTACCTGCGCTTCTGAGCCTCCATCGATGAGGATCACGACATTAACTCCAGTATCCGCTGCTTGTTGACCGAATCCAGTTGTTCCGGTGCGAGAAAGCGAGTTCCGTATTGCAGATAGAGTTCCTGCTCGACAAAGAAGCGAAACAGCCCGGGATCCAGGTGCTGTTTTTTGACCATGGCTGCCATTATGGTCAGCGTTTCGCTCAGGCTCTTGGCTTTTTTATAGGGCCGGTCGGCGGCGGTGAGGGCTTCAAATACATCGGCCAGCGCCATCATCCGCGCCTGTAACGGCAAGTCGCCGGCCTTCAGGCTGCGCGGGTAGCCCTGGCCGTCCATGCGCTCGTGATGACCCGCGGCCAGCATGGGTACCTCGCTGAGGTGTTCGGGGTAGTGCAGTTCGCTCAGCATGATCAGGGTATGCACCATGTGGGCATTGATGGTGTAGCGCTCTTCCGGGGTCAGGGTGCCCCGGGCGATGGCCAGGTTATAGCGTTCTCCCAGATCCAGCTTGAGCTCGGGTTGCTTCAGGGTAATTCCCCAGGGATTGTCGTGGTCGATGCGCTCCTTGGCCGGGTAGGGCAGCCGATGCCAGGGCTTGTCGGCCAGCAGCGGCTCCCATGCGGGCAGCGACTCGCTATCGCCGCGGCGTTGCAGCTCTTCCCACGACAGCCCCAGCGTATTGTCCAGAGTGCGCAACCAGCGCCGTTCGGCAATGTGGTTCAGCCGCTCCAACTGTGCTTCGCTGACGGTTTCTCCCCCCTGGTTCAGATGGGCAATAAAAGCGAAGTCGTCATCCAGTTGCCGGTGTTGTTGTTCTCGTTGCCGGGCGAGCAGATTCTCATTCCCACCATTGGCTATTTCCTGCCAATAGAGGATGTCTGCATCGCGTTTGAGCACCTCGAAGCGCATTCTGATCTCATGCAGCCGGTTATAGATGGTCTCCAGCTTGGTAGCCTTGTCTATCACATGCTCAGGGGTCACTACCTTGCCGCAATCGTGCAGCCATGAAGCCAGATAAAGTGCCTCCCATTCCTGCTCGGACAGCCGAAAATCCGCATAGTCGCCATGCTCGCTGTGGTGAGCGGCACGGGCCAGCATCAGGGTCAGCTCGGGTACGCGCTGGCAGTGACCGCTGGTGTAGGGGGACTTGGCATCGATGGCGGAGGCGATGACCCGAATCATCGACTCGGTCATCTGCTGCTGCTGTTCGAACAGCGCCATGTCTTCCAGCGCCAGATTGGCAAATTCGCTGTAATGAGTGATGAAACGACGCTTACCGGCAGAAAGGGAAGCGGTGCCATAGCGCAGGCCAAGCACGATGGCGCCGTTAAGCTTGCCGAAGCGGTCATACAGCAGCCAGGGCGGCTCAAAGTGCAGGCCACGACCTTTCAACGCCTGCAGGATCAACATAGACAGTTCGTCTGGCTCGACCTTGTCGGGCAACGGGATGCGATGTTGTTGCGCTTTATCCAGCAATTCCAGGCAGTGCGTCTTGTCTTGCTGTGTGGCCCGGTACACCAGACAGCGTTGTCCGCCGCTCAGGTGTTGTATGCCCTGACTGAGTCGCTGCAGCATGCTGTTGAAATCATCACTCTGTGACAGGCGGTGCAACTCCTGGATAAAGCCGGCCAGGGTGCGGTGCATCAGCGTGATGGCGCGGGCCTGGGCATCCAGCTCCCGGTAGAAATAGTGCCGTTCCTTCAGGCCGTCAAAGTCGAACTCCTGAATTCCTTTCATGTCTTCTGCCATTTGTCGCAGGGGGCGGGTGATGGCACGAGACGCCATGATGACCACCGGCAGGCTCAACACCACAATCAACAGCGTCAGCCACGCCTGGGAGCGACCAAAGCCGAGCGCTTGTGCCATCAGCTTGCGATAGGGGATCAGGGTAGACAGGCGCAGATCCAGGCTGCTTTTGCTGCCGGTGTCCAGGGTCAGCGGGATTTGCTGACCCAGCCAGACATCGCCGTTCAGCTCGACTTTCCAGCTTGCCAGGTCGGGCTGGGTCGACAATATTCCAAATCCCTCCAGTTCATCAAAGGCCGGCATAAGGTCGGCGGATGCCGACTCGGGCAGGCTGCTGGCCAGCACCTGAAATGCCGGCGCCTGCAATAGCAAAGTGTGAGCCTGTGGCAAGGCCTGTTTGAGCTGGGCATCCAGGTCGCTCAGCAGTAAATCGGCTGCCCACACCCGTTGCCGGCTGGCATCTCCCAAAGACAGGGTAATACCCGGAACCTGTGAAAAGTGAAAATAGTAGGGCGGGGTGATGTGCAGATCCGGTTGTGTAAGGGTAGGGGCAAACCAGGGGCGGGTGCGGCTATCGAAGGACTCGGCGTAGAACTCGACTTCGTCGACCAGCCGATAATGGCGGTCGAAATAGAAGCGCCGGGCAGTGCTGTCCGGCGCTATGATCTCCATCATCAAATCGGCACCTGTTGGCGCCGTGAAAGCGGCACGTGTCTGCGGATCGCGTATCATGCTGAACGCCAGGGTACGACCATCGGGCTCGCCTACATAAAAAGCGGTGACTCCAGGGTTGGCGTCCAGCAGGGGATGCAGCAGAGGCCACCAGCGAGCAGGGGTCTGCTCGCTGGTGGCGAGGGTGACGTCATTGGCTCGCATCAGGGTCAGGCCGGTATTGATGTTGTGCAGGCTCTGCTCCAGCTGTTGGCTGAGTCTACTCGCGAGGCTGTCGAGGCGGTGTTCGCTGTTGGCCAGCACAAAGGCGCTGTTATGGCGGTGCTGCGCATAGATAAGCACGCCACCCAGCAGAATGATCAGGGTGGCAAACATGCAGGTAATGTATACTCGCAGGCTGAAACGTGAGTAGAAAAGGGACATGGCCGGCATCCGTGACCAGAACAGTCCTAAGCGTAGTTGCCGGTCAGCGGGGTGCCATCAGTATCTTTGTGTTGCCGGCGTAAACGGGCAGCCGGGCTTAACTTCGGTAATCACCGATATCGGGCCGACGGCTGGGGCCGAGCAGCGCCATGTCGACCGGATGGAAAGCCTTGATGGCTTCGAAGCAGAAATCACCTACCGCCCGGTGCAGAGACTGGGGATCATGGTTGGTGATGATGATGACGCTCTTGGCCAGGTTGCGCCGGCGACGCAGCAGATGGCCAAGAAAGCTGGACTGGCTTTCGGCCAGTCGCGTGCGGTTGGCGGCCACTTCATCCAATACCAGCAGGTCCACTTCTTCCAGCGCCCGCCGATACTGGTTGCGGCTTTCCTGATCCTCTATCACCCCGAAAAACAGTCGGTCTACCACCGAGGCCCATTGCTGAAAAATGACCGATTTCTGGTGCTGGTAAATCAGATCATGGGCAATGGCCCCGGCCAGGGTCGATTTGCCTGTGCCGAAGTTGCCGTAGATCAGAATGGCGGCACCGCCTTTCTCTTCCCAGTGATCGAAGGCGTTGATGAAATGATGGGCGGTGTCGATATGATGGCTCAGCGCCGGATCGTCGCGGTCCATATTCTCGAACACCCATTCCGGATTGAGATCCGCCTGGGCCAGCAAACGTTCGGTCCGTTTCTGTTGCGCTTCTTTCTGAGCCTGGCGCACTTCGATATTCGCCTGTTGTTCATACTGGCGTTTAAGGTCGAGATAATCGTACTCGGGCAGGTTACCGTCGGCACGCAGTCGCTGCAGTCGGTTCAGCAGCCCCTTCACATCGCCACCGGTGGCCGTGGGGGTCAGGTCTTTCTGCGGTTTCGGGCGGCGTCGACGACGAGCAATGTCGTTCAGGTCGGCGGCAATTTCTTCAGGTGTCTTTTTCATTGCGGTCTTCCTGGTTATCGGGGCTGAGACGCCGGGCTTCGGCCATCATTTCCTGGGCCCGTTTGCTGGGGCCAGCGTCGCTCTTGGCCGGCAATTGCTGATAGCCACCGCTCTCCTGCGGCGCCGGCGTGCGTTTGACACTACGCTGATTCTTGAGTTTGCGTACCAGTTTCAGCATCCACTGATGCTGGTTTTCAAATACTTCGGGCCGCCCCAGCCAGTAGGCAATAAACTCGCCCAGCTCGGTTTCATCGAACTGGCTGTCGAGCAGGCCGCAGAGTCTGGCCAGCCCCTCGAACTGTTCGTCCGGGCGCCACTGTGGATGCATGGCAAACTGGCGAGAAGGCAGCGGGGTCAGCCCTTCAAGCCGTTTCAGTGGCAGCGAGAACACGGCCCCGTGATAATGCTGGGGGTGGGGATTTTGCACCACACTCAGCAAGCCGGCGTCCAGCAGCTCATCAACCAGCTCGGTCAACGCCATCGGCGTGACGCGATAGCGATATTCCCCTTCACCCTGCACGGCCAGCGCCTTGCCCAGCAAGGGATAATCCAGCGGTTGGGTATGGTCACCGCGCGCCAGGTGCCTGAGATAAAGCTGATACAGGCTGCGGGCCGGGTGAGACAGCCTGGGGGAGGTGAGCGCCTGATATTCTGCCGGTGTCATAGTGCCACTGTTATCGAATGAGGGGATCATTATCCAACAAAGCCGCAGTAGAATACAGCCGCCATGACGGAGCCGCTGCCATGAGGTCAAAATTCGGCTAGGCTCAGTATATACCCCCACTACGCTGTTACCTCATTCGATGTTTGAACGTTCTCCGCTTATTCTGCTCATAGAAGACGATCCCGTGTTCCGTCGGCTGATGGTGACCTACCTTGAACTGTGGGGCGCTCGGGTGATTGAAGTGGACAATGGCGACGAAGGCATAGGGCTGGCGGGGAAGCAGGCACCCGATCTGGTCTTGATTAATCTGTTGCTGGCGGCACCGAGTGGTATTGAGGTGATCGCCTGCCTGAAACAATGCTATCCGGCGTTGCCCGTGATTGCGATTTCCGCGCGGTTGAAAATGGTCGATGTGGCCCGGGCGCTGCGGGCCGGCGCCGAAGATTACCTGATCAAGCCGATTCGTAACTGGCGGCAGGTATTTGATGTCATGGCCGCCTGTCTCGGATCGAGTCCGCGGCGAATATGGGGTGAACTCAACGAACATCTGGCGTTCTTTCGTCGGGATGACGTGGCCGCCAGTCGTCTGAGTCGGGACTTGCGTCAGCGGCCGGAGCGGGATCTGGGGGGCTGGCACTTGAGCTGGCGGCAAAGCACCCCCTGGCTGCTTGCAGAGTATATTCGGCTCGATCAGGATCTGTTGTTGTTGCTGGCGGAGTTCGATCCGCTGAGCATGGATACCCCGGTGGTGATGGCGCTGATGCCCTTGCTGTTGCATGAGCCTCGGCGGCAGCATCAGTCGGGATCTTTGCTCAACCACCCGGGCCGCACCCTGGAATACATCAATCGTCTGATCCTGGATACGGGGCTGAATTGCCGGATGAACCTGGCGTTATACCGGTTGCAGGCCAACAGCAACAAGGTGGTGCTGGCCAACGGCGGCATGGCCGGCAACGACTGGCTGGCCCGGTGTGATGCCGGCCCGCTGGGTGCGGGAACCTTCAGTGCCAGCCAGCTGAGCTACCCCTGTTCTTTTCCTTTCGATCTGACCCTGCATGGCGGCTTCGGCGGTGAAATCCAGCTGACGGCGCGCCATGGGGTTTCGTGAAAGCAGTTACCGCAAATTGAGCTGCTGCAGATAGTCTGTCAGGGCAGCGCCCAGCTCCGGGTGGCGCAGGCCATATTCCACATTGGCCACCATCAGCCCCAGCTTGCTGCCGCAATCGTGACTCTTGCCGGTAATATGATGGGCAGAGACCGGCTGTTGCGCCATCAGCATGGCGATGCTGTCGGTCAGCTGTATTTCATCACCCTTGCCGAGCGGCGTCTTGAGCAGCAGAGGCCAGATGTCGGCCGGCAGTACATAACGACCCACTACCGCCAGATTGGACGGGGCTTCCTGCTGTTGCGGTTTTTCTACCATCGCTTCAATCGGCGCCGACTCTCCCTGGCCCAGCGGCTGACCGCCGATATCGACAATGCCGAACTGATCGACCAGTTCGTCAGCCACCGGCTCCACCAGAATCTGACTGTGGCCCTTGTCCTCGAAGGCACGAATCATGGCCGCCAGATTATCCTGTTGCAGATTGCAGCCCGCATCGTCAATCAATACGTCGGGCAACAGCACGGCAAAGGGGGCGTCGCCCACCAGCGGGCGAGCGCACAGAATGGCGTGGCCCAGGCCCTTGGCCTCACCCTGGCGCACATGCATGATGGTCACGTCGGGAGGGCAGATTTTCTGCACTTCTTCGAGTAACTGCCGTTTGACCCGCTTTTCCAGGGTGGCTTCCAGCTCGAAGCTGGTATCGAAGTGGTTTTCGATGGAGTTTTTACTGGCGTGGGTAACCAGCACGATTTCCTTGATCCCGGCCTGTACGGCTTCATTCACCACATACTGGATCAGGGGCTTGTCGACCACCGGCAGCATTTCCTTGGGGATGGCCTTGGTGGCGGGCAGCATGCGGGTGCCCAGACCGGCGACCGGGATGACCGCTTTACGAATCGAAAAGGGTGAAGGCATGTTTTGAGGCGTCGTTGAAGGCATGAGTGTCATCAAAAAAACAATGGGAGCTAATGATAACCAATAGTGGCCCTCCCGACCATTATCGGGAGGGCCACGGCTCCGGCATCCGTGTTAATTACTCAGTAAATGCCGGTTTTTTTCTACGGTAGCCGGACCTATGCCACTGACTTCGGCCAGCTCGTCGACCGAGCTAAAGGGCCCGTTGGCTTCCCGATACTCCACGATGGCCGCCGCCTTGGCCGGACCTATGCCGGTCAGCATGGCCAGCTGATCCTGGGTGGCGTTATTGATATCGATGCTGGTGACCACGGCGTTTTGCTCGGTCGCCGCTTCATTGGCCATACTCGGTGCCGTTACCGTCAGTAACGCGGCCAGCAAGGTGGATAACAGTGCCTTGTTCATTACCGTCTCTCCTTGTTTCCAGATGAGTAGCATTTTGTCCATCGGACCCTATCAAGCCTTGTCGAAAGATGAATTTTTCGCCAATAAAGAAACAACAAATTATGGAAAGTTTTAAAAGAAGGACGGGAATAACAGCAAAAAACCGGCCGCAGCCGGTTTGTATCAGGGCAGGACTTTTTTGAAGGGCTTGACCACGACAGAGGCATAAACACCGGCCGCCACGTAAGGATCGGCATCGGCCCAGGCTTGCGCCGATGCCAGCGAATCAAACTCGGCAATCACGGTGCTGCCGGTAAAGCCGGCTTCGGCGGGATCGTCGGCATCGATGGCGGGGTTGGGGCCGGCGACCAGCAGACGACCTTCATCGGTCAGCGCCTGCAAGCGTGCCAGGTGAGCCGGACGAGCTTCCTTGCGCAAGGCCAGGCTGTTTGCATTGTCTTCGGCGAAGATGACATACCACATGGTGTATTCCTTGTTACATGATGGAAATTAAACAGGGAGGCCACTCATGCAGCCGCCCTGTTGGTACTGAAAATGACGGCTTATTTTTCCAGCGCCTGTTGCTGACGGTAGAGGTACAGGGCGGTGGCGAAGGTAAACAGCAGGGTGAGCCCCAGTAATCCGAATACCTTGAAGTTGACCCAGAATTCCTGCGACAGGTTGAAAGCGACATAGACGTTGAGGGCGCCGCAGAAACTGAAAAAGCCGACCCAGGCCAGGTTTGCCTTGTCCCAGATGCTGTCGGGCACCGTCATTTCCTTGCCCAGCATCTGTTTGATCAGGTTTTTACGAAAGCCGTAACGGCTCACCAGCAGTCCGATGGCAAAGAGCCCATTGACTGCGGTGACCTTCCATTTGATAAAGGCATCATCCTGAAAAAACATGGTGAGACCGCCAAAAAACAGCACCAGTACCAGGGTGATCAGGTGCATTTTTTCCAGCTTTTTGTGTTTCAGCCAGACCAGCAGCATCTGGATACAGGTGGTGGCCATCAGCGCGCCGGTCGCCGCGTAGATATCGACGGCCTTGTACACCACGAAGAAGATGATCAGGGGAATAAATTCGGCAAACTGCTTCATAGAAGGACCCGTACAACAAAGATACCCGCAGTTTACCCATAGCACCGGCGGCTGGCAAAACATTGCTGCCACCCCGGATCATCCTTCACGGTAAACCAGTCGCTGCCGGCGCCGTTCCAGCCCGCTCTTGGTCAGTATGGCCATTAATACGATGGCGCCACCCAGCAGGCCCTGATTGGAGGGGCGCTCGCTCAGGAACAGCCAGACCAGCAGGGTGCCGAAGACCGTTTCCAGCAACAACAGCAGGCTGACCTCCGCCGAGGGCAGATACCGAGGCCCCTGCTGGATCAGGGTAAAGCCCACCGGCATCAGGATCAGGCACAGCAGTACCAGCCAGCCCATGTTGATGGCGTCCGGTAACACAACCTCGCCGCTCCAGAGCCATGCCAGAGCGGCCGTAATCAGGCCGCTGAGGGCCAGCATGGGGCTCATGTCTATGTCGGGCCGACTGCGTGCCAGCGTCAGGTTGCCGGCCAGTCCCAGTGCCGCCATCAGGGCGAAGCTGCTACCCAGCCAGGAGGTGGCACCGGTGTCGTCGAGGACGATAAGACCGATGCCAAACAGGCAAACGCAGATGGCCACCCAGGTGCGCATGGGCAGACGCTCCTGCAGAAAGAAACGACTGAGCAGGGCGGCTATCAGGGGAGCGGAGGCAAGAATGACCAGCACGTTGCCGGCTTTGGTAAAGTGGTTGCCCAGAATAAAGCCGATGGTGCTGAAGCTGAACAGCAGGGCACAGCCCAGTCCGGCTCGGCTACAGCCCCGATAAGCCTGCCACCACCGGTTTTGGTGGCGGGCTACCACAATCAGCCAGAATCCCAGTACATTGAGCAGGCCCCGCCACAGTACTATCTGCTCGGCGGGCAGACTGATCACGCGCAACAAGAGCGCATCGGGAGAGATAATGAGCACGCCAAGCGCGGTCAGCAGCAGTCCTTTCCGGTGGTTATCCATAACGCCTGAATTGATGATGAGTAAACGTCGATGCTAATCAGAGCAAACCGGGATTACCAGCCCATCGCTGCAAAAGTGAGCGCCGGGCCCTTATTCAGGCGAGCGCCCGGCTGCTGTCTCTGACGATCAACTCGGGCGTCAGGGTCAGTACCCGGCGGGGGCAGTCCGGTGTCTTGATGCGCGCCAGCAGGGTGTCGACCGCCAATGCGCCCATGCCGGCCTTGGGCTGCTCTACGCTGGTGAGCGCCGGCACCAGATAATGGGTCAGTTCTATGTTGTCGTAGCCCACCAGCGACATCTGCTCCGGCACGGAAACACCGGCATCGGCCAGGGCCCTGAGTGCCCCCATGGCCATCATGTCGTTGCCGACAAACACCGCCGTGGGCCGTTCGGGCAGGGCGAGCAGGGCGGTCATGGCGCTGTTGCCGCCGGCCAGCTCGAAGTCGCCCTCGATGACCCACTCCGGTCGTACCGTCAGGCCGGCCCTGGTCATGGCGGCTTCAAAGCCCGCCCGGCGTTCGTCTGCCGCCCGCTTGCCCCGGGGGCCGGTAATACAGCCGATATGGCGATGACCCAGGCCAAGCAGGTGCTCGGTGGCAAGCATGCCACCCAGACGGCCGCCGTCCTGAATCAGATCCGCTTCCATGTCCATCGGGCCCCAGTCGGCCAGTACCAGGGGCACGCTGGGGTAGCGGTCGAACACGCCGGCGCCCAGATCGACCTGGGTGCACATCAGAATAATGCCGTCTACCCGCTTTTGCAGCAGCATCTCCATGCTGGCGTTAAGCCGCGCCTTGTCGCCGCGGGTATTGCACAGCGCCAGGCTGTAACCCAGCTCGAAACAGCGTTGTTCCACCCCTTGTACCACCTCGGCAAAAAAGGGGTTGGCACTACTGGTCACCAGCATACCCAGGGTCCGGGTTTCATTGCTCTTGAGGCTGCGCGCCAGCGCCGAAGGTGCGTAGTGAAGCTCGTCGATGGCCTGTTCGACCCGCAAGGTGATCTCGGGGCTGACAAAGCGGGTCTTGTTCAGTACATGGCTGACGGTAGAGGTCGACACCTGTGCCCGCCGTGCCACGTCCTTGATGGTGGCCATCAGCGGGACTCCAGCAGGACGTTGATCTCGGCCAGGTAAGGAACCGAGGTCTGGGCGCCGGGCCGGGTCACGGACAGGGCCGCCGCCGCCTGGGCGAAACGCACCGCCTGCTCCAGCGGCTGTTGCTGCAATGCCGCCAGCAGGGCACCGTTGAAGGTATCGCCCGCCGCCGTGGTGTCCACCGTCTCGACCTTGAAGCCCGGTATGACTCGGCCCTGACCCTGCTCGCTCAGCCAGACGCCGCGGGCACCCAGGGTGATGATGACGGTAGCGATGCCTTTGGCATGCAGTGCCCGGGCCGCCGCCGCCGCGCCGGCATCGTCGTGTACCGCGATACCGGTCAGCCGTTCGGCCTCGGTTTCGTTGGGGGTGATCAGATCCACCAAAGACAACAATTCATCGGGTAGCGCCTGAGCCGGGGCCGGGTTGAGCACCACACGCGCCCCCTGAGCCTTGGCCTGACTGGCGGCGGCGATGTTGGTGTCGAGCGGAATTTCCAGTTGCAGCAGCAGCTGTTCGCAGCTCAGACCGGCCGAATGCCGGTTCAGCTGTTCGGGCGTCAGTCGGCCATTGGCACCGGCGGCGAGGGAAATGGTGTTCTCGCCTTCGCCATTCACCTGGATCAAGGCCACCCCGGTGTTGATGCCGGTCATGCGTTCGATGGCGCTTACATCAATGCCGTCGGCGGCAAAGCCATCGATCAGGCTTCGGGCCAGGGCATCGTCACCCACGCAGGCGATAAAGCGGGTCGCGGCCCCGGCCCGGGCGGCAGCCACCGCCTGGTTGGCGCCTTTGCCGCCGGGCACGATGCGATAGTCGCTACCGGTCAGGGTTTCACCGGGGCGGGGAAACTGCGGCAACCGGATCACATGATCGATGTTGATGCTGCCTACTACGGTTAATGTCATGGTGTTTGCCTTATTCATTAAATCGGGGACCGACTGCGTTAGCAGTACAGAGCCCCCGCCTGTTATTTTTTACCCTGAGCCTTATACCAACCCCAGATGATCTGATCATATTGAGGCCCCGGACCAGAGGCAACACAGTCGCCTCCCTCGACACGCCATAAACCCATCCTTGGGGGCTCGGAAATGCCGTCCTTGGCATTTCACGGTCGTGGTAGTCGATCTCTGTTGCCTCTTCTCAAGCACCGAGTTGCCTGTAGACAATGCCAACAGGTAACTCCCTGACATCAGGGAGGATAAAGGGATCTGCTTCGCCGACCCTCCGCGCCAAGGATGTATTCATGGCGTGTCGGCGGAGCGGGCCCTTTATCCGGCCTTTGCAGAGCAACCAAACAGATCAATTATTTAATCTGTTTGGTATTACTCGCTGATCACCTGCAGCGGAACCGGAATATGGTTGGCCACGGTTTCACCCTTCAGGATTCTGTCGGCAGTTTCTACCGCGATGGCACCGATGGCATCCGGCTGCTGGGCGATGGTAGCCGCCAGACGACCGCCTTGCACCGCCTTGATGCCATCCCGCGTGCCATCAAAGCCGACGATCATTACGTCTTTCTTGTTGGCCGCCTGCAGCGCGCGCATGGCACCCAGCGCCATTTCGTCATTCTGGGCAAACACCGCCTGTACTTCCGGGTTGCCGGTCAGCAGGTTTTCCATCACGTTCAGGCCCTTGGTGCGGTCAAAGTCCGCCGGTTGGCTGGCCATCAGCTCGAAGCCGTGTTTGGTGACCGCCTGGGCAAAACCGTTGCCACGCTCGCGGGCGGCGCTGGTGCCGGCAATGCCTTCCAGCTGAATCACTTTGGCGTCGGCGCCAATCTGCTCGGCAATATAGTCACCGGCCATCAGGCCACCGGCCACGTTGTCGGAGGCGATATGCGACACCACTTCACCACGGTTGGCGGCCCGGTCCAGGGTCAGTACCGGCAAGTCGGCCCGGTTGGCCAGACGAATGGCGTTGGTGACCGCATCGGAGTCGGTGGGGTTGATCAACAGCACCTTGGTGCCGCGCACGCTCAAGTCTTCCACGTTGGCCAGCTCTTTGGCCGGATCGTTCTGGGAGTCCAGCACGATCAGCTCATAGCCAAGCTCTTCTGCCTTTTGCTCGGCACCTTCTTTCATGGTCACGAAAAAGGGGTTGTTGAGGGTCGAGATCACCAGGGCCAGGGTATCTTTGGCGTAGGCACCCGAGGTCATGGTGGCGCTGATCAGGGCAGCGGAGAGCAGGGTCGTCAGTTTTTTCATGATTCAGCTTCCTTTCGGGTTAAAGACAGCGTTAGTTTGTATATTAACAAGGTCGAACAAAGGGGCCACTACACCGACACGCCGTAAACCCCTCCCTGGGGGCTCGGACATGCCATCCATGGCATGTCACGGTCGGTTTAGTGCTCCCCTTTATTCGCCCCCATGCGTAGAGGTCGTTAGCCTCTTATTGCCAAATTTTGTGTCGTTACCAATAGTTACTTGTGTTTGTTGTCGACCAGCACTGCCAGCAGGATCACCGAGGCCTTGGCGATCATCTGATAGTAGGAAGACACATCCAGCAGGTTGAGCGCGTTGTTCAGAAAACCGATGATCAGCGCCCCGATCAGGGTGCCCATAATGGCGCCCTTGCCGCCGGCCAGGCTGGTGCCACCCAGTACCACGGCGGCGATGGCGTCCAGCTCGTAGGTGGTGCCGGCGGTTGGCTGGGCCGATGACAGGCGGCTGGTGACGATAATGGCGGCCAGGGCCGACAGCATGCCGCAGATGGCATACACGCCCATCTTGACCCGGGCGACATTGATGCCCGACAGCCTTGCCGCCGCTTCGTTACCGCCCACCGCATAGATATAGCGGCCAAAGCGGGTGTGGTTGAGCAGATACCAGGCGCCGAGGAAGGTCATGGCCATCAGCCATACCGGTACCGGAATGCCGAACACATAGCCGGTGCCGAACCAGGAGAAGATGTCGCCCGCATCGGTAAAACCGGTGGAGATGGGGCGACCATCGGTATAGACCATGGTCACGCCGCGCAGCAGGGTCATGGTGACCAGGGTGGCAATAAAGGCCTGTACCCGGCCCTTGGCGACGATGAGGCCGCTGACGCCACCGAGGGCAAAGCCGGCCAGCAACACCGCCGGCAGGGTGATGAAAATGGACAGCTCCATCGACACCATGCTGGCGGCAAAGGCGCCGCACAGCGCCAGTACCGAGCCCACGCTGAGATCGATGCCGGCGGTGAGGATCACCAGGGTCATGCCCACGGCAATAATGGCGTTGACCGAGGTCTGACGCAGTATGTTGAGCAGGTTGTCAACGGTGAAAAAGTTGGGGCTCAGTGCAGAAACCACCGCGATCAGCACCAGCAGGGCAATCAGCGATTTCTGGGCAATCAACCATTCCTTGCTGAACCAGCGGCGGCTATTAATGGCGGGGGAGTTCATGCATCTTCCTCTTGTTGAGTCTGACCTACGGCGGCGGCCAGCAGTTGTTCCTGGGTCGCGGCGGTGGCGTTGAATTCACCGGCAATACACCCTTCGTGCATCACCATGATACGGTCACTGATCCCCAGCACTTCCGGCATATCGGACGACACCAGAATAATGGCCATGCCTTCCTGCTTGAAACGGTTGATCAGCTGATAGATTTCTTTTTTTGCACCCACATCGACGCCGCGGGTCGGCTCGTCGAGGATCAATACTCTGGGGCGCGTCATCAGTCCCTTGGCGATGGCCACTTTCTGCTGGTTGCCTCCCGACAGGTTTCCAATCAGCTGCTCGCGACCCGGGGTACGGATCTTGAACAGCGAAATAAACTCGTCCACGGCACCACGTTCGGCCTGGTGATCGAGCTGGGGGCCCCGGCTCAGCTGGGCCAGCGCCGACAGGCTCATGTTGATTTTGACCGACAAATCCAGCACCAGACCATCGCCCTTGCGGTCTTCTGAAATATAGGCGATACCGGCGGACAATCCCTGTTGCGGGCTGTTGGCGACATAGGGTTTTCCTGCCAGCCAGACCTGGCCTTTGGTGCGGGGCAGGGCACCGTACAGGGTCTTGACCAGTTCGGTACGACCGGCGCCCATCAAGCCGGAAAAGCCCAGGATTTCGCCCTCATGCAGGCTGAAGCTGACCCCGTTTACTCCTGTGCCGCTCAGATCTTTTACCTTCAACACTTCCGGCCCCTGAGGAACACTGATGCGCGGGTATTGCTCGTCCAGCTTGCGGCCAACCATCATTTCGATCAGGCGGTCTTCGTCGATATCGCTTACCGCATCTTCGCCGATCCATTTGCCATCGCGGAGTATGGTGACCCGGTCGCAGATCTCGAAGATTTCCTTCAGGCGATGAGATATGTAGACGATGCCGCAACCATCGGCTCGCAGTTCTTCAATCACCCGGAACAGGGCGCGGGTTTCGGTATCGGTCAGGGCATCGGTAGGCTCGTCCATGATGATGACGTCGGCCTTGAACGACAGCGCCTTGGCGATTTCCACCATCTGCTGGGCGCCGATGCTGAGATCACCGACGCGGGTCTTGGGAGACTGGCGGATCTGCAATCGATCCAGCAATACCTGGGCGTCGGCGTAGAGCCGGGTCCAGTCGATTTTGCCGAAGGCATTGACCGGCTCGCGCCCGAGAAAAATGTTCTCGGCAATGGTCAGCTCGTTCAGCAGGTTCAACTCCTGATGAATGATGCCTATACCCGCCTGTTGCGAGTCGCGCGGACCCTTGAAGTGACAGGGCCGGCCACGATAACGGATCTCGCCGGCATCCGCCTGATAGATACCGGTCAGCACCTTCATCATGGTGGATTTTCCGGCGCCATTCTCGCCCATCAGCGCCATTACCTGGCCCGGATACACGTTGAGTCCGGCCTGATCCAGCGCCTTGACGCCGGGAAAGGCCTTGTCGATGCCGGATAGAGACAATATGGGTTCCATGCTCACCTCAGAAAGGAACGCCGCAGCGCAGTATGATGTTGGCGTAAGGGGTGCATTCGCCGGTGCGCACCACGGCGCGAGCGCAGGCATTTTGCCGCTTGAACGCCACGTGGCTGATGTAGCTTACCGCTATGTCCCGGCCCTGAGTCTGGCCGGCCTCGGCCAGCTGGCTCAGCAATTGTTGGTGAAGTTCGGGACTGACGGTTTTAATTTCTTCCGCCAGCACCACCGACTCCAGCTGCAATTCACTCAGCAGCGCCGCCAGTACCGGCTGCAGGCCGGGTAACCCCGGGCTGACCGCCAGATCGATACGCTCGGGACCGGCGGGAATGGGCAGGCCCGCATCGGCCAGCACTATTTCGTCAGTATGGCCGACGCCGGCGACCAGCGCGGATAAATGACTGTTAAGCAAGGTGGTTTTCTTCACGGTATCGCCTTGTTCTGGAGCTGAAACGCTCCGAAAATTAACCAGAAATGGTGAGCGAAACGGTTACGCAATCGATTCGATGGTCAATTGTAGACAATAAATCCGTATTTTGTGTAAGTGTAGTAAGGGAAACGTGAGACAGATCACAGAAGCCGATTCGCCAGACCGCCCCACCGTCGGCGCCATTATTCGGACTGTTGTTGGCCGTACGAATTGATAAAATAGCGGCATCAACCCCATTGAACCTCGCCGTCAGGCCGGGGACAGGTACTTATTTTGCACCCACATTCACTGAATTCAGAGCTTGGCCAGTTGCTGGCGCCCATTCATGCCTTTCTGCAGTGTGACACTCCCGATGAATGGATAGCCGAGGCACGAAAGCCGGAACAGCTGGCCGCGCTGCTGGTGGATCATGCCAACTGCGAAATGAAGGCGGCGATGAGTGCCCACAGCCTGGTACGCCGTTATTGTCTGCCGAAAGAAAAACGCAAATTGTTGCCCAATCTGGACTTTTACAAGACGCTCGACGCCCTGCCGGAAAAAGGCGAGGTGCTGGGCAAGCAGACCCTGCTGGATGAAAACCGGCGGGTGTTCGACGAGCTGGCCAAGAACGATCTGCTGGTGAAAATGGTGCGCCTGATCCAGGAAGAACTGCATCATTTCGAGCAGGTGCTGGAGATCATGGCGGCCAGAAACATCGAATACAGCAGCCTGTCGGCGTCCGGCTATGCCCGTGGTCTGCTACAGCATGTACGGACCCACGAGCCGGCGGCCATCGTCGATCGGCTGATCATCGGTGCCTATATCGAGGCGCGTTCCTGTGAACGCTTTGCCCGGCTGGCGCCGTATCTGGACGAGGAACTGAACCGGTTTTATATCTCACTGTTACGCTCGGAGGCGCGCCATTATCAGGACTATCTGACCCTGGCCGCCGATTACAGCGGCCGGAATATCGATGAACGGGTGGCATTTTTCGGCGCCCGGGAAGCGGAGCTGATACAGGCGCCCGACGCGACACTGCGTTTTCACAGCGGCGTACCTGCAGGCCATGGTTTCAGAGGCAACAAAGCTGCCTCCCACGACACGCCACTGGGCTAGCCATCTTTGCTGGGTAACGCTGCGAATATTCACTGGATATTCGGTCCATTACCCAACAAAGATACACGGCAGCAAGCTGCCCCATGAGGGCTCGGGAAATGCCGTTCATGGCATTTCACGGTCGTGGGCGTCTATCTCTGTTGCTTCTTCTCGAGCATCGAGTTGTCTGTAGACGGCGCTAACAGGCAACGCCGGTGCATCAAGGAGGACAAAGGGATCTGCTCAGCCGACCATCCGCGCCACGGATGGCGCGGCTGAGCCTCCAGGGAGGGATTCACGGCGAGTCGGGGGAGCGGGCCCTTTGTTCGACGTTTATACAAAAATGCAATAGATCATTTGTTTAGTGGGATTGGTATAAGTAGCTGAATCAGCGCTTTATATCCCGGTGGTGCCAGCGGTATTCGTTGTTGTAATTCTGCAGCAGGCGCAAGCCCTGCTCGCTCTGGGGGTTGGTCAGCACCTTGTGGGTGGGGCCGGCTTCCACCACATGGCCCTCGTGCATCAGTATCACCTGATCGCTGATATGGCGTACCACCCCCAGATCGTTGGCTACCAGCACGTAGGATAATCCCAGCCGGCTTTGCAGGCTGAGCAGCAGGTTGATGATCTGCGAGCGCACCGAAATATCCAGGTTGGAGATGGCTTCGTCGGCCACGATGATCTTGGGGGAGAGGATCAAGGCCCGGGCCAGCGCGATACGTTGTTTCTGGCCGGTGGAAATCATCTGCGGATAAAAGTGGTAGTGATCCGGTAGCAATCCCACCATGCGCAGGGTATCCAGCACCAGGGTTTCGCGTTGTTCGGCATCCAGGTCCGTATTCAGGATGAGCGGGGTTTCCAGGATCTGGCCGATGCGGCTGCGGGGATTGAGCGAGGTATTGGGATCCTGAAAAATCATCCGCAGCAGCTGGCAGCGTTTCTTGTCGTCGCCCGGCTCTATCTTGTCCCCGTCGATGTAAATACTGCCCTTGGTCGGGGGCATTACCCCGGCCAGTACCTTGGCCAGCGAGCTTTTGCCGGAGCCGGCATCGCCCATCACCGCCAGGGTCTGGCCGCGCTCAAGGGTGAATGACAGCGGATTAAAGGCGGTTTTGGTGACCTTGCGAAACAGGCCGCTGTGGTTCACGAACACCTTGCTGAGATTGTCGACCTTGAGCAGTGGTACCTGGCTCATTTGGACTTACCTTCTGGCATGTTGAGCGGAAAATGGCAGTAATAGGCATGGCCCTTGTACTTGGCCAGCGGCGGGGTCACGACGCACTGCTTCTGCGCCTTGGGGCAGCGCGGGCCGAGCCGGCAGCCGATGGGCAGGCTTTGCAGCGGGGGAATGGCTCCCGGCAGTATGTTCAGCCGGGACTTGTGCGGCAGGCTGCCATCCAGATCCGGCATCATCTGCAGCAGGGCGGCGGTATAGGGGTGACGCGGCCGGGTCAGGATTTTATCCCGGGTGCCGGACTCCACCGCCTGGCCACAATACATCACGGTCAGGTTGTCGGTCAGCTGGGCAAAGGTGGTCAGGTCGTTGCTGATCAGCAGTATGGTGGTACCCGACAGTTTGTTGACCCGTTCCAGCAGCCGCAGTATCTGGGCCTGATTGGAGGCTTCCATGGCGTTGGTCGGCTCGTCCGCCACCAGCAGCTTGGGCTGATTGGCAATGGCCATGGCGATCATCACCTTCTGGCAGAGCCCTTCCGACAGCTCGAAGGGGTAGGCATTCATCACCACTTTTGGCTCGCGAATGCCCACCCGGTGCAGCAGTGCGGTCGCCTGCTTGCGGCGCCAGTACCAGCGTTGCCACCATTTACCCTGAAAACTGCGTGCAGGAATGGCCTCGACCAGCTGGGCGCCGATTTTCTCGGACGGATCCAGACAGCTGGACGGCTCCTGAAATACCATGGCGATATCCCGCCCCATGATCCGTCGTCGCTCCTTGTGGGACAGGCTGAGCAGGTCGATATTGTCGAGATACATGCGGTCGGCGGTCACCCGCCAGGTGTCTTTGGCGATGCCGACGATGGTCTCGGCCACCAGGCTCTTGCCCGAGCCGGACTCGCCGACCAGGCCGCGGATTTCGCCATCGGCCAGGGTCAGGCTGAATTTATCCACCGCCTTGACCAGTCCCTGGGGCGTTTCAATTTCGATGGTGAGATTGCGAATATCGAGCAGCGGCATCAGTCCATTACCTCGTTAATGGCCTGGCGCAGGCCTTCACCCACCATGTTGACCACCAGTACCGACAGCAGTATGGCCAGCCCCGGCAGGGTGACGGTCCAGGGCGCCAGATAGACCAGCTCCATGGCGTCCGACAGCATGGCACCCCATTCGGGGCGGGGCGGTTGGGCGCCCAGGCCAAGAAAGCCCACGGCGGTAATGTCCAGAATGGCGGAAGAGAGCCCGCGGGTGGTCTGGCTGACGACGGTGTCGCTCAGGTTGGGCAGGACACCAAATCTGAGTATACGCCAGCGGGTGCCGCCATCCAGGCGCAGGGCGGTAATGTATTCCTTCTGCATTTCGTCGGACACGGCGTTATAGATGGCGCGGGTAAACTGCGGGGTCAGCGCCAGGGTAATGGCGATCAGGGTATTGAACAGCCCGGGTCCCAGAATGGCGACAAAAATGATGGCCAGCAGCAGCGAGGGGATCGACAGCAGGGTGTCGAGAAAATGGTTGAGAATGCTGGCCTTGAAGCCCTTGCTCATGCCGCCGACAATGCCGATACAACCGCCGACCAGCAGCGCCACCAGTACCGCCAGTATCGCGTTGCCAAAGGTGAGGCGGGCACCAAACACCAGCCGGGACAGCATGTCGCGGCCCAGATCGTCGGTACCGAGAAAAAAGTCGATATTGCCGTCGTCGGACCAGGACGGCGGCATCAGCAGCGCCTGGCTGAACTGCTCGTAAGGGGCGTAAGGCGCGAGCCAGGGTGCGAGCAGGGTCATCAGCGACAGCAACACCAGGCCCCAGAGTCCAATCATGGCCAGGGTATTCTTGCGAAACAGCTCCCAGGCCTGCTCGCGCGGCGAGCGGACATGCAATTCCGGATAGATATTAGCTCTGCCGGGCATAAATCGCTCTCCTTCTGGCGGGATAAATCAGGGTGGAGAGCACCTCCACGGCGGAGCTGGCCACTATGGTGAAGGTGGCGATGGCCAGGGTGCCGCCCTTGATGGCGGCATAGTCCTGCAGCGAGATACTGGTAACCAGCCAACGGCCCAGACCGGGCCAGTCGAACACGATTTCGGTCATGATGGCCGAGGTCAGCACGGTCCCGAATTGCAACCCCAGGGTGGGAATGGCCATGGGAAAGGCGTTGCGCAGGCCGTGGCGCAGTATGACCTGGGTTTCGCTCAGTCCCTTGGTGAGGGCGGCGCGAATATAGTTTTGCTTGAGTACTTCCAGCAGGGCACTGCGGATCTGGCGAATCACTTCGGTGGTGGGCACGATGGCCAGCACCAGCGCCGGCAGTATCAGATGGCGAAGGGCATCGAGAAAGGCGGGCCAGCGATACTGACTGTCGGTGAGCAGGGTATCTATGGTCATGATACCGGTTATCTGTTTCACCTCGTACAGCAGGCTGAGCTGACCCGATACCGGCAACCAGCCCAGGTTGAGCGAGAAGAACATCACCAGTAACAGACCCAACCAGAACACAGGTACCGAGTAGCCGATGAGGGTGCCGGTGAGGATCAGGGTGTCTTGCCAGCGGCCCTGACGCAGGGCGGCCAGAGTGCCAATGGGGACCCCTACCAGCATTGACAAGGTAAAGGCGGCCAGGCACAGCTCCAGGGTGGCGGGAAAATACTGGCCAAGCGCTCCCAGCACCGGCAGACCGGTGGCGCTGGAAATACCGAAGTCGCCGGCCAGCAGCAGTTGCATAAAGGCCAGGTAACCGGGCCAGAAGTCGTTCGGCTCTTCGATCATGACCTGAAACTCCAGCACATAGGCCACCAGAGTCAGCATCAAGAGGGTGGTCAGCAGCAGGCCGAGGCGCCGTAACAGATAACGCAGCATCATTACTCCTTGTAGGCCCGATGAAAGGCAACGCTGCTATAGGGGAGCAGGCGCAGTCCCTTGACTTCTTTACGGAAGGCCTGCAGCCGCTGGCTGTGCACCAGCGGTATCACCGCCATGTCCTGATAGGCCAGCTGTTGCGCCTGCTGATAATAGCCGATACGGCGGGTCAGCTGCGGTTCGGTCAGTGCCAGCTCCAGTTGTTGTTCAAACAGCGGGTGACACCAGCGGCTGGCGTTGGTGCCGGCGGCAATGGCCTGGCAGCTGAGCAGGTTACGCAGCATGTTATCCGGATCCGGGGTGTCGGCGGACCAACCGGTCAGCACCGCATCCTGATTTCCTGCCAGCAGCTCGCGGCGCAGTATCTGTTGTTCCAGGCTGAGCAGCTTGACCCGAATTCCCAGCTCGGCCAGTCGGCGCTGGATCAGCTGGCCGGTTTTCAGGCTGTCCGGGTTGTAGGTGCGCGCCCCGGAAGGCACCAGCAGGGTCATGTCGAAGCCGTTGCTCAGACCGGCCTGCGTGAGCAGCCAGCGGGCCCGGCTCTGATCCGGCTGCGGCATCAGCAGCTTGGCATCATGGCCCCAGGACACCGGCGGCAGCAACGACTCGGCCAGCGCACCGATATCGAAGTATACCGCCTGCAGAATATCCGTTCTGCTCAGCGCCAGGCTCAGGGCCTTGCGCACCCGGATATCATCGAAGGGCGCTTTCTGGGTATTGAGCGCCAGTACCGCCACGTTCATGCCGGTGGCGTAGCTCAGCGCCAGCTCGGGGTGCTGTTTAATCACCGACAGCTGACTGGTGGCCGGATGGGCCATGACATCGCATTCACCGGTCAGCAGTTTGGCCAGCCGCTTGGACGAGGTCGGTGTAATGTCGAACACCAGTTGCGCCAGCCGGGCGCTGCCGCGCCAGTAGTCGGGATGGCGATGGTAGCGGATAAACTCGTCGGGTCGGTACAGCTTCAGCATAAAGGGCCCGGTACCGACCGGTTGTTGATCGATTCGTTCGGGATGGCCGGCGGCCAGCAATTGTGCCCCGTATTCAGCCGACAGTATCACCGCATAGTCGGTGGCCAGGTTGGTCAGAAAGGAGGCGTTGGGGCGACTGAGCACAAATTCCACTTCGTGTTCGCTCAAGGCCCGTACCTCGCGAACCAGCTCCGGCCAGCCGATGCTGTCGAAAAAGGGGTAACGGCCCCCGCTGACCGCATGATAGGGGTGTTGCGGGTCAATCAGGCGGGAAAAGGTAAAGACCACGTCGTCGGCGGTCAGTGGTCGGCCGGGGCTGAACCAGCCGGTGTGATGAAAAGTCACGTCGGGGCGCAGGGTAAAACGATAGCGCAAGCCATCGTCGCTGCGTTCCCATTCGGTGGCAAGCGCCGGTATCGGGTACTGGCTGTCCGGGGTGATATCCAGCAGCCGGTCATACAGCTGATGGGCGGTGGCGTCCAGGGTTTCGGTGGAGGTAACCAGTTGCGGATTAAAGGTGAGCGGCGTCCCTTCTATGCAATAGAGCAGACTTTCCTGTGCCAGTTGTCGGTTGCCGCCATCACAGCCTGCCAGTAGCAGGGTAGTCAGCAGGCTCCAGAGCCATAAACGCATGCTTAATCCTTGAGGTCTTCCTGCTCGCCTACCGGCAGCAGGGAAGCATATTTACGCAGCAAGCCACGCAGCTGATGATAACTCAGGCCCAGCAGCTCGGCGGCCTGGCGCTGATGATAACGGGCCTGCTCCAGGGCGAGCGTGAGCAGCCTGACTTCTTCCCGGGCCAGATGCGCCTTGAGATCGAGCGGTAGCCGGGTCTCGGCACTGCTCGGGGTCGGCATGGTCGGGCGCCAGGGCGAGGCAAAGGGATCCAGATACAAGTCGCTCAGCGCTACCTCCGGCCGGCCATGATGATACAGGCTGCGCTCAATCACGTTCTTGAGCTCCCGCACATTGCCCGGCCAGGGATGGGCCAGCAGTTGCCGGCGCACCGGGGGGCTGAAGCCGGCAAACAGCGGCCAGCCCAGTTCCATGCACAGGGTCACGGCAAAATGCTCGGCCAGGCGTAGAATATCGTCATCCCGGGCTCGCAGGGGCGGCAATGTAACCACATCGAAGGCCAGTCTATCAAGCAGATCGGCGCGAAAATCCCCCTTTTGCGAAAGCCCGGGCAGATCCTGATTGGTGGCACACACCAGCCGGACATCGACCGAGACGGACTGACTGCCGCCGACCCGCTCGAATTCACCGTATTCGATCACCCGAAGCAGCTTTTCCTGCACCCGCGGGCTGGTGCTGGCCAGCTCGTCCAGAAACAGGGTGCCGCCATCGGCGCGCTCGAAGCGGCCCTGATGGCGTTTCTGGGCGCCGGTAAAGGCGCCGGCCTCGTGGCCGAACAACTCGCTTTCCAGCAGCGTCTCGGCGAGGGTGGCGCAATTGAGAGAGATAAAGGGTTGCTGCCAGCGGGGCGACAGATAATGCAGCCGGTGGGCGATCAGCTCCTTGCCGGTGCCGCGCTCGCCCACCACCAGTATCGGCTTGTTCAGCGGCGCCAGCAGCGACACCTGCTCCAGTATCGAAAGCAGGGCATTGGACTGGCCAATCAGCTCATTGTCGGTCATGGCACACCAGAGTGGCGAAATTTGCTAGATGATAGCGTTATTCGCCGATATCGGCCAATAACGAATGGGGTCTCTCCACAACTTTTATTTATATTTCAAATGATTAGTGAGTTCTGTCTCATTGGCACATAACTTGTTATGTAAAAAGGAGAAGGGCAAGGCCAGTCAATAGACGTCCTGCCTTAACACCGGTATCAGAGGAGACAAACACCATGAGCATCTTTTCCCGACTGGCGGACATCATCAACGCCAATCTCAACTCCCTGCTGGACAAGGCCGAAGATCCGGCCAAGATGGTACGGTTGATCATTCAGGAAATGGAAGACGAGCTGGTGCGCGAGCGCTCCAACCTGGCCCGTTTTCTGGCCGAGAAAAAAGACGTATTGCGCCAGATTGAACGTCACCGCGAGCGGGTAAGCGAATGGCAGGGCAAGGCCGAGCTGGCCCTGAGCCGCGAGCGTGACGATCTGGCTCGGGCCGCGCTGCTGGAAAAAAGCAAGCAGAGCGAGCTGCTCAAGGCGCTGGAGCATGAGCACGAAGCGGTGGCCGAAGGTATCGACAAGCTGTCGGAGGCCATCGGCGCGCTGGAAGCCAAGCTGGTTGACGCCCGCTCTCGCCAGCAGGCGATGCAGTTGCGCGAGCGCAGCGCCCAGAGCCGCATCAAGGTGCAGGAGCGGGTACGCCACAGCGAAACTTCCTCGTCGGTCGACAAGTTCGATCGCATGGAGCGTAAAATAGACGAGCTGGAAGCGCGGGCGGATCTGTACAGCCAGAGCAAGGGACTTGAACAGTCGTTTGCCGAACTGGAGGTGGATGACGCCATCAACCGTGAGCTGGACAAGCTGAAAGCCAACATGAACAAGAGTGAGGAACGCTGATGTCGGAGCTGGCCTGGGCCCTGGTGGCCCCCTTGAATATCTTTCTGTTTCTGGTGGTGCCCATCTGGCTGGTGCTGCATTATCGCAGCAAGCGCCGGCTCGATGAAGGGCTGGACGAGACCGCCCGTCAACGCCTGGAGCAGAGTCTGACTCAGGCGGAACAACTGGCCGAACGGGTCACCACCCTCGAACGGCTGCTGGATCAGGAGGTACCCGGATGGCGTCAACCTTGATAAATCTGTATCGCGACAAACGCAACGGCAAGCTCGGCGGCGTCTGTGCCGGCATTGCCCGCAAGGCCGAGGTCGAGCCCTGGCTGGTGCGGGTGCTGGCGCTGACCGGTCTGGTGTTTGCCAGTTTTCTGACCTTTGTGCTTTATATCGCCGCCTGGCTGTTGCTGGAAGACCGACCGGAGGCAGAAGAGGCGGAGCGGTCTCATGTTAAAACCGCCGGCTGGCAGTCGGGCCTGTCGCCGCAAGAGGCGCTGACCCGGCTGGACAGCCGTTTGCAGCAGCTCAATGGCCGGGTGGTGAAAATGGAACAGCTGCTGACCTCGCGGGAGTTTCGACTGCGACGGGAGTTCAACGATTTGAGTAAAAACAAATGAGCAAGACGCCACTGGATCAGTGGCGCCATTCTCAATGGCGAAACAAGGCCGGCGCCTGGGTGCAGCGGGGGCTGGATCAACGCATCAGGCTGGCGGTGACCGGGCTGAGTCGCAGCGGTAAAACCGCCTTTATCACCAGTCTGGTCAACCAGCTGGAACATGCCGGGCTCGATGCCCGGCTACCGCACTGGCCCCCGGCGGCGGAAGGGCGTCTGCTCGGCATTCAGCGGGTGCCCAGCCGACATCATCATGTGCCGGCCTTCGGTTACGAGGCGGCGTTGAATCAGTTGTCGGCCACGCCGCCCTGCTGGCCCGAGCCGACCCGGGGCATCAGCGAAATCACCCTCGCCATTCGCTATCGGCCCAAAAACCGGCTCAAGCGCAGGCTGCAGGACACCGCCACCCTCTATCTGGAAATTGTCGATTATCCCGGCGAATGGCTGCTGGACCTGCCGCTGCTGGGCATGAGCTATGCCCAGTGGAGCGAGCAACAGCGTCAGCTGCTGCAGACCCCGGCGCTGGCCGGGCTGGCCACGCCCTGGTTGCAGGCCGGAGCAAAACTGGCTGCCGACAGCCCGGTCGACGATGGCAAACTGGCACCGCTGGCGGCGGCTTACACCCAATGGCTGCACGACATCAAGCGCGAATGCGGCGCCTACCTGGTGCAACCGGGGCGCTTTATTCTGCCCGGCGAATACCGGGATGCCCCCATGCTGCAGTTTGTACCCTGGGTATGGGACGAGGTGCCGGTCGGGCTGAATGACAGCCACCATTACGGCATGATGGCCGCGCGTTTCGAGCACTATAAAAAGCACCTGGTGCAGGGGTTTTACAAGGACTTCTTCGCCGGCTTCGACCGGCAGATAGTGCTGGTGGACTGCCTGACGCCGTTGAATCGCGGCCCCGACAGCTTTGCCGACCTGCGCCGGGCGCTGGACGCCATACTGCAGAGCTTCGACTACGGCAAAAGCGGCTGGTGGCAGCGACTGTTTGCCCCGCGCATCGACAAGCTGCTGTTTGCCGCCACCAAGGCCGATCATCTGACCCCGGATCAGCACGGTCGGCTGGCGACCCTGCTCGGTACCCTGGTGCGGGGCGGGCATCGCCACGCCCGCTTGTCCGGCATCGACATTCATACCCTGGCGCTGGCGGCGATTCGCGCCACCAGCAGCGGCCAGGTCAGCCACCAAGGCGAGACCATACCGGCGCTGCAGGGCCGGCGGCTGGACAATCTGGACGCGGTGGCGCTGTATCCGGGCGAGGTGCCCGAGTCGTTACCCGATGCCACTTTCTGGCAGCAGCAGGGCTTCGATTTTACCGAATTCGCCCCGCCCGAATGGCAGCCGGAACAACCGCTGCCGCATTTGCGTCTGGATCAGGCGCTGGCGTTTCTGTTGGGAGACAAGTTATCGTGAATTTGAAAAGCAAGGTGATCCTGGACCAACCCCTGCAACAACCGGAGCCGAAGGCGCTGCGGCCGAGTCAGCCACTGGAGCAGGACGACTTTATCGCCCTGGACGAAACCCCGGAGCCGATGCTGGCCGACAGCCTGCGGCCCGGTCGTCGGCACTGGCTGTGGTGGAGCGGCATCGGTCTGTTACTGACCCTGTTACTGGTACATTCCGCCCTCGGCCTGTGGCAGACCTGGCAGGATAATCGCCTGCTCGGGGCGGCCTGGAGCCTGGCCATTGCCCTGCTGGCGCTGGCGGCTCTGGGCCGCTTGTGGCGCGAGCTCAGGCTGCTGCGCACCCTGGATCGGGTATCTCGCCAGCAGGCACGAGCCGAGCAGTTGCTGGCCGAGCAGGGCAGCGGTCGGGCCCGGGCATTCTGCGAACAGCTGGCCGCCCGCAGTGGCTTGCAGCAGACCGATGCCTTTCAGGCCTGGCAGCAGAGTCTGACCGACCAGGAGCAGGACGCCGAAGTGCTGACGCTTTACAGCCGGCAGGTGCTGAGCGTACAGGACCGGCAGGCCCGGGCACGGGTATTGAAATGGTCCGGCGAGGCGGCGGTGATGGTGGCGGCCAGCCCGTTGGCGGCGGTAGACATGCTGCTGGTGCTGTGGCGCAACCTGAAGATGATTGAAGACATCAGCCAGTGCTACGGCATTCGTCTGGGCGGCCTGAGCCGACTGCGGCTGATCCGCCAGGTGCTGCATCACATGCTTTATGTGGGCGTGTCCGAGGCGGCCATCGACGCCGGTATGGACCTGCTGGGACTGGAGCTGGCCGGGCGGCTGTCGGCCCGGGCCGGGCAGGGGGTGGGTGCCGGTTTGCTTACCGCTCGACTCGGGCTGCAAACCATGAGCCTGTGTCGTCCCGTGCCCTGGCAGGGCGACGAGAAAAAACAGCTGGGCGGCATTCGTCGTGCACTGATCGACAAGGTCGCCCGTCTGATGACCAACAGCGGACAATAAGGCGGTACTCATTTAGCCATGCGACAACGACTCAACCCGATACGAGCCCTGTGGTCTGCCTATGGTAGGCTACGGGGTCTATTGACTCTTCATATCACCACACAAAACGGTACGGTAGACACTACTATGAACTTTAAAGAATTTCACGCCTCACTCAGCCAGCCGACACCGCCGCAGGGGCTGTCCGATGCCCTTACCGCCTTGTGGCTGGACGCCAATGGCCAGTGGGAGGCGGCGCACGATCAGGTGCGTGATAACAGCGACCAGCCTTCGGCCTGGGTTCATGCCTATCTGCACCATGTAGAAGGCGTGCTGTGGAATGCCGACTACTGGTACGGCCGCGCCAAGAAAAAGCGCCCGAATTGTACCACCCGGGAAGAATGGCAGCAGATAGCCCAGTCACTGCTGGATTAAGCGCTTGATACCGCTCCCGGCACAGTTCAAATGACGTCATCTTTAATCCGCAGAATATAAGGAGCTGATATGAAAGTAGACAAGTTGATTGGCCAGTTTCTGGGTGGCAATGGCCGCCCGGACAAAGGGAGCGGTTTTGGCAAGGGTGCCGCCACCGGCGGTATTCTCGGGCTGCTGCTTGGCAGCAAGAAGGGCCGCAGCATGGCCGGTAGCACCATCAAGTATGCGGGGCTGGCCGCCGCCGGCGCCATGGCCTGGAAAGCCTATCAGGGCTGGCAGCAGAACCGAAGCCCGGCCGAAGCGCGGCCGGTGACCGGGGACGACGTGCAGCAGCTGGATCCGCGCTTTTCGCCGCAGGGTGCGGCCGCCAACGGCGAGTCGTTCCAGATTTCCTTGATGCGCGCCATGATAGGGGCCGCCAGGGCCGACGGCCACATCGATGCCGCCGAACAGGCGCATATCTTCGAACAGGTCGAACAGATGGGGCTGGCCGCAGAAGAAAAGGCGATGGTGTTCGATATGCTGTCGGCGCCGGTGTCACTGGCGGACATTTGTGCGTCGGCCAAGGGTACCGAGCAGGCGGCAGAGTTGTATCTGGCCTCACGGCTGGTGATCGATCCGGATCAGGCGGCGGAGCGAGCTTATCTGGAGGCGCTGGCGCACAGGTTGAATATACCGACCGATTTGGTGGCGCATCTGGAGCGACAGGTACAGCAGGGAATGGAAGAGTAGAAAAATACAGCGTATCAAATGGGGTGACCGACGGGGCTCGAACCCGCGACAACCGGAATCACAATCCGGGACTCTACCAACTGAGCTACGGTCACCAAAGATGGCGCGCCCTGCAGGACTCGAACCTGCGACCACCCGCTTAGAAGGCGGGTGCTCTATCCAGCTGAGCTAAGGGCGCTTTTCTGACATTATGCGGCAGCTAGGGCTGCGGCGTAACGGGGCGGGATGATACCTATTTGACTTGCGTCGGTCAACGGCTTTATCCCACCGGGAGTGCCGAGCGAAAGCCGCGGGCGCTTGCTTATCAAAGCCGGGAAAAAATGCGACAATTGCCGCAGGTTTATAAAGGTGAGAATCAACGCAGATGTCAGCTCAAATAATCGATGGAAAAGCGATTGCACAGGCGGTACGCAACCAGGTGGCCGAACGTGTGGCCGAACGCACCCGTGCGGGCAAACGCGCGCCGGGTCTGGCGGTGATACTGGTCGGTGCCAATCCGGCTTCCCAGGTCTATGTCGGCAGCAAACGCCGGGCCTGTGAAGAAGTCGGGTTTATTTCCAAGTCTTACGATTTACCCAAGGAAACCACAGAGCAGCAACTGCTGGAACTGATTGACGAGCTGAACCAGGACGCCACCATAGACGGTATTCTGGTGCAACTGCCGCTGCCGGCCCATATCGACAGCACCCCGGTGATAGAGCACATTCATCCGCACAAAGATGTGGACGGCTTTCATCCCTACAATATCGGCCGTCTGGCCCAACGCATACCGGCACTGCGCCCCTGTACCCCCAAGGGCATCATTACCCTGCTGGAGCGTAGCCATATCAAGACCCATGGCCTCAATGCCGTGGTGGTGGGCGCGTCCAATATCGTCGGTCGCCCCATGACGCTGGAGCTGCTGCTGGCCGGCTGCACCACCACTACCTGCCATCGCTTCACCGAAGATCTCAAGGCGCAGG
Source organism: uncultured Oceanisphaera sp. (assembly GCF_947495715.1). Taxonomy (GTDB): domain Bacteria; phylum Pseudomonadota; class Gammaproteobacteria; order Enterobacterales; family Aeromonadaceae; genus Oceanimonas; species Oceanimonas sediminis. The sequence continues at coordinate 71,505 of NZ_CANLZU010000004.1, forward strand.
TGGCAAGGGCCGATCTGCTGGTGGTGGCGGTGGGCAAGCCGCACTTTATTCCCGGTGACTGGATCAAGCCCGGTGCCGTGGTGATCGACGTGGGCATCAACCGTCTGGACGACGGCCGTCTGGTGGGCGATGTGGAATATGCGGTGGCCGCCGAGCGCGCCTCCTATATTACCCCCGTGCCTGGCGGCGTGGGCCCGATGACGGTGGCCTCCTTGATAGAAAACACCCTGATCGCCTGTGAACGCTATCATGATCAGTAAACACCCTTCATAAACACAGTCAGTAAGGACAGCGGATGCGGTGGCCCGACAAGGACGTGCTCTATACGGTAATCTTCGGCACCGAAACCCCGGCGGGCCGCCGCTTCGATATTGCCCTTATTGTCACCATACTGCTGTCTATCGTGGTCCTGCTGCTGGACTCGATAGGTTCGGTTCGAGCGCAATACGGCACCGTGATTTACGGGGTGGAATGGGCCTTTACCCTGGCCTTTACCATTGAATACGGCGTACGGATCTACTGCTCCCAGAACCGGCTCGCCTACGTCCGGAGTTTTTACGGTATTATCGACCTGCTGGCGGTAATGCCGACCTATCTGGCCATTTTCATTCCCGGCGCCAGCTTTCTGATGATCATCCGTCTGCTGCGGGTGTTGCGGATTTTCCGCATTCTCAAGCTGATACGCTACGTCAACGAAGCCAATGTGTTGTTGCGTTCACTCAATCAGAGCCGGCGCAAGATACTGGTGTTCTTCAGCAGCCTCTTCATTCTGGTGACCCTGTTCGGCTCTCTGCTCTATGTAGTGGAAGGACCGGAGAACGGTTTTACCAGCATCCCCGTCAGTATTTACTGGGCCATCGTCACCATCACCACCGTCGGCTTTGGCGATATCACCCCGCAAACGCCGCTGGGTCAGGCCATTGCCGCCGTGACCATGCTGATGGGGTACGCCATTATCGCGGTACCCACCGGTATTCTCAGTGCCGAGCTGGGGCGGGAAATGTGGCGCGAATACGAACACCGCCATTGTCCCCAGTGTGACAAGGGCGGGCACGACAGGGATGCCAATTATTGCAAATATTGCGGCGGAGAAATGGAGCCACCGCAGGAGTAACGATGGTCTGTGTGTGAAGAGCAATAAAGGGAGCCGAGGCTCCCTTTTGTTTGGTTATTACGCTGTGCCGAGCGATTACTCTTTGTTGTCTTCCATCAGCGCATCCAGCTTGCGGTCGGCTTCGGCCGCCGCGTCATCCATGGCCTGTTCCATTTCGGCTGCCTGTTCGCTGACGGTATCCTTGACGCTATCGGCGGCTTCATCCAGCTGCTCGCCCATTTCTTCCATGGTGCCCTGCTCTTCCACGCCCAAAGCTTCTTGTGCTTCGTCGGCCATTTCCTGGCTTTGCTCCTGCACCTGCTCGATGGTTTCATCCATCTGTTCACCCGCTTGCTCTGCGTCTCCCTTGTTATCACAGGCAGCCAGGCCAAAGGTGGCAACAGAGGTCAGTAATAATATGTTAAGCCATGATTTTTTCATTTTCTGCTCCTCGCTGGGGATCGTTTGCGGCCGGGGCCGCCGTTGTGTTTTTACCTTACTAGTAATAGCCCAGACGGTGATGAAACAACAGCCGGTCAATGATTTAAAAACGGATGTTTATTTAAAAATAATCATATAAATCAGATACTAATGACAGGTTACGTCCCGGAATGACGTAAACAAAGCGGGATGGATAATCGCGGATATGACGGGGGCTGTCATCTGATGGTTGAAAAAGAGGCGGTGCGGGTGGCAGCAGAACCGCAGCAAACCGGACCGGGTCTGCTGCGGTGCGGATTTACGGCTGTTCCAGGGTGTTTTCCAGTATCTCGTCCAGCCGCTGCTGGGCTTCCTGCGAGGCTTCTTCCACCACGTGCTCGATTTCCTCTTTTTGCTGCTCAATCACTTCAGGCTCGGGTGAACTGGCCGGCGCTGGCGTTTCAACCTGCTGAGGCGCCGAGGATGAGACGGCGTTATCCAGCACCTGATCGATGTTGTCGCCGATATCACTCGCCGGGCCTTCTGGCTCACAGCCGGTCAGGCCGAGCAGGGCGGTCATTAATACGGCGGGAATAAAAATGCGCATGGCAAGGCTCCTTGAACTTGAAAGAGATAATGTCGGCCGTAAATAGCCGTTCAAAAAAACAGGGCGCCAATTATGGCGCCCATGATGATTTTTTCAATCTTCGCCGCAAGGGTGAATGAGTGAGAAGCGAGTCTTACTTGCGGCGCCAGCGGGTGCCCTCGGGGCCGTCTTCCAGCACTATGCCCATGGCGGTGAGGCTGTCTCGCGCGGCATCGGCGGCGGCCCAGTCCTTGTTCTTGCGGGCATCCAGGCGTGCCTGGATCAACCGCTCTATGTCGGCTACCTCGTCGTCGGCACCGGCATCGCCGCGCAGAAAGGTCTCGGGATCCTGGCTCAGCAGGCCCAGCACGCCGGCCAGCTCGCGCAGACGTCCGGCCAGGCCGGCGGCGGTGGCGTCGTCCTTGCCCTTGAGGCGGTTGATCTCGCGCGTCAGGTCAAACAGTACCGAATAGGCTTCGGGAGTATTGAAGTCGTCGTTCATCGCGACCTTGAAACGCTCGACAAACTCCTCGCCACCGGCCGCTTCGGTTACCGGCAGACCACGCAGGGCGGTATAGAAACGTTCCAGTGCGCTGCGCGCCTTGTTCAGGTTGTCGTCCGAATAGTTGAGCTGGCTGCGATAGTGGCCGGACAGCAGGAAGTAACGAATGGTTTCGCCGTCAAAATGACCCAGCACGTCACGAATGGTGAAGAAGTTGCCCAGCGACTTGGACATTTTCTCCTGATCCACCATCACCATGCCCGAGTGCATCCAGGTGTTGACATAGGGGCTGTGGTTGGCGCAGCAGCTCTGGGCGATTTCGTTTTCGTGGTGGGGGAACTGCAGATCGGAGCCGCCGCCATGAATGTCGAAATGCTTGCCCAGGTGCTTGCCGTTCATGGCCGAACATTCGATGTGCCAGCCGGGGCGACCCGGGCCCCAGGGCGACTCCCAACTCGGCTCGCCGGGCTTGGAGGGCTTCCACAGCACGAAGTCGAGCGGGTTGCGCTTGCTCTGTTCCACTTCGACTCGGGCGCCGGCCTGTAACTGCTCCAGATTCTGGCCCGACAGCTTGCCGTAATCCTGAAAGCTGTTCACGGCAAACAGCACGTCACCGCTGTCGGCCACATAGGCATGACCGTCTTCAATCAGCTGCTGCACCATATTGATGATTTCGGGAATGTGCTGGGTGGCCTTGGGCTCGATGTCGGGGCGGGCGATATGCAGGGCGTCGAAGTCTCGGTACATGTCGGCGGTGAGCCGTTCGGTCAGGGCATCGCAGCTTTCGCCGTTTTCGGCCGCCCGCTTGATGATTTTGTCGTCGATGTCGGTGATGTTACGCACAAAGGTCAGGTCAAAACCCAGATAACGCAGGTAGCGGGTGACCACGTCGAAGGCGACGAAGGTACGGCCATGACCGATGTGACAGAGGTCGTAAATGGTGACACCACAGACGTACATGCCGACCTTGCCGGGTACCAGAGGGATGAATTCTTCTTTTTGTCGGGTCAGGGAATTGTAGATTTTCAGCATGAGTCCACGTCTTGGTGAAGGATATTGGTCGGTACGTATTGAACCTTTAATGGCCATTTGGTGCAAGCCTTGCGACCACAGGGGTTCGCTAAAGCGGCCGCTTGCGTTAAAATCGAGCTCTGAACCTACTATCTGGATAATTACTATGGTTACTCTGCACACTACTCACGGCGACATCACCCTGAACCTGTTTGCCGACAAGGCCCCCGAAACCGTTGCCAACTTCCTGCAATACTGCCGCGACGGCCACTACGACAACACCCTGTTTCACCGCGTTATCGACGGTTTCATGGTGCAGGGAGGCGGCTTCGGTCCCGGTTTCGAAGAAAAAGAAACCCGCGCCCCGGTCAAGAACGAAGCCGACAACGGCCTGTCCAACAAGGTTGGCACCGTAGCCATGGCCCGCACCATGGAACCGCACTCCGCCACCGCCCAGTTCTTCATCAACGTCAACGACAACGACTTCCTGAACTTCAAGTCCGCCACCAGCCAGGGCTACGGCTACTGCGTGTTTGGCGAAGTGGTTGAAGGCATGGACGTGGTCAACAAGATCAAGGGCGTGGCTACCGGCACCCGTGGTTATGTGCACCAGGACGTACCGATGGACGACGTGCTGATCACCGGCGTGACCGTCAGCGAGTAAGCTTTTTTACTCCTGTCTTGTCAGGAGTTTCCAAACTTATGATAAACCTTCGGGCCGGCGCAAACCGTTAACCTCCGTGCCGGCAAGGAGGATAAAGGGATACGCTCTACCGACCGTCACATGCCATGGATGGCATGAGCGAGCGTACATGGATGTATTTACAGCGTGTCGGTAGAGCGTGCCCTTTGGCCGACTTTACCCCGTTTTGTGCTTAACCCGGCCGTTATCCCGCCCCCCTTGCGGGCATTGTTAATCTCTCTGAATCACGAGCCTGCCCTTGAACCAGACCACCCTTTTTATTGCCGACCTGCACCTGAGCCCAGGCCGCCCGGATATTACCGCCGCCTTTCTGCGCTTCATGCAGGAAGAAGCGAACCAGGCCGAGGCGCTGTATGTGCTGGGTGACCTGTTTGAATTTTCCATCGGTGACGACGAACCCAGTGCGCTGAATGACGAAGTGGCCGCCGCCTTCAAGGCCTGCGGCGAGCAGGGCACACCTGTCTATTTCATTCACGGCAACCGGGACTTCATGGTCGGTCGTCGCTTTGCCCGCCTGGCGGGCATGACGCTGCTGCCCGAGCACAAGGTGATCGATCTTTACGGCGAGCCGACGCTGATCATGCACGGTGATACCCTGTGCACCGACGATGCGGGCTATCAGCGCTATCGCCGCATCACCCGTTGGCGCTGGCTGCAATGGCTGTTTCTGCGACTACCGCTGAGTCGGCGGATGGGGATTGCCGACGGCATTCGCAGCAAGAGCGCCCAGTCAAAAGAAGTGAAGGTAATGCAGGTGATGGATGTGAATCAGGGCGAGGTAGAGCGGCAAATGCAGCGTTACAAGGTGCGCTCACTCATTCACGGTCATACCCACAGGCCCGCCATTCATCAGCTGGACATCAATGGTCAGTCTGCTCGCCGTATCGTGCTGGGCGACTGGTACACACAGGGCAGCGTGCTGGCGGTAACCCCGCAAGGGGTGGAACTGCAGAGCCGAGCCCTGCCGGCAAACTGAGGAGCCAAAATGCGTATTCTGGTGGTGGAAGACAACCCGGATATTCTGGTCAACATCGTCGATTATCTCACCCTGAAACACTGTGTGGTGGATGCCATGTACAATGGCGCGGCGGCCCTGAATCAAATCCGGCAACGGGAATACGATCTGCTGGTGCTGGATTTATCCTTGCCGGGGATGGATGGCCTGGCGTTGTGCCGTCAGTTGCGCGCCGAGCAGAATCCGCTGCCGGTGGTGATGCTGACCGCACGGGATACCTTGGACGACAAGCTCGGCGGCTTCGAGGTGGGGGCCGACGATTATCTGGTGAAACCCTTCGCGCTGCCCGAACTTTGGTCGCGCATACAGGCGGTGCTTAAGCGCAGCCAGAAACAGCAGGTGCGTCAGCTCCAGGTGGCCGACGTGACGCTGGATCTCGATACCCGCCAGGTTCGCCGTGGTCAGGTTGCTATCAGCCTCAATCCCAAATGTCTGAAACTGCTGGAGTTACTGATGCGCCAGTCGCCCCATGTGGTCAGCCGCGAGACCCTGATCGATCAACTGTGGGCCGACGATCCGCCAGACAGCGATGGCCTCAAATCCCATATTTATCTGCTGCGTAATCAACTGGACAAGCCCTTTGATCGGCCCTTGCTGCACACGGTGCACGGCCAGGGCTACCGGCTGGTAGCCGGGGACGACTGATATGCCGATGACCATCAAGTCCCGGCTGCAACTGGCGTTGAACCTGATCATAGTGGCCACCAGTTCGCTGGCGGCGGTGGGCATGGTGTTGCTGATTTTCTGGTTTGAAGACACCCTGTTCTATAACCATCTGCAAAGTGATTTGAGCGACCAGATCCGTAACCATCGGGCGGTGACCACGCCACTGGTGCAGCCAATGGCGGACACCACCTACTACAAGTTGCCCAAGTCCGATCAACGATTGTTGCCCGAGGTGTTTAGCGGTTATCCCCAGGGCGGGCACGAGGTGCTGCTGCCCGACAAGGCCTATAACCTGTTTGTGCGCCACGAGGGTGACTGGGTACATGTGCTGGTGCAGGATCAAAGCGAGTTCGAGCGTTACGAATTGATGGTGTTTGCCGGCGGCGGTTTTGGCGTGCTGCTGGTGTGGGGGCTGGGCTTTGTGTTGTCCCGTCGCCTGAGCCGACAGATACTGCAGCCGGTGTCGCGACTGGCCGTTGAGGTAGCCACTTCGGCGCAGAAACCCGGCGAGCGGATCGAGATGAACTATCCGGATGACGAAACCGGCCAGCTGGCGCGGGCCTTCGACCGTTATGTGCTGCGGGTCAACGAGCTGTTGCTGCGCGAGCAGCAGTTTTCTGCCAATGCCAGCCATGAGCTGCGCACCCCCATGATGGTGATCCGCGGGGCGGTGGATATGTTGAAGGAAAGCGAACCGCAGCCAGGCGTGTTACGGCAGTTGCAGCGCATCGACGATGCTCTGCTGCAGATGCAGCAGCAGACCGAGCTGTTTTTACAGCTGTCCCGTACTCCCGACTCGCTCTCTGGTGATGGTGACGACCAACCGTTACAGCACATCGCTCGGCAGCAACTGGCGCACTGGCAGCCACTGGCCGATGCCCGAGGGCTGTTACTGCGGCTTGAAGACCATGGCGAGGCGGGTCAGCGCCCGGCGACCATGATGATAGCGGTGTTGAACAACCTGTTGCGCAATGCCATGCAGCACACCAGTGAGGGCGAAATCTGCGTGCAGCTGGATGCGCATTATCTGCGCGTGTTCGATACCGGCAGCGGTATTGCCGATGAGTTGCAGGAGCGGGCGAGTGTGCGGGGCGTCAGCAAGGCAAACCCCACCGGTTTCGGGCTGGGGCTGGCCATTGTCGAGCGTATTTGCGAACACCGGGGCTGGCGGCTGGAGATAGTGCCATATCATCCCGCCGGCACTCGGGTGACGGTTTATTTTGATGCGGTCTGATTCAGTGCCAGCCGGCTTTTACCACGGCAGTCATTGAACATATCCAGTTCCGGTTTATAGAGCTCGGTCGAGATGTCCATCAAGCCGAGAATGGAGTCAAACAGGTTGTCGTGCGAATAGGCATTGTTTCTGGCTCCCTGACTCAGGCACTGCTGGTCCAGCTGCTTATCGGCCACAAAGGCATCGGAAAACCAGGTCAGCATGGGTATATGGGTCTGCTCTGTCGGGGCCAGAGAATAGGGCATGCCATGCAGATAAAGCCCCGACTCACCCAGCGATTCGCCGTGATCCGACACATACAACATACCTGTGCTCAGGTCCCGACGTTGCTTTAATAATGTGATCACCTCACTCATGATGTAGTCGGAATAATACAGGGTGTTGTCGTAGGTATTATTCAGCTGGCGGGCGTCGCAGTTCTGAATGTCGCTGCGCTGACAATCCGGCTGAAAGTGGGCAAACTCGGTGGGGTAGCGCTTGTAATAAGCCGGGCCGTGGCTGCCGACCATGTGCAGGACTATGATGTTGTTTTGCTCGGTTAACTGGTCGAGCTGGGCACTCAGTCCGTCCAGCAGCACCTGATCCTGGCAATAGTCCCCGTCACAGACCGGATTGTCGGCATCGGGCTTGAATTCGATGGTCTTGATATGGCCGCAGACGCCTTTACAGCCGCCGTCGTTCTCCAGCCACTGGGTGTTGATGCCGGCCCGCTGCACTATATCCATCAGATTATCCTGGTTGGCAGCCTGGGTGTCGGAGAAATCCTGGTGCGACATGCGCGAGAACATGCAGGGCACCGATACCGCGGTGGCGGTACCGCAAGAAGAGACCTGCCGGAAATAGGTGATGCCCAGCGACTGGGTAAAGGCATTGGTGTCGCGCTCGTAACCGCCGAGCTGAAAATTGTCGGCCCGGGCGGTTTCGCCCACCATCAGCACCAGCAGATTTTTACGGCCGTCCTGCGTCTTGGCGGTCACTTTGGCGTCTTCCCCCAGGGTCCGGTAGGGAATTTCTTCCTTGAAGTATTTTTCGTTTACATAGCCATAGAGGCTGTGCGCGAAGTGGGTGGGAATGATCATCTTGTTGAGATAATGATTGTTGCGCCCGACCGAGGCGTAGTCTTTGTAGTAAAACGCCGCTATCAGCACAACCACCAGCACCGATACCACGACGGAGGCGAGCTTCATGCCCAGTTCACGAACAATAGTGCTGCGCCGAATGTTCAGCTTGAGAATAATTGCCGCCGGCAATATGCCGGTGAGCCCAAACCACAGGGCGGCGGTGAGATTGAGATAGGATTTGGCCTCGCCGCTGTTGGTTTCCAGAATATTGACGATCATGTCCCGGTCAACAATGGTGCCGTAGTTGTACATCGCATAACTCAGCAGGGATGACACCAGAATAAACAAGATCAGTACCGGTTTTTCGCAGTGAAACGGGGTGAACAGGCTGAAGATGGCATTGAAGCAGGCGACGAAAAACAAGGGAATGGTGAGCATAAAGCCGAGGCTGACCTGTTCCAGGTTGCTGATAATGGTGACCAGTTTGGCCAGCAGGGCCACATTCAGCACCAGAAAAAAGTAGCAGGAAACCAGAAACACCAGCCGGGTCGGCGTTAGCGTGATGTTTGAAAACGTGGGACGTATGGGCATGGCGAGCCTCTCGAGCTGCAATAACAGGGTGAAGATGACGCTATGCTATCGCCTGCCAGGTCAAAAAAAGGTCGAAATGGATTCGGCAGGCGCGATGAATGAACATGGTCAGTGGTACCGGGCCGCGCGGCCCGGTACCGGTTATCAGTCGATATCGTCTTGTTCGGGCATGCGTTTTTTACCGTTGACCATGGCCCGGATCAGATTTTCCCGGTGGCGATAGCTGGCCAGCAGCACGCCGCCGACATGCAATACCACCAGCGTCAGCAGAAGATTGGCCATCAGCTCATGGCTTTCTTTCAGCCAGTCTGCGGCCCGGCCCAGTTCGAGGGTCGACAGCCAGCCGCTGGTCGTGAGCAGGGCCAGGCCACCCAGCAGGGCGATGATCATGGCGGCACCGGCCGGGTTGTGCCCAAGGTGGCGCCGTTCACGTCCTCGGCGCAGATCCTTGAGGTAAGCGATGGTGGTGGCCGGTGGGCGTACAAACTGACGAAAACGGGCATAACGACTGCCGACCAGGCCCCACAACAGGCGAAACACAATCAGCCCCATCAGGGTGTAACCGGCCCATTCATGCACCTGCTGCCATTCCTCGGCACTCAACCAGGCCACCGCAAAAACGGCGACCAGCAGCCAGTGAAACAGCCGCACCAGCGGATCCCAGACCGTTACCCTGTTGTTCATTGCCATGACTCCCGTCAGTGTTGCTGTGGTGGATGAGTTGAATTAAAAATCAGTGTAACGAGCCAAACTTAAGCCAACCTTAAGCATGCTTGTCGTGCTCTTTTGACCTTTTTTTCACCTGCTTTACACCATCATGATGCTGTTCCCCTTTTTCTTGCCGAAGGCATCAAGATGACTCGAATGAAACGCACCCTGGGGCCTGCCTGGCCCTTTGTCTGTTTTTTACTGCTGAACCTGTTGTTGCTGAGCCTGAGCCGATTGGGGTTGGCGCTCTGGCAGGCGGAACGGGTGACTGACACCGGGGGCTGGGCGCATCTGTTGCTGCAGGGGCTTCGGGTCGATGTGTCGACCCTGAGTTGGCTGTTTGGCGTGCCCATGGTGTTCACCATGTTGCTGGCTCACGGTCATGCCCTGGGCCGTGGCTGGCTATGGCTGATGCGAGTCTGGCTGGTGGCCGGCAGTGTGCTGCTGCTGTTTATGGAGCTGGCGACTCCGGCCTTTATCGAAACCTATGACCTGCGCCCCAACCGGCTCTTTGTGGAATATCTGATTTATCCCAAAGAGGTGTTCGGCATGTTGCTGCAGGGGCACCTTGTGGCCTTGCTGGTGGTGGGCCTGGTGCTGCCGCTGGCGACCTGGGGCTTTTGGCGTGTATCGGCGCGCGTCTGTCGTGATCTGAGCTATCCGCGCCTTTACTGGCGGCCGGTGCTGATGGTGTTGGTGCTGGCCATCGGCCTGCTCGGTGGCCGCTCCAGCCTGGGACATAGAGGGCTGAACCCGGCTCTGGTGGCTTTTTCCACCGATCCACTGGTGAACTCGCTGGTGCTGAATTCCGCCTACTCGGTCGGCTTTGCAGTCAAGCAACTGGGTAAGGAAGAAAATGCGTCGGCGCTGTATGGCAAAATGGATGAAGAGGCGCTGCTGGCTACCTTGCGCGAGGCGAGCGGCCGCCCGGCGAGCGACTTTGTGTCTGCGACCTTGCCGACGCTGACGCGCAACCAGGCCAGTTTCCGAGGCAAGCCGAAAAATCTGGTCATCATTCTGGAAGAGAGTCTGGGGGCCCGTTTTGTCGGCTCGCTGGGCGGCAAGCCGCTGACTCCCAATCTGGATCGGCTGGCGCAGCAGGGCTGGATGTTCGATCAGCTCTATGCCACCGGCACCCGTTCGGTGAGGGGTATTGAAGCGGTGATCTCCGGTTTTACGCCTACTCCGGCGCGGGCCGTGGTGAAACTGGACAAGAGCCAGACCGGCTTTTTTACCATCGCCCAGTTGTTACGCCAGCAGCACTACAGCACCAGCTTTATTTACGGCGGCGAGGGCCACTTCGACAACATGGCCAGCTTCTTTCTCGGCAACGGTTTCGAGAAAATTATCGATCAGCGGGATTACACTCAGCCTGAATTTGTCGGCTCCTGGGGGGTCAGCGACGAAGATCTGTTCAACCGGGCACATCAGGAATTCGAATACTTGTCTAAAAGCGAGCAGCCGTTTTTCGGCCTGGTGTTCAGCTCCAGCAACCACGACCCCTTTGAATTCCCCGATAATCGCATCGAGCTGTATGAACAGCCGAAACAGACCCGCAATAATGCCGCCAAATATGCCGACTATGCGCTGGGGCGGTTCTTCGAGCAGGCACAGCAGTCCGATTACTGGCAGGATACCCTGTTTCTGGTGGTGGCCGATCACGACTCTCGGGTGTATGGCCCAGAGCTGGTGCCGGTGAAGAATTTTCGGGTGCCGGGCCTGATCCTGGGGCAGGGTATAGCTCCACAACGAGATACCCGGCTGGTCAGCCAGATTGACCTGGCGCCGACGCTGTTGTCGCTGATGGGTATCGACAGTGACAACCCCATGCTGGGCCGGGATTTGACCCGACTGCCCGCCGACGCACCCGGTCGAGTAATGATGCAATTCGACAAGAACTTTGCCCTGCTCGACGGCGAGCAAGTGGTAGTGCTGCAGCCAGAGAAAGAGGCGCTGGGATTCAGCTACTCGTTCGATACTCAGCAACTGAGTCCGGCTCCCATCGATCCGGCACTGTTGCAAACCGCCAAGGCCTACGCCTTATGGGGCAGCATGGCGTATAATCGCGGGCTTTATCGATTGCCTGAGCCGGAACAGGCTCTGGCTCAGGCCCCGGTGGCAACCACGCGAGCCGAATAGCGACGACCGATCACGGGTATCGTTCAGCGGGCGCAGGCAGACTGGTATGCTTCGTCCTTGATGGCCCCGCTGCACTCTGGTTGGTACGGCGGGGCTGTCTGCGATAGCTCTGTCTCGTTCACCGACCATTGAAACCGACATTTATACAACACAGACGGAATTGCTTTTATGAAACCAGGAAAAACAGGCTTGGCACGCATCATCGCCGCCACCGGCTATTCATTGCAGGGGCTGAAAAGTGCCTACCGTCATGAAGCGGCCTTTCGCCAGGAATGCTGGCTGGTGGCGGTGCTGCTGCCGGTGGCGCTGATCTGGAGCCCGGGAGTGGTGAAAACCCTGCTGCTGATCGGCAGCCTGATGCTGATACCGATAGTGGAGCTGCTCAACTCGGCGATCGAGGCGGTGGTGGACCGTATTGGCTCCGAGCATCACGAGCTGTCGGGCCGGGCCAAGGACATGGGATCGGCGGCGGTGTTACTGACCATGCTGCTGATGGGGCTGATCTGGGGTCTGATCCTGCTCGATACCTTGTTTCTATGATGATGATTTCTTTCACTTAGTTAACAAGCCATTAACGTTGTTAATGGTTATATTTAAAGTATTCATTTCTGTTATGACAAGGCCGAACTTAGTATCAGGTCATGCGCTAGGTCCGGTTGTTTCAGCGGCGCACTCAACCCTGTTACTGTCATAGAGGAAGGAATCCTTACCATGCAAATGCCACAGACACTGAATATCCCCAACGGCGAAAAAGTCCAGGGCATGTTTTCCAACGAAGAAATGGCCTCACGTCAGTCCAAGCTGCGCAGCTACATGGCTGCCAACGACGTGGACGCCGTGCTGTTTACCTCTTATCACAACATCAACTACTTCAGTGACTTCGTCTATTGCCGCTTCGGCCGGGATTACGGTCTGGCCGTGACCCAGCACATTCACACCACCATTACCGCCAACATCGACGGCGGCCAGCCTTACCGTCGCAACGCCCTGGGCGACAACCTGGTGTATACCGACTGGCAGAAAGACAACTTCTTCCATGCGGTCAAGTCACTGATCGGCGGCGCCAAGCGCGTAGGTGTGGAATTCGACCACATCAACCTGCAAGCACTGGACAAGCTGAAAGCAGCCTTGCCGGAAGCCGAGTTTGTCGATATCGGCGTGCCCACCATGAAGATGCGCATGTACAAGTCGGCGGAAGAAATTGCCGTGATCAAGCAGGGTGCCCGAGTGGCCGATGTGGGTGGCGCCGCCATTCGTGACGCCATCGGTGTCGGTGTGCCGGAATACGAAGTGGCCCTGGCCGGTACTCAGGCCATGGTGCGTGAGATTGCCAAAACCTTCCCCCATGGCGAGCTGATGGACACCTGGGTGTGGTTCCAGTCCGGTATCAACACCGACGGCGCCCACAACCCGGTGACCAGCCGCAAGATTGAAGCTGGCGACATCCTGAGCCTGAACACCTTCCCGATGATCGGTGGCTACTACACGGCGCTGGAACGGACCCTGTTCAGCGAGCACGTGTCCGACCGTCACCTGGAGCTGTGGGAACTCAACTGCAAGGTACACCGTCGTGGTCTGGAATTGATCAAGGCCGGTACTCGCTGCTGTGACATCGCCCACGAGCTGAACGAGATCTTCGCCGAGCAGGATGCGCTGCAATACCGCACCTTCGGTTACGGTCACTCCTTCGGTACCCTCAGCCACTACTACGGCCGCGAAGCCGGGCTGGAACTGCGTGAAGACATCGAAACGGTACTGGAGCCGGGCATGGTGGTGTCGATGGAACCGATGATCATGCTGCCGGAAGGCATGCCGGGCGCCGGTGGTTATCGTGAGCACGATATTCTGGTGATCAGCGACAGCGGAGTAGAAAACATCACCCGCTTCCCGTTCGGTCCGGAACACAACATCATCAAGGGCTAATCAATGGGGCTCGCCGGTTCAGGCGGGCCCTTTTTTCTTTAAACAACGTCAAGCAACAGAATACCGATACCGGCAATAAAGAGAGACTCGTTATTGCCAGACTACTTCTGGTGAGGCCGGTACAAACCGGTGGAATCAGGGAATGTGCAACCAGCGTAGCGATACGCCGCTCAAGAAGAGGTAGAAATTATGTTGTCTCAATCCTGGACCATGGAATGGTTCGTTTATCTGAACGCCACCATCATCGTCTGGTCCGTACTGGCTTTCGGCTACCGGGAGTTCATCCACAAGGGTGGTCGTGGCCACTGAGCCATGCTGCCAGTTCGTAGGACAAACCTGAGTTAAAGGGAATTTGTGATGGAAAATTATCAATGGTTAAACTGGGGCCTGCTATTGGGGTCTTTTGCCGTATTGATCCTGATCGGCTATTTGTCGAGCAGGGCGCTAAAAGACAGTGATGCCGCCGGTTTTCTGGTGGCGGGTCGCAGTCTGGGACCCTTCGTGGGTGCCGGCACCATAGTAGCCACCGGCTTCAGTGGCTGGGGCTTTATGGGATCCCCGGGGGTGGCGTACGAGTTTGGCTCGGTGGAAGTACTGGGTAACTTTTTCTTCGCGCCGGCCATGGTGATCGCGGTATTGTACTTCGCTCACTTTCTGCGCAAGCGTGCCGAGGAGTTGGGCAGCTGCACCATTCCGGAATACGTATCGCAGGTGCATGGTGGCGGTTCGCTGATCGAACGTTGGGTCAAGGGCGTCGCCGCCGTGATTACCATAGTGCTGTTGCTGGTGTTCCTCACCAGTCAGATCAAGGCGGTGGGTCTGCTGGGGGCTTCCTGGCTGGGTATCAGCCTGACGGAAAGTGCGCTGCTGATGATTTCGGTGATCATTCTCTACACCATGCTGGGTGGACTGGCCGCCGTGGCCTGGACCGATACCCTGATGGTGGTGGGCATGGGCCTGGGAGCCATCGTGATGATGGTGCAGGTGTTCACCGATGTCAGCCTGACCGACTTTATCGATCGGCTGAATGCGGTCGACCCGGAGCTGCTCAATCCCACGACCGCGGCGCCTTATGGCGAGAGCAAGGGATCCGTGTTCCTGGTATTGCCCTATGCCTTCCTGTTTACCGCCGTATTGCCTTACATGGCGGTGCGCTTCCTGGCGTTCAAACCGTCGGTGAAGATGCATCAGGTGGCCATCTGGGTAGCTCCCATGGGTTGTTTGCTGAGTCTGGTGCCGATTATCGGCATGTATGTGCGCATCGCTCATCCCGAACTGGCCGACTCGGATCAGGCCATGCCGGTATATCTGGCGACCTTCCTGCATCCGGCGCTGGCGGGGATCATTACCCTGTTCATCCTGTTCGCGATGAAGTCGACCGCCAACTCGCTGCTGCATACGGTGTCGAGCGCCGCGTCTCACGACCTGCGCACCGCGCTGTTCCCCAACAGCAATGCCAGCAACGAGCGAATCCTGTGGGTTAACCGCAGCTGGGTGGCGATTCTCGGTTTCGTCGGCTTCCTGATGATGCTGTTTGCACCGCCCTTCATGTTGTCCTGGTTGGGTATTCTGGGTTCCGGCACCCTGCTGGCGGTGATGATAGGTCCGGTGTTTATCTCGTCTTTCTGGCAAGGGAACGCCTATGGCGCCCTGGCCGCCATGTTCACCGGCCTGGTCACCAGTGGCAGCTTCCTGCTGTTCACCGATGTGGGTTGGGTAGAAGGGCCGCTCTATGGTTGCCTGGCCTCGTCCGTCATCTATGTGGCGGTCAGCAAGCTGACCCAGGGGGCCACCTCGGCGGCAATGGCTCGGAGCTACTGAGTCGCTGAATGGTCAAGTAATAGCTAAGTCAAAAGCCCGGATCTTCCGGGCTTTTTTATGTTGTTCGGACCGAGATAGTGGACAGTTACAGGAAGCGTGCCGGTGATAGTGCAGTGGCCAGTTCATCCGGTTGTCGACCGGCCAGGCAGTCCGCCACCAACTGACCGGTCACCGCGGCCAGTGTCATACCCAAGTGGCCATGACCAAAGGCCAGAATGACGCGCTTATTGTCCGGTAAAGGGCCGATAACGGGCAATGAGTCGGGAGTGCTGTGGCGGACTCCCATCCAGCGCGAGGCTACCGAGACCGGGCGGCCAAACAGGGTGGAAGCCCATTCCTGCATATGCCGATATCTGTCTCGTGCTTCAGATGCTGCAGGCTGAGCAAATTGTGTGGTACCGGCGATGCGGATGCCGTTGGCCATGGGAGTGGCATAGAAATAATGAGCGAGCCAGCCCACAGGCCGGTTCAGCACCAGATCCGGATTGTCCAGCATCAGGTGATAGCCGCGCTCGCTGACCACCGGCAGCTTGACTCCCAAAGGCGCCAAGAGCTGCTGGTTACCCATACCGGCACAAAGCACCACGGCATCGGCAACCAGTTCCTGCTCACCAGCCCGGATCTGAACCTTGTCACCCGATTGCCTGAGCGTATCAACCGATAACGGATGATAATCCAGACCCTGCTCCAGCAGTTGCTCGTGAAGTTGTTCACAGAGCTGCCGGGGATGACGCAATGACCAGGTGTCCGGATACCAAAGGCCTCCTTCCAGACCTTGGGGGTTCAGCCCCGGCTCCAGTTTCAGCAGCGCTTCGCGATCCAGAGCTTCACATTGCACCCCGTCTCGTTGCTTGGCGGCGGCCAGTTTGGCCAGCTGCGGGCCCATGGTGGGATCCTGACGATAGACTTGCAGGCATCCCTTGGTCTGGTAGATCTCATCCGAGCCCAGGCTTTTCAGCAGCAGCTGCTGCAACAGGGTTCCCCTGGCAACCAGCTCGACCAGGGTTCGCTTGTTTTCGGTAAAGGGGCCTTTGCCGATGGCGTGCAGGAAAGCGCGACCAAAGCCGGTCAGCTCAGGCAGATAATGAGGAGCGATCGACAATGCGCGTTTGCTGCGGATTATTTCCTGGAACATGGAACGCAGACTGTCGGGGTTGGATAGTGGAGTGGTGGCATAATTGGCGATGAGACCGGCATTGCCCGACGAGGTACCCGAGCCGGGCTGGTTTTCATCCAGCAAGGTCACCCGATAGCCCTTGTCCAGTAATGTTTTGGAAACGGACAGGCCAACAATACCTGCGCCGACCACGATGACATGTTTCATTAAAACCACCTGATTGACTTGAATGGCAGTGACAGGATGCGCTGTTAAATAACGGCTCGTGATGTTGCCGAACCCACCGGCTCAGATCTCTGGCGCACCAGAGGGAAGCTGATTGCGGCCTAAAGCAGCGAGCATCGGTTATTTAACAGGGCAATAAGGGTTGATAGGGGGGCAACGCCCCCCTGCTAATTAATTTTCTTTATAGAATCTGTAGGACATTACACCGATGGCCAGCGCCGTAAGAATACAGGTGGCGGAGGTGGCATAAACGACGATTTCGAACCAGTGCATAACGACACTCCTTGTTAGCTGTTTTTGGTAACGAGCGAGGTGGCCCGACTGTTTTTAAAGGTGTGATAAATCACGGTAAAGGTCAGAAGATTGGCCGATACACCGGCGACCAGTGCCGACAGTCCCGTCATGCCGCTCAAATCCCAGGGGCCCCATTTCCACACAATGGTGACCAGGGCACCGGCGATGATGGCACCGATGGCCGACTTGCTGCATTTAAGGTCCAGGAGCACACCCAGCACAAAAGGAATGAGGATGGTCGGCGCCCACAATGAATAACTGATCAGCAGGGCATCGATGATGGAGGTCGCATACAGAGCGAACACCACGGCGCCGATACCAATTAACAGGTTTACCAGGCGCTCAATCCACAGTTTATTTTTCTCGTCGACATCGGGGTTGATAAAGCCCTGATAGATATCCTTGACGAAGATGACCGACGCCGAGTTGAGGTAGGAATCGGCAGTCGACATCACCACCGCCAGCAGGGAGGCGAGTACCAGCCCCGTGATTCCCAGAGGCAGGGCGGTTCTGATCAATTCGGGCATGGCCAGGTCCGGGCTGATATCCGGGTACAGGATCAGAGCAATCAAGCCAATAGTCGAGCTGACAAAATAGAACAGAAAACCAAACACACCCGAGATGGTATAGCCTATCTTGGCATTGCGGGAGTCGGGGGCCGCCAGGGCGCGCTGGGTATAGGGAGGCACCAGGGTCTCACCCAGCAGGAAGGCGATAAATAGGCTCAGGAACATGCCGGGACCGTAATCGCCCATGATGCTGAAATGGCTGTCGGGCAACCGGGCAATCAGCTGTTCTGCGCCACCTACTTCATTGATGCCGATCAGCAGGGTGATCGGCATGAAGATGGCCAGCATCAGAAACTGGACCACATCGGTCTGTATTACCGCCCACATGCCGCCAATGGTGGAGTAAAGCAGCACCACGCCCATGCCGATCAGAATGCCGGTGGTAATATCGATGCCGATAATGGCATTGAATACGGTTCCGACCGCCAGTGCCTGGGCACCCAGGATCCCGATACAGAATATCAGTGAAAAGATACCGGTAATCAGCCGGGCATAACGACCGAACTGTTGTTCCATGATATCGCCCACCGTATGGGCACCGATATACCGCTTCAGTTTGGGAGCAATGAATATCCCCGTTAATACGGTAGCTATCGGAAAGGCGCTGGCCGCGAACATGAAGGCGTAGCCGTGATCAAATGCCTGCCCGGCCCGGCCCATGGAGGCACCACCGCCGAGGAAGGAGGCGGCCAGGGTAGCAAACAGAATGGGCCAGGTTATCTTGTTGCCGGCAACGGCAAAGTCGGCGCTGGAGTTTACCTTTTTGACACTTCGATAACCTATGTATCCCAGCAATATAAAGTAGGCCAGCAGGCCCATCACATCCAAGTAGTGCATAACACTCTCCTACGTCCATTTTTGTTGTGAGAATGTATCCATTATGTTAATCCTCTAGGTATAAGATCAAATAATACTTTTTGATGGATGTATAAGAGAAATCTTTACCCTGTTGGTTAACATCATACGCTGCTCGAGGTCGTTCATGATCCCCAAGATAAATGCAAAACAACTTTACATATTTCAAGAAGTTATGCGTGGAGGTAGTATCAGCAAGGCGGCGCGGCGCCTGGGGTTGACGCAACCGGCGGTGAGTTCGGCCATTGCCAACCTTGAGAGTGATATGGGCTTTATGTTGTTCAAGCGGAACCACTACGGTACCGAGATGACCATCGAGGCCAAGACCTTTTCCGAAGGGGTTGAGCGAGCACTGAAGGCGCTGAGTAATCTGGAGGAACTGGCCGAAAACCTGAAGAATGGCAGGGTCGGAAAGTTGCAGATAGGCTGCATGCCGGGACTGGCAACCCTGGCACCCAGGATTGTTGCCGGTTTTATGCGCAACAATCCGGACGTGAAGCTGTCTTTGCAGACATTTCCATCCCGGAAGGTAGAAGAATGGGTTGCCGGCGGCCATTTCGACCTTGGAATAGTGGAAAAACCACAAGCAAAAAATGAGCTGGAGATTTTTCCCTATAGTTTCCGGATGTTTTGTGCGTTGCCACCAGGCTCACCGCTGGCCGTCAAGCAAGAAATCACCATCGAAGATCTGGAGGACAGGCCGATTATCACCCTGGGTGATGCGCATCAGAGCACCATGCAGTTGCGCAGCCTGGCTTACAAACACAACTGTTCTCTCAATGTGGTCGCAGAAACGCAGTTGTTCCCCTCGGCGATGGCCCTGGTCAATGAGGGGGTCGGCTATGCGCTGATCGATCCGGTCACGGCGATGGAATATGGAAAAAGAAATGACAACACAGTGGTGTTACGGCCCTTTACGCCGAAAGTCGAGTTCGAGGTGGCTATCATTCTGCCGAAATTTCATTTGGTCTCTCGGCTTTGCCATCAGTTTCAGACCGCTTTGAAAGAGGAATTTGATCGGATGGCAACGTCTTTCTCAACAGAGACATTCGAACGATAAGCTCTTCCTTCATTAATGCTAGAGGCCCGCGCCAGCTGAATCGTATCTTGTCATTGAGCCAAAGCCCGGATCTTCCGGGCTTTTTTATGGCTGACAAGCTGTCAGCGTCTTGTTCGTTTTGTTGATGAAAAACAATTTCTTTGGATACCGTTCGGTTGACTCCGGCAGGCAAAAATCGTGAAGAAAAGAAACAAAAATAGGAGCTGTTTGAGGACTTTTTCTGGTGGGTTCACAAAACCGTAATATCTATATGGATATTATCCATAAGTAGTATATGGATATAGGTGATGTCGGCGAAGACACAAAAAGCGATACACCAACCAGACGACAGGGATGTAAAGCGGTCATTCACAAGGAAGATGTAATGAGAAATAACCAGCCCGTGAGCGGGCGTAACATCGAATTGCCGGAGGGAGTCAATATTCTCTCTACCACCACCCCAGACAGTCATATCACCTATATCAACCAGTCCTTCATCGATATCTGTGGCTTCGAGCGCGAAGAACTGCTCAATCAGCCGCACAATATTATTCGTCATCCGGATATGCCGGCCACGGCGTTCAAACACATGTGGGCCACGCTCAAAACCGGACAGTCCTGGATGGGACTGGTCAAGAACCGCTGCAAGAACGGCGATCATTACTGGGTGAATGCCTACGTCACGCCCATTCAACGGGACGGACAGATAGTGGAATTCCAGTCGGTACGTACCCGCGCCGAGCCGGCGAAGGTGCAGGCCGCGGAGCGGCTCTATGAAAAGCTTCGCGCCGGCAAGGTACAGGCTGCCTCGCGACCGGGGTTGAGCCACTGGCTGGCGCTGGCCAATGTCGGTCTGCTCGCCGTGGTGCTACTGGCACTGGCGGCGATATCCGGGGTGGCCTGGACTCATGCTCTGGCGATGGCACTGGTGGGCGGCACGGCATCAGTACTGCTGAACATGGCGTTATTACGGCCCTTGCGTCGGTTGGCCGGTCGGGCCAAACGTTATGCCGACAATCCGCTGAGTCAGCAGGCCTATACCGGTCGTCGTGATGAGCTCGGCCAGATCGATTTTGCCCTGCAAATGGCCCAGGCCGAAGCCGGTGCCGTGCTGGGGCGCTTGTCGGATGCGGCCGAGCGTCTGGGAGGCCATACCCGTCATCTGCAGGATGAACTGACCAGCAGCGATGGCCTGACGCGGCGTCAACAGTCCGATACCGAGCAGATTGCCACCGCGATCAACGAAATGGTGAACAGCATTCAGAATGTGGCCGGCAGCGCTCAGCAGGCGGCGAAGGCCGCCGAGCAGGCAAACGCGGATACCGACAGCGGGCGACAACTGGTGGCACAAACCAGTGCTTCCATTCATGCGCTGGAGCAGGAAATCGAGCGGGCGGCCGAGGTCATTCATCAGCTGGAGGATCATGGTCGCGAGATTTCGGTGGTGCTGGATGTGATCCGCGATATCGCCGATCAAACCAATCTGCTGGCGCTGAATGCGGCCATCGAGGCGGCTCGGGCCGGTGAGCAGGGCCGTGGTTTTGCGGTGGTGGCCGACGAGGTGCGCAACCTGGCCGGGCGGACCCAGCAGTCTACCGCCAATATCCAGCAAATGATCTCGGTGCTGCAGCAAGGCACCTTCAATGCCGTGGCCGCCATGGCCAGCAGCCGGGAGCAGGCGCAGGGTAGTGTGGAACACGCCCAGCAGGCAGCCGGCGCGCTGGAGGGAATTGGTCGGCGGGTAAAAGACATCACTGAAATGAACCTGCAGATTGCCGCGGCGGCCGAGCAGCAACGGGATGTCAGCGAAGAAATCAACCGCAGCATCAGCAGTATTCGAGTAGCCGCCGACAGTCATGTGGACAGCGGGCGTAACAACCGCGAGAGCTGTGGTGAAGTAGTGAAACTGACCGGCGGCCTGAGCGAGCTGTTCCGCCAGTTCTGGGCTCAGCGGCTGAGTGCCTGAGCGAGGACTTAATCCTCGGGCTCAGAGTGCGTTGAGCCCGTGTTTGAGGTAGTCGAGCAACATGCGGGAAGCCGGGGTCAGGGTGTTGGCGTCATAGCAGAAACCGATGGACAGGTTGCCGAGGGAAGGGCAGGGGGCGAAGCTCGCCGAGGCTTCCAGTCCCTCGGGTACCGTGCTTCTGGACAAGGCGCTGATGCCCAGTCCGGCCTTGATGGCGGCATGGATCCCCAGCAGGCTGGAGGTGCTGTAAACGATGCGCCAGGGCTGGTTGGCCTGGGTCAGGGCATGGATGATCGACTTGCGATACAGGCAGCCCTTGGGATAGAGGATCAGGGGCAAGGGCGCCTCCGGCTCCAGCATCAGGTTGCTGCTGCGCACCCATACCAGCGGCTCTATGATGTAATCGGTCAGCCGCTGCTGGGGCAGGCCGCTCTCTTCTATCGCCATCACCAGATCATACTCGCCCTTGCCGTAGTCATGCAGCAGGTTGGCGCTGATGTCGCTGCTCACGTCCAGAGTCACATTGGGATAAGCCTGAGAAAAGCGGCCGATGGTGGTGGCCAGAAACGAGACTTCGAAGTCGTTGGGAATGCCCAGGCGCACCGAGCCGCTGACCTTGGGTGAACTCAGGCGCGACACCACCGCATCGTTCAAGTCCAGCATTTTCTGGGCATAACCCAGCAGTAGCAGGCCTTCTTCCGTCAGCTGCAGGCCGCTGGCGCGATGAAACAAGCGAATATCGAGCAGCTCTTCCAGCCGCTTTACCTGCAGGCTGATGGCGGGCTGTGAGCGGCCCAGTCGCTCGCCGGCCGGGGTAAAGCCGCCGAGCTGATTGATGGTGACGAAGGTGCGTAGCAGATCCGTGGGCAGGTTCTTCATACTGAAGCGGCATCATTTTATAAATCAATGGTCACATTATTAACATTAAATTAATAAATGAAAGCCCTCGCTGAAGAAAAATAGACGAAGGTGGTCAACCACGGCTGGCATATGCAGTAGTTAATACGTGAGGGGTGAGGAGTGAGGAGTGAGGAGTGAGGAGTGAGGAGTGAAGGCTTAAAAAAGGCCGGGGCGCTTGTGCGCCCCGGCCTTTTTTACCGCAACCGGTTGAACGATGGGGATTAGTCGGTGCTGGTCGGCTTCTTGCGCTTCAGCGGCGCCATGCCGTCATTGGAGCCCAGGCCGGTGCCGGTCGGCAGTCGATCACTGCGATCCTTCTGCGCCTTGACCGGCTTCTTGGCCGGCTTGTAGGCATTGGGGCCGCCTTTGCCCTTGTAGCCGTTGCCGCGGGCCGCAGGCTTGTCCGCGCCCTTGGGGCCGGACTTTTTGGCGGCCGGTTTCACGCCCTTGAACTTGCCTTCCAGCCCCTCGATGGTCACGAAGGCGATATCCTGCTGCAGGAAGCGCTCGACCCGTTTGAAGGCGTCCCAGTCTTTGGGGCCCACCAGCGACACGGCGGTGCCCTTGGCACCGGCACGACCGGTACGACCGATGCGATGCACGTATTCTTCCGCCTGCTTGGGCATGTCGAAGTTCACCACTAGCGACACCTGCAACAAGTCCAGCCCGCGCGAGGCCACGTCGGTGGTGATCAGCACCTTCTGCTGGCCGCGGCTGAAGCTGTCCATGATGCGGTTACGCTCGGCCTGGCTCATGTCGCCACTCAGTGCGGCGGTGGTCAGGCCCTGCTCGTGCAACAGGGCCGCCAGCCGTTCGGTGTCGGGGCGGGTGGCGGTAAAGATAATCGCCTGCTGATAGCTTTCGGTGGTCAGAATGTGCTGCAACAGCGCCTGCTTGTGATCCAGGTGATCACACAGATAAAAGCGCTTCTCGATATCCAGGTGCTCGGCGTTGGCGGCGCCCACGGCGACCCGCTTGGGCGACTTGAGCAGTTTGTCGGCCATCTCGTTGACTTCGGCGTGCTCCAGGGTGGCCGAGAACATCAGCGTCTGGCGGCGGCGATGATCGGCGGCCTCGTTGATCTGGTTCAGCTCCTTGGCGAAGCCCAGATCCAGCATGCGGTCGGCCTCGTCCATGATCAGCAGTTCCAGGCCGCCCAGCATCAGCGAGCGGGCATCCAGATGGTTGGCCAGCCGACCCGGAGTGGCCACCACCACGTGGGGCTCTTTACGCAGCGCCTTGATCTGCTCGTTGAAGTTTTCGCCGCCCAGCACCAGGGCGATGTTGATGCCGCTGCCGCTGGTGAGCGAGCGCAGTTGCACATACACCTGCTTGGCGAGCTCCCGGGTGGGGGCCAGGATCAGCGCCCGCGGATCCCGCTTGCTCAAGGCCTTGGTCTTCATCAGCCGGTGCAGGGCCGGCAGCAGGAAGGCCAGGGTCTTGCCCGAGCCGGTTTTGGAGGACGCGATCAAGTCATGGCCGCTCAATATGACCGGAATGGCCCTGTCCTGAATCTCGCTGGGCGCGGTGAAGCCCATGTGATCCAATGCGGTTAATAGACGGGAATCCAGTCCAAGATCTTTAAACGGTTCGGGTTTTTGCGCCAACGTGCTGCTCCGGTGTGTCATGTGTCAACTCAGAATGGATAGCGTGAGAGTCGACAGAGAAAGTAAGGAAGGAAAAAACAACGGCCATTGTATAAGAATTTTGGCCGGATGTAATGATCCGGCGCCGTCGGCTGTGCGGTGCCGGTGGGGAACAAGTGTTTGCAAATGACAATGGTTAGCAATACCATTAGCATCCCTTTGTTTTCTATTCTCGAGACTGCTCATGTTCAGAACGTGCCTGTTGCTGCTTTGTGCCTGTTTTACCACGCTGCCGGCACTGGCGGCCGAGCGCCAGGTCACCGACCTGCTGGGCCGCACCGTGACCCTGCCCGACCAGGTAGACCGGATCATTCTTTCCGAAGCCCGCCTGATGTACATACTGATGCCGCTGCAAAAGGACGACCCCTTTGCTCATGTGGTGGCCTGGTCGGACGACATGGAGCGGGCCGATCCCGACACTTATATCAAGCTGGCCGAGACCTTTCCCGACACCGTCAACACGCTGCCGCGCTTTGGTCATCCCGGCAAGGTGACATTCGAGGTTGAAAAGGCCCTGACGCTGGATGCCCAGCTGGTGGTGGTCAATCAGGCCTATCATCAGCTGTGGCAGGAAAACGGTACCCTGGACAAGCTGGAAAAGGCGGGCATTGCCGCCCTGTTCGTGGATTTTCGCGACGCGCCTACCGAGAACACCCTGCCCAGCATCCGCATTCTGGGTGAAGTGCTGCACAGGGAAAAAGAAGCCGAGGCGGTGAACACCTTTATCGCCGACAAAATGGCCCGGATGGCCGAGCGCATGAAAGGGCTGAAG
The DNA here is from genome assembly GCF_947495715.1 of uncultured Oceanisphaera sp. GTDB lineage: Bacteria > Pseudomonadota > Gammaproteobacteria > Enterobacterales > Aeromonadaceae > Oceanimonas > Oceanimonas sediminis. The sequence goes on from NZ_CANLZU010000004.1 coordinate 96,361, forward strand.
GCAGAAGAGCGCCCGTTGGTGCTGATGGAGCGCGCCTCCGGCATGGGCGACTGCTGCCGGGTATTTGGCCCCAACAACTTCGGTCACTACGTGGAGCTGGCCGGTGGCACCAACTGGGGTAGCGACAAGACCCAGGCCCTGTCGCTGGACATCAACCCGGAGGCCCTGGTCACCGAGCCCTTCGATCTGATCATCGGCACCGGCGCCAACTGGCAGGAGGCCTACCCCGAGGCCAACAGCCTCAACCTGGGCTATAAAGCCGAAGACGAGAATTTGCAGCGTGGCTTCCGGGCCCTGAGCCAGCGGCCCGGCTGGCAGGCCATCGATGCCGTGAACAGCAAGCACTTCTACGGCATCTGGCACCAGTTCTACAACAGCCCGACCTATTTCGCCGCCATCGAAGTCATGGCCCAGTGGATGCACCCCGAGCGCATGCAGGGCATCGATGCCGAAGCGGACTTTCGCGAGTTTCACCAGCGTTTCATGCCGTTCCCCTATGAAGGTCGCTTCTGGGTGAAGATGCAATGAGCACCGACGCCATCACGGCCCGTCAGGAAGACCGGCATCACTATCAGCATCACTATCGTCAACACCAGGGACGGCGCCAGCAGTGGGTGGCCATCGGTGCCATGCTGCTGCTGGGGATCTTTCTGCTGGACATGACCCTGGGCCCGGGAAAACTGGGTCTGGTACAGGTAGTCGACACCCTGATGAGTCCGGATGGCGCCGATATGAAATCCCGCTTCATCATCTGGGATATTCGGCTGCCGGTGGCGCTGATGGCGGTATTGGTGGGCGCGGCACTGGGCGGGGCCGGTGCCCTGATGCAGACCATTCTCAACAACCCGCTGGCCGAACCCTTTACCCTGGGCATTTCTCATGCCGCCGCCTTTGGTGCGGCGCTGGCCATCGCCTTCGGCGCGCCGCTGCTGCCCTGGGAGTGGGCCCAGGGTTACATGATTACCCTGAACGCCTTCGTGTTCGCCTGCCTGAGTGCCGGGGTCATCTTTCTGGTCAGCCGCATGCGCGGCTCGACCCAGGAAACCATGATCCTCACCGGCATCGCCATCCTGTTCGTGTTTTCTGCCCTCAACGCCATGCTGCAGTTTGCGGCCAGCGCCGAGACCCTGCAGCAAATCGTGTTCTGGGCCATGGGATCCCTTGGTCGGGCCACCTGGCCCAAGGTGGGGGTGACGGCGGCGCTGCTGTTGCTGGCCTGCGTGTTGCTGTCGCGTAGCGCCTGGCGCCTGACCGCCCTGCGCATGGGCGACGAGGCGGCCGAGGCCATGGGGGTGAACGTGAATCGCATTCGGCTGCTGGTGCTGTTGCTGTCCTCCTTGCTGGCGGCGGTAGCGGTGGCCTTCGTCGGTATCATCGGCTTTGTCGGCCTGGTGGGGCCGCACATGGCGCGCATGCTGCTGGGGGAAGATCAGCGCTTCTTTCTGCCCGGATCCATGCTGTTCGGCGCCATTCTGCTGACCATTGCCGAAATTCTGTCCAAGAGCATCATTCCCGGCGTGTTGTTGCCCATCGGCATCACCACTTCGCTTATCGGGGTACCCTTCTTCGTGTTTTTGCTGGTGGTAGTACGTAGAAGGAGCGGTCTATGAGCCTGATCCTGGAACACCTGAGCCTGGGCTATCGTCAGGGGTTGATCGTGGACGATCTGAGTCTGACCGCCGAGGCCGGCCGTTTGAGTGTGCTGCTGGGGCCCAACGGCACCGGCAAGTCGACCCTGCTCAAGGGCATTGCCGGTCTGCTCGATCCGGAGCAGGGCAGGGTACTGTTGGACGGCCGGGATCTGGCCGACCTGAGTCGCGCCCGCCGGGCCGGGCTGGTGGTGTATCTACCCCAGAGCACGCCGGTGGGAGTGCGGATCACGGTATTTGAGGCCATCTTGATGGCGCTGAAGGTGCACGGCAAGGTGCGGGTGACAGAAGCAGATCTGGCACTGGTGCGTGGCGTGCTGGACGAGCTGGAGATTGCGCATCTTTCGCCCCGCTATCTGGAGCAGCTGTCCGGTGGCCAGCGCCAGATGGTGGCCATTGCCCAGGCGTTGATCCGCCGGCCCAGGGTATTGTTGCTGGACGAGCCCACCAGCGCGCTGGACCTGTATCATTCGCTGCACATCATGGCGGTATTACGCCGTTTGACTCAATCGCAGAACATGGTGACCCTGGTGGCCATTCACGATCTGAATCTGGCGGCCCGCTGTGCCGACGACGTGCTGGCGGTGAAGGGCGGCACCCTGCAGGCCTTTGGCCCCTTGCACCAGTGCCTGCAAGCCGAGCTGATCCAGACCCTGTACGGGGTAGAGGCCGACATTCTGCCCGGCCCGGACGACAGCCTGCTGATTTACCCCCGACTGGCGGGCTGAGCTGTGCAAACGTCGGACAAAGGGCCAGCTCCGCCGACTCGCTGTAGACCCTTCCATGGGCGCTCTCTGTTTCATCCCTGAAACAGAAGGTCGGCGGAGCCGATCCCTTTGTCCTTCTTGTTTACCATCGAGTCGCGAGGTCGCGCCGGCAGAGAACTCCCATAGTTTCACGTAGCAACAGCAGGGTTTGCCGTAACCGACCGTCAAATGCCAGGGACGGCATTTGCCGAGCGTGCATGGGGCGAGCTTGTCTCGCCAAGACGAACCATTTCAGTCTGACCGAACATCCAGTGAATGTTCGCAGTAGGCTGAAATGATGAGTGGCATTATTAAGGCGTGTCGGTGGAGGTAACCCTGCTGTTGCTTCGCATTGCGGACGCTACCGACGAGTGATCAGGCGTCAGCGGCAAAGCCTTACCTTAACTGACTGTCCTTACTGCCGCGCCGGTTGACGCCGTCGACGGCCGTGCGCTGCTTTTCCTGCTCGGCCTGACACCCGATGCACAGCCGTACCCCCGGCACCGCCTTGCGCCGCGCCTCGGGAATGGGGGTGTCACATTCCTCGCAGTGGCTCAGACTCTCGCCGGCACTCAGCCGGCTGCGGGCATCCTGTACCGCGTCTTCCACACTGGCGTCTATCTGATCCTGCACGGCGCCGTCTCGTGACCATCCTCCTGCCATGGTGTTCTCCTGAATAATACGTTTTTTAGCCATGATACTTCACTTTTCATAAACCCGGGCACGGGGAAAGTCAATCAGGAATGATGGCTGGTTAATTAGGTTTCAAATGAAGACTTTGTTAGCATAAATGACTGCCAGATGTTGCATAATTGATATTTATAGGCTGTCTGCCTTGTCAGGTTCGGTTGATCTGCATCAATCATCAATGAACTTTAGTGCTTGGACGGAGATTAGCCAATGACGTTCGATTAATGGCGGTGTTATTTTCCTCCCGCAACCCAAAGCGACCAAGACCGGGCTGGCTTGAGTCCGTACACAAGTCGTCGCACAGGAGGACATCAGAATGCACATGTCTAAGATCAAGCGCCGTGATTTTCTCAAGGGACTGGGCCTGACCGGCGCCGGACTCGTGATAAGCAGCAAAAGCTGGGCGCTCAACCGCCTGGAGCCCATTTCCGACACCCTTGCTACCGAGTATCCCTACCGCAGTTGGGAAGACCTGTACCGCAAGGAATGGGACTGGGATTATATCGGCCACGCCGCCCACTGCATCAACTGCATGGGCAACTGCGCCTGGAATGTTTACGTCAAGGATGGTCTGGTGGTGCGCGAAGAGCAGATCGCCAAGTATCCCCAGGTCAACCCCAAGGTGCCCGACGCCAACCCCCGGGGTTGCCAGAAGGGCGCCATTCACTCCACCGCCATGTATGAAGCCGACCGGCTGCGCTACCCGCTCAAGCGGGCCGGCGAGCGGGGCGAAGGCAAGTGGCAGCGTATTTCCTGGGATCAGGCCACCGAAGAAATTGCCGACAAGATCATCGACATTTTCGTTAAATATGGTCCCGGCAAGCTCAAGACCCATCAGGGCTCGGGCAACCAGACCATGGTGCGCCACTCCGGTCCCAACCGCTTTGCGTCCCTGGTAGGGGGCATTCAGCTCGACGGCTTCACCGTGGTGGGCGATCTCAACACCGGTGCCCATCTGACCTACGGCAACCCGCTGGAGAGTTTTACCTCCGATGCCTGGTTTGACGCCGACTATATTCTGATGGGCATGATCAACCCCAACGCTACCCGTATTCCCGACGCTCACTATATCTGGGAGGCCAAGTACAACGGCGCCCGCATTACCAGCACGGCCCCGGATCACAACCCCAGCGCCATTCATACCGACTTGTGGATGCCCATCAATCAGGGCTCGGATCCGTTTCTCGCCATGTCGTTTGTCAACGTCATCATCGAGGAAAAGCTGTTCAAACCCGAGTTCATGAAGGAGCAGACCGATCTGCCGATGCTGGTACGTATCGACAACGGCAAGCTGCTGCGCGAGGCGGATCTGGTGGAAGGCGGCTCCATCGAGGTGTTCTATCACTGGGATCTGGCCACCCAACAGGCGGTCAAGGCCAAGGGCTCCATGGGCAGTGACGACAAGACCCTCAAGCTCGGCAACGTCGACCCGGCCATCGAGGGCGAGTTCGAGGTCGATGGCATCAAGGTCACCACCGTATTCGAGCAGGTGAAGCAGGAAGCCGCCAAGTACCGTCCGGAAGACACCTTCAAGCTGACCAATATTCACCCGGACGTGGTGCGTCAGGAAGCCCGCTATCTGGCGAAAGCCCGCAAGGCCATCGTCATGCTGGGCTACATTACCTCCGGCTACTCCAACTGTATTCATATCGGCCGGGCCTACGGGCTGGCGCTGTCGCTGACCGGCCACTGTGGTCGTACCGGCGGCCTGGATACCTCCTGGGTGGTGTGGAATCACCCGAAATGGGCCGAGCTGGCCGAGTTCGGTGACAAGAAACCCCGCTACGAGCCGGGCGGCCTGGGCGAGTTTCTGCGTGGCGGCATGATGGAAGGCGCCCGCGAGCACTTCAACAACAAGAAGCTCAAGGAGCGGGTCGGCTTTGATCTCGACGATCTGGATGAAATGATCAAGGAGTCCATCGACGAGGGCTGGATGCCGTATCACGGCGAGATCAAGGGCATGATCTCGGTGGCCGACAATACCTTCCGCCGCAACAAGTTCGCCAACCGCTATCGCGATGAACACCTGCGCCAGGCCAGCGAGCTGTATGTGAATGTCAACGTGCGCATGGACTCCACCGCCGAGTGGGCCGACTATGTGCTGCCGGCGGCGGGCCATTACGAGGCCTGGGATCTGCGTACTCAAGGGTATCACCGGTTCTGTAACGTCTTTACCCGCTCGGTACGACCGGTGGGCGAGTCCAAGCCCGACTGGGACATCATGGCGCTGCTCACCCAGAAGATTCAGGAGCGCGCCATCGCCCGGGGCATTGGTCCCATTCCGGATGGCGATGTCACCCGGGATCTGCACACCATTCACGACGACTTCACCCGCAACGGCGCCCTCAGTACCGACCTCGACGTGTTCACCTATATCGTCGAGAACTCGCCGGAATTTGGCGGTGTCAGCGTGAAAGAGGCGGTGGAGCGCGGCTTTATCGTGATGAACGAACACGCGGGCACCAACCAGCCGCTGAAGCCGGACGAACCCTACAACCCGTTCACCGCCCAGACCGACGGCAAAAAGCCCTACGACACCCTGACCGGGCGCATCACCTTTTATTGTGATCACCCGCGCTTTATGAAACTGGGGGCCACGGTGCCCACGGCGCGGCTCTATGCCGGCCCCGAGACCTCGAACTACCCGCTGCACTTCTATTCACCCCATGCCCGCTGGGGGGTGCACTCCAACTGGCGCAGCAACAAATATCTGCTGCGGCTGCAACGGGGCGAGCCCAACATCTACATCAACCCGGGGCTGGCGGCCGAGCGGGGCATCAAGGACGGCGATCGGGTGCGGCTGTTCAACAGCACCGGCGACTTCTTCGCCCAGGCCAAGTTCTATCCCAGCATTCCGACGCATTCCATCATGATGGAGCACGGCTGGGAGCCCCATCAGTACATTCACAGAAAGCCGATGAACAACGCCATGGCCACCTTTCTGCAGCCGCTGGAGCTGGTGGGAGGCTGGGGCCACCTGGGCTTTAAATACTGCATGTGGAACGCCAACCAGCTGTTGCACGAATCCAGTTTCGATATCGAGCTGGCCAGGGCGGAAGACATCGCCGATCCGCGGACCCTTTAACAGGAGACACTCATGGCTGTAAAAAGACAACTCAGCATGGTGCTGGATCTGAACAAATGTATCGGCTGCCAGACCTGCACTTCGGCCTGCAAGCTGATGTGGACCAACCGCAACGGTCGCGAATTCATGTACTGGAACAACGTGGAGTCCCAGCCCGGGCTGGGCTACCCCCGCGATTACCAGAACATGGGCGGCGGTTTCGATAAAGACGGTGCCCTGCGCCTGGGTCGCCAGCCCAGCCAGGAAGACTACGGTATTCCCTGGGAATACAACTATGAAGAAGCGCTGATGACCGGTACCGATCCCTGGCTGCGCCCCAACGTCAAACCCACCTGGGGCGCCAACTGGGACGAAGACAGAGGCGAGGGTGACTACCCCAACAGCTACTACTTCTACCTGCCCAGGCTGTGCAACCACTGCGCCAACCCGGGCTGCTTGGCGGCCTGTACCCGCAATGCCATCTACAAGCGGCAGGAAGACGGCATCGTGCTGGTGGATCAGGAGCGCTGCCGGGGCTATCGTTACTGCGTTAACGCCTGTCCCTACAAGAAAATCTACTTCAACGAGCAGATCTCCAAGTCGGAGAAGTGCATCTTCTGTTATCCGCGCATCGAAAAGGGTCTGGCCAACGCCTGTGCCCGCCAGTGCGTGGGTCGCATTCGCTGGGTCGGCTACCGGGACGACAAGGAAGGGCCCATTCACAAGCTGGTGGAGCAATTCAAGGTGGCGCTGCCGCTGCACGCCGAGTGGGGCACCCAGCCCAATGTGTTCTATGTGCCGCCGTTGTCGTCACCCAAATACGCCTCCGATGGCCGCACGCTCGAAGAGCCGCGCATACCGCTGGACTACCTGGAAAGCCTGTTCGGCCCCCGGGTGGGCGAGGTGCTGGAAACGCTCAAGACCGAGCGCCAGGCCAAGGCCGAAGGACGCGAAAGCGCCCTGATGGACCTGCTGATCGGCTATAAGCATGCCGACATGTTCAAGCTGAGCTGAGGGAGAGGTTATTGATGCACACCCAATCCGTTACCACAGAACAGGTATTGGCCCGGGGCAGCGTCTTTCGGCTGGCCGCGGCCATGCTGGATTACCCGCTGGCCGAAACCTGGCAGGCCCTGCAGGAGGGCCGCATGGCACAAGCGCTGAGTCAGGCCATGGCGGTACAGGGCGAGGCCGCCTGGCCCGCCTTGCCGGCAAGCAGTGATCTGAAGGCACTGGAGGTGGGTTACATGGCCACCTTTGTACAGGGGCGGCGCGGCCGGCCCCAGGTGCCCCTGGTGGCCAGCGCCTACGACACCTTGCTGGCCGGTGATACGCCGGGCCGCTACCTGCTCAATGTGCAGGCCTTTTACCGGCATTTCGGGCTCAAGGCCGCCACCGAGGACGAAGGTCATGTCGACGAGCCGGATCACCTGGTGACCATGCTCGAGTTCTGCGCCCTGCTGTGCCATCTGGAGCTGCAGGAACTGGAGAGCGGGCGGGACGCCGGTTCGCCCCGGCGGGCGCTGCGGGACTTTCTGACCCGCTACCTGGTGCCGATGGCTACCAGCCTGCGTGAGCGTTTTAACCGGGAAGCCGATCAGGGTCTGGATGCCAACCTGGCCTGCCTGGTGCAGCGTTTGCCCGACTGGGCCGACCGGCAACGGGAGATACTGGAACATCAGGTTGGCCCCTGTCCGCAGGCGGGTCAGCGCGCCGCGGCCGGCGACGCCGAAGGCATGTGGGATTAATGAGGAACATATCATGAAAGCGATTACGTCCATTTACCGAGCCATGCTGCTGGGGCTGGCCATGACCAGCGCCGCTGCCCTGGCCGATCACAGCGAAATGAACCCCAATGTCATCGAGGTGAAACCGGGGGACACCGTCAAGGTGGGGCGCATTCCCGGCACCATCTATTTGCGCAGCCAGAACGACCCGGACGATCTGATCTGGGACCGGCTGCCCATGTACCGTGTTGGCCTGTATGCGGCGCCGCCGGTGCATCAGTCGGTCAGGCTGCGCTTTGAACAGGAGCAGGCCTTTGAGGCCAAGCACATGTACTTTCAGGTAGCCCGCTCCGACGAACGTTTTTACCTGCGACTACGCTGGAAGGATGGCACCGAAGACAGGGCCACCACCGTGGATGATTTTCGTGACGGCGTGGCGGTACAGTTTGCGCTCGAGGGGGCCGACACCTCCTACATGATGGGCTCGGGGCCGGACAAGCCGGTCAATATCTGGTACTGGCGTTCCGACCGGGAGCAGATAGAAGACCTGGCCGCCGGCGGTTACGGCAGCACCACGCGTTTGCCGGAGCAGGCCATTGACGGTGCCAGCGCCTGGGTGGCCGAGGAAATTCAACAGGATAGCGAATGGCACGTGGTGATGTCCCGGCCGCTGAAGGTCAAGGGCGAACACCAGGTCGATCTGGAGCGTAAGCAGATTCCCATGGTGTTTGCGGTCTGGGAGGGCCACCACAATCAGCGCGACGGTGACAAGCGGGTGACACCCAACTGGATCCTGCTGGACAACAACTACTGATACGCAAGGGGAGGAGTTCATCATGACGGTACATCAATTCAACACCGGCCGGGACGACGAGCTGGCCGTGCGGCCCGCCGACTGCGGCCTGGGCCACGCCTGCCAGTTCTGTCCCAAAGAGCCGGAGTGCACCCTGGACAAGCCCCATCACGAAAAGCGGTTGCTGGAGCTGCGCCTCGCTCAAATTGGCCAGATCATTCTGGTGATGGCCAACAAGGGCGGGGTGGGCAAAAGCACCGTCTCGGCCAACCTGGCCGCCGGCCTGGCCGCCCGCGGCTTTCGGGTGGGGGTGGCCGATGCGGATATTCACGGTCCCAACCAGAGCCGATTTTTCAACCAGGTGGGCCAGCGGGTACGGGTGAGCGAGCGGGGGCTCGATACCCTGTCCTGTTTTGGCGACCGCTTGCCGCACCCGGTACAGGTGGGCTCGCTCGCCTTCATGATGGAACGCGATGACACTCCCATCGTCTGGCGCGATGCCTACAAGCACGACTTCATGCATCATCTGATCGGCAGCTTTGACTGGGGGCCGCTGGATTTTCTGGTGGTCGACATGCCGCCGGGCACCGGTAACGAGCTGATCACCCTGAGCGATCTGCTGGAGCAGCAGGCGGTGGCGGCGGTGATTGCCACCACCCCTCAGCAGGTGGCGCTGATGGACAGCCTCAAGGCCATTCGTTTCTGCCAGGAGCGGGGCCTGCCGCTGCTTGGGGTGGTGGAGAACATGGCCGGGGTAACCTGCCCGCACTGCGGCGGCGAGTTTCAGTTGTTCCCCAGAGCCCACCTGGCCGAGGCGCTGGATGAGCTGGGGGTGGAATCATTGGCCAGCATTCCGCTGTCGCCGCTGCTGGCCATGGCCTCCGACTCGGGGGCGCCGGTCACCATGGATCAGCCCGAGAGCCCCGAGGCCCGGGCGTTTTCTCCTGTGGTGGATGCCTGCATCGAACACGCCCGGCAGGAAAGCCGGCAGGCTGCGAGCGAAGAGTTACAGGCACTGGTAACAGCAAACGCCGAGGAGCTGGAAGCGCTGCTCAGCGATGTGCCCGAGGAAGACAGGGCCCAGGCTCGGCGTGACCTTGAAGCCCTGCTTGCCGGCGAGCACGACCGGCTGAATCCTGAACGCAACGACGACCGCTAACCATGCACACGAGGAGAGCGCCATGAGCTCAGCACACAATCCTTCCCGCCGTCATTTCTTTCGCCAGCTGGCCAGCCGGGTAGAAGAGGCCGCGCCGGTGGCCATGCCCTGGCGACCGGTGCTGGAAGCCCATGCCGGTGATGGCGACGTACTCTGGTCCGGCTGGGCCGGCGCGGGCGAGGTGTTCGTGGTCGGTGACGAGGGTCGCATACTGCACTTTGACGCCGACCGGCCGGGCTGGCACGAGCAGGCCACGCCGGTGCCGCTGCCCCTGCACGGCATCTGGGGTACCCAGGCCGACAGCCTGCACGCGGTGGGCTGGATGGGCTGTATTCTGCATTATGACGGCGAGCAGTGGCGGCACGTGCGGGGGGGCGTGGTCAACGACGACACCGGTCGCTACGCCCCCTGCGAGGAAAACACCCCCTTGTTTGCCATCGATGGCAATGTCCAGGGTCAGGCCTGGGCGGTGGGCGACGAGGGATGCATTCTGCATTTTAACGGCGAGGGCTGGCAGCCCGAGGCCTCGGGTACCCGCATCAACCTGCGGGCGGTGGCCTGTGCCCCAAACGGCCGGGTATACGCCGCGGGCGGCGAGGGCACCCTGCTGCGGCGCGAGCCAAACGGCGGCTGGCAACCGATGGACTGCCCGCTAAGTACCGGTTTTCATGCGCTGCTGGTACTGAACGACGACGAACTGCTGCTGGCGGGCGGGCGCTACTTCGTGGATCAGGGCGGCTTTCGTGGCGAGCTGGTGCATTACCACCACGGCGAATTTCACAACCTGGCCCACGAGTCGGGTCTGCCCCGATTGCGGGCGCTGCGCGCCTACAAGGACGGCGTGCTGCTGGTGGGCGACAAGGGCCATTTACTGTATTTGCACAACAACAAGGTGCACCGGCTGGCCTGCAACACCCATCACGATCTGATGGACATCGTTACCCTGGGCTCGGGCGAGGCGCTGGTGGTGGGCGATTTCGGTACCCTGATGACCGCCGCTCCCGATTTTGAACAGGCGCTGGCCGTTCCCCACCGGGAAGTGGCGGCGCAAAGCCGGTGGGAGGTCATGGAAAGTCCTACCCGGCGTCAGCTGTGGGGGCTGTGGCAGGCCCACGACGGCCGGGTGTATGCCTGCGGCGACACCGGCACCGTGCTGCGTCTGGACGGCGAACAGTGGGTAGCGTTGCCGGCCCCCGATGAACAACTGGCGGTGCACTGCCTGTGGAGCTGCGAGGGCAGCGGCCTGCTGGCCGGCGGTCAGGAAGGGCGCATTTACCGCTTCAACGGCGAGCAGTGGCAACTGCACTTCGATCTGCACCTGCACACCACCATACTGGCGATGTGGGGCACCGGGCCCGACTGCATCTATGCGGTGGGTGATGAGGGGCTGGTGCTGCATTATGATGGCCTGGGCTGGCAGCGGCTGGCCAGCGGCACCAGCTCGGCGCTGTACGATCTCTGGGGTCTGGATGCCCGGCACCTGCTGGCGGTGGGCGACTTCGGGCTGGCGCTGCGCTACAACGGCGAGCAATGGAAGGATTTCAACACCGGCACCGAGCAGTTTATTTACAGCGTCTGGGGCCGGGGATTGAACGACATCTACGCGGTGGGCCTGTCGGGGACCGTGGTGCATTTCAACGGTCAGCGCTGGCATACCATGCCCACCCGGCTGCAGCAGGACCTGCTGTCGATCTCCGGCAACCCGGCCGGCGAGGTGTTTGCCGTGGGTGGGCAGGGCACTGTGCTGCGGCTGGAGCAGGGCCAGTGGCTGCGGGAAACCGCGCCCACCGAGGTCAGCCTGCGGGCGGTGTGTGCCACCCGGGACGGCACCGTGTATGCGGTGGGCGACCAGGGCTGCATTCTGCGGCGCAGTCCGAAGCCGGAGTAAAACGGTCACCATCACCTTGCAATCGAACTGAAAAACGGGCCCTTGAGGCCCGTTTTTTGTTTTAGGTGCTGCTTGTGTGCGATGAATGCAGGCTTCTGGCGGGCTGTACACGAGAGCAAAATATTTTTGCTACCGCATCGCTACCCACGCCATAAACCAGATGCAAAAGCTCCAAATGAGTTTTAAATCAGCATAAAAACCGGTTTTAATCGGTATTGTAGATGCTTATTTTGTGCCGATTTTTATCGCTTTGATTGATCTGAATCAATCAGAAGTCAATTGCCCTGCTCGATATGGTCATTAAATGACCTATGTTTAATGATGGTGTTACTTTTTGAGCAAAACCAAAAGCGAACCGTTCGAACAGGCTGGCAGCAGATGAACAGGCGGTCGCACAGGAGGGCATAACAATGCACATGTCTAAACTCAAGCGTCGCGACTTCCTCAAGGGGCTGGGGCTGACCAGTGCCGGCATCGTGTTTAGCCGTCAAAGCTGGGCGCTTAATCGTCTGGAGCCTATCTCCGACACCCTCGCCAGTGAATACCCCTACCGAAACTGGGAAGATCTGTATCGCAACGAGTGGGACTGGGATCATATCGGTCATGCCGCCCACTGCATCAACTGCATGGGTAACTGCGCCTGGAACGTCTATGTGAAAGACGGCCTGGTGATCCGTGAAGAGCAGGTCGCCAAGTATCCCCAGGTCAACCCCAAGGTGCCCGACGCCAATCCCCGCGGTTGCCAGAAAGGCGCCATTCACTCCACCGCCATGTACGAAGCCGACCGGCTGCGCCATCCGCTCAAGCGGGCCGGCGAGCGGGGCGAGGGCAAATGGCAGCGTATTTCCTGGGATCAGGCCACCGAGGAAATCGCCGAAAAAATCATCGATATATTTGAGAAATACGGCCCCGGCAAGCTCAAGACCCACCAGGGGTCGGGCAACCAGACCATGGTGCGCCAGTCCGGCCCCAACCGCTTTGCCTCGCTGGTGGGCGGCATTCAGCTAGACGGTTTTACCGTGGTGGGTGATCTGAACACCGGTGCTCACCTTGCCTACGGCAACCCGCTGGAGAGTTTTACCTCCGACGCCTGGTTTGACGCCGACTACATCATGCTCGGCATGATCAACCCCAACGCCACCCGTATTCCCGATGCTCACTACATCTGGGAAGCCAAATACAACGGCGCGCGCATTACCAGTACCGCCCCGGATTACAACCCCAGCTCCATTCACACCGACCTGTGGATGCCGATTCAGCAGGGCTCAGATCCCTTCCTCGCCCTGTCGTTTGTCAACGTGATTATCGAGGAAAAGCTGTTCAAGCCCGACTTCATGAAGGAGCAGACCGATCTGCCGATGCTGGTGCGCACCGACAACGGCAAGCTGCTGCGGGAAAGCGACCTGGTCGAGGGTGGTTCCGAGGAAGTGTTCTACCACTGGGATCTGACCACCCAGCAGGCGGTGAAGGCCAAGGGGTCGATGGGCAGTGACGACAAGGATCTGAAACTGGGTGAGGTGGACCCGGCGCTGGAGGGCGAGTTTGACGTCAACGGCATCGAAGTCACTACCGTATTCGAGCAGGTGAAAAAGGAAGCGGCCAAATATCCGCCGGAAAAGACCCAGCAGCAAACCGGGCTGCATCCGGACGTGGTGCGCCAGGAAGCCCGCCATCTGGCGGCGGCCAAAAAAGCCATCATCATGCTGGGCTACATCACCTCCAGCTACTCCAACTGTCTCTATATTGGCTGGGGGTATGCCCTGGCCCTGGCGCTGACCGGCCACGGCGGGCGTACCGGCGGCCTCGACACCTCCTGGGTGGTGTGGAACCACCCGCGCTGGACCGAGCTTGCCACCTTTGATGGCAAGAAGTCGGCCCGCTACGAGCCGGGTGGCCTGGGTGAAGTACTGCGGGGCGACATGATGGGCGGCATTCGCAAGCACTTCAACAACAAGAAACTCAAGGAGCGGGTCGGCTTCGACATCGACGAGATGGAAGCCATGATGCAGGAGTCCATCGACGAGGGCTGGATGCCGTACTACGGCGAAATCAAGGGCATGATCTCGATAGCCGACAACACCTTTCGCCGCAACAAGCTGGCCGAACATTACCGTGATGAACACCTGCGCCAGGCCAGCGAGCTGTATGTCAACGTCAACACGCGCATGGACTCCACCGCCGAGTGGGCCGACTACGTGCTGCCGGCGGCCAGTCACTACGAAGCCTGGGATTTAAGAACCCAGGGTTATCATCGCTTCTGCAACGTTTTTACCGAGTCGGTGCCGCCGGTGGGCGAGTCCAAGCCCGACTGGGACATCATGGCGCTGCTCACCCAAAAGATTCAGGAACGGGCCATCGCCCGTGGTATCGGTCCCATTCAGGATGGTGACGTTACGCGGGATCTGCACACCATTCACGACGACTACACCATGAACGGCAAGCTGAATACCGCGCTGGATGCCTGCCGTTACATCGTGGACAACTCGCCGGAATTTGGCGGCGTCAGCCTGGAGGAGGCGGGCGAACGCGGCTTTATCGTGATGAACGAACAGGCGGGCCTGAACCAGCCGCTGAAGCCGGACGAACCCTATAACCCCTTTACCGCGCAAACCGATGACAAAAAGCCCTATGAAACCCTGACCGGGCGCATCACCTTCTATGTCGACCATCCCCGGTTTGAGCAGCTCAAATCCACCGTGCCCACGGCGCGGCTCTATGCCGGCCCGGAGGCCTCCGACTATCCGCTGCATTTCTATTCGCCCCATGCCCGCTGGGGCATCCACTCCAACTGGCGCAGCAACAAATACATGCTGCGGTTGCAGCGGGGCGAGCCCAATATCTACATCAATCCCAAGCTGGCGGCCGAGCGCGGCATCAAGGACGGCGACAGGGTCAAGCTGTTCAACGGTAACGGCGAGTTCTTTGCCCAGGCCAAGTTCTACCCCAGCATTCCGGCCAACTCCATCATGATGGAGCACGGCTGGGAGCCGCATCAATACATCCATCGCAAGCCGATGAACAACTCCCATGCCACCCTGCTGCAGCCGCTTGAGCTGGTGGGGGGCTGGGGGCATCTCAAGTTTATCTATGCCAAGTGGAACGCCAATCAGGTTATCCATGAAAGCAGCTACGACATCGCGCTGGCCACGGCGGATGAAATCAGTGACCCACGGGTCCTATAAGAGGAGACCGTCATGGCTGTCAAACGACAACTCAGCATGGTGCTGGATCTGAACAAGTGTATCGGTTGCCATACCTGCTCCACGGCCTGCAAGCTGATGTGGACCAACCGCAACGGCCGCGAATTCATGTACTGGAACAACGTGGAAACCATGCCGGGCGAAGGCTACCCCCGGGACTACCAGAACATGGGCGGCGGCTTCGATGCCGACGGTGCCCTGCGCCTGGGCAGACAGCCCAGCCAGGAAGACTACGGTATTCCCTGGGAATACAACTATGAAGAAGCGCTGATGACCGGCACCGACCCCTGGCTGCGCCCCAACGTCAAACCCACCTGGGGCGCCAACTGGGACGAAGACGAAGGCGAGGGCGATTACCCCAACAGCTACTACTTCTACCTGCCACGGCTGTGTAACCATTGCTCCAACCCGGGCTGCCTGGCGGCCTGTACCCGTAACGCCATCTACAAGCGGCAGGAAGACGGCATCGTACTGGTGGATCAGGAGCGCTGCCGGGGCTATCGCTACTGCGTTAACGCCTGTCCCTACAAGAAGGTGTACTTCAACGAACAGATCTCCAAGTCGGAGAAGTGCATCTTCTGCTATCCGCGCATCGAAAAGGGCCTGCCCACCGCCTGTGCCCAGCAGTGTGTAGGGCGTATTCGCTGGATTGGTTATCTCGATGACGAGGCGGGCCCCATCCATTTGCTGGTGAACAAGTACAAGGTGGCGCTGCCGCTGCACGCCGAGTGGGGCACCCAGCCCAATGTGTTTTATGTGCCGCCGATGTCGCCGCCCAAATACGGCCCCGACGGCAAGGCGCTGAAAGAATCGCGCATACCGCTGGACTACCTGGAAAGCCTGTTCGGCAAGCGAGTGGGTGAGGTACTGGAAATGCTTGGTGCCGAGCGCCAGGCCAAGGCCGAGGGCCGGGACAGCGAACTGATGGATACGCTGATTGGCTACAAACACGCCGAGATGTTCAAACTCAGCTGAACGGGGAGTGAGCAGATGAACGGAATATCAATGCCCCCCCGGCGTGTGGATGCGGTGATTGCCCGAGGCACAGTGTTTCGGCTGGCCGCCGCCATGCTGGACTATCCGCTGGCCGAAACCCAGCAGGTGCTCGAGCAGGGGCGTCTGTCTCAGGCGCTGAATGCGGCCATGCAGGCACTGGGCGAGGCCCCCTGGCCCGAGCTGCCGGCCAGCTCTGATCTGTGTGCACTGGAGGTGGGCTACATGGCCACCTTTGCCCATGGCCGGCACGGCAAGCCCCGGGTGCCATTGGTGGCCAGCGCCTACGAACCGTTGCTGGCCGGTGAAACGCCGGGCAGCTTCATGCTCAATGTGCAGGCGTTTTATCGCCATTTCGGCCTCAAGGCGGCGACCGATGACGAAGGGCATATCGACGAGCCGGACCATCTGGTCACCATGCTCGAATTTTGCGCCCTGCTCTGTCATCTGGAAGAGCAGGCTGCAAGCAAGCAGCGCGATGCCTCGCCCTATCAGCGGGCGCTGCGGGACTTTATGGCCCGTTACCTTATTCCGCTGCTGAGTGCCTTGCGCACCCGTCTTGCCGGCGAAGGGGACCCGGGGCTGGATGCCGGCCTGGCCTATCTGGTGCAGCGCCTGCCGGACTGGGCGTCAGGCCAGCGGCACCGCCTGGAGAATCAGGTCGGCCCGTGCCCGGCACCGGGCGCGAGCCGCCACACGGCAAGCACCGAGCCCCAGAATCTGTGGGATTAGGCATGACCCAAGAGGAACCCGTTATGAGAGTCAATCTGTCCATTTACCGCGCCGTTCTGCTGGGGCTGGCGATGACCACCGGTGCCGCCCAGGCCGATCACCCCGAACTCAACCCCAACGTGACCGATGTGCATTCGGGCGATACCGTCAAGGTGGCGCGCATTCCCGGCACCATCTACCTGCGCACCCAGAACGACCCGGACGATTTGATCTGGGATCGGCTGCCCGTTTACCGCACCGAGCTGTATTCGGCGCCGCCGGTGCATGCGTCCGTGATCTTGCGTTTCGATGAGGATACGGCGCTTGAGCCCAAGCATCTGTATTTTCAGGTAGCTCGCTCCGATGAGCGCTTCTATATGCGGTTACGCTGGAAGGACGCTACCGAAGACAGGGGCACCACCGTCGACCGTTTTCGTGACGGCGTGGCGGTGCAATATGCCATCAAGGGCCCCGACACCTCCTTCATGATGGGCTCGGGTCCCGACAAGCCGGTCAACATCTGGTACTGGCAGTCAGGTCAGGAGCAGGTCGACAACCTGGCCGCCGGCGGTTACGGCAGTACCACCCGGCTGCCCGAGCAAATTGTGGCCGGGGCCAGCTCCTATATCACCGACGAGATCGTTCAGGACAACCAGTGGCATGTGGTGATGTCCCGGCCGCTGAAGGTGGAGGGCGAGCATCAGGTGGATCTTTCCCGCGACAGCATTCCGGTGGTGTTTGCCCTGTGGGAAGGGCACCATGATCAGCGTGACGGCGACAAGCGGGTCTCTCCCAACTGGATCCTGCTGGACAACAGCAAGGGTTAATACGCTCGCCCAAGAGTAGTTGATGATGTCAGTATCCCGATTTACCCCCGGTGCCCCCGATGAGCAGGATCCGCTGGCGATGAGGCCCGCCGACTGCAACCGGGGTCATGCCTGCCAGTTTTGCCCCCTGGAGCCGGAATGCGGCCTCGACAAGCCGCACCACGAGAAGCGGCTGCTGGAAAAGCGACTGGCACAAATTGGCCAGATCATTCTGGTGATGTCCAACAAGGGCGGGGTCGGCAAAAGTACGGTCAGCGCCAACCTGGCCAACCTGGCCGCCGGGCTGGCGGCGATGGCGACGTGCTCTGGTCCGGCTGGGCCATCGAGGGCCGTTTTTATGTTAGGAGGTGGTGTTGTGCGGCTGAGGCAGGCAAGACGCGTTTACCGGTGATGCAGACGAAAAATGCTCATTGTTGCACCTGTGTTATCAATGCCGTTAAAAAGTGAATTGGATGTTGATTTGTGCGGTTGTTAATGTGATTTCACCGAGAGGGGGAAGCGCTAGGCAAGGGGCCGAAGTGTAACCGTTTTTATAGTGAAATCAGGAGAATAACCATGTCACAAGATCTGATGAGCATGCTGAATCAGGCTTTCGATGAAGCCACCACCCTGTACCAGAACAACGGCTTTCAGCGCCGGGTCGGCTTCGGCAAGAAGCCGGCACTGATCAGCGTCGATCTGGCTAATGCCTGGACTCGTCCCGGCAACCCCTTTACCTGCGACAAGGTGGATGAAGAGATTATCCCCGGCATGCAGCGCCTGCTGGAAGCCTTCCGCGCCAACGATCTGCCCGTTATACATGTGACCACCTGCTATCAGGTGACCGATCGCACCAATCCCAACACCGACATGGGCCTGTGGCACAACAAGATCCCGGTCGACTTCTGCGCCCAGGACAACGAAGAGCTGTGGGCCATCGACTCCCGTATCGCCCCGATTGAAGGCGAGCAGGTGCTTATCAAGAAGCACGCCAGCTCCTTCCAGGGTACCTATCTGGCCGGCTTCCTGCGTGCCGCCGGGGTAGACACCGTACTGGTGACCGGCGTGACCGCCTCGGCCTGTGTGCGTACCACCATCTGTGACGCCATGGCCGAAGGCTTCCGCCCGATTGCGGTGAAGGAATGTATCGGCGACCGTATTCCGGGTGCCGTGGCCTGGAACCTGTTCGACATCGACGCCAAGTTCGGTGATGTGGAAACGGTCGATACCTGTGTGGAATACCTGAACAAGCTGGGTAAGCAGAAGTAACCCAGGCAGATGTAAACAGGCAGATGTAAACAAGACAAGCCGATTGCTTTATTCATGATTAACGTCAGGCATCCGTCCTGACGTTAATCAAAAATATAGGGAAGTATGATGAAAGCATATAAATCGAATATGTCCACCACAGCAATGACCGCCTCCATGGCGGCATTGTTGTTGGTGTCGCCGGTCACCATGGCGGAATCCAGGGTACTCAAGTTTCATAGCGGTTATGCGGAGTCCAGGCCGGAAGCGAAATACCTGAATGAATTTGCTAAAGAAGTCGAACAGTTATCACAGGGAGATTTGAAGGTTGATGTCTTTCATGCGGCATCATTGGGTCTTAATGAACCGGATCTATTGCGCATACTGAAGCGTGGCTCCATCGATATGGCTCTACTTTATGGGGAGTATTACACGCGGGACGCGCCGGAACTGGCTGCCGTTTATGCCCAGGGGGCCATTACCAGACCAGAGCAGCATTTAGAGATTTTACCCACCATCCGCGATGTTTACGAGCAGGGCTATGCAAAATGGAACATCAAGACCATTGGCGGCATAGTGTCTCCGGTGTTCAGTGTGGGCCTGCACTGCAAAGAGCCGATCAATAGCCTGGCGCAGCTTGAAAACAAGAAGGTCAGAGTCTGGTCGGCCCAGCTGGTCGATGCCTTTACCAAACTGAATATATCCGCTCAGGTTATTCCCCAGAATGATATGTACATGGCGCTGCAAACCGGTGTGGTCGATTGTGCCTACTACTTGTCGACCGTGGCAGAAACCGTTTCTTTGCATGAGGTCACCCAATACGAAGCGTATCTGCATCCCTGGGCGGCGGTGCCGGCGTTGTTTGGTGTCAGTGACAAAACCTGGAATTCACTGAGCGGCGAGCAGCAGCAGGTGCTGCAGCAGGCGGGTGAAAACCTGTGGCAGAAAACCCGCGCCGCCGCTGTGGATCCCGAACGCGAAGCAAAGGCCCGGGCCAGGCGACAGGAGCTGGGTGTGACCATGCTGGAAAATTTCTCGCCGCAGGATGTGCAGCAGTTCCAGCAGGCAGCGCTTGAGGCGTGGCAAGCCATTGCCGTGCGGGCGGGGGAAAACGGTGAGCAAATTTATGACAGGGTCACGGGCAAGTTGGCGAAGTTATAAATTTGAGGACGAGGGCGGTATCGCCGCCCTGACTGTGGCTCATCAGGAGTATTAATCATGTATTTTATAGCCAAGTTGATAGACAGGCTGTCTTATGGTCTGTTTCTTATCGGGGTCGCTGGCGGCATAGTGATGACCTTCACGGTGTTTGCCAGTACCTTGATGAGATATGTATTTGATCACCCCATCCATTTTTCCAATGAACTCGCCGGCCTGCTGTTTTTCTCGCTCACCTTTCTGACTATTCCCCATGTGCTGAACAGCGGCAGGCATATCCGCATCGATCTGGTCACGCGTAAACTCAGTCCGCTGGCCGCTCGGTTGAGCGAGGTCTTTGCCAGCCTGATATTGATTCTGTTTTCGGCGATCATCATCTACGAATCCTGGGACTTCATGTTGTTTTCTTATGAAATAGACGCACGATCGGAGATCAGCGGCTTGCTGCTCTGGCCCTGGATGATACTGATGCCGCTGTCATTTTCCCTGTGCATTCTGGTGCAACTGCGTCATGGCCTGAAAGCCCCCCAGATCAGGAATGATCAGGATACGTCGCCCGTGGAGATAGCATAATGAGCTGGATGGTATTGAGTTCTGGATTGTTGGTGTTGCTGAGCAGCGGCGCCTTGCTGGGCGCCGCCCTTGGGCTGGTAGGATTAACACTGCTGCATTTTCAGGGGCATGGATCCATGTCGCTGGCGATTAATTCCTCCTGGAATCTGTTGACGGGCTTTTCGCTGACGGCGGTGCCGCTGTTTATCTTTCTCGGCGATATTTTGCTGGCCAGCGGCGTGTCGACCCGGGTTTACAACGGACTGACGCCCTTGTTCCGGCGCATACCTGGCCAGTTGTTGCATACCAATATTGCGGTTTGCACCCTGTTCAGTGCGGTCAGCGGGTCGAGTTCTGCCACGGCGGCGGCCATCGGCTCTATCGGGTATCCGGAGCTGAAGCGTCGGGGTTATTCGCCGAGCATGGTGGTGGGCACCCTGGCCGCCGGCGGTACCCTGGGATTGCTGATCCCGCCCAGTCTCGCGCTGATCATCTACGGGGCCACCCAGCATGTGTCTATCGGCAAGCTGTTTCTGGCGGGCATACTGCCCGGGCTGATGATATCGGCGGCGTTTTTCGGCTGGATCATCATTCGTTCTAAAATCGGCAGTGCCGTGGTGCCACAAGGCAAGGAGGAAATGGACTGGGGCGAGGTGCGTAGCGGTCTGAAGCAGATATGGCCGCTGCCCATACTGATCTTCTTTGTACTGGGTACCATCTACATGGGTATCGCTACGCCCACCGAGGCGGCGTCGCTGGGGGTGGTTGCCAGTATAGTGCTGGGCTTCACCTGGGGAGATCTGACCATCGGCAAGCTGTGGGGGGCCTTTAAAAACGCCACCGTCATGTTCAGTGCCATCGCCTTTATCATGCTGGGTACGGCGATTTTGTCACAGGCGGTGAGCATGCTGGCGTTGCCGAGAGAGGCGGTGTCGGCTATCTCTTCATTTGGCCTGGGGCCTTACGGCATTCTGCTGATGATAGTGCTGGTCTACATAGTGCTGGGTTGCTTTTTTGACGGTATCTCGCTGCTGTTGATGACGCTGCCCATCACCTTTCCCATGATGATGAGCCTGGGCTTCGATCCCATCTGGTTCGGGATTATCGTCACCCTGCTGATGGAGATTGGCATGATCACGCCCCCGGTCGGCCTCAATCTCTTCGTGCTGACTTCGATCACCAAGAATGAGGTCAACCTTACCGAGGCGGCCTGGGCGTCGTTGCCCTACTGGCTGATCCTGTTGAGTGCGGTGGGAATCTATACCCTGTTTCCGAGCGTGGTGCTCTGGTTGCCCGGTTTTATGTGATAGCCGAGTATCGTTAATTTTTGCTTTAAAAACAGCAGCCTGACGTTGAGTCAGGCTGCTGTTTCTGTTTCTGTCATCGGCAATTCGATTATTCCACTCAGGTTATCAATATGTTTAAAAAGTGAATTGGATGTTAATAATCGAGGCATTTAATATCGTACTTGCCATCGGATAACACGGCCACCGGATAGGGCCGATGCATTCGACATTTACTTAACGCAAAACATGAAAACGGAGAATGACCATGTCCCAGGATTTGATGAGCATGCTGAACCAGGCTTTCGATGAAGCCACCACCCTGTACCAGAACAACGGCTTTCAGCGCCGGGTCGGCTTCGGCAAGAAGCCGGCACTGATCAGCGTCGATCTGGCCAACGCCTGGACTCGTCCCGGCAACCCCTTCACCTGCGACAAGGTGGACGAAGAGATCATCCCCGGCATGCAGCGCCTGCTGGAAGCCTTCCGCGCCAACGATCTGCCCGTAGTGCACGTGACCACCTGCTATCAGGTGACCGATCGCACCAATCCCAACACCGACATGGGCCTGTGGCACAACAAGATCCCGGTCGACTTCTGCGCCCAGGACAACGAAGAGCTGTGGGCCATCGACTCCCGTATCGCCCCGATTGAAGGCGAGCAGGTGCTTATCAAGAAGCACGCCAGCTCGTTTCAGGGAACCTATCTGGCCGGCTTCCTGCGTGCCGCCGGGGTAGACACCGTACTGGTGACCGGCGTGACCGCCTCGGCCTGTGTGCGTACCACCATCTGTGACGCCATGGCCGAAGGCTTCCGCCCGATTGCGGTGAAGGAATGTATCGGCGACCGTATTCCGGGTGCCGTGGCCTGGAACCTGTTCGACATCGATGCCAAGTTCGGCGACGTGGAAACGGTCGACACCTGTGTGGAATACCTGAACAAGCTGGAAAAACAGTACTGAGAATCGTGAATGACTCGGTGAAGGGCTGCAGGGTCAAACGACAAGCCTTTCACCGACTCCTCTAATGGATTGAAGGAGAAGCAAATGGCACGTATCGGCGTAGACGTAGGCGGCACCAATACCGATCTTATACTGGAAACCACGGTAAAAGATTCGGTCGGCAAGGGAATATTCGAGCACAAGGTACCCAGTACCACCGAAGATCAGTCCATCGCAGTGATGCGGGGCATTCTGGAAATATGTGACAAGGCGGGACTGGACAAGCGGGAGATAGAACTGATAGTGCATGGCACTACGGTAGCCACCAATATCTCCATCGAGAAAAACGGGGCCGAGGTGGGTATGCTGACCACCAAGGGCTTCAGAGACATATTGCATATCGGCAGACACAAGCGGCCACACAACTTCTCACTGCATTTCGATGCCACCTGGCAATCTTCCCCTCTGGTCAAACGTCGCAACCGTATCCCCATCAATGAACGTATTTTACCTCCCCACGGCCAGGTTGAAGTCCCCCTCGATGAACAGGAAGTCCGTACGGCGGTGGCCACCCTTAAAGAGCGTGGTGTGCAGGCGGTGATTATCGGTTTCCTCTATTCCTTCCTGAACCGGGAACATGAACAGAAAGCCAAGGAAATCGTTCAGGAAATGATGCCCGGCGCCTTCGTCTGCTGTTCCAGCGAAGTGGTCGATGTGATGCGCGAGTACGAGCGTTTCTCTACCACCGCCATGAATGCCTATGTCGGCCCCAGTACCTCCCATTACCTGACCCACCTGTCCAGCCAGCTGCGTGAAAACAGCATCGATGCGGATCTGCGTATCATGCAGTCCAACGGCGGCGTGGCCACGGTGGAAAGCTGCTGCGAACGGCCGGTGAACATCCTGATGTCGGGCCCGGCGGGTGGGGTTATCGGCGGGCATCACTTCGCCCAGCTCGACGGCGAGCAGAACATCATCACGGTGGATATCGGCGGTACCTCGGCGGACATTTCCACCCTGTCCGACGGCCAGATCAAGATCATGAATCCGCGGGACTCCTATGTTGCCGGTTATCCGGTGATGGTGCCGATGATAGACCTGATCACCATAGGGGCGGGTGGTGGTTCCATCGCCTATGTGGACGAGGCGGGCGGCTTTCAGGTCGGCCCCCGTTCGGCAGGCTCCAACCCCGGCCCTGCCTGTTACAACAGAGGCGGCACCGAGCCGGCGGTCACCGATGCCAATATCGTGCTGGGCCGGCTCGACCCGGATCAGATGCTGGGTGGTGATTTGAACCTGGATCCCACTCTGTCTGCCAAGGCGATCAAGGAAAAAATTGCCGACCCGCTGGGCTTGAGCGTCAAGGATGCGGCGCTGGGCATACTGAAAATCGTCAACAACAACATGGCGCTGGCCATTCGCTCCAACTCGGTGGCCCGCGGCGTGGATCCGCGCGACTTTGTACTGATGCCGTTTGGCGGTGCCGGCCCGGTACACGGACCGGCACTGGCCGAAGAGGTCAATGCCAAGGCGGTGTTCGTGCCACCGGCGCCCGGCATTACCGCGGCGGCCGGCTTGCTGACCACCAACCTGCAATATGAAGCCACTCGTTCGCTGTTGTGCGATCTGGACACCATATCCGACCAGAACCTGTCCCGCCTGCAAGGCTACCTGGGGCAGTTGGAAGAAGAAATCATCCATAAGCTGCGGGACGACGGCGTCGAGCCGGATAACATGCTGCTGACCCGGCTGGCGGAGTGCCGCTACTACGGCCAGGGGTTCGAGCTGAGGGCCACCATTCCCGCCGGTGAAGTGACGCGCGAGGGATTGCAGGCGGTGATCGATACCTTCCATCAGGCTCACGAAACCGATTACGGCTACTGCTTCAAGGATGCGGTGGTCGAGCTGGTGACCTTGCGGGTGATTGGCAATGCCGAGTCGAGCAAGCTGGACTGGCCGCTGTCCGAAGCAGCCGGTGCCGATGACCTGGCTGCGGCCTTCATGTACGAGCGGCCGACCGTGTTCGATGACGGCCAGGAATGCATGACTCCACGCTATCACCGCAAGGCCCTGAAGGCCGGGCAGCAGGTACCGGGGCCGGCGTTGTTGATGCAGCACGACTCCACCTCCCTGGTGCCCCCGGGCTGGAGTGCCAGCATCTCGAAGTACGGCAATCTCTTTATTTCCAAGGATCAGTGAGAGGATGATTGATATGAACCAGACACAGGTAGATCCCATTACGCTGCAGGTCATCAATGGCGCCCTTAAAACCATCGCGGAAGAGATGGGCCACATCCTCTATCGCATGTCCTTTTCATCCATTATCCGCGAATCCCAGGATCTGGGGGCGGGACTGTTTGACACCAACTTTCAGACCATCTGCGAGTCCGAATCCACGCCCATGCACATCGGATCCATTCCCGCTTATCTGCGAGGAATACAAGAAACCCTGCAGGGCGGGGAATGGCACGAAGGGGATGTGGTGATCCATAACCATCCCTATTACGGCTCCAGCCACTCGCCGGATCTGGCGGTGATCATCCCCATCTTCTACGAAGGTGAGCTGGTGGGCTTTTCCGGCAATACCGCCCACCATATCGACATCGGCGCCGCTACGCCCGGGCTGATTATCGATGTGGGTGATGTCTACGCCGAAGGCATGCTGCTGGCCGGAATCAAGCTCTATGAAAAAGGGGTTCGCAACGAGGCCCTGGCGCAGATGATCACCTTCAACAGCCGGGCTTCGACCCAGCTACTCAGGGATATCGATGCCCAGGTCGCCTCCGCCCAGCTTGGGGTCAAACGTTTCAAGGAGCTGCTGGCCCGCTACGGCAAAGACATGACCTTCAGTGCCGTGGATCAGCTGATTGATTATTCCGAGAGCATACTCCGACAGAAAATCAGGGAAGTACCCAACGGCGAATACAGAGCCGAAGGTTTCCTCGATGATGATGGCCGCAACCGGGAAGACAGGCTGCCGATCGTGGTGACGGTGAAGGTGGAAGACGACAACATCACGGTGGATCTGACCGGCTCGGCGCCGCAGACTCCCACCGCCTATAATGTGCCGTTCGAGGGTTCCTGCAAGGTGGCCGCCTATGCGGCCTTTCGCAAGCTGCTGCTGGATAGCCATACCATCGACACGCCTGTGCCTTCCAACGAAGGCTCTTTCCGGCCCATCAAGGTGGTGGCACCGAAAGGGTCCATCTTCAATCCGATTTTTCCGGCGGCGGCCGAGGCCCGCTTTACCCAGTGCAACCGCATGATAGACCTGATCATCAAGGCGCTGGCGCCGGTCATGCCGGACAAGGTGATTGCCGGCAGCTCGGCCTCCATCTCCTTCGCTTCCTATTCGGGCATGAAGGATGACGGCGATTACTGGGTGTTTCTGGAGGTGAACGAAGGCGCCTATGGCGGCCGGCCCCAGTCCGATGGCCCCGATTGCATCGACAACCTGATGGCCAATACCCGCAACAACCCGATTGAAGACCTGGGCATGCATCTGCCGATGATCTGCGATCGCTACGAGCTGCGTGATGATGTGATGCCGGGCGCCGGCAAGTATCGCGGTGGCATTGGTGTGGTCAAGTCGCAGCGGGTGCTGACCCCCGGCTTTATCACCCATGAGAGTGAGCGACATTATGATGTGCCCTGGGGCGTGTTCGGCGGCACCGACGGCACCGTCGGTAAAACCGAAATCTACAACTATGCCAGCAAGGACAAAATTACCCAGATGCCGTCCAAGTTTTCCGGACATGCCACTCAGGCCGGTGATGTGATGGCCTATTACTCACCCTGTGGCGGTGGCTATGGCAATCCGCTGGAACGTCCGGCAGAGCAGGTCAGGGAAGACGTGCTGGATGACTTCTGCAGCCGCGAGCATGCCTTCGAGGTGTATGGCGTGGTGCTGGATGAACAGCTGGGCGTTGATGTGGTGGCGACCCTCGACCGGAGGGAAATGCTGAGCAGTCTCGCCCGTGAATAACCGAAGTTAACGTTATTTATCCATGTTCTTTATCTGTGTATGGGGCGGAATTATCCGCCCCTTATTCTTGCTATGCCTGATATAGTACTAAGGACGGTATTATGAGTATCAATGAGCAGCTGGCTGATAACAGCCGCAGCGGTACCAATGTAAAAGCCAACCATCTACTTGAAAAATCCATTCTTCCCATTGAATCGGCGCAAAGGCCCATTACCGCCTGGGGCTTTGTCTGGATATGGGTAGGTATAGCGGTGATTATCGCCACCTTCCAGCTGGGCGCCAATGGTGTGTCCGGCCTGCCGTTATTACAGGTGATCGCCACCATACTGATCGCCAACGTGATTCTGGCGTTGCTGATGACCCTGACTGCCGATATCGGCACCGAACACGGGTTATCGTTTTCCGTTTATTTAAGAGCGCCGTTTGGTATATATGGCACTCACATACCCTCTATTTTTCGGGGGCTGATTGCGGCGGTCTGGTTTGGTATTCAGACCTACCTGGGAGCCCTGGCTCTGAACGGCATTATCGAGTACCTGACCGGCTTTTCGAACTGGCCGATATGGTATCTGGTGTTTGCCCTGGTGCAGGTGGCCAATACTTCGCTGGGCATCAAATCGGTAGAGCGCCTTGCGGCCATAGCGGCCCCGGCGATACTGGCCATTTCCGTGTGGATGTACTTCACCCTGGATGTGCTGGCGCAAACCAAGGGCATCAATATCTGGACCTTCGCCGGCACCATGGATGTCTCCATCCTCACCCTGTTTCTGGCTAATGTGGCGTTCTGGTCGACCCTGGCTATCGATATTCCCAACATTACCCGGTATGTCAAAACCCGGCCGGGGGCCAGGGGCTTTATTGCCAGAAACCGGAACATCTTTCTGGCCCAGCTGGTGGCGCTGCCCATTACCCAGGCCTGGATTGCGCTGATCGGCGCCGTGTCTTTTATTGCCGCCGGCGACTGGAACCCGATCACCGTGATACAGGGCCAGAGCGAGGGAGTACGGCTGGTGGTGTTGCTGGTACTGGTGATTTTGGCTCAATGGTCGACCAATAATGCCGCCAACCTGATCCCGGCCTCGCTGGCCTTTGTCAACGCGGGCGCGCCTTACATCAAGTATCCGATGGCGGTCTTTATCGCGGGCGTGGTCGGCACCCTGTCCATGCCCTGGGCGATACTGGATAACCTGTTTGCGTTCTTGTTTTCGTATGGATCTTTTCTGTCGGCCATCGGTGGCATCATGATTGCCGATTACTTCCTGATCCGCAAACGCCGGCTGAACGTGCCCGAGCTGTATTCCGTCAGCGGCCAGTTCCATTACTACCGGGGCGTGAATCCGGCCGGTTTGATTGCCTGGCTTGCTGCCGGTGGCCTGGCCTTCTATTCCGGGGAATGGGCTTTTGTAGTCGGGCTGGTATTAGGTATGGTTATGTATTTCGTTCTGATGAAATACTGGATCATGCGGAAGTATCCACAAAAGGAAGTCACCGAAAAGAATAAAGATAACTACCTGGCGACCAGCACAGGAATGGACTGGCGCTATAACGAATCATCGGGTTCATTTCAGCGAGTTCGTGTCGATAGGGATTAATTAAAACAAGAAAAACAAACGTGGCTACTCATGAAGTCAATGAATGGTTTTATGAGTTCTTTTCCTGATGAACGGCATCGCCTGTTCATCGGGTTTTTATTGTTTCCTTTTCGGCTCTGATTGATGTTTACATACAATCAATAACGCCACGCCGACGTGATAAATTTAACGAGATTGTCAGTGTTGTACTGAGTGATCCAACCAAAAAATACATTGCAGAGGTGACGAGTATGCGTCGAGTTGTTGTTACAGGGATAGGTATTGTCTCGAGTCTTGGTAATACCCTGGACGAGGTGACATCGTCATTGCAAAGCGGATACTCCGGCATCGACATCAATCCGGACTATCGGGAGGCGGGGCTGCGTTCTCATGTGTCGGGCATGCTCGATGCCGATTTCAGCCGGATAAATCGCAAGCACCGGCGCTTTATGGGGGATGCCTCTGCTTATGCCTATCTGGCTATGCAGGATGCCATCCGGGATGCGGCCCTTGCCGATGATCAGGTGTCTCATCCCAGAACCGGCTGCGTGATGGGGTCGGGTGGCGGATCCAGCAAGGATATCGTGGAAGCCAACCAGTTGCTGACCAGTGGCGGGGTGAAAAAGGTCGGGCCTTACCGGGTGCCGAGAACCATGACCAGCACCGTGTCTGCCTGTATCTCCAGCTTCTTTAATATCAAGGGACTCAACTATTCCATTGCCTCGGCCTGCGCCACCAGTGCCCACTGCATCGGTCATGCCTTCGAACAGATCCAGTTCGGCAAGCAGGATATCGTCTTTGCCGGCGGCGCCGAGGCGGAGGATGTCAGCCAGAGTTGCATGTTCGATGCCATGGGTGCCTTTTCCACCGGTTACAACGAGGATCCCACCCATGCGAGCCGCCCCTACGACAGAGACAGAGACGGTTTCGTGATCAGCGGCGGCGCCGGTGTGCTGGTGCTGGAAGAATTGGAGCATGCGCTGAGTCGCGGGGCTCAGATTTACGGTGAGGTAGTGGGTTACGGTACCTCTTCCGATGGTCAGGACATGGTGTCGCCTTCCGGGGAGGGCGCCTTTCGCGCCATGCAGATGGCGCTGGAAACCAGCCCGCTGCCGGTGGATTATCTCAACACCCACGGTACCAGTACCCAGGCAGGGGATCTGGTGGAAGTCGAGGCGGCGAAAGATGCCTTTGCCGGCCAGCTGCCCCCCTTCAGCTCCACCAAGGCCTTGAGCGGCCATGCCCTGGGCGCGGCCGGGGTGCACGAGGCGATCTATTCGCTGCTGATGATGCGGGACGGTTTTCTGGCGGCGTCGCACCATATCGAAAATCTGGATGAAGCACTGCTTGACTCGCCCATAGTACTGAACACTCGTCATGACGAGCAGGTGAATTGCGTGATGTCGAACAGCTTCGGCTTCGGTGGTGCCAATGCCTGCCTGATCTTTGCCAGGCCGGCTTAAGCAGTAGTCTGTAATAAGTAATGTCCCATAACTGATGCGGGTACTGGGGCTGGTTTGCCTTTCTCGTCACCCTCGCGAAGGCGGGGGGCCAGTGCTTTGCAGGTGACTCGCAATCTGACTGTTCTGCGTTACCAGGTCTGGATTCCCGCCTTCGCGGGAATGACAAGAGAGGGCGCGCGGGAATGACAAGAGAGGGCGCGCGGGAATGTCAACAGACCCTAGGCGGGCAGAGGTAGCGACTCTTCCTGCAGGTGGCGGATGAAATGGGCGAAGCTGGGGCTGATAAAGGCGCTGTTCCAGGCCACCACCGTTTCAATCTGATGTTCTTCGCCTTGCAGCGGGATCAAGTGAATGTCTTCCCGGGTAAATTTTCTGACGCACTCGGTATAAACGGAAATGCCCATGTTGGCCGCCACCAGCCCGAAGATACCGGTGCTGGTGGTGGCCTCCTGTACGATATTCGGGGAAAAACCGGCTTTCTGGCAGTTTTTGAAAAAGCGGCTTCTGAAGGCCTTCCAGCTGTTTTCCGCCCCCAGAATAAACTTCTCGTTTTGCAAATCCTCCAGGCGCAGGCTGCTCCGGTGAGCAAGAGGATGCCGCAGTGGCAGCACCACCAGCAATCCCTCGACGGCGCAGGAAATGGTTTCTATGCCGGGCATGTTCAGCGGCCCTATCATGAAGCCCGCGTCGATACGGCAGTCCTGCAAGGCTCTGTGCTGCTCGTGGGAAGGCATATGAGTGAGTTCGATCGAGATGTTGGGATGTTTTTCCTTGAATCGCTCGATAATATCCGGGAGCACGCCGTTAATAGAGAAATCGTTGTAGGCTACGGAAATATGGCCGATATCGCCCTGCGATGCGCTCTGGGCCAGGTGAACTCCTCGCTCCAGGGTCCTGAAGCCTTCCTTGCATTCGGCCAGAAACAGCCTGCCGGCTTCGGTCAGCGCCACCTGGCGGGTGGTGCGGGCCAGCAGTTCAACCCCCACCGCTTCTTCCAGCCCCTTGATCAGTCGGCTCAGGGCCGGCTGTGTGATAAAGAGGCTGTCGGCCGCCTTCTTGAAATGCAATGACTCGGCCACGGCAACAAATGCCTTGAGGTGGCGCAGATCAAATCTGAAATTCATGTTCGCCACGGTATCAATCCTTTGAATATGGTCGGTGATTCAACATAAATGTTAAAAAGCAGGCTGTAAAGCAGGCAAGGCCGCCGGAGTCAGAGCCAGCTCACAACTACGGCCATTGATGATATCCGCGTACTTCATGGCAGGCTCTTGTCTCAGTGCAGGCGGCACCAACAGGCGACGCGAAAAGGATGGCTGAGTACACCCAGTCATGGACCCCCGCCTCCGCGAGGGTGACGGCATTAGTGTCATGACCGGTAGGCGGGAATCCAGGGATAATGGCACTAAACAGTCGGCTTTAAGGTTGTTTGCAGAGACAAAAAAGGGCCCGCCGGGCCCTTGGTGTTTATGTTGTCAGCCAGAAGTTATCCGGGCAGTTTGCGATTATTTGGCCATGGCCGGTTTGGCAACTATGGTCTCCTCGGCTTGGTGCTGTGCGGCCTCTTCCGGGCTGAGTTTGGGCGAGAACCAGCCCAGGTGGGCGTAGGCCATGCCGATCAGCGGTGACAGCCAGCAGGCGAAGGCCAGCGGAATATACAACAGGTTCTCGGTCTGCCCCTCGGCAATGCCCAACCCCAGGGCGGTAATCACCACGGCGCCACCGGCGTTCCAGGGAATGAGCGGCGATATCAGGGTGCCGCCTTCTTCAACGGCCCGCGACAGGTTCAGCGCCGAATAGCCCTTGGCCCGGTAGGCGGGGGCGAACATGCGGCCGGGCAGGGCGATGGACAGGTAGGGGTCGCCGCCAATCACGTTGGTCATGGCCGAGGTGGCGATGGCGGAAGACTGGACGGCACCAAAGCTCTTGGCGCGGGTCAGAATTTTTTCCATGATCACCGCCAGACAGCCGGTACGTTCCAGCACGCCGCCGAAGGCCAGGGCCACCAGCATCAGGGTGATCACCCAGGTCATGCTCTGTATTCCGCCACGGTTGAGCAGGGCATCGATTTCGCGCACGCCGGTATCAATCTGATAACCGCCGAACATGAAGTTGAAGGCCTGCTGCAAGCCCACGTCCTGGGTCAGCATGGCGGTCGCCAAGCCCAGCATGGCGCCGGCAAACAGGGTGGGCAGGGCGGGCATTTTCTTCAGCGCCAGCAGCACGGTCACGGCCAGCGGCAGCAGCAGCGGCCACGACAGGTTGAAGTGCTGATCCAGGCCACTGATGATGTTCTCGATGCGACCAAAATCCACGGCCTGATCGCCAATCAGGCTGAAGCCGGCAAACAGGTAGATAACCAGGGCAATCAGCATGGCCGGAACGGTAGTGGGCAGCATGTTGCGGATATGGTCGAACAGGTTCACGCCGGTCACCGCCGGAGCCAGATTGGTGGTATCCGACAGCGGCGACATCTTGTCACCGAAGAAGGCACCCGACACCACGGCGCCGGCGGTCCAGTACATGGGAATGTCGAAACCGTTGCCGATGCCCATCAGTGCCAGGCCCACGGTGCCGGTGGTGCCCCACGAGGTACCGAGCGATACCGACACCACGGCGCAGATCAGCACACTGGCGGCCAGAAACAGCTCGGGAGAGATCAGACTCAGCCCCAGCTTGATCAGATAAGGTACGGTGCCGCTGGCAATCCAGATACCGACAATCATGCCGACGATAATCAGAATGCCTACCGACTGTAGCCCCAGGCGCACCACGTGCATGATGCCGTCTTCCATCTCGGGCCAGCGGTAGCCGCGCAGCCAGCCGATGAGCGCTGTGATGGCCACGCCGATGGCGAGCGGAATATGGGGGGTGAAGTTACCGAAGTAAAACAGCTGCACGCCCAGCACCACAAAGGTCAGTGCGATGGGCAGGCAGGCCAGCCAGAAGCCGGGTTTGCGCGGGGTGGGTGTTACCATGGTTCTCTCCTTGAGCCTGTGGGGCAGACCGGTGTAAGTAACCGGCCTGCGGCAAATATCCTTATCAGGGACAGGGTCAGACTAAAGTAGCCATGTGTGGCAGTTATGAGATAAATGTAAAAGTTTGTAACAGTTTTGTATTAGTTATTGCCACCCAAGCGGCTGGTGAGCGCAGAAAGCCCTTGCTGCGTTTCCATTACCGCCTGGGTCAGCTCGCCGGCCAGGCTGTGGGTCAGCAGGTTCTGGGTCTCGGCGGTGTGCTCCAGCCGGGACAGTACCTCGGCCAGCCGGGTCTGATCCAGCATGCGGGCGGTCCCCCCCAGCCGGTGCGCCAGTTGGCCCAGCTCCAGATGATCTTCTGCTGCCAGCGCCTGCTCTATGGCCGCCTGCCGGGCAGGCAGCTCTTCGGTAAACTGGTTCAGCATGGCCTGCAAGCGGGGGCGACCCAGCACCCGCAGATGCTCTTGCAGCAGGGGCTGCTCCAGCTCCGGCTGAATACGAATGCCCATCGCCTGACTCAGCGCCTGGGTCAGTCTTGGCCATTGCACCGGCTTGGCCACCACGGCCTTGAGCCCGGCGGCCAGATAACGGCGAATGTCATCGGGGGCGACGCTGGCGGTGAGGGCAATGACCGGGGTGTCCCGGTTCAGTCCCTGGGTTTGATGGCGAATAGTGCGGCTGGCTTCCAGGCCGTCGATGCCCGGTAGATGCATGTCCATCAGAATAAGGTCAAAAGCCTGATGCCTGGCCATCTCGACCGCCTGCTCGCCGCTTTCCGCCTGGCTCACCAGGTGACCGTGTTGTTCCAGCATGGCCGCAAGAATGGCCCGGTTGATGGTTACATCCTCTACCAGCAGCAGGCTGAGGCTGGGCAGGACGGCCAGCTCGTTCTCTTGTTCGGTGGTCGGTGTGTCGGCAGACGTCAGCGGCAGAATAAAGCTGAAGCAACTGCCCAGGCCCGGGGTGCTTTGCAGGCTCATGCTGCCGCCCATGGCCTCGATCAGGCGTTTGGAAATGGCCAGCCCCAGTCCGGTGCCGCCATAACGCCGGCCTATGCTTTCGTCGGCCTGGGTAAAGCGCTGAAAAATGCGATCCTGCTGCTCAAGAGCAATGCCGATGCCGTTGTCTTCCACGCTGAATCGCCAGCCGCCATCCACCGGCCGGGCGTCGAGTGTGACCCGGCCGCCCTCGTCGGTGAACTTGGTGGCGTTGGACAGCAGGTTGATCAGCACCTGGCGCAGCCGGTTGGCGTGGCCCGAGAGCCAGAGTCCGGCGTTGGGGGCGTCCAGTTGCAGCTGAATCTGCTTGGCCTCGGCGTAACCCTGCATCATGGCGACACTGCTCTCCAGCAGTTCATTCAGGACGAAGGGAGCCGGCTCCTCGGGCAAGGGACCCTGCTCCAGCGCCGCATAATCGAGCACGTCGTTCAGCAGCATCAGCAGGTGCTCGGCCGAGTGCTGCAGTATGTCGAGCATCCCTTGCTCCGGGCTGTCTTTCAGCGCGGGCCTGAGCAGGGTGAGGGTGCCCATAATGCCGTTCATGGGGGTGCGCAGCTCGTGGGTCATGTTGGCGATAAAACGGCTTTTGGCGCTGTCGGCCGCCTCGGCCGCTTCCTTGGCCTGGCGCAGGTGCTGGGTGCGTCTGTCTACCAGGGCTTCAAGCCGGTCTTTGTCGTGCTGCAGCTCGTTTTGACGGCGCTCCACCGCGCGGCGCATGGTGTTGATGGCGCCCACCAGGGTATCCAGCTCGTCGGGCAACTGGCCGGGCGAGCGGGCCAGGGTCAGTGGCGGGCTATTGGGTTGGCCTTCGCCAATCTGCGCCACATGATGGGCCATGCGCTCCAGGTGACGAGTAACCCGACGTTGAAACACCAGCATCAAACAAAGGGCTATGGCCAGTATGGTCAGGGTCTGGCTCAGCAGAATGGTTTGTGCGTGGTCAATCAGCTGCTGGCGAATGCTGTGCTTGCTAAAGGCAATGTCCAGCCGGCCAACCTGCTGGGGGCCCAGTGCCGGGCTGGGATAAATCAAGTCGAAGCCGTATTCGTGAAAGCCCTCGCTGCTGTTATTACCGGCCAGCACCAGCGGGTCGGTCAGGGCGTCTCCGGTCACCGACAACCGTGCCAGGTGTGGCATGTCGAGCATGCTTTCCAGTTGTAACCGGGCTTGCGGCAGATTCAGATCCCACAGGCTCTGGGTCAGGCTGTCGAGGTAGCTCTGTTCGATAAGGGTAAGGCGATCGTCCAGATCCTGGCGTATCTGGCGATGGTCGAGCCAGAGCTGAAAGACGGTAGAGAGCAGCGACAGGCTCACGCTGACGCCCAGTACCAGCAGAAACAGGCGAAAACTCAGCGGATGCCGCCGCCGGTAGCGGGGCAACAGGGTAAACAGGGCATTCATTCAGGGAGTGTCCAGGTAGCGGCGTTCAAAATAGGGAGTAATGCGTTCAATATAATGGTCGTCGATAAGCGCCTGCAGTTGTGCCGACAGCGCCGGCAGCAGCGGCTCCAGAATCGAGCCTTTGGGCAGGGTCAGGTGATAATGCTCCAGCGTGACCAGATCGGGCAGGGCAAACACCTGCCCGGTGAGCCCGAATTTCTGTGCCTGCAGCTTGCCTGTCCCCAGTCCGATGGGCATGTAGTCGATACGGCCCAGCGCCAGCTTGTGAAAATTCTGCTCGCCGGTGGACACCCGCTCCACATGCGGATGGCGGGCGGCGGCCTGGTCGAAATCGTCACCGAAGCTGTCGCCAAACAGCATGCCCAGGGTCTTGTCGGACAGGTTCCAGGGCGACTGATTGCCGTTGCCGAAATGGGTAAACAGCACCACCGGCTCGGCGACGATGGGGGGGGTGCTGAATACAAAGTCCTGCTCCCGCCGGCGGGTCTTGTAGGCGGCCAGAATCAGGTCTACCTTGCCCTGGCGCGCCGCCAGCTGGCAGCGTTCCCAGTTGCCGAACACCTGCATGTTGACCGAATAGCCGTGCTCGGCCAGCAGCTTGCGGGCCAGATGGGGAGTAATGCCGATAAGCTCCCCATCCTGCACCCATGACAGCGGAGGAGACTCGGGGTGACCGCAGGCGGTAAGGGGGCGGGCGTGAACCGGCTCCTGTGCCTGCAACGGCAGCGATGGCAGCAGGGCAAGCAGCAGTAACAGCATCAGTGGCATGGCACCGGCCTTGGGGTAAATACGTAACCGGCACCATGCACGGTGAGGATGATGCCGGGATTGGCCGGGTCGTCTTTCAGCTTGCGTCGCAGCCGGCCTACCAATACATCTATGGTTCTGTCATTGGGGGCCCACTCCCGATTTTTGATC
This sequence comes from uncultured Oceanisphaera sp., assembly GCF_947495715.1. GTDB lineage: Bacteria > Pseudomonadota > Gammaproteobacteria > Enterobacterales > Aeromonadaceae > Oceanimonas > Oceanimonas sediminis. The sequence goes on from NZ_CANLZU010000004.1 coordinate 132,282, forward strand.
TGATCCAGCAGTTGATCCCGTGACAGGGTCTGTCCCGAATGGTGCAGGAAGGCACACAACAGCTGGTATTCACCGTGGGTCAGCGGCGTTTGCCGGTCGTGTTCATCGAGCAGCACTCTGCGATCCAGATCGATGCGCCAGTGGTCAAACCGATGAATATTGGCAGTGGAAGCCGTATCGCCCCGGGGTGCGGTGGCCCGTACCCGGCGAGCCAGGTTTTTGGCCCGGGCCAGCAGCTCGCGGGGGTTGAAGGGTTTGCATACATAGTCGTCGGCACCGCACTCCAGGCCGATGATGCGCTCTATGTCGTCCTGACGGCCGGTTACCAGAATGATGCCCACCTCGGAGCCGGCGCGCAGCTCCCGGGTCAGGGTCAGGCCATCCTTGCCCGGCAGCCGAATGTCCAGCAGCACAAGCTCGATATCCTGCCCGCTCAGTATCTGCTCGGCTTCTTCCGCGCTCCGGGCGGCAAACACCTGATGCTGCTCTACCCTGAAGTACTCCACCAGGCAATCCCGCGTGGTGTCGTCGTCTTCCACAATCAAGATGCGGATATCCATATCGCTTGTTCTCATTTTTACTTGATATTGTATACAGTGTGACCCGACGACCCACTTCTATCATCGCCGAAGCACGGTTGTCAATCTTGTCTCTGTACGCAGCAGATTAGAACCGATCGGCACATCTGATGGCGTTGTGTACCTTATATACAAGTTGCTATTGGTCAGAATGAAAAAAGGCACCTGATTGCCTTGATCCTACACCTGACTCAATGCGGTGGTCATCCATCGATTTCCGGTACTGATGCAATTATTGTTAATTATGATGTTGCTGTTTTGTTATCAATTAATGTGAGGTATGTTGTTTTTCTCACGAAATCACTATTTGACGAGACTCATACATGCCTTCATCAATTCGTTTAGATGCCGCCGAGCGGCGGCAAGACCTGCAGGGTTACGGCGACCAGCCACCTCATCCCCACTGGCCGGAAAAAGCACGTCTGGCGCTGTCGATTGTACTTAATATTGAAGAGGGTGCCGAGTCACATATTCTTGACGGTGATGCGGCGGCAGAATATCTCAATTCGGACATGCGGTGTGAACCCTGGCCCGACCGGCGCAACCTCAATCTTGAATCCCATTACGAATACGGCAGTCGGGTCGGCGTATGGCGGCTGCTGGACCTGTTTCGGGAACGCAACATTCCCATCACGGCGTTTGCGGTGGGGCAGGCGCTGCAACGGGTGCCGAAGATAGCAACCCGCCTGGTGGCAGACGGCCATGAAATTGCCGCCCACGGCTGGCGCTGGCTGGACTATCGCGATGTATCGCCAGAAGTCGAAGCCGAGCACATGCGGTTGGCTATGAGCACCATTACCGAGCTGACCGGACAGCGACCGCTGGGCTGGTATACCGGGCGCGTCAGCCAGGCGACCCGTCAACTGGTGATCAACGACGGCGGCTTTCTGTATGACTCCGATGCCTACAACGATGATTTACCCTATTGGGTCAGGCACCATCAGGGCCATCACCTGGTGGTGCCGTATTCCTTTGACACCAATGACATGCGCTTTGCTTCTTCGCCCGGGTTTGATACCGGCAACGACTGGCTGAGTTATCTGACGGATACCTTCGACTACCTGTATCGGGAAGGCGCGCATCAGCCGCGCATGATGTCGGTGGGGCTGCACTGCCGTCTTGCCGGCCGTCCCGGCCGGATGATGGCACTGGAGCGCTTTCTCGATCATGTGGCCAAACACCAGGACGTGTGGTTGGCGCGACGGGTCGATATTGCCCGGCACTGGCATGAACATCACAGCCCCGATAACGCCACCGACTAACCGCGTAATCAGCTTTTCGACACCGTGTTTGTGGCCGCCCGGCCGTCGGTTACCGGCGGCCATCGCGGGGCAGGGCAAAGGTTCACACGTATTCATGTCTTGTTTTGGCATGTCGATGTCTTTATCAGCAATGTTGCCAGAGTGTAACGGCGGTTTACTGTCGGGTATCCGAGCAGGGGCACTGAGGTGACTGCCTGTCACGGTTTGTAACGCCCGGTCCACATACCGGCGTTGACTCCCGTTAGCAAAAAGGAAGTTCACTATGTCCACTACGTGCGCAATTCACGGAAACAGAGGTGTTGTCTATACCGGCCCGGGCACGGTCGAGGTGCAGTCCATCGCCTTCCCGGAACTGTCTATCGGCAAGCGAGCCTGTCATCACGGGGTGATCCTCAAGGTGGTGTCGACCAATATCTGTGGCAGTGACCAGCATATGGTGCGTGGACGAACCACCGCCGAAGCCGGTTTGGTGCTGGGCCACGAAATCACCGGACAGATCATCGAATGCGGCCGCGATGTCGAGTATCTGAAAGTGGGCGACATCGTTTCCGTGCCGTTCAATATCGCCTGTGGCCGTTGCCGCAACTGTAAAGAAGGCAAAACCGGCATCTGCCTGAACGTCAACCCGGCCCGCCCCGGTGCCGCCTACGGCTATGTGGACATGGGCGGCTGGGTCGGTGGCCAGTCCGAGTACGTCATGGTGCCCTATGCGGACTTCAACCTGCTCAAGTTTCCGGATCCGAACCAGGCGATGGAAAAAATCCGCGACCTGACCCTGTTGTCCGACATCTTCCCTACCGGCTTCCACGGCTGCGTCACCGCCGGCGTCGGCCCCGGCTCTACCGTTTATATTGCCGGTGCCGGCCCGGTCGGCCTGGCCGCCGCCGCCTCGGCCCAGCTGCTGGGCGCGGCCTGCGTCATCGTCGGCGACATGATCCCGGACCGTCTGGCCCAGGCCCGCAGCTTCGGTTGCGAAACCATCGATCTGCGCGAAGAAGGCTCGATGGAAGACAAGATTGAACAGATACTGGGCGAGCGCGAAGTCGATGCCTTCGTCGACTGCGTCGGCTTCGAAGCGCACGGCTGCGGCTGTGACCATGGCAAGGAACAGCCGGCTACCGTGCTGAACTCGGCCATGGCTCTGACCCGCGCCGGCGGCCAGATTGGTATTCCCGGCTTGTATGTCACCGAAGATCCGGGTGCCGTGGACGAGGCCGCCCGGCAGGGTGCCCTGAGCATGCGCTTCGGCCTGGGCTGGGCCAAGTCCCACTCCTTCCACACCGGTCAGTGTCCGGTGATGAAGTACCATCGCCCCCTGATGCAGGCGATTCTGTTCGACAAGGTGAAAATTGCCGATGCGGTCAACGTACAGGTCATCAGCCTGGATCAGGCCGCTCAGGGGTATGCCGAATTTGACGGCGGAGTAGCGAAGAAATTTGTGATCGACCCCCATGGCATGGTTCCGGCGTAAAGGATAGGGTTGACTGCTTCATGCCTTCCATCTTGCGGTGGAGGGCATGTTTTGCATCCGGCCAGGAACGGCCGGCAGGACAGTACTGTTCATGGCGGTAGATACAGACAAGCCCGCGATGACCGTTTTTTACAAGGTTGATGATATGGATGAGACTCAAACAGGCGTTCTTGACACTATCGAAGCGATAGTGACGTCGATAAAACATAAACCCGGCGCGCTGTTGCCCATCCTGCATCGTATTCAGGACCAGTTTGGCTATATTCCCGATGCCGCCATCGGGGTGATAGCCACCCATTTACGCAGCACCGCGGCCGATGTGCACGGGGTGATCAGTTTTTATCATTATTTTCGCAGCGAGAAGCCGGGCAAGCACGTGATTGAAATCTGCCGGGCCGAGGCCTGTCAGGCCCAGGGCTGTCGCGAGTTTGAACGCCATGTGCGGGAAAAGCTGGGCATCGACTTCGACCAGACCACCCCGAACCGGGACATCAGCCTGAAGGCGGTCTATTGCCTGGGCAACTGCGCCACCGGTCCCTCCATTCGAGTGGGGGACAAGATCAAGGGCCGCATGAGCCCGGCCAAATTCGATCGGCTGGTGGACGAGCTGACCACCTTCAAACTGGAGCTGAAATAATGACGCTGCGAGTTTATGTTCCCTATGAAACCACGGCCCTGTCGCTGGGCGCCGACGAGGTGGCGACCCTGATCCGGCGCGAAGCCGAGCGACGTGGCCTGGATATCGAATTGATCCGCAACGGCTCCCGGGGCCTGTTCTGGCTGGAGCCGCTGGTGGAGGTGGAAACCGCAGACGGCCGCTATGCCTTCGGCCCGGTCGAGCTGGACGACGTGGCCTCCCTGTTCGACGCCGGCTTCGAGCGCGGTCAGGTCGAGCATCCGCTGGCCCTGGGCCTGACCGACCAGCTCCCCTATCTGAAAAATCAGCAACGGGTGACCTTCTCCCGCATCGGTATCACGAGTCCGGTGTCGCTGGACGACTATCGCGCGCTGGATGGCTTCAAGGGGCTGGACAAGGCGATAACCCGTTCCAGCCAGCAGTTGGTCGATTGCGTCAAAGCGTCCGGTCTGCGCGGCCGGGGCGGGGCGGCCTTTCCCACCGGTATCAAGTGGCAGACGGTGCTGGACACCGAAGCCTCGCAGAAATACATCGTCTGTAATGCGGACGAGGGCGACTCGGGCACCTTTGCCGACCGCATGGTGATGGAATGCGACCCCTATATGCTGATCGAGGGCATGATCATCAGCGGCCTGGCGGTGGGCGCCACCCAGGGTTACATCTATCTGCGGGAAGAATACCCGCTGGCCAATGAGTTGTTGAACCAGGCGATCGAGCGGGCCTATGCCGCCGGCATTCTGGGCCTTGATGTGGCCGGCAGCGGCCGTCGCTTCGAGCTGGAAGTGCGGCTCGGCGCCGGCGCCTACATCTGCGGCGAAGAAACCTCGCTGCTGGAAAGCCTGGAAGGCAAGCGCGGCATGGTCCGTGCCAAGCCGCCGCTGCCGGCCATTGTCGGGCTGTTCGGTCAGCCGACCGTGGTCAACAACGTGCTCACCTTCGCCGCCATTCCCGCCATCCTCAGTGAGGGCGCCGACTATTATGCCAATTACGGCTATGAACGCTCCAAGGGCACCCTGCCGTTTCAGCTGGCCGGCAACCTGGAACGGGGCGGCTTGGTGGAGCTGGCGTTCGGTCGGAGTCTGCGCGAGCTGATTGATGACTTCGGCGGCGGCACCCTCAGCGGCCGACCGGTGCGCGCCGTGCAGGTCGGCGGCCCCCTGGGTGCCTATCTGGCGCCGGAGCAGTTTGATGTGCTGCTGGATTACGAGTCTTTCACCAAGATTGGTGCCGTGCTCGGTCACGGCGGCGTGGTGGTGTTCGACGACACGGTCAATATGGCCGAGCAGGCCCGGTTCTCGATGGAATTCTGTGTCGAAGAGTCCTGCGGCAAGTGTACCCCCTGCCGGATTGGCTCGGTACGCGGCGTCGAGGTGATCGACAAAATCATCGAGGGCGACAACAGAGCCGCCAATATCGAATTGCTGGAAGACCTGTGCGACACCATGATCCACGGCTCCCTGTGCGCCATGGGCGGCATGACGCCGTTTCCGGTGAAGAGCGCACTCCGGTATTTTCCCGAAGATTTCAACGACTCGAAGGGGGCGTAAAAGATGGTTGAACATTTTTATCCCGAGAAGGATTACGGGACGCCGGCCCGGCTGTCGGAAAACCTGATCACCCTGAACATCGACGGTGTCGAGATCACGGTACCCGAAGGCACTTCGGTGATGCACGCGGCGGCCCGGGCCGACATCAATATTCCCAAGCTGTGCGCCACCGACAACATGGAAGCCTTTGGCTCCTGCCGGCTGTGCACGGTGGAAATCGAAGGGCGGCGCGGTTATCCCGCCTCCTGTACCACGCCGGTCGAGCCGGGCATGGTGGTGCGCAGCCAGACCCGGGCCCTGGCCAAACTGCGCCGCAACGTGATGGAGCTGTATATCTCCGATCACCCCCTCGACTGCCTGACCTGCCCGGCCAACGGTGACTGCGAGCTGCAGGATATGGCGGGCGCCGTGGGTCTGCGCGAAGTGCGCTACGGCTTCGACGGCGAAAATCATCTGGATGCGGTCAAGGACGAGAGCAACCCCTATTTCAGCTTCGACCCCAGCAAGTGCATCGCCTGCTCTCGTTGCGTGCGGGCCTGTGGCGAGGTGCAGGGCACCTTCGCCCTGACCATCGAAGGCCGGGGCTTCGACTCCAAGGTGTCTGCCGGCAAGAACACCAGTTTCGTCGAATCGGACTGTGTGTCCTGCGGCGCCTGTGTGCAGGCCTGCCCGACCTCGACCCTGATGGAAAAATCGGTGATCGATCAGGGCCAGCCCGAGCACAGCGTAATTACCACCTGTGCCTACTGTGGCGTGGGCTGCTCGTTCAAGGCGGAAATGAAAGGCGACAAGGTGATCCGCATGACCCCCTGGAAGGGCGGCAGCGCCAACCATGGTCATTCCTGCGTCAAGGGCCGCTTCGCCTTCGGCTACGCCACCCACAAGGACCGGCTGACCAAGCCGATGATACGGGCGTCCATCGACGAACCCTGGAACGAAGTCAGCTGGGAGGAGGCCATCGACTTTGCCGCCCGCCGTTTGCGTGAGGTGCAGGAAAAGCACGGTCGCAAGAGCGTGGGCGGCATCACCTCGTCCCGCTGTACCAACGAAGAAACCTATCTGGTGCAGAAGCTGATCCGCGCGGCGCTGGGCAACAACAACACCGACACCTGCGCCCGGGTCTGCCACAGCCCCACCGGCTATGGCCTGAAGATGACCCTGGGCGAGTCGGCGGGTACCCAGGACTTCGATTCGGTGATGGAAGCCGATTGCATCATGGTCATCGGGGCCAACCCCACCGACGCCCACCCGGTGTTCGGCTCCATGATGCGCAAACGCCTGCGCGAAGGCGCCAGCCTGATCGTGGCCGACCCGCGTGAAATCGATTTGCTGGACACGCCCCATGCGGGTGAAGGCATTCATCTGCCAATCCGCCCCGGCACCAACGTGGCCCTGATCAACGCCCTGGCCCACGTCATCGTCACCGAAGGGCTGGAAGACGAAGCCTTCGTGACCGAGCGCTGCGACCCGGAAGAGTACCGCGCCTGGCGCGCCTTTGTTGCCGAGCCGCGTCATACTCCCGAGCTGATGGCGGACGTGATCGGCGTACCGGCCGAGACCATCCGTCGGGCCGCGCGCCAGTACGCCACCGCCGGCAACGGCGCCATCTATTACGGTTTGGGCGTGACCGAGCACAGCCAGGGTTCGACCATGGTCATGGGCATCGCCAATCTGGCCATGGCCACCGGCAACATCGGCCGGCCCGGAGTCGGGGTCAACCCGTTGCGGGGCCAGAACAACGTGCAGGGTTCCTGCGACATGGGCTCCTTCCCCCACGAGCTGCCGGGCTATCAGCCGGTCAACAACGATCAGATCCGCCACCGGTTCGAGGCAACCTGGGGCGTCAGCCTGGATGCCGAGCCGGGGCTGCGCATTCCGCACATGTTCGATGCCGCCATTGCCGGCGAATTCAAGGCCATGTATGTGCAGGGGGAGGACATCGCCCAGTCGGATCCCAACACCCATCATGTGGAGGCGGCGCTGCGCTCGCTGGAGCTGCTGATCGTGCAGGATCTCTTCCTCAACGAGACCGCCAAGTTCGCCCATGTGATCCTGCCCGGCTCCACCTTTCTGGAGAAAAACGGCACCTTCACCAACGCCGAGCGCCGTATCAACCGGGTGCGCAAGGTGATGCCGCCGCTGGCGGGCAAGGAAGACTGGGAAGTGACCATGGCGCTGGCCAATGCCCTCGGCTACTCCATGCATTACCAGCATCCTTCCGAGATCATGGATGAAATTGCCGGCCTGACGCCCTCGTTTGCCCATGTCAGCTATGACAAGCTGGAAGAGCTGGGCAGCATACAGTGGCCCTGCAACGACGAGCATCCCGACGGCATGCCCATCATGCACGGCGACAGCTTCCCCATCGGCCTGGGGCGCATGGTGGTGACCGAGTTCATTCCCACCACCGAGAAGGTATCGGAAAGCTACCCCTTGCTGCTGACCACGGGGCGTATCCTCAGCCAGTACAACGTGGGTGCCCAGACCCGGCGCACCGACAATAACGTCTGGCACAGCGAGGACGTGCTGGAAATCCATCCGCATGACGCCGAGTTGCGGCAGATTGCGGACGGCCAGCCGGTGACCATCGCCAGCCGCACCGGCAATACGGTGCTGAAGGCCAGGTTGAGCAAGCGCATGCAGCCGGGCGTGGTGTATACCACCTTCCACTTCCCGCACAGCGGCGCCAACGTGATCACCACCGACAATTCCGACTGGGCCACCAACTGCCCGGAATACAAGGTAACGGCGGTGCAGGTGCTGGGCACGAACGCCAATGCGCTGTCCGACTGGCAGCAGAAGTTCTATGCCTTTACCCGCGAGCAGCTGGACTATCTTGAAACCGGTCATCAGGAGGGCAATCGGTAAGTTTTCGCGTAACCCGAACGAACCTTGAAACACGGGGCGCCTGTCTGACAGGCGCCCTTTTTTTATGCAGTATGGATGCAGCTGCGCCAGTCTTTTATCCTCCGTTACCTCGCAGCAACTTCAGTCGGCAGGCCCGACGAAGCCGGGCAATACAAATCACGTCGGGAGCTTCAGAAAACCGAGGGCTGCTTTATCTTTGGCGTGCGTTGATCCGCCAGCTGAAGCGGCGGCTACAAGGAGCCTCGAATACAAGGCATCGAGTATGGCCACCGATCATGGCCCATAAAAAAGCCGGTCTGGGCATACCGCCCAGACCGGCAAAGTGGACCGACCTTCATTTATTCACATGCAAACTCAATAACTCAAGGTGCCCGTCAAAGCCGGGTCAGAACGCCACTTCCACATTGCCCTGGGGCACGCTGCAGCAGCTCAGTACATAACCGTCGGCGATGTCTTCATCGGTGATGCCACCGTTGTGCTCCATGGTGACCTCGCCTTTCACCACCTGCACCTTGCAGGTGCCGCAAATGCCCATGCCGCAGGCCTTGGGAATGTGCAGGCCCACCTGGGCGGCGGCGCTGTGCAGGGTTTCGCCCGGCATTATCTCTACCTGCAGATCGCTGTCCTGGAAAGACACCGTCAGCCGGTCTTCGGTACGCTCCAGCTCCTCGGCCAGCTCGACCGCATCCCGGGCCTGCTCTTCAACGCCTTCGGCCACCTCTACCGGCGTCGCACCGAAGCTTTCCTCGTGGTAGTGCTCCATCGGGAAGCCGCTGTTCTGAAGCAGGGTGCGCACCGCCCGCATATAGGGGTTGGGGCCGCAGCAGAAGATTTCCCGCTCCATGTAGTCCGGGGCGATCAGGGCGAGCATGGAGCCGTTCAGATAACCCTTGAAGCCGCTCCAGGTTTCGCCGATGTCGGTACGCTCACAGATCAGGCTGAGGTGGATGTTGTTCAGCCGGGAGTCCATGTGCTGCAGCTCCCGGTAGAACACCAGATCCTTGGGCGTGCGGGCACTGTGCACGAAGTGGATGTCCACGTCGGCATTGGTGTCGAACCACCAGCGGGCCATGGACATCACCGGGGTGATGCCGACGCCGCCGGAGAGCAGCAGCACCTTGTCGTTGGGAAAGTCGATGCAGTTGAAGTTGCCGACCGGACCATGCACCGCCAGCGCATCTCCTTCATTCAGGTTGTCGTGCAGCCAGTTGGAGACCTCGCCGCCGGGCACCCGTTTGACGGTAATGGAGAAGCTGTAGGGCACGGAAGGAGAAGAGGCAATGGTGTAGCTGCGCATCACCGTCTGCCCTGCGATTTCCAGCTCCAGGGTAACGAACTGACCGGGCTTGAAGAAGAACAGCAGGGGGCTTTCTGCGGTAAAGCAGAAGGTTCTGACGTCCCAGGTTTCCTGTATGACCCGGACACATCGTACCGGATGGCGCCCGTTGCTCCACGTCTGGGTATTGATGGGTGAGATAAAATCCTGATTCATCGCCGTTCTCCGTCTGGGCTAGGGAGCCAATTTCTGATTGTCCTTAATAACGGCATTCTTGTGCACTTTGGCCGTTGGCGGTTGCTCAAAAACGACATGCAGTTATCTGCCAGCCCCGCTTTTGATCATGAGCAGGTATCTATTGGACGGGGCGGGAGAGGGGAGGTCGGAAATCATCTGCAGACGGGTCGTTTTCAGACAACCGGCTCGGCATGACCTTGGTGACAATGAGGTCAAGGTTCCGGCTCTGGTGGCAGGGACACACGGCTCAATCTCAACAGCAAAGGAAGCAGCACACATGGAGCAGATCAACACCGCATTGTTAGGCACAGCCCCCGGCCTGGGTGATGCAGTGCAGATGTTGCAGCAGCGTCGTCCCGGCTATTCACTCCCGCAGGCGTTTTACAATAGTCCCGACGTCTTTGCTGCCGACATGGAGCAGATCTACGGCAAGGAATGGCTCTATGTCGGCCTGACCTGCGAGATCCCCAAGGAAGGTAATTTCATCACCCTGGAGGTGGGTAACAATCCCATTACCATAGTGCGCAACAAGCAGGGGGTTCAGGCGTTTCACAATGTCTGCCGCCACCGGGGTTCCCGTCTCTGTACCTCGAAGAAAGGCAAGGTCGCCAAGCTGGTCTGCCCTTACCACCAGTGGACCTACGAACTGGATGGCAAGCTGCTGTATGCCGGCAATGACATGGGCGAGAACTTCAACAAGGCCGAGTTTCCGCTGAAGCAGGTGCACACCAAAACCGCGGGTGGTTATATCTTCATCAGCCTGGCCGACAACCCGCCCGAGATAGATGACTTTCTGGCGGAGCTGGAGCGTTACCTCGAACCCTACGATCTGGAAAATGCCAAGGTGGCGGTACAGTCCGAAATCGTCGAGGACGCCAACTGGAAGCTGGTGCTCGAGAACAACCGCGAGTGTTACCACTGCAACGGCTCTCATCCCGAGTTGCTCAATACCCTGCTGGAATTTGACGACACCACGGATCCTCGTGCCACCGACGCCTTCAAGGCCCATGTGGCGCGTATGGGCGAGCAGTGGGATGCGGAGAAGATTCCCCATCACCATGTGTCGTTCGGACTGCGCAACCGCATGGTGCGCATGCCGCTGGCCGAAGGCAAGGTGGCCATGACCATAGACGGCAGCCATGCCTGCGAGAAGACCCTGGGTCGGGTCAAGAACCGGGAGCTGGGCTCGCTGCGTATTCTGCACCTGCCCAATTCCTGGAACCATGGCCAGAGCGATCATCTGGTCACCTTTCAGGTGGTGCCTCTTGGCCCGCAAAAGACCAAGGTGATCACCAAGTGGGTGGTGCACAAGGATGCGGTGGAAGGCGTCGACTACGACGTCGAAAAACTGCGCCGGGTATGGGATGCCACCAATGCCCAGGACAGAACCCTGGCCGAAGAAAACCAGCGGGGCATCAACTCCATGGCCTACGAGCCCGGCCCTTATTCGGCGACCTATGAATTCGGGGTGGTGAACTTCGTCGACTGGTATGCGGATACCTTTATCGGCCACGCCACCGGTCACGCCGGCAGTCAGACCCTGGCCGTCGAGTTGTCCGAGTAAGGCTGACTCAAAGGGGGGGGGGAGCCATCGGCTCCCCCTTGTCATTTCTGCGCTTTTTCCGTGGTCATTCCCGTGTAACCCGCTTCCACCCGGCAATAGTACGCTGCCAGTGATGCCTTAATCAGACAAGCCATTCCGGGCATGACGCAATTAAACCGTATTTCCCCGTTTTTTTGTCGCTATCGCGATGATGAGATATTCACGCAGCTATAGCATGGATATACACCGCAGCCGAGACGGAAGATGGTCCTGAAAGTGCCTCTGCTTTCTTATGATCATTACCGTTTGCGAGTTGAAAATGGATTTGCATCGTCTGTGTTCGCTATCGAGCGCATTCGTCTCACGCAGCACCACCAAGGGAAGGTAACCAAGTGAAAACCATCAAACGTAATGTTAAAACCTTGCTGGCTTCCGCCATCACTGCCGCCTGTCTGTTCAGTACCAGTGCCCAGGCTCTTACCCTGAAACTGGCAACCGACTCCGGTACTCAGGGCTCGCCGGCCGGCGACGCCCTGAAAAAATGGGGCGAGCTGATCGAGCAGAAATCCGGCGGCGACATCGAAGCCCGCGTCTACTACCAGAATGAACTGGGCGGTCAGCAGGAGGTATTTGATCTGCATGTGGCCGGCGACGTGGACGTGATGCTGAACTGGCCGATGACCTCTTACGACAAGCGGATTGGCGTGATTTACACCCCCTACATGACCCTGTCCTGGGATGAAGCGCTCAAGGCCTACAGCCCGGGCGGCTGGGTCAACAACATGCTGGGCGGTGTTTACCAGGATATCGGCCTGAAGTTCTTCGGACCCTGGCCGGAAGGGTTCAACGGCGTGGGGTCGCGCGGCAAGTATGCGTTGAATATCGCCGACGCAGACGGTCTCAAGGTGCGCACCATGACCGTGTTTCCGGCACCCCAGACCATGCAGGCGCTGGGTTACCAGACCGCCGCCATCGACTGGGGCGAAGTCTATACCGCGCTGCAGACCGGCGTCGTCGATGGTGAGGCCGGCAATGTGATCTACTGGGACTACGAGTACTTCCGTGACTCCCTCGACTATTTCGTGCAGACCAAACACTTTTTCATGACCGGTATACTGTCGATGAATCAGGAGGTCTGGGAAAGCATGACCGAAGCGCAGCAGAAGGTGGTCAGCGAAGCGGCCATCGAGATCATGAACGAGCAGTTCAAGGCCGCCAGGGAGCAGGATGAGCACTACATCAAAAAAGCCCAGGAAGCCGGCATGAAGTATTTCGAGCCGAGTACCGAGCAGCTGCGCGAATTTGCCAAGGCGGCCCGCGAGCAGGTCTGGCCCATGATGGACAAGGAGATCGGTTCCGAGATCATGGACACCATTCGCAGCAACGCCTCTCCGCTCTAAGCGGACAGGCATATCGTTTCAACATGACCGGCCCGCATTGCGGGCCGGTCTGCTCAGAGGCTGAAAAAGATGATCGGTAGAGTCTTTTACACGCTGGATCGCCGTATCGGGTGGTTACTGGAAGCGGCCGCTTTCATGTCCAGTATGCTGGTGGTCGGGCTGATGCTGTTTCTGGTACTGGCGCGCTATGTGTTTGGCTGGTCCATCGTCGGACTGCTGGAGCTGATCATGCTGTTCGGGATGTGGCTCTACATGCTCGGCGCGCTGATCGCCAGCCGTCACAACGAGCACCTTGTCGTGGATTTCGTCGAGCTGCAGATTTCGGATCATCGACTCAAGTTGATGCACAAGGCGCTGGTCTCTCTGATCACCTTCGTGATTTGTCTGTTCTTTGTGGTGCTGGCGTACCGCATGCTGGCCTGGGGGCTGAAACGTCCGCAGTCGACTCCCGGCATGGGGATACCGCTCTGGCTGCCACAGGCTTCGATCATGCTGGCGGCCGTGGGCTGTAGCTGTTATTCGCTGCGTGATCTGCTCTGTGCCGTTACCGGCATTGTGCATTCGGGGTCCGGCGCCCGGCAGCTCAAGGAAGGGGAGTACTGACATGGAAGGTTTTATGGCTATCGGGCTACTGTTGCTGCTGATGATCGTCGGCGTACCAGTGGCCTGGTCGTTTGCCGGCGTGCTGGCATACCTGGTTTACATTTATGATGCCAACCTGAATACGCTGATGTTGCAGGGCTACCGCTCGGTGGACTCGGTGATTCTGATTGCTCTGCCGCTGTTCGTGCTTACCGGCTACCTGATGCAAAGCGGCGGCATTGCCCGTCGACTGGTCGACTTCATCGAGGTGATGATCGGCAAGCGCCGTGGCGGTATGGGGGCGTCGATGATCATGGCCTCGGGCATCTTCGGTGCCATCGCCGGTACGGCTACCGCCGCCGTCGCGTCTATCGGCACCATCATGATCGATCCGCTGGAAAAACGCGGCTACCCGCGCAGTTACTCGGCGGCGCTGCTCGGGATCTCGTCGTTGCTCGGCATCCTTATCCCGCCGTCGATTACCATGATCCTGTTCGCGGTGGTCACACGCCAGTCGGTCGCCGCCTGTTTTGCCGCCTCGGTGGGGCCCGCCATTCTGCTTATTCTGGGGTTGATCGCCATCAATCGTTTCGGCGCCGGGCGCTTCTTTCACGAGCTGAGCAGTGCGGCCGGCGATGGTCTCGACCAACTGCCGGGCAAGGGCAGGGCGGCGATCAAGGCATTTCCGGCCCTGTCGCTGCCGATCATCATTCTCGGCGGCATTTACGGCGGCGTGTTCACACCAACCGAAGCGGCGGCGGTGGCCGCCTTCTCGGCGATGTTGATCGGCTTCTTCATCTACCGTGACCTGAATTTCAGAAGCTTCGCCCGCAGTGTGGTGGCGGCGGCGGAAACCACCGGCACCGTGATCCTGATCCTGCTGTTCAGTTTCATGATTGGCCGTATTCTGGCGTCGGAGCGGATTCCGCAGGACCTGACCGTGCTGGTCAGCACCCTGATCGAGAATCCCCTGCTGATCCTGATTGCGGTGAATCTGTTTCTGATCCTCGCCGGCATGATCATGGACGACGTGTCGGTCACCGTGGTGGTGGCGCCGCTGTTTCTGCCATTGATGGTGGATACCGGCATTCATCCGGTACATTTTGCCTCAATCGTGGCCTGCTCGGTGGTGATTGGCGCGAACAGCCCGCCGGTGGCGCCGATTCTGTATATGGCGTGCCGCATTGGCAAGGTGTCGATTCACAAAACGGTCAAGCCCGCCCTCGCGCTGATGGCGTTTGTTGCCCTGCCGGTGATGATCATCACGACCTTTGTGCCGGAAGTATCGCTGTTTCTGCCGCGGCTGCTAGGCTTCGTCTGAGCTCTATTTATGGTGGAGTCGTCATTTCTGGGGCGCCGAAGGCGCCCCTTTTTATACTTGCAATGTGATTATACCAATCTGTAAAACTCACTGAGCTGTTTGGCTGCCCCGAAAAGGTCGAACGAAGGGTCGACTCCACCGACACGCTGAACCGCATCCCTGCGACGCTCAGCACATGACGTCCTGTCATGTGATGGTCGGTAGAGTTGAACCCTTCATCCGCCCCTCTGCTGCGGCGTCGCCTGTGGGAGCGTCCTGCAGACAACTCGGGGCTTAAGGAGAGGCAACAGAGATCGGCTCCCACGACCGTGAAATGCCAGGGATGGCATTTTCCGAGCCCCCATGGATGGGTTTACGGCGTGTCGCGGGAGGTGACTCTGTTTCCTCGAGTATTCAGTTTAAACTAGATCATATTTTTACTTAGATTGGTATTACTAATGATGAGGAACCGACTCGTGACGTACGAGTCAGTATCACCAGAACAGGCATCCGGCCAGTGAGACCGGATATCAATCCGTGAGACATGCCAGTAATACTCTCTGTACCTCGGGATGCAGCAGTTCCCGCCTGGCCAGCAGCGATGCCAGCCGTTCCTGCCATAATGCCCGCTCCGATCCCGCCAGCGCCTCGTTCAACCGGTCGGTACACTCCGCCAGCGTCAGCCGTGTCGCCTCGGCTATCCCCCACGCCTGTAGCTGGGCACGAAAATCGTCCTGGTCAATCAGTTCGCTGATCATCATGGTTCTGTCCTCTTCAAATTATTTTGCCATAGCCTATGCAGCGGGCTTCCGTCCGGCAATAGGTCATAGCCGGTCAGGTCGCATTCAGGACAGTCGGCGGCCGGCGGCACGACGGCCCGTTAACCGGGCCGTCGTGCCGTGGTAGTGGCAGAGGGCTTTATCAGCAGGTCAGTTGCGGTAAATCCCGGTACAAGGCCAGCGCCTCGGGGTTCGCCAGTGCATCCAGGTTTTTCACCTGCTGTCCTTCGACGGTGCTGCGAATTGCCAGCTCTACCAGTTTTCCGGTGCGGGTGCGGGGGATATCCGCCACCTGGATAATCTTGCTCGGCACATGCCGCGGTGTGGTATTGCTGCGAATGGTCTGGCGAATCTCCTGTTCCAGTGCCGTATCGAGGCGGTAACCGGGTTTGAGCACCACAAACAACACCACACGTACATCATCCTGCCAGCTCTGGCCGATGGCGACGGCTTCCTGCACCGCGGCGACCTTTTCGACCTGGCGGTAAATCTCGGCGGTGCCGATGCGAACCCCACCCGGATTGAGCACCGCATCGGAACGGCCGTGAATCACCACGCCGCCACTGGGGGTCAGCTCGGCATAGTCGCCATGGGCCCAGACATTGTCGAAGGTGCTGAAATAGGCGTCGTGGTACTTGTGGCCGTCGCTGTCGTTCCAGAAGCCGATGGGCATGGCCGGAAAGGGCCGGCTACAGATCAGCTCGCCCTTGCCGCTGGCCACCGGCCGGCCGTCGTCCCGAATTTCGACCGCCATTCCGAGCCCCCGGCACTGCAGCTCACCGGCACGCACCGGCAGAATCGGGCAGCCCAGGGCAAAGCACGACAGTATGTCGGTGCCGCCCGAGATTGACGACAGGCAGAGATCGCGTTTGACCTCCCGATAGACATATTCGAAGCTCTCGTGGGTCAGTGCCGAGCCGGTGGACAGTATGGTTCTGAGCGCGTCCAGCCGGTGGCTGGTCCCCGGTCGAATGCCGGCCTTTTCCTGGGCGGCGATATATTTGGCGCCGGTGCCGAAGACGGTGACCTTTTCCTGTTCCACTATATCCCATAGCACCTCTGCCGTGGGGGCAAAGGGGGAGCCGTCAAACAGCACCAGGGTGGCGCCGGTGGCCAGGCCACTGAGCATCCAGTTCCACATCATCCAGCCACAGGTGGTGTAATAGAACAGCGTATCCTCGCGTTTGAGATCGGTATGCAGCTGATGCTCCTTGAGGTGCTGCAACAGGGTGCCGCCAACGCCATGGACGATACACTTGGGTACGCCGGTGGTACCGGAGGAGTAGAGGATACAAAGCGGGCTGTCGAAAGCCACCTGGGTAAATTCGAGTGTCGTTGCCGCCGGGTCGATAAAGTCATCGAGCAGCACGGCGCCGGGCACAAGGCTCAGATCCGCAGTGGTGTCGAGGTAGGGCATCACCACCAGCCGGCAAGGCTCGGGCAAGTGCGGCAGCACCTGCGCCAAGCGCTCCAGCGAGTTGAAGGTCTTGCCGTTGTAGAGGTAACCGTCGGTGGTAAAGATGACCTTGGGCGTGGTCTGACCGAAGCGATCCAGCACCCCTTGAAGACCAAAATCGGGCGAACAGGCGGTCCAGACGGCGCCAAGGCTGGCGGTGGCCAGCATGGCAACGACGGTATCGATGACGTTCGGCACAAAGCCCGCCACCCGATCGCCCTCGACCACTCCGACCCGGCGCAAGCCCGCGGCTACCTGGGCCACTCGCCGGTGAAGCTCGGCATAACTCAGGCTGTCGCGTCGACCGGCCTCGTTACGAAACACCAGTGCCGGACGCTCGTCACAAAAACGCAGCAGGTTTTCGGCGTAGTTCAGCCGAGCCTCGGGAAACCAGCGTGCGCCGGGCATCCGTTCGCCATCGACCAGCACCCGTTCGCCGCGTTCGCTCGCCTTTACCTCGGCAAAATCCCAGACCAGTGACCAGAAGTCCTCCGGCCGTTCTATCGACCAGCGATAGAGCGTATCGTAGCGGTCGACATGCATACCGGCCCGCTCGCCGGCCTGTTGCATGAATCGATGCAGGTTGCTGCGCTCGATTTGCATGGCATCTGGTTGCCACAGAATTCTGTTCATCGTTACCGCTCCTCGTCGTGTCCTTGTGAGAGTGAGTCATGGGTACAGCTCACGCGATGTCGCCAGCCGGTTGATTGCTGGTTTTATTGGGTTTTTCAATGCGTGTTTCGGTTAAGTCAAACCGCGAGAGTCTCTGGTTCAGCTGCGCGGCCGTGTCAGGGCGATGCTGCGCCCGGCCAGTGCCGGCCAGTCCTGGTTGCCCTGGCGCTGTTGCAAGGTTGCGACCCGGTCTGCGGTAGCGGGCAGCATGGGTGCGGCCCGGTGGGCCGACATGTCCATGTGCAGCAACAGGGTTTCCATCGCCGCCAGCTCCATGCCGCTGTCGCCGTGACGCATGGTGAAAAAGACCCGCAGCTTTTTGGCATCGCTTTCGAGCAGCCGGGCATCTACCTGCAAGGGTTCGCCCAGACTCACTTCCCGCAAATAGTGCACCATGCTCTGCAACGTATAGACAGATACCTGATATTCGGCGCGAAACGCCTCGTCCAGGCCAATCTGCACCATGAATTCATCGATGGCCTTGCTGAACACCAGCACATAACAGGCGTCATTCATGTGACCGTTATAATCGATCCACTCGGGCAGGACAGGCCCGTCAAATACCTTGAGTTCAGTTGCCATGTTCAGTCTCTTGTGAAGATTGCGCCAATGTACCTTTTGGACAATACTAACCCTCCTTTCCTGAAAAATTTGCCTGAATCCGCCTATTATTAGCCCTGAATATGAACGGAGACTGTGGGAGAGGCGTCGCGGATTGCAGACCAACACCCGAAACAACCGTACATCCAAGGACCGAGTGAACCCATGTTTGGAGATCGTCCCCACCGTTACCCTCAAGTCATTGGTTTTTTGCTGGTACCCGGCTTCTCGCTGTTCGGCCTGACGGCCATGCTGGATCCGTTGCGCCACGCCAACCAAAGCAGCAACCGCGAACTGTATCGCTGGCAACTGATCTCGGAGCAGGGCGGGGCGGTGCGCAGCAGCGACAACCTGGACATCATGAGCGACACCGGAGTCCGTGATCTTTCGGTGTGCGAAACACTGATTATCTGTTCCGGCTACGATCCCCATGCCCAAATTACCCCCGGTTTGCTGGGGTTTATTCGCAAGCAGGCCAGCCACGGCGCCGATATTGGCTGTCAGGACACCGGCGCCTATATTGCCGCCGCCGCCGGCATACTGGACGGCTACAGTGCCACTCTGCACTGGGAGAATCTGCAGAGCACCGCAGAGGCGTTTCCCCGGGTCGATTTGGTACAGGAACTGCTGGTGGTGGATCGAGGCCGCTTCTCGTGCCCCGGTGCCCTGTCGGGACTCGACATGATGCTTTATCTGATCGGTACCCAGCATGGCAATGGCCTGGCGACCACGGTGTCGGACAAGCTGATCTATACCCACAAGCGGGCCCACAGTGACCCCCAACGCATCTCGCTGCAGAAGCGCCTGGACAGCCGCAATCCGCGTCTGGTCGAAGCCGTGCAGTTAATGGAGCGTAATCTCGAGGAGCCGCTGCGCATCAGAGAAATGGCCGCTCAGCTTCAGCTATCCGAGCGGGAGCTCGAGCGCCTGTTCCGCCATTATCTGCAGCAGACCCCCAGCGCCTACTATCGCAACCTGCGTCTGGACCAGGCCCGCTGGATGCTGCAGCAAACCAGCCAGAGTGTGACCGATATCTCCGTCGCCTGCGGCTTTGCCTCCCTGTCTCACTTCACCCGCAGCTACCAGCAGCGCTTCAACAAAAATCCCAGCCGAGAGCGCTGAGCCGCATCCGCCAACATATTCAAGGCCTGCTGTCACACCGCCGGCGCAAACGAATATACCTTGTTCATTTGCGACACCGGCCGGATATGTTCGTATTTAGTAAAAAATGAATCGCATAAAGGCAAAAGACTCCTGCCGATACGCGTAACTTTAATGACCAGCCGGATGCACCGGGCGGTCTTGCCACTGCCTCCCGGCTCGACAACACAAAACACCAGGAGTCAGAATCGCCATGAATCAGGACGTCATCATCACCTGCGCCGTTACCGGTGCCGCCGATACCGCCAACCGCAGCCCGCACGTGCCGGTTACCCCGAAAGAGATTGCCGATGCCGCCATCGAGGCCTGGAATGCCGGTGCCGCCATTGCCCACATGCATGTGCGCGATCCCGAAACCAAACAGTGTTCCCGCCGCCTGGATCTGTACGCCGAAGTCTGCGAGCGTCTGCGCGCCGCCGACTGCGACGTTATCATCAACCTGACCGCCGGCATGGGGGGCGACCTCTATATCGGCCCCGAGGAAAACCCCACCGCCTTCTGCCCGGAAACCGACCTGGTCGGTGGCCTCGAGCGACTGGTACATATCGAAGAGCTGAAGCCCGAGATCTGTACCCTGGACTGCGGTTCGGTCAATTTCGGTGACAGCAACCTGGTGTACATCTCGACGCCGGACATGCTGCGCAAGGCGGCGGCCCGTATCCAGCAGCTGGACGTTACCGTCGAACTGGAAATTTTCGACACCGGCAACCTCTGGTTTGCGCTGCAGATGATGAAAGAAGGGCTACTGGACGACAACGCCATGTTCCAGCTCTGCCAGGGCATTCCCTGGGGCACACCGCCGGAGCTGAGCCTGCTCAAGGGCATGGTCGACATGCTGCCGGCCAACACCAACTGGACCGCCTTTGCACTGGGCCGCAACCAGTTGCCCTGGGCGGCGCAGTCAGCCCTGCTCGGCGGCCATATTCGCGTCGGCCTCGAAGACAACCTGTATCTGGGCAAGGGCCGGTTCGCCACCAACGGCCAGCTGGTCGAGCGCGCCGTCAATATCGTCGAAAATATGGGATCTCGGGTGCTCAGCCCCAGCGAAGCCCGCCAGAAACTGCGTCTGCGTGGCACTCAGTAACGCCCGTTGTAACGACACAGCACTCAACCCTATTCGGAGCAAATACCATGACTCGTCCTCTACCAACTGAAGTTACCAAGGCCGGCGTGCTCGGCACCGGTGTTATCGGCGGCGCCTGGGCGCTGCATTTTCTGAGAATGGGCATGGACGTGGTCGCCTATGATCCGGGCCCCAATGCGCGTGAAAAACTGCTGGCGATGGTGGAGCAAATCTGGCCGACCATGCAGAAGCTGGGCCTGCGCGAGGGCGCAAGCCCCAGCCGGCTGCGCTTTGCCGACAGCCTGGAAGAGTTGGTCAACAGCGTTGAGGTGATTCAGGAAAGTACGCCGGAAAACCTGAATGCCAAGCGCGGCCTGTTCGCCGAACTCGACCGGCTGGCCCCGCCCGACGTGGTGATTATTTCCAGTACCTCGGGGTTTGCCATGACCGACATGGCCGTCGAGGTGCAGCAGCAGGCCGATCGCTTTGTGGTCGGTCATCCGTTCAACCCGCCCTATCTGGTGCCTTTTTGCGAAGTCTGTGGCGGCGAACGAACCAGCCAGGACGTGGTTGACTGGACGGCGGCCTTCTATGAGGCGATCGAGAAGCAGGTTGCCAAGATGGACAAGGAATTGCCGGGCTTTATCGGCAACCGTTTGCAGGAAGCCCTGTGGCGCGAGGCCCTGCACATGGTGGCCAACAACGAATGCTCGGTCGAGGATATCGACAAGGCCATCGCCTATGGGCCGGGTCTGCGCTGGGCCATTATGGGCCACTGTCTGACCTATCACCTGGGCGGCGGCCAGGGCGGCATGGCGCACCTGCTGGATCACTTCGAGGAATCGCTGAAAGAGCCATGGACCCGTTTGGATGCGCCTGAACTGACACCGCAGCTGAAAGACGATATGGTAGCCGGCTGCCTGAACCAGGCCAATGGTGCCTCGATCAATGAACTGATTCAGGAACGTGACGACTGCCTGATCCGTATCATGCAGACACTCAAGGAATATCGCGACGAGCAGGGTATTCGTCGTTAACACACCTGCAATGGGGCAGGGTTAAGGCCCCATTGCCGTTTATCACCAACATCAAGGAGGCTGTTTATCCATCGAGCAATACAAGGACCCGTATTATGGCTTATCGGAGACAAACAGAATGTCTATAGAACAACAACTTGCAGATAATCACGGTCGTTTCAAGACCGATGTCCTGGCCCGCAAGGGCCTGTTCAAGGGGATGCACAGGGGAATGACGGTGGCCTCGGCCGCGCTGGTGCTCGCCTTCGTGCTCTTCACCGGCTTCAATACCGAACTGGCCAGCAGTATCTTCGGCACCGCCCGCAGCTGGATTGAAACCACCTTCGGCTGGTACTACCTGGTCACGGTGGTGTTTCTGATCGCGACCTGCTTCTACATCGTGTTCAGCCGACATGGCAGCACTCGTCTTGGCGATGACGACACCCGACCCGAGTTCAGCAACTTTGCCTGGTTTTCGATGTTGTTTTCCGCCGGCATCGGTATCGGCATCCTGTTTTTCGGTGTCGCCGAGCCCATCTTCTACCTCGACAACAGCGGCGCCTTTGGCTACCCCAACAACCCCTACGCCGACATGGCCGGCGCCACCGGTCTCGGTTATGACCGGGCCGTCGATGCTCTGCGCGTTACCTTTTTTCACTGGGGCTTCCACGGCTGGGCGGTTTACGTCATCGTCGGCCTGTCGCTGGCCTATTTTGCCTACCGCAAGAAACTGCCGCTGGCGCTGCGTTCGGCCCTCTATCCCTTTATCGGCGATCGCATCTATGGCCCCATCGGTCATGTGGTGGATATGCTCGGCGTACTCGGCTGTGTCTTTGGCGTCGCCACTTCGCTGGGGCTTGGCGTCAGCCAGATGTCGGTCGGTCTGGAACGGCTGATCGGGGTCGACCCGGGTATCAACACCCAATTGGTGCTGATCGCCCTGATTTCCGTGATTTCCATTCTGTCGGCCGTGTCGGGCGTTCAGCGCGGCATCAAGATCATTTCCGAGTGGAACATCATTATTTCGGTGCTGGTTATCGGCTTTTTCCTGTTTGGTGGCCCGACCGCCTGGCTGCTGGGCATTTTTGCCGAATCCCTCGGTGATTACCTGGTCAACTTCGTGCAGATGGGACTCTGGTTCCCCGAAGAGGAAGGCCCTGCCAGCTGGCAGAATGGCTGGACCGTGTTTTATTGGGGCTGGTGGCTGGCCTGGGCACCCTTCGTCGGCCTGTTCATTGCCCGAATCTCCAAGGGCCGCACCCTGCGTGAATTCGTGCTCGGTGTGCTGCTGGTACCGACCCTGGTGATCTTTGTCTGGCTGGGTATCTTCGGTGGTACCGCGCTCTGGCAGGAACTGAACGCCGCGGGCGGCCCCGGCAATGCGGGCCTGATCACGCTGGTCAATGACTGGAACCTGCCGGCCGCGCTGTTCGCCAGCTCCGACGGCATTGCCGGTGAAGGCACCCTGGGCTGGATTATTTCGGCGCTGATGGTGTTCCTGCTGATGAGCTGGTTCGTCACCTCGTCGGACTCCAGCACCCTGGTACTGACCACCATACTGTCGCTGGGCAATGAAGAGCCGCCACAGCTGTTCCGGGTATTCTGGGGCATAGTGATTGGTCTGGTTGCCGCCGTGCTGCTGCTGGCGGGTGGCCTCAGCGCCCTGCAAACGGCGCTGATGGCCGCGGCCCTGCCGCTGAGTCTGGTCATTCTGGCCATGACCTGCGGGGTGCTGACATCTCTGTGGCAGGACTCGGGACAGGTTCGCGCCCCGAGCACTGTGCCCGGAGTCTCAGAGCCCCAGAACGACTGACGCCAACCGGGCCTGCGCTGTGTGCCCTCACTGCACACGACGCAGGCCCGTTTCAGGAGTTCATATGCACGCATCCACACCAACCGGGACGGCGGCGGTGAGCAATCCCGCCGCCGTCCCGCCCATATTGCACCCCGACGACGACGGCGTTATTACCGTCTCCTTCCTGCTGTTGCCGGAATACGCCATGGTGTCGCTGCTGTCGGCCATAGAGCCATTGCGCATCGCCAATCGCCTGGCCGGGCGGGAGCTTTATCGCTGGCAGTGCCTGA
Organism: uncultured Oceanisphaera sp.; assembly: GCF_947495715.1. Taxonomy (GTDB): domain Bacteria; phylum Pseudomonadota; class Gammaproteobacteria; order Enterobacterales; family Aeromonadaceae; genus Oceanimonas; species Oceanimonas sediminis. The sequence goes on from NZ_CANLZU010000004.1 coordinate 155,815, forward strand.
GCGAGAACGGCCAGGCCGTGATGGCCAGCAACCAGATGGCACTGCAACAGCATCTGGATATGCACGCCGTCGACAGGCCGCGCAACCTGTTTGTCAATGCCAGCTTTCACCCCGAACGTCATCAGAGCCGCAACCTTATTGACTGGCTGCGTCGGCTGAACCGGCGCGACAGCCTGCTGGGCGCGCTGGATACCGGTTGTTACCTGCTGGCCCGGGCCGGTCTATTGAAAGGGCATCGCATTACCCTGCACTGGGAAGCCGTACCGGCGTTCCAGGAAACCTACCCGGACATTCTGATCAGCCCGGAATTGTTTGAAATCGGCCGCAATCGCATTACCTGTGCCGGCGGTACCGCCGCCACGGACATGATGCTGCACCTGATCCGGCAACAGTCGGGCACCGCACTGGCGCTGCAGATTTGCGATCAATGCATCAAGAACGGCATACGGCCGCCTTCCGATCGGCAGCGCATCGGCCTGCCGCGACAGCTCAATATCCATCATCCCCGGCTGATCCGGGTGCTGGCGCTGATGGAGCAGCATATCGAAACACCGCTGACGCCGGCGGAACTGGCCGGCAGCGCCTTTATCTCGCTGCGCCAGCTGGAACGGCTGTGCCGGCAGTTTCTGGATACATCACCCTCCGCCTACTACCTGACGTTACGCCTCGAACGGGCCCGACAGTTGCTGCAGGAGACGGATCTGAGTGTCTGCGAAGTCGGCAGTGCCTGCGGTTTTATCTCGGCATCCGGTTTTTGTCGCAGCTACCGGCGTCACTTCAACATGACGCCCGGTGAGCAGCGCCGCCGTGGCGCCGCCTGATCTTCTGTATGGGAGGAAATTATACCAATCTAAATAAAAATATGATCTATTTCAAAGCTGGCACGAGAGGAAACAGAGTCACCTCCTTCGACACGCTATAAACCCATCCATGGGGGCTCGGGAAATGCCATCCTTGGCATTTCACGGTCGTGGGAGTCGATCTCTGTTGCCTCTCCTTAAGCACCGAGTTGTCTGCAGAGCGCCCCAACAGGCGACGCCGCAGCAGAGGGGCGGATGAAGGGTTCTACTCCAGAGACCATCACATGACAGGACGTCATGTGCTGAGCGCCACATGGAGGTGCTTGCAGCGTGTCGGTGGAGTAGACCCTTCGTTCGACCTTTACCGAGCAGCCAAGTAGATCATTTAGTTTTCCAGATTGGTATTACAGGGTGCGCTCCAGTACCCGGATGCGGGACAGCAACTCGTCACGATCGACATAGCAGCCCTGCAGATGACGCTGACCCTGCTGCAGATCAAACGCCTGACGGGCATGCAGCACGCGGCGGTTGTCGAACACCAGCAGGTCGCCGGGCAGCAGACGGTATTCAAACTGGAAACGGGACTCTCGGGTCAGGCTGATAAAGGTGCGGTAGGCGCGATAGTGCCGCATGACCTGATCGGCCGGCACATCCAGCGGGCCGCGCAAAAAGTTGGCAAAACGCACCTCGATAACCGTTCCCTGGCCGTCAAGCACCAGCGCCGGCCCGCGGAAACGGTAATCGCTGTGGCGATCCTTGTTGTAGAAGTCCATCGGCAGGCGACTGAGGGCATCGAAGTCGTCGGGATACTGTTCACGCATGTGTTCGGCAATGCGAAAGCCGTCCACCAGAATCGACTCGCCCCCGAGAGCGTCATTGTTCAGACAATGCAGAAACTGTAATCCCGGCTGCAGTTCCCGCGTAGGCAAGTCGGTATGCAGCGGCAGACGCAGGTTGGTGTAGGCGGCGGTATTGGCGTCGGGTTTGGAACGCACATCGAACAGGGTGCCGAAATTGGTTTCTCTGATAAAAGAGATACGAGCGGCCACCTGCTGCAGCGTGCCGGGCGTGGTATCCGTGTTCTGCAGCAGGGAAATACCGGAATCACGCAGCTTGCGCAGCCAGTCCAGGAGGACGGCGTCATTCTGCATCATGTCGGCGTAATCGTATCTGGCGAGACGGGTAGTGATGGACTCTTTATCCCAGATATCGGGTTGCCACTGTCGGGCTGCCCGGGCCTGTTCGCTGTAGCAGTGGCTGCGTAACCAGCCGGGATGAAAGCGACTGACATGACCGTCAGTATCCCACTGGATATGCAGATACCCTCCGTCCAGCTGCGCCTCTACCGGCCGAATGGACAGCGGCACATCACAGATTTCGAACAGCTGTTCCCGGGTCAGGGACGACACGCAGCTGGTGCACGGGCAATTGTCCCGCAGCCACAGATAATGAAATTCGCTTTCGTGGCCATCGTCCCAGACCAGACGCAGGGAGTCGGACCCCGTCTCGATACCTAGCGGCTGGTGGGTCACCGGATACGTGCCGTAGCCGGCGATGTCGAAGGTGGCGCTGTTGTCAATCATGTGGGGGTCTCCAACCTGGTGGCAGCTGTTCGGGTGACAGCATTGGCAACCATGTTAAGGCGAAACCCCGGTACGGTGATGTTGCCAGGTCGACAGGCTATAGACATCAGGCGACAACCCGGGTGCCAGCAGATATGGCTCCAGTGGGGGATGCAGGACATTGCCCAAATAGATCACTGCCTGTTATGTCGCACTCGGAACAGTCGGCGGTCAGCAGGACGCCCAGGCATAAACCAATGTCGTATCGGGCATATTTCATACAGGATTTAGCTGTTGTTATAGAGGCCGGTTTTTGCTCATAACGACAGCCCACTGCCGTTATGGACAAAATCTGTACCGGCAAGCGGCGGGCCTTCAGGATCTTAGGCCTCCGTTGCCGCTAGATGTTTATTAACCCGACGGAGATCTTGTCCTATGTTAGGCAAAGATGGACTTTTGAAAGGAATGAGCCCGGCGGCGACGATCAGTTCCATGATTATCGTTACCTTGTTTGTAATGGGAGGTGCCTTTTTCCCCGAGGCGGCCGCCACCCTGTTTGACGGCATATCGGGAGCGCTCCTCACTCACTTCAAATGGTATTACATCGCCATATTGTCGTTGATGCTGGTGTTCTGTGTGGTGCTGGCCTTCAGCCGTTTTGGCAGCCTGCGCCTGGGAGCCGATGACTCCCGCCCGGAATACAGCCTGGGTACCTGGTTTGCCATGTTGTTCAGTGCCGGCATGGGCACCGGCCTGGTGTTCTGGGCGATTGCCGAACCCATCTACCATTTTCAGAGCAACCCCTTCATTACCGAAGGCATGACGCCGGAGGCGGCCGAAGTGGCCATGCGCCTGACCTTCTTCCACTGGGGCCTGCATCCCTGGGCCATCTATGTGGTAGTGGGTCTGTCCCTGGCCTACTTTTCCTACCGCAAGGGCTTGCCACTGACCATTCGCTCTGCGCTCTATCCGCTGATCGGTCAGCGCATCTATGGCTGGATGGGGCACACCGTGGATACCCTGGCGGTGTTCGGTACCATCTTCGGGGTAGCGACCTCCCTCGGCTTCGGGGTGTCCCAGATCAATACCGGCCTGAATCACCTGTTCGGCATGGAAATCGGTACCAGCAGTCAGTTGATCCTGATCGCGGTGATCTCGCTGATTGCCACCGTGTCGGTGCTCTCCGGATTGGGCCGGGGCGTAAAATGGCTGTCGGTGATCAACATGTGGTTGAGCGCCGTCATATTGCTGTTCCTGCTGTGTTATGGCCCCACACGTTACCTGCTGCTGAGCTATGTGCAGGGCCTCGGTGATTACCTGACCCATGTGGTTGGTCTGAGCACCTGGACCGATGCCACCAAAGACAGTCAGTGGCAGTCCTGGTGGACGGTATTCTACTGGGCCTGGTGGATGTCCTGGTCACCCTTCGTCGGCATGTTTATCGCCCGCATCTCCAAGGGGCGTACCGTGCGCGAGTTTATCTGCGGCGTGATGCTGGTACCGACCCTGCTCGGTCTGCTCTGGCTGACCCTGTTCGGTGGTACCGCCCTCTATCTGGAGCTGAACCATACGGTCACCAATGCGGCCGGAGAAGCGGTCGCGGCCGTGGGGCAGGCCGGTATCGTGACGGCGGTGGCTGATGACGTCACCTCGTCGCTGTATGCGACCCTGGAGCTGCTGGACGGCGGCACCATGGGTACCCTGGCTTCGGTGCTGGCAACCCTGCTGGTGGCGCTCTACTTCATTACCTCCGCCGACTCCGGCACCCTGGTGGTGACCACCATACTGTCGCTGGGCAATGAACATCCGCCGCGCGGTCAGCGGGTGCTGTGGGGCGTGGCGGTGGCGGCGGTGGCGGCCATTCTGATGCTGGCCGGTGGTCTCAAGGCAGTGCAGACCGCGGCCATTATCGCCGCCTTCCCGTTCTCGTTCGTTATCCTGGTAATGATGTGGGGCCTGTACCGCGGCCTGCACGAGGAGGTGCCGGTCACTCAGCCGGTGACGGTCGACACACCGGTCACCATAGAGGTGCCGGTGAAGGTGCCGCCGGCATCCTGACCGGTCATTGTTACCCTTATCTTGAGCGACATGAAATAAGGGGCGAAAGCCCCTTTATTATGCCTGTTATCGGAGCCGTGCTGCCCCCGGTTGGTGCAGTATCGGCCGTTCGGGCAGGCAGGATCATGAAACGTGACGATTTATTATAAAAAACCCTCGGCAAACAGCTGTTTGACGAGGGTTTTTTTATCTTTTTTGAGCGTGAGAGAGTGGCGCGTATCTTGCTGGTGAGTAGTAAGGGAAGGCGTGATGTTTTCAGGCGCTTCCGGGGCAGGGCGGTGGCAACCGAGTCTGTGAGTTTGGCCACGATGACGGAATTATCATGGCTTGGTCACAAGTTATCACCGAACGCCTGAAAATTGCCGCTCTACAGGTTTCCGAAATCTCACTTATGGTATATGTTTCGCAAATGTGTTTATTTATTATTTAAATGAGCGCTTTTTGTTATCGAGTCGATGTCGTGTTAACAGGATCCCGGTGAGATATTGCAGGGACCAGGAGCAAGCGCAATGAGCCAGATACAACGTGTTGGTTTCCTACTGATAGATAACTTCACCATGATTTCCCTTGCCTCGGCCATCGAGCCGCTGCGCATGGCCAATCAACTGTCGGGCAAGCCGCTCTATGAATGGGTGATGCTGACCGAAACCGGGGCACCGGTGCGGGCCAGTGATCATCTGCTGGTAACGCCGGATCACAGTATTCAGGACTGCGGTCATCTGGACATGATGATTCTCTGTGGTGGGGTAGGGGTGGTTAATGCCCGCAGCCGGGCCTTGCGTACCTGGGTGCAGCAGTTGGCCAGGCGCAAGGTCAAGCTGGGGGCGGTCTGCACCGGCAGTTATTTGCTGGCCGATGCCGGCGTACTGACCGGCTATCGTTGCACCCTGCATTGGGAATACATGGCGTCGTTCAAGGAAGCCTTCCCCAAGCTGGAAACCAGCAGCGCCCTCTATTGCATAGACCGGGATCGGCTGACCAGCAGCGGCGGAACCGTACCGATGGACATGATGCTGCACCTGATCGAAAAAGAGCATTCCAGCGCCCTGAGTACCGCCATTTGTGACATGTTCCTGTGCGAGCGTATCCGCGAGGGGCAGGAAGAGCAGCGGGTGCCGCTGCGCCATATGGTGGGCACGACCCAACCCAAACTGGCCGAGGTAGTGGCACTGATGGGGGCCAACCTGGAAGAGCCGATTACGCTGAATGAGCTGGCCTGCTATGTGGGCTTGTCCCGGCGTCAGGTTGAGCGACTGTTTCAGCGGCATGTGAAATGTTCGCCTTCCCGCTATTACCTCAACCTGCGCCTGACGCGGGCCCGGCAACTGTTGCGTCAGACCTCGCTGTCCATTATCGACATCGCCACCGCCTGCGGCTTTGTGTCTACGCCCCATTTCAGCAAGTGCTACCGGGAGAACTTCGGGGTGCCGCCGCGGGATGACCGCAGCGGCAGAGCCAAGCCCAAACCGACGCTGGATACCCCCATACTGCCAGGTTTGGTCATGAACATGCAGCTGGACATGGCGCGGGGCGAGCCTACCTTTGCCTCGGTGACTCTGTAAATGGGACGTTAATACAGGTTTATGGCAAGCCCCGCAATGCGGGGCTTCTCACTTTCCGGGAGGTGTCACCGGGCTATATGCGGTTAGTCCTCATCTTCCTAGGGCCACATCAGCTTGCATTAGCTCCTCTCCGTTTGGCCAGCTATGCAGCCAAGCCGACTCTGTCGGAAGCGCTGGTAATCAGCACCCGCACCTTGTCTTTCTACTGGGCCCGGTCGAAGTTTGTATAGCAGGAGTAAAGAATGAAGCGGCTCGATTTCAATCTGTTAGTCACTTTCGTATCGATTGTTGATACCGGTAGTATTTCAAAGGCGGCGGTGGCGCTGCATCGAACCCAGGCTGCGATCAGCATTCAGCTGAAAAAGCTTGAGGAGTCGACGGGTAAGCAACTGTTGAACCGTACCTACAACAAGATCAGCCTGACCCGCGAGGGGGAGGTGTTGTTGGCTTATGCGCGCAGAATACTTGCGCTGGCCGATGAAGCCTATCATGCCATCAGTGAAGACGAGATCGAAGGGGTGGTGCGCTTTGGTGTACCGGATGGTTATGCCCGTACCTTTATTCAGGATGTACTCAAGCGTTTTATTCAGCGGTTTCCGAAAATCCGGTTACATATTAAAAATGCGCCGAGTCCCAACTTGTTCCACAGCCTGCATGAAGGAGACTTGGATCTTATTCTGGTCACCCGTTCACAGAAGGAACCGGGAGGGAGCATTGTTCGCAAGGAAAAACTGGTCTGGGTCGGGGCCGAGGATTATGTGCTCGATACCAAAGTCCCCATTCCACTGGCGCTTTATGAACAGGGTTGTGATTACAGGCGTCGGGCGATTGAAGTACTCAATCAGCATGGCATGGAATGGTATATCGCTTTTGAGTGCCAAGGGGTGACAGGGTTCGATATCGCCATTTCGAACGGCTTGGCGATTTCCGCCATGTCGGCATCTCTGGTGAAGTCGGGAGAATGGCGGACTCTGGATTCCCCGGGATCTTTGCCCGACCTCGGCATGATCGAGATTGAGCTGCATCGTGGCTTGGGTGAAGGCAGTGAGGCCATCAACTGCTTTGCCCAAGAGCTGGAAGCACATATCTCCAATATGGTCTGAAACAGATGTCAACGCAGGCTGTTCTTTGTTTGATGGAGCAGCTTATTTTTGTGTTTTCCTCCTCACGATCAGTCCTCGTCCCAATGTGTATCGGCGAGATGTGTACGAGTCTTCGTGAGATATAAATTTTTTTTAAATTAAAGCTAACAACTATTAATTTTACGAAGCCCGGTGACCGCTTTACTCTACCGATACAGGGTTTAATTTGTCCTGGCATATGTCGATATACACAGTTCGAATGGAGTGGAACAATGGCTGAGTTTACTGGAGCAGCGTCGTCTGCGGCACGCTATACCAAGGAAGAATGGCAGGTCCGTGTTGATCTGGCTGCCATGCATCGAATGGCTCATGAGTATGGCTATGACGATATCGTCTGGAACCATATTACGGCGCGTGTACCTGGGGGGGGTCACAACTTCCTGATGAACCACTTCGGTCTGCACAATACCGAGATCACCGCATCGAACCTGATCAAGATCGACCAGGAAGGCAACGTGCTGGATGGCCCGCCCGATGTAAATACGGCGGGTTTTGTGATTCACAAGGGAATTCACAACAGCATTCCCAATGCCAAGTTTGTGTTTCACTCCCATGCCCCGGCGGCCCTTGCGGCCACGGCGATCGAAGAAGTCATACATCTGGTGCAGGACTCGTCGATGCTGTATGGCAAGATCAGCTACCACGACTGGGAAGGCCTGTCGGTCGACCTTGACGAGAGTCAGCGCCTGGCCGATAACCTGGGCAATAACAAATGCATGATCATGCGTAATCACGGTTTCCTGACCGTCGGTGAGACCGCCGGTGAGTGCTTTATCAACATGTACTATCTGGTTCGTGCCTGCCAGACCATGCTGCAGGCCTGCGCAACCGGCCTGCCGCTGGTTAAAACATCACCAGCACTGTGGGAAAAGGCAAGTCAGCAGTATGAAAGTTTTCCGGCGGGTAAATACGAGTGGCCGGCCATGTTGCGCCTGCTGGATAAGAAGGATCCGTCTTACCGTTATTAAGGTTGGCCGTCTACGAAAGCCAGGGAAGTGCTAGACAAGGTGCTTGCCAATATTTGAGTTAAAATCGAGATAATAAAAAACAGGTACAGCGAGAGCTGTGCCTGTTTTTTTATATTTTCTTCACACCTCACCTTCCATCGGGATTTGTTTTTCCCTCGATATACATCACCGGGATGGATTCATCAGCGGTCACGAATAGCGGGAAATACCCATAAAAAATAATTAACATCTTGGCAATAAACTTTAATTTTCAATATGAAAAACATCGGCTTACTATGACGTTAACCGAACCCTTGGTTAACACATGGATAACAATCTGTAGAGGTAAATCATGGAAAAGATAACGAAACTTGGTGCGCTGATTACCATTGTTTCCGGCATAGGCGCCATGCCGGCCCACGCCACCTGCGAAATGGATGACGTGATCAAGATTGCCGATATGAGCTGGGCTTCGGCCTCTGCGATTGCCCATATCGAGTCCAGGATACTGGAGCAGGGGTTTGGCTGTAAAACCCAGCTTATCCCGGGTGATACGGTCCCGACGGCCACCACCATGGTGAGGAAGGGACTCCCGCATATCGCGCCGGAAATGTGGAGTAGCAATGTCCGCAAGGTGCTGGAGGACGGCGAGCAGAGTGGCGCCATTACCATTGCCGGCGATACCTATGTGTCGGGTGGGGTCGACGCCTGGTGGGTACCCAAATATGTGGTGGAAGCGCACCCCGAACTCAAGTCGGTTGCCGATCTGGCCCGTTACAGCCACCTGTTCAAGGACCCGAATGATCCGGACAAGGGACGTTTCTATAATTGTCCTCCCGGTTGGGCCTGTGAGGTCATGAGCAAGAACCTGTTGAAGGGCTACGGGCTGGATCAGCACTACAACCTTTTCTCTCCCGGCTCCAGTGCCGCCCTCGATGCCGCCATCAGCTCCAGTTACAAGCGCAAGAAGCCCGTCCTGTTCTTCTACTGGGGACCGACCGCCTTGCTGGGAAAATACGACATGGTTCAGCTGGAGATGACTCCTCATGATCCGGAGCGGGATGCCTGCAATGCCAAGGTCGATTGCGATACCCCGACGGCGGGTGGCTTCCCTCATGCCGAGGTCAATACCATCGTCTCCAAGGAACTCAAGGAAAAAGCCCCGTCTATCTACGACTTTCTTGCCAAGGTGAGCCTGGAAACCGACATGGTCAACAGCCTGCTGGCCTGGGGCGATGAAAACAAGGCAGAAGCCTCGGAGATTGCCGAGCATTTTCTGGAAAACTATCAGGAAGTCTGGACCCCCTGGGTATCACCGACGGTCGCTGGAAAAGTCATTGCGAGCAACTGACATAAATCATTGGAAGAGAGGGTGCCTCGGCACCCGATAACATGCGAGGTAACGCGAATATGTTTCCGGAATTGATAGATCCCAGAGAGTTTAGAGGCGCCATCGATGACTTCGTCGATAACTTTGTCATTGAATGGGCCACTTTTCTCGAGCAACTGTTCAATCCCTTCCTGCAGCTGCTGAATTTCTTTGAATCACTCTTGCTGCAGAGCCCCTGGTGGCTGGTTATCGGCATTATCTCCGGCGTAGCCTATGCCGGTTCACGAAAGGTGTCGCTGGTGCTCTGGTTGGCTGGCGCCATGATGCTGATGGGGTTCCTCGGCCTGTGGGAAGACGGGATGCGCACCTTGGCACTGATGCTGGTATGTACCCTTATTTCTATTCTGGTCGGCATTCCGCTGGGCATTCTGATGTCCTGGTCGAATAAATTCCGTGCCTTTATGTTGCCGGTGCTCGACATCATGCAGACCATGCCCAGTTTCGTGTATCTGATCCCGGCCATCATGTTGTTTGGACCCGGTAAGATACCGGCGGTACTGGCCACCGTTATCTATGCGGTGCCGCCGCTGATCCGCCTGACCGATTTGGGGATTCGCATGGTCGACAGCGAGATCATCGAAGCAACCGAGTCCTTCGGTGCCAACAAGATGCAGAAACTGTTCTGGGTGCAGATCCCCCTGGCCCTGCCCAATATCATGGCCGGTATTAACCAGGCGACCATGATGGCGCTGGCGATGGTGGTGGTTGCGTCGATGATCGGTGCCCAGGGGCTGGGCTACCAGGTGTTGCAGGGTATCACCCGGCTTGAAGTCGGCCGCGGATTATTGGCCGGCATCGCTATTGTCATCCTGGCCGTGGTGTTCGATCGCATTACCCAGGCCTACGGCAAGCGGGCACAGGCCCATCTGCATACCAACAGTTAAGCATCCGACGGGACAGCAATTATGAGCAAAAACTACCAAATAGAGATCAGGAATATCTATAAGGTATTCGGTTCCAACCCGACCGACGTGATGAGCCGTATCAAGGCCGGGGCCAGCAAGACAGAAATATTAGAGCAAACTGCACATGTGGTGGGACTGAACGATGTTTCCCTGTCCATCGAAGCCGGGCATATCTATGTGATTATGGGGCTGTCCGGCTCCGGCAAGTCGACCCTGATCCGGCATTTCAACCGCCTGATTGACCCCACCAGCGGGCAGGTGATCGTCGATGGCAAGAATGTGATGGAGTTCGGAAAGAAGGAACTCGAAGCTTTTCGGCGCAACAAGATCAGCATGGTGTTTCAGCGATTCGGGTTGTTACCCCACGAGACGGTACTCAGCAATGCGGCCTTCGGCCTGAAGGTACAGGGGGTGGCGAAGGCCGAACGCGAGAAAAAGGCGCTTTACTGGCTTGAACAGGTCGGTCTGGCCGGTGTTGAAAGCCATTATCCGTCTCAGCTTTCCGGTGGCATGCAGCAGCGGGTCGGCCTGGCCCGGGCCTTGGTCAATGACCCGGACATCCTGCTGATGGACGAGGCGTTCAGTGCACTGGATCCGCTGATCAAGAGTGAAATGCAGGATCAGCTGCTGGTGCTGCAGAAGAAACTGAACAAGACCATCGTCTTTATCACCCACGATCTGGACGAGGCGCTCAAGATCGGTGACCGCATCGCCATTCTCAAGGATGGCGAGCTGATCCAGGAAGGAACCCCCTCGGATATTCTGATGAAGCCTGCCAATGGCTATGTCGAGGAGTTTATCGGCGGCGTCAATCGCTCCAAGGCCATTCGTGTCGGGCATCTGATGCGGTCTGCGGCGATGACCATGGCCAGCGGCGCAGAACCATTCAACCAGGGACGGTTTGATGCCACCCATGCGGTGCGAATAGATCAAACCTTGGAAGAAATACTGCCTCAGCTGATAAGCGGTGCATCGTCAATACCGGTGATCGATGCGTCAAATGCCCTGGTGGGTTATCTCGACAAAACCGATGTGATTGCGGCGTTAAAGCGCTGACGACATGGGTGTTGTTAGAACGATATTATTTCTGATTGATGGCAGGTGACTCAGTGAAAATAGCAAATATCAGGACTCTGAAGGTCGAGATCCCCCTGGATAAGCCGATGATAACGGCGATCCACCGTACCGATACCGTGGGCTGTGTGTTGATTTCGATTGAAACCGAATGTGGACTGGTCGGCGAAAACTATATTTTTGCGCTGAACAAGGCCCGGTTGGATGTGTTCGAAGGCATGATCAAGAGCCTGACACCGCATGTGATTGGCCAGAATCCTCTCTATGTCGAGCGGATTTGGGAAAACATGTGGGCGGATATCAATCCTGTCGGTCACAAGGGCATTGCTGTATCGGCCATTTCGGCGATCGATACCGCCTTGTGGGATTTGATCGGAAAAAAAGCGCAACTACCTCTTTACCAGTTGTTCGGGGCCTGCCGTGACAGCGTCAAGGCTTATGCCAGCAGCGGTCTATGGCTCTCCTCCAGCATCGATGAACTGGTCGATGAAGCCCAGGACTTTGTACGTCAGGGATTCCGGTCGGTGAAGTTACGGTTGGGCAAGGAAAACCCGGCGGAAGATGTGGCCCGGGTCGCGGCCCTGCGGGAAGCCCTGGGGGATGATATCGAGATCCTGACCGATGCCAATCAGGCTCTGACACCAAGGCAGGCAATACGTCTGGCCGGGCAAATCGAGAAGTACAATATCGGCTGGTTCGAGGAGCCGGTATCGGCCAACGATCTGGTGGGACACGCCCGTATCCTGAGGGCGAGCAATATTCCGGTGGCCAGTGGTGAAACCGACTATACCCGGTTCGGCATGAAAAACATTCTGGATGCCCATGCGGTGGATGTGCTGATGCCGGATTTGCAACGCATCGGTGGGTTGAGCGAATTTCGCAAGTCGGTGGCGTTGGCTTCGGCCTACCATGTACCCGTATCTACCCATATCTTTACCGAGCAAAGCCTCAGTATCGCGGGCTCGGCGGCCAATTGTATCTCGGTCGAGCATGTTTCCTGGTTCTCACCGCTTTACCAGGAAAAAATGGTACTGGTCGAAGGGGAGATCCCGATGCCACAGGCTCCGGGTCTGGGATTCAATTTCGATTACGACTTTATCGATCAACATCTGATGCGCTGAACCTTTGGCTGCTTGTATCGTGGCGTCAAGGAATCGTGACGATTCGAGCGGCCAGGTTACAAATTTGGATGACCTCGGTAGGCCAAGGGCTGTTAACGTTTAGGGAGAGAATCATGGCATTACTGATCAGCTACGAGGGAGCAGACTCCGAAGTCTGGCGTCAGGAATTTAGCAAGCACCTGCCGGACATGGATATCCGGATATATCCCGAGGTCGGTGAGCCAGATGATATTGAATTTGCCGCAGTATGGATGCACCCCATCGGCGACTTGCAGAGGTATACCAACCTGAAGGCGATCATGTCGTTTGGTGCCGGAGTCGAGCACATTACCCGTGATCCCGAGTTTCCCAGGCATGTGCCCATAGTGCGCCTGGTTGACGGACTGGTGGTGCAGGATATGGCGCTGCACGTGGTCCATTGGGTACTGCATTTCCATCGTGACTATCACCGCTATCTGGATGGACAAAAAGAGGCTAGCTGGCAGAAATATCCTCTGCGTGAGCCGGCCCGGCGACGTGTCGGCTTTCTGGGGATGGGGGCCATGGGGGCGGTAGCCGCCAAAATGGTGCGAAATCTGGGCTTCGGGGTATCCGGATGGGGCAGGGATCCGGTTAATCTTGAAGGGGTTCAGTTCTTTGATGGCGATGACGAGTTGCAGCCCTTCCTGGAAAGTACCGATATTCTGGTCAATGTGCTGCCACTGACGGCCGCAACGGAAAACCTGCTTGATGAGCGTCACCTGGCAATGTTGCCGAAAGGGGCCTCTGTCATCAATATCAGCCGGGGAGCCATCATTGTGGATGAGGATTTGCTGGCGGCGCTGGATAGCGGACATCTGTCGGCAGCGGCCCTGGATACCTTTCGCGTCGAACCCCTGCCGGTCGACCATCCATTTTGGACCCATCCAAAGGTGTTTGTTACGCCACACGTGGCGGGTATAAATTACCCCCATTCTGCTGCCAGTCTGATGGCAGACAATATCAAGAAGGTAGTGGCAGGGGAGTGTCCATCACCGGTGTTTGATCCGGTACGAGGTTATTAGGCATTCTGCAATAAGGAGGGCGGAGCAGTGGGAAAATTGTCAGGCAAGACAGCCATCGTGACCGGTGGCACCCGTGGCATAGGTCGGGCTATTGCAGAACGCTTCGTGGCGGAAGGTGCCCAAGTGGTGGTGGCGGCCCGTCATGAACCGGAGGCTGTATTGGGTGGCGGAGAAAAGGGTCCCTGGCTAAAGCGCACCGATGTCGCCAATGCCGGTGAGGTGCAGGCATTGCTCGATTATACGGTCGCTCGTTTCGGTTCACTCGACATACTGGTGAACAATGCATCGGTCCAGCTGGAAAAAACGATTGCTCAGACCAGCGAAGCGGAATGGGACTGGTTGATGGATATTAATCTCAAGAGCGTGTTTCTGTGTAGTCGGGCGGCGCTCGACCCCATGCGGCGGCAGGGGCATGGGATCATCATCAACATCGGCTCCTATGACGCCCTGATGGCCGATCCTGCCCTGGCTGCCTATTGTGCTGCCAAGGGGGGAGTGCATGCACTGACCCGGGCGATCGCGGTCGACCATGGTAAGGAAGGAGTACGCTGTAATGCCATCAGTCCGGGATGGATCAGGACCGAGATGATGGAAGCCTATCTAAAGAGCCAGTCCGAAGGGGAAGGTGCCGAGCGGGCCATAGTGGCGCAGCACCCGGTCGGGCGCTTGGGAGAACCTGGAGATATTGCCAATTTGGCCTGCTGGTTGGCCTCTGATGAGGCATCGTTCGCAACAGGGCAGGTTTTCATGCATGACGGTGGTTTGACAGCACATGCTCCCTATATGAACGTTTGATTTGGTGAGCAGTTCAGGTGTAAGGCAGTACAAAAAAGTGCAAATCTATCTTTTTAAAGGAATAAATGATGAAAATTGGCTTTATTGGTTTGGGAAATATGGGCTCTGGTATGGCAGATAATATTCTTAAATATTGTCTGAGCACAGATAACAGCTTGTGTGTTTTTGATATTAATGCCGCTGTCGTCGCGAGTTTTGTTGCCAGGGGAGCCAAAGCGGCAGAGTCGGTACAAGACATAGCAAAGGGCTGTGACGTTATCTTCACTTCATTGCCAAGCTCAAAGCAGGTAAATCAGGTGGCATTTGGAGAAGAAGGTATTCTTGCCAATGCCAAAGAAGGTGCTGTCTGGTTTGAAACCAGCACCAATGAGCTGTCCGAGTGGGAAAAAGTCTGTGAGGCCGCTCTTGGGTACCTGACCCTGGTTGATGCTCCTATTACCGGCGGCTCCGAAGGTGCTGCGGCCGGAACACTGACCATGCTGTTGGGTATTGAGGAAGACGTGCTGGAAGATTTTAAACCCCTGCTGGCTTCCTTTACCAAAAAGGCCGTACGCATGGGACCATCGGGTGCCGGTTATGTCACCAAACTGGTCCAGCTTCATCTGAATTACCTGGTGGCACAGGGGATTGGTGAAGCCCTGATGCTGGGTGCCAAAGCGGATCTGAATTTGAGAACACTGCATGAAGTGCTGCAGAACAGCTGTGCCCAGAGCTACGTGGTTGACAGGTATATCCCCAAGGTACTGGATGGCAGCTACGATCCCTCTTTTGCCCTGGGACTGGCAACCAAGGACATGCGGCTGATCACGGGGCTGGGTGATCACTTGGGAGTGGACTTGACCCTGGCCAGCAAAGTTTATGAAACCTACCAAACGGCGACAGAGTCATATGGTCCAGATGTGCCTCATCTGTCAGTCATCAAGTTGATTGAAGACGGCTCAAATAAAAAACTGAGAGGATGATGTAGTCGCTGACATTTGACCGTGGTGATAGCTGATTAATCCGCTGCTCATCACGGTCTTTTTCATGAGCATGATATTGCTTATCTAAAACAAGAGCGACTGGCTATCTGAGCTGTCTTTAAATCGACGGCTAAATTATCAGGGGCGAGCGTGATGATTCAGACTAACCGTATTGGTTTTCTATTGGTGGACAGTTTCACCATGATTTCGCTGGCTTCTGCCATCGAACCGCTGCGCATGGCCAACCAGTTGTCGGGGCAGACCCTCTATGAATGGGTCATGCTCACCGAAACCGGTGAGCCGGCACGGGCCAGTGACCACCTTCTGGTTACCCCCGATCACAGCATCCAGGACTGTGGCCATCTGGACATGATGATCCTTTGTGGCGGTGTCGAGGTGGCCAAGGCTCGTAGTAGCGAGCTAAGTAAATGGCTGAGAAAACTGGCCAGGTACCGGGTCAAGCTGGGTGCCGTCTGTACCGGCAGCTATTTGCTGGCGGATGCCGGCGTACTTGACGGTTATCGCTGTACCCTGCACTGGGAATACATGACGGCCTTCAACGAGGCTTTCCCGCAGCTGGAAACCAGTAGTGCGCTTTATTGTATCGACCGGGACCGGCTGACCAGCAGCGGTGGAACCGTACCGATGGACATGATGCTGCACCTGATCGAAAAAGAGCATTCCAGCGCCCTGAGTACAGCCATTTGTGACATGTTCCTGTGCGAACGTATCCGAGAGGGGCAGGAAGAGCAGCGGGTGCCGCTGCGCCATATGGTGGGCACGACCCAACCCAAACTGGCCGAGGTAGTGGCACTGATGGGGGCCAACCTGGAAGAGCCGATCACGCTGAATGAGCTGGCCTGCTACGTGGGACTGTCTCGGCGTCAGGTCGAACGTCTGTTTCAGCAATATGTGAAATGCTCACCCTCCCGTTATTATCTTAATCTGCGGTTGAAGCGGGCCCGGCAGCTACTACGACAGACTTCTTATTCCATAATCGATGTTGCCGCCGCCTGTGGCTTTATTTCCAATTCTCATTTCAGCAAGAGTTATCGGGAATATTTCGGCGTGCCGGCTCGGGATGATCGCATCGGTTGCCTTGTTTCCCAGGCGGGGGATAATGTGCCGGCCTTGCCCAGCCTGACCTTGAACATTCAGCTTGAATCGGCTCGAAAGGAACCCACCTTCGCCTCGGTGACACTGTAACCTTTCAATCGCTCGTTTTCATAAACAACCAGCCCCGCGATGCGGGGCTGGTTTTCGGCGAACAGGGTTAATGATCGTGACGGGTTCCTGCTTAACCCGGCTTCCCCTGTGGTGGGATTAACACCAGCTTGCCAATGAACTTTTTCGCCATAAAATCTTCCTGCGCCTGCACTATGTGGTCCAGTGGGTAGGTTTTGGCGACCAGCGGGCGGATTTCACCCCGTTCGATATAACCGATCAGGTTTTCGAACACCCGTCGCGGCTGCCAGGTGCTGCCAAAGAAGCTGAGATCCTTGAGGTACAGGGTGCGCACATCCAGCTCGACCATGGGCCCGGCAATCGCCCCCGCGACTGCATAGCGACCGCCCCGGCACAACAGTTCGCACAGCTGAGGCCATTGCGGCCCGGCCACCAGATCAACCACCACCTGCACGCTGTCGTGCCCCAGCACCTTGAGCAGATTTTCTCCGCGAGAAATAACCTGATCGGCACCCAACGCCCTGATGTCTGCACACTTGTCGGCACCACAAACGGCAATGACATGGGCGCCGCGCCGTTTGGCCAATTGCACGGCGGCCGAACCGACCCCGCCGGACGCGCCGGTGATCAACACCCGCTCTCCGCCTTGCAAACCGGCTCGGTCGAGCATGTTTTCGGCGGTGGAATAGGCACAGGGAAAGGACGCCAGCTCCGCATCGCCGAGTGAACTGTTGACCGCAAAGGCCTCGCTGGCGCGAACAATCGCATACTGGGCGAATCCGCCGTTACATTCGGAGCCATAGGTAATGCAGTGGTAGTCGCTGTTTCCGGTCAGGGAGGCTTGCATTGCCCGCACCAGTACCCGTTCACCAAGGCGCTCGTCTCCTACCTGCGCCCCTACCGCGACAATGTCGCCACAGCAGTCGGCGCCCTGGATCCGGGGGAAGGCCAGCGGCGTGCCGGACCAGCTGGCATCCTCATCGTTGACGGTATCGAAACCGCTCGCTGCACCCTGGTTGGTATCGCCGGTGACGCCCTTGGAGTACCAGCCGATACGGGTATTGATGTCGGTATTGTTGATGGCGGCGGCACCGACGCGGATCAGCACCTCGTTGGCGCCGGGCTGCGGCACCGCGAGATCGTGCCGGTATTGCAGTTTGTCGAGACCGCCGTGTCCGGTCAGCAGAACGCCGGCCATGGTGCGAGGAAGAGGGTGATTGTTCATGTCATGCTCCGTCATTGCAGTGGAAGAACTAGTTGCCTTTCACCTTATTGAAACGGCATGATTCATACAAACGAATATTTATTAACTGATGATTCAGAAAATATGAATGATGATAGGCGCTCTGGTACCGGCCACCAACCGCGGCCGGCCCGCAGGAGAAAATGATGGAATCCTTGCTTGATCTCGAACTGTTGCGCACCTTTTCCGCCGTGGTCAGGGCGGGCGAACTGAAAAAGGCCGCGACAACCCTGTTCCGCTCCCAGGCCGCAGTCAGCATGCAGATCAAGCGGCTGGAAGATATGGTCGGCAGCCGCCTGCTGGAGCGCAGCAACCAGGGTATTCAGCTGACCGAGGCCGGTGAGACCCTGCTCGGTTACTGCGAGCAGTTCCTGCGCCTGAACAATGCCACCCTGGCCGCCCTCAGCCAGCGCCAGCTTGCCGGTAAAATCAGCTTCGGCATCCCGACCGACTATGCGCAGGATTTTCTGCACCGCTTTATGCCGGTGCTGATGCAGGAACTGCCGCAGCTGGATGCCCGCATTATCTGCGATCGCAGCCGCCATCTGCGGCAATTGGTAGAGCGGGGGGAGCTGGACGTGGCCATTGTCGCCGGGGAACCGCAGTTTGAAGGTGAAGAACCGCTCTGGTCGGAGCGGCTGATCTGGTCGGCGCCTGTCGCCATGCAGCTGGAACAGCGGGAAAGGCTTCCGCTCGCCCTGCTTGAGGACAACTGCATGGTGCGGGATCTTTGCCTGGCCGATCTGAAGCTGGCCAATGTGGCCTATCAGCCGGTGTTTGCCAGTCCGGTCATGGAAAATATTGCGGCGGCGGTCCATGCCGGGTTGGCGGTCTCGCTGCTGCCGGAGTCGCTGCTCGGCACCATTCGAACACGCCCCCTGGCCACAGATCTGCTGCGCAGCAACCACCTGCTGCAGATGAACCTGATCTGCTCACCCACCATCGACCAGCCGACACTGGCGCGGATCAGCGGCTGCATCCGGTCGGCTGCCGCACAATGCCAGCGTTAGCCGCTGGTAGCACCGGAGTCGTTGCCATATATCACATTGAACAGTGGCATTGAACATGCAGCTGGACATGGCCCGGGGCGAGCCCACCTTTACCTCGGTAACCCTGTAACGTTGCACTATATTTCCCTGTCTTTGACCAGCCCCGCATCGCGGGGCTTTTTACTTTCCGGCGTCTGTCGCCAAAGGTGACGTTTTTGGCTATGTGGTCGTCGTTTTCAGCCAGTGTACACACAGAGCCGCGGGCTAGACTGCCCTTGAATCCGGTGGTCTCCATGCCACCAGCCACATTTACTCAAGGAAGGTCTGGCCATGCAAAATGCAGCTGAACTACA
The DNA here is from genome assembly GCF_947495715.1 of uncultured Oceanisphaera sp. Taxonomy (GTDB): domain Bacteria; phylum Pseudomonadota; class Gammaproteobacteria; order Enterobacterales; family Aeromonadaceae; genus Oceanimonas; species Oceanimonas sediminis. The sequence goes on from NZ_CANLZU010000004.1 coordinate 174,946, forward strand.
TAACCAGGCGGTCGTGATCGACGGCCTGATCATCGCCAACTGGGGGCGGGAACTGTTTGAAGACATGCGTCGTGGCGGGCTCACCGCGGCCAACTGTACCGTGTCGGTATGGGAAGGCTTTCAGGGCACCGTTAACAACATCGCCGCCTTCAACCGTCATTTCCAGGAGCATGCCGACCTGATCCGTCCGGTGCGCACCACCGCCGATATCCTCAAAGCCAAGGAAGAGGGCCGCACCGGCGTGATCCTCGGTTTCCAGAATGCCCATGCCTTCGAAGACCAGCTGGGTTATGTGGAAATCTTCAAGCAGCTGGGTGTGGGCATAGTACAGATGGCCTACAACACCCAGAACCTGGTGGGCACCGGCTGTTACGAACGTGACGGCGGCCTGTCCGGCTTTGGCCGTGAAGTGGTGGCCGAGATGAACCGGGTCGGCATCATGTGCGACCTGTCCCACGTGGGTGGCCAGACTTCCAAGGAAGTGATTCTCGAGTCCAAGAAGCCGGTGTGTTATTCCCACTGCCTGCCGGCCGGCCTGAAGGACCACCCGCGCAACAAGTCCGACGAAGAGCTGCGCTTCATCGCCGATCACGGCGGCTTCGTCGGCGTCACCATGTTTGCCCCCTTCCTGAAAAACGGCATCAACTCCACCATCGACGACTATGTCGAGGCCATCGCCTATGTGATGGAGCGGGTCGGCGAGGACGCCATCGGCATCGGTACCGACTTTACCCAGGGTCATGATCAGAACTTCTTCGAGTGGCTGACCCACGACAAGGGCTATGCCCGTCGTCTGACCCGCTTCGGCGACATCATCAACCCCGAGGGTATCCGTACCATCGGTGAATTCCCCAACCTGACCGAAGCCCTGCTGCGTCATGGTTTCTCTCCGCGTCAGGTAGAGAAAGTCATGGGCGGCAACTGGATGCGTGTGCTGAAAGACGTCTGGGGCGCATAAGCCATAACAAGGAAGCAAGGAGAATCACAATGTCAGTACATGCACCCGAAATGCCGATTGAAGTGAACAGTGAGACCGGCGTCTGGACCACGGACGCGCTGCCCATGCTGTATGTGCCGCGTCACTTCTTCGTCAACAACCACATGGCGATCGAAGAGGAAATGGGCCCGGAGCGCTATGCCGAAATTCTGTACAAGGCCGGTTACAAGTCTGCCTGGCACTGGTGCGAGAAGGAAGCCGAGTGTCACGGGCTCAGCGGTGATGCGGTATTCGAGCATTACATGAAGCGCCTGTCTCAGCGTGGCTGGGGGCTGTTTTCCATCGAAAACCTGGATATTGCCGCGGGCACCGCCAGGGTACGGCTGGATCATTCCGCCTTCGTCTACCAGTACGGCAAGGTGGATCGCATGGTGGATTACATGTTTACCGGCTGGTTTGCCGGTGCCGTGGACCAGATTGCCGAAAGCCAGGGACTGGCGGTGCGTACCGTCGCTCGCCAGACCCAGAGTGGCGCCCAGACCGGCTGTGATTACGGCCTGTTCGAGGTCAGCCCGATTTAAGGTGTAACGCCGTAGAGGCAGGGCGCAGGAGGGAGTCAGCCAAGCCGACCGTTGGCGCCAGGGTCGAAAAAATGCTCCTGCATTTTCGACATTTCCGCCATCCATGGCGGTCAGATGGCGTTGCCGAGCCCTAGGGATGAGCCCCCAGGGATGGGTTTACGGCGAGTCGGTGTGCTGAACCCTTCTGCGCCGGGGTAAAGACTCAAGGTGGCAGCACCTTAATCATAAATCGGCGGGCCGGTTGCCGGCCGCCAGACAAGTCAGCAGAGGGATCCAGGATGGGACAGTTCGACGCCTTGCTTCAACCCATGAATATCAACAAACTCACCATCCGTAACCGGGTGGTGAGTACGGCCCATGCCGAGGTGCATGCCACCGACGGCGGCATGACCACAGAACGTTACGTCAAATATTACGAAGAAAAGGCCAAGGGCGGCCTGGGCCTGGCCATCTGCGGCGGCTCCAGCGTGGTGTCCATCGACAGCCCGCAGGAATGGTGGAGTTCGGTCAACCTGACCACCGATAGCATCATCCCCTATTTCAAGAATTTGTCTGAGGCCATGCACAAGCATGGCGCCAAGATCATGATTCAGATCACCCACATGGGCCGACGTTCCCGCTGGGACGGTTATAACTGGAGCACCCTGCTGTCGCCTTCCGGCATCCGCGAGCCGGTGCACCGCGCCACCTGCAAGACCATAGAGCCGGAAGATATCCAGCGTATCATCGGCGATTACGCCCAGGCCGCCCGTCGCGCCAAGGAAGGCGGGCTGGACGGCGTTGAAATTTCCGCCGTGCACCAGCACCTGATCGATCAGTTCTGGAGCCCGCGGGTCAACAAGCGCACCGACGAGTGGGGTGGCAGCTTCGAAAATCGCATGCGCTTCGGCCTGGAAGTGATCAAGGCGGTGCGTGCCGAGGTGGGTCGCGACTTTGCCGTGGGCATGCGCATCTGTGGTGACGAGTTTCACCCGGACGGCCTCAGCCACGACGACATGAAGCAGATTGCCAAGTATTACGACGATACCGGCCTGCTCGACTTCTTCGGCGTGATCGGTTCCGGCTGCGACACCCACAACACCCTGGCCAACGTTATCCCCAACATGAGCTATCCGCCCGAGCCTTTCCTGCACCTGGCGGCGGGCATCAAGGAAGTGGTGACGGTGCCGGTGATCCATGCCCAGAACATCAAGGATCCCACCCAGGCCCAGCGTATTATCGAAGGCGGCTATGTCGACTTCGTGGGCATGACCCGGGCGTACATGGCCGACCCGCACCTGATCGCCAAGGTCAAGCTGGACCAGGTCGATCAAATTCGCCAGTGCGTGGGCGCCAACTACTGTATCGACCGTCAGTACCAGGGGCTGGATGTGCTCTGCATCCAGAACGCGGCGATGTCGCGCGAGTCCACCATGCCGCACATTATCGAGCCCACCACCGGCCGCAAACGCAAGGTGGTGGTGGTCGGTGGTGGTCCCGCCGGCATGGAGGCGGCCCGGGTCAGTGCCGAGCGCGGCCATGAGGTGGTGCTGTTCGAGAAGGCGCCCGAGCTGGGCGGACAGATCACCCTGGCGGCGAAAGCCCCCCAGCGCGATCAGATTGCCGGCATCACCCGCTGGTTTGCCCTGGAGCTGGCGCGGCTGAAGGTGGATCTGCGCCTGAATACCGCGGCCGATATGCCGGCCATGATGGCGGAAAATCCGGACGTGGTGATCCTGGCGGTGGGCGGTACCCCCTTCATCGACCAGTACCCGGAGTGGGGCGCAGAAGAAGGTCTGGTGGTCAGCAGCTGGGATATTCTGTCGGGCAAGGTGGAGCCGGGCAAGAATGTGCTGGTCTACGACACCATCTGTGAATTCAGCGGCATGTCGGCGGCCGACTACCTGGCGTCCAAGGGCAGCCTGGTGGAAATGCTCACCGACGACATCAAGCCGGGCGCGGCCATCGGCGGTACCACCTTCCCCACCTATTACCGCTCCCTGTACGAGCGCGAGGTGATCATGTCTTCCGACATGGCGCTGCACAATGTGTACCGGGAAGGGGACAAGCTGGTAGCGGTACTCGAAAACGAGTACACCGGCCAGAAGGAAGAGCGGGTGGTGGATCAAATCGTGGTGGAGAACGGTGTTCGTCCCGACGAGCGGCTCTACTACGAGCTGAAGGCCGACTCCGTCAACAAGGGCCAGATCGATCTTGAAGCCCTGTATGCGGCCCAGCCTCAGCCTAGCCTGTCTCACGAGGGGCAGGGGTATCTGCTGTTCCGTATCGGTGACTGCGTGTCTCAGCGCAACACCCATGCCGCCATCTATGACGCCCTGCGCCTGTGCAAGGACTTCTGATCTGAAAGGCGCCGGAGCCTGCTCCGGCGCCATGAGGTAAGCCCCTATGTTTGAGCCTGTGATCCCCTATCTGTTATTGCTCGTCTTTGCCTTAGGCCTCGCCGGGGCACTGCGGCGGGTACGTCTGTGGCGCCAGGGACAGCCCAGCCCGGTTTCGTTCTGGCAGGGTCTGGCCGCCATGCCGAGGCGCTATCTGGTTGACCTGCACCATGTGGTGGCCCGTGACAAGTACATGTCCAACACCCATGTGGCCACCGGCGGCGGCTTTGTGCTGGCGCTGGTGCTGGTGGTGCTGGTGCATGGTATTGGTTTGAAGACCGCCTGGCTGACCTGGCCGCTGCTGGCGGCCAGCCTGCTGATGATGACAGGCGCCTTTTTTGTGTGGCTGCGCCGTCGCAAGCCGGCCGCCGAGCTGCCCCATTCCCGCCTGTCCAGAGGGCCCTGGCAGCGCCTGCCCAAGAGCCTGATGGCCTTTTCGGTCGGCTTTTTTCTGGCGACCCTGCCGGCGGCGGGCATATTGCCCGAAGGAACCGGCAGCGGCCTGCTGGCCCTGCTGTTGCTTGGCCTCTGTGTCTGGGGCCTGGGCGAAATGGTGTTCGGCATGACCTGGGGCGGCCCCATGAAGCACGCCTTCGCCGGCGCCCTGCATCTGGCGTTTCACCCTCGTCCGGCCCGTTTCGGCGGCGGTCGCGACACCGGCCTCAAGGCGCTGGATCTGAACGCCGACAAGCTGGGCGTGGAGAAGGTGACCGATTTCAAGTGGAACCAGCTGCTGAGCTTCGACGCCTGCGTGCAGTGCGGTCGTTGCGAGAGCAAGTGTCCGGCCTTTGCCGCCGGCCAGCCGCTCAACCCGAAGAAGCTGATCCAGGACATGGTGATCTCCATGGCCGCTCAGGAGGAAGTGACCTATCACGGCAGCGCCCACCCGGGTCAGGAAAGCGCCGCCCGCACCGGTTGCCCCGACAAGCCGATAGTGGAAAGCATGCTGGACAGTCAGACCCTGTGGTCCTGCACCACCTGCCGGGCCTGCGTGGAAGAATGCCCCATGATGATCGAGCACGTGGATGCGGTGGTGGACATGCGCCGTTACCTGACCCTGGAGCGCGGTGAAACCCCGGGCAAGGGCCAGGAGGTGCTGGAAAACCTGATCGCCACCGACAACCCGGGCGGCCTGTCGCCGGCCAGCCGCAGCCACTGGGCGGCGGACTTGTCGATTCCCTTGCTCAAGCAGACCAGAGAGACCGATATTCTGTTCTGGGTGGGTGACGGCGCCTTCGACATGCGCAACCAGCGTACCCTGCGTGCCCTGGTCAAGCTGCTCAAGGCGGCGAAGGTGAACGTTGCCTTTCTCGGTGACGAGGAGCTGGACTCCGGTGATCTGGCCCGCCGGCTAGGCGATGAAGCCACCTTCCAGCGTCTGGCCAGGACCAATATCAACACCCTGGGCAAGTACAGGTTCAACCGTATCGTTACCGCCGATCCCCATGCACTGCAGTGCCTGGGTACCGAATATGCGGAGCTGGGCGGAAACTACCAAGTAGTGCACCACACCGAGCTGCTGGCCGAATTGCATCAGCAGGGCCTGCTGCAGTTCAATGCCAACGGCAAGGCGCGCATGACCTATCATGACCCCTGCTATCTGGGCCGGTACAACGGCGTCTATGACGCGCCCCGTTACCTGATCGATCAGCTCGGGTTTGAACGCACCGAAATGGAACGCAGCGGCTTCCGCTCCCGCTGTTGCGGCGGCGGCGGCGGTGCACCCATCACCGATATACCGGGCGAACGTCGTATCGCCGACATGCGCATGGATGACGCCAGGGCGGTGAACGCCGAGGTGATGGCGGTGGCCTGCCCGCAATGTACCCAGATGCTGGAAGGGGTGGTAGAGCCACGCCCGGAGGTGAAGGATATTGCCGAGCTGCTGCTGGCGGCGCTGATCGTGCCCGGCTCGCAGCCCGCTGCCTCACCAGGGGTGCAGCAACAGCCAAAGGAGGAAGTGGCTCATGTCTGAACTGAATCGTCGTGATCCGCGCCTGGCGTGGATACTGCGCAACCGGCTTCACCCTCGTCATGATGAGTTGAATGCCGAGCTGAATGGCCAGCCGACCCGCGGCCCGACCGGCCTGCTGCGCAAGAACCCCAGGCCACAATGGCAATATGGTCCCAGCGGCCTGCGCCGGCTGGACCGGTTGAACATGGGCGGTGCGGCGGGGGTAACCCAGCTGTCATCGAAGAAACGCAACGAGCAGCCGGTGTTGCCGCTGCACCAGGTGGTGGAGCCACAGGCTTATATTGCGGTCTGGCTGCAGACCAGTGGCGGTCGCCTCACCAGTCACTGCAAGGACGTGCTGGGCCAGGCCCAGCAGCTGGCGGTGGCCCGGGAACAGACCACTGCGGTGCTGGGGGTGCTCTGTGGCGAGCTGAAGGAAAGCGTGGAAGGGGCCGGAATCGATCGGTTGCTGCAGGTACGGGGGCCCGAGTACGACGGTTATCAGCCCGAGGCCTGGAGCCAGCTGTGTACTCGGGTAGAAAACAACCTGAAGCCGCTGTACTGGTTGCTGCCCGACAGCGGCGAGTCCGCCGAGCTGGGTCGTCGTCTGGGCGTAGCCCTGGGCGAGCGGCCGGCTACCGGCGTATGGAAGCTGGAAGCCGACACCCTGCTGGCCAGAAACGGCGCCGGCAAGCGGGATATCCGCCGGCCCTGGTCCCGGGTTATGCTGCTGCTGGAAGAATGCGCCCTGCCGTGCGGCGAGTACCGCTATGAGGCCGGCCCGCTCGAACCGGAGCAGAAGCTGGACCTGTCGGCGCCCATCAGCTCCCGACTTGAAGACCTGGGTCAGGTGGCGGTGGATCCCGCCGAAATACCCCTGGCCGAAGCCGAGTTTATCCTTTCGGCCGGCAACGGCGTGCACGACTGGCCCCAGTTCCATCAGGCCGCGACCCTGCTCGGCGCCTCGGAAGGGGCCAGCCGGGTGGCGGTGGACGACGGCTTTATGCCGCGCAACCGTCAGGTGGGGGCAACCGGAACCTGGGTTAGCGCCCGAGTCTATATCGCGGTCGGCATTTCCGGCGCCGTGCAGCATCTGCAGGGCATCGGAAAATGTGAAAAGGTGGTCGCCATCAATAAGGATGCCGACTGTGACATGGTCAAACGGGCCAGCCTGACCACCATCGGCGACAGCAGCAAAATCCTGGCCGAGCTGATGAAACTGGTCGAAGCCAAATCCGCACAGGAGGTGAGTAATGCAGCCTGACACCCTGAATATTGCCGTGCTGGTCTCCGAGGGCCAGCATCCGGTATCCGGGCGGGCGCGGCGCGCCCATCAGGATGCCTGCGCCCTGGAACTGGCTCTTTCTTTGCCTACGTCTCTGAACGGCAAGGTGAGCGCCATTCACGCCGGGGATCCCGAGCAGGATGCCCTGCGAGATTACCTCGGCATGGGCATCGATGGCCTGACGGTACTGAAGCAGACGGCGGAAGACGATGCTCTGGCGGTGCTTTATCCCTACCTGAGCGAACAGCAGCCCGATATTCTGCTGACCGGCGTACGGGCCGAGTGTGGCGAAGGCTCCGGCCTGCTGCCCTACCTGCTGGCCGAACGCCTGGGCTGGCCCCTGGTGACCGGCATCGCGGCCATTGAGTCAATCGAGAACGACGAGGCCAGCCTGCTGCAGGCCCTGCCCAGAGGGCAGCGCCGGCGCATCAGGGTCAAACTGCCCTTCGTCGCCAGTGTGGAAAGTGCCGCCGCCGAGCCTCGGCAGATTGCCTTTGCCAGGGCCCGGCGCGGTAACATAGCGCGGCTGACCCCGGCCACCGAAGCCGATCTGGCGCGGGCAGAGTGGACCCTGTCGGCGGCCAAGTCCCGGCCCAAGCGGCTCAAGGTGTCGACCGCCAAGACCGCCGCCGACCGCTTCAAGCAGGCCACCGCCAAGGCCCAGGGCGGCAAGGGTCAGATCATCCGCGATGATCCCCAGGCCGCCGCCAAGGCCATCTTTGATCTGCTGGTAGAGGAGGGCGTACTGAGGAAGTAGGGTGAATAAAATTTGTCTTGGGGAAGACAGCAAAACGCCGGCAAATGCCGGCGTTTTTGTTTCTGATGTGTCATGTCCGACGGTTTTTTACCGTCATTCTCGCGAAGGCGGGAATCCAGAGCAGACGCCACCAAACCTGGCCCGAGCACCGTTATCCCAAAAAAACCGACACCCAAAACCACCATCAAACCTCGACCTTCACAAGTGCTTGTCGCTTGCCGTATCGTGCACTGTCGTCGGCCAAAGCGCACTGCTTCTCCGGCACGCCGTAAACCCATCCATGGGGGCTCCGCTGCGCCATCCATGGCGCAGAGGGCCGGCGAAGCAGACACCCTTTACCCTCCTCGGTTGGACACGGAGTTGACTGTCAGTACCGTAGGTTGGCGATGAGCGAAGCGAATCCCAACATGGTGGCCGCCGTCAGACATGTTGGGACTCGTTCCTCGTTCCATCTACCATTGCAGACAGGCAGCATTCTCATGAGGGTGATCTGCTCGACTTTTCCTTCAAGGCCAATCGACGGAATATACGGTTGATTCAGGGCTTTTTTGAACGAGGAGGGTAGGGGATAACGCTTTGTTATAGGGAAAAGCACGGAATTTACAGTAAGTAATGTGCTACGAGCCTATCAATCAACAGTTACAAGTGATAAAAATATCCAAGTAATTTGGGGTCAGGTCTCACATTTCACATGAGCCTTTACGGCTCGACTAACTGTCATGCGGCTTACACCAAAATGACTTCCAACCTCTTCAAGCGAAGGTGTGTAATTTGGGGTCAGGTCTCACATTTCACATGAGCCTTTACGGCTCGACTAACTGTCATGCGGCTTACACCAAAATG
>NZ_CANLZU010000005.1 GCF_947495715.1 uncultured Oceanisphaera sp.
CAGAAGTGAAACGCACCCGCGCCGATGATAGTGTGGCAGCTGCCATGTGAAAGTAGGTCACTGCCAGGCACCCAATACGTAGGGTCGAATTTATTCGACCACCCAAAAAGCCCTTCACCGATGTGAAGGGCTTTTTTGCGTCTGTGAGAAATACCTTATGTTGCCACGCCTCACGCTGGATCACTTGACGCTGGTCAGCATATCGCCCGGGGTAATGTTGATCTGTCGGGCTTCACTATCGGCCGGTGCCAGCAGGCTGTAGTCGGTGTGACTCTGCTGCACTACAAATTGGGCCTTGGATGAGGTTTCGCTGTAGTAGCCGGGCTGAAGCTGGCGACGGTGAACAAGGGTGAAGCGATCGCCGGGTTGAATGCCGGCCTGGCGGCCAAGATCCATCAATATGCCTTCTTCAGACTGCTGCAATATATGACCAATGGCTTTCATGCACGACTGGGCATTGGTGACATCGCGAGCGATGCGTAACAGCAGTTGATCTACCGATTGGCCGTAGGCCGACTGCCAGAAGCTCTGTTCATGTACCTTTACCCTGGCGTGCTTGCTGAAAGACCAGGGCGATGTGGTCTGATAATGCTGTTGCAGCAAGTGTTCACCGGTCAGACTGTCTTCCAGGGTAATCGAGAGGCCAAACTGGCGCGGCATATCGGTGAAACGCCATTTAACCCAGTTGCCCTTATCCATGCTGATATCATCAATCACTCCGCTTAGCAGCAGTCGGGATTGCTGCTGTTGTGCCAGTACATCACTGCCCTGACGTAGACCGGGGCTGCGGGGCAGCTGATAATCGGTGGTCAGCTGGTGGGGCAGCTGTGTCATCAAATTGACGCCGGGTGTCAGGTGTTGCGCCAATCTGGCGGTTACGGCGACGCCCAGTTCAAATATCTGACCAATCTGGCCCTGCTCGGGGTGCAACAGCGGAAAACGACTGAGGGTCAGACCCGGGCGATAACGACCGGCACACTGTGGCTGTACATCACCATCGGGCCAGATATCGGCGCGCAGCGTCAATCTTAGCTGGCCCTGTGAATGCTGCTCATCAAGGATGACGTAGTCCATCAGTTCACCCTGAGCGGCAATATCGATCTGCTGACCCGACAGGGCGCCGTTGGTAACCGACTGCACCGTGGTCAGCGAAGCGCCAGCCTGCAACAGGGCATCGGTCAACGCCTGCTCCAGCGCCTGCTGGCGGGCGGTTTCTGCCCCCAGGCTGAGCGGTGCCGAGCCTTCGGCCTGATACCAGTCGGCGTGAGCTGCCAATGGCAGCAGCAGAAAGAATGAGGGTAACAAGGCTTTTATCGACACTGGGTATCCTGTGTAACAGCGGCAGCCGGATAAAATAACGGCGGCGGTCAATTGTTGATACTTCTTGGCAAGGATTATGCAAAAATCTTGCCTGATACGTCGATAAAAGCGTTAAATGCGCGAATACATCAAACGAGTTATTCTGTTCGCCTGGCGTGTCATATGGTTGTTTTACTGCAGGCCGGGTAAAGTCTGCCGGCCTCCGGTCGATAACCTATCGAGTTTCATTTAACCAATTTAGCGGGAGTCGGTGCATGAGCAGACCTTTTTTCCTTGTTGCCGTACTGGGCCTGACGGCCTGCTCGGGAGCGGGGAAGTCGCAGTTTGATGACCAACATCATTACCTGCCCCACGATCATGCGTCCCACTACATCAATCGCAAACCGCCGGGATCTCTGGGGCAAACGCAGGCATCACCCAGACATAGTCGAGATGGCATTCCCATGCGGATGAGTGCCGGTACTCGCAGCGCTTATCTGCCATCCACCGGGCCTTCACTGGTGGGCGGCCAAACCCGGTTGCAGCAGCATATGTCGGCACTGGCTTACCATCTGGTGTCGAGCGCGCATCACCTGGACAGTCAGTCGGGCATTGCCGTCAGTGGCTTTGTCGATCAGCAGGACTATCGCAGCCAGGACGACTTTGGCCGCCTGCTGTCGGAAACCATGATGTTTCAGCTCAATCAATACGGCTTGCGCGTGGTCGACTTCAAGGCGCTGCCTTTTATTCGTATCACTCCGCAAGGAGATGTCAGTACCAGCCGGGACTATCGGCAGCTGAGTTCACGTATCGGCGCCCGCTATCTGTTGCATGGCACCGTTAGTGAAACCACGGGTGGACGTTTGATTAATGCACGACTGGTCTCGATGGGCGACAACAGCCTGGTGGCCAGTGCCCAGCAGTTTATTCCCGAATATCTGGTTGCCGGCATGATCAGGGCACAGGGGCCAGAGTCCCGGGTTGTGATGACCCCGGAGCAAAGGAGCCGTTATGCGAAATAATCTGTGTGCCTTGCTGTTGTTGATGCTGGCGGGGTGCAGCGGGCAACAGGGCGACGTCCGTCCGGCCAAAAATCATCTGTATGCGGTGGGGTATGCCCCAATCAGCCTGCAGCAGCCTGCCAATCATCAGCAGAAGTTGCTGCATGCCATGCGGGCGTCAAAGATGGATGCCTATCGCGAGTTGACCGAGCAGCTGGGTGGCGTGATGACCAGTAGCTCAAGCCAAATGAGCAGTCATGTGCTGCAGGATGGTACCGTCAGCAACAGCAGCCGTGGGGTGGTCAGGGGCGCGCGAGTGGTAAACAGTTATCCCGATGGTGACATGTACATCACCGAGCTTGAACTGGATCTGGCGGTTTACGAGCAATTACGACGAGGAAATTGACCCAGAATGGTCGAATATAAAAACAAGGGTGAAACGTAAAGGGGAGGGGCGGAGTGTTAATCCCCCCTTTCCTTAAACCTTGAAACCAACGCCTTTGTTGATGCCTTTGGTGTGACCTTTCTGATCATAGGTCATGCTTTGACGTTCATGCAGCCGGCTCAGAATATTGGTCAGCTGGCGAATACCGTTGAGCGATTGCTCCAGCAGTTGCCCGGCCACCTGGTTCTGCTCCTGGCATTGTTGCAACAGCGCCCGCAACTCCGCTACCCGATCATGATAATCGCCGTTCAGGCGATCCCGTTCGGGGTGGCCGGCAAGCTGGCTATCGGTATTCTGAATCTCGATCAGCAATGCCTGCTTGCGCTCGGTCAACGGGGGGAGTTCAAGCGCCTTGCGTTTAACAATCAAGTCACGCTCTTGATGGGTAATCTCCAGCAGTAGCTCGAGTTGTGATTTTTGATGGTTCAGCAGCACATCAAGGGGCATGTCAGAGGCCTTCCAAATCCTGTTCAAAGCGAGAAATATTAGCCGCCAGTCGTTCACTGTCTACCTGGTAGCTGCCTTCATTGATGGCTTTTTTCAGTGCATCCAGCCGGGCACTGTTATCGGGAGCGGGCGTGGTTGCCAGCGATTGCTGCATCTGACTGAGGCGTTTGGCCTGAGGTGTCAGGGTGACTTCATCCTGGCGAATCGCGGCTGTACTGCCATCGGGCTGTGCGCCGGTGGTGGTTGATGCCTTGTACTTTGCATTGTTCGCCAACGGCGTCGTGCTGCCGAGGCCGGGAGGTAATTTATCGATAGCCATAATGGTCAAGTCCTGATGTTACTGCTGCGTAAATGAAGTATCGGCCTCTGTAGCCGTAACTTTAGCAGAATTTACAGTTTGACCTGCACACGACCGGCGGCCATGACCCGGGCGGTAATGTCTCGACCGGAGTTGATATTACGCACACGAATGCTGTCATTAAAGCCGCCGTCTTCCTGCGCCATGCCGTCGGTTTTCAGCATCAATCCCCCCGTTTGCGCGACGATGCCGACCTTGTCGCCCTTGCAGACCACACACAGCTGACTGCTGCGAATGGGCTGGCCGGGGCGTAAATCCCGCTTGCTGCGTGCGCCAATCAGTTCATCCGGCGAGCTGAATACATCCCCGCGCAGTAACACTTCATCCTGATAATCCACGGTTAAATGCTGCGCCTGCAGCAGGGTATTGCGGGCAACGGGGTCGGCGGCGGTAACCACCGGCTTGAGTATTTTAACTCGTACCGGCACAAACAGGTCCCAGCCTGGCTGCTCATGGCATTGCAGATAAACATGGGTATTGCGACGTACCTCGCCGGCACCGCGAATATCGGCGGTCAGCTTGCCCAGGCATTCGGTTAGCGATAATCGGGTATCGATGCTGGCCGCGTTGATGTGCAGCCGATCACCCGGTTGCAAGGGGACCAAATCTCGCACATAGTCTTCGGCATAATGGCGAAGTTCATCATGCACCGACGCCTGAGCCAGGGCCGGCCATAGCGAAGCGGCAAGCAACCAGCAGAGCAGCCGGCCGAGTGTTGCCAGCGATGATGTGCGAACCAGAATGTTAAAAAGCGGAAAATTTCTCTTAAGCATTACTACCTCATGGCCGATAAAACACGTTAGGCTGGCTTCAGTTGGTGTCTGCCTTGGGCGGGTGTTAAGCTGGCGTCGTATAACTCAAGCATGATAAGCATCGTTATTTAATTCACGCAAAAAGCATGCCATGGTACAGATGGAGACAAGGTAATGGCGGGGATACTCGACTCGGTAAACCAGAGAACACAACTCGTCGGTCAGAACAGGCTGGAACTGCTGCTGTTCAAGCTGAACGGACGTCAAAGATTTGGCATTAACGTGTTCAAGGTAAAGGAAGTGTTGCAGTGCCCCAGGCTGACCGGCTTGCCACAGCGTAATACCATGGTCAAAGGCGTCGCCAATATTCGTGGCCAAACCATTTCCATTATCGACTTGAGCAAGTCCATGGGTGGCCGCCCCATAGAGCAGACCGAAAACAGCTTCGTGATTATCTCCGAATACAACCGCTCGGTGCAGGGCTTTCTGGTGAACTCGGTTGAGCGGATCATCAACGTCAACTGGGAGTCGATATTGCCGCCGCCCAAAGGGGCGGGTCGCCTCAATTACATGACGGCAGTGACCGAGATCGACGGCGAGCTGGTGGAAATTCTGGATGTGGAAAAAATTCTCGACGAGATCGCCCCGGTCAAAACCACGGTCAACGCCGAGATTGTAGAGCAGGTTTCGCATTTGAATACCGAACGGCAAAAACCGATATTGATTGCAGATGACTCTTCGGTGGCCCGACGCCAGATCCAGAAAACCATGGCGACCCTGGGGTTGGAGTGCATCGTTGCCGAAAATGGCAAGCTTGCGCTGAACAAGCTCAGAGAAATGGCGGCGACCGGTCCCATCAGCGAGCAGCTGTCGATGGTGATCTCGGATGTGGAAATGCCGGAAATGGACGGTTATACCCTGACGGCAGAAATCCGTAATGATCCTGCACTGAAAGACTTGTATGTGATCCTGCATACTTCTCTGAGTGGTGTATTCAACAAGGCGCTGGTGGAAAAGGTGGGGGCGAATAATTTTATCGCCAAATTCCACCCGGACGAGCTGGCATCGGCGGTGAAACAAGCGCTGTAATAAAGGTGTAAACAACACGGATGAAGAACTTTACCGACGAGCAGTACCGGGTATTTTGCCAGTTTCTTGAAGCCGGCACCGGCATTGTGCTGGGCGATAACAAGCAGTATCTGGTAAAAAGTCGGCTGTCTCCGCTACTGACTCGCTTTCAGATAGACTCACTCGACGAGTTGATCAGCAAAGCCATGTCGGTACGCGAACGGGAGCTGAAAACGGCGGTTATCGACGCCATGACCACCAACGAAACCCTGTGGTTTCGAGACGGCTACCCCTTTACCCTGCTAACGGACAAACTGTTTCCGGAGTTGGCCAAACCGGGCAAGTCGTTGAAAGTCTGGTCTGCCGCCAGCTCTTCCGGTCAGGAGCCTTACTCCATTGCCATGACGGCACTGGAATATCAGGCTCGGCGGCCGGGCGGCTTGCCGGGCCTGCAAATTGTTGCCACCGATATTTCCACCAGCATGCTGGAACAGTGCAAGAGCGGCATTTACGACAGCCTGTCGCTGGCGCGCGGCTTGTCTCCCGAGCGCCGCAAGCAGTTTTTTACCCCGCTGACCGACGGCAAGATGCAGTTGCAGGCCAAGGTGAGAAACATGGTCAGCTTTCGGCCCTTCAACCTGCTGGACAGCTACAGCCTGTTGGGCAAGTTCGACATTATCTTCTGCCGTAATGTGCTGATTTATTTCTCTCCCGAGAACAAGACCAGGATCCTCAACCAGTTTGCCAGCAGCCTGAATCCCGGCGGCTACCTGTTGCTGGGGGCCTCCGAGTCACTGACCGGCCTGTCCGACAAGTTCGAGATGATCCGTTGCAGCCCAGGTATCATTTATCGTCTCAAGTGATAGCTGGCATACCTTTTGCTTTGTTTTAGGCATAACTTCGTGGCGTGCGTTTTAGCCACGATATGGCGTCAACATAACGCAAGAGGTGCCAGGTGACGATTTCGTTCGACAAAGCCTTTGGTATTCATCAACACGCCCTGGTGGCCCGTTCCGATCGGGCCGAATTGCTGGCCGGCAACCTGGCCAATGCAGACACCCCCGGCTACAAAGCCAAAGACATGGACTTTCAGTCTGCCCTGAGTCAGGCGCAGACCAATCAGGGCTTCTCGCTGAGCCGCACCAGCCAGCAACACTTTGCCGTAGAGCTTGCTCCCCCCGGCACGGTGCAGTTTCGCGTCCCCAATCAGCCGGATACCGGCGACGGTAATACCGTGGACGTGCAGACCGAACGTAACAACTACATGGAAAACGCCCTGCAGTATCAGGCCTCGCTGGAATTTCTTAACGGCAAGATCAGCGGCCTGTTGAAGGCCATCAAAGGAGATTCAATGTGAGCCTGTTTAAGGTATTTGATATTTCCGGCAGCGCCATGAGCGCCCAGTCGGTGCGGCTCAACACCACCGCCAGTAACCTGGCCAACGCCGACAGCGTCAGCTCCAGCATCAACGAAACCTACCGTGCCCGCAAGCCGGTGTTTGCCGCCGATCTGGATCAGGCCTTGTCCGACCGTCAGGAAAGCGTCGGCGTCAAGGTCATGGGCATAGTAGAAACCGACAAACCGCTGTTAAAGGAATTTCGCCCCGATCATCCGATGGCGGATCAGGATGGTTTCATCTACAAGCCCAACGTCAACGTGGTGGAAGAGATGACCGACATGCTCAGCGCCTCGCGCAACTACCAGACCAACGTGCAGGTGGCCGATGCCGCCAAGCAGATGCTGCAGCAAACCCTGCGTCTGGGTAAGGGGTAATAAGCCATGCAAGTTAACCAAGACTATTTAAACGGTCTCAAGTGGCCGGGGGAGCAAAGCCCCGCCGAAAAAGCCCAGGATCCCAGCCGGGCACAGTTGGGGCAGGAAGACTTTTTCGCCCTCATGACCCAGCAACTGGCCTATCAGGATCCGTTCAAACCGGCAGACAATTCCCAGATGATTGCCCAGATGACGTCTTTCACCACCGCAGACGGCATCAATCAGATGAGCGAAAAGCTGTCGAGCCTGAGCGACGTCATGACCTCCAGCCAGGCACTGCAGGCCTCAAGCCTGGTCGGGCAAAAAGTCTTGTTGCCCAGTGATCTGGCTTACTGGGATCAGTCCGAGCCGGTAGATGGCGTGGCCGTTACCGGTGAGGGCGCCGATAACGTGTTGATCAGAATAGAGAACGAAAAGGGCGAATTGATACGTAGCATTCCCCTGGATGGCCCACAAAAAGGCAACGTGCCCTTTAGCTGGGACGGCCTGAATGACAAGGGGGAGCCGGCTCCCGAGGGCCGCTACAAAATCAAGGTCAGCGGCCTGATTGACAATCAGCGTGAAGACCTAAACGCTCTGGCTTTTGGCCGGGTCGACAGCGTGACCTTAGGCAGCGCCAACAGCCCAACCCTGGTGAATCTTGCTGGTCTTGGGGGCATCCCCCTGAATCAGGTACTCGAAATAGCTGGCCGTAAAGCGGCGTAAGGAGAACATTAATGTCTTTTAATATTGCCCTGAGCGGTGTGAATGCGTCCCAGAAAGACCTGGACGTGACCGCCAACAACATTGCCAACGTCAATACCATTGGCTTTAAAGAGTCCCGCGCCGAATTTGCCGACGTGTACGCCAACTCCATTTTTTCCAACTCCAAAACCAGTACCGGCAGCGGTGTGCAAACCGCCTCGGTGGCCCAACAGTTTCACCAGGGCGCACTGCAGTTCACCAACAACTCGCTGGACATGGCCATCAACGGCAGCGGCTTCTTCGTGATGTCCAACGAACTCGGCTCGCTTGATCGTACTTTTACCCGTGCCGGTGCCTTTCGCCTCAACGATCAGGGCTTTGTTACCAACTCTCAGGGCAACTACCTGCAAACCTATGCCGCCAACGAGGACGGTACCCCGTCCGGTCTGGGCCTGAACACCACCCAGCCACTGCGGATCCCCGACAAGGCCGGTGATCCTCAGGCTACTACAGAAGCCAAAATCGGTGTTAACCTGCCGGTGAAAGCAGAAGCTTTACCCGTCGGTGGTTTTGATCCAACCGATTCAGCGACCTATACCTCGTCTACCTCGATGACGATTTATGATTCATTGGGTGATACCCACACCATGACCCAGTATTTCGTGAAAGATAACTCTGCGGCTGCCGGTGAAAACAAGTGGCAGATGCACGTCTATGTGGATGGTAATGATGCGTTAGCTGCTCCTTTGGATTTAGGATTTGATAACGCTGGGGTATTGGATACACCGGCCCCACCAGTTTCAGTTAATACATTGCCGTTAGGCTTTACCAATGGCTCAAATGATCAGCAGACGGTTGAGATTAAAATTCCTTCAGCCACTTTAAACTCCGGCCCCTTCGAAGTCACTCAATCCAGCCAGGACGGCACCACAGTCGGCCGCCTGACCAAGGTGGATGTTGGCGCGGATGGCCTGGTACAGGCCACTTACAGCAACGGCAGTACCGAAAACTTAGGGATCGTAGCCATGGCGCGCTTCCCCAACGATCAGGGCCTGACTCAGGAAGGCGATACCCAGTGGAGTCAGTCACTGCTGTCGGGCGAAGCCGTCACCGGCCAGCCCAATACCGGCATTTTCGGCAAGGTCAGCGTGGCGGCACTGGAGCAGTCCAACACCAACCTGACCACCGAGCTGGTAGACCTGATCACCGCCCAGCGTAACTTCCAGGCCAACTCCCGGGCACTGGAAGTGAACAGCACTCTGCAGCAGACCATATTGCAGATCCGGTAACCTAAATCGTGAGGGGTAAGGCGTGAAGAGTGAGGGAGGCAGACAAAGAAAAGTCTGACTCCCCTATGTGGCCTGTGGCTTTTGGACCACAGATAGTCGGTAAATTCTGTTCTGATAGAAACAATCGGTGTTGGGTTGTTTAACACCGATTGTTGAGCTTTTGTCTTAATCCCCTCACGCCTCTCGCTTTACCCCTCACTATGTTTAATGGCACCAATTTTGCAGATAACTCTGTAATGTAATTGGTACACTAGCTGACGTTCAGCATCACTCAGTACTTATTCGGCAACAGCGTCGACGGAGCTGAAATGGATCATTTGCTTTATATCGCCATGTCTGGCGCCAAAGAAAACATGCACAGCGTGGCCCTGCGAGCCAACAACCTGGCCAACGCCAATACCACCGGCTTCAAGGCCGATATGGAGCAGGCCCGGGCCATGCAGGCCTTTGGCGAAGGCTTGCCCAGCCGGGTGTTTGCCATGGCCGAGCGGCCGGGGCAAAGTTTTGCCTCCGGTCCCATTCAGACCACGGGTCGGGATCTTGACGTTGCCGTGTCCGGCGACGGCTGGCTGGCGGTGGAGTCCAAAGACGGCACCGAGGCCTACACCCGTTTCGGCAATTTGCAGGTGACGCCCGAGGGCATGCTGCAAACCAGCAATGGCCTTAACGTGCTGGACGATAATGGCGGACCTATTTTTCTGCCGCTGCCGCTGGAAAAAATGGAAATCAACAAAGACGGCACCATCTTTGCCCGGTTGGAGGGCGAGCCGGCCGACGGCGGTGCCGAACTGCAACGCATCAAGACGGTGCTGCCCGATAACGGCGATATCGAAAAAGGACTGGATGGTCTCTTTCGTCGCAAAGACGGTCAGGCCGAGGCACCGTCGGCGCAGGTGCAGCTGATTGCCGGTGCGCTGGAAGGCAGCAACGTCAACCCGGTGGCCGAAATGACCCACTTGATCGACCTGCAGCGGCGCTTTGAAACCCAGATGAAGATGATGAGCCACGCCGAAGAGAATGATAAAGCCCACGCCCAGTTGCTGCGCATCTAAAGGAGATTACGATGAACCCCGCATTATGGATTAGCAAAACCGGCCTCGATGCCCAGCAGACCAATATTTCGGTCACCTCCAACAACCTGGCCAACGCCAGCACCGTTGGTTTCAAGAAAGGCCGGGCCATCTTCGAAGATCTGCTGTATCAGAATGTGCACCAGCCGGGTGGTCGTGCCACCGCCGACACCAACTTGCCCTCCGGTCTTATGCTGGGGGCGGGCAGCAAGGTGGTGGCTACCCAGAAAACCTTTACCCAGGGCAGCGTGCAAACTACCGACAACGCCCTGGATGTGATGATTGATGGCCGGGGCTTCTTCGAGGTGATGCTGCCAGACGGTACCACCGGCTACACCCGTAACGGTCAGTTTGCGCTCAACGACGAAGGCATTATCGTGACCCCCGGCAATGGCTATCCCTTGCTGCCGGAAATGCAGATTCCCGGTAATGCCCAAAGCATCAGCGTGGGCACCAACGGTGAGGTATCGGTACAGCTGGCCGGTCAGGCCGAATCCCAGGTGGTTGGCCAGCTGACGCTGACCGACTTTGCCAACCCGTCCGGCCTGCAGCCCAAAGGGGAAAATCTCTATCTGGCAACTCAGTCCAGCGGTGCGCCACTGCAGGGCATTGCCGGTGCCGACGGTTACGGCACCATCAAGCAGGGCATGCTGGAAACCTCCAACGTCAACGTGACCGAAGAGCTGGTCAACCTGATCCAGGCACAGCGGGTATACGAGATGAACTCCAAGGTGATCTCGTCGGTCGATGAAATGATGGCCTATGTCAATCAGCAGCTGTAAACCGGCATGTTAAGCAGGAATCATGTTAAACAATGGAGAGTCATGCGTAGCATAACGGCGAGGTTCGGTCTGCTGGTTTTGTGTGTTGGTGGCCTGTCGGCCTGCACCAGCACCCCTTATACCCCCAAGCCGGATGATCCTGCCTTTGCGCCGGTGATCCCCAGCCTGAACGAGCAGCAGCTGGAGCCCAACGGCGGCATCTTCAGGGACAACTATGCCAACAGCCTGTATTCCGACATCAAGGCGCACCGGGTGGGCGACATCATTACTGTCGATCTGGCCGAGTCGACCCGGGCCCAGAAGCGTGCCACTACCCAGCAGGGCAAAGACTCCAGCGTGAACATCAATCCGCTCAGCCTCGGTGGTGCGCCGGTCAACATCGGCGGCTACCCGCTGCAGGCGTCCATGTCGAGCAGCAACGAATTCGACGGCCAGGCCAACACCAACCAGAGTAACAGCCTGCAGGGCAGCATTACCGTTAGCGTGGCGCAGGTGCTGGACAACGGTAACCTGCTGGTGCAGGGCGAAAAGTGGATCATGCTGAACACCGGCGAAGAATACGTGCGCATCAGCGGCATGATACGGCCGCAGGATATCGGTGCCGACAACCGGGTTGAGTCGACCCGGGTCGCCAATGCCCGCATCTATTATGGCGGCACCGGCGACTTTGCCAATACCCAGACCCGCGGCTGGCTGGCCAAGTTCTTCAACAGCCCCTGGCTGCCGTTTTAAATACGTGAGGGGTGAGGCGTCGTAGGGTCGTATTTATTCGACCACGCAAACGACACCCCCACCCAGCCTCCCCCTGGCGATGCCTCTTCATGATGCCTGCGGGGCTGGAGCCAAGGGGGAGGGGCGTTCGGCGCAGGCCCTGTAAATTGGCGCGGTTTGCTCCCTCCCCTTGGTCGCTATTTATCAGAATAACGCCGGGGTGCAACGCAAGGGGAGGGTTGGGGTGGGGTTACTGCAGTTTGCATATTTTGCTTACGGCTGAAAGTTTTGTTTTCAGGAGAAATACATGAAGCAGCTCACTGCGATATTACTGAGCTTAACCTTACTGGCTGGTGTCTTAATGCCGGCCCAGGCGGCCCGCATCAAAGACATCAGCTCGGTGGCCGGTGTGCGCGCCAACCAGCTGGTGGGTTACGGCCTGGTAGTGGGCCTGCCCGGTACCGGCGAGCGTAACAACGCCTTTGCCGCCCAGACTTTTCGCACCATGCTCAACAACTTCGGCATTACCGTGCCCGATAACATGCGGCCCAAGATGAACGACGTGGCGCCGGTGGCGGTGCACGCCGAATTGCCGGCCTTTGCCAAGCCGGGCCAGACCATAGACGTTACCGTTTCCGCCATTGGCGAGGCCAAGAGCCTGCGTGGCGGCACCCTGCTGCAGACCTTTCTGAAAGGGGTGGATGGTCGGGTCTATGCCCTGGCCCAGGGCAGCCTGGTAGTGGGCGGTTTGGGGGCCGAAGGGGCCGATGGCTCTTCCATCATGATCAATATTCCCACCGTGGGCCGCATTCCCGGTGGTGCCATGGTAGAGCGCGAAGTACAAAACTCCTTTGGCCGTGGCGATACCATTACCTTTAACCTGCACCGCTCCGACTTTACCACCGCCAAACGCATGGCCGAGGTGATTAACGATTTGGTCGGCCCGAACAACGCCCAGGCGCTGGATGCCACCTCGGTACAGGTATATGCACCGCGCGATCCGGGCCAGCGGGTCAGTTATCTGTCTACGCTGGAAAACCTGACCGTAGACGTGGCCGACGAAGCCGCCAAAATCATCGTCAACTCGCGCACCGGCACCGTAGTGATTGGCCAGACGGTACAGTTGAAGCCGGCGGCCATTACCCACGGCGGCCTGACCATTACCATTTCGGAAAATCCTCAGGTGTCCCAGCCCAATGCGCTGGCCGGTGGCGAAACCGTGGTGGTGCCCAACAGCAACATCAACGTAGAGCAGCAAGACGGCCGCATGTTCAAGCTGGACACCGGCACCACACTGGACGATCTGGTACGGGCGATTAATCAGGTCGGCGTGGCCCCCGGCGACCTGGTCGCCATACTCGAAGCCCTGCGCCAGGCCGGCGCCATTCAGGGCGAGCTGGTGATTATTTAATTGAATGTGAGGAGTGAGGGGTAAATGGTGAGGGGGGAGGTGAAAAAAACGGCTGGACTCATCAGTTCGGTGTCTTGCTCCTCACTCCTCACTCCTCACTCCTCACTCCTCACTTCTCACGTCGAAAGGAGTAACGGCATGAAACCCACCGACTCATTCAATAACAGCCTGCTGGTTAACGACATTCAGGGGCTGGACAAGCTGCGGCAGCAGGGCTTTGAGCAAGACCGTGGCAAGGCGCTGGATGAAGCGGCGCGCCAGTTCGAGAGCCTGTTCACCCAGCAGCTGTTCAAGTCGATGCGTGCCGCCAACAAGGTGTTCGAGTCCAACAGCCCGATGAACAGCCGTTACACCCAGCATTATCAGGACATGCACGACCAGCAGATGTCCGCCGAGCTCAGCCGCCAGGGCAGTTTGGGGCTGGCCGATCTGGTTGCCCGCCAGCTGGGGGGGGAGCAAAACAAGGTGGAGCCCCCGGCCAAGCACTTTGAACTGACCGATGTGCGTCGAATTTCCGGCAAGGTGGTGCGGCCGCTTGAGCAGAGCCCGGACGACACGCTCGAGGTAAAACCGGACTTGAAACCGGCCGCAGAACAAGCCCGGCCGCCATTGCAGGCCGCCGCTAACAGCCCGGATACCGTTACCTACAACGCCAGCGAGCCGTTTCGCTCCCCCGAAGACTTCGTACGCCGCCTGTTGCCGGCGGCGACCGAGGCAGGCAAGCGCATGGGCCTGCCGCCCGAGGCCATGCTGGCGCAGGCGGCGCTGGAAACCGGCTGGGGTAAAAAGATCATCGGCCAAAAAAATGGTGACTCCAGCCATAATCTTTTCGGCATCAAGGCCGATAACAGCTGGAAGGACTCAAAAACCTGGGTCAGCACCCTGGAATATGAGCAGGGTATAGCCGTAAAGGTGCAGGCGCCGTTTCGTGCCTATGGCTCGTTCAACGACAGCTTTAACGACTACGTGAATTTTTTGCACGACAACCCGCGTTACGGCGAGGCGTTGCAGCAAACCGACTCGCCCCGGCAGTATTTCAATGCCTTGCAAGAAGCCGGTTATGCCACCGACCCCAAATATGCCGACAAGCTGAGTTCCATTTTCAATACCGTAACCCGACTGGCATCACAAGCATAAGGACACATCATGGCTGTTGATATGTATCAAACCGGCGTAAGTGGCCTGCTGGCGGCACAGAGTCAGCTGGCCACCACCGGCCATAACATTGCCAACGTCAATACCGAAGGCTTCAGTCGCCAGCGGGTAGAGCAAATGACCACGATGCAGATGTATTCGGGTGGTCAGTTTTACGGCACCGGCACTCGGGTAACCGACGTGACCCGCATGTATCAGGAATACGCCTTCAAGGACGTACTCATCAATAATACCGAGAAGGCGGGCGCAGAAGCCCTGTATAACCACCTGAGCTTTCTCGACAAGGGACTGACCAGCACCAACCAGGGCATTGCCGCCAGCCTGGATGACCTATACGGCGCCATTAACGCCGTGGCAGATAACCCCGGCAACCTGGGCAACCGCGAATTGATGCTGGCCAACGCCAACGACATTACCAACCATTTCAACGAGTATTACAGCGCGCTCGAACAGGAAATGACCATCAAGAATCGGGATATCGAATCCCGCGCCGAGCATGTCACGTCCATCACCGCCGGTATTGCCGAGCTTAACCAGCAAATCATGAATTCGGGCCTTAACGGCACCCCCAACGACCTGCTCGATCAGCGCGACCGACTGATCCAGGAGCTGGGGCAGGAAGTACAAATCACCACCATAAAAGACAACAACGGCATGATCTCGGTGATGCTGGGCGGGCGTGAGCCGTTAGTCAGTGGTAACCAGGCCTATGGCATGGAAGTAAGGCCCGGTTCACCGGATCCGCAACAAACCGAACTGTATCTGACCAGCCCCAACAACCCGGATCAGGCCACCCGCATCAAGGGCAGCCAGGCCCTGGGCGGAGAAATGGGCGCCCTGTTTCATTACCGGGATCAGGTATTAGGCCCCAACCTGAGCGACATGGGTAAAACCGCTATCGCCATTGCCGATGCCTTTAACCAGGTACAAAAGCAGGGCGTAGATTTAAACGGTGAAGCGGGCGCAAACTTCTTTAACGACATCAACGATCCTGATGCTCAGGCTCGCCGTTTTATCGGTAACAACCCGGCCATCAGTGGTGCGGTTGAAATTACCGATACCGGCAAACTCACCGGCGGCGAGTACACGGTTAAATATCAAACCAATGGCGATTATCTGTTAACCGATATCACCACCGGTGAGTCGTTCGGTATTAATGCAGCAGATGTAGATAGCTCATCACCCCCAGCACAAACCATTAATATGCCGGATCTGGGCTTCAGCTTTACCTTGAGCGACGTACCCAACACCGGTGATGAAATGCAGCTAAGGCCCACTCGTCAGGGCGGCAACGATCTTCAGGTAAATCTGAATACCGGTGACCAGATTGCCGTCTCCGGCTCGGTGATGGTGAGCCCCAATAAAGACAATACCGGCACCGCCAAAATCGGTATTAAGCTGGTTGAGCCCACGGCACCGGCCACTGCCATTGCTGAAGCCGACTACCCGCTGAGCCTGAAAGTGGAAGATGACGGAGCAGGTGGACTGGTTTATAACGTGCTCGATAAAAATGGCACGAGTCTGTTCAGTGGTGTGCCGGATGCCAATGGCAATATTGCCTTTAATGATGTGGAGTTGACCGTTAAAGGCGATGCCAAAGAGTTTGATCAGTTTGTTATCGAGCAGGCCCAAGGCTCGGGCAACAACACCAACGCCCTGGCCTTTGCCGAGCTGCAGAATAAAAAATGGCTCAACAACGGCAAGTCGACCGTCACCGACAGCCTGAATAAAACCGCAGTAGAGCTGGGCGGTCTCACCAAAAATCAGCGGGTAAAAGCACTGGCGGCCGAAGCGGCCTATGACCAGTCTTACGACCGCATGCTGTCTACCTCCGGAGTTAACCTGGATGAAGAAGCCGCCAACCTGCTGCGTTTTCAGCAGTCCTACATGGCCTCGGCCCGGGTGGTGACCGTGGCCTCCGAGACCATGAACACCCTTCTGCAGATACGCTAAGGAACCACGATGCGAGTAGCCAGTTTTCAGTTTATTCAGCGCAACCTGGACAATATCAGTGGCCGTACTTCCGAGGCCAACCGGCAGCTGGGGCAGCTGTCGTCCGGCAAGCGAGTGGAATACGCCAGTGACGATCCGGTCGCCGCTAACGGCATTCTCAACTACAAGCAGGAATTGCGTAAGCTCGACCAGTACCAGACCAACATCAACCTGGCCGAAAACCGGTTGCGCCGCGAAGAGACCGGGTTGACCAGCGCCGAAAACATTACCCAGCAGGTGAAGGAAATCATGCTGGGCGCCAACAACCCGGCAATTACCCAGCAAGAACGTGATGCCTATAAAGATGTGTTGCAAGGTCGTATCGATGAAATGCTTGATATCGCCAATACCAAAGACGAATTCGGTCAGGCCATATTCGGCGGTTTTCAAACCGACACAGACCCCTTTACCCGCCAGCCCGGCGGCAATGTGACCTATTCCGGCGACAGCGGTCAGCGGGAGATGATGGTGGGCGACAGCGTCAAGGTGGCTATCAACCACGACGGTGACCTGGTGTTTGGCGGCGTGCCCAATCCGCGTGGCGACTTTACTGCCAGTTATCAACTGGGTGATGAGACTAGAGAAGACCAGGTGCGGGTAGAAAGCGCTAACATCGCAAAGCGTGCCAATTTTAGTGACCAAGAGCGCTATACCGTCGAGTTTGTTGGCGTGATACCTGCCGATCCAGAGTCGGAAGAAGTGTTTTATCAGATTAAAGATGAGAGCGGAGCTGTTATCTTACCTACTGATCCTAACGATCCGCTAATGCAGTTAGCTTACGAACCGGGTAAGAAAATTGAGGTAGATGGTTTAGAGATAGTAGTAAAAGGCGAAGCTAAAATAGGCGATAAAATCGAGCTTAACTCCACGGTTCAAGACGGTACCGGTCAGGATGATCGCGGCGTATTCGACATTTTAAATCGAGCCAAAGAGTGGCTCGAGAGTGACGGCCATACCCCCAGCGGCCAGAGTGAAATGATCGACATCCTCGATGAACTGGACGCCATGGGCGGCCACTTCACTCAGGTACGCGCCGATACCGGTAACCGCATGCAGCGTCTTGATAACCAAAAAGAGACCCACGCCGACATGAGCCTGACGCTGGAGAAACTGCGCAGTGGAATGGAAGACCTGGACTACGCCAAGGCCACTGGCGAATTCAGCCAGACCATGGTTGCCCTGCAGGCCACCCAGACCATGTTTGGCAAGGTACAGAACATAAGTTTGTTTAATTACATTTGATGAAAAGTCGAGAGGTGTGAGGGGAAAGGCGTAAGGCGTGAGGGGAAAATTGGATTCGAACGAGGCAGGCTATCCCTTGTGGCTCGATTTGCCACGGGGGCTGATTTTGCGTAGGGTCGAATTTATTCGACCGCGTTAAACCAGGTGCCACGGCGCTTCAGTTGGCACCGCACTGCTCCTCCCCCTTGGCTGCGGACCAGCAGGCATAACGGCGGGTTTTCGCCAGGGAGAGGGGGGGCGATGTGCCTTGCACTCGGACCCTGCCGATTTGCGCCGGCTAAAGCGGTGCCTACAGTTTTATCTGGTCCGGTGCTTTGGAAATGCTGAATGTACCCATCCTTATGTTGTCGGCTCTTAACTCAGCAATAAATGGCCTATTTTTTGCTTTCTTAAATCATCTCTCCGGCACGGTAATCAAGGAAATCTCATGAACCTCACTATTTTTGGCTCGGGCTATGTTGGCCTGGTGGCCGCCGCCTGCCTGGCTGATGTAGGTCACAACGTGATGTGCATGGATACCAACCCCGAGCGTATTCGCGACCTCGAAAATGGTCATATTCCCATTTATGAGCCAGGCCTTAAAGAGCTGATAGCCGCCAACACAGCTGCCGGCAGACTGACCTTCACCGGTGACACCAAAGCGGCCGTAAATGCCGGTGAAATGCTGTTTATTGCCGTGGGCACGCCCCCCGATGAAGACGGCAGTGCCGATCTGCAATACGTATTGCAGGTGGCAGACAGCATTGGTCGTTACATGTATGAGCCCAAAATCATCGTCAACAAGTCAACTGTGCCGGTGGGCACCGCCGATAACGTATCCGCCGTCGTCGCTGAGCAGCTGGAGCAGCGAGGGTTAACCCTGCGCTTTGAGGTGTGCTCCAACCCCGAGTTCATGAAAGAAGGCTGTGCTATTGAGGACTTTACCCGGGGGCCGCGCATTATTGTGGGTACCGAGTCGGAATGGGTAAAGCATGTCATGCGCGAGTGCTATGGTCCCTATAACCGCAACCGCGACAAACTCATGTTTATGGGCGTGCGCGCCGCCGAGCTGACCAAATATGCCGCCAATGCCATGCTGGCCACCAAGATCAGCTTTATGAACGAAATGGCCAACCTGGCCGAACACTTGAACGTAGACATAGAAGAAGTGCGTCAGGGAATTGGCAGTGATCCCCGTATTGGTTACCACTTTATCTATCCCGGCTGTGGCTATGGCGGCTCCTGCTTCCCTAAGGATGTACAGGCGCTGTGCCATATAGCTGAGCAAGTGGGCTTCCCCAGCGAATTGCTGCAAGCGGTAGAGTCGGTTAACCAGCGCCAGAAAACCGTGTTGTTTAGTAAGCTGAGTCAGGCATTCAACGGTGATTTGACAGGTAAAACCATTGCTATCTGGGGCCTGGCGTTTAAGCCCAATACCGACGATATGCGTGAAGCGCCCAGTCGAGTATTAATGGAAGACTTGTGGCAAGCGGGTGCAAGAGTACAAGCCTATGATCCAGAAGCAATGGCTGAATGCGCAAGACTCTATCCAGATCAGCTGTTAGTAAATAACAGAGTTAAAAAAGATAACAGTAATGCTTCTTTACTTTCACTTTGTAAAAGCAAAGAACAAGCGGTACATCAAGCTGATGCCTTAGTTATCTGCACCGAATGGAAAGAATTTCGTACATTAGACTTCACCTGGATTAAAGAGAAGCTGCGTTCTCCATTAATTATGGATGGACGAAATCTGTATAGTCCTGAAATGGCAGCTATGGCTGGTATTATGTACTTTGGAATAGGCAGGGTTTAGGGTTAAATAAAATCTCAAATAAGCTCATGTCTTGTTAAAAGTAATGAGCTCTTTGTTAGGGTGAAACTTTATGAAAAATATTTGACTTAAATAGTGATTTACAAGCGCTTTAAAAAACCGCCGTTTGCAACGCTAATCAACAACTTAGCATCCATTCGCTCATCGGCCAAAAAATCATCGCATTTATTTAGAAATGCAGAAACAGCTGATTTGGGACTATTACCGGGTTTCCAAGGGCGATCTTGAAACATGCTTTCTGGCATATCTTCGACGATTGTGTCATAAACAATGCAGTAACTTCCTGGTGTCACCAGTGACGCATATGCTTCCAGCTCAGCCAGAACATGGTCATGAGTATGATTTGAGTCAAGACAAACCAGTATCCGCTGATACCCTTTGGCTGCTTCTTTGACCGCGTTAACTATTGATGGATCAATACTTGAACCTTCAAACATCTGAATTTTGTGCGACAATGGATGCTGTTCTATTGCCTCTCGATTATGCTGTCGAATATCTATATCGATGCCGATGACCTTGCGTTTGCTACTTTTTGGATCCAGTACTTGCCCTGATTCCACCGCATCAGTGTAATCTAACAAGGCCAGCAATGAGGCACTGACCATCAATGACCCACCATGAGCAATACCTGTCTCAATAATTAAATCCGGTTTTATTTTCCACACTAGCTCCTGTAATGCCCAAGCGTCATTCGGGACCTGTATTGCCGGGCGGCCTAACCAAGAAAAATTATAAACCCATTTGTGAGGAATAATTTCTCTGATCCAAATTCTTGATAATGCCTGGAGATCCTTGTCACTCATCAGGCTGTCTATATTACCTTGCACTTCAATCTCAAACTTCTCGATTTCGTTCATCGATAAAATCCTTCCAATTTCTTGTTCCTGAACAAATGACTTCGGCACCATCAGTTCCCATATTTGCAATCAAATCCAAGCTGCTGACATAAGGTGTGAAGTCACCGTGGTTCTGGGGGTAATATTTACATTGGTAATTCATATACTCAACGTTGATTCCATTATCTTCAAATAAGGAATGGTCAAGATAACGAGCTGCTCCATGGCCTGTTATATAAGTGGTTCCACCTAGAGCTTTTACTATTTCAAACACTCTAATACTACTGGATCCTGAAATTTTCAAATCGGCTACATCAATAAACTCTTTGTTATCTCTCAAATTAAAATAATTAAGAAAACTATACATTGATGCTCTGGCCAGATGTCCTACGTTTTTGGTGTCAGCATTTTGGTAACATGAGTGAGCAAGCTCAACTGCATGTTGGGAAAAGGGTGAGCCGGAGAAGCTTTCTTTCATTAAATCAATATGTGCCCGCTGCCAATTATGGTGTTGGCTTATTTTAATATTTTTAATTGCGGTACCAAGGTTGAACTTTTTTAGAGGTACAGTCATCCAACGTATCCCACTCGAAGTTTTCAATTGCACTCGGTTAACAAAGCTGCCTTTGGAGAACTGAACATCGTCGTAGTGTACAATTACATCAGCCAGACGAATTTGTTCAAGCAAACCAACCCAAGGGAAAAGCATAGATTGGGTTATAACAATATTCATCAGAGATCTCTTATTCGATGAATGTTGGTTGGGGAAATATTTTGAGAAATAAGCATTTCAGTTATTTGCTTCTCAAATGTCATGGAGCCAACAAAAAAATGAGAACTTGGATTTGAATCAATGTCATCGGGGCCTGATATGGGACGTTTATAGCCATCAATATACTTTCCAGTCCATTTTACATTTGAATCGAAAATTGGGCGGTTACCAAAATCGCCCACACTAGCCAAGTATGGAATGCAACGTAAAGGAACATAGAAGGCACACTGGCTACCATATTTATGGTAAAACCGAGAAAAAGCTTCTAGTTTATGTGAGGCACGCTCAAAAAAATCTGTGCATAAAAAGTGTCTTTTCGCGATATTGCTATGCTGAATCGACACTTTTCTGGCTACAACATGAAAGGTGTTGCCGTAATCCCCTTTTTTTATCTCAATCTGATTAAAACCGGCGTTACGTAAAATTAGGGAAATGGAATGTTCAGTAAACATATTGACATGCTGATGTTCAAGCATGGATATATCACCGATCTGAACAGATAAAGTCGAATTTGTTGTAGAGAAACAAAAAACGCCCCCCGGTTTTAAAGCATGGTAAACATGAGAGGAAAACTCAAGTACATTTCTGACATGTTCAAACACATCATTGCAGATTATTAATTCGGCCTCAGCATCAAGGGTTAAATCATCAAAGTAAGTTGATAATAGCTCAAAGCCAAGTATTTCACTCCATTTTTTTGAATAGTCGGAAGGATCTATGCCGACAACATTCCAACCATGTTTTTTCATAAAATTAATGGTGAAGCCAGCACCACAACCTATCTCATAAATTTTTTTAGGCTGGACAGAGTTGGCAACATTCAGAAAAAATTGATTGACACTTTTTCCATATGTGTCCAATTGTCCTGATTCAGGGTTGATAAAACCTATGTTTTCATTCTGTCCATATGCCTTTTCCAGATTTTTCCATTCGTCATCAGACATCATTAATTCTAGGAAATCAAATTCCAAATTGATGCTAATCCTTGCTGGAAGGCTTTGCTTGATTCCATTGATAGGGTCAGGTGATTGACTCATTCTCCAATAAAAAGGCATGTTTCCCAATTCAAGATAATTTTGATGCACACTCCAATGCTGCGTCATAAGCCGCTCCTATTGTATGATGGGAAAAAAACACACCCTTGTCTGTGCGCATTCCTGCGAAAAAAAGTGGTTTATCTTCAAAGTTTTTCCGTATGGCTGAAACTTCCAAATCCAACAGGCGAGCATTGGTTAAGGATGGAATAGGGACTTTCAGAGAAAGTGGTAGTTCATAGCTATCAATGACGGTCATTCCGCTTATCACGAGCATTAATTCATTACTAATGATGGCGCTGTCAGGTTTATGGTGAACAGGATGAATGACTTCGACTGCTATTATGTCGTTCAAATGTTTCAGTTTTTCAAAATTATAAGCTGAGTAGTTGACTATTCTGGTTGAGTGGAGGTGTGGGTCATGGCAAACTATATAATAGTCATCTATCGGTCTGCAGTGACTCCGATCCACTTTGAAATAGAAAATAGACAACTCGACATTATCCAGAGCGTCAGCCAAATCTTGTTGTAGCGTATTTAAAGGGCTGGCGATAATGCAAGCGTCAAAGTTGTCTTTAATTAACTCTGAACCATTATATAAAGATGAGTTAAAAAGCTTTATATCACTATTTAGAACCAGATTGATTCCTAGGCCTGAAATGGATTTTGCTACATCTTCTGTAATTATCATTGAACGGCTGCTAAAAAACAGGGCTTTCCTGCCATTAAAAACTTCACCCGCGGGCTGTAACTGTAAAGGATTTGCTACCAATTCATTCAACCTTGGATCTTTTTTCATTTCATCAGATCTGGTTTTATCCGCAACAACTAGGCGGCGTAGGTCAAAATAGCAATGAATCGATTCCGGGGTTAAATTTTCAACTGGGAATTTCCATAGTTTCTCCAGGATAGGTGAAATGACATCGGCACCCGTTTGTCCAAAGCGTTGATGCAATTCAGATAAGCAATTGCTGACATTTTCGATTCTTTTTTCTGAATCTAATAGATCTTGCATGATGACGTGTAGCGAGGAGTTACCTCTCAAGTCAGGATAAATGCTATCAACAAAGAGGGTGCGATTAAAGCAGCCGCCAATATCTGTATTCACGCCTTTTTGTTCGATAAAATTTTCCTTGCCAAATATGTCAGCCAACAACTTATGCTGTTCGTTAGTCACATAAAGGACATGCATACCAAGCTCACACAAGCCAAATGGCGTGTCTATCTTTGAAAACAAACCACCGACCGAGCGTTTTTTTTCAAAAATAGTAACATCCAACCCTAACTGTTTTAATTTAACTGCCGCAGTTAGTCCAGCAACAGAGGCTCCAATTATTGCAACTTTCGCCATGATTTAGCTCCCATAAATCATAAAGCTTAATTGAGGACAGAATGGGAATCTCTGAAGTGAAATTTCTTCAGGTTTAAAAACCTCATATAAAGCCTTGGTTTCTCCTGGCCAATTTGACTGGTTTAAATCTTCGAATACCAGTACACTTCCTTTTTGTAATCTAGGCTTTATCAAAGACAGGATTTTTACAGTAGGTTCATAGGTCCCCAAGCCAAAATTAGCCATTGCAATAATGGTTTCATTATGTAAATCAAGATACTCTGAGAATTTTTCAGATGCTTCACCTTCGAACACGGACGTATTTTTTACATGACCTAATGGCCGGTTCAAATCCAACAAGTTAATACCATCGATGATTTCTTCATAACCATTAGTATAGGTCATGCCACCGGTTTTCTTAAGTTCCAAATGTTCGCCGCCGATATCATTTCGTGATATTTCAGAAAAGCCGGAGAATGAGTCGAAACCCACAAATTTCCTGATGTGGTTGTAAGGTTCATAAATTGAGCTTAACTGTAACCAGGTGAAAAATGATCCACCATGATAAATACCGAAGTCAAATACAGAACCATGTAATGCTATTATGTTTTTATATATTTCAGCACGCGCCATAAAATAGGCAAGTGATTGTCGTGGAACAAACTTGGTGAAGCAGTGCATTTTCTCTCCAAAGTTTCCACTTGCATGCTCAAAATATCCGGGAAGTTCAGAGAAATATTGATGTTCATTTTTTTTGTAATTTTTTGGATTAGATTGTTCCATTAACTCTATCCTTAATGCTCATACTGAGCTAGCATAATTTTTTATAAAGTAAATCATCGTCCACGTAGAGTTTTAATCAAGCATGAGTTTTTCTATTACTGATACCACTCTTCTAATATCGTCTTCTGTCATATCAAAATAACTTGGCAGGTTTATTGCCCTGTTGCATATAGACCAGGACATAGATGATTCATCAGGCTGATCAAACATGGGAAGGTGGCTGAGAGGCCAAAAAAATACTCTCGCATCAATGTTTTCAGATGAAAAGGCGTGCTGTAATTTTTCTCTGGTTATGTGGCTTTCTGTGGAAAATACAGCAGTTGGCATCCAAGCTGAATTAAAGGTTTCTTCAGGCTCTGGATTTAGTGATATTTCAGGGTGGTGAGAAAGTAGCTGTTTATATCGGTGCAAGATCTCACGTTTTCTATTTATTATTTCATGAATTCTTTCCAGCTGTGCGCAGCCAAGTGCCGCCTGAATATTGGACATCTTATACTTAAATCCCAACTCATCAGGCCAGAATTGTTTCTGTTGACCACGTTTTCGACCATGGTTGCTGAGCGTCAATACTTGCTCGTACAGTTGATTGTTGTTGGTAACAAATATTCCACCTTCACCGGTGGTCATTGTTTTTGTTCCATGAAATGAGAAAACACCAAAGTCAGACATGCTGCCAGCTTTCTTACCATGACACTCAGAGCCAAGTGCTTCGGCAGCATCCTCAATTAATAGCAGTTTGTACTTGTCTGCCAATAATTTTAATTCTGACATTTGACAAAGATTTCCGTACAAATGCACAGCAATAATAGCTTTGGTATTTGCAGTGATTGACCGCTCCACAGCTGAAGGATCCAAGCACCAGCTATCTTCCAGAATGTCGACAAAAACGGGTTTAGCTCCCAAGTGAACCACTGGTGCGACACTGGCAATCCAGTTGCTGTCGGCAATAATCACCTCATCACCTGGACCAATGCCCAGCGCCGCCAGGCCCAGATGTAAAGCGCCGGTGCAGCTGGAGGTCGCCACTGCGTAGTTGACACCTAAATAACGGGCAAACTCATGCTCAAGTCGTTCAATATACTCATAACAACTCGCACCCCAACCATGAGTTACCGCATCCGTTACATAACGAATTTCAAGTTCAGTAATTGAAGGTTTGGTATAAGCGATAGGGTTATTCATGCAATGCTAAATTCCGGGATCATGGTCACGTAGCGGGTGTTTTCACCCAACACTGTTTTCAGCTGATTGATTATCTCTTGCCGAATATTCCAAGGTAGTACAAGTACATAATCTGGCTTTAAGTTTTTCAGCGTGTCTGGTGACAAAATAGGTATGTGGCTGCCAGGAAGATATTTACCCTGTTTGGATAAAGCCGCATCGACAACGACGGGAAGTTGTGAACGGTTAATGCCGGCATAATTGAGTAACGTATTACCTTTGGCTGCTGCACCATAAGCAATCACTATTTGACCATTTTGTACGCATGTTGTCAGGAAACTTTGTAAAATTTCTGTGATTTTGTTAACCCTGGCTTGAAAACCGCTGTAGCTATCAGAAGAAAGTAAGCCTGCCGCCATCTCTTCCTGAAGCAGTGTCGCGACTATTGGCTCAATTTCTCTCGGATCATGCTGGTGACAAATCCATAGCCTCAGGCTTCCGCCATGAGTGTGCAGTTGCTCCACCCTGAATACTTTTAATCCAACCGTTCTAAAAATATGGCAGGCAGTATGTAATGACAGGTAGGAGTAATGCTCATGATAAATGGTGTCAAACTGGCACAAAGTCAATAAGTTAAGGAGGTGTGGAAACTCGATGCTGACAGTGCCATCATCCGCCAACAGTAAGGCAATTCCTGCTACAAAATCATTAATGTCGGGCACATGAGCCAATACATTATTGGCAATAATCAAGTCTGCTTTATGATGCTGAGTGCACAGTTCTGATGCCAGTGCCTTGCCAAAAAACGCAGACACTACTTCAATGCCCTGTTCTCTGGCTATGGTGGCTGTCGCTGTGGTGGGTTCAACCCCCAAACATGGAATACCCGCAGCCAGATAGTTTTTCAGTAGGTAGCCGTCATTGGATGCGAGTTCGACAACAAAACTGTGTTGATCAAGGTTCATCTCCTCAATACTCTTGCAAACGAACGTTCTGGCGTGCTCTAGCCAACTGACAGACGTCGATGAGAAATAAGCATAATCTGCCGTAAACAGCTCTTCGGCTTTGGTGAAGTCTTCCGTCTGAACCAACCAGCAATGCTGACACACCCACACTTTCAATGGGTAACTGGGTTCAGGGCTGAACAGCCCTTCCTCCGTCAGATAGGCATTGGAAGGCGGCATGACGCCCAAATCAACCAGAGGCAAACTTAACTCATGCTGGCAATGGCGGCATTTCATCTACCTACTCCTTCAAAGCCGGATGAGATCAGGAGAAAAGCCTGGTCCCGCTCCGACAGATTTTTGACGGTCAGCGGCCAGGCAATGGCCAGGGCTGGATCGTCGACACGCAGTCCGGCCTCAAAGTCCGGCTCATACCCGGCCGAGTGGCAATAGATTAATTCGACATTTGGCGTCAGGGTCTGAAATCCGTGGGCGAAACCGGCGGGGATCAGTAGCGCACTGTCCTCGTTGGCGTTCAGGATTTCGGCATGCCAGCGCAGAAAAGTGGGTGAGTCGGAACGTAGGTCTACCACCAGATCCCAGATGCGGCCGTGCAGGCAGCTGACCAGTTTCATTTCTTCATGGGGCGGGCGCTGATAGTGCAGGCCACGCACCGTACCCTCGTGCTGGGTCACGCTGTGGTTGATTTGGGTCACCGGGCCCTGCCAGCCGGCCTGTTGCAGTGCCGTCGGGCAGAACAGGCGGCTGAAGCGGCCCCGATCGTCTTCAAAGCGGCGGCGGGTCAGGCGCTTCAGGCCCGGCAGCGGCAACTCGGTCACGGTAAAGGTGCTCATAAGGGGGAGGCCTCTTGTGCTGGCGCTATCCAGGACCGGCCGCTGCGGCTGGCGGCGTCGAGATACTGTCGCAGTTGTTCCCGTGTTTGGGCCTGGCCGGTGGCGTAAAAGTGCCGGTACCAGCCTGCCGTCATTTCTAAGGCCTGCTCCAGGCTCCACACCGGCTGCCAGTTGAGTTCAGTGTGGGCGAGAGCGCAATCGAGGTAGAGCAGTCGGGCTTCATGGGGCTGGGGAGCCGTGCCGGTGTGCCAGTCCAGCTCGGGCCAGTGTTGTTGCAGGCCGGTGAGCACCTGCTGCACGGAGCGGTTATCGGTGAATGCCGGGCCGAAGTTCCAGGCTTGAGCCGCGCTGGCGTCGCCTTTTAGCAGACGCTGTCCCAGCAGTAGGTAACCGGACAGGCATTCCAGCACGTGTTGCCAGGGGCGGGTGGACTGGGGCGAGCGGATTTCCATCGGCTGGCTCTGGGCCAGGGCCCGGACCAGATCGGGGATCAGCCGGTCTTCGGCCCAGTCGCCGCCACCGATGACGTTGCCGGCCCGGGTGCTGGCGATTAGCAGCGATGTCTGGGGCGGCCCGAAGGAGCGGCGGTAACTGTCGATCAGCAGCTCGCAGGCGGCCTTGGAAGCGCTGTAGGGATCATAGCCTCCCAAGGCGTCCGACTCCCGGTAGCCCCAGGCCCATTCCTGGTTCTGGTAGACCTTGTCGGTGGTGATCATGACGGCGGCCCGAACGCTGCTTACTTGGCGGCAGGCGTCCAGTACATGGGCGCTGCCCATCAGGTTGCTGGACCAGGTGTCCAGCGGCGCCCGGTAGGAGCGCCGCACCAGGGGCTGGGCCGCCAGATGAAAGACCAGTTCCGGTTGCACTTGTTCGGCCAGGCGCAGCACCCCTTCGGCATCGCGAATGTCGCCGCGCACATCGGTGGCGCTGGTGTTTAGCAGTTGCCAGTGGTTGGGGCTGGCTTCCGGATCCAGCGCCAGGCCGGTGACCTCGGCTCCCAGCTCGGTGAGCCAGGTGGTCAGCCAGCTGCCCTTGAAGCCGGTGTGGCCGGTGACCAGCACCCGTTTGCCTGCGTAAATATTGCCGAACTGGATCATGCCCAGCACTTCCAGGGCGGGGTGCCGGTGGCCCACAGCTCTTCCAGCTGGTTCTTGTCCCGCAGTGTGTCCATGGCCTGCCAGAATCCAGCGTGGCGGTAGGACATCAGCTTGCCCTCATGGGCCAGCCGATCCAGTGGCTCGGCTTCCCAGCTGGTCATGTCGCCGGCGATATAGTCGATGACCTCGGGGTTGAGTACAAAGTAGCCACCGTTGATCCAGGCGCCGTCACCTGCGGGTTTTTCCTGAAAGTTGTTGACCCGTTCCCCTTGCAAGTTAATCGCGCCGTAGCGGCCGGGGGGCTGAATGGCGGTGATGGTGGCGGGCTGACCGTGATTGTGATGAAAGTCGATCAGCGCACCGATGTCGATGTTGGACACGCCATCGCCATAGGTGAAACAAAAGGGCTTGTTGCCCAGATGTTCCCGCACCCGCTTGAGGCGGCCGCCGGTTAGGGTGTGTTCGCCGGTATCGATCAGGGTGACCCGCCAGGGCTCGACATAACGGTGATGCACCTCCATGCTGTTTTTCGACATGTCGAAGGTGACGTCGGACATGTGTAGAAAATAGTTGGCGAAATATTCCTTGATCACATAGCCCTTGTAGCCACAGCAGATGATGAAGTCATTAATGCCGTGATGGGAGTACTGTTTCATGATGTGCCAGAGAATCGGCTTGCCGCCGATCTCAATCATCGGCTTTGGCTTGAGGTGGGTTTCTTCCGAAATTCGAGTGCCGAGTCCACCGGCGAGTATGACTGCTTTCATGTCTATCCGTTTGCTAATCAATGAAGATGGAGGCCGTCATTTTCCAGTAGGCCCTGGGCGCCAAAGCGTTGTTCCAGCAGGCTCAGAATTTTGTTCTCAACGAAACGCTCCATTCTACTATCTCCGCGATAGAGCTGGGAAAAATTATCCAGATAGAAACGGTAGAACTCATATCTGCTTAAGTAGCTTTTGTTGCCAGAAAGCCGTTCGGATTGTGTGGAGTCTCGTTGCTCAAAATAACGGCGGTAGTAGCGGGCATTATCCAGGTAATGTATCCGGCCATGCCACAACAGGTGGCTGATGAGCACATGGTCTGCGGAAATGGTCTGGCGCATTTCGTAACCATCTAATGCATTACGGCGAAATAGAGAATGGACAATAGTGCAGTTGGTTAATTGTTGTACTGAACGTAAATATCTAACCAGAGGATTACCGTCTGAAAAGTCATAGATCGCCTCTTTGACCAAGCCTAAACACTTGTCATTGAGCATGGCATAAGGTTGGCCCAGCACCATGGCAACCTGAGGATGTTGCTCAAGTACGGATACAGCGGAGCCAAGGTAATCATCCGAGATAAAATCATGCCCGCCTAACCACATAAAATACTGGGAACGGGACAGGTTGAGAGCGGCCTTAAAGTTTTCATTAGCTCCCAGGTTTTGGTGTTGTTGCAGCAGGGTAAAGCGCGGATCATCACCGATGAGCTCAAGGCACAGTGCGATGCTGTTGTCGGTGGAGGCATTGTCGATGATTAGAAAATGAACATCATCAAGGTTCTGGCGCTTCAGGGAAGTCAGCGTTTCTGTCAGATAGTCAGCTTCATTATAGATAGGGACGCCAACGCAAACCTGGCTGTGGGCATGGGGGTAGCGTCCAGCCTTAAGTACTTTGACGATACTCAGTTCAGGTTCATCATTGTGTTGAGGCGAATTGTCATTTTTGGTCGTCTGCTGTAACGGGGACTCATCGTTATCGCGATTGATTAAGTCGGATGTCATTTTTTCTTCCGGGCTCAGGCTGTTCAGGTAATCTTCCGCGAGTTGTTGATCTGCGCCTTTTAATAACACGTAAGCAAAGTTAAATGACTGGTATACCGCATGCAGAAGAAAAGCCAGCTTCAGACGCTGATTGTGGTCGAAGTTGGATAACCTGTTTTCACTGGGGACGAATACAGCATCGGCAAACAGAAGATCACTGTCGCCATTCGAATCAGCATTCACACACTGCTTGTTGGTCAGCCGATGAAAATGGTAACCGAGTTCAGCCATCCGTTGGCGGCAGACGTTCAGTTCCGGCTGTTCTTGATGACTTTCGATGAAGTTGACTCGGATCTGGATTATCAACGGTTGGACCAGGGATTTGGCTCCGTGCTCTAGAATTGAATGGATATTATGCATATTGTCCAATACCAGCCATTCCAGCTGTCCCAGCCCCTCGATGCTATCGAGCCTGAGAGTATTGATCGGCAGTTCCGTCAATAATTCACATCCAGCGCTCAGGCTCTCGGGTATCAGCTCTGTAGGCAACGGGGGCAGAGTTCCGGTATTGATTGAATCCAGCGTGACATAGAGGGTGGCGGTGTCACCATCGCCCAGTATGGTCATGGGATAATGATGAAATTCGCCGGTGTACTGAAGTTGCTGAGCATTGGCAATACGATTACCCGGATCTAGGCAAATAGTGGCCAACGCCCCCAGTTTGTGCAGGCCGGCAAACTTGACCGAGCTGCTTAATGTGCCACCATTGTCGAGGGTAATAATTTTCCCATTGAAGCTGAAATGAAAACCATTGGTCTTCGTTTCTTCCTGCGAAAGAGCTGGCAGCTGAATTATGACTGGTTCGGCATCGTCTTTAAACTGTGGATTACCCTCAGTGTCCAGTGTCAGGGCTGCAGGAGTTTTCCCTTCACAATGACGCTGCCATATAGCACGTATGGCGTTACTGAAATTACGAGCAAAGCGAGGGGCATCGCAAACCGGCGATTCGAGTAAAGCACTTCTTAAATGAGTGCGAATATTCGCTAGGTTATCGAGGTCACTGGCAAGATTTACTACAATATCGTGATATTGCTCCCAGTCCTCGGCTACCAATTGCGATAGACCGACATTGGTCAGGTGAGTTGCGGAGTGGCGGCCGGCAAAGGTAGGTCCGGGCAAGGTAACTACGGGTACGCCCATAAACAGGGCTTCACAGGTGGTTAAACCTCCGGAGTAAGGCCATGGATCCAGAGCTATATCGACCCGATTATAGGCTTTTAACAGCATATCATGTGGGGAGGGGCCTTCTATCTGTATCCGGTATGCTGCAATTCCTTGTTGTTCAAGAAAAGCCTGGGTCTGTTGACGCAAGACATCGCTGCCGAATTGCAGGCCTTTCAGAAAAAGTCGGGCATTAGGCAGTGAATGCAAAATTTTTGCCCACTGGCCGAGTATAACTTCATTGATTTTTGTCGGGTTGTTAAAACAACCCAACGTAATATAACCGATATATTTTGCAGGTGGCGGCGTAATGTCCGGTGAATAAAGGGGCGGATTGTAGCAGATGTAGTCATCCGGCATCCGGATTAGTTTTTCGGTATAAAAATCATCTGTATGGGGTGGCGTTTCTATATTATCGCTGATCAAGTAATCAATGGCAGAAACACCGGTGGTGTTGATTAATCCCCCCACCCATTTAACCAGTAGCGGAGCCGGGCGGTGCACCATAGTCCGCATCCGGCTGCCTGAGTTGTGAC
The DNA here is from genome assembly GCF_947495715.1 of uncultured Oceanisphaera sp. Lineage (GTDB taxonomy): Bacteria > Pseudomonadota > Gammaproteobacteria > Enterobacterales > Aeromonadaceae > Oceanimonas > Oceanimonas sediminis. The sequence goes on from NZ_CANLZU010000005.1 coordinate 31,602, forward strand.
CGCAGAGATCAATCAGAATATCAATGTTATCTTTTCGGATTTGAGAGATGAAGTCGGTATCATTAAGGTGAATAATACTCATCCATTGTTCGGCCGTTTTTTTGATTCTATTGGTAATCGAATCCTGGGCGGTATTGGTACTGTACAGGTATAACTCTATTTCGTGGTGCGATAACTGTTCTAGCACCGAGGTGATCATTTGACCCACTGGATGGGCTCTGAAACCGTCGGAAAACATGCCGATCCTCAGCCGTTTACTGAAGTTTTTATCATTGGTATGAGATGAGTCTCTTACTAAATTTGTTGCATAACGCTGCTGCCATTCTTTGGCCGCGATAAAGATATCTTCACTGCTGTATTCGGGATGGTAATGTAATGCAGTCAGGTAATTGGAATACGTCATGTCATCGGCGCCAGCACACTCCATGGCCTTGTAGTAGTAACCGATCGCCTTGTCCAGTTGCCCCAAATTACGCCATAAATTGCCAGCGTTATTCCAGAAGCTGGGATCGTCTGGGCGCTGTTTTACCAAGGTTTCAAAGATATCCGCCGCTTCGTCATACCGGTAGAGTTCAGACAATATCAATGCTTTTTGTTCAAGAGCATTCAGGTCATCGGGAGCCTGAGCCAGATTAAATTCGGCATGTTGCAGTGCTTCCTGATAATGACTGCATTGAAACAGCATGGTGGCCAGCAGTTTGTGAGCTGCTTTATGTTCAGGAGACGACGCCAGTACCGTTTCCAGTTTTTTTTTGGCCTCATCGCTCTTACCCAAGCCGTGTAATGCCTGAGCAAACAGATAGTGAAGCTCGGCGTGATGGTTTTCTGTGTTTAAGTGTTGCTCTAACAGGTTAGCTGCTTTCTGGTATTCGGAGCTAGCCAGCAGCCGTCTGGCATTGTCCAGTTGCGCATCGAGCCAGCGTGATGGAGTGGGGAAGCGCGAAGACGTTCTCTGTTGGCGTTGGCTCATGCAGGATCCTGAAAGTAGCAAAATTAGGTGACAGATAGTAGGGACATTGGGGCCCCTTGCGCAACCTCTGACAGTGGTTTGATACCGGATAAGAATTGTTATTTTTTACTCAAGCTTTCTCAGGTGAAGCCGATAACGTTTGTAATGGGCTGGCGGCTGAGTTCAAGCGGGTTAAAAAAATCTAAAGTTGCTGAATCCGTCGCCGATAACCCACTCATCAAAGCAACACCGGCATGACGCCGGAAAAACCTCAACGGAGAGTTTATTATGGCGATTACAGTCAACACCAATGTCACCGGCATGACCGCCCAGCGTAACCTGAATGTTTCCAGCAACGCCTTGGCCACTTCAATGGAACGCCTGGCTACCGGTAGCCGTATCAACTCCGCCAAGGACGATGCCGCCGGTCTGCAAATCTCCAACCGACTGAACTCTCAGGTTCGCGGCTTGGGTGTGGCGATGAAAAACGCCAGCGATGGCATCTCCATTGCGCAAACCGCCGAAGGCGCTATGAACGAGTCCACCAATATCCTGCAGCGGATGCGTGATCTGTCATTGCAATCCGCCAACGGCACCAACTCTGCGGATGATCGCAAAGCGATTCAGAAAGAAGTCTCTGCATTGAAAAACGAGCTGACCCGTATCGCAGAAACCACCTCTTTCGGTGGTCAGAACCTGATTGACGGTACCTTTGGTAGCCGTACCCTGCAGGTTGGCGCTAACTCTAATGAAACCATCGATTTGGCACTGAAAGACGTGTCTGCCGATGCCATAGGCTCTAATCGTCTGACCCTGGCCGCCAGTGCGGCACAGACTGCTGGTGGTTTGGGTGGTGCCATTGCTGCAACTAACACCGTAGCGACCGGTGCATCCTCTGCTAACGGTATCACAGCAGAAACCCTGACCATCAATGGTGCCAAGACCGATACCGCTGCAGTGACCGGTGGTGACACTGCCAAGGCGATTGCCGGTGCCATCAACTCCAAGTCATATAATACCGGTGTGACAGCAGAGGCTCGCACCGAAGTCAAGATGAACACATTGTCTGCTGCCGGTCAGATCAGCTTCGAGCTGAACGGTGCTTCCATTGCCGCCAACGTGGACGATACCGGTGACTTGTCCTCCTTGGCCGACGCTATCAACGCTAAAGCGTCCGAGAGCGGTGTCAAGGCCAGCGTAGATGGCGGTGAGCTGACCCTGGTTAGTGATACCGGCGAAAATATCGATATCAAGGATTTTACCGGCGCTAATGTGAATGTTCAGGGCAAGGACATGGATGGTAATAACGCCGGTGCTGGAATAACACTGACCAACGGTGGCACTGACTCGACCACGGTTTCTGGCGCTATTCGTCTGAACTCCACCGAGTCATTTGCGATTAAAGGTGCTGTCGCCGATGCGACGCTGAACGTTACCTCCACTGCCGAGTTCTCAACTTTGTCTGCTGTATCCGATGTTGACCTGTCCACTCAGTCAGGTGCTCAGTCTGCTATCGCGATTCTTGACGGTGCCATCGGCATGATCGATTCCCAGCGTTCCGATCTGGGTGCCATGCAAAACCGGTTGAACAGCACCATCAATAACCTGGCCAACACCCGTGAAAACGCGGCGGCCGGTATGTCTCGCATCAAGGACGTGGATTTCGCCCAGGAAACTGTGAACCTGACCAAGCAGCAGATTCTGCAGCAGGCCGGTACTTCCATTCTGGCGCAGGCCAAGCAGATCCCACAGGCGGCGCTGTCCTTGTTGGGCTAAATAAGTGGGCTAATGGCTCAAAATTGCCACCGGGGGCATGCCCCCGGTTTTTCGCTGTTTAGCTTAGTGTTTTGAGTATCAACCCTTCCTTAAAACTCAAGCTGTTAAGCTAAACAGCGGCTTCATCAAGATGAATGTGTACTGGCTGCAAAGGCCCAAGGACATGACGATGGATACTCTTCCCTTAACGCAAAAAATACCTGTGCTGACTTCAGACGCTGGCCAAAAGCCTCAGGCTACCACCCAACCGGCGGGCAGTGAAGCCACGCAAACACCCCAGGCGGTGCAGGCGGCAGGCAAGCCCGTAGCTTCAGAGCTTTCTACCGAGCAACTGGAAGAAATGGCCGGTCAAATGGAGTCTTTTATCGGTAGCTTCAACCGGGGGCTCAAGTTCAGAGTGGATGAAGACTCGGGGCGTAATGTGGTGACGGTGGTAGATAATAAAAGTGGTGATATCATTCGCCAGATCCCGTCCGAAGAACTGCTGGATGTGATCACCCGGCTGGCAGAAGCCTCCGGCGGGTTAATCGACACCAAGGCATAGGAGACAGCACAGTGGCCGGCATAAAATTACCCGGGGTAGGCTCCGGCTTTCCGATTCAGAGCTTTGTGGACGCCACCGTAGCCGGTGAGCGGGCCCCGAAAGAGAAGATGTTAGCCCGCCAGGCTAATGATATTAACGTGCAGCTGTCTTCTTATGGCTCACTGAAAGGGGTACTCAGCGAGTTTCAAGACGCACTTAAAACGCTGGGTGAAGAAGAGGCCTTTCAAAAACGATCTACCAGTTTTACCAACAGTGGTTTTGCCAGCGCGACCGCCGATAAAACCGCGGTGGCCGGTAGCTATACCTTGGTAGTGAAAGAGCTGGCAGAAGCCCACAAGCTGGGCACCGCGGCCATCCCCAAGGCGGACGCGGAGAAAAAGCTGGGCTCGGGCACCCTGACGCTGGGCGTGGGCGACGAGTCGTTTACGGTGGCTGTCGATAAAGAAAAAAGCACCTTGGCCGAAGTCGCCGAGGCGGTGAACAACTCGGAAGATAACAAGGGCGTACGCGCCACCGTGGTCACCGACGACACCGGTTCACGCCTGGTCTTTTTTGCCGATAAAACCGGCACCGAAAGTCAGATTACCGTGTCGGCCACCGGTAATGCAGATGGCGAAGGTGGGGCCGATCTCGCGACGCTGGATGATGCTCTGACCACGGTGCAGGCTGCCAAAGACGCGGTGGTGACCATAGACGGTGCCACCGTCACCAGTCAGACCAACGAGATAGAAAATGCCATTCAGGGCGTGACCCTGGATCTGAAAAAAATCAATGATGCACCGGACGGAGAAAAGCCCGATACCAAGCTGACCATCGGTTACGACAAGAAAACGGTAGAAAGTAACCTCAAGGGATTCGTGACGGCGTTCAACAAGGTGATGGGAACCATCAACCAGCTTACTGCTTATGATGCAGAAACCGAGCGGGCCGGTCCGTTGAACGGCGACGGCAGCACGCGCAATTTAACGTCACAAATTCGCAACATGCTGAGCGAGCCGATAGAAGGCGCGGTTGCCCCCATCAAGACCCTGACCGACCTGGGCATTACCAGCAAACAGGACGGCACCATAGAGCTGGATGACGACATTCTTAAAAAGCAGGTAGAAGATAACTTCGAACGCATTGGTTTGCTGTTTGCTTCCGAAAAAGGAGTGTCCAACAAGCTGGACGAGATGCTGGAAAGTTTCGTCGGTAAGGAAGGTGTGTTAACCGAACGCGATAAATCGTTGAACGAGCAAATGGCAAAGCTCGATAAAGACGCTGTTGACTTCGAGCTTTATATGGAAAAGTTTGAAGAGCGTACCTATAAGCAATTTACCAGCATGGATATTATGGTTGCACAGCTGAACCAACAGCTTAGTGCGGTCACATCCGCTTTTGCCAATATGCCTGACTTTAGTGGTGGCAAGCAGTGACGACAGCGTTTGAACAATTGGCAGAGCTGGATCGAGATTTGCTTATCGCGTTGGCGCACTCAGAGCAGCTGGATGAACACTGGCTGTCAGAGCAACTGGACGAGCGCGCTACCTTGTTACAGGCTGTTATTAAGCAGGCTGATGTAACACCACAGCAGTCGAGCGAACTGATTGCTCGCTCTCGAAAGTTAAAAGAAGCCGCCGAGCAACTGCAACAACGGCTCGGCGAGCAGCTTAAAAAAATGCAAAAAGGCCGGCGCTCGATGCAGGCCTATCAATCTGTTAAACGTAATTAGACGTAATTTAGGAGTAACTCATGCGCGGCTCAATGAAAGCCTATAAATCGGTAGCACTAGACAGCCAGAAAACCGTGGCCAGCCCTTATAAAGTGGTGCAAATGCTATTGGCTGGTGCTCTGGAGAGACTGGCCAAGGCCCGTGTTGCCATAGAACAGGAAAAACCGGCTCAGCGTGGCGAGCTGTTGGGCGGAACCATGATGATTGTCGCCGAGTTGCGCATGGCACTGGATCATGACACCGGTGGCGAGATTGCGGCCAACCTGGATAACCTATACGAGTTCATCATGGCCGAGCTGGTGCTGGCCAATACCGAAAACAGTATCGACAAGCTGGAAGCTATCAGTGGTTTGCTGCGCGACATTAAAGAAAGCTGGGATGCGATTCCTACCGAGCAGCAGCAGGTTCCTGCTTAAGCGCTGACTCTTATTGCGGCGCCGGTCTTCGGCGCCGTTTGCTCTGAATCATGCTGTTATCACAATCTTTACCTTGCTCCTCCTGCAATACCCCCTATCCGGATCATCGCTTTTCTCGTTGTAAAAATTTAGCTTCACTCGTTTTTTCGCTCGGTATGGATATGGCCCTTGTGTAGCGGTCAGTGTCATAATTTTGCCAGCCCTTCCGCTCACCACCCCATTTTTGCCTTAAAAAATAATCAGCTCTTACTGCTTAATTGATCCAGATCAACGATGAAGGTGCTTACGCGATCTTATCTGTCGAGTTATTTTGACGCTCGTGTCAGAATTACGACTCTTCGGGTTCATATTGGCACCATCATGGTGCTATGCTATGACCGATTTCGGGATAATAATCGAGTAAATACTCAGAATAACCAATTGAATAGAAAGGATATTTACCCTATGGGCTTTAACGGCTGCGTCCTGATCATGGACCACAACCAGGAGCGACGCTCAAGGCTTGAAGCCATCCTTTCCTTTATGCAGGTAACATGGCGCAGTGGCAACCGGGCCGACGATTTAGCCTGGCTGCAGAGCCAGCCGCAGAATATGACGGTGCTGGTGGGCGAGGCCGATGTTTCCCTGTCCAGCCTGCTGGAGACGTTTCCTCACCATGCTTTTATCTGCCTTAACAAAACCGACTGTCGGGCCGACAATCTACTGGGTGCCCTGACCGAGCTGACCTACGGTGAGCTGACCGCCTTGCTGACCCAGGCCCAGCAATGGCAACCGGTGCGGTCGTCCAGCGAGCAGGATGCGGGACTGCAACAGTTATTGATTGGCGACAGCGCCCCCATGCAAGAGGTGAAGAAGCTGATCCGTCAGGTGGCGGGCAAGCCGGCCAATGTGTTGTTGCTGGGCGAGTCGGGCACCGGCAAGGAAGTGATTGCTCGGGCCATTCATCTGTTGTCGTTGCAGGCCGAAGGGCCGTTCGTGCCCATCAACTGCGGCGCCATTCCGGCCGAGTTGCTGGAAAGCGAGCTGTTCGGCCACGAGAAAGGCGCTTTTACCGGTGCGGTGTCGGCGCGCAAGGGCCGCTTCGAGCTGGCCGAGGGCGGTACCCTGTTTCTGGATGAAATCGGCGATATGCCGTTGCCGATGCAGGTCAAGCTGTTGCGGGTGTTGCAGGAACGCACCTTCGAGCGGGTGGGGGGCACCCGGCCCATCAAGGCAAAAGTACGGGTAATTGCCGCGACCCATCGCGATCTGGAGCAGATGATCTATGAGCAGCGCTTTCGGGAAGATCTCTATTACCGCCTGAATGTGTTTCCGATAGAAACGCCGGCTTTGCGCCAGCGGCAGGACGATATTCCTTTGTTGCTGACCGAGCTTATCGGTCGTCACCGGCTCACTCATGGTGCCGAGCTGTCTTTTTCAGCGGACGCCATCGCCTCACTGCAGGCCTGGCACTGGCCGGGCAACGTGCGCGAGCTGTCCAACCTGGTAGAGCGCATGTTTATTCTGTGCCCCAACCAGGTGGTGCAGCAGAAAGACTTGCCGGCGAAATACCGTTTTCTGAATGACGAACAGCTGGCGGTACAGCCTTTCGACGAACTGGACGAACGGGATGCGCTGTCGTCGATATTTCAGTCCGGTGACGAGCCGGCCGAAGACGAAGCCGATTTTTTCGACTTTCAGGCTATCGACGATATGGGGCAGGAAGAGCCGGAGCCGCTTGCTCCTTCGTTGTCGGCCGAAGGCGTTAATCTCAAGGAGATGCTGGCCAATATCGAGATGGACATGATTGGCCAGGCGCTGGAAGTGAACGAAGGCATAGTGGCCCGTGCCGCCGAGCACTTAGGGATGCGTCGCACCACCCTGGTCGAAAAAATGAAGAAATACGGGATTAATCGTGAGGCGTGATAAATAAATGTGAGGGGTGAGGGGGAAGGGGCCACGCCTCACGCCTCACGCCTCACGCCTCCGGCTTTGGCATGCTTATTGAATAACCGGTTCAACACTTCCTCAATTGTCGCCATCTTATGTTCAGTGATCCGGCCCTGTTGCCACAAGCGTCGTCTGATACGCCCTTGAGTATGGACTTACTGCTGAACGCCATGCCCAGCGGTGTGGTCTGGCTGGACGGCCGGGGCCGGGTGCGGCTGGCCAACCCGGCGGCCCGGGCCATATTGGGTGAGCCCCTGCAGGACATCGCCTGGCCCGAGGTGATTGAACGGGTGTTTGCGCCCCAGCCGGATGACGGCCTGCAAATATCGCTCAAGGACGGTCGACGCATACAGCTGGCTATTTCCCATATAGAAGGCCAGCCCGGCCAGCTGATCCAATTGACCGACATGACGCCCACCCGAACCTGGGTTGAGCAGCAAAGCCACGCCCGGCGGTTGGCGGCGCTGGGGCAAATGGCGGCGACGCTTGCCCACCAGATTCGCACCCCCCTGTCTGCCGCCATGTTATATGGCGCCAACTTGTCTGCGGACAGCCTGAACGACGCGCAACGGACGCAGTTTCAGCAGCGGCTGATGGCGCGGCTGAACGACATAGAGCGTCAAATAAGCGACATTCTGCTGTTTGCCCGGCCCGAGCAGAGCTCCATCGCCGAAGAGCTGGAGCTGAACGCGCTGCTCGGCGAATGTGCCGAGGCTGTCATGTCTTTGCTGGCGGCCGAAGGGGCTACCCTGGACCTTGCTCCGGCACAGCCGGCGCGGGTGCTCGGCAATGCGCACGCCCTCAAGGGTATCATCCTGAACCTGCTGGAGAATGCGACAGAAGCCGGAGCGACCCGAATCGCGCTGGCGGTAATGGCGGCAGCGAATAATGAAGTCGAAATACGGGTGCAGGATAATGGCAAGGGCATGAGCGCCGGCCTGCTTAATCGGATTTTCACCCCGTTTTTTACCACCCGCAGCCAGGGCACCGGCCTGGGGCTGGCGGCGGTCATGGCGGTGATGAGCGCCCATCAGGGCCGGGTCACGGTGCAGTCGTCGCCGGGGCAGGGCAGCCGTTTCAGCCTGTGGCTGCCTAAAAAATGAAGGGGGAAGGGCAAGGGGTAACACCGAATTGGCAGACGCGGTGTGTTCCTTGTTTTCCGTTTCACCCTGACCCCTCACGATTTACCCCTTACAGATTAAGGAGGCATCTTCATGACACATGATGACCAGCCCGATGTGGTTGATCTTCTTATCGTCGAAGACGATTCGGGTTTGCAGCAGGCGCTGCAGGATACCCTGCTGCTGGCGGGGTTTTCCTGCGCCGCGGTCAACAGTGCCGAGGCGGCCATACTGTGGTTTCAACGTGATGGGCTGCAAGAGCGGGCGGCGCGGCTGGTGATCACCGATGTGCAGATGGCCGGCATGGACGGCCTGGGGTTGCTCGGCTGGATTAATCGTCGCATTCCCGGCCTGCCGGTGCTGGTGATCACCGCTTATGCCCAGGTTGCGGGGGCGGTGGCCGCCATGCGTGCCGGTGCGGTGGATTATCTGGCCAAGCCGTTTACCCCCGATGCGCTGCTGGCGGTGGTGTCGCGGTATGTGTCGCAACACAGGTCGAGCCATACGTCGCAAGAAGCGGCAGACGGCGGCGATCCCGTGGTGGGGGATGCGGGCAGCATACAGTTGCTGCAACTGGCCACCCGGGTGGCGGAGTCGGGCGCCAGCGTGATGATCAGTGGCCCCAGCGGCACCGGCAAAGAGGTGCTGGCGCGTTTTATTCATCGTCGCTCCGAGCGGGCCGAGGGCGCCTTTGTGGCCATTAACTGTGCCGCCATTCCCGAGAACATGCTGGAAGCCACCCTGTTCGGTTATGAAAAGGGGGCCTTTACCGGGGCGGTGCAGGCCAGCCCCGGCAAGTTTGAGCAGGCCAACGGCGGCACCCTGCTGCTGGACGAAATTACCGAAATGGATCTCAACCTGCAGGCCAAGTTGCTGCGGGTGTTGCAAGAGCGGGAAGTGGAGCGCCTGGGCGGGCGCAAGACCATTCGGCTTGATGTGCGGGTGCTGGCCACCAGCAACCGGGATCTGCGCCAGGCGGTGGCAGAAGGCCGTTTTCGGGAAGACTTGTACTACCGGCTTAACGTGTTTCCGTTGCACTGGCCGGCGCTGGCCGAGCGGCCCGGCGACATTATTCCGCTGGCGGAATATCTGCTGCAGCGCCATGCGCGTGAGTTGGGGCGGGGCGCTTTGGTGTTGAGTGACCAGGCCAAAGCGCGACTGCAGGCCTGGCACTGGCCCGGCAACGTGCGCGAGCTGGGTAACGTGATACAGCGAGCGCTGATACTGGCGCACGGCGAGGTGATTGACGCGGCGGATATTCTGCTGGACGCCGCCTCATCCGTCGCACTCCCTGCCGCACCAACCGCCTCCGGGCGTGGTGAGCCGGACAGTGACCTGGGCAAGGAGCTGGCTACTCAGGAACACCAGCTTATTCTGCAGGCCTTGCAAACCTGTGCCGGCAGCCGTCAGCAGGTGGCGGAAAAACTGGGTATCAGCCCTCGCACCCTGCGCTATAAGCTGGCGCGCATGCGCGATGCCGGGATTAGCGTGCCGGTGTGAATTGAACCCTGAATGAGCAGATACAAGCTACGCCCTGGCTCAGGCGGTCCAATAAATTGGACCCCACATGTTCAAATAGAAGCCGGCGAGCAGATAAAGATAGACTGGCCCGCCGTTTGCATTATGATCTTCACGCTATTTATTTGACTGAGGATGACTGGGATGGACATTAGCGCAGCCGGACTATTAACAGACATGCAGGCCATCAAGGGCGAACTGCAACCGCTGACGCCACCCAATAGCGTAGCCCCGCAACAGGACTTTTCTGCCCTGCTGACCCAGGCGGTCAACAACGTCAATGGTCTGCAGCAAAGCACCGGCGATTTGCGCAACCGCTTCGAGCTGGGCGACGAGTCGGTCAGCCTGGAGCAGGTGATGATCTCGTCGCAAAAGTCGAGCATCGCTTTCGATGCCACCGTGCAGGTGCGCAACAAGGTGGTTGAGGCCTATAAAACCATCATGAACATGCCGGTATGAGGACTTGATTGGTGGCCGATAATCCGTTGGTGAATACCGACAAATCTGCCCTTGCCACCAGCGAGGACAACTCACTGGAAGCCCAGGAGCAAAAAAGCACGCCGTTCGCCTTGCTGGGCAACACCGACATTCTGCGCCAGGTCATTATTGTGCTGGCGCTGGCTATCTGTCTGGCGTTGGCGGTGTTTATTCTGCTGTGGGGCAAAGAACCCCAGATGCGCCCGCTGGGCGTATACAGCAATCAGGAATTGATTGAAACCCTCGACTTTCTCGATGCCCAGAAGGTCGAATACACCATAGACGGCAATACCGTGCTGGTGCGGGCCGATAAATTTGCCGATATTCAGCTTAACCTGCGTCGCTCCGGCCTGGATCAAAGCCCGCCCCAGGGGGATTCCATTCTGCTGTCCGACCCCGGTTTCGGCATCAGCCAACGCCTGGAGCGGGAGCGGCTCAACCTGAGTCGTGAACGGCAGCTGGCGCGGGTCATCGAACAATACAACAGCGTGGCCCAGGCCCAGGTGCTGCTGGCCATTCCCCGTGAAAACGTCTTTGTACGCGACAAGCGCCAGCCCAGCGCCACCGTGGTGCTGAACCTGCGTCGGGGTGGCACCCTGCGTCAGGAAGAAGTGGATGCCATCGTGGATACGGTGGCCTCGGCGGTATCGGACATGACGCCGGACCGGGTCACGGTCACCGATCAAAACGGTCGCCTGCTCAACTCCGGCTCGCAAGACCCCTTGTCGGCCCGCACCCGTCGCGAATTTGAACTGCAGCAAAAGCAGGAAGCGGAGTATCGCCAGAAAATTGACGCCATTCTGAGTCCGGTGTTGGGGCTGGGCAATTACACCGCAGAAGTGGATGTGCGGCTCGACTTCACCCGCAAAGAACAGACCGTCAAGTCGTTCAATCCCGAGTTGCCGGCGGTACGCTCGGAAATGGTGATGGAAGACAATACGTCCGGCATGGGGGCCATTGGCATTCCGGGCGCCTTGACCAATCAGCCGCCGGCCGAGTCGGATATTCCCGAACAGGCCGGGCAGGCTCAGGAAAAACGAAGCAACGAACGTTCCCGGCGCGAGGCGACCCGCAACTTCGAGCTGGACACCACTATCAGTCACACCCAGAGCGCCACCGGTGATGTGCGCCGGTTAACGGTATCGGTGGCGGTGGATCACAAGGCCATTACCAATGAGGATGGCACTACAGAGCGGGTCGCACTCACGCCGGAAGAGCTGACCCGTATCGATCGGCTGCTGCGTGGCGGCCTGGGCTTCGACGTGAGCCGAGGTGATGCCATAGAGGTGGTGTCGGTGGCATTCAACCGGCCCCAGCTTGACGATATTGCCGGTGTGCCTTTCTACGAAAAAACCTGGTTCCTGCACCTCATGCGTATTCTCGGTGCGGTGATTGTGCTGATTGTGCTGTTGCTGACCCTGGTGCGCCCCATGGTCAGGCGTCTGCTGGGCAGCGATGAAAAGATGCCGGAAGAGGTGGATCTGGACGGCCAGAATGCGCTGCTGGGCAATGATGATCTGGCGCTGCTGGCGCAGCAGGCCGAGCAGGATGACGGCATGTTTGGTATTCGCGAGGGCCGTTTGCAACTGCCCGATCTGAACAAGGACGAAGATGTGCTGTCGGCCATTCGGGCCCTGGTGGCCAACGAGCCGGATCTGGCGGCACAGGTAGTGAGAAATTGGGTGAAAGCCGATGACTGATACGCAGCAACTGATGATTACCGATGAGCAGCGGCAACTGCTCACCAAGATGACCGGCACCGAAAAAGCCGCGCTCTTGATGCTGAGCCTGCGGGAAGAAGACGCGGCGCAGATATTTCGCCATCTCGATCCCAAGCAGGTACAGCGTCTGGGCATGAAAATGGCCTCGGTTGGCGACTTTGGTCCCGAGCGGGTGGGGGCGGTGCATCGGCTCTTTATCGAGGATATTCAGCGCTTCACCAAAATCGGCGTGGGCAGTCAGGACTTCGTGCGCAACGCCCTGGTCTCGGCGCTGGGTGAAGACAAGGCCGGACGCCTGGTGGAGCAGATTTCGGTCGGTGCCGGCTCGCGCGGGCTGGACTCGTTGAAATGGATGGATGCGCGCCAGGTAGCCAGCATCATTCATAACGAACACCCGCAAATTCAGACCATAGTGTTGTCTTACCTCGAGCCGGAGCAGGCCGCCGAAATTCTGCAGCAGTTTGCCGAGCCGGTCCGGCTGGATTTGGTGATGCGCATCGCCGAGCTGGAAGAGGTGCAACCGGCGGCGTTGCAAGAGCTGAACGACATCATGGAAAAACAGTTTGCCGGTCAGAGTGGCGCCAAGGCCGCCAAGATGGGGGGCCTCAAGGCCGCCGCCAATATCATGAACTATCTGGATACTTCTATCGAAGGCACCCTGATGGACTCTATTCGTGATCAGGATGAAGAGATGAGCATGAAGATCCAGGATCTGATGTTCGTGTTCGAAAATCTGATTGATGTGGATGACCGCGGCATACAGATGTTGCTGCGCGAGGTGAACGGCGAGCTGCTGCAGCGGGCATTGAAAGGGGCGGACGATCAGCTCAAGGACAAGTTCCTGGGCAACATGTCCAAGCGGGCCGCCGAAATGCTGCAGGACGATCTGGACGCCATGGGCCCGGTACGGGTGAGCGATGTCGAGGTCGCCCAGAAAGAAATTCTGGCCATTGCCCGCCGTCTGGCCGACAGCGGGGAATTGATGCTGGCCAAGGGTGGCGGAGATGACTTCGTATGAGTCGTCATCCTTATTCCTCCGAGTATGATCGCATCCCCCGCGATAAAATGACGGACGCCGAGCACTGGCCCTGGCCAGAGATGACACAGCCTCGGGCCGAGCCAAGAGAACAGCAGGCGCTGAATATCAAGCGCCGGGCCGAGGTGGCCGAGCCCGAGCCGATAGCGGAACCCGAGCCCGAGCCGCTGACCGCCGAGGCGCTGGAGGCCATTCGTCAGGCCGCCTACGAAGAAGGCTTTGAACAGGGCAAGCAGGAAGGTCTGGTCGCCGGGCAGGAAGAGGGTCGCCTCACCGGGCTGCAACAGGGCCACGAGGCCGGTCTCAAGCAGGGGCTGGAACAGGGGCTGGCCGAAGGGCAGCAGCAAATAGAACAGCAGCAGCAGCAGTGGCAGCAGCTGCTTGAACAGTTGCAGGCACCGCTGGCGCAGATAGATCAGGTGGTAGAGCAAAGTCTGGTCACCCTGGCGCAGGAGCTGGCCCGCAACCTGCTCAAGACCGAAGCCACTACCTCGCCGCAGTTGTTGCTGGCCACGGTACGTGAAGCGGTGGCGGCCTTGCCCGGGCATGAGGGAGACGTGACCCTGTTTCTGCACCCGGACGATATGGCCATTATCGAGCAGCATTTCGACGAAAAAAGCCGCCGTCAGCGACGGTGGGAACTGGTGAGCGAGCCGGATCTGGTCCGGGGCGATGTGCGGGTAAAAACCGCGTTATCCGAGCTGGATGTGAGTCTGGCACTGCGTATCGACGAGCTGATGGCCAACTTCATCAAGGCCAACTGGAATCGTTTCCATGACACTCCCTGAGCGGCTGGCGGCTTATCAGGCCAGGGGCTTGATGCCGGCCATGGCGGCCAGCGGCAAGCTGACCCGGGTGGTTGGCCTTACGCTGGAGGCGGTGGGCTGTACCGCCGCCGTCGGCAGTCAGTGCAAGATTCAGACGATGTTTGGTGAAATGGACGCCGAAGTGGTCGGTTTTGCCGACGATCGACTGTTTCTGATGCCCAGTGAATCGCTCAAGGGCGTGATTCCCGGCGCCCGCGTCACGCCGGTAGGGCAGGGGGCCGGGGTGCCGGTGGGCATGGAGCTGCTGGGACGGGTGATCGACGGCATCGGCCAGCCGCTGGACGGTCTGGGGCCCATCGTCACCAGCAATACCGCCGATTTTACCGCCCAGCGGCTTAACCCGATGGCGCGCAAACCCATCGAAGCGCCGATGGACGTGGGCGTGCGGGCTATCAATGCCCTGCTGACCGTGGGGCGGGGTCAGCGCATGGGGCTGTTTGCCGGCTCAGGCGTCGGCAAGAGTGTGCTGCTGGGCATGATGACCCGCGGCGCCAAGGCCGATGTGGTGATAGTGGGCCTGATTGGTGAACGGGGCCGGGAGGTCAAAGAGTTCATCGATGTGATTCTCGGCGAAGAAGGCCGCGCCCGATCCGTGGTGGTGGCGGCCCCGGCCGATGCCTCGCCGCTGATGCGACTCAAGGGCTGTGAAACGGCGTTGACGCTGGCGGAATACTTTCGCGATCAGGGGCTCAATGTGCTGCTGCTGATGGACTCCCTGACCCGCTATGCCCAGGCTCAGCGGGAAATTGCGCTGGCGGTTGGCGAGCCCCCGGCCAGCAAGGGCTATCCGCCCTCGGTGTTTGCCCGCCTGCCGGCGCTGGTGGAGCGAGCGGGTAACGGTGCCGAAGGCCAGGGCAGCATCACCGCCTTCTTCACCGTACTGACCGAAGGGGATGACCTGCAGGATCCCATTGCCGATGCGGCCCGGGCCATTCTCGATGGTCACATAGTGCTGTCGCGTCAATTGGCCGACAGCGGCCATTATCCGGCCATCGATATCGAAAAGTCGATCAGCCGGGTGATGACGGCGGTGACCACCGATGCCCATCAGCAGCAGGCGCGTGCGGTCAAGCAGGCCTATGCCCTCTATCAGCAGAATCACGACTTGATCAACCTCGGCGCCTATCAGTCCGGCGCGGATCCCCGGCTGGACATGGCGATTCATGTCCGCCCCCGGCTGGATCACTTTTTGACCCAGAGCATGAAAGACGTGGTGGAGTTTCCCATGTGCCTGACCGATCTTGAAACCATCAGCAAACCGCTGTTGAGAGCCGGTTGATGAGTCGGGCATTACGGTTGTTGCTGGATCAGCTCGATGGTCAGGAACGCAAGGCGGCGGCCGAGCTGGGCGCCGCCCAGTTGCAGTTGCAACAGCTGGAACAACAGCAGCAGACCCTGAGCCAGTATCAACGTCATTACAGTCAGGAATTTCAAAACCGCGGCCAACAAGGCCTCAGCGCCCACCAGTTCGGTCACTTTCAGGGCTTTATCGACAAGCTGGAATTGTCTCAGCAACAGCAACAGCAGGGCTTGCAGCAGGCCAGGCAACAGCTGGAGCAAAGTCGTAGCGCCTGGATGGCGGTACGCACCCGCAAGCAGGCGATCGACAAGCTGATGGAGCGGGATGCCGAGCGACAGCGGCTGGAAAGCGCCCGTCAGGAGCAAAAAATGCTCGATAACCTGGCCATCTACCGGTTTCACAAAAAAAGTCTTTAGTGTTTGTTTGCCGAGCATCTTGCACTTGCCGCTGTGATCTTTGCGTAACTGGTGTGTTATTTGCATAAGCTATGGCGTCGATTCGATGACAGACGGCACAGCCGCAGGATTTACGGGGATCACTTCATCATGACCATGAACATCATGTCTATGCGGGTTCAGGCCGGCACGGAAACGGGCGCTGGCGTCACCGAGGGTGATAACAGCGGGAAGTCCGGCCGGTTTGCCGATGTGCTGATGCAGCAGACCGACTCCGGAAAAAATGCCACACCGGCGACGGCCAACCCTCGGCAGCCGGCAGCCGAAGCGCTGCCGGATGACGTTGATATCGCCGCTTTAGAAGCCGATGTGCAGGATGAAGGTGTCACGTCGGCTGCAACCTCTTCATCGCAGGATGAGACGGCGGATAATCGCGACGCGAAGCCGGAGAACACCTCCGAGCCTGCCCCCTCGCTTTCCTCTTTATCGGCAACCATATCGACGACGCCGATCTCGGCGCCGAGCAATATGGCAGCCGAGCCCGCTCCGGCCGGTGAGCGTTCCACCGACGACACTGCCGGTGACGCACCGGTACGCCCGGCATCGATGCCGACATCGGCGAAAACCACTGCCGGTGCGGCGCTGCTTTCCGATATCGATACCGCACCGGCTGCGAAAGCAGAGACAGGAAACGAAGCTGAAGCCGAAGGCAGTGACGCGGCGAAGGGGGCTTTGATTGACGCCACCGACAGCCGGCGTCGGTCTGGCGTCGAGTCGTTAACCGACGCGGGTCGTTCGACAACCACAACAGAGCAAGCCTCGTCTTCCCGGCAGGAAAGCGGCAGTCAATTGCCACCGGCAACGGCGACGAAAGCCGACCGGCAAGCGCTGGACGCACGTTCGCCAGAGCAGATCCCCAAGTCTGGCCCTGCCGTCTTCGAAGGGGCTTCAGGCCAGGCAGCAGCACCGGTTACAGGTGCGCGGGAGCCGGTAGCTCCTGCTCCTCAAGCGGTCGAGAATCCCGACGTTGTTGCGCGTGATGAAGTCGAAGGCCGTGCGGTACAGAAGCAGGCCGAGCGCACCACCGCCGAGGCGACGGCGGCGTCAGCCGCCTCGCGGAGCGAGTCAAGCCGGCAGAGCGAAACAGTGCCTGCGGCAAGTCGGCCAAAGATAACCGTGGAGGTCCCCCCGCCTGATACGCGCAGAGACACGGCAAACTCTCAGATTGCAAACTCTCAGGCGGCGGACTCGCTGGCAAATAAAGATGCCGTGGCGGTGCGGCAACAAGAGGCCACCTCGGCTCGCCCCCCCGAATGGCTGGCGCAAATAGAGCATGGGCGCCGCTGGTCGCAACCCGACTTGCGGGCCGGCTCGCCGATGAATACCGACGATAACGGCAACGCCTTGCCGTCGGTTGATCTCGCCGAGGGCGATGGTGAACAGGAAAGCCGGGCGAAGCCGGTGAGCACCGCCTCGAACATGCCTGAACCTGCGCCGGCCTCCCTGTTGTCGAGCCAGTCTGGTGGCGACGGGGCGCCGGCGATGAATCAGGCCGCCGTTGGTCAGGATGCCGGTCTGGCGGTGGTTAACCGGGACGGCATTCAGGCAGGTTCAACAGCCGAGCGCCCGGTGTTGGCGGACCGGGTGGTCACGCTGCAGCAGGGTGCACCGGAACAAAGCGCAAAACAGCTGTCGCAACAGGTGCAGGTGATGGTGAGCCAGAATCTGCAGGAGGCGGACATCCGTCTTGATCCGTCGAACCTGGGCGGTCTTCGAATTCAGGTGAAAATGGAGCAGGGGGAGGTGCAGGTCCAGTTTCTGGCCAGTCATCCTCAGGCCCGGGAACTGCTCGATCAGGCCTTGCCGCGGCTGAGAGACATGCTGAGCCAGCAGGGGCTGAACCTGAGCCAGAACCAGGGCCAGAGCCAGTCGGGCAGTCAGCAGGGCGGGTTCAACCAGGCCGCGCAGCAAGATGGCCAGCAGCAGTCGCAACAGAATGCCCAACAAGGAGGCGAGGGGCGCAGTCATGGCCCGCGTGGCTACGGCTCCCTTGCCGGTGATGAGCCTCAAACGTCTCTGGCGGGCGAGGCTCGATTGTCGAACCGTAGCGATGACGCCGGCAGAATTGATTTTTTTGCATGATTCAAATGGGTAAACTACGCGTTTGCCGTAAGGATGAAGGGATAGCATGGCCGATGATCTGATCATGCCAAAGGTGGCATGGTACAAACGTAAACTCGTCTGGGTAATCGTATTGCTGCTGGTGGTCGCCGGCGGCGGTGCGGCCTGGTGGCTGATGCCCGCTTCACAGAATGTCGAGGCGGAGCCGGTGGTCGACAATCAGGCGCTGTATGTCGGCCTGCCCCGGCCCTTTATTTTCTCGGTACCGGCCGGGCGACGGGAACGTCTGGTGCAGGTGGAGCTGCAATTGATGGTAAGGGGACTGGCCGATGAAACCAGGGCCAAGCAGCACCTGCCGTTGCTGGAAAGTGTGCTGCTGACGGTGTTGAGCCGTCAGAGTGCCGATAATTACCTGTCTGCCGATGGCAAGCAGGCGGTACGGCAGGAAGCGCTGAATGAATTGAACAGGGTGTTGACGGAAGAGCTGGGAGCACCGCTGATAGAAAAAGTGCTCTTTACCGGTATCGTAATGCAATAGGTGAGTCGTGAGCGATCTGTTATCTCAGGATGAAATTGATGCCCTGCTACACGGGGTGGACGATGTAAAGGAAGAGGAGAGCAACGACAGTAATGGCGTTGCCATGTTTGATTTTTCTTCGCAGGATCGCATCGTTCGTGGGCGCATGCCGACGCTGGAAATGGTTAATGAGCGCTTTGCCCGGCATATGCGTATCAGCCTGTTCAACATGATGCGCCGCACCGCCGAAGTGTCGGTCAACGGGGTGCAAATGCTCAAGTTCGGCGAATACGTGCATTCGCTGTTTTTGCCGACCAGTCTCAACATGGTGCGTTTTCGCCCGCTCAAGGGCATAGGTCTGGTCACCATGGAAGCGCGGCTGGTGTTTATTCTGGTCGACAATTTCTTCGGTGGTGACGGCCGTCATGCCAAAATCGAAGGCCGTGAATTTACCCCCACCGAGCGCCGGGTGATACAGCTGCTGCTGAAGCTGGTGTTCGAGGATTACAAAGAGGCCTGGGCGCCGGTCATGGACGTGGAATTCGAGTACCTGGACTCGGAAGTGAACCCCACCATGGCCAATATCGTCAGCCCCACCGAGGTGGTGGTGGTCAGCTCCTTTCATATCGAGCTGGATGGCGGCGGCGGTGATTTTCACGTAACCCTGCCTTACGGCATGCTGGAGCCTATTCGCGAGCTGCTGGATGCCGGCGTGCAAAGCGACAAGGGTGAAAACGATTTGCGCTGGGGCAAGGCGTTGCGCGATGAAATTCTCGATGTGGGGGTGGATATGTCGGTAAAGCTGCTGGAAAAAGAGCTGAGCCTGCGCGATATCATGGAGCTGCAGGCCGGCGATATCATTCCGGTGGAGATGCCCGAGCATTTGCTGGTGTCGGTAGAAGACTTGCCCAGTTTCCGTGGTCAGCTGGGGCGGGCCGGCGAGAAAATGGCCGTGCGGATCAGCGAGAAAATCAAGAAGCCGGAAACGGTCAAGACCGAACTGAGTCACGTCACCCGCCGTGGCGTGCGTATTGACGGTGAAGCCGAGCTGGAAGAACTGGAAAGAACCATTGAGGATGCATCATGAGTGATGAACAGAACGAGCTGGATGATGTCTGGGGCGAGGCGATGGCCGAGCAGACGTCGCAGAGCGAAACAAAAGAGCAGGACTCGGTCAAGCGGGCCGAGCTGAATGATTTCAATGACCCGACCGAAAGCCCCTTGTCCGGTGACGAGCGTCGAAAACTTGACGCCATTCTGGATATTCCGGTCACCATTTCGATGGAAGTGGGCCGTACCCGCATCAGCATTCGCAACCTGCTGCAGCTGAACCAGGGATCTGTGGTGGAGCTGGACCGGCTGGCCGGCGAGCCGCTGGATGTCATGGTCAACGGCACCCTGATCGCCCATGGCGAAGTGGTGGTGGTGAACGACAAGTTCGGTATTCGGCTGACCGATGTGATCAGCCAGACCGAACGCATCAAAAAGCTTAAATAATGCGGCTGTTATCGATATTACTGCTGCTGCCGGCCTCGGTGCTGGCCCAGGGGCCGGACGTTCGCTGGGACTCGTGGGCCCTGTCATCGATGCTGGTCATCGGGCTGATCCTGGTACTGGGCTGGCTGCTGCGCCGCCTGCGGGGCGCCTCGCTGCTGGGTGGTAGCCGTCAGCTCAACATAGTAGCCTCGCTGGCGCTGGGCCAACGCGAGCGTTTGCTGGTGGTGCAGGTGGGTGAAGAGCAGTGGCTGCTCGGCGTTACCGCCCAGCAGATCTCGGGTCTGGGCAGGCTGGAGCAACCGCTGGCGCCGGAGCAGGCGACGTCTCTGTTGTCGAAACAGAGGGCGAGGCGGACGGAAAGGGGCGGCCATGAGTCGTCTTAGTCGCTATCTGCCCCTGTTATTACCGATGTTGCTGCTGGCCGGGCCGGCCATGGCCCAGCAGGGCATGTCGGCGGTGACGGTCACCACCAACACCGACGGCAGCCAGGAATACAGCCTGACCCTGCAGGTGCTGGCGCTGATGACGGCGCTGTCTTTTCTGCCGGCCATGGTCATCATGATGACCTCGTTCACCCGCATCATCATAGTGCTGTCGATTCTGCGCCAGGCTCTGGGGCTGCAGCAAAGCCCCAATAATCAGGTGCTGATCGGCATCAGCCTGTTTTTGTCCTTTTTCATCATGTCGCCGGTGCTGGATCGGGTGAATGCGAATGCGCTGCAGCCCTATCTGGCGGAAGAGATCGACTCCCGGGAAGCGCTGGCCCGGGCCGAGCTGCCGATACGTGACTTCATGCTGGCCCAGACCCGGGTCAAGGATCTGGACACCTTTCTCAACATCGCCGACATCCAGGTGGACAGTGAAGCCGAGGTGCCGCTGCGGGTCTTGATACCGGCCTTCGTGACCAGCGAGCTGAAAACCGCCTTTCAGATTGGCTTCATGCTGTTTCTGCCCTTTCTGGTGATCGACTTGGTGGTGGCCAGTATTCTGATGGCGATGGGTATGATGATGCTGTCGCCCATGCTGATTTCGCTGCCGTTCAAGCTGATGCTGTTCGTGCTGGTAGACGGCTGGAACCTGATCATGGGTACATTGGCCAACAGCTTTGGCCTGGGAGCGGGATAGTGAGCCCGGAAACCTTCGTCGACATCTTTCGCAGTGCGCTCTGGCTGGTCACGGTGCTGGTATCGGCGGTGATTCTGCCGAGTCTGGCCATCGGTCTGGTGGTGGCGGTGTTTCAGGCGGCCACCTCCATCAACGAGCAGACCCTGAGCTTTCTGCCGCGTCTGCTGGTGACCCTGGGCGCCCTGGCGGTGGGAGCCCACTGGGGCTTTGATATGCTGATGGATTTCTTTTACGAGATGATTTACCAGATCCCGCAGGTGGTTGGGTAACATCTTTGTGAGGCGTGAGGCGTGAGGCGTGAGGCGTGAGGCGAGCGTGTGCTTTTTACCCCTTACCCCTCACTCTTCACGTTTTTCAACAATGGCGAGAAACGAAGTTTGAACTACAGCACCGAACAGATCCTGATGTGGCTGGCCGCTTACCTCTGGCCCCTGTGCCGCATCGCCGGCATGATGATGACCATGGTGATGTTTGGTGCCCAGCTGACGCCGGCCTACAACCGGGTGCTGCTGGCGCTTGCCACCACCCTGGCGGTGGCGCCGGTGCTGCCCCCCATGCCCGAGGTGGCGCTGTTCTCGGTCGGTGGCTTTCTGATCACCGGCCAACAGGTGCTGATTGGCGCCGTTATCGGCCTGCTGTCCCAGTTTTTGCTGCAGACCTTCGTCACCGCCGGTCAGATCATCGCCATGCAGACCAGTCTGGGTTTCGCCTCCATGGTCGACCCGCTCAACGGTCAGTCTACTCCGGTGGTAGGCCAGCTGTATCTGATGCTGGGTACCCTGCTGTTTCTGGCGCTGAACGGTCATCTGGTGATGATAGAAGCCATAGTACTGAGCTTTGACACCCTGCCGGTGGCGATGAATGGTCTGTCGGTGACCAGCTGGGAAAATCTGGCCGGGCTGCTGAGCCTGCTGTTTCAGGCGGCGGTGGCCATGTCGCTGTCGGCCATCGTCGCCATGTTGTTGATCAACCTGACTTTCGGGGTGCTGACCCGGGCCGCTCCCCAGCTGAACATCTTCAGCGTCGGCTTTGCGGTCAGCATGGTGTGCGGCCTGTTTATTCTGTGGCTGACTCTGGGCGGATTTCTGGGGCATTTTCAAAACCAGTGGCTACGGTTGCAAACGGTGATGTGTGACACCCTGCAACTGACCTGTGAAGGAGGCTGAATGGCGGAGTCGGACGGTCAGGAAAAAACAGAACAGCCTACGGAACAACGCCTTCGCCAGGCACGAGAAAAAGGCCAGATCCCCCGTTCCAAAGAGCTGGGAACCGCCGCCGTACTGTTGAGTGCGGCGCTGGGGCTGATGATGGTCGGCGACTCGCTGGGCCTGGCCATGGCGCGGTTGTTTGAACGTAATTTTCAGGTCGACCGGGCCGCCTTGTTCGACCCCGAGGCCATGATGCCGGCGCTGCGCGACTCGCTGCTGGGGCTGATGTGGCCCCTGTTCGGCTTCTTTGCCATCGTGCTAGTGGCGGCGCTGGTGGGCAACAGCCTGCTCGGCGGCGTTAACTTCAGCAGCCAGGCGATGCTGCCCAAGCTGGATCGCATGAGCCCGATGAAGGGCTTCAAGCGAATGTTCGGCGTGCAGGCGCTGGTGGAGCTGCTCAAGTCCATCGCCAAGGTGGTGTTTATCGCCACCCTGGCCATCTGGCTGTTGTGGGGCCAGTTTGACAATATTCTGCGTTTGAGCGACGAAACCCTGCCCGCCGCCATGGTCGGCTCGGTGGAGTTGTTGCTGAACATGGGCCTGTTGCTGTGCATGGCCCTGCTGCCCATCGTGGCCATCGATGTGCCGTTTCAGATCTGGAATCACACCCGTCAGCTGAAGATGACGCTGCAGGAAATCAAGGACGAATACAAGAACACCGAGGGCAAGCCCGAGGTCAAAGGCCGTATTCGTCGTTTGCAGCAGGAAATGGCCAACCGCCGCATGATGGGTGAAGTGCCCACCGCCGACGTGGTGGTGGTCAACCCGACCCATTACTCGGTGGCCTTGCGTTATGACAAGGACAAGCCCGGCGCCGCCCCCATGGTGGTGGCCAAGGGGCTGGATGAGATTGCGCTCAAGATTCGGGAAATTGCCCGGGAATACGAGGTACCGGTGATTTCGTCTCCGGCGCTGGCGCGAGCCGTGTATCACTCCACCAAGCTTGACCGGGAAATTCCCGACGGCCTCTTCGTGGCCGTGGCCCAGGTGCTGGCCTATGTATTCCAGCTGAACGCCTGGCGCAAGGGGCAGGGCAACCGCCCGGTACCGCTGAAGGAAGACCTGCCGATACCGGACGAATATAAGGCCTGAGCTAGCTATAAGCCGTGAGCTAAAAGCCGCACGGCGTTGTTTTGCTCCCTCCCCTTGACCTCGGATTTGACAGAATGACGGCGGAGTGCAACGCAAGGGGAGGGCTGGGGAGGGGTTGCTGCAGAATATTCACATATTCCGCAGGCTCGGTACCGCTGTCGAAGTGACACCCCCTCCCAGCCTCCCCCTGGCGCAAATCCGCCGTTATGCCAGTGGTCCCGCTGCCAAGGGGGAGGAGCCGTTCGGCGAAAATTCCAAATCCAAGCGCCGTTTTGCTCCCTCCCCTTAACCTCGGTTTTGACAGCATGACTGCGGAGTGCAACGCAAGGGGAGGGCTGCTTATAGCTGAACGCTTAAAGCTTACAGCTGAAAATGGCCTGCTTATTGCATATTAAGCCGCATCAATTCTCGTCTACACAGCAGTGGCAATGGCATTCAAGGACACGCTTTCACAAATCGGACCCTGGTCCTCCTGGTTCAGTAAAGGACTGGGCACCCCGCTGCTGGTGCTGGCGGCACTGGGCATGGTGGTGCTGCCCATTCCCGCCCTGCTGCTGGATGTGCTGTTCTCGTTCAATATTTCCCTGGCATTGGTGATCCTGCTGGTGGCGGTATACAGCCAGCGGCCGCTGGACTTTGCCGCCTTTCCTACCGTGCTGCTGGTCGCCACCCTGTTGCGGCTGGCGCTGAACGTGGCCTCGACCCGGGTGGTACTGCTGGAAGGGCACGAGGGCGGCAATGCGGCCGGTAACGTGATTGAGGCCTTCGGCTCCGTGGTGATCGGCGGCAACTATGCGGTCGGTCTTATCGTGTTTCTGATCCTGATGATCATCAACTTCGCGGTGGTCACCAAGGGGGCCGGCCGTATCTCGGAAGTGAGTGCCCGTTTTACCCTGGACGCCATGCCCGGCAAGCAGATGGCCATCGATGCGGATTTGAATGCGGGCCTGATCAATCAGGACGAGGCACGGCTGCGCCGGGACGAAGTGACCCGTGAAGCCGACTTCTACGGCTCCATGGACGGTGCCTCCAAGTTCGTCAAGGGCGATGCCATCGCCGGCATCATGATCCTGTTTATCAATATCATCGGTGGTTTCATCATCGGCATGGCCCAGCACGGGCTGCCGTTCGGCGAAGCGGCCGAAATCTATACCCTGCTGACCATAGGTGACGGTCTGGTGGCGCAGATTCCCTCGCTGCTGCTGTCGATTGCCGCCGCCATTATCGTGACGCGCCAGAATACCCGTGAAGACATGGGCCAGGCGATGCTGGGGCAACTGTTCGACAACCCCAAGTCGCTGGCCATTGCCGCCGGCATTCTGATCACCATGGGTCTGGTGCCGGGCATGCCTCACTTCGCCTTTCTGCTGCTGGGGGGACTGGCAGCCTTTGCGGCCTGGTGGACCATCAAACGCAATGCTCGTGATGCACAGCTTGCGGTAGAGCAGGAGCAGTCGCCGACGGTGCCAAGTACCGAGGTGAAGGAGCTGAGCTGGGACGACGTGGCGCAGGTCGACACCATAGGCCTGGAAGTGGGGTACCGGCTGATAAGCCTGGTCGATCAATCTCAGGGCGGCGAATTGCTGAGCCGCATCAAGGGGGTGCGCAAGAAGCTCTCCCAGGAGCTGGGCTTTCTGATCCCCGCCGTGCATATTCGCGACAACCTGGAACTGGGCCCCAATCAGTATCAGATCACCCTGATGGGGGTGAGCTCCGGCGCGGCCGACATTTATCCGGATCGTGAACTGGCCATCAACCCCGGGCAGGTCTTCGGGCCGGTGCAGGGGATCGACACCCGGGATCCCGCCTTCGATCTGGAGGCCACCTGGATTACCAAAGACCAGATCGAACAGGCCCAGAGCCTGGGTTACACGGTGGTGGATGCCGCTACCGTGGTGGCCACGCACCTCAGTCAGCTGCTGACCAACCATGCCGCCGTCTTGCTGGGCCATGAAGAAGTGCAGAACCTGGTGGATCAAATCGGTCGCAGTCAGCCCAAGCTGGTGGAAGGGCTGGTACCCAACACCATGAGTCTGGCGTTGGTGACCAAGGTGTTGCAGAGCCTGCTGCATGAAGGGGTGACCATTCGTGACATGCGCACCATTCTGCAGACCCTGACCGAGTACTCCACCAAGAGCCAGGATCCGGAAGTGCTGACCGCCGCCTGTCGTATTGCCCTGCGCCGTTTCATGGTGCAGGAGATAGCGGGCACCGAGCGCGAGCTGCCGGTCATCACATTGGCGCCAGAACTGGAACAGATATTGCAGAACTCTTTGCAGGCCGGCGGTGCGCAGGGCAGCGGCATCGAGCCCGGCCTGGCCGAGCGCATGCAGCAATCGCTGGCGCAGGCGGCGGCCAATCAGGAAATGGAAGGGCAGGCGGCGATTTTGCTGACCTCCGGCATGTTGCGCACCACCTTGGCGCGCTTTGTAAAACACACGATTCCCAGTCTGCGGGTCTTGTCCTATCAGGAAGTACCTGATGACCGTCAAATCCGCATCGTGGCGTCTGTTGGCCAGCAGTAGCAGGGTGGTAGTTTAAATGAAGATAAAACGATTTTTTGCCAAAGACATGAGAGCCGCCCTGGCCGAGGTGAAGGACGTGCTCGGCGCGGACGCGGTGATCATGTCCAATAAAAAAGTGTCCGGCGGTATCGAAATAGTGGCGGCGGTGGACGACGACGACACGCCGGTCACCCCCGTGCAGCGGCCGCTGCGGGATGACAATGTCAGAATTTCGTCGCAGGCCCGTCAATTTATTTCTCCGCTGGATGCAAAGCAGCAGTCGGAAACCCTGCAATCGCTGTTGATGCGGGGGCGCAGTGAAGCCTCTCCCCAGACTCTGGCCGAGCAGTCCAGCTGGAAGGAGCCGGCGCTGACCCCGGAAGCGGGCAAAGCGCCGCGTCAGGAGCCGCGAATGGGGACGAAAGAGCCCCAGGCTCAGCCCCAGTTGCACGACAGCCGCGAGCACAAGCGCAGGGAAGGGGCCAAAGACAAAGAGTTGAATGCCATGCGTCAGGAAATTGCCAGTATTCGACGCTTGCTCGAACATCAGGTGTCGGGATTGATGTGGCAGGAGGTGGAACGGCGCGAGCCGGTCCGCGCCATGCTGATCAAACACCTGAACGGCCTGGGATTCAGCGATGTTTTTTCCGACCAGCTGGCGATGATGGTGCACGACACGGCCGCACCGCATGAAGCCTGGAGCCAGATTGAAACCGCGCTGTGTCAGCAGTTGATGACCGGTGAAGACGAAATTCTGCGCCAGGGCGGCGCCGTCGCCCTGCTGGGCCCCACCGGGGTCGGTAAAACCACCACCATCGCCAAGCTGGCCGCCCGCTTTGCGTCCCGCTATGGCGCCGACCAAATCGCCTTGATTACCACCGACCACTACCGGATTGGTGCGCATGAACAACTGCAGACCTACGGTCGCATCATGGGCGTGGTGGTCAAGCAGGCGCGTACCTATCAGGAACTGGCTCAGGCACTCTATCAGCTGCGTCATCGGCGGTTGGTGTTGATTGACACCGCCGGTATGGGCCAGCGGGATCTGCGATTGA
Organism: uncultured Oceanisphaera sp.; assembly: GCF_947495715.1. GTDB lineage: Bacteria > Pseudomonadota > Gammaproteobacteria > Enterobacterales > Aeromonadaceae > Oceanimonas > Oceanimonas sediminis. The sequence goes on from NZ_CANLZU010000005.1 coordinate 58,441, forward strand.
ACGAACAGCTCGATACCCTGGTGGGCGATAAACAAATCAAGATTCGTAACTATCTGGTGCTGCCGGCCACGGCCCAGCGCCGGGTATTGCAGGAAGCGGTGGATCATTTTCGTCGCATTCCCCTGGCCGGCTGCATTCTGACCAAGCTGGACGAAAGTCTGTCACTGGGTGACGTACTGGATATCAGTATTCAGAACAGTCTGCCCATCAGCTATATCACCGACGGGCAGCGGGTGCCGGAAGATTTGCGCCTGGCGGACGGCCTGGAGCTGGTCAGGCAGGCATTGGGAACCATGGAGCAACGTCGGGAAGAGCCTCACTACTGGGAGTCCTCCGAGTTCGACGAAGAGGATGCGCGTTTTTATGAATAATTGGTTTCAGGACCAGGCGAGTGGACTGCGGCTTATGCAAAAAACAAGCAGAGTACAGGTTATTTCGGTGACCGGCGGCAAGGGCGGTGTGGGCAAAACCAACATTACCCTCAACATGGCGTCGGCCATGGCGGCGCAGGGCAAGAGAGTCATGGTGCTGGATGCGGATCTGGGGCTGGCCAACGTCGATGTCTTGCTGGGCATCCGAGTCACGCGCAATCTGTCCCACGTGTTGCGCGGGGAGTGCACCCTGGACGAGGTGCTGGTGGAAGGGCCGCAGGGCGTCAAGATCATACCGGCCACGTCCGGCAACCAGTCGATGACCGAATTGTCGCCGCTGGAGCACGTGAGCCTGATCCGCGCCTTCAGCGAAATGCAGACCCCGATTGATATTCTGCTGGTGGATACCGCCGCCGGTATCTCCGACATGGTGCTCAGTTTCTCCCGCGCCGCGCAAGAGGTGATAGTGGTGGTGTGCGACGAACCCACCTCGATCACCGATGCCTACGCCCTGATCAAGATTTTGTCCCGGGATTACGGCGTGTTCCGTTTCAAAATCGTGGCCAACATGGTGCGCAGCCAGCGCGAAGGTCAGGAACTGTTTACCAAGTTGACCCGGGTGACCGATCGCTTTCTGGATGCGGCGCTGGAACTGGTGGCCTGTGTGCCGTTCGACGGCAATCTGCGGCTGGCGGTACGTCGTCAGACCCTGGTGGTCAATCAATATCCCACCTCACCATCGGCCATGGCGATCAAGCAGCTGGCCGGCAAGGCACTGAGCTGGCCGGCACCCCAGCGGGCCGGTGGCCACCTGCAGTTCTTTATCGAAAAATTGTTGAACCCTCCGGCGGTCGAGTTAGATGTTCGGGGGGAATAAGGCGCTGGTCTATGCCAGACAGCAGGGTAACCAGCTGGTAGAGCGTCATGCGGGACTGGTGCGTCGCATCGCCCATCACCTGCTGGCGCGATTGCCGGACAGCGTGCTGCTGGACGATCTCATCCAGTCGGGCATGGTCGGGTTGCTGGAAGCCGCCCGCAACTTCGATGCCGGCAAGGGCGCCAGCTTCGAGACCTTTGCCGGCATTCGCATTCGCGGCGCCATGCTGGATGAAATTCGCCGTGGTGACTGGGTGCCGCGCTCGGTACACAAACACAGCCGGCAGATAGCCGATGCCGTGGCCGCGGTACAGCGTCGGGAAGGACGCAATGCCAACGACCGGGAAGTGGCCGAAGAGCTGGGCGTGAGCCTGGACAGCTATTACGCCATGCTGCGCGATACCAGCAACGGCAAAATCCTGGAAATGGACGAATTTGAAACCGGTGTCGACCATCATGCGGAGGAAAGCTCTCATGTGGCCAGTCCGTTTGAAGACATGGCCAGACAACGTTTTCTCGGCGCCCTGTCGCGCCATATCAAGACACTGCCCGAGCGCGAGGCCCTGGTGCTGTCTTTATATTACGACGAGGAGCTGAACCTGAAAGAGATAGGTCAGATACTCGAAGTGAGCGAATCCCGAATCAGCCAGATCCACAGCCAGGCCATGCACCGTTTGCGCGCCAGGCTGAAAGAATGGAAAGAGTGAAATAAAGCCATAAGCCATAAGCGGTAAGTCAGACTGTTGCAGTTGGAGAATCGGTGTGGTGCTTGTGAGCTTTCAGCTTTCAGCTTTCAGCTTTCAGCTTAAGGCTTATAACTGACAGTGTTGTGTTTATTAAACAATCGAAATCAAGGATTTGGCATATTTTAGTGTGCCAATAGCGCAATATACGATTTAAGTTAAGGTATACCGGGTCGATATAGTTAAGATACTTGTCGTGATCAGCGGCCGCAGACTCGGCTGATAGGAGGAAATGCTTGGACAAGAACATGAAAATCCTCATCGTGGATGATTTTTCCACCATGCGCAGGATTATTAAAAACCTGCTGCGGGATCTCGGATTCAATAATACTCACGAGGCCGACGACGGCACCACCGCCTTGCCCATGCTCAAGGGAGGCGGCTTCGATTTTGTGGTCACCGACTGGAACATGCCCGGCATGCAGGGTATCGACTTGTTACGCGCCATTCGAGCCGACGACAAGCTCAAGCATCTGCCGGTATTGATGGTCACGGCGGAAGCCAAGCGCGAGCAGATTATCACCGCCGCTCAGGCCGGCGTGAACGGCTACGTGGTCAAGCCTTTTACCGCCGGCACTCTCAAGGAAAAACTCGAGAAGGTTTTCGAGCGAATCGGATAAAAAGGCAGAGCAATGGCATTACAGAAAGGAACCATCAGTCTGGAGCAGGCTCGCATACTGGTAGCCATGCTGGAGCGGGGGGATCAGGACGGCGCCGACCGTTATCTTACCGATGTCTGCATGCCGCAGGCGAAAGACCTGGTCGAACAGGTCGGACAACTGACCCGGCAGCTGCATGATGCGTTGCAGGAGTTTCGCAACGATCCACGTCTGCCCGAGCTGGCAGAAAATGAAATTCCCGATGCCAGGGAGCGGTTGAGCTACGTCATCGACATGACCGACAAGGCGGCCAACCGTACCATGGATGCGGTGGAAGCCAGTCTGCCCATTGCCGACCGACTCGGCGATCGTATCCAGCAGATAATGCCGGGCTGGCGTGAGTTAATGCAGTGCCAATTGGATCTTAACAGGTTCAAGGAGCTGTGCTATCAGCTCGACGATTTTCTGCAGAGCTCCGAGCAGGATGCCAATCAGCTAAGGCAGTTGCTGACCGAAATCCTGATGGCGCAGGATTATCAGGATTTAACCGGGCAGATGATTCGCCGGGTGATCAACCTGGTGCAGGAAGTGGAAGCCAAGCTGGTGGCCATTCTGTCGGTCTTTGGTCGTTTACCGGGTATGGAAGACGCTCAGCCGATGCCGGCGAACGCACCAGTCTCGGCCATTGAAGCCGAAGGTCCGATCATCAATAAAGAGCATCGTAATGATGTGGTCTCGGATCAGGACGGCGTAGACGATCTGTTGTCCAGTCTGGGATTCTAAGGAGAGAGCATGGGCTTTGAGGTAGACGAGGATATTCTGCAGGACTTTCTGGTGGAAGCATCGGAAATTCTGGAGCAATTGTCGGAGCAGTTGGTGACACTGGAGCGCCAGCCGGACGATAAAGACTTGCTGAATGCGATTTTTCGCGGTTTTCATACCGTCAAGGGTGGTGCCGGTTTTCTGTCGTTGACTGCTCTGGTGGACACCTGCCACAAAGCCGAAAACGTGTTCGATATTCTGCGCACGGGCCAGCGTCACGTTACCTCCGAGCTGATGGACGTGATACTGCGGGCGCTGGATACGGTGAACAACATGTTTGCCGAAATCCAGAACCGGCAGGAGCCGACCCCCGCCGATCCGCAATTGCTGGAAGAACTCAAGCGCTATTGCCGGCCGGCCAGTGAAGATGAGGCGGACGTCGCTCCGGTTGCCACGGCGGCGGCTGATGCCACCATCGCCGACCTCGGCGAAGCCGACTATCGTCAGATGCTGGACCAGCTTGCGCCCGATACGTCGGCCGACAGCGTATCCGAACCGGCGTCAGGCGCCTCGGCCGACAATAGTGCCGCCAGTGACGGCGACGACATCAGCGACGATGAATTCGAAGCGCTGCTGGATCAGTTGCACGGCGCCGGCAAGCACAGCGGTGTGCCCGCCTCTGCCGCCTCATCGCCATCGGCCAGCCAGAGCACGGATGACGGTGGTGACGAGATAGACGATCTCGAGTTCGAGGCGCTGCTGGATCAGTTGCATGGCGCCGGCAAGGGTCCGTCGATTGCGGCAGAGGAGGCCGTTAGTACTCCGGCGCAGGCTGCCCCGGCTCAACAAGCACCGGCGGCCGTGACGGCATCTGCACCTGCGGCGCCGAGCGCCGACAAGGCCGCCGCCAAGGCGCCGGCGCATCATAACGCGCCACCGGATACCTCGGTACGGGTGGATACCAGGATCCTCGATAACATCATGAACATGGTGGGCGAGCTGGTGTTGGTGCGTAATCGCCTGCTCAGCCTCGATGCCAATCATGACGATGAAGACATTTCCAAGACGGTCGCCAACCTGGATGCGGTCACCGGTGATCTGCAGGGCGCCGTGATGAAAACCCGGATGCAGCCGATCAAGAAGGTCTTCGGCCGCTTTCCGCGTGTGGTGCGTGATATGGCCCGCAACATGGGCAAGGAAATCAACCTGGAAATGGTCGGGGAAGACACCGACCTCGATAAAAACCTGGTTGAGGCGCTGGCCGATCCCCTGGTTCACCTGGTGCGTAACTCCTGTGATCACGGCATCGAAATGCCGGCAGAGCGGGAAGCAGCCGGCAAAGCGCGAGCCGGCGTTATTCGGCTGACGGCTTCGCAGGAAGGGGATCACATTCTGCTCGGTATCGAAGATGACGGTGCCGGTATGGATCCGGAAAAGCTCAAGGGCATCGCCATGAAGCGGGGCATTCTCGATGCGGATGGCGCCGCCCGCATGAGCGACGGCGAGGCCTATAACCTGATTTTCGCCCCCGGTTTTTCCACCAAGCAGGAAATTACCGACGTCTCCGGCCGCGGCGTGGGCATGGATGTGGTCAAGACCGGTATCAACTCGGTCAATGGCTCCATCGTGATCGACTCGGAGAAAGGCAAGGGTACCCGGCTGCAGATCAAGGTGCCGCTGACCCTGGCAATACTGCCGACCCTGATGGTGCTGGTGGGCAAGCAGACCTTTGCGCTGCCGTTGACCAACGTCAACGAAATCTTCCATCTCGACCTGACCCGCACCAGCTCGGTGGATGGCCAGCTGACCATAGTGGTGCGCAATCACGCCATTCCGCTGTTCTACCTGCAGGACTGGCTGCTCAAGGGTGAGCGTCAGCCGCGTAAAACCCAGGGGCATGTGGTGATAGTGGTGGTGGGTAACCAGCAGGTCGGTTTTGTGGTCGATGGCCTTATCGGCCAGGAAGAAGTGGTGATCAAGCCGCTCGACCAGCTGTTGCACGGTACGCCCGGCATGGCCGGCGCCACCATTACCAGCGATGGCGGCATCGCGCTGATCCTGGATCTGGCCGGTTTGATCAAAGCCTATGCCCGGCGTTACGCCTGATAATAAAAGGGAGTGAGAGGATAATAATGGCTATACGGGTGTTAGTGGTTGATGATTCCAGTTTTTTTCGGCGTCGTGTCAGCGAGATCCTGAATCGGGATCCCTTGTTAACCGTGGTGGATACCGCCGCCAATGGCCAGGAGGCGGTGGAAAAGGCCCGCTTGCTGCGCCCCGACGTGATCACCATGGACATCGAAATGCCGGTGATGGACGGTATTTCTGCGGTGCGCGCCATCATGAAGGCGACGCCCACGCCGGTGCTGATGTTTTCTTCGCTGACCCACGACGGTGCCCGGGCCACGCTGGATGCGCTGGACGCCGGCGCCATGGACTTTCTGCCCAAGCGTTTCGAAGACATCGCCCGCAGCAAGGAAGAAGCGATTCTGCTGCTGCAGCAGAGGGTCAAGGCCATTTCCCGTCGTCGCGCCGTTGCTGCGCCTGTGTCTCGGTCCTCGACGATCGGGGCTGCCAGTGCGGCGGCGCGGGTTCGACCTACGCTGGCCAGCACTCCTGCCGGCCGCGGTTTTGCCGCTGCCACTCCGGTGGTGGCCGAGCCGGTTGTCGAGCGCCGCAGCCTGCCTCGTCGCAGTGGCAAGCATTATCAACTGCTGGCCATCGGCACCTCCACCGGTGGCCCGGTTGCCCTGCAGAAGGTGTTGACCCGGCTCCCGGCCAACTTTCCCCATCCCATCGTGCTTATCCAGCATATGCCCGGTACCTTTACCAGCGCCTTTGCCGCCCGACTCGACGGTCTGTGCCAGATCCGGGTCAAGGAAGCAGAAGACGGCGATCAATTGCGCCCGGGCCATGCCTACCTGGCTCCCGGCGGCAAGCAGATGCTGTTTGAAGGCCGCGCCGGTAACGCCCGGTTGCGTGTGATCGACGGCAATGACAAGGTCAATTACAAGCCCTGTGTCGACATCACCTTCGCGTCGGCCGCCAAAACCTATGGCGGCAATGTGCTGGCGGTGGTGCTGACCGGCATGGGGGCAGACGGTCGCGAAGGCGCCCGGCTGCTGAAAGAGCAGGGGGCCAGCATCTGGGCCCAGGACGAAGAAAGCTGCGTGGTCTACGGTATGCCCCAGGCGGTGGCCAAGGCCGGTATTGCCACCGAATCCTTGCCCTTGTCGCTGATCGGCGATGCCATCAATAACGAGATCGGCGGCTGATATGGCATTGGCCGGGCTGCTGTTGGCGCTGGTTTGCATCACCCTGGCCCAGTGGTGGCATGGGGGCAGCCTGTGGGGGCTGCTGGACGGCCCCGCCCTGCTGATCGTCTGTGGCGGGACCCTGGGGGCGGTGATGCTGCAAACGCCCTGGCCCCAGTGCAAGGCGGCACTCAAGGCGCTGAAGGTGCTGTTCGCTCGCCAGTCCTGGCCTTTTCATGAACAGGCCTCGCGGTTGCTGCACTGGTCGCACGAAGCCCGGCACGGCGGCTTTCTGGCCCTCGAGTCCAAAACCGAGTCGCATGAACTGGACCGCTTTACCCGTCAGGGATTGCAATGGCTGGTGGACGGCACCGAGCCGGCGGCGCTGGAACGGCTGCTGGATAATGAACTGGATCGGCTGGAAGAGCAGAAAGAGCTGGAAGCCCGGGTGTATGAAGCCATGGGCGGCTACAGCCCGACCATCGGCATTATTGGTGCCGTGCTGGGGCTGATTCAGGCGATGTCGAACCTGGATGATCCGGGGGAGCTGGGCCGAGGCATAGCGGTGGCCTTTGTGGCCACCCTGTACGGCGTGGGGCTAGCCAACCTGTTGCTGTTACCGCTGGCCAACCGGCTGCGGGCCATCTACCGGCTTGAACTGCGTTATCGTGAGCTGACCGCCATCGGCCTGCTGGCCATCGCTCGCGGCGACGGCAGCCTGTCGGTCAGTCGACAACTGGCCCAGTATCAGGGGCAGCGTCAATGAGGCGCCGTTCTCTGGTGTCGGGGCCCGACAGCGCCGGACTGGATCGCTGGCTGGTGTCTTATGCGGACTACATGACGCTGGTGTTTGCGTTGTTTGTGGTGCTGTATGCCATTCATGCTGGCAAGACCGAGCTGCAGCAACCCATGCTGGATGGCATGCAGCAGGCGCTGGTGCGTCTGAGTGGCGATGCCTTGCCCGCCACGACGGCGATGAACGGCACGACGATTGACGCCGAGTCTGCCGCCATCGGCACCGATGCGCCGTTGCAAACGACCGGCCTGGAACGGCTGCAAGCCGAGCTGGCGCTGCAGCTGGCACCGCTGATCGAACAACGGCGGGTCGAACTGGAAAACGACGGCGACTGGCTGACCCTGAGTTTTGACGGCAAGCTGTTGTTCGCCAGCGGCAGCGCCTTGCTGGGGGGCAACGGCGAGCCGGTGCTGAGCACCCTGCTGCCGGTGCTGGTACCGGTTGACCACTTTATTCGGGTGCGGGGCTATGCCGACAATCTGCCGGTCAGCAACGAGCTTTATGCTTCCAACTGGCAGCTCTCTGCCGAGCGGGCACGGGTGGTGCTGGAGTGGTTGCTGAAGCGGGGGATTGCCGCCCCGCGCCTGGCGCTGGAGGCCTTTGGCGAATTTCATCCCCGGGAGCAGCGTCTGGGCGAGCGGGGGCGGGCACTCAACCGGCGGGTTGAAATTGCCATTTCCGCACAGCGCTGGCAACCCAGAGCCGCCTTGCCGTCACGGCCGCTGAACACGGAGCAGAGCCAGGCGCTGCGGGAGTATGAACTGCCCGGCGGTGGCATACGAATCGGTACATCAACAGAAGACGGGGCTAACCGGTGATTGTCTGGACAGTAGCAAATCAGAAAGGCGGGGTCGGTAAAACCACCACAGTCGTGGCGCTCGCCGGTTTGCTGGCGCAGCGCAACAAGCGGGTGCTGCTGATCGACACCGATCCACACGGCTCCCTTACCTCCTATTTCAATTATGATATGGATACCTTGCCGCACACCCTGTTCGATCTGTTTCAGGCCGAACGACCGACCCGAGCCCTGTTTGAACAGGTGGCGCTGAAAACCGATTTCGATGGTCTGACGCTGTTGCCGGCGTCGATCTCTCTGGCGACGCTGGAGCGTACCTCCAGCAGCCGTGAAGGCATGGGGCTGGTGCTGAAGCGCCTGCTGGCCGAGCTGCAGCATGATTTTGACGTGGTGATTATCGACTGCCCGCCGGTGCTGGGGGTCATGATGGTCAATGCGCTGGCCGCCTGTGATCGCATTCTGGTGCCGGTGCAGACCGAGTTTCTGGCCATCAAGGGGCTGGAGCGGATGGTCGGCACCTTCAAGCTGATGCACAGAGCCAGAAAAGACGGCTTCAACTATACGGTGGTGCCCACCATGTACGATCAGCGCACCCGGGCTTCGGTACAGAGTCTGGAGAGCCTGAAACAACAGTATGGCGAGCGGCTCTGGCCGGCGGTGATTCCGGTAGACACCAAGTTTCGCGATGCCAGCCTGCGCCACGAACCGCCTTCTTATTTCGCCAGGGGCAGCCGGGGGGTCTATGCCTATCAGACCCTGCTGCGCTACCTGTGGCAGCTCGATGGCGTGGAGACGGCATTATGAATCAACGACACACCGACGCCCTCGACGATTATTTCGGCGCCCTGCTGGAAGAAAGTCCGTCCCGAGAGGAGCCTGAGTGGCAGCAAGCGCCCTCGCCAGCGCCGGCCGAAGCTCCTTTAGTGTTTGCCGACCCGGCCGAAGAGGAACGGCGTTTGGGGCTGGAAGCCCTGCTGGCCCGGGTGGCCGAGCTGAAAGAAGAAGAAAGTCTGCCGCCGGCGGAAACCATTGTGTCTGAACCCGAGCCGACTGCTCCTGTGGCGCCCGAACCGGCAATAATGACGGAGGCCAGGGTCGAGCCGACACCGGCCATTCCCGAACCGACCATTCCCGAACCGACCATGGTTGAACCGACACCGGTAGCGGCCGTTGAGCCCGAGCCGGTGCCCGTTGCCGCCGCGACACCGGCCGCCGCCGAATGGCGTAACATGGATACCGAAAGCAGCTTTCAGGCCTTGTTTTTCGAGGTGGCGGGCATGACCTTTGCGGTACCGCTGACCCATCTGGGGGGCATCTATCAGATGACCAAGCTGACCAGCCTGTTCGGCAAGCCGAACTGGTTTGCCGGTGTGCTGACCGAGCGGGAACGCCAGCTTTATGTGGTGGATACCGCACGCTGGGCCATGCCCGGCCACCAGGCACAGGAACAATACCAGTATCTGGTGACGCTGGGGGAAAGCAACTGGGGGCTGGGTTGCCATCAGTTGAAAGGCACGGCCCTGCTGACGCGGGATCAGGTAAAATGGCGCGCCACACCGGGCTCGCGGCCCTGGCTGGCGGGCATGGTAAAAGAAAAAATGTGCGCCCTGCTACATGTGGATGCCTTGATTGGGCTGCTGGAGCAGGGTAAGAATATCGACGGACAACAAGTCTGAGCAGGCATAAGGGTAATCTATGAACAGTCATCGCAATGTAGCTGAAAATCTGGCCGAGGGTGAAGTATTGCAGTGGGTCACGTTCCGTCTCGATAACGAGACCTACGGCATCAATGTGATGCAGGTGCAGGAAGTGTTGCGTTATAGCGACATAGCGCCGGTACCGGGTGCCCCGAATTATGTGCTGGGCATCGTCAACCTGCGCGGTAACGTAGTGACGGTGCTCGATACCCGGCTGCGCTTCGGCCTGCATCCTGCGGAGCTTACCGACAACAGCCGCATCGTGATCATAGAAGCGGAAAAACAGGTCATCGGTATCCTGGTCGACAGCGTGGCCGAGGTGGTGTATCTCAAGTCGTCCGAAATCGAAACCGCCCCCAATGTCGGCACCAATGAAAGCGCCAAGTTTATTCAGGGCGTGTGCAACCGGGAAGAGGAGCTGTTGATTCTGGTGGATCTGGACAAGCTGTTGTCCGACGACGAGTGGGACGAGCTGGGCCAGCTGTAATGTGGTTGCAACCGGCGTTTATACTGGCGCTGTTGGCGCTGATGCTGGGCATGGTCGCGCTGTTTGTGGCCTGGTCGATGTGGCGTCAGAGTCAGCGCAAGCTGGAGGCCATGAGCCGCTTGATGCGTGAGCTGACCCGTACTCGGGACAGCTATCGCAAGCAGATAGAAGAGCTGCAGGCGGCCAATATCGGTCTTGGTGACAAGGTAACCGAGTTGCACCGTCAACTGGGGCAGTTAAGCGAGCAGCAGCAGGAGCTGGCGCTGAAAGATCCCCAGGGCAAGCTCTACAGCCGGGCTACCCGCATGGTGCAACTGGGGGCCGATATCGACGAAATCATGGCCGAGTGCGACATGCCGAGGGCCGAAGCCGAGCTGCTGCTTTCCCTGCATCGTAAACAGTAAAAGCGGAAACGTCGCTCGCCGTTTCGTCTGTGGCAACCTTGCTTCAGCGCAATAAATCACGCGATTTTGTCCTTCACCGGGTGAAACTGAGGCCATTACGGGCGCCGTGTGTTAGACTGGCGCCCATTTTAATGGTTTGAATTATCAACGATTATGCTTGAAGCCAGAGCCTTGACCTGTGTCCGTGAAGAGCGCACCTTGTTCAGCGAGTTATCCCTGAAGGTGGCGCCCGGTGAGCTGGTGCAGATAGCCGGCCCCAACGGGGTCGGTAAAACCAGTCTGCTGCGCTTGCTGGCCGGCCTGTCGCGGCCTTACGGCGGCGAGGTACTCTGGCAGGGCGAGAACATAGAGCAGCACAGAGACGACTATCATCAGGACCTGCTCTATCTCGGCCATCAGGCCGGCATCAAACACGAACTGACCGCCTTCGAGAATCTGGCCTTTTTCCGCCGCATGCACCACGCCGACAGCACCGCCAGTTTGTGGGACGTACTGGCGATGGTGGGCCTGGCGGGGCTGGAAGATCAGGCCGCCGGTCAGCTGTCTGCCGGCCAGAAACGGCGGGTGGCACTGGCCCGGCTGTGGCTGGGTGGCCCACGGCTGTGGATCCTCGATGAGCCCTTCACCGCCATCGACAAACACGGCGTCAGGGTGCTGGAACAGCTACTGCTGGATCACACCGACGCCGGCGGCATGGCATTGATCACCACTCATCAGGATTTATCCCTTTGTGCCGACCGGGCACGCATTCTGCAGCTGACCCCTTATCAGGAGGAGCCGGCATGATCTCCATGTTTACCGGGGTACTGCGCCGCGAGCTGGTGTCGGCCCTGCGTCGGCGCGCCGATATTCTCAACCCGCTGTGGTTTTTCGTGATCGTCATTACCCTGTTTCCCCTGGGCATAGGCCCGGAGCCGACCCTGCTGGCGCGTATCGCCCCCGGTATCGTGTGGGTGGCGGCGCTGTTGTCGTCGCTGCTGGCGCTGGAGCGCTTGTTCCGGGACGACTTTATTGACGGCACCCTGGAACAATTAATGCTGATGCCCTGTCCTTTAGGGGTACTGGTGCTGGCCAAGGTCATGGCGCACTGGTTGCTGACCGGTTTGCCGCTGTTGCTGCTGTCGCCCCTGGTGGCGGTATTGCTCAGCCTGGACATGGTGGGCTTTCAGGCGGTGTTTCTGACCCTGTTGCTGGGCACGCCAATCCTGAGTCTGCTCGGCGCCATTGGCGTGGCACTCACAGTAGGCATCGGCAAGGGAGGCGTGCTGTTGAGCCTGCTGACCCTGCCGCTGTATATTCCGGTGCTTATTTTTGCCACCTCGGCCATAGAGGCGGCCAGTCTGGGCGTGCCCTATGATGGTCAGCTGGCGATTCTGGCGGCCATGCTGGTGGGCAGCATGACCCTGGCGCCTTTTGCCATCGCGTCGGCGCTAAGAGTGAGTGTGAACTAACGGAGGTCAAGTTGTTTTGAATGACGACTTTGGGATATCTTATGCCCGGGTACACTCGTTTTTTTGTGAACAATTTATGTAACGTTTTTAACAACGTTTTCAACAACGTTTTTCAATAACGTTTTTTATAACAATGCGTAATACAAAAAAAGGTCTGTGAGCAAGATGTGGAAATGGTTACATCCCTATGCCAAGCCAGAGCAAGCCTATCGGCTCGCCGGTCTCTGGCTCCCCTGGTTTGCCGTGTTCAGCGTGGTGTCCTTTGTCATCGGTCTGGTCTGGGGGCTGGCCTTTGCGCCGGCGGATTATCAGCAGGGCGACTCCTTTCGTATCATTTATATTCATGTGCCCGCCGCCATTCTTTCCATGGGCGCCTACTCTTCGATGGCCATCGCCGCCTTCATCGGCCTGGTGTGGCAGATCAAGACCGCCGACATGGCGGTGGCGGCCATCGCGCCGGTGGGCGCCGTGTTTACCGCCATTGCCCTCTTTACCGGTGCCGCCTGGGGCAAGCCCATGTGGGGCGCCTGGTGGGTGTGGGATGCGCGTCTGACCTCGGAGCTGATCCTGCTGTTTCTCTATCTGGGGGTGATTGCGCTCTATAACGCCATTTCCGACAAGGTGCTGGCCGGCCGTGCCGCCGGTATTCTGGCGCTGGTGGGGGTGATCAACCTGCCCATCATTCATTATTCGGTAGAGTGGTGGAACACCCTGCATCAGGGGGCCAGCATCACCAAATTCGACCGGCCGTCCATTTCCAACGAGATGCTCTGGCCCTTGTTGATCATGATACTGGCCTTCAGCTGCTTCCTGGGGGCCCTGACCCTGATGCGGCTGCGCAACGAATTGATCCGGCGCGAGTCCCATCGTCCCTGGGTACTGAAACTGGCGGAGGAACAGGATGAAATTTGATAGCTGGTCCGCATTCTGGGCCATGGGCGGCTACGGCTTTTATGTGTGGCTGTCTTTTGGTTTGACCCTTTTTGCTCTGGTGGCGCTGCTGGTATCGACCATGGCCACCAAAAAAAGCCTGCTGCGTGCAGTCAAACAGAAACAGGCCCGGGCGGCCCGTCGTAAAGCCGCCCAGAAGTTGGAGAATACCTTATGAACCCTAGGCGTAAAAAGCGCATGGCCCTGCTGCTGGCAGTGGTGGTCGGGCTGTCGGTGATGACCGGGCTGGTACTCTATGCCCTGCAGCAGAATATCGATCTTTTCTATACTCCCACCGAGCTGGTGCAGGGCAAGGGGGAAGACAAAATCAAGCCGGAAGTGGGCCAGCGCCTGCGTATCGGCGGCATGGTGGTGCCGGGTTCGGTGAGCCGTGATCAGCAAAGCCTCAAGGTCAGCTTCGATCTGGTGGATGCGGGTGGTGAAGTCATTACCGTTATTTTCGACGGCATACTGCCGGACCTGTTCCGGGAAGGGCAGGGTATCGTGGCCCAAGGCCACCTGGACGATGCCCGTACCATTACCGCGTTTGAAGTATTGGCCAAGCACGATGAAGAATACATGCCGCCGGAAGTGGCCGAAGCGCTCAAGGGAATCGAGCACGTTAAACCCGAATATTCCCAGGAGCAGCTGAAAGGAAGCCGGTCATGATTCCAGAAATAGGGCAATTTGCCCTGATCCTCGCCCTGGCGGCGAGTTTGATACTCAGTATTTATCCCTTGCTCGGGGCCGTTCGCGGCAACGTCAACATGATGTTGCTGGCGCGGCCCCTTTCCTACGCCATGTTGGGTTTTCTGCTGGTGTCGTTCGGCTGCCTGACCTGGGCCTTTATCGATCACGACTTTACCGTACGCTATGTGGCGTCCAACTCCAACAGCCTGTTGCCGCTGGAATACCGCATCTCCGCGGTGTGGGGCGCTCATGAAGGCTCGCTGTTGCTGTGGGTACTGACCCTGGCCGGCTGGACCGCTGCCGTGGCCCGCTTCAGCCGGGCGCTGCCGCTGGATGCGGTGGCGCGGGTACTGAGCGTGATGGGCATGATTGGCGTCGGCTTTTTGCTGTTCGTCATCGTGACCTCCAACCCCTTCGAGCGTACCCTGCCGTTCTTTCCGGTCGATGGCCGGGATCTGAACCCGTTGCTGCAGGATCCGGGGCTGATTTTCCATCCGCCCATGCTTTACATGGGGTATGTAGGCTTTTCGGTCGCCTTTGCCTTCGCCATCGCCTCGCTGATGACCGGCAAGCTGGACGCGGCCTGGGCGCGCTGGTCGCGCCCCTGGACCATGGCGGCCTGGATTTTTCTGACCCTGGGTATCGCGCTGGGCTCCTGGTGGGCCTATTACGAACTGGGCTGGGGCGGCTGGTGGTTCTGGGATCCGGTAGAAAACGCCTCCTTCATGCCCTGGCTGGCCGGTACCGCGCTTATCCACTCGTTGGCGGTAACCGAGAAGCGGGCCACCTTCAAGGCCTGGACCGTATTGCTGGCGATCATGGCGTTCTCGTTGAGTCTGCTGGGTACCTTTCTGGTGCGCTCCGGGGTACTGGTATCGGTGCATGCCTTCGCCTCGGACCCGACCCGCGGACTCTTTATTCTGGTGTTCCTGATGCTGGTGGTGGGCGCCTCGCTGCTGCTTTATGCCATCAAGGGCGCCGAGGTAAAAAGCCACGGCAAGCATGAGCTGGCCAGCCGCGAAAGCATGCTGCTCGGCAACAACATAGTGCTGATGGCCGGTCTGGTGGTGGTGTTCATCGGTACCTTGCTGCCGCTGGTACACAAGGAACTGGGCCTGGGCAGTATTTCCATCGGCGCGCCCTTCTTCAACAGCCTCTATGCCTGGTTGATCATTCCCTTCGCCCTGCTGTTGGGCGCCGGGCCCTTGTTCCGCTGGCGTCGCCAGAGCATGAAGGAAATCAACGGCAAGCTGCTGTTTGCGGCGTTGGCCAGTGTGGCCATCGGCGCCTTCCTGCCCTGGTATTTTGCCGAAAACTTTGAAATCTGGGCGGCGATCGGCCTGGGGCTGGGTGCCTTTATCGTGATCACCAGCCTGCAGGAAACCTGGGTTCGCGCCACCCATCGTCATTCATTCGGCGTGGGGGTACGCAAGCTGGGTAACAGCCACTGGGCCATGTTCCTCGGTCATATCGGTCTGGCGGTCACCATCATCGGCATCAGCTGCACCCAGCTCTACAGCATAGAGCGGGACGTGCGCATGTCGGCCGGCGACAGCGTGACCTTTTCCGGTTACACCTTTACCTTCGAGGGTACACAGCAGGCCGACGGCGCCAACTACGAAGGTTTCAAGGGCGTGATAGCGGTGAGCAAAAACGGCCGCGAGCTGCCCAAGCTGCACGCGGAGAAACGGCTCTATCTGGTGCAGCGCATGCCGATGACCGAAGCCGCCATCGATGCCGGTTTTACCCGTGACCTTTACGCCGCCCTGGGTGAAGAGCTGGATGACGGCGCCTGGGCGGTACGACTCTATTACAAGCCCTTTATTCGCTGGGTCTGGTTCGGCGCCGTACTGATGGCCGTTGCCGGTGTCATTTCCATGGTCGACAAGCGCTACCGCTTCGGTGGTAAAGCCAAGCAGGAGGCCGCATGAATCGTCGCGTCCTGATCCTGTCGATCCCGCTGCTGCTGTTTCTGGGGGGCTGCATCTTCCTGTACAAGGGGTTGTTTTCCGATCCGCGCAAGCTGGAGTCGGTGCTGCTGGATCAACCGGTGCCGGAGTTTGCCCTGACCTCGTTGCAGAACCCGGAACAGCAGTTCAACCGGGATATCTTTACCGGCCAACCCATGCTGCTCAATGTATGGGCCACCTGGTGCCCGACCTGCTATGCCGAGCATGAATATCTTAACGAGCTGAAGGCCAAAGAGGGTATCTACATCGTCGGCATGAACTACAAGGACGAGCGGGACAAGGCGCTGCGCTGGTTGAAGAACCTGGGCAATCCCTATGCCATCGATCTGTACGATCCTCGCGGCATGCTGGGGCTGGATCTGGGCGTTTACGGTGCTCCCGAGACCTTTCTCATCGACAGCCAGGGGGTGATTCGTTACCGCCATGTGGGCGATGTCAACGAGCAGGTATGGCAGCAAACCCTGAAACCGATTTTTGAGCGAATGGAGTAAAGCGATGCGTTTATGCTCTGTGCTGATCTTGCTGGCGGGGCTTTGGCTGCCGCCGGCCATGGCCGCCATCGATGTCTACGAGTTCGACTCCCCCCAGCAGGAAGAGACCTTCCGCGAGCTGACCCGTGAGTTGCGCTGCCCCAAATGCCAGAACCAGGATATTGCCGACTCCAACGCCGAGCTGGCCAAGGATCTGCGCGAAAAGACCTACACCATGTTGCGCGAGGGCAGCAGCAAGAAGGAAATCATCGATTTCATGGTGGCCCGCTACGGCAACTTTATTCTCTACCAGCCGCCGGTGATGGCATCGACCCTGATCCTGTGGCTCGGCCCCGTGCTGGTGATGCTGCTGGGGCTGGCGATCGTGCTGGTACGGACGCGAAAAAAATCGCGAAACAGCGCAGCCGGCGCCGATAGTGCCTTGAGCGAGCAAGAAAAACGGCGCCTGGCCGACCTGCTGAACAAAGACAAAGAGAAAGAGAGCTGATATGACCTTATTCTGGATCGCCAGCGGCCTGCTGACGCTGCTGCTGGCACTGGTAATAATATTGCCCCTGACCCGAGGCCGGGCCGAGTCCAGCCACAGCCGTAATCAACTCAACACCCGGCTCTATCGGCAACGGTTGCAGGAGCTGGAGCAGGACCGGGATCAGGGTCTGCTGGATGAAGGGGAATCGGCGGCCCAGGAGCTGCAGAAAAGCCTGCTGGACGACGTGGTAGCCGAAACGCCGCAACAATATCGCCACGGTATCTGGCTATGGTTGCCGGCGGTGTTGATCGTGGTGGCGGTGGCCTATGCCGGCTACTGGCAGCTGGGAGCGTATCGACATGTGGTGGAATGGCAGGATAACGCCGCCCGCCTGGGTGAGTTGTCGAACAAGGTATTGATTGACCCGGATGCCGAGGTGACCGAGCAGGACATGAAAGACCTGATCCAGTCACTGCGCACCAAGCTGCACCAGAGCGGGGATGATTTTCGTGGCTGGCTGCTGCTGGGACGCCTGACCCTGGAAATGGGCGACGGCGAAACGGCCCGCGATGCGCTGGAAAAGGCGCTCAAGCTGACCGATACCCCGACTGCGGTGATCGTCCCTTACGCCGAGGCCCTCACCATGACCGGTGAAGCGTTGCGCGCCGAGAACATGATCAAGCAGGTGCTGGCACAGGATCCGGACAATCTGGAGGCCTGGTCGGTATTTGCCTTCATGGCGGTACAGCAGGATAACCTGACCGCGGCCATCGCTCGCTGGCAGCAGATTCTGCAACGGATGTCACCGGATAACCCGCGCTATGCGATGATTGAACGCTCGGTGGCCTTTGCCGAGCGACGATTGACAGAAACCGATAATGCGCCGGTGACCGGCCCGCGCTTCGAGGTGGAAGTCAATGCCGCCAGTGCCGTGCCTTATCATCCGGGTGCCGTGCTCTTCGTCTATGCGGTAGACGCCAAAGGCGGTGAAATGCCGTTGGTGGCCCGTCGTATCGAGCAGCCGTCATTTCCGCTGACCATCACCCTGTCCAATGCGGATGCCATGGTGGCGAGCAACAACCTGAGTGGACGTGATTCGGTGGTGATCAAGGCGCGAATTGCCCCCAGCGGTAACGTGACCGACGCCACCGATGCCTGGGAAGGTCGCAGCGGTGTGCTGGGCACCGAAGAAGACAGTCAGCTGTCCATCTTCATCGATACGCCCTTGTAATGCGGCCGGGCCGACGGGCCTGACCGCCATGAGCGATAATAAGAAATAACAAAAACGATAAGGTTCATATTATGTGGCGAACATTGATTGTGACGGCGAGCATGACTCTGGCAGGTTGTGCCGCCCACGAGGGCGTGGATGTGCCACGTACTAACGATCCTTTCTCACCGGCAATACCGGCCGATTATGGTCGTGCGACGGCCGATGATGCCCGTGACCCTTTCGAGCCGGTCAACCGGGCCTCCTGGGTCATCAACTACGATGTGCTGGATCCTTATGTGGTCCGCCCGGCGGCCCACGCCTATGCGGATTATGTGGCCAAGCCGGTCAGAGACGGGCTGCAGAACGTGGTGCTCAACCTGGAAGAGCCGGCCAGCTTCGTCAACCATCTGGTGACCGGCGATTTTCCCGGCGCCGGTACCAACCTGGTTCGCTTTGGGGTGAACAGTACCGTCGGCGTGCTGGGTTATTTCGACGTGGCGGAAAAGATGACGTTGTCGCGTCGCTCCAAGGATTTCAGTCAGGTGATGGGGCAGATGGGCATCGGCGATGGTCCTTTTCTGATGCTGCCGGTACTGGGGCCGACCACGCTGCGCCAGCTTTCCGGCGACATGGTCGACAGCCTCTATTTCCCCTACGACGTGATGAGCTTTGCGCTGCGTACCGGTAAATGGGCGCTCGACGGCCTGTATCAGCGCAGCGAGCTGATAGAGCGTGAACCCATTATCGACAATTCCCTCGACCCTTATGGCCTGACCAAGGACCTCTATCTGCAGTATCAGGATACCAAGATAGGCAAGGAATTCGAGCCGGCCTCGGACGAAGAGCTGGAAGCCTTCATGGACGAGATAGACGGGTAAAATCTGTTAGGGGTGAGGGGTGAGGGGGGAGGGGTGAGGGGTAAGGTGTAAAAGCCTCACTCCTCACTCCTTACCCCTTACCCCTCACATCCGGCATCTCATTCAGGGCTTTCCGGTAATGCCGCCGCTGACGATAAAGGTGGTCATCTTGCTGGCGGCTACGTCCAGCAGCTGGATCTTGTCCTTGTCGACCACGATAAGGTTGCCGGCAAAATTGTAGGACTGGGGCAGGTAGACCGCGACCTTGCCCGGCAGGCCAAACTCCGCCATGTCTTCCCGGGTGATAAAACCCAGCAGTTGCATCTCGCCTCCCATCAGGCTGACCGCCACCGGTTTGTTGAACCTTTTGTTATCCCCGATCAGCGCATTGAACAAGTCGCTTAGCGAGTTGTAGAGCAGCTTGACCAGCGGGATCCGGGACAGCACGCTGTGGAACAGCGACAGGAAAAAACGGCCGAGATAAAAAGAGGCGAACATGCCGGTCAGTATGATCACCGCCAGGGTCAGCAGGCCACCGGCCAAATCGGCAATCCAACCTGTTTCCAGCCCCGGAACCACCAATTGCAACACCGAGCCCAGTGCCGAAAACAGGGTTTCGTTCAGCAGATTGAAAATCAGGTAGACCAGATACACCGTCAATACGAACGGCAGCAGGATCAACAGACCCTGAAAGAAAAAACGAAGCAGTCGTTGCATCACCAGGCTCCGATAAAAGGGACCGCATCATGGCAGATACCAAGTGCAATAACAGCCGAAATCAAGGGTGCTGTGTCAGACAAAGTCGTGCGGTTTCAAGGCTCAGCGACCGCTGTTGAGGCGGCGAAAGAAACACATCCACTTTCGATACCAGGGCGGGCGGAACTGTCGGCTTCGTTCGGCGGCAAACAGCGCCTTGTGCAACAACATGGCACTGGGCCGGTAGCCATAATGTTGCTCCCAGCTCTGGCCGACCTCATCGATAATCAGCCGGCACTGGTGATCGTAGAGGGTGTCGTGATTATAGGAGGGCGGGCTCTGGCGATAATCTACCGCGTAGTGATCCAGAATGCGGCGAAAGCTTACCACCAATTGTTGGTATTGCTGCTTATCCATGAAATCTCTCCATTTTCCTGAGTATATGCTACTCCGGCAGCGGTGGCTTTTTGGCTCTTTTATAGGCACTTGCCGCCGACAGCATAAAATAACCGATTTTTGCGCTTCATCAGGCTTTGCAAGGCGGCCCGGCCTTGGTAAGGTGAAAGTGGTTGCGTAAGAAAGAAATAACTTGATGTCAAATTCGGCGCTGTTTTTCTTTCTATTTGGTTGTAATGATTTGTTTACAAGTGAGGATGTCATCATGCAGAAAGACACACTGAATAATATCCATATTCGATCCGAGAAGGTCATGATTACCCCGGCAGAGCTGAAGGCCAAGTTGCCTATCTCGGAACAGGCGCTGTCGTACATCGGCCAGGCCCGGCACACCATTTCCGATATTATTCAGCGCAAGGATCACCGTCTGCTGGTGATCTGCGGTCCCTGTTCCATTCACGATATCGACGCAGCCAAAGAGTACGCAACCCGCCTCAAAAAACTGCATGATGAATACAGTGACAGCCTTTATATCGTGATGCGCGTCTATTTCGAGAAGCCGCGCACCACCGTCGGTTGGAAAGGCTTTATCAACGATCCTCACCTGGATGGCAGCTTCGACATCGAAGAAGGTCTGCACAAGGCGCGCGAGCTGCTGTGCTGGCTGGCCGAGCTGGAACTGCCGCTGGCGACCGAAGCGCTGGATCCCATCAGCCCCCAATACCTGGCCGAGCTGTTTTCCTGGTCGGCCATCGGTGCCCGCACTACCGAGTCCCAGACTCACCGCGAGATGGCCTCCGGCCTGTCGATGCCGGTCGGCTTCAAGAACGGTACCGACGGTAACCTGGGTACTGCCATCAATGCACTGAAGGCGGCGGCGGAGTCTCATGCTTTCATGGGCATCAATCAGGAAGGGCAGGTCGCGCTGCTGGTTACTCAGGGTAACCCGGACGGCCATGTGATACTGCGTGGCGGCAAGCACCCGAACTACGATTCGGTCAATGTCTCGCTGGCCGAAAAGGCGATGGTTTCCGCCGGGCTGTCGCCCAGTTTGGTGGTGGATTGCAGCCATGGCAATTCGAACAAGGATTACAGCCTGCAACCGCTGGTGACCGAGAACGTGGTACATCAGATTCAGGAAGGCAACCAGTCCATTCTCGGCATCATGCTGGAATCGCATCTGCATGAAGGTAACCAGTCCAGCGAGCAGCCCAAGAGCGAAATGCGCTACGGGGTATCGATTACCGACGCCTGTATCGACTGGGACACCACCGCCGAGCTGCTGGCCGGTTGCTATCAGCAGCTTGCCGGACCGCTGAAGGCCCGGATCGGCTGAATGCCGCGCCGTATGTTATTGTCTTCGTGATTAAATAGTGCCGTTTGACGGCCAGCGGTGACTGTCCCCGCCGGCGGTTCACAGGCATAATAGAGCACCGTGTCCGGGAAGGGCCGGTGCTTTTGTAATTGGGATGGGACCAATGGTAGATGAATTAGCAGTCCTGCGGGATCAGATAGACGAAGTTGACCAGCAGCTGGTTGAGCTGTTTGCCCGCCGCCTGAAACTGGTGGCAGGGGTAGGGGAAGTCAAGAGCCGCCAGGGGGTGCCTATCTATGCGCCCGACAGAGAGGCGGCGATGCTGGCGCGACGCCGGGCCGAAGCCGAAGCGCGAGGTGTGCCGCCGGATTTGATTGAAGACGTGTTGCGCCGCGCCATGCGCGAGTCTTACGCCAGCGAAAAAGACACCGGCTTCAAGTGCATGAACCCCAGTCTGGGCAAGGCGGTGGTGATCGGTGGTGCCGGTCAGCTGGGTGGCCTGTTTGCGCATCTGCTGACCCTGTCCGGTTATCCGGTCGAGATCCTGGAAAAAGACGACTGGGCGCGAGCCGACCAGCTACTGGCCGGTGCGGGTCTGGTGGTGGTGGCGGTGCCCATCGATCAGACAGTCGCGGTGATCGAGCAACTGCCTGAGCTTCCCGCCGACTGCCTGCTGGTCGATCTGACCAGCATCAAGGCCGAGCCGCTGGCGGCCATGTTGCAGGTGCACGCCGGTCCCGTACTGGGGCTGCACCCCATGTTCGGGCCCGATGTGTCGAGCCTGGCCAAGCAGGTGATTATTTACAGCGAAGGCCGTGGCGCCGAGCAGTATGAATGGCTGCTGGCCCAGATGCGTATCTGGGGCGCGCGATTGCAGGCGGTAAATGCCGACGAGCACGACAAGGCCATGAGCCTGGTGCAGGCCCTGCGTCATTTCACCAGCTTTGCCTACGGTGCCCACCTCTGTGCCGAACAGGCGGATCTGGCGCAACTGTTGCGGCTGAGCTCGCCTATCTACCGGCTGGAACTGGCCATGGTAGGTCGTCTGTTCGCTCAGGATCCGGTGCTGTATGCGGACATCATTTTGTCGTCGCCCGGCAATCTGGAGATGATCCGTCGCTATCACCGTCGTTTCGGCGAGCTGCTGGAGCAACTGGAGCAGGGCAAGCGCGACGCCTTCGTGCAGCAGTTCTCCACCGTCAGCGAGTTTTTCGGCGACTATGCCGACACCTTCCTCAAGGAAAGCCGCATTCTGTTGGCCCAGGCCAACGACAGTCGTCATCATGCGGATTGAAAAAATGTGAGGGGTGAAAGGAATGTGAGGGGTGAGGTGTAAGGAGAAAAACACCGAAGCCCGAAACGAAAAAAGGCGCTGAAGATTCAGCGCCTTTTTTGATCTTGAGAGCCGACGGAATAGCAGCGATGTGCAACACCCCCTCCCAGCCTCCCCCTGGCGAGACCCCGTAACTATGCCTGTAACCCCGCTGCCAAGGGGGAGGGGCAACAAGCTCCCTCCCCTTAACTTCGAGTTTGCAGAACGACGGCGGGGGGCAATGCAAGGGGAGGGCCGGGGAGGGGGTGCCGCAGCGCGTTCACATATTCGCCTCACCCCTCACGTTATTTAATCCTGATACAGCCGCTGGGCCAGTTGCTGCAGCGGGACCATGTCGTCCTCTTCATTCAGGGTAATACAGAAGCCCTGAATGCCGGCTTCCTTCAGGGCATGGCCCAGCTCGGGCAGCAGGCTGTCCTGGCCCGGCAGCTGACTGAGCAACGGCAGACGGCTCTGTTGCTGCAGGCGCAGTAGTTCGGGCAGCGAGCGGCCCTGAGTGTCGAGCAGCGCCAGTTGCTGGTTGCCTTCGGTCAGTATCTGCTCGGCCTCGGCCAGGGTGTGTTCCAGCTTGTCGCCCAGTGGCAGCAATACCGGACGGGTGCTGCGACCGGCCGCGGTCAGCAGTTCGTCGCGTCGCCCCTCTATGGGTTGCAGCAGCAGCAAATCGAGGGACTCAGCCGCCCGGCTCAGTTGCTCCGGGGTGTGAACCAGGGTCATGGCCGCCAGGTCAAACTGGGCGGCAATCTCGCGCAACTGCTGCAGGCGTTGTTGTTGCTGCCGGCTGTCGCCCTGCTCGAAACAGGGAGCGGCCAGTACCTGACCGCCGTGCTCTTTCAGGCGTCGCGCCGCCTCCTGCAAGGCGGAGCGATCGGGCCAGGTCGCCAGCATGGCGGCCAGCAGCGGCTCCTGGCGGCTCATGTAAAAGCGGCCTATCTGCAGTGACATGGCGGCATTCTTGTCGGCAGGGCGGTGGGGCACTGCCGGTACACCGGCGTTACCCTGGCTCAGTGCCTTGGAGGGAATGCGGGTCGGCGCCACCTCGGCACTGGGATAACAGCCCAGTATCTTGATGAAACGGACGATATCCTTCAGCTCTTTCAGCGCCGCCTGCATCTCGTTACTGTTGACGTTGGCTGCCACATCCACATAGAACATTTCTTCCCAGGGATTGCCGATTATGGGACGGGACTCGAGTTTGGTCATGGTGATGTGATGACTGCGCAGCACCAGCAGGGTTTCTACCAGGGCACCGCTTTGCTGGCCGGTCGACATGATGAAGCTGGTTTTGGCGGGGATTTGCGCCGCCACTTCCACCGGCTTGCGCGCCACCACGATAAAGCGGGTCATGTTCTGCTTCTGGTTGGCCAGGCCGCGTACCAGCGGCTTGAGGCCGTGCAGTTCACCGCCGTCGGCGCTGCCCATGGCGCCGATGTCGTCTCGCTTGAGGCCGGCCACCAGCTCCATGGCGTTGGAGGAGGCGGCACAGAATTCGACTTTAACGCCCGGCAGCGTTTTCAGGTACTGGGAACATTGCTGATACACCTGCGGATGGGTATACAGGGTTTTCAGTTTGCTGACGTCGGTGTCTACCGCTACCAGCAGACAGTGCTCTATCGGCTGGGTCAGTTCGCCGACGATGGACAGGCTGGTGTGCTGCATCAGATCGAACACGTCGTTGATGGCGCCCGAGCTGGTGTTTTCGATGGGCAGAATGCCGTATTGCGCCTGACCGGACTCGACGGTATCAAAAATTTGCTGAAAGGTTTCGCAGTTATGCTCGACCATGGTGGCCTGAAAACGGGACAGATATTTGCGCGCGGCCATGTTGGAGTAGGAGCCGCGCAGGCCGAGAAAGGCCACGCTGATGGCCGGCACTTCATCCTGGGGGTTGAGCAGGTCCTGCAGCAGCGCCTGCTGCGACAGTACCGAGTCTTCGATGATGGTGTGGTAAAGCCGGGTGACGTAATGGGCGTCCAGCCCCAGCTGGCGGCCCTGGTTGATCAGCTCCACCAGCAGTGCCTGCTCCCGTACCTGATCCCGAATCGGTCGCGGATTTTCCAGCTTGCTGCGGGCCACTTCCAGACTCAGGCCCTTGCGTTTGGCCAGCAGGGTCAGCAGTTCCTTGTCGAGGCGGCTGATGTGGGTTCTGATTTCATCCAGATTCATGAATAGGGCTTCCCTTGTACCTAAAAAAGTGTCACCTAGGGTCAACAGACCCTAATAAAAAAGCCTCCCGGTGGGAGGCTTGTCTGTTCGTCTTTCGCTTATTTCTTGCCAGACCAGATGCCGCCCCGTTTACGATGTAAACAAGCAGGATGCGAAAAAGAAGCGAAAGAAAAACAGGGAAACAGACACGGTGATTCTCGACGTTGATACATACCCTGATAGAAATACTGAAAAGCGGCGGCAAGGGCAAGCCTTTTCCGGTAATTTTTGGCGGCGAGGTGGGATTGGATAACAAAAGGCGGTAAATAGGCGCTTTTGCCATTTACCGCCTGACGCCTCGTGCCGAAAACGGCGCCGACTTCGGGAGCCATACTCTGGCTCCCGGGAGGAGAATTATTCCGCTTCTTCGCCTTCGCTTTCGGTGATTGGCTGTGGGGTCTGGGTGCGCTGGGCCAGCGGTTTGTCGGCATAGCGGTTCAGCTGACGCTCCAGCCGCTGTCCCAGTTCCTTGATGGCGGCGTACAGGTTTTCATCTTCTGCCTGGGCGAAAAGGGTATCGTTGGGAACACCTGCGGTCGCCTCCACCAGATAGTTTTGTCCCTCTTTCTGAATGATGACATGAGGGCTGATCAGCGCGACCTGGCGCCGGTTCAGCTTTTCGAAGCGACTTTCAATCCGTTCACGAATAGCGGGAGAGATGTCGATAACGTTGCTGGTAATGGTAATGGACATATGGACCCCCTGAGGTGTTTCTTTGTTGGTTTACGACTTCAGACTACCCTGACAGTAGTTTAATTTTGTGACCCTGATCAACTTTTACTGCCCGATCTGTCGTCACGACAAAAATCTGTGATCGAGCCGCGGCTACCATCAAAAAGCCCTTGTCAGGAGAGAGTGAAACAGGCCAGACTCGATCGGATAAGTTGTTCCGTTCTTTCCTCTACCCTCGTTAAAGACGGCCTAAACTCTCCCGTGGCATCTGTCGTTACGTCCCGCCTTGTCTCGTCCAGACAGGCCCTTGCCTGATGCAAAAAGAGAATTTATCGCCCCCCATTGGCAGTATTGTCACTATTCCTTAGGATAGCTCTCTATATCGCCATTTAAGGGAGTGCGCCGTGAGAGGCTGGTTGGGAGTAGGGCTGCTGCTGTTAAGCCTGGGAGCGAGTGTTCAGGCCTCGCCGTTGCGCGAGCAGTATCGTCAGGCCGAGCAGGCGCTGAAAAAAAATGACATACCCGGCTATGAACGGCTGCGCAAGGGACTGGATGCCTATCCATTGACGGTGTATCTGGATTATCAATATCTTGCCGATCGAATGCAGCAGCTGACCACGGCACAGGTGACCCGCTTCATGAACCGTTATTCCGACTCTTTGCTGGCCGACCGGCTGGAGCGCCGTTACCTTTTCCGGCTGGCGCGCGAGCAGCGCTGGCGGGAATTTCTGGCACTCTATCCCGCCCTGCCCAACAGCGTTGAATTGCAGTGCGCTCACTACCGGGCCAAATGGGCAACGGGAGACAGAGCCACGGCCATCGCCGGTGCAGAAACGCTGTGGCTGCACGGCTATTCGCGGCCCGATATGTGCGATCCCTTGTTTGATGCCTGGACCGGCGCCGGTGGGCGCGGCGATGAACAGGTCTGGCAACGGATGCTGTTGGCATATGACCAGCGCCAGGACGGTCTGATGAGCTATCTTGGCCGCCAGCTGAGCTCTTCCGCCAAACCGGCCGGTGACTTCTTGCTGTCGCTCGACAAGAAGCCCGAATTGCTGGCCGGCTCCCGCTTGCTGGTGGCCGGCTCGGACCGCCATAAGGCGGCGCTGGCCCGGGCCCTGTCGCGACTGGCAGACACCCGGCCCGAGCTGGTGATGAGCCTTTATCCCAAATATCGGTGTCAGTCAGACCTGAGCCGGCAGCAGGTGGCCGACATAGAGCGGCAACTGGCCCGGCGCCTGATGTTCAATCGTACCCGGGATTATCGCAGTTGGCTCGACAGTCGCCTGCCGGTGGTGGGCGATGCGGACCTGTTCGAGCTGCGAGCCCGGCTGGCCATCTGGGAGCAGGACTGGCGCGAGCTGCCCGACTGGATAGAGCGTTTACCGGCCGAAGCACAAAGAGACAGTCGCTGGCAATACTGGCGGGGCAGGGCGTTGAAAGCCCAGAGCCGTCATGCAGAAGGGGACAAGGCCTGGCAACAGGCGGCGCAAAACCGGGACTACTACGGTTTTTTGGCGGCGCAGCAGGGTCGGCATCCGTATGATCTGCAAAAGCAGCCCCCGCCATCGGCCCCGTCCTTGAGCCAGGCCCGGCGGCAATGGCCGGCGCTGTTGCGGGTAGAAGAGTGGCTGGCGCTGGGCAACAAAACCGCGGCACGCACCGAGTGGTACCACCTGCTGGGCCGGGTCAACAAGGCCGATGGCCTGGCGCTGGGCAGTCTGGCCCTGAGTCGGGGCTGGTACGATAAATCCATCGTGGCCAGCATTCGGGTACGCGCCTGGGATCAGTTGGATCTGCGCTTCCCGATTGTCTACCGTGATCTCTTTCAACGTCAGGCCCGCAAGCTGGGGCTGGATGAAGCGACGCTGTTTGCCATCGCCCGGCAGGAAAGTGCCTTTTATGAGCAGGCGCGCTCGCCGGTGGGTGCCGGTGGCCTGATGCAATTGATGCCGGCCACCGCCCGGGAAACCGCGCGCAAGCACGGTATCGGCGATTATCAACATCCGGCCGATGTGTATCGCGCCGAGGTTAATGTGCAGCTGGGCTCCAGTTACTTCAGCGAGCTGCTTGAGCGTTACGACAACAACCGCATTCCGGCTATTGCCGCCTATAATGCGGGCCCTTCACGGATTAACCGCTGGCTGAACAACAGTGGCAGCCGCCCGATGGATGTGTGGGTAGAAAACATTCCCTACCGGGAAACCCGGGGTTATGTACAGAACGTGCTGGCCTTTTCGGTGATTTATCAGGATATGCTGGGGCAGCAGAAAACCTTCATCAAACCGGCGGAGCTGAAATATGTCTACTGAACTGCGCACCGAGTCGAACGGTGAACCGAACGTCGTCATCATGGGGCTGGGCTGGCTGGGCGAGCCGCTGGCGAAGACTCTGCACGCCCAGGGCTATCGCGTGGCCGGCACCACCACCTCGCAGGAAAAGGCCGAACGCCTGAGGCTCGAGGGCATCAAGGCGCGGGTATGGGACATCAACGCGCCCTTGCCGTCGGCCTGGCCGGCCGATTTGGTCGCGAACACCCTGGTGCTGTGCGTACCGCCGGGCAAGGTGGATGATTATGCGGATACCCTGGGGCGGGTAGCGTCGCTTGCCGCCGGGGCCGGAGTGACACGGCTGCTGTTTACCAGCGCCACCTCGGTGTATGGCGGACTCGGGTGCAAGACCGAGGCGGATGCCGCACCGGACTCCCCCCGGGGCGAGCGCATGCTGGCGGCAGAGCAGGCGGTACGCCACAGTGGCATCCCGCAGGTGTTGTGCCTGCGGCTGTCCGGTCTGGTTGGCGGCAGCCGCGAGCCGGGGCGTTTTCTGGCCGGGCGGCGCTTCGACGGGGGTGAAGAGCCGGTCAATCTGGTGGCGCAGGAAGACCTGTTGCGCTTTATTCCCGCCATACTGGCCCGTCACGACTGGCCGGACGTGCTTAATGTCAGCGCGCCGCACCATCCGAGCCGACGTGAATTTTATACCCGGGCCGCGTTGCTGCGTGACTTGCCGGCGCCGCTATTCGACGGCGGCGGCGAGGGCAAGCAGATCGACGGCAGTGCGCTCAGTCGCTGGCTGGGGCTTGAATACCGGGTAACGGACTGGTTTGCGTGGCTGGCAGCGCGTAAGGCGCAGGGCTGAGCAGGGGCGCCAGCGCCAGCAGCAGCGTATCCCGATACACCCGGCGCCGGTCCAGCAGATTGCGGGTCAGCACCCCGATGGCACCGCCTTGCTGCTTGCAGTTGCTGAGATTGAACAGCCGGTCCATGGCGTGGCCCAGCTCTTCCCCCTCGGCCACTGCCTGAGCGACGAACGGCGGTAGCGTCAGGCTGGCGCTGCGGGCGGCGTTGTCCAGCCCAGATCCCAGTACCTGCAGCCAGGCGAAGGTGATGCTGTGCTGTTGAACCCGGTCGATACCGGCTTCCATGCCAATCCACAGGCTGGCCTCGGGGGATGCTGCCCGAGCTGCCAAAGCCCGGTTGCGGGCACCGGCGAGGGTTTCGGCATCGCTCATCGGCTGCTCGGCCACGCCGGACGGTACGGCCAGGCCGCTTATCTGACAGCGGTTATCCGGAAATATCTGCTCAAGAGCCAGGCGGGCGGCCTCGATTTTGGCCGGGTTGAGCGATGCGACAATGACCTTCATGGAATCCCTTTTTACGTTGTAAATTGCGGCCGACGGGCCGGCTGATTATTATGCCCACTTTACTTGTCCGATAGGAGACGCAAACGCGATGACCGATCAACAAACCCCCAGGGGAGAGCTGCTGTTGCGCACCATGGCCATGCCGGCCGATACCAATGCCAATGGCGATATCTTCGGTGGCTGGATCATGTCGCAGATGGATCTGGGTGGCAGCCTGCTGGCCAACGAAATCGCCCTGGGACGGGTATGCACAGTGGCGGTCAGCGACATGACCTTTCTGCGCCCGGTGCAGGTGGGGGACGTGGTGTGCTGCTATGGCGAGCTTGCCAAGGTGGGGCGCAGCTCCATCACCGTCAAGGTCGAGGTCTGGGTCAAGCCGGTACTGGTGCCGGAAAACGGCCCCCGCTATCGCGTAGCCGGCGCCCAGTTTGTGTATGTGGCCATCGACGAGAACGGACGCCCCCGTGCCGCCAAGCCCGGTGCTTAAAGCCGGCCTGCTGGCCTCGACGTTGTTGCCGGCGTTGTTGCTGAGCGGCTGCATCGAGGTGCCGAAAACGGTACTGCTGAGCGATGGCTTCGAGCCGGTGGCCGCCGCGTGTCTGTTTCCCTCGATGGACAGCAGTCAGTCGTTACCCTCGTCGTTTTCGCTGCTGAGCTGGAATATCTACAAGCAGCAGGGCGACTGGCAGGCAGAGCTGAATCGCTGGATTGATGACAGCGATCTGCTGTTGTTGCAGGAGGCCCAAAGCAGCGATGAGCTGTACGACTGGCTGCAGGTCCGGGATTATCGCTGGTTTCAGGTGGCCGCCTTCACCTGGCAGCAGCAGGCCAACGGTGTGCTGACCGCCTCACCAGGGCTGCCGACCCGAGTGTGCGGGCAACGCATACGGGAGCCGGCAACCCGGATTCCCAAGTCGCTGCTGTTTGGTTATTACTCTCTCGAAGGAGCAGATCAGCAACTGCTGGTGGTGAACCTGCATGCGGTGAATTTTTCGTTACGGGGCCGAACCTATCAGCAACAGCTGGATCATATCAGCGGCTTTATCGAACACTATGGTGGCCCGGTGATCGTGGCGGGCGACTTCAATCGCTGGAACCCGCGCCGCGAGCGTTTGCTGCACCGCTGGGCCGAGCGGGAACAACTGACCGAGGCGGTTCCGGTGCCGGATCATCGCACCCGTTTTGCCGGTTATCCGCTGGATGCGGTGTTTTATCGCGGGCTGGAGCTGGATGGTGTGCAGAGCATGCGCTCACAGGCGTCCGATCACGGACCCTTGCAGGCCAGCTTCAGGGTTAAACTGAAGTGAGGAGTGAGGGTGAGGAGTGAGGAGTGAAGCGTGAGGGGTGCCTTAGCCCTCACGCTTATCCATTATCCGGCGTTGGCCGCGACGATCAGGCTCTGTCCGGCGCGCAGGCTGTTTTTGTCAGCCAGCTGGTTCCAGCGTAGCAAGTCGGTAATGCTGACGCTGAAGCGGCTGGCGATGGCCGACAGGGAGTCCCCGGACTGCACGCGATAAACCCCGTCATTGGACGAAGGCGTCACAGCCCCGTATGCCCTGGGCAGCATCAGCGTCTGGCCAATCCGAATGGTGGTGCCGCGCATATTATTGGCCTGCTTGATGGCCTCTATGCTGGTGCCGTTGCGACTGGCGATTCTGCCGAGGCTGTCACCGCCCTTGACCTGATAACGCTGATAGGACTTGCGTTCCTGCTCGGGCAGATCGGCCATGGCAATTTCAAAGCCCTCGGCATGGGCCACCGGCACCAGAATTTCGGCGTTGCGCACCGGTGAGGTGGCGGCACGCTTGAATGCCGGGTTGAGCTGCTTGAGCTGGCCCCGGTTCATGCCGGCCAGATCGGCGGCCATGTTCAGATCAACCTGACCTTCCACTTCCACCACCGCCAGCTGCGGCCGATTGGGCACCGCCGGCACCTCCATACCATAGTGGCCGGGTTGCTTCAGAATATCGGCCAGTGCCAACAGCTTGGGCACATAATTCTGGGTCTCTTTGGGCAGCGACAGCGACCAGTAGTCGGTGGGCTTGCCCTGACGCCGATTGGCTTTCATGGCGCGCTGTACCCGGCCTTCACCCGAGTTGTAGGCGGCCAGCGCCAGCACCCAGTCGCCATCGAAGAAACCGTTTAGGTATTCCAGATAGTCGAGTGCGGCGCGGGTAGCAGCCATTACATCGTACCGGCCGTCATACCAGCTGTCGTAATGCAGACCAAACTGCTTGCCGGTGCCCTGCAGCATCTGCCACAGACCCGCGGCGTGGCTATGGGAATAGGCACGGGGATCGAAGGTACTTTCCACCACCGGTAACAATACCAGCTCCATGGGCATGTTCCGTTTCTCTATCTCTTCCTTGATGAGATAGAGAAACGGTCTGGCGCGTTCGGATACGGAACGCATATAAGCCGGGTGTTTGAGGTACCACTTCCGTTGGGCCACAACCCTGGGATGATCCAGCGGCATATCCAGCTGCATGTTTGCCGCCAGATCGAGCCACAGATCCGGCTGCTGCTGCTCAGCTTGCTGGCGCGGCGGTCGTTTGGTCGATGAATGGGATACGGTGCTGTAAGTCCGACCACTGGCGGTGGTCTTGCTTTGTATCCGCAGCGACGAATAGGTCGCTGATTTGGGGTAGAGCGGGCTGTTCGCCTGCTCACCAGCTGTTTCCTGATGGCCATAGGGATGTCGAACCGAATCGGTCGACATCGCCTGGCAGCCCGCCAGGAGCAAGGCACTGGATAATAAACAGAGTCTTCTCATGGTGTCTGCGTCTCACAAAAACGGCGGCCAGTGTATGCTTTGTGAGCAGCTTAATCAAGTTCGTTAAAAATCGTCCTTCCAGCGGCGAAGTGCGGCGAACACCTCGATGTCTCCGATCAACTCCGCTCCCTGATGCACCTGGGCCGCGGCTCGAACCCCCGCCAGATGGGCACGCAGAAAGACATTGACGGCTTTTTCCCGGGCCAGGGTACTGGGTAACGTAGGCACGCCCTGCTGGCGTAATTTGGCCACATTTTGCAGGTATTTCTTCAGTTCAGGGTTGTTTGGCTCTACAGCATGACAAAAAGCCAGGTTTGCCTGGGTGTATTCGTGGGTGCAATAGACACGGGTATCGTCCGGCAGACCGGCGAGACGCTGCAGAGACTCGTGCATCTGTTTTGGCGTGCCTTCAAACAGGCGGCCGCACCCGCCCGAAAACAGGGTGTCGCCGCAGAACAGCAATGGGGCTTCCGGCTGCTGATGGGCATAGTAGGCGATATGGCCCAGGGTATGGCCGGGTACCGACATCACCTTTAATTCCAGTGCCAGCGCGGGCAAATACACCTTGTCACCATCGCTCAGCGCAATCGCGCCGGCTGCGGGCATGGCTTCTGCCGCCGGGGCATAAAGCTGTGCCTGGGGCCAGCTGGCCAGCAGGGCCTTGACGCCGCCGGTGTGATCCCAGTGGTGGTGAGTGATCAGAATGGCGTCCAGCGTCAGCCCGCGTTCGGCCAGCATTTTTTCGACCGGCGCGGCGTCACCCGGATCGACCACGACCGCATGGTTGTTATTCGTTATCAGCCAGATATAGTTATCCTGAAACGCGGGGATGGGGCTTACGTTAAACATGGTGCTGTCCTTATGATCATATTCTGCAATAGCTTATCAGAGGCGCGATGAAATCAGCCAGTACGGATGCGGCTCCTGCCGCCTGGTCACGGTTGTTACGCGGCCGTCACCTTGCCGAACAGTTACAGCAGCGTCTGGACGAGTGGGCGCCGTCGCTGTTCGGGTTTACCCTGCTAAAAGTCGACGCCCTGAGTGCGGCCCTGTCGCTGGAGCAAAGCCGGCTGCTGCATTCGGTGCTGATGGGGCAGTCCGGTTTTGAAGGAATGGAGCTGCAGGGGGATGCCACCGCCATGCCGTTTGCTCCGGGCAGCCTGGATGCCTGCCTGCTGGCCAATGTGCTGGATTACAGCAAACATCCCCATGCCATACTGCGCGAAACCGAAGTGGTGCTGCGCGACGATGGCTGGCTGATCATCACCGGCTTTAATCCTTACAGCAGTGCCGGTCTGGCCAGCCTGCTGCCGGGGCTGGGCCATCGGTTGCCGCCCTGGCAGCGCATGCTGGCGCCCGGGCGGCTGGAAGACTGGCTCAAGCTGCTGGGATTTGAGGTCATCAAGCAGGATGATATGGGGCTGACCGGCTGGTTCGACTTTCCTCGGCTCGGTCGCTGGCGACGCCGGTTTTGCCCCCGTTACTGCCCGTCGCTGGCGGCGGTTTATATCATAATGGCGCGCAAGCGGCGCTATCCGCTGACCCCGATTCGGCAATTCAAACCGCTACCCAGCGCGCTGCAGCCGGGCATGGCCTGTCAGCGCGAATAGCCGGTATCTTCATGGTGGGCATCGTTCAGCGCGGCTTCCCGGGCGAGATCGTCACAGCGTTCGTTTTCCGGGTGGCCCGAGTGGCCCTTGACCCAGTGCCAGGTGACCTGATGGCGCTGACAGAGTTCATCCAGCCGTTTCCATAAATCGACATTTTTGACCGGTGCCTTGGCGGCGGTTTTCCAGTTATTGCGTTTCCAGCCGGTGATCCACTGGGTAATGCCCTGGCGTACATACTGGCTGTCGGTGGTCAAATCCACGCTGCAATCGTCGCTGAGGGTCTCCAGTCCGGCAATGGCGGCCATCAGCTCCATGCGGTTGTTGGTGGTGAGGCGGTAGCCTCCGCTCAGCTCCTTGCGGTGCTGTTTGTAAACCAGCACGGCGCCATAGCCGCCCGGGCCCGGATTTCCCAGGCAGGAACCGTCGGTATACATCTGAATCTGTTTCATGATTATCCGTGTTGCAACAAGCAAACCGGAAGTCTGCCACAGCATGGCGGCGCTCACCAGTCACCGGCGCGATTGTGCCAATAACGATAACCGCATATGTAGCCCGGTGGCGTTGGCAGTGGCAGTTATTTATACTGAGCGCCGAATTGAGTGGAGAAAGCATCAATGAACCAGCAAAGTCACCAGCGGCAAATAGTCCTGGATACAGAAACCACCGGTATGAACATGGATACCGGCCCCCATTATGTAGGGCACCGGGTGATTGAAATCGGCTGTGTGGAAGTGGTCAACCGTCGCCTGACCGGTCGGCATTTTCACGTTTATCTCAAGCCGGACCGCAAGGTGGACGAAGAGGCGATTCGGGTGCACGGCATTACCGATGACTACCTCGCCGACAAGCCGCCCTTTGCCGCCAAGGTTGACGAATTTTTGCAGTTTATCGACGGTGCCGAGCTGGTGGCGCACAACGCCCCCTTTGACGTCGGCTTTCTCGATTATGAAATGCAGCTGCTGGGGCGGCCCGAACGCATGGCGGCCCTGTGCAAGGTAACCGATACCCTGGCGCTGGCGCGCAAGATGTTTCCCGGCAAGCGCAACAACCTGGATATATTGTGCGACCGATTCGGCATAGACAACGGTCACCGAACCCTGCACGGCGCCTTGCTCGATGCGGAGATCCTGGCCGACGTTTACCTCTTGATGACCGGTGGCCAGACCAAGCTCAACCTGCAGAACGATAACGGCCAGCAGGGTGATACCGGCGGCATTCGTCGCCTGAGTGCCGGTCGGGCGCCGCTGAAGGTGATTCGGGCCGGTGAGCAGGAATTGCAGGCCCACGAGTCCAGGCTGGATCTGGTGATGAAAAAGGGAGGTAGTTGCCTGTGGCGCGCAGAATAGGCGCACTTCTGCTCGCCTTGTCGTGCGGGTTTGCGATGACGGCAAGCCATGCCGGTGAGCAGAGTGCCCGCTGGCTGAGCAACACCTTTCGTATCGATCCGTCCATTTCTTCCATTACCCTGCTGATCGAACGGGAAACGGCAACGACTCCTGTGGTGTTGATCCGGCCCGATGGCAGCAAATACTACTATCAGGATCATCCGGATAACGTCAGCTGGGCAGCCACCGCCAACCGGGATGTGATTACCCTGTGGCAACCGGAGCCCGGCCCCTGGCAGGCAACCGGTAAAATCAACCAGCACAGGGGCATTTCACTGCTCAGCGTGTTCGAGGTGCAACTGGCACCTCTGCCGGAGCGGATTTTTCAGCACGAAGTGTTCAAGCTCGACGCCGAGTTACGCCATCAGGATACTCGGCTGGATGCCAATTATTACCTGAAAGACCTGTCGCTGCGGGCGCAGCTGATCAAGCCGGACAAGGATGAAACATCGGCTTTTGCCCCGGTGCCGTTGGTCATCGGCGACTTTGCCGATGACGGTACCGGTCTGGATGCCTATCCCTCGGACGGCAAGCTGACGGCAGAAGTGCTGGTCGATACCTTGCCGGGCGAGTACCTGTTTCAGGCGCAAATCAGCAACCGGGTACTGGCACGCACGCACGAGCAACCGGTGCTGGTTTATCCCATGCCGGTCACCCTTGGATTTTCCACGCCGGACGCCAATGGCAAGTGGCAGATGAAGGTGACCGCCACAAGTGATCTGCTGCCGGATTCACTGGTGGTTACGGGGGAGCTGACCACACCGGACCGGCAGAGCATGGCGGTATCGGGCACGGGGGCGAACATTCGTTTGCCGGATGCCGTTGACCCCGGTAATTACTATTGGCAGGGGCGTGCCTTCGCCACCACCCGCGAGGGGCGTGAAGTCCAGCTCAACCTGATGGAGCAGGTGATCCGGGTCAGCCCCCCGGTCAGCGTGGCCACCGCCGAGATTCCGCCGGCAAAGAGCGGCTTCTCCATGATCCATCTGCTGGCAGGGATAACCTTGTTAACGGTGTTACTGGCCGCTGCTTGGTTTTTGCGCAAAAAAATAATTGGCAGGCGGAAAAACACCCCGGAACAGCAAAGTTAACTCCCTATTATCGGGAGTTGTGGACAATAAATGGTCGAACGGCAAAAAAGGGGCTTTTTCAGTCTTGACCGCCGCCCGGAACGACTCTATTATCGCCCTGTCTGAAGCGATAGCATCAGGCGCCGGAGCGGTAGTTCAGTTGGTTAGAATACCGGCCTGTCACGCCGGGGGTCGCGGGTTCGAGTCCCGTCCGCTCCGCCAAACTCCAGAAAAAAGCCACCTTAACAGGTGGCTTTTTTCGTTTGGCTGCGCCGGACTTTCTGGATGAAGTCGGCGCTGCGCACCTTCACCTTCAAACGCGGTGCGTTTGCCACTCCGCCAAAGTTAAGAAGCCCTTAGCTAGTTGATAGCTAATACCAATCCCACTAAATAAATGATCTATTTCATTTTTGTATAAAAGTCGGGCAAAGGGCCCGACCCGCCGTGGGACGTGCCACTCACCGCTTTAGCCTACTGCGAACATTCACTGGATGTTCGGTCAGACTAAAGCAGTTCGTCACGGCAGCAAGCTGCCCCCTCTAGGCTCAGCCGCGCCATCCGTAGCGCGGATGGTCGGCTGAGCAGATCCCTTTGTCCTCCTTGATGCAACGGAGTTGTCTGTTAGCACCGTCTACAGACAACTCGGTGCTTAAGAAGAGGCAACAGAGAGCGGCTCCCACGACCGTGAAATGCCATGGACGGCATTTCCGAGCCCCCACGGATGGGTCTATGGCGTGTCGAGGGAGTCGACTGTGTTGCCTCTGAGCTCGAGGTTTAAAAATGATCAGATCTTTATTCAAATTGGTATAAGGGCTTTTTGCTGTCTGTTATTCAGTAAATTCATCCTTTCCTATATTGTCAAACCACCCCTCGTGCCATTTGGTGACCCAGAGCCAGTGTCCCTGTTCACCTAGAAGACCACAGGTTTTTCTCACCCATGCTCAAGCTGTGGGTCAGCACCAGATGCACGCCATAGCCGATCACCACGCCCCACAATGCCGATGAAAGTCCGTATAGTGACAGGCCGGAGGCGGTGACGATAAAGGTGATCAAGGATGCCTCGCGTTCGCGGGCATTGTCCAGTGCGGTCAACAAGTTGCCGGTAATGGCGCCAAGCAGGGCCAGGCCCGCCAATACGGCGACAAAGGCCGCGGGCAGGGAGGTAAACAGGCTGACAATGGTGCCGGCAAACAGGCCGCCTACCAGATAGAAGACGCCATTGAACACCCCGGCCACATAGCGACGGTCGTGATCTTCGTGGGCATCTTTGCCGGCGCAGATGGCGGCGGTAATGGCGGCGACGACGATGCTGATACCGCCGAACAAGGCCATGGGCAAAGACACCAGGCTGGTGACCCCGATGACCGGCCTGGCATTCACCCGATAACCGGCGTTGTGCAACACCGCCATACCCGGCAGGAATTGCCCGGTCAGGCTGACCAGCACCAGCACCAGCGGCAGGGCCAGGCTGAGGGTGGATGATAGGGTCCATTGCGGACTGATGAATTGTGGCGTGGCCAGCTCCCAGCGAATGCCGGAAAGGGAAGCGCCTTCAAACAACACGGCCAGCATAATTCCGACGACCAGCAGCAGGACCAGGGTGTACTTGGGCCACATTCGGCGAAAAAACACATAGGCAATGAGCATGCCGATGGCCAGCGCCGGCGAGGTTTCCATGGCGGTAAAGGCCTCCACGCCGAACTGGAACAGAATGCCGGC
Source organism: uncultured Oceanisphaera sp. (assembly GCF_947495715.1). Lineage (GTDB taxonomy): Bacteria > Pseudomonadota > Gammaproteobacteria > Enterobacterales > Aeromonadaceae > Oceanimonas > Oceanimonas sediminis. The sequence continues at coordinate 96,114 of NZ_CANLZU010000005.1, forward strand.
CATCATGCCGGCGGCGACGCCCTTGGGAATGAGCCGAACCAAGGTGTCGAACAGGCCGGAAATCCCGATAAGCAGCATAACGGCGGCCGCCGTAATATAGGCGCCGATCGCTTCGTTAAGGGACAAGTCGGGAAACAGGGTGACCAGCAGGGCGGTGCCCGGTGCCGACCAGGCGGTGACCACCGGTGCTTTCAGCCACAGCGACAGCAGTATGCCGGATATGGCGGCGCCCATCGAAATGGCCCATACCCAGGAGGTCATCATAGTGTCGGACACGCCGGCGCTGGCGCCAGCCTGAAACAGAATGGCCAGCGGCCCCGCATAAGACACCAGTACCGCAAGAAAGCCGGCGGCAACGGCGGGTAGCGACAGGTCACGCAGAAAGGACGACATAATTCAGCTCCTTTGAGCAAGGGTGAACAATAAAAACAGCCCCGGCACAGGCCGGGGCTGTTTTGTCATTGGCCGGCAATCAGCTGTCGGCGGCGACCCTGGTGCCATCGGTTGCCTGGTCGGTGGCAGCCTGGCGGCGACCCACCAGGGCAATGGCGACGGTGGCGATAGCGCCGGGCACCGCCAGTGCCAGAAAGTTCATCTGGTGGGGCAAGGCCAGCGCCAGCAGGGTACCGCCGAGCATGGGACCCAGTATGGCGCCGTTACGGCCGATGCCCGATGCCCAGCCGAGGGCGGTGGAGCGAATGTTGGCCGGGTAATACTGAGCCACATAGGCATACAGCAGGATCTGCGAGCCGATGGTGGTGGCCCCGGCCACGGCCATCAGGCTGTACAGCAGCCACATGGGGTGCGGATAACCGAGCGACACCAGCGAGGCGGACGCCAGCAGGAAGAAGCTCACCAGCACAGCTCGCAGCGAGAAACGGTCGGCCAGCCAGCCACCGCCCACGGCCCCGACGATGGCGCCGATGTTGAGCACCATCAGGAACATCAGGCTGGAGCCCAGCTCGTAACCGGCGGCAGACATCAATTTGGGCAGCCAGGAGCCCAGCGCATACACCATCAGCAGGCAGCAGAAGAAGGCGGTCCAGAACATCAGGGTGCTCAGGTTACGACCACCGCGGAACAGTTCCAGTACCGGCGCTTTCTGCACATTGGCCGGGGGAGCAATCAGCTGATCCTGATCGGTAATCTTCTGGGCAGGATCCACCTTCTGCAGCAGCGTGCGGGCTTCTTCCTTGCGATCTTGCGCCATCAGAAAGGCCACGGATTCGGGCAGATATTTGATCATCAGCGGCAGCAGCAGCATGGGCACGATCGCCAGATAAAACATGATCTGCCAGCCGTAGTTGGGCACTATCCAGATCCCGAGACCCGCAGACATCATGCCGCCCACCGCATAGCCGCTGAACATCAGGGCTACCAGGGTACTGCGGCTTCTCTTCGGCGAGTATTCACTCATCAAGGACACCACGTTGGGCATGACGCCACCTATCCCCAGGCCGGCGATAAAGCGCAATATGCCGAATTGCCAGGGATTGGTTACCAGGCCGTTGATGCAGGTGGTAAGGCTGAACAGCACCACGCAGATAAGAATGGTTTTCTTGCGTCCGAGCCGGTCCGACAGCATGCCGAAGCCCATGGCGCCAAACATCATGCCGAACAGGGCACTGCTGCCGAGCAGGCCGGCCACATAGGGGTTGAGGGCCCATTGATCCATCAGCAGTGGCAGCACCACGCCGTAGATCACCAGGTCGTAACCGTCGAAAATAATGATGAGGGAACACCAGAACAGCACCTTCCAGTGGAAGGGGGTGAAGCTGGCGTTGTCTATGGTTGCATTGACATCGATATTTCTCATTGCGGTATTACTCCGAATATTGTCCTTAAGTCTGGAGTCCGAGGGAATCTATCCCTCCCGTTTTTATACAAAAGGCTGCCCTTTCCGTTGGGCAGCCTTTTTTACATCAGCCCAGATCCCCGCCGGCGACGGGGAGTATGGTACCGGTGATATAACTGGCATCCTCCGAGGCGAGAAACAGAATGGCACCGGCCTGTTCATCCAGGGTGCCGTAGCGATGCATCAGGCTGGTGGCCTTGGTCTGGTCCACCAGGGTCTGGTACCACTGTTGCTCGCGCTTGCCCTGCGCTTCGGTATTGCGCGGGGTCAGCCGGGGCGGGGCTTCGGTGCCACCGGGGGCGGTGGCGTTGACCCGAATACCCAGCTCGGCATATTCGAACGCCAGTGCCACGGTCAGGGCGTTGACGCCGCCCTTGGCTGCGGCGTAGGGCACCCGCATCAGGCCCCGGGTGGCCACGGAAGACACATTGACGATGACGCCCCCCTCACGTTTCAGCAGGTGAGGCAATACGGCTCGGCAGCACCACAGGGTGGGAAACAGCGACCGCTGCACCTCTTTCTGGATCTGTTCCGGGCTGTAATGTTCGTAAGGCTGGGCCCAGATGGTGCCGCCGACGTTGTTGACCAGGATGTCGATGCCACCAAAATGCGCGGCGGCTTTGGTCATCACGCTGTCTGCACCGCCCCAGGTTTCCAGGTTGGCCTGCACGGCGATGGCCTCTACGCCCTGCTGGTTAAGCTCGGCCACCAGCTCGAACACATGGTCGGCCAGATCCACCAGTACCAGACGGGCACCTTCTTCTGCCGCCCGTTCGGCCACTCGCCGGCCGATACCCTGGGCGGCACCGGTGATCACCATCACCTTGTCGGTGAAACGCGGCGTCATGCGACCGCTCCCGCCACGGCAGACACGCTGGGGCTGAACTTCTCGTAATGGAAGGAATTCGGTTTGATGCCCTGGTCACGGAAGTAGCCCAGCACGGCGTCCACCATGGGGGGCGGTCCACACAGGTAGACATCCACCTCGCCGTGATGGATGGGCGCATCCTGCATATGGTTGGTCACGTAGCCTTTGAGCGGATGAGCGCTGTCGGCGCTGGCCACCACTGTCTTGAAGCTGAAGTTCTCTATTCCGGCGGCAAACTGCTCCAGCGCCTCGATACACACCAGATCGTCATCGTTGGTGACACCGTAGATCAGATGAGTCGGCTGCCCGGTGCCGTTGACCTTGAGGTGCTCCAGCATGGCGAGGAAGGGCGCCAGGCCGGTACCGCCGGCCAGCATCAACACCGGACGTTCCACCGGGCGCAGGTAGAAGCTGCCCATGGGACCGGTGAGTGTCAGCGAATCTCCGGCCTTGCACTGACCAACCAGATAACTGCTCATCAGGCCGCCGGGCACGTTGCGGATCAGGAAGCTCAGTTCCCGGCTGCCGGGCCTGGAGCTGAATGAATAGGCACGGGTCTCTTCGGTACCCGGCACTCGAATATTCACATACTGGCCCGGCAGAAAGGCAATATCGTCTTCTGCGGCTACTTTCAGTTCGATGGCGGTGGGAGAAACCAGGTTCACCTCGAGTACGGTACCCTGGACCCTGGCGATGCCGGTCTTGCACAGGGTGGACGCAACGGGGATTTCCACCACACAGTCGCTGGCGGGCACCATCTGGCAGGTCAGAATCATGCCCTGCTCGGCTTCATCGTCGGTCAGTGCTTCGTCGATGTACTCGTCACCCAGGTCGAACTTGCCCTGGTGGCAACTGCCCTTGCAGGTGCCGCATACGCCGTCGGAGCAGTCCATCGGCAGATTGATCTGGTTGCGGTAGGCCGCATCCAGTACGGTTTCCCCTTCATTACAGCTGATGAAGCGGGTAATGCCGTCTTCAAAGTTGAGCGCGATGTTGTAACTCATTTTGGTTTCTCCCCACCAATTACAGGTGATAGATATCAATCACCTGATTGATGTAATCGTTGTTCAGAACTACCTTCTTCTCGGTGATCAGGGGCTGTTCGCCGCCGATATCCAGGGTATAGAAGGAGGTACCGAAAAAGGTTTCGGTCTTGTGGTAGCGATGGCTGTTGGTCTGCCAGTTGAAGCGCAGTTTCACCTGGTTGCCTTCCCGGGACAGGATCTCCAGGTTGCTGGTCTGGTGAGTCGTGCGCGGCTCCGGCATGGAGCTGGCACCGGAGCGTTCGGTCTTGATCCGATACACCCGATCTTCCAGGCCATCACGGTTCGGGTAATAGATCAGCGAAATCTCGGTCTGGGGATTTTCGGTCAGCCGGTCTTCGTCGTCCCACGCCGGCATCCAGTACACGACGTTTTCGCTGTAGCAGGTGAGCCACTCGTCCCACTGGCGGTCGTCCAGCAGACGGGCTTCACGGTAGATAAACGCCTGAATCTGTTCGAAGTTCATTCGGAGTCCTCCATGGAAGTGATGGAAATAAGCTGGGCGCGTTCGGTCTCTACCGCCTGCAGCATCTCTTTTACCCAGTGCTGGTGATGGGTCACGTACAGGCCTTCGTCTTCCGGCTTGGTACCGCTCAGCAGGGGCTTGAGGCCGATGGCGTCGGCGCCGGCATCCGGGCCTTCAATCCAGTGGCTGGCGCCCCGGCTCATGTCGTTCCATTTCAGGCCACTGGCTTCGTAACCTTGCTGGCAGGCGCGGAATTCTTCCAGATCGTCCGGAGTACCCATGCCGCTGACATTGAAGAAGTCTTCGTACTGGCGCAGACGCTTGGCGCGATCCGCCGCCGGTTCGTTTTTCGGTGCCCAGCAGTAGATGGTGATTTCGGTTTTATTAACGGCGATAGGGCGCAACACCCGGATCTGAGTGGAAAACTGATCCATTAGATAGACGTTGGGATACAGACACAGATTTTTGGTGGTGTTCACGATAGCGTCGGCGCGGGCCTCGCCGACCTTCTGCCGCAGTCGTTCAAGCTGGCTGTAAACAGGACGCACCTGCGGGTTAGTCAGCTGGGTCCACAGCATCATGTGGCCATGCTCGAAGCCATAAAATCCGCCTTCGTTGGACCAGCTCTTGGCATCGACCGCCTCGGTGCCGCCTTTTTCGTAGTTGCGCTGACCCATGGTAGACAGGTAGTTCCAGTGTACCGTGCCCACATGATAACCGTCGGCGCCGTTCTCGGCGGTCAGCTTCCAGTTGCCTTCGTAGGTGTAGGTAGAGCTGCCGCGCAGAATTTCGATGCCGTCTTCCGCCTGATCGACCATGTTGTCGATGATTTTGGTGGTTTCACCCAGGTACTCGGTCAGCGGCAGCACGTCGGCATTCAGGCTGCCGAACAGAAAGCCGCGGTAGGATTCGAACTTCGGCAACTGCTTCAGATCGTGGGAGCCGTCGTTGCTGAAGCTTTCCGGGTAACCGCCTTTCTTCTGGTCGCGGGCTTTCAGCAGCTTGCCGTCGTTCTTGAAGGTCCAGCCGTGAAAGGGGCAGGTGAACGAGGCCTTGTTGCCGCGCTTCTTGCGACACAGGGTAGCACCACGGTGAGAGCAGGTGTTCAGCAACGCCTGCAGCTCGCCTTCCTTGGTGCGGGTGATCACCACCGGCTGGCGACCGACGGTCGTGGTGTAATAATCGCCGGGATTTTCCAGCTGGCTTTCGTGGGCCAGATAAACCCAGTTGCCTTCGAAGATGTGTTTCATCTCCAGGTCGAACAGTTGCTGATCGGTGAAGACGCCACGGTCACAGCGATAGTGGCCGGTGGTCGGATCGGCTTCCACCGCGCCCCGGATCTTGTTTTCGAGTCGGTCGAGTTGGCGAGTCATGTTTGGTTACTCCATCTGGCGTTGCCGGCCTTTTCGGCCTGTGTGGTATCCGACCGCCTGCTAACGGCAGGCGGTCGGCTCACAAACAGCGTGTTATTAAAGGTTCAGGAGCCGCTGGCTCAGCTTTCCAGGGCGCGCAGGCGTTCGTGGCGGCTCTGCAGCTCGGCCTTGTCGGTCGACACCAGCTGAATGTTGAATTCCACGCGGGTGAATGGCTGACCCAGACCATATTGCTCGGCGGCCGCGGCATCTTCGACACGCACGGCGTCTACCACCAGCTCTTCGCGGGTGGCGAAGGCGAAGTCATCAAAGGTGTACTGATCACCGGCCAGGTTGATCTGGGTGGTCAGATGCTTGTGACCCGGCTTTGATACGAAGTAGTGAATATGCGCAGGGCGGTTGCCGTGACGACCCAGCTGGTTGAGCAACGCCTGGGTTGAACCTTCGGGCGGGCAGCCGTAGCCGGACGGAATGATGCTCCGGGCGGTGTAACGGCCGTCGGCGTCGGTCTTGATGCGGCGGCGCAGGTTGTACTCGCTCTGGGACTGATCGAAGTAGGAATAGGCACCTTTCAGATCGGCGTGCCAGATGTCGACGATGGTATCGGCCAGCGGCTGACCACTTTCGTCGGTAACCTGACCTGTGAGGATCATGGTGTCGCCATCCTGGGTGCCGTCGTCCATGCGGGCAAAACCTTCGCTCAGGGGGGCGCCGGCCACATACAGCGGACCTTCGATGGTGCGCGGGGTACCACCGGTCAGGCCGGCCTGCTCGTCTTCGGCATCCATGCGGATGTCCAGGTATTTGTCCATGCCGAGGCCCGGGGCCAGCAGGGCGGCTTCGCCGTTTTTACCCAGCTCGTTGATGTAGTAAATGGCGCTCCAGAATTCTTCCGGGCTGATGTCCAGATCTTCGATGAGCTGGAACACGTCGTGCATCACGCGGTGTACTATGGTCTTGACCCGGTCGTTACCGCCGGACTGATTGAATCCGGCTACCTTTTCCAGCAGCGTGATGACTTCCTGAGTTTCCATGGTTTTGACTGACATTGCTGTGACTCCTTGCGTGTCTTGTTATGTAGTTATTTGGTCGAAGGGTATTTCAGGGTGCTTAACGGTCATCCAGGTGGATGGAGGACGGGTGCCGACAAAGGGGCGCGACACTGATGTCCATGTAGGGAAACAGGGGCAGGGCACTGATCAAATCCTGCAATTCGGCGTTATCGGCCACATCGAAGATGCTGACGTTGGCGTAGCTGCCGGCCACCCGCCACAAATGGCGCCACTTGCCCTGGGTCTGCAGTTCCTGGGCGTAGGCTTTTTCCCGGGCCTTGATGTCGGCAATCACGTCGGCCGGCATGTCATGGGGGATATTTACCTTCATCTCGACTTTAAACAGCATGATGCTTTCTCCGTTTGGATATGTTGGCGTCGGCGTTTATTTCCGGCGTTTTACTTGCGGCGATAGTGTGTCAGCTTGTCTTCGTCTATCTCTATGCCCAGACCGGGGCCTGTGGGCAGCTCGACGCCGTTGTCATGGAAGTTCAATCGCTTTACTACTATGTCGTCCTTCATCAGCAGCGGGCCGAACATCTCGGTCCCCCAGTGAATCTTGTCGAGGGTGGACCAGGCATGCAGCGCGGCCACGGAGCCGATGGTGCCTTCCAGCAGGGTGCCGCCATAGAGGCCGACCCCGGCGGCCTCGGCCACCCTGGCCACTTCCAGCGCCCGCAGCGGGCCGCCCGCCTTGGCAATTTTCAGCGCCACGGCACCGGCAAAGCCGGCGGCGGCCAGACTGAACATGTCTTTTGCATCGGCCACGGCTTCGTCGGCCAGAATGGGCAGATGGAACTTTTCGGACAGGCGCACCAGCGCCGCCAGATCCTTCATCGGGGTCGGTTGCTCGACCAGATCGATACCGGCGGCCTGCAGCTCGGCCATGCCTCTGGCGGCGGTGGCCTCATCCCAGGCCTGGTTGACATCGACCCGCACGCTGGCACTGTCACCCACGGCGGCCTTGATGGCGGCCACATGGCGCACATCGTCCATCAGGGCACGGGAGCCGATCTTCAGTTTGAAATCACAATGACGTTTGGCGGCAATCAGGCTGTGGGCTTCATCGATGTCTTTGGCGGTATCGCCGCTGGCCAGGGTCCAGAGCACGGGAATGTGTTGATGCACGGCGCCGCCCAGCAGGTCCGACACCGGGCGATTCAGGCGCTTGCCTTGCAGATCCAGCAGGGCGGTCTCGATGGCGGACTTGGCCAGGTTGTTACCCCGAGTGGCATTGTTAAGCCTTACCCGCAGGGTATTGATGTTGTCTGCGGCCTGGCCAATCAGCAGCGGTTTGAAGTAGGTGTCTATGGTCAGTTTGACACTTTCGGGGCTTTCCGGGCCGTAGGCCAGGCCGCCGATAGTGGTGGCTTCTCCCAGTCCCTCCAGACCATCTGAGTCTTTCATTCGCACGATAACCATGGTCTGAACCCCCATGGTGGTCATGGAAAGCTGGTGCGGACGTATGGTTGGAATATCGACCAGGATGGCTTCGATGGACTGGATAGTAGCTGACATGTAATCTCCTGACGTGACCGGATGACCCTTTGTTGCCGAAAGGTTACGATGTTGAGTGGATGTGAACCAATATTGATTAAGTTGCGAGTAATACCCTGGAGGTATGGATGGAGTTGAGGCACTTGCGGTATTTCGTGGTGGTGGCGGAAGAATTGAATCTGACCCGGGCTGCCGAGAAGTTGTTTATTGCGCAGCCGCCGCTGACCCGGCAGATCAAGCAGCTGGAAGAGGAGTTGGAGGTTCAGCTGTTCATTCGCAAGGCCCGGGGGCTGGAGCTGACTCAGGGCGGCCAGTATTTTCTGCAGCAGGTACATTCGATCATGGACAGGCTCGACGCTAGCATCGAAGGGACGCGCCAGGTGGCCCAGCATCGCAAGACGGTCTTTTCCATCGGCTTTGTGCCGTCGGTGTTCTACGGTCAGTTACCCTTGATGGTGCGTCGTCTGCGCCGCAACAAGAACCTGGAAATCGTATTGCACGAGTTGAAGACTCAAGAGCAAATCGACGCGCTCAAGAGCGGCAAGATCGACATTGGGTTTGGCCGCATCAGCATTGAGGATCCGGACGTGGAGCAGGAAGTGCTGTTCAATGAACCCCTGATTGCCGCCCTGCCGGCCGCTCATCCCCTGACGCAGCAGGTGCCGACCATGCAGCAACTGGCCGAGGTGCCCATGGTGACCTTTCCGGCGGGGGCCGGGCCCAATTTTTCCGATGTGGCATTGGGGCTGTTTCATCGGCGGGGCCTCAAGGTGCAGGTGATTCAGCAGGTCAACGATTTGCAGACGGCACTGTCACTTGTGGCGTCGGACATGGGCTTTGCGCTGGTGCCCGAACAGGTGAAGAAACTGCGGCGTGAAGGGGTGGACTTCATGCCGGTGGCCGATGAGCACATCACCACGCCGGTGATTGCCTCGCGTCGCCGTGGTGAAAACCCCAATGCGGTGATGCGCCTGGTCAATACCATACTGGCCGAGCTGGTAGCCAACCGGCTGAGCGGCCGCTATCCCTGATGTCTGACGTTGCCGGTATGAAAGACGTTTACCCTCCGATATATGAGTGAACCGTTTCTACCCAGGTATCTGCACTTTCGTACAGACATTAACTCGAATAAAAACAGAATGTCGTCGACTCAGATACACCGAATTAGGACATAGCCAGGACATGGCCAGTGGGATTGGTATCAGATAGGAATTTCGGTGGTGTATTTCATGTTGTCGAGTAACAGATAGCTTTCTGCCGAGGCGATATTGGGAATGCTCAAAATCCGTTCGCTGAGAAAATCCGAATAGTCTTCGAGGCTGGGGGCCACTATTCTCAGCATCACATCCTTGTCACCGGCGATGGCCCAGCATTCGGTGACCCGGGAATACTGGCTGACAAGCTGCTTGAATGCTTCCTTCGATTCCCGACTGACATTGTGCACCTTGACGATTACCACTGCATGTACATTGATCCCCAGCTTTTTATGATCCAGCAGGGCTACATAGTGATGGATATAGCCATCCTGTTCCAGCCGCTTTACCCGTCGGTGACACTGGGAGGGAGAGAGGTTGACCTGCTCGGAAAGTTGGGCATTGGACTGGGTGGCGTCGCGTTGCAGCAACTGCAGGATTTTGAGGTCGAATTTGTCAAGCGCGTGCATCGGGAAGATATCCTTTTGTTCCGTCGCCCTTTGTCCGGCTATCCGGCGCGGTGGGCCCGCGCAGTTTACCCAAAGCCCCCGCATATGAACAGCAGGAGATGGAGCCGATGGCGCACGCCTGTTTGCCGGCTGATAGCGGCCCTGACTCCATCATGAAAGAGGTGGGCCGCATATCAAATCAGAAGATTTTGGTATAGGTCAGATACAGGCGGTTGACGTTCTTGTCCTCCAGCGCGGCCGGGCTTATGGGGTTGGCGATGCGGTTGATCCCATCCAGTTCGCCCTGGGCACGGGCAAAGGAATTCAGATAACTCAGAGACAGTCCCTTGAGTTCACCGGAAAAACGGTAGGTCAGCGCCTGGGTAAACTCGTAGCGCTGGAAGTCGTTGTAGCCTCGAGCCTGGTCGGAGTACCAGACACCAGCATTCCAGCTCAGGTTGGGCAGGCCGAACTGCTCGAAGTCGACACTGCCCAGCACGCTGAGCGCCTGCTCGTCTTCCAGGCCGTAAAAGGTCCAGGAATAACGGCTGCTGGTATCCCACAGGCGGAACTCATTACGCGCCAGGTTGTGGTTCCAGTCATCGCCGGAGACATCCGAGTAGTTCAGACTCAGACTGTAGCCGGGCCAGCGATAGCCGGCGCTGAGCTCATAGTAGCGGGCATCCAGTGAGCCGGCTTCTGCAAACGCATAATCATTGCCGGCGAGGGATATAATTCCTACGCCGCCGGTTTCGTACAGGCTGCCGGAGTCCTGCATGGTGCCATAGGTGGCCTTGAACAGCAGGGCATGCTTGTTGGCCAGCGGCAACCGGTAGCTGGCACGAGCCTTGCGTTCCTTGATGTAATCTTCGGATTCGGCTTCGGCCAGCTCCAGCTTGAGGCCGAGATCGAAGGCATATTCGCCGCCGTAGTAGCGTAACGCATCGATTTTATCACCGCTGTAGGTCACGATATCATCCCCCCAGTCATCCTGATCACGCTGGCTCAGCTTGTGCAGTTCCGTGTAGTACAGTTTCAGCTTGCCGATGTTAGCGTTCAGATCATAACCGACCGAGGTCGCATTCTGAATACGGGTAGTACTGTCCTGATAGATGGCGGATTCCCGGGCCTTTTTACCGCCTCCGGCGCTGAGCGTAAAGCCGTCGCCTTGGTAGCGGGTGGTAATATAGGCGGTCTGGGTGCCGAGCAGGCCATCGGGCGAATAGCCGTTGGCGGCGTTGGCGTCGGGCAGGTTGGTGACGTTATCGACGCTGTCGCCGATACGCAGTTGGTTGGCGCCCAGCAGGCCATATTCCAGCTGAATCCAGTCGCCGATAAAACCGGTCTGGTAGTGGGCTTCGAGCGCATGAATCCATTCATTGCGGTTGGCGCCCCAGATGCGTCCATCCCCATTATCTTTGGAGTATTCGTTGTAGTAGTAGTTCTTGTAGGTCAGCCTGAGCTGGTCATCCTCGAGCAGTACATTGGCGCCAGCCTGGGCGGAAATAAATAATGCCAGTAACGGAACGGCAGTGACAGCGGGAGCGGAGATGTGTTTTTGCATATTAAATCCATTTAGTCGCAGTGGGTATGTTGATATAAACAAGACGAAAAAACCCGCCGTACAACAGTAGGTACGGTGGAAAAGGGGCTGTTTTTTCATCCTTGAAATGGTGGCGCCGTGTATCGATATGAATAAAGAAGACGGCGTCACCCGATATTGATGACGCCGTGGCGACTATTAATGGCTGTTGGTGTAGTCCAGTACCAGAGCGGTCATGGCGCTGACGCCAATTGGTAAAGCTCTTTCATCCGGATTGAATTTGGGCGAATGATTGGGGTAGGCCAGTGGCTGTCCCTCTGGCTTGGTGCCGAGGAAGAAGTACATGCTGGGGACTTCACTGGCAAAATAGGCAAAATCCTCGGACGCCATGCTGCGGGTCGCTTCGCGGAACCTGTCGCCGGCGATACGCTGCAGGGTGGGGGCCATGGCATTGGTCAATTCGGTATCATTGATGGTGGCCGGATAACCCTTGTTGATCTTCACCTCGGCAGTCGCCCCGGCGCTCTCGGCAATATTTACCGCAGTCCGTTCGATATGCTGATGGATCTCATCCCGGGTATTGTTGTCGAAGGTACGTATGGTGCCTTCCATTGTCACCTCGTCGGGAATGATATTGCCGCGTACGCCGCCCTTGATGGCGCCGATGGAGATCACCGACGGGGTGTTGGTGACGTCAAGCTGGCGGGAGGTAATGGTCTGCAGCCCCATCACCACCTGGCTGGCGGTCACGATGGGGTCTACCCCGTTCCAGGGCATGCCGCCATGGGTCTGCTTGCCTTTGATGGTGATGTTCAGTTGATCCGACGAGGCCAGCTGTCCCTGGGTTCGAACCGAAATCTCGCCCAGCGGACTGGTCATGACATGCAGGCCGAACATGGCATCCGGTTTCAGATCGGCGAACAATCCTTCTTTCAGCATCAGTGCGGCACCACCTTCCTCACCCTTGGGAGCACCTTCTTCCGCGGGTTGAAACACAAAGATAATGGTGCCGGCCAGTTCATCCTTCATCTCGGCCAGCACCTGGGCTGCGCCCATCAGAATGGCCACATGCATATCGTGGCCGCAGGCATGGGCAACCCCCACTTCTTCACCGTTGTATTCGGTCCTCACCCTGGAAGCAAACGGCAGCCCGGTTTCCTCGGTGACCGGCAGTGCATCCATGTCTGCGCGCAGAGCGACCACAGGGCCTTCTTTCGCCCCTTTCAGTATGCCGACTACACCGGTATGGGCGATCTCGGTGCGTACTTGCATCCCCAGCGACGTCAGGTGTTCGGCCACCAGGCCGGCGGTACGGGTTTCACGGTTGCCTAGTTCCGGGTGCTGGTGAATATCCTGCCGCCAGGAAATGACCTGCGGCGTGACTTCATCCACCAGACTCTGTGCCCTGACGGGAAGCGGAGTGTGGGTATCGGCCATGCCCGTGGCGGGCATGGCCAGCACACCGGCCAGGGTGATGGCCAGGGTGCTGCGTTTCAGGAAAAACATGGCGTTCATGAGGGTTACCTCTCTATAGCGTCTTCAGGCGACCTTGCGCAGACGGGCGCTGGCCGTGCCGTTTTTGGTCAGACTGAACAAGTCCCGGGGATCCTCCAGATTGGGAACCAGCTTGATAAAATTGCCGAGATCGTCCTGTTCTGCCAGATCAAACAACAGGCGCAGGGCCGAATAGTCTTCCAGAGCAAAACCGACCGAATCGAAGATGGTGATTTCATCGGCGCTGGTGCGACCGGAGCGGTTATCGGCAATCAGTGACCACATCTCGGTAACCGGATGGTCGGCGGCCAGCTGCTGAATATCGCCCTCGATTCGGGTTTGCGGTTCGTATTCCACGAAGATGCTGCCCTGGCGCAGAATGTCGGCGTGAATTTCGGTTTTTCCCGGACAGTCGCCACCCACTGCATTGATATGTACACCCGGCTTTACCATGTCGGGGGTGAGGATGGTCGCCAGCCGCTTGTCGGCGGTGACGGTGGTAATGATATCGGCGCCTTCACAGGCTTCCTTCGCGGAGCCACAGGGGGTCAGGGTCAGCCCCTCTATATTCGACAGGTTGGCAATGAATTTGGCGGTGGCGGTGGGGTCCACGTCGAAGCAGCGAACTTCTTTGATTCCTAACACCTTGTGAAAGGCCAGCGCCTGGAATTCGCTCTGGGAGCCGTTGCCGATCAGGGTCATGATGCGGGCATCTTTACGGGCCATGTATTTGGCGGCCATCACCGAGGTGGCCGCGGTGCGAATAGCAGTGGTCAGGGTCAGTTCGGAGAGCAGCACCGGATAACCGGTCGTCACGTCCGCCAGCACCCCGAAGGCCATCACCGTCGGCAGGTTGTACTCGATATTATCCGGATGGCCGTTGACGTATTTGAAGGCATATTGCACCTGGTCCGCGACCGGCATCAACTCGATCACGCCGACATCACTGTGGCTGGCCAGTCGGGCCGATTTTTCAAAATCATTCCAGCGGCGATAATCCTGTTCAAGATAATCCACCATTTTTTCAATCAGCGCCTCTACGCCTTTTTTGCTGATGTAGTCGCTCAAACCGGGAACATCAATAAAACGTGTCATCTTCTTTACCTTTCAATTATGGGATACACAGGGAATAACTTCTGTTCTTAGCGGGCAATAAAGCCGTGCTGCCACAGTGACTCACTCAAGGTGCCACAGTGGTCTTCAATCGCCTGCGCTCCCTGCAGACAAAGTTCGTCATCCAGCGGGGCGCCTACCAGCTGCACGCCAACCGGCAGGCCGTTATAAAGCCCGGTCGGCACGGCGGCCGAGGGCAGCCCCAAGGCGTTGATCATCAGCAGGAAGCGCTGGGCCCGAAGGATGCGGCCAATCTGATTCGGCTGGGTAAAGTCCAGATCATTGGCAAAGGCCTGCTCGGCGGATACCGGCATCAGTACCAGATCGTACTCGTTCAGCAGCAGGCTCCAGGCCCGGCGAATGCGGTTGCGCTCGGCCATATCTTGCATGGTGCTTGCCAGGGTGGGCTCACCGAAAAAGTCTCGGTAGGCATTCACGGTACGAATCACCTCACTCGACCCGTATTGTTCCAGCTCCTGCTGTTGCATCGTCGCCACTTCGGCCATGGCGAGCCGGCCCCAGATCTCGGATGCCTGCAGAGCATCGGGCAGCGTCACTTCTTCCACCGTATGACCGGCGGCGATCAGTGCCTCGCGGGCCTGTTCCATGGCGTCCTGTACGGCGGGAGAAATACCTTCGCCGAAAGGATCAGGCTGGTAGGCAATTCTGAAAGGCGCTTTTTGGGCGCGACCACTGTCTTTGGCCGGTGACCAGTCGGCATCGAAGGCGCTGTAGCGGGACATGGCGGCCAGCCCCAGACGTACATCGGCGATGCTGCGAGCGATAGGCCCCTGTACCGACAGCAGCTGGGAAATCGGCGGCCGGCCGCCGGCGGCGCTCGGGTTACCGTTGGCGATACGGCCGAAGGAGGGGCGTATGGTGGCCACGCCGCAGCAATAGGCCGGGTGACGCAAAGAGCCACCCATATCGTTGCCGTGGGCGATACAGCCGATACCGGCAGCGACGGCGGCGGCAGCGGCGCCGGAGGAGCCACCGGGGGTCACGGTCGGATCCCAGGGGTTGAGAGACGTGCCGTGCAGCTGATTGGAGGTAAACCAGCGAATGCTGAATTCCGGGGTATTGGTCAACCCGAGAATGATGGCGCCGTCCTGTTTCAGGTTGGCGATGACGGGGGCGTCCAGAGTGGCGATATTGTCCTTGAAGGCAACCACCCCATCGGAGTTGGCTTGCCCGGCCAGGTCCATATTGATCTTGGTGGTAACCGGCACCCCATACAGGGGCGGCAGCTCGGCGAGCTTGCTGCGTTTGTTGTCCAGCTCCCGGGCCAGGGCCAGGCTTTTTTCATGCAACTGCACCGGTACCGCGTTGATCTTGGGGTTGATGTCATCCAGGCGCTGCAGGTGGCTTTCCACCACTTCCACACAGCTGACATTGCCTTCTTTGATGTTCCGGGCGGTTTCGGTTGCGCTCCATTTCCAGATAGCCATGGCTTCTGCTCCTTTTATTAAACGGGGTAATTAAGGGCCTATGCCTACCGGCCCTTCGGTATTTGGGGTTAATGTTTGCCGGTGGAGGCCTTACCCGTACTCATCGAAACCGAACTTGGGCGGCGGGCGGCATCGGTACTGGCGACATACTCGAGGAAGCGACGTCGCTCATCACGGATCACCGAAGACAGCATGATCAGTCCGATAATGTTGGGGATGCAGATCAACACCACCAGGGTATCCATCAGGCTGACGATCAGGTCCAGCTCTATCATGGCGCCGGCTACCGTCAGGGTCAGGAACACCGACAGGTACAGGCCCGATACCAGCCGGCTGGTGCCAAACAGCATGCTGCTGGCCTTCAGTCCGTAGTAGCAGGCCACCAGTATGGTCGAGAAGGCAAACAGGAACAGGCACACGGCCAGTATCACCGGGAACCAGGGCAGTACGCTTTCATAAGCGGCGGAGGTCAGCTCCACCCCGTTCAGGCCTTCCTGGGTATAGGTACCGGTCACCACTATTACCAGTGCCGTCATGGTGCAGATGATAACGGTGTCGATAAAGGGCTCGAGCAGTGCCACATAGCCTTCGGCAGCCGGGTAGCGGGTCTTGGCGGTAGCGTGGGCGATGGCGGCGGTACCCATGCCGGCCTCGCTGGAAATCATGGCACGAATAAAGCCCTGGGTGATGGCACCCCAGATACCGCCGGATACGCTGTCCAGGCTGAAGGCGGCGTCAAAGATGGTGGCAAGGGCTGCGGGAATCTGGTCGTAGTTGACCAGTAGTACCATTAGGGAGGCTGAGATATAGATGATGGCCATGACCGGCATCAGCTTTTCCGTGGTGCGGGCGATGCTTTTCATACCGCCGACGACGATAACGCCGACCATCAGGGCAATCAGCACACCGAACAGCCAGGCGTTGCTGCCGATGAAACCAGTTTCACCACCGGTGACGCTGACCACCTGGGTATAGACCTGATTCACCTGGTACATATTGGTGGACACGAACGACGCCAGCATGATGGCCAGGGCGATAAAACTTGCCAGGAACAGGCCTAGCCTGGGCAGACCTTTCTCGGCAAAGCCCTGCTTGATGTAATGCATGGGGCCACCGGATACGGTGCCGTCGGCATGCACGGTGCGATACCTTACCCCCAGAGTACATTCGGCAAACTTGGTGGCCATACCCAGGAAGCCGGCTACTATCATCCAGAACACGGCACCGGGGCCGCCGATGGCAATGGCGATGGCGACCCCGGAAATATTGCCGAGGCCCACGGTGACCGACAGCGCCGAAGTCAGCGCCTGGAAATGGGTGACTTCGCCGGGCGCATGAGGATCGTTGAAGTCGCCGCGTATCAGCCGACAGGCGAGTTTGAGTGAGCGAAACTGCAGAAACTTGAAGAAAATGGTGCAGAACAGGGCACCGGCAATTAACCACAGTACGATTACCGGGATGGAAGACTCTCCCAGAGGTATGCTGTAAAACACGATGCCCATCAGTTGGTAGATGAGCTCGGTCAGCAGGCTGACGGAGGTATCATCCGTGTTTGCCGAAGCAATGGCCGGTAGTAGCAGGAGTAGTATCCCGAACGAGGCAGTGGCTTTCATAGTGACTCTCCTTGAGCGTGGCCGGATGATGATCAAGACGGCCTTTCCATAATTCGTCGCGCTGGAAAATGTGATGTTTTGGTTAAGAAAATATTAACAATTACCCCCTGCCAAAATTTCGCGTTAACAAGGGGTAAGTGAGTGAGAGATGGTAAGTTATTTCGTCACAAGGGTGGCTGGTGAAAAATTTTTGCATCGGCGGCGCACCTTGTAACAAAGGCACTGCCTGAAAGCGGGAGCACGCTCAACCGTTTGTAGGTCAGGAGGCAGGCCTGGCCCCGCCTTTTTGTGTTGGCAGCTTTATCAATAGCTGTCAGATAATCGACTCTCTTTGGGGGTCAAAGTCCTGGTGACGCGCCGTGGTAAACAGCGAGCAGCGATAGCCATCGCGAGTAAATTGGCGCGTATTATCTCAATGCACCGCCATTCGTATCAGGCCGGCTTTCTCCTGCAGCAGCGGCAGAAAGCGCTCCTGCAGCGTTTTCATGTCAACCCGGGCCGCATTGGTGCTGATGTTGATGGCGCCCAGCAGAAATCCCTGCTTATCGAACACCGGCACCGCCACCGAACGCAGGCCGGAGTCCAGCTCCTGATCAACGATGGCATACCCCTGTACGCGCACCTCTTCCAATACCTGACGTAATGCATCGCTATCCACAATGCTTCGCTCGGTGTGGGCCTGCAGCCGAACCTGTTTCAGAAAGGTGTCCAATTCGGCGGCAGAGAGCTGGGCCAACAGCACCCGTCCCATCGAGGTGTAGGCGGCGGGCAGCCGGGTGCCCACCGACAGCTGTATGGCCATCAGCCGATGTTCGGCGGCGGAGCGGGCGATATAGACGACCTCGTCGCCGTCGAGGATGCCGAGCGAGGTGGACTCGTTGATTTGCCGAGTCATGTCTTCCAGATAAGGCTGAATCATGGTGCCGTAGCGGTTGACCGACAGAAAGGCATGACCCAGTTGCAGCACCTTGGGGGTCAGCTCGAAATGACGGTGCTGTTTCTTCAGATAATCCAGCGCATGCAGGGTCAGCAGAAAGCGGCGGGCCTTGGCCCGGTTCATGCCGGTTTTGGCCGCCACTTCGCTCAGGGTCATGCGCGGGCTGTTTTGATCGAACGCCTGTAACACTTCCAGTCCGCTGGCCAGCGCGGTGACGAAGTCGCGATCGTCCGGGTTGAGTTTGTCGTCCTGATTCATGCCGTATTTCCTGTCGCGGTATTGCTGGATAAAGGAGCCATCCATGATAGCAAAAGTTCGCATTGCGAACATGCATCATGGGTTATTTCTCCACGCCTTTAAAATGTCACCTCCAGGTAAAAAAATAACGGCTTATTTTACAGGTGGTTATAGTTTTTATTTGACGAATGTCGAATTTTTGGGTTTGCGAGATCGGGAAAAGAGTGCAAATATGTTCGCAATGCAAACACAAGGTTCGCAATGCGAACTTTTAGGTTCACTCAGGGAGGCAAACACTCATGGCCCAATTCATGAGCTTGCACGACGCAGTTGCTCGCTATGTCCAGGACGGCGCTACCGTCGCCATGGAAGGCTTTACCCATCTGATCCCTTTTGCGGCGGGTCATGAAATCATTCGGCAGGAAAAGCGTAAGTTGACGCTGATCCGCATGACGCCCGATATCCTCTATGACCAGTTGATTGGTGCCGGCTGTGCCGAGCAGCTGATTTTTTCCTGGGGTGGCAACCCGGGGGTCGGCTCCCTGCACCGGCTGCGCGATGCGGTGGAGAAGGGCTATCCCCAGCCGCTCGAGATTTTCGAACACAGTCACGCGGCCATGGCCTGTGCCTATGAAGCGGGTGCCGCCGGTCTGCCGCTGGCGGTGTTGCGCGGTTACATCGGCAGCGATCTGCCCAAGGTCAACCCGCAGATCCGTTTTATCGAATGCCCCTTCACCAATGAGCGGCTGGCGGCGGTACCCTCGGTGCGACCCGATGTCAGTATCATTCATGCCCAGCGTGCCGACCGGCAGGGCAATGTGCTGGTGTCCGGCATCGTCGGGGTACAGAAAGAAGCCGTTCTGGCGGGCAAGCACAGCATTGTGACCGTTGAGGAAATCGTCGATGACCTGCAGGCCGAGCCGAATGCCTGTGTGATCCCGGGCTGGGCCATCGACGCCATTGCCGAAGTGAAAGGCGGCGCCGCGCCGTCTTATGCCTACGGCTATTACCCGCGCAACAACAGCTTCTACAAGGAATGGGATGCGATCGCACGGGATCGCGACAGCTTCAATAACTGGCTGCAAGAGAATGTCTACAACGCAGGAGGGCAAGCATAATGACACTCGAATTCACTTCTTCCGAAATGATGACGGTCACCGCCGCCCGCGCGCTGAGCAACGGCATGACCTGTTTTGTCGGCATCGGCCTGCCCAGCGAGGCGGCCAACCTGGCCCGACTGACCCATGCCCCCGAGGTGGTGCTGATTTATGAATCCGGCACCCTGCAGACCAAGCCCGAGATACTGCCGTTGTCTATCGGTGACGGTGAGCTGTGCGAGTCGGCGCTGACCACGGTGGCGGTGCCCGAGATGTTTCGCTACTGGCTGCAGGGCGGCCATATCGATGTGGGTTTTCTCGGTACCGCGCAAATAGACAAATTCGCCAACCTCAATACCACCCTGATTGGTGACTACCAGTCGCCCAAGGTGCGCCTGCCCGGTGGCGGCGGTGCGCCCGAGATCGCCAGCAACGCCAAGGAAGTGTTCATCACCCTGAAGCACTCGCCGCGTGCCTTTGTGGAAGCGGTGGACTTCATCACCACCCTGGGCTACGGCCGCGATGGCAAGGGCCGTGATGATGTGCCCAACATCGGACAGGGTCCGACCAAGGTGATCACCGATCTGTGCGTGATGGCCCCTGATGCCGACACCAAGGAGCTGACCGTGGTGTCTCTGCACCCGGGCGTGACCCGCGAGCAGGTGAGTGAGGCCACCGGCTGGCCGGTACGCTTTGCCGACGAGCTGGCGCTGACCCCCGAGCCGAGCGCCGAGGAACTGGTTATTCTGCGTGAACTCAAGGCCAGAACCGCCGCCCATCACGCCAAACCCATCTCCCAGGAGGCCGCCCAATGAAGCCGGTTTATCTGTGTCATCCCCGTCGCAGCGCCATCGGTCGCTTCGGCGGCACCCTGGCGGCGGTGCGTCCCGACGATCTGGCGGCCCAGGTGTTCAAGGCGGTACTGGCCGAGGTGCCGGCGCTGGATCCGGCGGCCATCGACGAAGTGATCATGGGCTGTGGCAACCAGGCCGGTGAAGACAACCGCAACGTGGCACGCATGTCGTCCCTGCTGGCCGGTCTGCCGGTAAGCGTACCCGGCACCACCATCAACCGCCTGTGCGGCTCGGGTATGGATGCGGTGGGCACGGCGGTGCGTGCCATCAAGGCCGGTGAGCTGGATTTGGTGCTGGCCGGCGGCGTGGAGTCCATGTCCCGCGCGCCCTATGTGATGGGCAAGGCGGACTCGGCCTTCAGCCGTGGCCAGAAAATAGAAGACACCACCATCGGCTGGCGCTTTGTCAATGCGCAGATGAAAGCCCAGTACGGTGTGGATTCCATGCCGGAAACGGCAGAAAACGTCGCCGAGCAGTTCAATATTTCCCGGGAAGATCAGGACGCCTTTGCCGCCCGCTCCCAGGAGAAGGCGGCCGAGTCCCAGCGCAATGGCCGCTTTGCCGAAGAAATCGTGCCGGTGGAAATTCCCCGTCGCAAGCAGGAACCGCTGCTGTTCGCCGACGACGAGCACCTGCGCCCGGGCACCACCGTCGAGAAACTGACCAAGCTGCCGACGCCGTTCCGCGCCGGTGGCAGCATCACCGCCGGTAACGCCTCGGGCGTGAACGACGGCGCCGCCGCCATGCTGATCGCCAGTGAAGAAGCGGTGCAGCGCCACGGCCTCAAGCCGATGGCCCGTATTCTGGGCATGGCCACCGCCGGGGTAGAGCCGCGCATCATGGGCATAGGCCCGGTACCTGCGGTGCAGAAGTTGCTGGAACGTCACCAGTTGTCGATGGATGATATCGACCTGTTCGAGTTCAACGAAGCCTTTGCCGCCCAGGCATTGGCCTGTATGCGCGAGCTGGGGCTGGATGATAACGACCCACGGGTGAACCCCAACGGCGGCGCCATCGCTCTGGGTCACCCGCTGGGTATGTCCGGCGCCCGTTTGCTGCAGACCGCCGCTCATGAACTGCATCGGCAGAATAAACGCCTGGCCCTGTGTACCATGTGTGTGGGCGTGGGTCAGGGTATTGCGACCCTGATCGAGCGAGTTTAAGAGCTAAGGCCAAGGCTGTCTTTTAGTTATAAGTCGCTGAAGGCAATCGCAATGCGAAGCAGCAGCGCGGTTGCGCTCCGCCGACACGCTTCAAGCCCATCCATGGGACGCTCGGCAAATGCCATCCCTGGCATTTGACGGTCGGCTACGGCAATCCCCGCTGCTGCTTCGTGATGCTGCGGTGCTGCCTGTCAGATACTGGCTGTCAACTCGGAGTACAGCCAAGGAGGACCAGAGAAGCAGTGAGCTTGGGCCGACGAAAGTGCACGGTATGACAAACAACAAGAACTTGTGACTAAGAGCCAGGGCCAAGGCCCTAACTATTTGGAGGCTGAATGTCTTTTCTGGAAATTAACGGTCGTGCTGTCGGCTACCGCCTGCTGGGCGATTCTGCGTTGCCGCTGGTGGTGTTAGCCCATCCGCTGGGCATGAGTCAGGTGGTGTGGGATGAATTGTTGCCCGGGCTGCTGCCCCATTACCGGGTGCTGAGCTGGGATCTGCCCGGCCACGGCAGCAGCGCGGCCTGGAGCGGGAATGAAATCACTCCCGCCGCTCTGGCGGCGGAAGCCCTGGCCCTGGCCGAGGTGGCGGGCGCCGAGCGATTCCACTTTGTCGGCACGTCCATCGGTGGCGTCATCGGTCAGCAGTTACTGAGCCAGCATGCCGAGCGCCTGCTGTCCGCCACCCTGACCAATACCGGTGCCGTTATCGGTACTCGTGATGCCTGGCAAACCCGGGCGGCGGCGGTGCGCGAAAAAGGTCTGGCTGCCATGGCGGTGGACATAGTGCCGCGTTGGTTTGGGCCCAAAGCCTGTGAGGCGCAACCGGCCCTGCTCAAGGGCTGGAACACCATAATGGGGCGGGGCGACGCCAACAGCTACTCCCTGCTGTGCGAGATGCTCGGTGCCTGCGATTTCAGTGATCGGTTGGGTGAGCCTGGCGTGCCGCTGTTGCTGGTGGGAGGCCGCGACGACGTGGCCACCCCGCCGGAATCCCTGGAACACCTGGCCTGCTGTGCCGAAGCCGGTGAGCCGGTGATCCTGGAACAAGTAGGCCATGTGCCTTCGGTTGAAGCACCGGAAAGCGTTGGCCGCTTGTTGCTGGAGCATATCGGCAAGGTTTGATGGTCAGGAATTGGCTGAGAAAAAGGCCACTTACGCGATTGCACCACAAGAGATGACACTCGCTATTTCAGCCTGCTGAAAATATTCACCGGATATTTCGTCAGGCTGGAATTACACTCCACTGCAGGTGTGGAAGCACTCCTTTTTACTCGGGGAGCGGGCTTGTCTTCCGGTCGAAGTTATCCCAGTACGGCGGGTCGCCGAAGTATCCTTCCATAAAATCGATAAAGCATCTGACCTTGCTGGCCAGCAGTTTTCGGTGCGCGTATACAGCATACAGGCCCATGGCGTTCGGTTCGTATTGCGGAAGAATCACCTTGAGTTTGCCTTCGGCAATGGCCGCACCGCAGATAAAGGTCGGTTGAACGATAATGCCGGCCCCTTCGACGGCGGCGTTGACCAGCACTTCCCCGTTGTTACAGATCATGTCACCGCTCGGTTCATGCCCGGTCGGCCGTAGCCACTCATTGGCGGGGAAGCCGGCGTTGTCTTCCATGTAGCTGTAGCGTAGATATCGGTGATTTTTCAGCTCATCCGGGCTGGAGGGCATGCCGTGCTGTGCCAGGTAAGCCGGCGCGGCGCACATGACCAGCCTGACCGGAGCGATTAATTTGGCAATCATCGACGAGCTTTTCAAGTGACCGATGCGCAGCGCTATGTCGAAGCCTTCTTCCACAATATCGACCTTCCGGTCATTCAGTTGTAAATCGATACTCACCAATGGATGAGCGCGCTGAAAGTGACAGATAAGGGGAGCCAGGTGCCGGGTGGCAAAAGAGACAGGTGCACTGATGCGTAGCTGTCCCCGGGCGCCTTGCTGCAGGTCATTGAGCTGACTGTCCATGTCGTCGATATCATCCAGTACCTGTTGGGCACGCCGGGCATAACGATGACCGGCTTCGGTCAAATGTACCTTGCGAGTGGTGCGATTGAGCAGGCGTGCTCCGAGCCGCTCTTCCAGTCGCGACACATATTTGCTGACCAGCTGCGGCGACATGTCCAGCCGCTCTGCCGCACGGGTGAAGCTGCCTTCGCTAACCACGGTAATAAAGGCACGCATGGCATCGATACGGTCCATGAAAGCTCCTGACGAGAATGAAAACTTCATTATCAACAATTTGTTTATAATTAGGCAATAAGAGCGGTATTAATCTTTACAGATGGGGCTAGTAAAGTGTTTCTCATACCTGAATACCTACTTTCAGAAACACTCAAACATGACCTTTATTCGAGGAACCCCCATGAAAAATCAATTTGCACGGACATTGTTCAGTAGTACCGGCGGTTATGCAGCACTGGTGCTGCGGGTACCGGTCGGGCTCATTCTTGCGGCCCATGGCGCTCAGAAACTCTTCGGCTGGTTCGGTGGCTATGGTCTGGAAGGGACCGGACAGTGGCTGGCGAGCATCGGCCTGGCACCGGGCTATTTGATGGCTCTGCTGGCCGGCGGGGCCGAGTTCTTCGGCGGTCTGGCGCTGGTGCTGGGCCTGCTGACCCGTCCGGCGGCACTGGTGTCGGCCTTTACCATGCTGGTGGCCATTTTCGCCGTGCATATTGGTAATGGCCTGTTCATGTCCAACAACGGCTACGAGTATGCCCTGGCCCTGTTCGCGGTCACATTGGCGCTCGCTGTTCAGGGCGCAGGACGGTTCGCGCTGGACAAGGTACTGCTGGAGCGTTTCGGTGGTGCGGGGAACGGGCTGCGTACCGACGCATGATAATCCCTGACGTGATCACGACACGGCAATAGCGGTTGGACTGGTGCGCGTTCATAAGTGGAGCGCGCTTCTGTAATGTACAGGAATATGAATTATGTTGGTTAACGGTGTTTGGCAAGAGAATTGGCAGCCGGTACAGGCTAAAGACGATGAGGGGCGGTTTATTCGTCAGGTTTCGCCGTTTCGGCACTGGATCACGCCGGATGGTACGCCTGGCCCTACCGGCTCTGGTGGCTTCAAGGCCGAGAAAGGGCGTTATCATCTTTATGTCGCCTATATTTGCCCCTGGGCGTCGCGGGCGCTGATGGTCCGCGAGCTGAAAGGGTTGCAGGATATTATCGGCGTCACCGTCGTCAACCCGCGGCTGACCGATCAGGGCTGGCAGTTCGGCGGCTACCCGGGTGCCAACGAAGATACGCTTAATGGCGTGCGCTACATGCATGAGTTGTACACCCGTGCGGATCCCGAGATTTCCGGTCGTGCCACCGTGCCGGTGCTGTGGGACAAGCAGACCGGGACCATCGTCAATAATGAGTCTGCGGATATCCTGCGGATGCTGAACAGCGCCTTTGCAGGAATAGTGGATTCGGGCCCGGACCTTTACCCGGAGGACCTTGCCGGCGAGATCAACACCCTGAACGACTATATATATACAGATCTGAATAACGGTGTTTATCAGGCCGGTTTTGCGTCCAGCCAGCAGGCTTATGACGAGGCTTACGGCAAAGTGTTTGCCGCGCTGGATGAACTCGAGTCGCGGCTGGCCGATGGGCGCCTCTACCTGTTCGGTGACCGTCTGACGGAAACCGATGTGCGGCTGTTTGTGACCCTGGTGCGCTTCGATGCCGCTTATCACGGGCTGTTCAAATGTAACCGTAATACCCTGCGGGCCATGCCGTACCTGCACACCTACATGCAGCGGATCCTGGCGCTTGAGGGTATCGCCAACACGGTGAATATCGATCATATCAAGGCGGGTTATTATTCCATCAAAGCCCTGAACCCCAGCGGGATTGTGCCGGCAGGGCCCGGTGCAATATAACCTCGGTCACTGGAATCCTTGACCGACGCTAAGAGAGTAACCGCCATGAATGTAAAACCGGATGTTCTGTTCATTTCTCACGGTGGCGGCCCTATGCCGTTGCTGGGGGATCCGGGCCATCGAGAGATGGTGGCTCGGCTCACGGAGATTGCCGGCCTACTGCGCAAGCCCTCCGCAATACTGGTTATCAGTGCTCACTGGGAGGAAGCGATACCGACCATCACCTCGGGGGCCAACCCGTCTCTGATCTATGATTACTTCGGTTTTCCGCCTGAGTCCTACGACATCAAGTATCCCTGCCCCGGTGAGCCTGTACTGGCGGGGCAGATCCACGAGGTGTTGGAAAAGGCCGGTATTAGTGCGCGGCTCGATGAGCGGCGGGGCTTTGATCACGGCCTGTTTGTGCCACTCAAACTGATGTACCCGCAGGCGAATATTCCGTGTGTGCAGTTGTCATTGGTCAACAGCCTGGATGCCACTACGCACCTCGCGATCGGCCGTGCGTTACAGGCACTGGATTACAAGAATCTGCTGGTGATTGGCTCCGGTTTCTCCTTCCATAACATGCGCGCCTTCTTTGCGCCAAATACCCCGGACATTCAGGCCGGTAACGAGGCGTTCGAAGACTGGCTGGAGGAAACCTGCACCAATGCTGACATGGAAGAGTCGGAGCGGGCGGAGCGACTGGCGCATTGGGATCGCGCCCCCTATGCCCGATTCTGTCATCCTCGTGAGGAGCACCTGCTGCCGCTGCACGTCTGTTACGGGCTGGCGGAAAAGCCCTGTGATACCCATATCTCGGCAACGGTCCTGGGGAAAAAGTCGGGAATGCTGTATTGGGGGTCGGAATCTCTGGCGGGTTTATCCACTGCAGTACCGGGCTAAAACGATCACAAGTCATCGCTCTGACTCTAAGGTGTCAACAAGCCCTGCACCGTGAGGCGAAAACTCCGTCATTCATGAAGTAGGGCTTCGACTTGCTCGCTGCACCAAAGCTGGTGCGGCAGACGTTGACATTATTGATTACAACTAGGAGGTCACGCATGCGCATTATTGATGCTGTTACGCCTGGCGAGCAACTGAAAAAAGAATATCTGGAACCCATCGGTATTTCTCAATACCGTCTTGCAAAAGAAATAGGGATACCGGCCCAGCGCATCGGACAGATTATCGCCGGCAAGCGTTCAATCACCGCAGACACTGACCTCAGGCTCTGTCGTTTCTTTGGTTTGCCCAATGGTTATTGGTTACGGACTCAGGCGGCTTACGATACCGAGGTGGCGCAAAATGCCCTTGAGGAGCAGTTGAAGAGTATTCGGCCATGGAGTTTCGCGCCACACATGGGGGGCAGGGTATAGGCAACCGCTGCACAGCGACTGATTTTTTGCTGCCGAGCAATGCTACATCGACGTATGTTCCGAATATGATGCACATTAAGAACCTATTTCATTAGATGCTGCCTAGGGGGCGTTCTCAATCATGCCAACCATATCACCGTTGATACGAAGCTGAGCATGGCGGTGTAGTGTTTCTCGACACGCTCATATCGAGTCGCGATACGACGGTAATGTTTGAGCTTCTGGAAAGCGCGTTCAACCAAATTACGCTCTTTATACAATATCTTATCGTAGTCCCGTGGGCTGGTCAGGTTCTTTCTTGGTGGGAGCTCCGGACTGGCTCCACTGGCACGGATTGAGGCGACGAAGCTATCTGAGTCATAACCCTTATCTGCCATCACGAAGTCCGCTTTTATGCCTTCAATCAACTGGTTGGCTTGACCATATTCCGATGCTTGTCCGGGCGTTAATAGAAAGCGGATCGGGTTACCCAACGCATCGACAGCGAGGTGGATTTTGGTACTCAGTCCGCCTCGTGACTTGCCTTGCGCTTGCTCATCGCGCTCTGTTTTTTTGAGGCCCCATGCTGATGGACCCGAACGATACTTCCATCCACCATCAAATATTCCAAGTCGGGATCATCCGAGACGGCCTCCCAAATCTGCGTCCATACGCCCTTGTGTGACCAGCGGTTATAGCGAACATACACTCGATGCCAATGGCCGAAGGACTCTGGCAAGTCCCGCCAGGGCGCTCCTGTTCGAGCCATCCACAACACGGCTTCAACAAAAAGACGGTTATCCTTTGCTGTGACCCCACAGTCACTGGCCTTTCCCGGAAGTAAGTCCTTGATTCGTACCCATTGATCATCGCTCAGCACTGGCCGGGGCATATGTTTCACTCTCTTCAGATCCATAATGCACTTACTATCGGCAGAATTTTACCATAATTGAGAACGCCCCCTAGTAAAAGAATGAGAAACGGCCAGTGTTACTATCAAATAACGTATTAATATAAAAAGAATTTCTTAGTTAGGTGAAGGCTTTCCTGTCCCTACTGATAATGAACGATACGGTTGACGGAAAAGGTTCCCAGTGCAGTGGAAGTGTATCACTGGCCCGCCACACTGGTTGTCTCTCTCAGGCATTGCAACAGATCCAGGATAATGGGATCTGAGAGCTCCTCGTCACGCCAGCACATACCCACATAACCGTCCGCGCCGCCGACCTCGATCGCGAGGGGAACGACCAAACCCCGACCGGCAAAATGCCGGGCAACCCGTTCTGAGGCAATCGATAGCATATCGCTGTATTGCAGCAGCCACAGGTTGCCCACCTGTGACGACGACTCCACCCGGTACGCCGGCGGTTTTCTGCCCGCTGCAGTCAAGGCGATATCCAGCTTGCTGCGGATTGGCGTGCCGTGCGGCCAGACAATCCATTCGTATTGATAAAGATCATCCCAGCTCAAACTTGTATGCTGCGCCAGCGGATGCCCGGGCCGGGCAATGATCCGCAGTGGCTCGCTGTAGAGCATTTCGCTTCGTAGGGTCTGCCGCGGCTGGTAGTTGTCCAGTCGGCCGACCACCACATCCAGCTGACCTAGTTCCAGCTTCTCCAGCAGTGAGTTCATGGTGCTTTCCTGGATCTCCATCCGGGCCTTGGGATGTATGCCTAGAAACTTGGTAATGGCTGCCGGTACGAAACTGGGTGCTGACGCAGGAGAGGTGCCGATCGCAATGGTGCGCGAACTGCCTTCTTGCAAGGCTTCCAGGTTGTGCTGGGCGCGGGACATTTCGGTGACAATGCGCCGGGCATGACTGATCAGCGCCTGGCCCATTACCGTGGGTGTCAGACCACGGGAATGGCGCTCAAACAGCGGCGAGCCAATATCCTCTTCCAGCTCCTTTAGCCATTTAGATAAACCGGGCTGGGTGGTATGGGACAGGCGGGCGGTATCGCTCAGGTTACCGGTCTCCGCCAGATTGATCAGTAGGTGTAGGTGTTTCAGGCGTAAGCGTTTGGTCCAGTCCATTTATGTATACCTAAAATTGTATAGCAGTATCTTAAAATATCATTATTCGGTATAGGTTTCCCGGTTAATAATGTTGCGTATAAGTTAGGCAAAGGTGCTGTTCTTGTATGGCGAGTATATCTGTGCAGCACCATAACAACCGGGTAGATAGCGTGAACGGCGGCTCGATACCGCCAGATAGTCATCAGTGTCCGAACTTACGCTGACGCATGACAGCTTCGTGTTATCTAATCGAAAGGATGGACTCTATGCAGCTTTACAGTTTTTTTAACAGCTCTACCTCTTACCGGGTACGTATCGCACTCGCCCTGAAGGGGCTGGATTATAGCTATCAGGGCATCAATATTCGGGTGGGTGAACAGCGTTCGGCCGATTATCAGGCGCTGAATCCATCCAAGGGCGTGCCCCTGCTGGTGGAAGACAATGACATCAGTATCAGCCAGTCTCTGGCCATTATTGCCTACCTGGACGATGTATATCCCGAACAAAAACTGCTCCCTGGCGATACCCTGACCAAGGCGCGGGTGCTGGAACTGGTCAGTGCCATTGCCTGTGACATGCACCCGGTGAACAACCTGCGCGTGCTGGGCTATCTGAAAAATGAATTCGGCATCAGCGACACGCAGAAAACCGCTTGGTACAACCACTGGATTGCCGAGGGATTCAGCGCGGTAGAAGCGCTGCTCAGCCGTTACGGACATGGCCAGTACTGCTTTGGCGATGCGCCGACCCTTGCCGATTGCTGCCTGGTGCCTCAGGTGGCTAATGCCGAGCGCATGGGCTGTGATCTGACCAACTATCCGAAAGTGATGGCAGTGTATCAATTCTGTCAGCAGCAGTCGGCTTTCCAGCAAGCGGCGCCTGACCAGCAACCTGATTTTATGGGCTAAGTGTTTACGCAGCCGTCATAACCTCATACATGGAGAACTATTATGGATAAGCAAGACGCGCAACAAAAAGTCATTGTGGTCGGCGGCGGCATCGGTGGTCTGGCAGCCGCCCTTGCGCTGGTGCGCCAAGGGTTCCGGGTGCAGGTGCTCGAACAGGCACCGGAAATCGGCGAGATTGGTGCTGGCATTCAGCTTGGCCCGAACGCCTTCCATGCCTTTGATGCCCTGGGCATCGGCGACAAGGCCCGCAGCCGTGCCGTATTCACCGACTATATGGTGATGCATGACGCCGTTGATGGCTCCCAGATTGGTAAAATCCTCACCGATGAGAACTTCCGTCAGCGCTTCGGTAACCCCTACGCGGTGATCCACCGGGTGGACGTGCACCTGTCGTTGCTTGAAGGCGCACAAGAAACCGGCCGGGTCGAATTCAAGACCGATACCCATATTCAGCGCGTCGAACAAGATGAAAACGGCGTTAGCGTTTATGACCAGCACGGTAACGTTTATCAAGGCGTTGCAGTGATCGGTGCCGACGGCGTGAAATCCGTGGTGCGTGAAACCTATGTCCAGGATCCGGCCAAGGTAACCGGTCATGTAGTCTACCGGGCCGTGGTCGAGAAAGAAGACTTCCCAGAAGCGCTGCGCTGGAATGCCGCCAGCCTGTGGGCAGGCCCCAACTGTCACCTAGTGCACTATCCGCTGCGCGGTGGTGAGCAATACAACGTGGTGGTGACCTTCCACAGCCGCGAACAGGAAGAATGGGGCGTGACCGAAGGCAGCAAGGAAGAAGTCGAAAGCTACTTCCAGGGTATCTGTCCGATGGCGCGCCAGTTGATTGAGCTGCCCAAGAGCTGGAAACGTTGGGCCACCGCCGATCGCGACCCGGTTGCTCAGTGGAGCTTTGGCCGTGCCACCCTGCTGGGCGATGCGGCGCACCCCACCACCCAGTATATGGCGCAAGGTGCCTGTATGGCGCTGGAAGACGCAGTCACCCTGGGCGAGGCCCTGCGAGTCAACAATAACGACTGGGACAAGGCGCTGGATCTGTATCAGCAGTCACGTATCGCCCGTACCGGTCGCATCGTGCTGTCCAGCCGTGAAATGGGTCGCCTGTACCATGCGAAGGGCGTTGAGCGTCTGATCCGCAACGACCTGTGGAAGGGCCGCAGCCAGGAGCGTTTCTATGACGCCATTGAATGGCTGTATGGCTGGAACGTGGAAAACTGCCTGAAAGAGAACGGTAAATAAGCTGCTGACTGGGATGGGGAGCCCGGTGTCCGCCTGATGGCACCGGCACCTGAACCGAGCGGCGCAAGCGCCGTCAATACGAGGATGATGAAGATGCAACAACTCGGAACACTTGAAGATCTGCCGGAAAGCTACCGCAATGAGCTGACCGAGCAGAACCTGGTCCCGCTGTGGCCCAATATGCGTGCGGTCTTGCCGCCCAAGGTGCCCAGCAGAAAGACCAGCACCCTGTGTTGGGACTACAACAGTGTACGCCCGCTGCTGCTGCAGGCCGGTGAACTGACGCCGATGGAAAAAGCCGAGCGCCGGGTACTGGTGCTGGCCAATCCGGGTCATGGCCTGAACAACATGCAGGCCACGCCCAGCATCTATATGGGGCTGCAGCTGATCCTGCCGGGTGAAACCGCCCCCAACCACAGGCACACGCCCAATGCGGTGCGCATCATTATTGAGGGCGAGGGCGCTTACACCACGGTTAACGGCGAACCCTGCAAGATGGAACGCGGTGACCTGATCCTGACCCCGTCCGGCAAGTGGCACGAGCACCATCACGAAGGTGAAGGCCCCATCGTCTGGCTGGATATCCTTGATTTACCGCTGATTTATCAGCTGGAAGGCTCCTGGGCAATGGAGGGCAAGCCGCAGGAAAACGTCCTGCCGCGCGACAAGTCGTTCGCCGACTACAGCGCCGCCGGCGTGGTGCCCAACATCAACTTCCGGCGCGGTGAAACCGACTCGCCCATGTTGCGTTATCCCTGGGAAAAAACCCGTTCCTGTCTGGTCGAGATGGCCGAACACTATAAAGACGGTCTGCTGCAGGTCAGCTACGTCAATCCGGAAACCGGCGCCAGCCTGTTCCCCAGCATCGGCTTCGGTGCCCTTATGTTGAGACCGGGTGAAACCGTGACCCTGCCCAAGCGCACCACTGCCTGTGTATTCCATGTGGTGGAAGGCCAGGGCGAGCTGTCCGTCGATGGCGGCGCTGCGGTGGCCTGGAATGAAAAAGACACGCTGTCGGCGCCGGGTTACAGCGACATCACCCTGCGTAATGGTTCAGCCGATAATCCCGTATTCATGATCACCGCCGACGAAGCACCCCTGCATCGTTATCTGGGTATTTTTTAATCATTCACAGAGAGACTGAGAACATGTCAAACACATTATTATTCCCGGCTAAAGAACAGACTGTCGCCGTAGTTGCCAGCACCGATGCCCTGTTTCCGGTACACCGTATTTTTTGTGTCGGTCGTAACTATCACGCCCATGCCGCCGAAATGGGCGTGAGTGTCGACAAGTCAAAGAACGAACCTTTTTATTTTACCAAGCACCCGAGCAGCCTGATCCCCAGCGGCAGAGAAATTGCCTATCCGCTGCAGACCGGCAACTACCATTACGAGATGGAGCTGGTGGTGGCAATTGGTAAAGAAGGTTTCGAAGTCGCTGAAAGCGATGCCAACGATATTATTTTCGGCTACGCCAGCGGTCTGGATATGACCCGTCGCGATCTGCAGCTGAAAGCCCGTGAAACCGGTCGTCCCTGGGACCTGGGTAAAGACTTCGAAGAGTCCGCCGTTATCTCTGCGATTGTACCGAAAGAAGTGACCGGTATTGTTGAAAGCGGCAATATCGAACTGGCGGTCGATGGTGAAGTGAAACAAAAATCCGACCTGACCAAACTGATCTGGAATGTGCCGGAAATCATTGCACACCTGTCCAAGTTCTATCACCTGCAGCCGGGTGACCTGATCTTTACCGGTACCCCGGAAGGTGTGGGTGCCGTGGTGGCCGGTGACAAGATCACCGGTACCGTCGAAGGTGTGGGTGATGTGTCACTCATTATCAAGAAGTAACAGCAACGGCGGGAAATAAACCTTGAGGTCGAGGCAAACGGCTCGACCTCGGGTTTTTGGCGGTTTTGAGATCCGATAACACAGATGAAGTAATACAGTGGATTTGTTCGTTCGAACCCGTAGTCATGATTAGTCATGTTAAGAAGTAATCAGGTATTTTTTGACTAAAGGTTCGCTATTAAATGGAGTTTACTTGTCATGGTGATGTTAAAGAAATTATTTACCGGTAGTGTGCTGGGAGCTGCGTTGGCGTTCAGTTTTTCAGCGAGTGCCGACACCCTCAGGTTGGGTCATGTTACCCCGCCAAGCCACATTTGGAACCAGGTGGCGGAGCGCTTCAACGACAATTTGAAAAAAGAATCAGCGGGGAAAGATTCCATCCGGATTTTCCCGTTGTCCAAACTGGGCGGCGACGATCAGATGATCAACCTGCTGCAGTCCGGCGGTATTCAACTGGCGATCCTGACTGCGGGAAGTCTGTCCAACCGGGCTGAACCGATGAACGCCTGGTTTCTTCCTTATATTTTCAACGATGTAACGGATGCGGCCAATGCGAGCAACCACCCGGCCGCGCAACAGATGCTGGATGATTTGAAAGAGCATAAGCTGGTTGGCCTGGGTTATACCTTTGCCGGTATGCGTCATATTCTTTCCACCAAGCCAGTCACCACACTTGATGATTTTAAAAATAAAAAGATAAGATCTTTCCCTAACCAGTTGTTCAATGACTGGTGGAATCAGCTCGACGCCGCTCCTACCGCGTTGGCTATCAGCGATGTGTCTTCCGCATTGACCACTAACCTGCTGGATGCGGTTGATGTAGACCTGGATATCGTGGTCGGCTTGAAAATGTACCAGCAGGCACCTTACCTGACCTTGACCAACCATATGGCTTTTCCCGGCGTGGTGGTCGCATCGGAAAAATGGTGGAACTCCCTTTCTGATGAACACAGGACTATTATCTTGAAATCATTCAAAGAGGCGGAGCAATGGGGGTTTGAGAAACAGGCGGCAGCCGAAGTCTCAAATCTTGATTTCCTCAAGCAAGAAGGTGTCACTGTCAGCGAGTTTGATCGTGAGCAGTTGCAGAATGCAGCCGACAATGTCATTAAAAAATATACAGAAAAAAATGAGCTGACGAACGAGTTCTATCTGCAACAAATTCAAAAATAGGTTATTAGTTGGGTAGGGCCGAAGGCCCTACTACTCGAGGTTATTATGTCAAGGACTATCAATAAAATAGATGAGTTGCTCGGCAAGATAGAGTATTGGCTCCTGATCCTGCTGGTCGTATGCCTGACGTTTATTTTGTCGGCTCAGGTAGTGCTCAGATCCTTTTTCAGCAGCCCGATTTTCTGGGCGGAAGAAGTGGCTGTGCAAATACTGATTTCTGCCACCTTTATCGGTGTAAGTTATCTGCTTTATTCCAGAAAGTTGGTCAGGGTTGATTTTATTCTTTCGGTGCTTAAGAAGCCTTACAACATCTGGCTTGAGAAAGCATTGGAGCTGGTGGCTCTGGGGGTGCTGATTACCTTGTGTTACTACGCAACCGAGTGGATTATGCGGCCGGAGATTAAAGTAGATGTCTCACCCACCACGCAACTGCCGAGATGGTATAATTATGCAGTCTTGGTGGTCTCCTTTTATTGCATGTCCTGGCATCAGTTTGTAAAAATAATATGCCCGGCGAAGGTTGTTCATGGCGAGGCATCATTATGATTACCACTGTTTCCTTTTTTGTTGCTCTGCTGATCGGTTTGCCTATTTTCATTACTCTCTTGCTGGGAACGCTTGTGTTTTTAATGCAAGCCGATCTCACAGTGTTAATGAGTGATTTGACCATACAATTGTATGGCTCACTGAACCAGAATGGCCTGTTGGCGATTCCTTTGTTCATGTTGGTTGGCGAGTTGATGAACAAGGGCGGCCTGACCTCTCGGCTGATGAATGCCGCCGATGTATTTGTGGGCGGTTTTAAAGGTGGCCTGGCGTATGTGAATCTGCTGACCAATGCTATGGCGGCGTCTATTCTGGGCTCGGCCACTGCACAAATCGCGGTGATGAGCCGACTGATGGTGCCGACCATGGTTGAGAAGGGGTACAAAAAAGAGTTTTCTGCCGCCGTTACCATGGCCGGTGGCTTGCTCGGGCCTATTATTCCCCCCTCCATGTTGATGATTATTTATGGCGTGGTGGCGTACCAGCCGATATCCGCCCTGTTTATTGCCGGTATACTGCCGGGTATTCTGATCGTGCTCGGTTTCGCTCTGGTTATTTTTGTTACCGGCATCGTCTCCGGCCTGCCTTCCGGTGAGCATCTCAAACACAAAAATGTGCGCCAGGAAGTGCTCAGCGGTTTATTGCCTGGCACCATACCCCTAGTGGTAATTATCTGTATTATCGCTGGCGTGATGACGCCGACCGAAGCTGGTGCCATTGCTTCGATTATGGCGTTTGTTATGGGTTTTTTCGTATATAAGTCTATAAATATCAAAGATTTACCAGGTATTTTCGGTGCCGTCGGCATCAATACTGCCACCATCACCGGGCTGATCGCCACTGCGTCCGTGTTTGGCTGGGCGCTGTCCTTTGAAGGCATTCCCGATATGCTGGTTGAATGGATCAGCGGCATTACCACATCTCCGTTGTTGTTTCTGATGCTGGTCTATTTGCTGGTGATCCTGCTGGGCATGTTTCTGGAAAGTATCAGCGTGATGATAGTGATAGTGCCGATCATTCTGCCGGCTGCGCTGTCTTTTGGCATAGACCCCATTCACTTTGGAGTTATTATCAGCCTGGCCACTCTGGTGGGACTGGTAACACCACCGGTGGGCCCGGGGCTTTATATTGCGATGACCTCGGCAAATCTACCGATGGGGTCTTTGTTCAAGGCAATGTTACCGTTTTTGCTGTCCATGTTTATCTGCATGCTGATTATCGCCGTGTTCCCTGCCATTTCCCTGTGGTTACCCAGCCTGATGTAATTGAATGCTGCTGGTTAGATAGCGTTATTTTTGCCACTTCCCTTGGAAGTGGCTTTTTTGTACTTATCAGAGTGCCTTGAGGCTCCACTCCCTAACGGTCGTTGACCTTATTGATATACAGAAAATGATATAGCAGCATCTCAAGATATTATTATTCTTCATGTGTTGGCTTGGTGGAGAATGTTTCCGGAAAGTGAAGAGGTTGTTGGTTATCTGATGCCCGTAGCGGATTGCTGTGGTGGACCGGAAGGGTGTATCCCCTTTACCGACAACCGATTCAGAAAACAAGGGAACCTGATTTCATCGATAACAACCATGGAGCGAGTTGAACATGAGAAAAACCAAAGTGGCGCTGTCTGTCTTCCTAGCGACCGGCATTTTGAGTGGCGGGGCCCTGGCCATGCCGGTGGTGGAAGCGGGCCAGCCTATTGTCACTGGCGAGCCGAGCCGCGTGGGGCCGCCCTGGAACCATCGCACTACCATCAATATTCCGGGCACCACAACCGATTTCGCCTTTGGCGGTTACGTCAAGCTGGACATGCTGTACGATGCGGATTACGACTTGGGCTATGCCACCAGCCCGTTCAATCTGCTCAACCCGACGGCCAATGCCACCGACGGCCGCACCGACTTCACCGCATATGAAACCCGGCTCAACTTCCGCACTCAGACCCAGACCGACTACGGCAAGCTGAACACCTTCTTCGAAGTGCATTTTCTTCCCGACGGCAAGCTCAACCTGCGCCATGCCTATGGCGAGTATGCGGGCTTTCTGGCTGGCCAGACCTGGACCAACTTCATGAGCTTCGTGGGCAGCACCCGTACCCTGGCTTTGGGGGATCCCATCGGCTACAACATGGAGCGCCAGGGCCAGCTCCGTTATACCCACAAGCAGGGTGACGGTGCCCTGTCGGTGGCGCTGGAAGATCCGGATACCGTCATTGCTCGCCCCGATTTAGCGATTGCGAGCGAGGAAAGCCGACTGCCTGATCTGACCTTGCGCTATGAGTATCGCCGCCAGTTAGCGCTGTCGGGCGTGGTACGCGAGCTGTCGACCAACGATAATATCGGCAGCGTGGACGATAGGGCCACCGGCTATGGGGTGCAGGCACAGTTCAGCCTGCCGCTGCTGGAAAGTACCAACCTGAAGGGCAGCTACACCATTGGCTCCGGCATAGGTAACTACATGGGTAACCCAGGAAATATGGGCCACAAGAGTGCGCCCGATGTGTATGTGCGTAATGGCGAGTTGGAAACCGTGGACATTCAGGGTGGTGGTATATCTCTCAACCACAACTGGAACCCCCTGTGGTTCAGCTCGGTTGGTTATTCCCGGCTGGATCAGGATCTGCCGAAGGCTCAGGGGTACGATGCCCATTTCGATGAGGTGGATTACACCTTCGCCAACGTCATCTGGGACATTACCGAGCGGCTGATGGTGGGTGCCGAGTACCAGTTTGTCGACTTGAAAACCATAGCGGGTGACCAGCGGGATGCTAGCCGCCTGCAACTGAGCGCCCAGTACCAGTTCTGACGATTCCGTACACTCAGTGCTTGATATTTTACCGCCGGTTTTGCCGGCGGTTTTTTATCTGGTCTGCCCGACCCGACATGGCGTTATGCCGATGTTTCAGCCGAAGACCAGTTCGGCTTCATTGCTGAAGTTGTTTAACCCAGTGGTGCAAACTGTTTTCACCCACATCCATGGCCCGGCAAGCCTCTGCTATCGATTAATATTGAGTGAGCACGAGACTGGCCGTTTCCATTTTGAAGGTTGGTGAATAAGGAATGTCGATTCTTCTTGTTTACGAAGATTTCTTTATGCGGTAGATTATTCTACCGCGTTAATGAATGTCCAGAGTCATTGAACCAATACACTATCACTGCAACCTTTCTCCCCAATTGATACTACTTACTTTATTGATGAGTTAGGGTGCGTTCTCATTTGATACTTTAAGTCTCATTAGATACCTTTACTGTATTTGAGGTCACTGCTGATGAGGCACTACTGGCTACGAGATGATCAATGGGAGCGGATCAAGGAGTTACTATCCGGTAAAGCAAGTGATAGAGGCGTGACGGCACGCGATAACCGCAAGTTCGTTGAAGCGGTACTCTGGATTGCTCGAACTGGCTCACCTTGGCGTGATTTACCTGAGTTTTATGGTCATTGGCACCGTGTTTACGTTCGGTATAGTCGTTGGTCTCATAAGGGCGTCTGGCTCAAGATAATGGAGGAGTTATCCAAAGAGGCTGATTTTGAAAAACTCATGGTCGATGGCAGCATCGTTCGTGTTCATCAGCATGGGGCAGCAAAAAAACAGCGCAAGGCATCGAAGCTATGGGAAAGTCCAGAGGTGGCCTGACGACTAAAGTCCATGCTGCCGTTGATGTCTTGGGTAATCCAGTGCGCTTACTGCTAACCCAAGGGCAAGCCTCCGAATACGGACAAGCGGAGGCGTTATTGGATGGCTTCACGCCTGCCCAGGTCTTGGCTGATAAAGGCTATGATTCAGGTGCGTTTGTTAAATGCATTCAGCATGTTGGTGCAGAGGCGGTTATTCCATCAAGAAAGAACCGCTTACAGGCAAGGCCGCTGGGTCGAGATATCTACAAAAATCGCAACCTGGTAGAGCGATTTTTCCAAAAGTTGAAGCAATTTCGCCGCATAGCGACAAGGTAAGAACGACTGGCGAAAAACTACCAGTCGATGTTGATACGAGGCTGAGCATGGCGGTGTAGTGTTTCTCGACACGCTCATATCGAGTCGCGATACGACGGTA
This sequence comes from uncultured Oceanisphaera sp., assembly GCF_947495715.1. Lineage (GTDB taxonomy): Bacteria > Pseudomonadota > Gammaproteobacteria > Enterobacterales > Aeromonadaceae > Oceanimonas > Oceanimonas sediminis. The sequence goes on from NZ_CANLZU010000005.1 coordinate 134,422, forward strand.
ATGTTTGAGCTTCTGGAAAGCGCGTTCAACCAAATTACGTTCTTTATACAACACTTTATCGTAGTCCCGTGGGCTGGTCCGGTTCTTTCTCGGTGGGATCACCGGGCAGGCTCCACTGTCACGGATTGCGTCGACGAAGCGATCTGAGTCATAACCCTTGTCTGCCATCACGAAGTCCGCTTTCATGCCTTCAATCAAGTGGTTGGCTTGACCATATTCCGATGCTTGTCCGGGCGTTAATAGAAAGCGGACCGGGTTACCCAACGCATCGACAGCGAGGTGGATTTTGGTACTCAGTCCGCCTCGTGACTTGCCTTGCGCTTGCTCATCGCGCTCTGTTTTTTTGAGGTCCCATGCTGATGGACCCGAACGATACTTCCATCCACCATCAAATATTCCAAGTCGGGATCATCCGAGACAGCTTCCCAAATCTGCGTCCATACGCCCTTGTGTGACCAGCGGTTATAGCGAACATACACTCGATGCCAATGGCCGAAGGGTTCTGGCAAATCCCGCCAGGGCGCTCCTGTTCGAGCAATCCACAACACGGCTTCAACAAAAAGACGGTTATCCTTTGCTGTGACCCCACAGTCACCGGCCTTCCCCGGAAGTAGGTCCTTGATTCGTTCCCATTGATCATCGCTCAGCACTGGCCGGGGCATACGTTCCACTCTCTTCAGATCCATGATGCACTTACTATCGGCAGAATTTTACCATAATTGAGAACGCCCCCTAGTCTTGTTGAAGGCACTTACAGCATGCGTTTTAGCGTGTCGTCCCGATGAACGTAGTGGTGGGTCAGAGCCATGCCGATGTGACCGATAATCAGCACGGTCAAGGCCCAGACCAGCGGTGAGTGCAGGCTGCCGATAGTTGCGGCCCAGGCAATTTCATCACCTTTGGCAAAGATCTCAAGGCCGAATGCGGTCAGGCCATATCCACCGCCCAGCATGACCATGATACCGGTGAGCGGCATCAGCAGCATGCCGGCAAAGAGCAGACCATGGCCGGCTTTAACCAGCCTGGCGGTGGCAGGATCCTGGGCGGGGCGCTGATGACGCTGGGTCATCACCCACACCAGGCGCAGCACGATCATTACCAGCAGTAAGGTACCGATGGACACATGCCAGGGTACCAAGGTTTCACCTACCCAGTGTTCGCCCTCGGCGATACGATCCCCGAACTTGAGTAGCTGCCAACCGATCAATACTGCCATTAACCAGTGAAAGGTTTTACTGACGCTGCCATAGCGTTCTTTTGAGTCATATTTCATGTTCTGCTCCTGTGGTTGATGGGGCGTTATGCAATACTTTCAACAATGCCCCCCTCTACCCGCAGCGCCGCGCCAGTGGTGGCGCTGGCCTGAGGGGAGGCCGCATAAATACACAGATTGGCAACTTCCTCTGGCGTAGCGAAGCGCTTGAGCAATGTTGAAGGGCGGTTCTCTGCCAGGAACAGGGTTTCCATTTGTTCCGCTGTTACGCCACGTTCCTTGCCCATTTCAGCCATCATGGCCTGAGCACCTTCGGTACGGGTAGGCCCGGGTAATATGGTGTTAACGGTCACGCCACTGCCGGCCAGTACTTTGGCCAGACCGCGAGAAACGCCCTGCAATGCAGCCTTACTAACGCCGTAGTGCACCATTTCAGCCGGGATATTGAGCGCCGATTCACTGGAAATAAACTGGATACGACCCCAGCCGCGTGTTTGCATGCCCTTCGCGTAGTGTCGGGCCAGGCGCACACCGCTCATCACATTCACCTGAAAGATCTCTTCCCAGGCATCGTCGTTAATGTCGAAGAATGGACAGCCGCCATAGATACCCAGGTTGTTGACCAGGATATCGGTTTCCGGAAGGGATTCGATGATCGTTTGACAGCCGACCGCCGTTCCGGCATCGGCCACTATGCCGCCGACATCGTCACGGCCGCTGGCTTGGCGAATGTAATTCAGAGCCGTGTCCACCTTGGCTTGGTCGCGACCAACCAGGGTAACCTGGGCACCGGCTTTGGCCAGCCCGGTGGCAATCGCGAGGCCAATACCGGCCGTAGAGCCAGTGACTAGCGCCTGCTTTCCAGAAAGTTTGATGTGCATAAATGAGCTCCTACCGTTTTGCATGGATTGTGAATATCTTGCCGACGTTAAGGTTAAGGCTCAGCCAAAACGGAATGCCGATATCTGAGTCTTGAGTATCTGTTGTGAATAGATTTTTCTGCCACTGTCTTCCCCTGCGGCACCCGCTGCGACCATCAGCGGTATAAGATGCTCCTCATCGCCTGACGGATGACATTGAAGTGCATGGGGGGCATGAGGCCAGTCACGCAGACCGGCAAATCTTTGCGCTGGCGGGGCGGCAATGGTGTGCGTCAACCATTCATCAAACACCTGTGACGGCTGGGTAAAGTTTGCATCGCCATAGCCCCCCATATTGTGAAAACTCATGCCACTGCCAACGATCAATACCCCTTCATCACGCAACGGTGCCAGAGCCTTGCCAGCAGCCAGGTGTGCTTCAGGGTCGAGATCATGGCGCAACGACAGCTGCACCACCGGAATCTCTGCCTGGGGGAATATCAGCTTCAAGGGAATGAACATGCCATGATCAAATCCCCTCGACGTATCTTGCTGGCTGTTTAAACCTGCCTCGGAGAGCAAGATGGCGATCCGTTCAGCCAATACCGGGGAGCCTTGTGCCGGGTAAATCAGCTCATAAGTGTGCTCGGGAAAGCCGTAATAATCGTAAATCAACTCCGGCTGCGCACCGCAGGTAATGCCGAAAACAGGGGCTTGCCAATGCGCACTAATCATTAATATCGCCTTTGGAAGAGCCGGCAACAGGGCAGCGATATTTTTAAGAAAATCAGCCATACCTTGCCAGGTGTCATACGGTTTCCAGTCTATAAAAAAGCATGGCCCTGCCCCGTGGGGGATAAACAGTACCGGTTGCGTCACTGATACGTTCTGGGTAGCCGTTATCATCTCGCTCATTGTTTCTGTCATCCGGTATCGGCCTGTTTCAGTACTATATCTACCCTCTATAAGTAAGAGAAGGTGCTAATATAAGGTAACTCCTCTTACTGTGGGTATGAAATAAGTGTTGGATCGATTTACTGGCATGCGGATTTTTGTGCAGGCTATTGCTCAGGGCAGTCTTTCTGCGGCGGGCCGTGTCTTGGATATGTCTCCCGCCATGGCGACCAAACATGTGGATGCATTGGAAGCGAGACTAGGCGTCAAACTGATGCATCGCACGACGCGACAACTGACTCTGACCGACTCTGGCACCGAATACCTGGAAGCCTGCCAGCGCATTCTGCAAGAGCTCGATGAAGCCGAAGCCGAAGTGACCGCGCAACGCGTTGAGGCAGTTGGCCGATTACGCATGAACGTGCCTTTATCTTTCGGGACCCGCTTTATCGCGCCCTTGTTACCAGCCTTCAGCCGCCGATATCCACTGGTTGAAGTCGAGTTGGGGCTCAGCGATTCGCAGCAGGACTTAATACAAGAAGGGTGGGAGCTGCTCGTTCGAGTTGGATATCTCGGCGATAGCACGCTCAAAGCGAGGCGATTAGGAGATTGCCCGATGCGGGTGTGTGCGTCACCGCAATACCTGGCGCGGCATGGCACTCCTCGGCGTGTTGCTGAACTGTCCGGACATAACTGTCTCAGCTATACCCTGTCTCGGCGGCAGAATAAAGGCAGCTGGTTTTTTGGTCGTGAAGGTGACATTCAGGTACGCGTGAAAGGCAACCTAAAGGCCGACAACGGCGATGCACTGCTGGCCGCCGCACTGGAGGGGCAGGGGGTTATCTATCAGCCACATTTTATCGTTTCCGATGCGCTGGCTCGCAATGAACTAGTGGCTCTGGAGCTCGATCATCCTCCTATCGACCCAGGTGGTGTGTATGTCCTCTTTCCCCCAGATCGGCGTTTGCCAGCAAAAGTAAGAGCCATGATCGACTATCTTGTGGAAGTATTTTCAAAATCATCATTAAGTGGTTGATGGAGCTCTTCATCAAGTTCCGGTTATATCCTTGCCAGCTTTGCTGTTGTGCCTTATTCATTTGTCTGCTCTCGAGTCCGCTCGTCAAGAGAGCAGCAGCTAGTTTCCTGATTCAGCAAACAGCGCGTCTTGCAACTACAACTGCTGTTCTATGTCTGCGATCACAGCCTGCAGCGCGCCCAGGTGACGTTTGGCTGCATCTTCTATGGTCATGGCTTTGGCGATATAGACCAGGTTCAGGCAGCCCATTACCTGCTCGCCGTGGCGAATGGGCACGGCGATAGAACCTATTTTTTCTTCATCTCCCCACTCTCCGTGGTTTGCACCGTAGCCATTGGCTCGGGTCTGGCGGATCAGTTTATCCACCCAGATCCGGTTGCGCGCCAGCTTACCTTGAACATCATTACGGGAAGCCAGTAGTGCCAATATGCTTTCTCGCTCGGTATCTGGGCAGTGGGCGATATAGGCCCGTCCTGCGGCCGTCTGTAGCAACGGCAGTCGCCTGCCCACCATGGAGCGATGGAACGACAGCCGGCTGAAGCGGTGAGTGGTTTCACGGATCACCATGGCATCCACATCCAGGGTGGTGATGTCGGTGGGCCAAACGACGTCCTGAAGAAGTTGACCAAGCAGAGGGGCTGCGAGCTGGGAGATCCACTGATCGTCGCGAAAGCCTTCGCTCAGCTCCCTTACCTTGAGGCTCAGTCGGTAGCCGTCATCGGATTCACTGCGCCGCACATAGCCTTCATCCTGCAGGGTTTCGAGCAGACGGCGCACCGTGGTGCGGTGCAGGCCCGTTACTTCTGCCAGCTGGCCGATGCGGGCGCCGCCGTCGAAACGGTTGAGGTTGTTAAGCAGGCTCAGTCCGCGGATCAAGCCGCGCACCGGCTTGTAGTCGCTTTTTTTATCGTCGCTCAATTTAAAATCCTTAATAAACAAATGCGTGCACCTGGTGCACGTGTGGGCTGCTTTTGATTGTTCCATCACTGGAAGCTTTTTATACTCGATCGCAAGTTAACAACTGAAACAAATGGTAAACAATTATGAATCCCAACATCACAAATTGTTACACCTTGATCCAGGGTGGCTTTTGATCTGCAGCTGAGTGTCTCCGGGCCTGGCGCCCGAGTTTAGCAACCCATTAATGATCCTGACAGCAACGACTCCATCATCCGGAGCCGACGGGTAAGGCATGCCTGCTGTCGAATGGAAGGTATTTAGTTTCACTGATTCAGGAGCGAAGAACGTGACAGCAACAATTCCCAAAACTCTGACCTCGGGCATCGACAGCCCTTTCGACGCGGACGTGATTATCGCCGGTGCCGGCCCGGTCGGGCTGATGATTGCCAACTACCTGGGACACTGCGGTGTTGAGGTATTGGTGGTGGAAAAACTGGATACCCTGATCGACTATCCCCGTGCCATAGGGCTGGATGACGAAAGTCTGCGTGCTTTCCAGGCGGTGGACCTCGCCGAACAGGTACTTCCACATACCACGCCCATGCATGCCATGCGCTTCCTGACCCCCAAGGGGCGTTGCTTCGCCGATATCCAGCCCAACACCGAGGAGTTTGGCTGGCCGCGCCGCAATGCCTTTATCCAGCCGCTGGCAGATCGAGTGCTGTACGACGGCCTGGCCCGTTTTGACAACGTCAAGGTGCTGTTCTCCCGGGATTTGCAGGAGTTCGGCCAGGATTCAGAAGGCGTCTGGCTGAAGATGGCGACCCCCGATGGGGAAGAGCGACTGAGGGCGCGTTACCTGGTGGGCTGTGACGGCGGTAATAGCTTGGTGCGCCGCACTTTGGACATAAGTTTCGACGGTAAGACGGCGCCCAATCAGTGGATAGTGATCGATGTGCGCAATGATCCCCTCGGTACCCCCAACGTCTATATGTGCTGCGATGCGGAGCGGCCCTATGTGTCGGCGGCTCTGCCACACGGTATTCGCCGCTTCGAATTCATGGTGATGCCGGGCGAGACAGAGGAGCAGCTAAGCCAGCCGGAAGCGCTGCAACGGCTGCTGGCCAAGGTGGTACCGGATCCGACTCGAGTCGATGTTATCCGTCAGCGGGTCTACACCCACAATGCCCGTCTGGCCGGTGAATTTCGCAACGGTCGTGTGCTGCTGGCCGGCGATGCCGCCCATATCATGCCGGTGTGGCAGGGCCAGGGTTACAACAGCGGTATGCGCGACGCCAGCAACCTGGCGTGGAAACTGGCGTTGGCGGTCAAGGGACTGGCCGGTGACGAACTGCTCGATACCTATCAGCAGGAACGCCGGGATCATGCCAGAGCGATGATTGATCTGTCGGTCACCGCGGGGCATGTGCTGGCGCCGTCGAAGAAGTGGCAGGCCAGCCTGCGCGACGGTATCTCCTGGTTACTCAACTACTTGCCGCCGGTCAAACGCTACTTCCTGGAAATGCGTTTCAAGCCCATGCCCCAGTACCATCAGGGGGTGCTGGTCGAATCGACTCAGCCGCTGAAGCAGTCGCCGGTGGGCAAGTTGTTCATCCAGCCAAAGGTCCGGCAGGGAGAGCAGGTACTGCTACTGGACGAGGTGATCGGTCGCCGCTTCGCGGTTATCGCTTGGGGTACGGATCCTTGCTACGGCCTGAGTACGGAAGAGCTGGCTCATTGGCAGCGTCTCGGCACTTGCTTCATTCAGGTGGTACCTTCGGTGCAGCTGAAGGCCAAGGCCTGTTTAGCGGAAGGGCTCATTCGCATCGGAGATGAGAGCGGACGGTTAAAGGAATGGTTTGGTCTATATCCGGCATCGATAGCCGTGTTGCGGCCGGATCGTTTTGTCGCCGGTATCGCGATTCCCCAGACGCTTGAAACACTGTGCCAGCAACTTCGCCAGGCGCTCAGGGCCAACATCCAATCTCAGTCGGCGTCTGCTGCGCCACGCAAGGTGGCCTGATATGAGTGTTTATCTGCACTGCTTGTCCCATACACCGCTGATCGGTCATGTGGATCCTGCTCCTGCCGTGCTGGCGGAGGTGGATGCTACCGTCGCTGCAGCAAGGGAGCGTATTGCCCGTTTCGATCCCGAGCTGGTGATCCTGTTCTCACCCGATCATTACAACGGCTTCTTCTACGACATCATGCCGTCCTTTTGTATCGGCATGGCAGCTCACGCCATCGGCGATTTCGGTACTGCTGCCGGTGAACTGCCTGTGCCCCAGACGCTGGCTGAAGACTGCGCCCGTTTGGTACTTGAGCAGGGTATCGATGCCGCCGTGTCCTACTGCATGCAGGTGGATCACGGTTTCGCCCAACCGCTGGAATTCTTGCTGGGCAGCATCGATCGGATACCGGTTATCCCCGTGTTCATCAATGCAGTGGCGACGCCTCTACCCAGCTTTCAACGCGCCCGTCTGCTGGGTGAAGCCATCGGTCGATTCGCCCGCGCGCTGGACAAGCGGGTGCTGCTGCTCGGGTCGGGTGGTCTGTCACATCAGCCACCGGTACCGGAGCTGGCCACTGCCAGCGAACACATGGCCGACCGGCTCAAGGGCAGCGGCCGCCACTTGCCGATGGAAGAACGTGAGGCTCGTACTCAGCGGGTGATAGCAGCAGCCCGTGCCTTTATCGACGATCAGCACAGCCTGTATCCGCTCAACCCGGACTGGGATCGACAGTTCATGGCCACCCTGGCGGAAGGTCGTCTGGCCGAGCTGGATGGGCTTGGTAACGATGAACTGTCGGCCCTGGCTGGCAAGTCGGCCAACGAGATCAAGACCTGGGTGGCGACTTTTGCTGCGCTCTCGGCTTTTGGCCCTTATGTGGCAGATCACGGCTACTACCGCGAGATTCCCGAATGGATCGCCGGCTTTGGCTCGATTAGCGCAGCCCCCCTTCGCTGAACCATTTTTTCATTTCACTACAAGAAGGATCAGACCATGACAAACCACACTCTCACCGAAGCCGCTACCAGCCGTTTCGTCCGCATCCAGCAAGATGAGCTTGATGTGCAACTGCACTATAACGATTGCGGTCAGGGCGAACAGGTCGTCGTTATGCTGCACGGCTCCGGCCCCGGTGCCAGCGGCTGGGCCAACTTCAACCGCAACGTCGCCCCTCTGGTGGAAGCCGGTTTTCGGGTGATATTGCTGGACTGCCCGGGCTGGAGCAAGAGTGACAGCCTGGTTTGCGAGGGCTCCCGCTCTGACCTCAACGCCACAGCTCTCAAGGGACTGCTGGATGCTCTTGATATTGAAAAGGTGCATATTCTCGGCAACTCCATGGGCGGCCACAGTGCCGTAGCCTTCGCCCTTGGTTATCCAGAGCGCGTCGGCAAACTGGTGCTGATGGGCGGTGGCACAGGCGGTGCCAGCCTGTTTACTCCCATGCCTACCGAAGGCATCAAGCGTCTGCAGAAACTGTATCGGGAGCCGACCATCGATAACCTCAAGGAGATGATGGACATCTTCGTTTACGACACCTCGGACCTCACCGAAGAACTGTTCCAGACTCGGCTCGACAACATGCTGGCGCGCCGTGATCACCTGGATAACTTCGTCAAGAGCCTGCAAGCCAACCCGAAACAGTTCCCTGACTTCAGCCCACGGCTTGGCGAAATCACTGCCGAAACCCTGGTGATCTGGGGATGCCAGGATCGTTTCGTGCCCATGGATACCGGCCTGCGGCTGGTGGCCGGCTTGCCCAACGCCGAGCTGCACCTTTTCAACCGCTGTGGTCACTGGGCCCAGTGGGAGCATGCCGACAAGTTCAACCGTATGGTGCTGGACTTCCTGACCCACTGAGTACTGAGAGAGAAAATGATGAAACCGAATCAAGAAACCCTGGAGCAAGTTGCCGCTACCCTGCGCCAGGCTGAGCTCACCGGTACAACAATTGACCCGCTGCGGACGCAGATCGGAGAAGACAATGCTGAGGCGGCCTACGCCATCCAGCGCATCAATGTGGCTCACGGCGTAGCCGGTGGGCGCCGAGTGGTGGGCCGCAAGATAGGCCTGACCAATCCCAAGGTACAACAGCAGCTGGGAGTGGACCAACCCGACTTTGGCACCTTGTTTGCCGACATGGGGTACGGCGACAACGACACCCTGCCATTCGGCCGGGTGCTGCAACCCAAGATTGAAGCGGAGATTGCCCTGATCCTGGAGCGGGATTTGCCTGCCGACGATACCACCTTGGCCGAGCTGGTGGAGGCTACAGGTTGGGTTTTGCCGGCGCTGGAAATTGTCGGTAGCCGGGTACGTGACTGGAACATCCGCTTTGTAGATACCGTGGCCGACAACGCCTCCAGCGGCCTGTTTGTGCTGGGCGGTCCGGCCCGCCGGCTGGATGGCCTGGATTTGCGCAACGCGGCCATGCGGATGACCCGAAATGGTGAGGAGGTGTCCGCTGGCTGTGGTGCCGAATGCCTGGGACACCCGCTCAACGCCGCAGTCTGGCTGGCGCGAACCATGAGCCGACTGGGCGAACCGTTGCGCGCCGGCGATGTGATCCTTACCGGAGCCCTGGGACCCATGTCACCGGTGGCGGCGGGCGATCGTTTTGAAGCCCATATCGAGGGTGTCGGCCAGGTAGCCGTGAACTTCAGCCGGGACTGAACCCATTACAGAAGGGAATAAGAAATGAAGAAACTGAAAGCAGCCATCATCGGCTCGGGCAATATCGGCACCGATCTGATGATCAAGATATTGCGCCACGGCAAGCATATCGAAATGGGCGTCATGGTCGGCATCGACCCGGCCTCAGATGGTCTGGCCCGCGCCGCCCGCATGGGCGTGGCCACCACACATGAAGGCGTGGATGGCCTGGTACAGATGCCGGCATTCGCCGACATCGACATCGTGTTTGACGCCACTTCCGCCGGCGCCCATATCAAGAACGACGCCCTGCTGCGCCAACACAAGCCCGGCATCCGGCTCGTCGATCTGACCCCAGCGGCCATCGGCCCCTATTGTGTGCCTGTGGTGAACCTGGAGCAGAACCTGGCTGAGGGCAACGTCAACATGGTGACCTGCGGCGGCCAGGCCACCATCCCGATAGTGGCGGCGGTATCGCGGGTCGCCAAGGTGCACTACGCCGAAATTGTGGCATCGATCAGCAGCAAGTCCGCCGGTCCCGGCACTCGTGCCAATATTGACGAGTTCACCGAAACCACCACCCGAGCCATCGAGCAGGTCGGCGGGGCGGCCAGGGGCAAGGCCATTATCGTGCTCAATCCGGCCGAGCCACCGCTGATGATGCGTGACACCGTTTACGTGTTGTCCGAGGCCGTCGATCAGGCGGCGGTCGCGGCGTCCATCGAAGAGATGGTGACGGCGGTGCAGTCCTATGTTTCCGGTTACCGGCTCAAGCAGCAGGTGCAGTTTGAGACAATCAGACCGGAGGCACCGCTGCATATTCCTGGTCTGGGGGACTTCAGTGGGCTCAAGACCACGGTGTTTCTCGAGGTGGAAGGCGCGGCCCATTACCTGCCGGCCTACGCCGGTAACCTGGACATCATGACCTCCGCCGCCCTGGCCACCGCCGAGCGGATGGCCCAGTCCCAGCTCAATTAAGGAGAACAGCAGCATGACTTTTACTCCCGGCAAGAAACTCTATATCTCCGACGTCACTCTGCGAGATGGCAGCCACGCGGTGCGCCACCAGTACAGCCTGGATCAGGTTCGATCCATCGCCCGGGCGCTGGACGCGGCCAGGGTAGACAGCATCGAAGTGGCCCATGGTGACGGCCTGCAAGGCTCCAGCTTCAATTACGGCTTCGGTGCACATACCGATCTGGAATGGATTGAGGCGGTGGCGTCCGAAGTCAGCCACGCCAGGGTGGCGACCCTGCTGTTACCGGGTATCGGCACAGTTCACGATCTGGACAACGCCTACCAGGCGGGTGCACGGGTGGTACGGGTCGCGACCCACTGTACCGAGGCGGACGTGTCACGTCAGCACATCGAGCACGCCCGCAAACTGGGCATGGACACGGTGGGATTCCTGATGATGAGCCACATGACCACGCCCGACAACCTGGCGGTGGAAGCGAAGAAGATGGAGAGCTACGGCGCCACCTGTATTTATATCGTTGATTCGGGCGGCGCCATGAACATGCAGGATATCCGCGATCGTTTTCGGGCGGTGAAGGCGGTGCTCAATGCCGACACCGAAACCGGCATGCACGCCCACCACAACCTCAGTCTCGGTGTCGCCAACTCCATGGTGGCGGTGGAAGAGGGCTGCGACCGCATTGACGCCAGCCTGGCGGGGATGGGCGCGGGGGCGGGCAATGCGCCGCTGGAAGTGTTTATTGCCGCGGCGGAACGGCAGGGCTGGCACCACGGCACAGATCTGTACACCCTGATGGACGCGGCCGACGAGCTGGTGCGCCCGCTGCAGGACAGGCCGGTGCGGGTAGACCGGGAAACCCTGGCGCTGGGTTATGCGGGGGTTTATTCGAGCTTCTTGCGCCACGCGGAAGTGGCGGCCCACAAATACGGCCTGAAAACGGTAGACATTCTGGTAGAGCTGGGCAAGCGGCGCATGGTCGGCGGCCAGGAGGACATGATAGTGGATGTTGCCCTGGATCTGCTGCGGGTCCGCAGCTAAGCGCCTAATACACCTGGGCTAAAAAAAGCAGGAAAGCACGGCCGGCGTGCCCGGCCTTATCTCAAAGGAGAGAGTCAAATGTCCAATCCCACATCACAAACCCACTTTGGTGACGGTATGAAAGATCCCCATCAGCAACGGAAGGAAAGCCGCCGGGCCATCATATCCAGTTATCTGGGCTCCACGGTGGAGTATTATGATTTCCTGCTGTACGGCAGTGCCGCCAGTCTGGTGTTTCCAACGCTGTTTTTCGGCGATCTGGATCCCGCGTTGGGACTCATCTTGTCCTTCCTGACCCTGGCGGCGGGCTATGTGGCCCGTCCGGTCGGCGGTCTGCTGTTTGGCCACTTCGGCGACAAAATTGGCCGCAAGCAGATCCTCTTCATCACCCTGATGGTAATGGGCGGGGTCTCGGTGGTCATTGGCCTGTTACCTACCTACCAGACTATCGGCATTGCTGCGCCTATCGCTTTGGTGCTGCTGCGGGTTATTCAGGGTCTGGCGGTGGGCGGTGAGTGGGCCGGCGCCACTCTGATGGCGATGGAACATTCTGGCAAGAAATCCAAGGGCCTCGGAGCCAGCATAGCGGTGTCTGGTGGGCCCTCCGGGGCCGTGCTGGCGACCATGGTACTGGGTCTGTTTTCGTTGTTGCCCGAAGCTCAGTTCATGAGCTGGGGCTGGCGGATTCCTTTTCTGCTGTCCGCCATCCTGGTGATCATCGGTCTCTACTTGCGCTACAGCGTGACCGAATCTCCCGAGTTTGAAGAAGCCAAGGCCGCCGAGGAAGCCAGTCCGGAGTCGAGCGTCCATACCGGCATTCCTCTGGTACGGCTGTTCCGGGAGTCGTCCTCCGATATTTCCCTGGGCGTACTCGCCGGCCTGGCACCACTGTTCATACAGTCGCTGTTGGCGACCTTCGTGCTGACTTATGCGGTGTCCATCGGCCACAGCCGCAGCGACGCCTTGCTGATGCTGACGCTGGCCAATGTGCTGCATATCTTCACCATACCGCTGATGGCTTTGTTGTCGGATCGCTTCGGTCGCCGGCCGGTAATGCTGGCAGGTGCTCTGGTGGGCTGCATCATGATCTGGCCCATGTTCGCATTGATAAGCCACGGTTCGCCCTGGATGATGCTGATCGGTTTTATTGTCGGTAATCCGCTGATCCAGGCGGTGATGTACGGCCCCATGGGTGCCTTTATCAGCGAGAAATTCACCACCCGCACCCGCTATACCGGGCTATCGCTCACCTATCAGCTTACCGCTGTGCTGGGCGCCGGTTTCACCCCGCTGATTGCTCAAGCATTGCTCGGCCTCGGCGGCGGGGGCACCAATACCCAATACATCTCGATGCTGTTCAGCCTGCTGTGCCTGATAAGTGCCGTCGGGGTGTATTGGTCGCGGGAAACGGCGCCCAGTCGAGCCTCTCAGACAGCCCCGCTAGGTAAGGTATCGCGTAGCACCAATTGATATTTGAATAACAACAAGACTGTCTTCGGTCGGTCATCGAGTCCTGTTTTCAACGCCGGTCCATACCGGTGTTTTTTTATCTTAAAATCTATTAAAAACAACAGTGTGCACCTGGTGCACCTGGTGCACGTCAGTGTTGTTTTTCGTTGTCGGGACAATTTACCCCTCTTACACTGCATTTGTTTTTTAAAAGTGAATGAAATGTTTGATTGATGTTTTTTTTCTGGTGCCACCCCCACTTTGTGGGTCGGTCTTTCTAGCTCCTGGCATTGTCTTGGAGTGGTACCAGAGCAAGCCGACTTATAACTCTGTGAAAAGGACTTTACTGATATGAAACCCAACGCCGTCATCTTTTATGCCGTCTTCGTTGGCGCTGCGCTATCTGGCTCTGCGACTGCTTTTGAGTGGCAGATAGGCGATACCCGCGCCAGCTTGTATGGCTACGCCAAGCTCGATGTAATCCATGATGTGGGTGCAAACCTGGGCAATACGGTCAAGCGTGCCGATATCCGTTTGGATGGTGAGAAGGGGCCCGAGGGCCACAGTATTCTACACGGCTACCAGAGCCGGTTAGGGGTGAGTAGCCAGACCGTCACCGAGCAGGGCGACGTCAAGGTGGTACTGGAAGGGGACTTCTTCGGCAATGGCGGCGGCAGTTTCCGCCTGCGCCACGCCTATGGCGAATGGAACGGCATTACAGCGGGCCAGACCTGGACCAATTTCGGCGGTTTCCTCGGTATGAGCCCGACTATTGATTTTACCCCCCAGCCCGGTCAAGGCAACGCCTCCCGACAGGCTCAGCTGCGTTATACCCAGGGCGGCTTCTCCGTGGCACTGGAAGATCCGAATAATCTTGGGGGCAAGATGACAGTGGCTACTAGCGACAGTGCTACGCAACCGTTACCCGATTTGACCCTGCGTTACCAAGGCCGGCTGGGTGAGTTGAGTTACGGTACCTCGGCGGTGTTACGTCAGCTGGAGTATTACCAGACAGCCAATGATGAAGAGCAGAACGCCTTCGGCTGGGGACTGAATTTGGAGGCTGCCTACCTTTTGACGCAGGGGCTGGTGCTGCGAGGCTCACTGACCCACGGCGACGGCATCGGTGGTTATCTCGAAGGTAGCCCGGCAGCACCCGCTTATATCGATCCCCGGACAGGAGAACTGGAGAGTATCAAGGCCAGCGGCGGTACCGCCGGGCTCAGCCTGACAGTGGGACCGGGCAATATGACGCTAGGCTATGGAGTCGCTCGGGCTGATCTGGACGACGCGGTGAACTTTGGTGCCCTCACCGGCGGTGCCAACAAGCAGTTCGAAGCCTGGCACCTCAATTACATCTGGTCGCCGATCACCAATGTCAGCTACGGCCTCGAAACCAGCTATCACCGTCGTCAAGTGCAGGATGGTCGGGAAGGGGACGCCGTGCGTCTTCAGGGCATGGTGATGTATAAATTTTAAGGGAAAAAATTCATGATGATGCGCAACACACTACTGGTACTGACCCTGGCAATGTCGAGCCCGCTGGCCATATCTGCAGAAGTCCGCCCCAACATACTACTGCTGATGGCTGACGATATGGGATATTCGGACATACCGTCGGCGCAGGGTATAAGCAGCAGTAAACCGACTCATCCCCAAAAGGGGGATGCTGGGCGTAGTGGCCAATATTGGTTACAGTGAGGCATGATCATGTTAGGCATGGTACCCATTGATAAACCGGTATATTAAGATGAGGAAACGAGATGACGCGTGAATATGATCCCCCCAAGGTGTGGAGCCAGCCCGAAGACGACGGCAGCACCTGGGCAAAAACCAACCGCCCCGTATCGGGTGCGACCCACGAGAAAACCTTACCCAAAGGTAAGCATCCGCTGCAGCTGCATTCCATGGGTACGCCCAATGGTCAGAAAGTGACGATTATGCTGGAAGAGCTGCTGGCACTGGGCATCACGGATGCCGAATACGATGCCTACATGATCAGCATTGGCGACGGGGATCAGTTTTCCAGCGGCTTTGTCGAGATAAATCCCAATTCCAAAATTCCGGCACTGCTGGATTGCTCAACGACGCCCCCCATTAGAGTGTTCGAGTCCGGCAACATACTGCTGTATCTGGCAGAAAAGTTTGGCCGTTTTTTGCCGACCAACATTGCCGAACGTACCGAAGTGCTGAACTGGCTGTTCTGGTTGCAAGGCTCGGCCCCGTATCTGGGCGGCGGTTTTGGCCATTTTTATGCCTATGCGCCGGTAAAAATAGAGTACGCCATTAACCGCTTTACCATGGAAGCCAAGCGACAGCTCGATGTGCTGGACAAACAGCTGGCGGATAACCCCTATATTGCCGGAGACGACTACAGCATTGCCGATATGGCCATCTGGCCCTGGTATGGCAACCTGGTGTTGGGGCGGGCGTATGATGCGGCCGAGTTTATTGATGCCGCCAGTTATACCCATGTGCAACGTTGGGCGAAAGAGATTGCCGCACGGCCCGCCGTACAAAGAGGGCGTATCGTCAATCGCACCAGTGATGTGCCCGGGGAGGCGCTGGCCGAGCGTCACTCGGCGGCAGATATCGATGCCGTGCTGGCGCAAAAAATCTAACACTAACAGCCCGGCGCACTGGATTCCCGCCTTCGCGAGAATGACGACAGAAGGGACTGTTTAATAGCGCCGCAAGGCGCTTTGTTCATTTATTACGCCCTGACATAACTCCAGCCTTGTTACTGGCGCTTGGCCAGGTGCCGTATGGCGGCGCTCACCTGCTGCATGTCGCTGGGGGCCGTGATGCTTTGTGCCGCGCACGCTGTGGTCTATGGAACTATCGGTCGGCATGGTGACCCGGACGGCGCATGAATTGTCGGTGGCCGCTCAGGCGCGGTATGAGATCTTGCTGAATTCTGCGACACCGGCGCCATAGGACAACATTTTCTGCGCTATTCTGAGAAGACTCTGTGTTATAACAGGCGCGTTTGGCAACGGTCACCGGGCTGGCATAGTTGTCAGTCGGTGTTATTTTTCGCTGCATAATGATTGTAAAGTAGCCGTTCAGCCCCGAATTCAAGCAGTTACCGGGTTTTTTGTGTTAACTTTACCGAGTGTTTCATTACAGCTCTAATGATTTAGAGTGCAAGGGATCTGAGCAATGACAGATAAAGACAATCATGATGTGATCGCCCCGGAAGGCAAGGTGAATCCCATCGATACCGACTATCAGGTAGGGCAGGACAACATCGCCATGCAGATAGGCCCCTTCGGGCTGGATATTCATAACCGGGTGTTCATGATCTCCGGCCTGGCCATCGTCGCCTTCGTGTTTTTGACGCTGGCGTTTCAGAACCAGGTCGCGCCACTATTTGGTGATCTGCGCAGCTGGCTGACCTCCAACCTGGACTGGTTTTTTATCGGCTCCGGCAATATTTTCGTGCTGGTGTGCCTGGGCTTGATAGTGTCTCCCCTCGGCAAGGTGCGGATTGGCGGCACCGAAGCCACTCCCGACTTTACCTATATCGGCTGGTTCTCCATGCTGTTTGCCGCCGGCATGGGTATCGGTCTGATGTTCTATGGCGTATCCGAACCGCTGTCTCATTTCGGCACCTCCTTCGGCGGTATCAGCGTCGAAAACGGTGTGCGCACCGACTGGGCGCCGCTGGGCGCCGCCATGGGTGATGCCGACGCCGCCAGAAGCCTGGGCATGGCCGCCACCATTTATCACTGGGCGCTTCACCCCTGGGCGATATATGCGACGCTGGCGCTGGGTCTGGCGATTTTCTCCTTCAACAAGGGCTTGCCGCTGACGGTACGCTCCGTGTTCTATCCGCTGCTGGGCGAGCGGGTCTGGGGCTGGCCGGGGCATTTAATTGATATGCTGGCGGTCATTGCCACCATGTTTGGTTTGGCAACGTCACTGGGTTTCGGCGCTTCTCAGGCCAGCGCCGGCCTGAACTTTCTGTTTGGTCTGCCAATGGGCACCACCACCGAAATCGTGCTGGTGATCATTATTACCGCCATCGCTCTGGTGTCGGTGCTGGCCGGGCTGGATGCGGGCGTGAAACGGCTGTCGGAAATCAACATGGCGCTGGCGGCTCTGCTGCTGTTGTTCGTGATCATCGTCGGTCCGACGCTGATGATTGTAAGCGGCTTCTTCTCTAACCTGGTTTCTTATGTCGAGCACCTGCCGGCGTTGTCGATGCCGTTCGAGCGAGAAGATGCCAACTACTCCCAGGGCTGGACCGCCTTCTACTGGGCCTGGTGGATTTCCTGGTCTCCGTTTGTCGGCATGTTTATCGCCCGGGTGTCTCGTGGCCGTACCGTGCGTGAGTTTCTGGTATCGGTACTGCTGGTACCCTCGACCGCCTGTGTGCTGTGGATGACCGCCTTCGGCGGCACCGCCATCAGCCAGCTGGTGAACGACGGTTATCAGGCGGTGGCCGATGCTGCCGTGCCGCTGCAGTTGTTTATCATGCTCGATGCGCTGCCGCTGGCGCAGATCACCTCGTTCATCGGTATCATACTGGTGGTGGTATTCTTTGTGACCTCGTCCGATTCCGGCTCGCTGGTGATCGACACCATCGCCTCCGGCGGCAAGGTCAATTCGCCCAAGCCGCAACGGGTGTTCTGGTGTACCTTTGAAGGCCTGGTGGCCATTGCGCTGATGCTGGGTGGCGGTTTGGCCGCCCTGCAGGCCATGGCGGTATCTACCGGGTTCCCGTTCACCATAGTGCTGCTGGTATCTTGTGTGTCGTTGATCAAGGGACTGGCATCGGAGCCTCGCGGTAGCTGAGCAAGGCGCTACCCTGTGGTATAGATGGTTCAAGGCAGGCGGGGGCATCCCGTCTGCCTTTTTCGTTTTTTGCATTGAGTGAGTCAGGTTATGGAAGCTGAGCAACTGGAAATTCTGGGGTTTATTCGCCGTTTTCCTCCCTTCGATATGTTGGAGGAGCACACCCTGGAGCATATCGCCGGGCAAATAGAAATTGCCTATTACCGGGCCGGCACCGTGATCCTGAATTACGGGGATCGGGTGCATGATCTGTTTTTGATCCGCAGCGGGGCGGTAGAGATGCACCGGCGTAGCGGCGAGCTGCATAACCGGCTGAGCGAGGGCAGTCTGTTCGGCCAGATGGGGCTGCTGATGAACAATCGGGTGCGGATGTCGGCTACCGCGCTGGAAGATACCCTGGCCTATTGCCTGCCCGAGGCGCTGTTCAACGAGCTCTATGAGGGGTTCGAGTCCTTTGCCGATTTTGTGGAAGTGGAAGACAGAACCCGATTGCGGCAGGCGGTTTCCCGCCAGGAGGGAGGCGATGAACTGCTGACCTCGACGGTGCGGGAGCTGATCTCGCGCGAGCCGGTGACCATACCGCTGTCGGCCACCGTGTTCGAGGCCGCGAAGAAGATGACCGAAGAAGGGGTGTCGTCCATTCTGGTGCTGAATTCCGGCGCCGAGTCGGAAGACGAACCGGTAGCCGGTATTCTGACCGACCGGGATTTACGCACCCGGGTACTGGCAGAAGGACTGTCGGTCGAAACCCGGATAGAAGAGGTGATGTCACTGGATCTGCTGGCGCTGGAAAGCGGCCAGTTCGTGTTTGAAGCCATGCTGATCATGCTGCGCTACAACCTGCATCACCTGCCCATACTGCACAAGGGCAAACCGATAGGAGTGATCGCGCTGTCGGATGTGATGCGCCACGAGTCGCGCAGCAGTCTCTTTGTGGTGCGGCATATATTCAGGGCACAAAATGCCGACGAGCTGGCCGCCATTGCCGATGACGTCAAGGCCTGTTTTGTGCGTATGGTGAACGAAGACGCCAACTCCCAGATGATAGGTACCGCCATGGCCGGCATAGGTCGCAGCTTCAAGCAGCGCCTGCTTGAGCTGGCGGAAGCCGAGCTGGGCCCGCCGCCGGTGCCCTACTGTTTTCTGGCGCTGGGCTCGATGGCACGGGACGAGCAACTGATCGTGACCGATCAGGACAACGCCATTATTCTCGATAACCGTTATGATCCCGATCTGCACGGAGCCTACTTTGCCGCCCTGGCCAAGCGGGTTTGTGATGGCCTTGCCGCCTGTGGCTACAGCTACTGCACCGGGGGCATCATGGCCACCAATGTGGAGTGGCAGAAAACCCGCCGCCAGTGGGAGCAATGTTTCAGCGACTGGATTGATAACCCCAGCCCGCAAACACTGCTGAACAGTTCCATTTTCTTCGATCTGGACGGGGTCTACGGCAAAATCGAGTGGGCCGATCAATTGAATTCCCTGATCTCGCGCCGGGCCAAACGCAGCCCGCGTTTTCTGGCCAGCATGGCCCGCAACGCCCTGGGCCGTACGCCACCGCTTGGTTTTTTCAAGGAATTCGTGATGGAGCAGGACGGCAAGCATAACAACTCCATCAACCTCAAGCGGCGGGGCACGGCACCACTGGCGGATCTGATCCGGGTGCATGCGCTGGCGGTCGGCTCCAAGGCGCACAACTCCTTCGACCGGCTGAACGATGTTATCGAGTCGAACATACTGCCCAAGGGGCGAGGGCCGGACTTGCGCGATGCCATGGAATTTATCGCCACGGTGCGCATTCGTCACCAGGCGCTGGATGTGGAGGCGGGCTCCGATCCGGACAACAATATCGAGCCCGAGAATCTGTCGGACTTCGAGCGCCGCAACCTGAAGGATGCCTTTCAGATCCTGAGTCATGCGCAGAAGTTTCTGAAGTTTCGCTATCAGCCGAATCGGAGCTAAGGAAACAACATGTTTTATTTAAGACCCGACGATATCAGGCCGAGTGCGGAAATACCGGACTGGCAGACGCTGTTTGGCGAGCTGGCCCGCCATGCACGGGATTATCGGCTGGAACGGTACTATCGCGCCGGTGCCGTCGATGCACAGACGCCGTTGCATGAGGTGCCTTTTGTGGCGCTGGACTTCGAGACGACCGGACTCAACGCCAAAAAAGACGCCATCGTCAGCATCGGTCTGGTGCCCTTCGATCTGCAGCGTATTCGCTGCCGGGAAGCCAGGCACTGGATTTTGAATCCGCACAAGCCGATGGCGGAAGAATCGGTGGTGATCCACGGCATTACCCATTCCGAAGTGAAGGCGGCGCCGGACCTGCTGCTGGTGCTGGACGATTTGCTCACCGCCCTAGCGGGGCGGGTGGTGGTGGTGCATCACAGAACCATAGAGCGCGGTTTTCTGGATCGGGCGCTGAAGGCACGGCTGAACGAAGGCATCGAATTTCCGGTGGTGGATACCATGGAGCTGGAGGCGCGGCTGCACCGGCGCAAGCCGCTGGGGCTATGGGCCCGCCTGCGGGGCAGAGCACCGGTCTCGATTCGGCTGGCCGACAGCCGCAGTCGCTATCATCTGCCGTTTTACCATCCGCATCATGCCCAGACCGACGCCCTGGCCACCGCCGAGCTGTTGCAGGCGCAAATAGCCCACCATTACAGTCCGGATACGCCCATCGGCGACCTGTGGGTGTGATGAGATCGACTTTTATTGCGAAGATGTCTTGAGTGGTATGCAGCTTAAGCGCGCGTAAATCGGGTAAAGGGTTCGCTCCTCCGACACGCTATGAATACATCCCTGTACGCTCTCTGTTTCATCCCTGAAACAGAAGGTCGGCGGAGCAGATCCCTTTACCCTCCTTAGAACTCCGGAGCCATCGGTTGACGTCGCCAGCAGATGGCTCCGGGATTAAGAAGAGGCGGCAGGGATTGCCTCAGCCGACCATCACATGACAGGGATGTCATGTGCTGAGCGTCACATGGATGTGCTTGAAGCGGGTCGGTAGAGGCAACCCTGTTGCCTCTTTGCGCAGGAAGCCGATTTATAATCGAGAAAAAATTTATAACCGAAAGCGCGGTTCGTTGTGGTCGTCTGATTGTTCTTCGTCCGGCAGGCTGAGTACCGGCTCGACCCGGCCTTGCCCTGCAGGAGCGATGACGGGGCGGGACTGCTTGAGGGTAGCCAGTATCTCGTCACGCAGGGCGGCGGCAGAGAGTCCGTCCTTGGGCGAGAGGTGAATAACCGGCAGGCCGGTGTCCTGAATCTGTTGCAGCAGCAGCTGACGCTGGCGGCCGTCGGTTTTGCTCAGGCTGTCGTCAATCAGGGCGACCAGGGCCCTGACCTTGAGATCCTTGGGCGAGCAGAGCACGAAGTCCATTTTTTCGCCGTAGATGTCGTGCAGGGCCTGCTCGCGCTGGGCCTTTTTCAGTTTGGGATTGAGCTCTACCAGTTCGCTCAGGCTGACGGCGGCAAAGACCCGCAGTTGTGCTCCCATCGCCTCGTCCAGTAAGCGCAGGGCGGCGGCAGACTCGGGGCTGAACAGCAATTTCTGCTGATAGGGTTGTTTGGGCGCACCGCGCCACAGTCGGCGCAGCAGGACAAACAGCACCAGCAAAATCAGCAACAGCACCAGGCTGAGCATCAGCCAGTCGAGCAGGGAAACGGGAAGCATGTCGGTCATGGGTGGCCTGAACAGAGATGAAAGAAAGCGGTACTCAGTGTAGCAGAGGAGGCGGCATAAAATGAATATTGCCACCGCCCTGTCCGGCGGTGGCCTCGGGCAAGCCGTTGGTGGGACGATAATTGTTTTGCTTTATGGTGGCGGCGCTGGCTTGTCGTTCGCCGGCCCCCTATAATCCCGCCATTAGAAAAGCTTATCGAGGTATCGATGTCCCGGCGACTCCCCCCGCTCAATGCGCTCAAGGCATTTGAAGCCGCCGCCCGTAATTTGAGTTTTACCCGGGCGGCGGAAGAACTGTTCGTTACCCAGGCGGCGATAAGCCATCAAATCAAGGGGTTGGAGGAATATCTGGGCATCAAGCTGTTTCGCCGGCGCAACCGTTCCCTGCTGTTGAGCGAAGAAGGCCAGAGCTACTTTCTGGACATCAAGGATATTTTTTCCGGCATTTCCGATGCCACCGAACGATTGCTGGCGCGCAGTGCCAAGGGCGCGCTGACGGTGAGCCTGCAGCCGAGCTTTGCAATTCAATGGCTGGTGCCGCGGCTGGTGCGTTTCAGCGAGGTCCATCCGGACATCGATGTGCGCATCAAGGCGGTGGATCTGGATGAAGGTTCGCTCACCGACGACGTGGACGTGGCGATTTATTATGGTCGAGACAACTGGCCGGGCCTGCGGGCCGACAAGCTGCATGCGGAATACCTGATTCCGGTGTGCTCTCCCATGCTGCTGATGGGTACCAAGCCGTTGAAGACCCCCGAAGATCTGATGCGCCATACCCTGCTGCACGATACCTCGCGGCGGGACTGGAAAGCCTGGTTCAAGCAGCTCGATATTCAGGCGGCCAATGTCAATCAGGGGCCGATATTCAGTCACTCGTCGATGGTGATCCAGGCGGCGATTCACGGCCAGGGGGTGGCGTTGGGGCACAGTGTGCTGACCCAGCCCGAGATTGATGCCGGCCGGCTGGTGTGTCCTTTCGAGCATGTGCTGATGTCCAAGAATGCCTATTACCTGGTGTGTCATGAATCCCAGGCGGCGCTGGGCAAGATTGCCGCCTTTCGGGAGTGGATGCTGGCGCTGGTGGTTAAAGAAGAGCAGCAAAAGGCGCTGAACGGATGAGTCATGTATTGATAAACGGGGCCGACAATGCCCCCAATCGGGTGTTGCTGGCCCACGGTGCCGGGGCCGGTATGGAACATGCGGTGATGAACAGCCTGGCATTGGGGCTGGCCGATGACGATATTCAGGTGATCCGCTTCGAATTTCCCTTTATGCAGAAAACCCGGGCAGATGGTCGCAAGCGACCGCCGGATCGGGAGCCGGCGCTGCTGGATTGCTGGCGCGAGATGGCGGCCGAGTTTGCCCATCCCCGGCTGTTTCTGGCGGGCAAGTCGATGGGTGGGCGCATGGCCTCGCTGGTGGCCGATGAACTGGCCCCGGCCGGCCTTATTCTGCTGGGATTTCCCTTTACGCCGCCGGGAAAGCCGGATCGCTTTCGCGGGCAGCACCTGGCCACGCTCGCCACGCCAACCCTGCTGGTTCAGGGGGAGCGGGACAATTTCGGCAACCGGGAGGCGGTGGCCGGTTATGATCTGGCAACCGGCGTGAACACCCAGTGGGTGAAGGACGGCGATCATGGCTTCAGCCCGCGCAAGTCGTCGGGAACCACGCTGGAACGCAATCTGGCGGCCATTGTGGCCGGTATGAGGAGGTTTGTGCTTGCTGGTTAATCTCTGGTTTTATCTGGCGGCCCTGTTCGGGCTGAGTGCCACGGCGCTGGGTGCCTACGGCGCGCACGGCCTGGCTGCGAGGGGCCTGTCTGGCTCTCTGGTGAGTGCCTTTAACACCGGGGTGCAGTATCAGTTTTATCATGCCCTGGCACTCTTGCTGGTGGTGCTGGCCTGGCGGTTCAAACCGGCCGTGCCACTGCAGGTGGCGGCGGCGTTTTTTGCACTGGGCACCCTGTTGTTCAGTGGCAGTATTTATGCTTTGGTGCTGTTTGGTACCAAAGGTATTGGTTGGTTGACTCCCCTGGGGGGAGTTTGTTTTATGGCGGGCTGGTTAAGCGTGTTGCTGGCCGGTCGCACCTGGTTGAGGTCTTGTTGACTGCTCCCCTACCTGAAGGAAGGGAATTCCCAATTCACCGAGAACAGGATACGAAGATTGACTCCATGCCACTGACATTCTCTCCAAGGGCTAACACCGCCAGCCCGGCGGCTTTAATGTTGATCGCAGCGTTAATGTCACGGTCGTGGTGGGCTCCGCATGCGGGACAGTCCCATGTCCTGATCGACAACGGCAGCGACGACAGAGTGTGTTTGCAACCCGAGCAACGTTTTGAGCTCGGGAACCACGGGTCAATAGCGACCAGTGAACGCCCGGCCCAGTCCGCCTTGTACGCTAACTGGCGCACGAACTCGCCCCAGCCGGCGTCGGCAATGGCTTTGCTCAGTTTCCGGTTGCGGATCATGTTTTTCACTTTCAGGGATTCGATGCAGATAACTTGGTTCTCGTTAATCAATCTGCGGGACAGCTTGTGCAAGTTGTCCTGGCGGCAATCGGAGATCTTGGCGTGAAGTTTCGCCACCTTCTGCCGGGCTTTGGCGCGATTGGCCGAGCCGAGCTTTTTCTTGCTCAGCCTACGCTGCGCAAGGGCCAGCTTGGTGGCGTATTTTGCGGTATGGCGGGGATTGCTGATCCGTTCACGCTGGTCGGTGACAAACAGGTCTTTCAGGCCCAGATCGATGCCGGTCACTCCCTGGGTGACCGGCAGCGACTTGGGCTCGAATTCGCACAGGCAGCTAACAAAGTAACGGCCTGCCGCATCTTTGGAAATAGTCAGGGTACTGGGCTCGCCGGGAAGCTCACGGCTCCAGCGCATGTCTAGCGGGGTGTTCGACTTGGCGAGGAACAGCTTGCCGTCCCGATACTGGAAGGCCGAGCGGGTAAACTCCGCCGACTGACGGTGCCGCCGGCGCTTGAATACCGGGTACCTGGCTCGCCCCTCAAAGAAGTTCTTGAACGCCGTTTGCTGATGGCGAAGGCATTGCTGCAACGGCACGCAGGACACCTCGGACAGAAACGTCAGGGTGGGATCTTGCTTGAGGGCGGTCAGCCGGGCGTTGGCCTGAGTGTAACCGATTTTTTCCTGGTACTGATAGAATACGTCGGTACGCCAACGCAACACCGAGTTATAGACAAAGCGCACACAGCCGAAGGTCCGGGCTAATAGCTCGGCCTGTTCGGTGGTGGGGTAAAAGCGATATTTGTAGGCGCGTTTGTTCATTCGCTTAGTCTAGTAAACCACTGTATAGATAGCCAGTTTAAAAGAGGAGCGGGAACAGGGGCGGCTGATGCCGCTGCGCTATCCCTCCCCGCCCTGAAAGGGTGGGGTTTCCCGCGTAACTATTGATGAAACACTTATTAATATATTGTCGCCCCGGGTTCGAGAAAGAGGCGGCAGCGGAAATTCAGGACAGAGCAGGGCAGTTTGGCTGCCCTGGATTTGCTCGTACCAAGGACGACAGCGGCTTTGTTATTTACGAATGCTTTCAGCCGGACGACGCCGATTTAATGGCGCGCAAGCTGTGGTTCAGAGAGCTGATTTTTGCCCGCCAGATGCTGGTGGTCTGTGCCGAAATAAAAGACTTGCCGCTGGACGATCGCATCACGCCGCTGCTGGACGCGGCCGAGGGCATGGAGCTGTGTGGCGATATCCGGGTAGAAACCCCGGATACCAACGACGGCAAGGAGCTATCGCGTTTCTGTCGCAAGTTTACCGTGCCCATGCGCCAGGCGTTGCGTGGCAAGGGGTTGCTGACCCGGCACGAGTCGGACACCAAACCCGTGCTGCACCTGTTTTTTATGGCCAATAATCACGCCATATTGGGTTATTCCTATACCTTCAACAACTCGCCTTTTCACATGGGTATTCCCCGGCTGCGTTTCCCGGCCGATGCGCCCAGCCGTTCCAGCCTGAAGCTGGAAGAGGCGTTTCATGTGTTTGTTCCCCGCCATGAGTGGGATCTGCGTCTGACATCGGGCTTGCGGGCGGTCGATCTGGGTGCCGCGCCCGGCGGCTGGACCTATCAGCTGGTGGCCCGGGGCATGATGGTCACCGCCATCGATAATGGCCCCATGAGCCAGGCCTTGATGGATACCGGACAGGTGAAGCATTACCGGGAAGACGGTTTTATCTGGCGTCCGGCACGCAAGAATACCTACTGGCTGGTGTGTGACATGGTCGAAAAGCCGGCGCGGGTAGTGGCGACCATGGCCGACTGGCTGGTGAACGAAGACTGCCAGGAAGCCATGTTCAACCTGAAATTGCCGATGAAGAAGCGCTACGCCGAGGCGGTGCATAACCTGCAGCAGCTGAAGGACAAGCTGGCCGAGCTGGCCGAGCTGGGCGGCTTTCAGGTGCAGGCCAAGCAGCTGTATCACGACCGGGAAGAAATTACCGTGCACGTGTATCAGCCGCGCAAGGTCGCCAAGCTGCAACCCAAGGAATAAAACGACGTAAGGGGTGAAGCGTGAGGGGAGAGGTGTAAAATCACGCCTCACGCCTCACGCCTCACGCCTCACGCCTCACGCCTCACGCCTCACGCCTCACACCTCACACTCACACCACCACGCCTTTAAAACCGATATTTACAGTCCAGCCTGGATTCGTCGTCGGTGATCTTGATGTCGAATTCCAGCCGGGTGTCGGGATCGGAGGGGCGAATGTTCAGCTTGATGCCGTCTCCCCGCAGTTTCAGCGAAGTTTTAAAACCGCCCCCTTCGAAATCGAGCCGGGGGCGCAGGTTCTTGAGCGACAGGCCGACCGAACTTTGCGGCGTCAGCTTCAGGCTGGGATACGCCGCCAGACGCTGGTTTCCGTCCGTTGTCGACTGTAACTCGATATCGAGTCCGTAACGCCTGGGAATATCAGAGTTAATACTGGGGGGCGCCAGGCTAAAACGCAGCGGCGGTTGTTGAGTGGCGGTGGCTTGCTGGTAGCTTGGGCTGGTTTGTTCGTAGGCTTGACTGGAGGTGATGCAGGCTAATTGCGGAAGGAAAAGGAACGCTAGCAGTAGTATTTTTCGACCGTCCATGACCTGTTCCCTCCATCTATAAAACTAACTATAGTTGGCTGTCTGTGAACGGAGTGGTGTTTTTTTGAACAGATCTTGTTGGCCGAGGCGTTCGAGTCTGTCGCGGAGAATGGACTAAAAAAGGGCCTTTCGGCCCTTTAACTTATTTGTCAGTCGGTTACAGGTTGGCGATGATCGCCTGGGTAAACTCGGTGGTGCTGGCGTTGCCGCCCAGATCCCGAGTGACCGTTTTGCCTTCGGCGATGGTCTTGCGAACCGCCTCACGAATTTGACGGGCCTTGTCCTGCATGCCCAGATGCTCCAGCATCTGAATAGAGGCGAGGATCACCGAGCAGGGGTTGGCGATGTTCTGGCCGGCAATGTCCGGTGCCGAGCCGTGTACCGCTTCGAAAATGGCCACGTCTTTGCCGATGTTGGCACCGGGTGCCATGCCCAGCCCGCCGATCAGGCCGGCACACAAGTCGGAGATAATATCGCCAAACAGGTTGGTGGTAACGATAATGTCGAAACGTTCGGGATACATCACCAGGTTCATGCAGACGGCGTCCACAATCATTTCGTTGGTTTCGATGTCCGGATAGCGCAATGCCACTTCGCGGGCCACTTCCAGAAACAGACCGGAGGTGGATTTCAGAATATTGGCCTTGTGGACTATGGTGACCTTTTTGCGGCCTTCTTTACGGGCCAGCTCGTAGGCAAACACCGTAATGCGCTCGGCGCCTTCGCGGGTGATGATGCTCATCGCCTCGGCGCTGGCATTGTCTTCGGAACGCTTCTGACCGGCACCGGAATACATCCCTTCGGTATTTTCCCGAATGGTGATGATATCGATGTTTTCAAACCGGCTCTTGGTACCTTCAAACGACACCACGGGACGCAGGTTGGCGTACAGGCTGAAGTGCTTGCGCAACGAGACGTTGATGGAAGTGAAACCGCCACCGATGGGCGTGGTCAGGGGACCTTTGAGGGTGATTTTGTTTTTGGCTATCAGGTCAAGGGTGCTTTGGGGGAGGAGTTCGCCGTGCTTTTCGAGGGCTATCAGGCCGGCGTCGGCATAGTCGTAGTGAAAGTGACAACCTGCGTGATCCAGAATTTTCAGGGTGGCATCGACAATGCTTGGGCCGATACCATCACCCGGGATCACGGTAATACTGCGTTTGTTCATGGGCAGCGTTCCGTTTTTAGTTATAGGTCGAGGGGAAGTCTTATTACCCCTTGTTTATAGCATTTTCGCCGTCATTTTCCTATGACCCTTTAGTCGGAGGCGGATAACGCAGATCCTGCAGATTGAACCCCAATTCTATATCATCCACCAGTTTGACCAATTGTCTCGACAGCAAGGCATGGTGCTGATGGGTATGCACGGTATTTTCATCTTTCAGCTGTGGGGGCGTGGCAAGCAGCTGGTCCAGCGTATGGTATTGTTGCAGCAGCGCTTTGGCCCGCTTGGGACCAATGCCGGGTACGCCCTTGATCTGGCTGCCGGACACCCCGGTCAGGGCCCAGTAATCTACCAGCTGCCCGACCTTCAGCCCGAAGTGTTGCTGTACGAATGCTTCATCCAGCCAGCGTTGATTGAAATGATCCCATAGCCGGATATGCGAGTTCAACAGCTGACAAAAGCCCTGATCGGTAGACACGATAATACTGCTTTTGCCGTGGCGGCTCAGGGTACTGGCGAGGGTAGCGATAAGATCATCCGCCTCGTCGGTGTCGGACAGCAGGGCGTCGATGCCCTGTTGCCACAGCAGCTGCTGCAGCTCACCGAGGTAACCGGCCAGCGCCTCGGGCATGGGCTTGCGCCCGGCCTTGTATTCCGGGTACAGGTGATGACGAAAGCCGACTGGCGCGCCATCGAACACCGCCACCACATGGCTGGGCCTGAACTGGCCGAGCAAGCGGTTGGCGGCGTTGGTCAGGGCGGCACCGGTGGCAGCCAGCGCCGTTGCTTCATGTTGATGCCGTTGCGCCTGTACCGCATGTAACCGGCGGATCAGGTTCAGGGCATCGATGATCAGTAACTGCATTTAAGGGTACATCTTGTTAGCGTGTGATTTGGTAGCAGGGCACATACACAGATCCGGGAAGCTTCATGCGCTGTTGCTCCACAAACGCCTGCAGCAGCGTGTCCATCATGTGCATCATTTTCGGCTCGCCACTGAGCAGGAAGGGACCTTCTTGTTCGATGGCTTTGATGCCGCCTTCCTTGACGTTGCCGGCCACGATGCCGGAAAAGGCCCGCCGCAGATTGGCTGCCAGCTGCTGAGGTGGCTGATCGCTGCTCAGATTCAGGCTGGCCATGCTTTTATGATCCGGGTTAAAGGGCAGCTGAAATTCCGGTTCTATCTTCAATGACCAGTTGAAGGAGTAGGCGTCACCGACCGATTTGCGATAATCCCGTACCAGCGGCATGGCGTTCTTGACGCGCCGCGCCACCTCTGCCGGATCATTGATGATGATCTGGTACAGCGATTGGGCATCGGGACCCAGGGTATTGCCGATAAACTCGTCGACGCTGCGAAAGTAGTCGGCACTTTCCTCAGGACCGGTCAGGATGATGGGAATAGGCTGGTGCCGATTTTCCGGGTGCATCATGATGCCGAGAATATAGAGAATTTCTTCGGCGGTACCGGCGCCACCGGGGAAGATAATGATACCGTGGCCCAGACGCACAAAGGCTTCCAGCCGTTTCTCGATATCCGGCAGTATCACCAGTTCGTTGACGATGGGGTTGGGCGGCTCGGCGGCGATGATGGACGGCTCGGTCAGGCCGATATAGCGGCTACCGGTAACTCGCTGTTTGGCGTGACCGACGGCGGCGCCTTTCATCGGACCTTCCATGGCGCCGGGGCCACAGCCGGTACAGATGTTCATCTCGCGCAGCCCCAGCTCGTTGCCGACCTCGCGGGTGTACTGATATTCGGTGGCGTTGATGGAATGGCCGCCCCAGCATACTGCCAGATTAGGCTCGGAGCCGGGATTGACGGCCCGGGCATTACGCAGAATGGAAAACACCAGGTCGGTCAGGTGCAGCGACGAGGTTAGGCTCAATTGACTTTCTTGTTGCAACTTGCTGTTGACGTAGATGATGTCACGCAGCACCGAAAACAGATGATCCTGAATACCGCGGATAATTTCACCGTCTACAAAGGCATGATCCGGCGGGTTGAACAGCTCCAGCTTGACCCCGCGCTCGCGGCGGATCACATTGATATCGAAAGACTGGTAACGGTCGAGAATTTCCTTGGAGCTGTCGGTTTTGCTGCCGGAGTTGAGTACCGCCAGGGCGCAATTGCGAAACAGTTTGTACAGGGCGCCGGAGGCGGACTGTTTGAGGTGATCGACTTCGACCTGCGACAGCAGGTTCATGCTGCCGACCGGATTAATATGGGTGATCATGGCCACTCCCGTAATATTGTTATAGGTCAATCCATGACTATCTGATCACGCCCGGCATGCTTGGCACGATACAGGGCTTGATCGGTGCGCTCCAGAGCGGAAGTGATGCTGTCGCCCTGCCGAAACAGGGTGGCACCGATGGATGCGGTGATGGTCACGCGCTCTTCTTTAAAACGGAACGGAATGTTTTTAATTTGCTCGCGCAGCTTTTCCAGTGGAACCTTGAGATGAGCGGGATCGATGTTGTTCAGCAGAACAATAAACTCTTCGCCCCCGAATCGCGCGACGAAGTCGCTTTCCCGCAATGATTGCTGGATGGTTCTGGCAATCAGACGCAAGGCCTTGTCTCCCGCCAGATGACCGTATTTATCGTTGATTTCCTTGAAGTAATCAATATCTATCAGGGCGATACACAAGGGGGCCTGATAACGAAGCCAACGACGATATTCAATTTCCAGCCGGGCATCCATACCGGCCCGGTTATGGATCTGGGTCAGGCTGTCGATAAACAGCTTTTCATTCTGTGCCCTGAGCTGTTGTTTGAAATGTACCGTTTCGCTTTTGAGCGATTGTATCTGTTGGTCCATTTCATTCATGCGTTTCAGTAACGATTGTTCGCGTTCCTGCAGCCGCTCATGCTGTACCAGAATATGGCTGATGCCGCGCATGCGCAGTTCGATTTCTTCTTTCAGGTGTTCGCTATCCTGACTGACCAGATGCTCGCCAATGGCCCTGAGCTCACCGGCGATATGCTGGCCATGGTGGGTACGGGCATCAAATAACGCCTGGCCCTCACTCAGAGAAATGGCGAAGTGATGCTGCATTTCCCCCAGATTACTGTGGAGCTTGGTCAGAAACAGGGTGGAATTTTTGCGCTCACACCGGCAGCCTTCGATGGTGAGCTCGATCAGACGCAGGCAAATACCCGGTAGCTGGGCGGTTTCTGTCTGTCGTGACAGTTGACGCTGTATCTTGTCCAGCTCGACGGCAACCTCGCCGGCGAAGTTGAACTCCGCAATCAGCTGCTGCAGTCGGGAACACAGTTCGTGATAGTGTTCCTGGTGTTGACTGTGCTGTTCGGTGCAGAGGTGCAGAGCGGTCTGGTAGCAGTCCAGCAGCCGCCATAATTTTTTCTCATGGCCCTCGTTGCCGTGTTTCAGTTTTGCCAGCCGGGCCTGGGTCTCGGCGGGGATGAAAGGGGATTGCTGCAGCTGTGCCGCTACCTGTTGCAGTTTATTGCCGTTGAGTTGCTGTGCACCAGACAGCCGGGCATGCCCTTGCCGCAGTCGGGCAAGCTGTTGCTCCAGCTCGGTCAACAGCCGGGACTGAACGGGTGACGCTTCCGGCTCGGACGGGACAACAAACAATTTCTGCCAATGGCTGATAAGACGACCAGCCGGCTCCGAGAATGTGCCACCGGATAGCGAGGCTGGCGACTGCTGTTCTTGTTGTTGCAGGCCGCCCAGAATGGCTTCCAGCCTGTCAATAACGGATGCCAGTTCCATTAACATCTTATTATTGTCGATATTGTCCATGGTTCACCATTACACCCTAGCGCAGAAGGGCCTGTAAAATTATATCGAGATTGCCGGCTCGGGGGCCAATGCATTCCAGTCAATCTGTTGTTTTTTATGTGAACTATTGACCTTGACCAGTCCTTTCAGAATAGCCTGAATACAGCAGTGGCGAATATCGCCATTAAAAAAAGCGGCTTGCTGACAATCAACCGCCAGCAGCTCTACCCAGGCGCGTTCACCGGTTTGTTCTGCAAGCTGGTGGGCGGCAGCCATGGCCAGATAAAGAATATCGCCCAGGCGCATGTCATCCAGGGCGTGGGGCGCCTTCGGCAGGAACGGATGCCCGATAATGCCGATGGCCATACGCTGATCGAGCCGGAATCGACAGGGAAATTCCATAAACATGCGTTCAAGGCTGGCGACCGTTTGTTGCAGCGAGTTGACCTGCCGTTGCGAAATCACGTAGATGAACTGCCCTTCGCGCAAGTCATAGATCCGGGCCTTGGGATGAATGCGTCCTTGCAGGTATTCGCCCAGCTCTTTCTGCAGGGCGGCCGCATGGGCCAACCCTATTCGCTCGCTCAGATCGACCATAAAGGGGACATGCAGCAGCAGATAATAGATTTTATCGTTAAACGGTTGTGCTTCGGCTTCGTTGAGATACCACTGCTCGGAACGTTGCTGGCGCTTGGCCATTTCCTGGGGTAAACGCAGCATCAGCTGGCGCCAGTTGGGTAAACCGGTTCTGGGCTCAAGCAACAACGATTGTTGCAGTTCGCTCTTGTCCTGCAACAGGCGGCGGCTGCGAATATAATTACGCAGCCAGCCGTAAAGCAGCAGCGGGGCAATCAGTCCCAGGCTGGTTGCAAGCAGGGTAAAGCGTCCTTTGTCCTGTTGCAGTTGTTCATTCTGCTGGCGTAGCGTGGTCAGCTCGCGTTCTTGTTGCAACTGCTGATCGCTGTCCTGCACCAGGCTCTGGGTCAGCAGCCGGTTGAGCCGGCTGGCTCGTTCGTAATAGCCATGAAAGGCCTTGTGATGAACCAGCGCCTGGGTCAGATTACCGCTGGTTTCAAACAGCAGGGCCAGCAGCCGGTGGCTCTCAATCAGGCGGGGCACGTCATCCAGTTGTTCGGCCAGTTGGCGTGCCCGGTCGAGCTGGAGCAGGGCCAGGCCGTTTTCCTGTTGTTCCAGATGCAGCTGACCCAGTTGCAGCAGCGTGTCTATCTGGCGAGGAATATCCTCACTGCGCTCGAAGCTGGCCCGGGCCAGGGTCAGGTAATGGCGCGCTTCGGCATAGGTCTTCAGCAGCCGGTAAGAATGGCCGATTTCCAGATAAAGACGAGCCATCAGGGTGGCATCGCCCTGAATCTTGACCAGATCGAGCGCATTGAAAAAATAAACCAGCGCCAGGCTGGCGTCGTTACCGGCGCGAGTGACCCGGCCCAGATTCAGCAGCGAGCCTATCAGCAGGCTGGAGTTGCCCAGCAATTCGAACTCGGTGGTGGCCTGGTTGGCGTAATGTACCGCCTGTTCGCCTTTGCCCAGCGAGGCGTACAGGGTGGCCGCCTTGTCGGCGGCCATGGCCTTGAGATAGTACTGACGACGCTTGCCCAGCAGATCCAGGGTTTCCACATAGTGTGACAGCGCCAGTTCATCCTGTTGCAGCAACAGATAATATTCACCCAGCAGATAGTTGGCCCAGGCCTGCTGAATATATTCGCCTTGCTGCTGGGCCTGCACTCGAATCTGCTCGAACGCCAGCCGGGCTTCATCGCCGCGGTGCTGATACAAGAGTACGCTGGCCTGCAACAGAGGCAGGGCCGCTGTCAGGGAGGGCGGGGCACTGGTCGTTAACAGGGCGCCGGCTTCATCGAGCAGGGTATCGGCCTGCTCGGTATCCTGCTTTATCAGCGCCAGCTTGGCCTTGATCATCAGGCTGGCCGCCTCGGCATCGGACTGATGATGGCGTTTGGCGAGCTTGATGGCCTGATTGATGCTGGTATCCGCCGGTAATGTCAGGCCTTCGTTGGCCTGGCACAGGGCCTGAATTTGCCAGGCGGCCTGACTTTGCTCTCGAGTGCGATAGCGCCGGGCCAGCTCCTGGTGATCGAAGTCCTGACGCGAGTTAATCATCTGCGCCGGATCGACCTCCTTGCGTTGCAGAAAGAAGTTGGTCAGGGCGATGCACTCGCCGGGCCGGCTCAGCATCAGCTGCCGCGCCCGTTGCAATTCAACGGGTTCGGGTTGGTACGGCGACAGCGCCGGGGCGCCTGCCAGATGCGAGACCAGGACGGCAGCAGACAGAATCACAATAACGAATACCGAATAATATGCGGATGAAGCGCCAGTTTACGTAGCAGGCCGAAGGGAGTCCAGCTTCTGACGCAATCCGGCGTATTGATCGCCTGGATTCGCTTGTTACTGTCGCTGCAGACGAACATTGGCGGCCTTGCCGGCCACATTACTGCGATAGGGATTGATATCCAGGCCGCCACGACGGGTGTAACGGGCATAGACGGTCAGCTCTTTCGGCCGGCAGTGCTGCATCAGATCCATGAATATCCGCTCGACACACTGCTCATGAAACTCGTTGTGCTGGCGAAAGGACACCAGATAACGCAGCAGCGCTTCGCGGCGAATACGCGGGCCCTGATAACGGATCATCAGGCTGCCCCAGTCCGGTTGGCCGGTAACCAGGCAGTTGGACTTGAGCAGATGGGAATGCAGCGTCTCACACACCTCTTCGGCGTCGGTGGCGTTAATGAGCAGGTCGGCCCGGGGCTGGTAATGCTGAATCTCGATATCGAGCCCATCGATGCAGTCGCCGGGCAGCATGCCAAACTGGCTCGGCGCCGCCTGCAGCTCGTACAGTTTGACCTTTACCGGCCCCTGAGCGCAGAGGGTCAGATCCCGGGTCAGAATATCTTCTACCTCTTCAATACTGTCGAACCGGCTTTGATTGAAGCTGTTCAGATACAGCTTGAACGACTTGGACTCGATCAGGTTGCGGCTGCCGGCGGCCACGCGCACCTCGCCCATGGCGACCATGGGTTTGCCCTTGCGATTCAACCAGGACAGTTCATAGAGGTTCCACAGATCCTCCCCGGCGAAAGGCAAGGCATCGGCATCGAGCCCAAGCTCGTCCCGGTTCAGGCTGCGAGGCACCGGCTGCAACTGGCCGGCATCGTATTCACAGACGTAGCTGCTTTGCTTGCCCAGGGGAAGGTCATCCAGCGCGGTGCTGGCCTGGTATTTCTGCTCGGGTGTCATTTCGGGATCCAGTTGGTAGAATGCGGGTCACTGAGCCTATTGTGAGACTTTAACATGCAAGATCAAGTGGTGATGGCGCTGGCCGAGCTGTTTGCACGCCAGCGGCGACTGGGGGGCATACCGCTGGTGGATCACGACGCCGATTTTGCTTCCCCCGCCGAGCAATTACCGGCCCGGGGCGGGCGGGTTGGCTGGCAGCCCTGGCGCTTGCCCGAGCCCGGCCATTTCGACAATATTGCTACCGCGCTGGCGATGCCGGTGCACCCGGACATCAGTGCGGTGTTCGGCCATTATTATGCGGGTAATGTACCGGGCTGCTTCAAGGGGCTGTTTCTGACCCTGCTGCAGCCCTGGAATAAGCAGGATTTTGAACGACTGCAGCAAAACCAGATTGCGCACCAGCTGATGCTGCAGAAACTCAAATTACCCGCGACCTGGTTTCTGGCCACCTGTCGGGATGAACAACGGCTGGTGACCCTGGATAACGCCAGCGGCGAAGTCTTGCTGGAACGGCTGGGTAAGGGCCCCATCGGCGTGCTGGCACCGAACCTGGCCCAGTTTCTGCGCCGGCTGGAGCCCTGCGGCTAACATCAGTGAGGGGTGAGGGGTGAGGGGAAAGGCGTGAGGAGTAAAACAAGCGTCGAATTGACAGCTTGGCACCGAACTGCACCTCCCCCTTGGCAGTGGGGGCACAGGCATAGCGGCGGGCATTCGCCAGGGGGAGGCGGGGAGGGGGGGCTTTAGGCCTGGGCACCGGAGCGGCAGAGTATGCAGGTATTCTGCAGTAACCCCTCCCCAGCCCTCCCCTTGCGTTGCACCCGCTACTATTCTGCGGGAGTGGTGTTCAAGGGGAGGGAGCAAGGCGGCTCCGGACCTGAATATGCCGATGTGCCATCGGGCTTGCACCGCATAAATGGGCGGCTATCATTTTTGCCTCACGCCTCACGCCTCACGCCTCACGCCTCACGCCTCACGCCTCACGCCTCACGCCTCACGCCTCACGCCTCACGCGGTATTAACTCTTGAAATCCCAGGACAGGTTGGACACCAGCCGGCAGGGTTCGCAGACGAAGTCGAAAATCTCGTGCACCGGCTCGGCCAGTCTCCACGCTTCGCCACAATTCGGACAGGGCCGGTTGAGCTCTGCCTCCAGACTGTCGCCACCGACCCGATACAGGTAGTAGAAGGTCGGCACCTCGGTCAGGTATTCGATGCGTTTGGCCAGATCACGACCGCGTTTGGCCAGGCGACTGTTCGGCTCGCTCAGCTCGTTCACGGCACCGTGCTCCAGAATGGAGCCGTTCATCTGCAGCTGATCACAGGCTTCCCAGTCTTCCTGCCACTTCAGTATCTGTTTGCTGTCGCCATTGGCGACCGGCGGTATGCGATACAGTGGCACCGGGGTGAAATGGTCGCCGCAGCGTAACGGCGAGCAGCTATGCAGGTAGGTGGTATACAGCAGTTGCCAGCGGCGCTGCTCGCAATGATCCGTGGTATCCGAGTTGAGGTCCTGGCCCCTGAGTTGCACCTTGGGGCTGGTCAGCCCGGCCTGGTGCAACTGCTCTATGGCCAGTGTCACCTGGCGGCTGTGATAACGCGGGTGCAGGCTGTCTTTTTCCGGACAGACCACCCGGGCGCTGAGCCAGCCCTGATGCATGGAGGTGGGAAATTCCCGGCCCAGGATCTGGCCGTTATAGCGCAGGGCATCGATAAACTGGCGAATGGCCGGCTCGGCCTGGGCCAGCTCTATGTCCTGGTAACAATCGAAGTTCAGTTCACAGACCCACATCAGTCGTGTTGTTCCTCTTTAAGGGCGGTTGACGACGTCAACAGGGCTTCCAGCCGGGCGACCCGGGCTTCCAGCTCGGCCACTTTAGCGGCCAGGCTGGCGTCGTGTTGCGGCTCGTCGACGGCGTTGATGGGCTCGGCCGACGGCAGGCTGCCCGGTGACTGCTTGTAACGGCTGACCAGTTGCAGCAACTGGACCATGTTGACCGGGCCACTGACCCGAGCCTTGACGGCGGCGGTGGAGATGGCCTTGCCTTCTCGCACCAGGCTGTGAATGGCGTCGATAATATTTTGTTGGGGCATGATGGCTCCGGTGGTGTTATCTCAGGCTGGCGTTCAGCTGATCGATGATTTCGGCCCAGTCCGAGTCGTCCTGCAGCCCTTCTTTCAAAAAGCCGGCCTGGGATGCGCTCCAGAAGGGGGCATCCATCAGCTCCACCTCGGGCGGCAGGCGGTGAGTGGAGAGAAAATGCTCTATGCCTTCATGGCTGGCATCCAGCCCCAGTTGCTCGAACAGTTCACTGAAAGGGTGAGTGATATGTTCCATTATCGTCTCCTTGTTACCGTCAAAATAGGGGGTGGCTGACACATGAAGCGAACACCTTGCGGCCAGGCAAGGGTCGTCCATGCATTACAGCATAGGTGACGGGGGTTCGCGCAACACCGGTACCGACACATTCAGCACGGTCAGGCTGTGCAGCCAGAGATCGCCTTCGTCGCGCTGCAGACCGTCGTGACTGAATTCGAATCGAAAGCGGGCCAGCAAGCGGCCCTTCTTCCAGACATAACGATAGCGATAGACGCTCAGCAGCTGAAATTGCTGCTGGCGGCAATAGCGCTCCAGCCAGCGACGGGCAAACTCGCTTTGGCGACGAACCTGCCAGTAGCCGGCCCCCAGCAGGCAGATGGCCAGTAGCCCCAGCAGCTCAGTCACGATTACTCGCCGGCGATGAGCCTGAAAACAGGGTGCCGATGGCGTTTTTCAGCGACACGGACAGCACCGGGTTATGCAGGTTGGTCAGGATCAGCGGGCGCAGGGCCGGAATCGACACCAGCTCGGCAAACAGGCTGTTGAACAGCTCGGCATGGTGTTCGGCCAGCTGCTCCAGGTAGCTCAGCAACAGCGCTTCGTCGGTCAGCTCCTGCCATAGTCGCGCCGCCAGGCTCAGCATCAGCGGCTGGCTCGGCGTCAGTGCAAGCAGGGTGGCGATCTTCTGCCGGCGTGCTGCAAAGGGCGCGCAACCGGCGGTGGCCCGCAGCAACAGGGCGATGCGCTCCTGATCCGGCGTCTGGCGTTCCAGCTCGGTGCTGATGCCGCGCAGCAGGTTGTCGGTCAGTTCGGTGGGCTGAGGGTGATGTTCGCACTGGCTCAGTAGTGCCAGTTGCACCGGCTGCGGCAGGCTAAACAGCCGGGATGCCAACTGCTGGCTTAACGGGGTGTCCTGCTGCAGGCGTGCCGCCACATCGGCCAGCCCCTGCAAGCCCAGCTGTTGCCAGTCGTGGCGCTCGGGGGCGGCCAGATAATCGAGTACGCCCTGATAAAAGGCGGAAGGCGGTAGCTCCAGATCAAGGCTTAAGCGGGCATGAAAGGCGGCCAGCTTGTCCTGGGCGGGCTGAAAGGTAAAAGGGGTCTGGGCCAGTCGCTCTTGTTGCTCGTCGCTGAGCGGCGCACTCGGATCCTGGCCCAGTTGCTCGACCAGTGCCGCCAGGAAGTGTTTGACCGCGGCATTGTTGAACAGGCCGCGTTCGTCCAGCGGCAGCTTGAGAAACCAGACATAGGGCTGAGGCTGGTCTTGGCGCTGCCAGTAGCATACCGCCAGCCAGGCATGGCGTTGCAGCGGCCAGGGGTAAGGGCGTTGCCCCGCTTCGATGGCGGCAAAGTCGTCCTGGCGCAGCGGCTGCAGGCGGCGGCCCAGATCGTAAAGGCGAAACTCGGTGCCTGCCTGGGTTAAAAATTCACTCAAGGTATCTATTTGCATCGGCTTCTCCTGTCGTACCGGGGCGAATTATAGGGAGTCACAGGCCAAGATGGTATAGTAGCCGGGTGTTTAAAGAGGATGTTATCCATGTCTGCCGAACCCCAAACCTTGTTGTATGCCATTGAACGGGAACTGAAAGCCCTGTCATGGTGGGAAAGTGTGCCGCCGTCGGCCCAGGCGCTGGCCAGTACCGAGCCGTTTTGTCTGGATACCCTGAGTTTTGCCCAGTGGCTGCAATTTGTGCTGTTGCCGCGGCTGCAGGCGATGATTGATGCCGGTGCGCCGCTGCCGAGCCGAATTGCCCTCTACCCGATGGCGACCGAAAGCTTCAAAGTGCTGCCCGAAGACACCGGCGCGCTGGAAGAGACCATCGCCCATCTGGACGAAGCCCTGTCCGGCCAGCCGGTGCGGCGCCAGGCATGAGCGTTGACATCATCCATGAAGACGAGTCGCTGGTGGCCATCAACAAGGATGCCGGTTTGCTGGTGCATCGCAGCTGGCTGGACAAGGGGGAAACCCGTTTTGCCATGCAGCTGACCCGGGACGCCGTGGGCTGCCATGTGTTTCCGGTACACCGGCTCGACCGACCCACCTCGGGGGTTCTGCTGTTTGCCAAGAGCGCCGAGGTGGCCCGCACCCTGACCGAGGCCTTCGGTGAACGCCGGGTCGACAAGCAGTATCTGGCGGTGGTGCGCGGCTATATGCCGGAGCAGGGTACACTCGACTATGCCCTGAGCCATCAGCTGGACGACATTGCCGACAAGTTTGCCGATACCGACAAGCCGCCGCAGCCGGCGGTCACCCACTGGCAGGCGCTGGCGCAGACTGAGCTGCCCTTTGCGGTGTCGAAGAAGCACGACACCAGTCGCTACAGCCTGGTGCGGCTCGCTCCGGAAACCGGGCGCAAGCACCAGTTACGGCGGCACATGGCGCACCTGTTTCATCCCATCGTCGGCGATACCACCCATGGCGACGGCCGCCATAATCGCTTCTTTCGCCGGCAATACGGCTGCGAGCGGATGATGCTGCATGCCAACCGACTGACGCTGACCCATCCGGTCAGTGGCGCACCGCTGCAGCTGGAAGCCGGGCTGGATGCGCACTGGCTGCGACTGGCGGATGAATTTGACTGGCAAACGGCACTCGATTAACGTCAACGACTCGGGTTACCATCTGTTTTCAATAGCTTAGATATAGCGTTCTCATACTCGGTGCATGAACAGGAGTGAAAATGGCGGCAATAGATATCATTATCGGTAGTGTGTATGGCTCCTCGGTGCTGGTGGCCGAAACCCTGGAGCAGGCGTTGACCGAGGCGGGGCATCGGGTGCAATTGCATGAAGACGCCATGCTGGCGGATCTGGATACCGAGCATTTCTGGCTGGTCGTCACCTCCACCACGGGGCAGGGCGATCTGCCGCCCAATCTGTTGCCACTGTTTGAAGAGATGCGTGAATGCTGCCCGCCCATGCCCCAGTTGCGCTATGCGCTGGTGGCGCTGGGTGACAGCAGTTATGACAACTTCTGCGGTGGTGG
Source organism: uncultured Oceanisphaera sp. (assembly GCF_947495715.1). Lineage (GTDB taxonomy): Bacteria > Pseudomonadota > Gammaproteobacteria > Enterobacterales > Aeromonadaceae > Oceanimonas > Oceanimonas sediminis. The sequence goes on from NZ_CANLZU010000005.1 coordinate 174,528, forward strand.
TCGCCAGTTTGACGAGTTGCTGCAAGAGTTGCAGGCGCAGGCGGTAGTCAAGCGGCTGCAGCTGGACGCCACCGAAACTCTGGAGCCGGAAGAGCCGGCACTGGTCTGGCTGAAAGGCTGGATGGCACAGATTTAGTTTGCGGTAGCAATAATAGCAACCTGATTAAGTAACTGATCTGTTTAGCTGCCCTGTAAAGGTCGAACGAAGGATCCACTCCACCGACACGCTGCAAGCACCTCCATGTGACGCTCAGCACATGACGTCCTGTCATGTGATGGTCGCTGGAGTAGAACCCTTCATCCGCCCCTCTGCTGCGGCGTCTCCTGTAGGAGTGATCTGCAGACAACTCGGTGCTTAAGGAGAGGCAACAGAGATCGGCTCCCACGACCGTGACATGCCATGGATGGCATGTCCGAGCTTACAGGGATGTACTTGTAGCGTGTCGTGGGAGATGACTCTGTTGCCTCTGGGATACAACACCGAAGTCTGATCAGATACTGAAGGTAATTGGTATTACTGTTTACGGATACCGTCGGCCTCGATCAGGATCTTGCCCTGCTTGTACAAGCCGCCGATGGCCTTCTTGAAGGTACCCTTGCTGATGCCGAACAGGCGGAAGATGGTGTCGGGATCGGTCTTGTCGTTGACCTTCATGGCGCCACCGGCCATCTCCAGCTTGTCGAGCACCGCCTGGGCGGCATCGTCTACCTTGCCGGCACCGGGCTTGAACAGGGTCAGATCGATCTTTCCATCGTCACGTACCTGCTTGATGTAGCCCTTGGTGGTTAACCCCGTCGGCACCCGGCCGGCGATATCGGACTTGAATACCAGCCCCCAGAAACGGTTATCGACCACAGCCTTGAAACCCAGCGGCGTATGCTCGGCAATCAGCAGGTCCACTTCCTGATCGGGGCGATAGGGCGGCAGCTCACGGCTGAGAAAACTGTCCAGCTTGCTGCTGGCCACCATGCGGCCTTCATGATCCAGATACAGGTAAACTACATAGTTGCGACCTTCCTGCATGGGCTGCGACTGGCTGCGCTGAGGCACGAAGATGTCTTTTTTCATGCCCCAGTCGAGAAAGGCGCCCAGGCGATTAATGGTAACCACTTTCAGCGAGGCGAACTGGCCGACCCGCGCCTTGGGCTTGTCGGTGGTGATCACCGGCGCCTGATCCGAGTCCAGATAGATAAATACCGCTATCTCATCACCGGGCTGACAACCGGCAGGTAACTGACGACGGGGCAAAAAGGCCTCGCCGTATTCTCCGGCATCCAGCCAGCCGCCTTTATCGTCCAGTCGCAACAGGGGCAGGGTGTTATTATCGCCAAGCTTGATCATGAGAATTACCGTATTCGTAAAAGAACCGATCTTAGCCTGACCGGGCGATAAAGACCACCGTTGTTCACCATGACAGTTGATACTCTGATATGTGGTTAAGCTTTTAAATTCAATGAATTATGAGTTACCCATTGCAGGTGGCGACAAAAATACTGCTACACTGCTTAGCCATCCCCTCATATGAGCTAGAGCTGGCGCGGCCTGGCGGGTAAACTACCCGCCTTTGAACCAAACTCGGCAACGTCACCAACCATGATCACCAGCGCGTCCATTTCAGAATACCTGCAAGACATCTTCGGCCAGGATATGCATGCCAAGCGCGTGCTTTCATTGGCCAATGCCACCTTGGGGGTCATTGAATCGAGCTCGCTGGCCATTCATGCCATTGGTAACGGTCTGGCTCAGGCCAATGGTCTTGAACGTAAATACGCCATCAAGCAAGTCGACCGCTTGCTGAGCAACATCAAGCTCAACATCTGGTCGCTGTTCGACGACTGGGTGCCCTATGTGGTGGCCGAACGCAAGGAGATCGTGGTCTCCATGGACTGGACCGAGTTCGATGCCGACGACCATAGCAGCATCGTGCTGAGCATGCAGACCAGTCATGGACGCAACACGCCGCTGCTGTGGAA
>NZ_CANLZU010000006.1 GCF_947495715.1 uncultured Oceanisphaera sp.
CCAGGGTCGAACGGCCTCCCCAGTAACTGTGAAATACTCTATCAACTCATCTAACTTAAACATACAAGGGTCGAATTCATTCGACCAATGGCGTACCACGGCGGTTGGGCGGGCCCATTGAAATGGACCCTACGCGGCGGGCAGATTCGCGGTTTTTGTCGCTACTACCTCAACCCTGATGATGCAAAATCACGTATTTGTCCCACAGTTGCTCTTCGGTTTCCCTATGTTCGGGGTGATCGATGATGCAGTCGATGGGACAGACGCTGATGCAGGTGGGCTTGTCGTAATGGCCCACACACTCGGTGCATAAATCCGGCGCTATTTCGTAGATCTCGGCGCCAAAGGTGATGGCACCGTTCGGGCATTCGGGTTCACACATGTCGCAGTTGATGCATTTGTCGGTGATCAGCAGGGCCATTAAAGTACTCGCAGTAACGGGCAGGACGAAAAAACGGTTCAGGGCCGAATTATATCACCACTGCCCGGTATTCTCAGTTTTCGTGATCCCGCTCTGGCGGCAGCCTTCTTGCCAATCATCCACGCTCAACGCACAATAGCCACTCCCCGAACTATGAGAGACCTGTCTATGGAACTGGCCGACTACCGGCGGGAATACCTGCGAGGCGGCTTGCGCCGCAAGGATTTGCCGGATAACCCTTTGTCTCTGTTTGAAACCTGGATGCAGCAGGCGATTGCCGCCAACCTGGCCGATCCCACCGCCATGGTGGTGGGCACGGTAGATGAGCGCGGGCAGCCGTATCAGCGCATCGTGCTGCTCAAGCATACCGACGAGCGTGGCTTCGTGTTTTACACCAACATGGGCAGCCGCAAGGCCGGCCAGCTGGCGGGCAATCCGCGTATCAGCCTGCTGTTTCCCTGGCATACGCTGGAACGCCAGGTGCACGTCACCGGTCAGGTGGAGCGTCTGTCGGCACTGGAAGTAATGAAATATTTCAGTAGTCGTCCCAAAGACAGCCAGATTGGCGCCTGGGTCTCGCAGCAGTCATCGCGCATTTCCGCTCGCGGCCTGCTGGAAGCCAAATTTCTGGAAATGAAACAGAAGTTTGCCAGTGGCGAGGTGCCGCTGCCGAGCTTCTGGGGCGGTTTCAGAGTCAAGTTCGAGACCGTCGAATTCTGGCAGGGTGGCGCCAACCGTCTGCACGACCGTTTTCTGTATCAGCGTGAAGGCGCCGACGGCTGGACCATCGATCGCCTGGCGCCATAGGACCTGTCATCATGCTGATATGCAGAACCGAGCGGCCGGGTGACGGCGACGACATCGACGAGGTGGTCTGTGCCGCCTTCGGTCGGGACGACGAAGCGGATCTGGTATGGGCCCTGCGCGAGCAGGGCGCCATCAGCCTGAGCCAGGTCGCCGAATACGAAGGCGCCATCGTCGGCCATCTGGTGATGAGTCCGGTGTTGGTGAACGGCGAGGATATCGGCTGGCTGGGACTGGCGCCGGTCAGTGTCTGGCCCGACTGTCAGCAACAGGGCGTGGCCTCGGCGATGATTCGGGAAGCGCTCGACAGCGCCAACGAACTCGACTGGGCCGGAGTGGTGGTACTGGGCGAGCCGGCGCTCTATCGGCGCTTCGGCTTTCGCCCCGCCAGCGAGCTGGGCCTGGAGTGCACCTATCCCGACGCGGGTGATGCCTTCATGGCGCTGGCACTCAAGCAACCGGCTCCCACCGGTCTGGTCAGATACCATCCGGCGTTTGATGAGCTGACGTAGATCGAATTATTTTAGGCAAGAGAATTTGACCGGTGGTGTTGCATTATAGGTTGGGTTGGTCCAATGAATTGGACCCTACAAGATCGTACCCTGTTATCAGGAGCGTGGTTTACAAGGGTCGAATTTATTCGACCACGGCGTTTATGCCGTCATTCATGACGAACGTCAGGATCTTGGGTTTGGTGCTGTGTGCAGGAAGATACTGAATCAAGTTCAGCATGACAAAGATTCAGTACCGGTATGACGGCCCCAATCCCCAATCCCCAATCCCCAATCCCCAATCCCTAATCCCTGATTTTCCGTTTTATTATTCGTCTTCTTCAAAGTACCAGTAGCCCTGATTGACCAGTGGCAGCAGCACTTCCAGTAGCGCCTCGGGCTGCTTCAGGCAGGCCACTTCGGGGCCGCAGATGCGGGCCTGATCACACAGCAGCGCGATGGCGTCGGCATCCGGCTCGTCAAGCTGGTAGCGATCCCCGTCCAGATAAAACACCTCTTCGCTGCCTTCCATATAGAAGCAGCGGGCACCGGCCAGCCGATACAGATGGTCACCATGATCCAGGCGCAATACCAGCTCTTCCAGGCTGTAGAGCGGCTCTACCGGCTCCAGATCCAGGTCGTGCTTGGCTTCCGAGATCATCTCGCCAAACCAGTCGGCCATTCGTACCGGATCGTCCAGCAGTTCGACCATCAGCGCCTTCACCTGCAGCATCGCCTGGTGGTCGATGCGACCGTGGGCCGAGCAGGGCGCCATGGCGGCATCGTCAAAGCGACGGCTGTCCGACTCGTGCGCCAGCATGTGATCGGCAAAGCCGGAAATCAGATCGCGTGCATCCGGGGCGCGAAAGCCGATGGAATAATTGAGTGCCGGGGTCTCGGCATAGCCTTCGTGCGGACAGCCGGGTGGAATATAGAGTACATCGCCGGGCTCCAGCACTTCGTCTATTTCCGCCTCGAAGGCCTCGCAGTGGCGCAGGGCCCCGTGGGCGGCAAACTGCTTCAGGCTTTGTGGCAGACCCACCCGCCAGCGGCGGCGACCGTCGCCCTGAATGATAAAGACCCCATACTGATCGATATGAGGGCCCACGCCACCACCGGGAGTGGAGAAGCTGACCATCACATCATCGAAGCGCCAGCCGGGAATGAAGCGAAAGGCTTCCGCCACATCTTGTACTGCCGGGTGCCACTGGTTGACGGCCTGCACCAGCAGGGTCCAGTCGGTTTCGCCCAGATGATCGTAGCTCTCGAAGGGACCGGTTTCCGCGTTCCAGCGTTGGTTTTCTCGCCAGACCCGGCGGGATTCGATGTGCGGTTCCAGCGCCAGGCCGGCCAGTTCGTCCGGGCTGAGCGGATCTTCAAAACCGGGAAAACCGGCCTTGATCAGCAAGGGCTTGCGTTGCCAGTAATTGGCCAGAAAGTCGTCGATATCCAGTTTCAGAGCGCTGTGCATGGGAACCTGTAATGATGGGGATAATGCGTTAAGAATAGCGGGCTATTATGCCTAGCCGAAGTGGAGAATGATAGATAGTGAGGGGTGAGGGGTGAGGCGTAGGCTTGGCGCCGTTCTGCTCCCTCCCCTGAACTCGTGGGCCACAGGATGACAGCGGGGTGTAACGCAAGGGGAGGGTTGGGGAGGGGTTTCTGTATGGAGGGTGAAATGACACCCCCACCCAGCCTCCCCCTGGCGAAAAGCCGCAGTTATGCTTGTAACGCCGCTGCCAAGGGGGAGGAGCAAACAGCTCCTTCCCCGGCATAAACAAAAACACCGAGCCAACCGGCTCGGTGTTTTGTCTTTAACTTCCAGCTTCCAGCTTAACGCTTCCGGCTGGGTTTACAGCTCGTCGGTCAGCTGGATGGCTTGGCCTATGTAGTTGGCGGGGGTCAGTAGCTTGAGCTGATCCTTCACCGACTCGGGCAGTTCCAGACCGTCGATGAAGGTGCGCATGCCGTCGGCATCCACGCGCTTGCCACGGGTCAGCTCTTTCAGCTTCTCGTAGGGCTTCTCGATACCGTAGCGACGCATCACGGTTTGTACCGGCTCGGCCAGTACTTCCCAGTTCTGATCCAGATCGGCGGCCAGAGCGGTCGGGTTGGCTTCCAGCTTGCTGATGCCTTTCAGGGTTGCCTGATAGGCGATCACCGAATAGCCCACGGCCACGCCCAGGTTGCGCAGCACAGTGCTGTCGGTCAGATCGCGCTGCCAGCGAGACACCGGCAGCTTGGCGGCCAGGTGGTTGAAGATGGCGTTGGCCAGGCCCAGATTGCCTTCGGAGTTTTCGAAGTCGATCGGGTTGACCTTGTGCGGCATGGTGCTGGAGCCGATTTCGCCGGCCACGGTTCTCTGTTTGAAGTAACCGACCGAGATATAACCCCAGATGTCGCGGTCAAAATCCAGCAGTATGGTGTTGAAGCGAGCGATGGCGTCGAACAGCTCGGCAATGTAGTCGTGCGGTTCAATCTGGGTGGTGTAGGGGTTGAAGGTCAGCCCCAGACCGGTGACGAAGCGCTCGGCAAAACCGGCCCAGTCCACTTCCGGATAGGCAGACAGGTGCGCGTTGTAGTTGCCCACGGCGCCATTGATCTTGGCCAGCATTTCTACCGACTTGATTTGCTTGAGCTGACGCTCCAGACGGTAGGCCACGTTGGCCATTTCCTTGCCCAGAGTGGTGGGCGAGGCGGGCTGACCGTGGGTGCGGCTCAGCATGGGCACGTCGCGATACTGGGCGGCCAGGCGCTTGATTTCATCAACCAGCTGCTGGCAATAGGGTACCACCACCTGGTCCCGGCCGGCGTTCAGCATCAGCGCATGGGCATTGTTGTTGATGTCTTCGCTGGTGCAGGCGAAGTGAATGAACTCGCTGACGGCCGCCAGCTCGGGCAGCACTTCCACCTTTTCCTTCAGGAAGTATTCCACCGCTTTCACGTCGTGGTTGGTGGTGCGCTCGATATCCTTGATTCGCTGGCCATCGGCTTCGTTGAAGTCGGCGACAATGGCGTCCAGCAGGGCGTTGGCCTCGGCGGACAGGGCGGGCACCTCGGTAATTTCAGCATGGGCGGCCAGCGCCTGTAGCCAGCGTACCTCGACTTCTACACGAAAGCGCAATAAACCAAATTCGGAAAAAATGGCGCGCAGCTCCTGGGTTTTGGTGCCGTAACGGCCATCAACCGGAGAAATAGCCGTTAATGCTGACAATTCCATGAACAAGGACTCCTGAACGTTGGGGGGGTAACAGAACAATTAATACCGCAATGCCGCCTGGGCCTGAGCCACCAGCCGCTTGCGAGAAAACAGAATATGACGGCGTTTGCCGCCGAGCTGACGCCAGAGTACGGCGCTGCGAATACCGGCCAGCAATAACGCCCGAATCTGGTGCTGCACCAGCGGCTGCTGCAGGTAGCTCGGGTTACCGGCTACCTGAATACGCGGCCCTATGGGGCTGACAATATCGCTGTACACGCTGGCCAGGTTGGCCAGTACCTGCTCGTCGAGCAGCTCGAAGTGGTGCAGCTGGCGCTTTACCTGATTGATGCGCTCGCCCAGCATCGACATCAGGTCGCGGCGCTTGGCCAGCTTGCGCTCCAGCGCGACAATGCCGACCAGATAGCGGGTCAGTTCGGCGTTCTTGCGGTTGCTGTTGTTGTCGAGCTGATCGATCAGTGTCTGATAGCCCAGACCGAGCTTTTCATGGCCACCGTAAATATCTACCGATTGTTCGGCGTCGGTGACCAGAATGCTGTTGAGGGTGGCTTCGAACAGGCTTTTATCGTTGATGCTGCCCTCACGGGCGACCTGCTGCACCAGACTGGCGGCCTGGCAGATGCCGGCAAAGGCCAGGGTTTGGTTTTCGAGGCTGTGACTCACGCTTGCTCCTGACTGAAACGGGTTTCGATAATACCGCCGCCGAGGCAGATGTCGCCCTGGTAGAAGACGGCTGACTGGCCCGGTGTGACCGCCGCCTGCGGCTGGTCGAAGGTGACCTTGATGGTCTCGTCATCCAGCGGCTCGACCAGGCAGGGGATATCGGTCTGACGATAACGGGTCTTGATGGTACAGCGAAAGGCGTCCTTGACGGGCATGCGATCCACCCAGTGCAACTGGCGGGCAATCAGACCGTTGGAATACAGGCGCGGGTGATCGCCCTGGGCCACCACCAGCACATTGCGATCCAGCTCTTTATCGACCACGTACCAGGGCTCGTCGCTGGCATTTTTCAGGCCGCCGATGCCGAGGCCCTTGCGCTGACCCAGGGTGTGATACATCAGCCCCTGGTGTTCACCGATGACCACGCCATCCACCGTTTCAATTTTGCCGGGCTGGGCGGGCAGGTAGCGGGCCAGAAAATCGGTGAACTTGCGCTCGCCGATAAAGCAGATGCCGGTAGAATCTTTCTTCTTGGCGGTGACCAGTTCCAGCTGCTCGGCGATGCGGCGCACCTCGGGTTTTTCCAGCTCGCCGACCGGAAACAGGCTCTTGGCCACCTGCTGCGAACTCAGGGTGTAAAGGAAGTAGCTCTGATCCTTGTTGCCGTCCAGGCCGCGAAGCATGCGGGGCTGCTCGTCGAAGCTGCGGCGCACGTAGTGACCGGTGGCAATATAGTCGGCGCCCAGATCTTCGGCGGCAAACTCCAGGAAGGCCTTGAACTTGATTTCCTTGTTGCACAGGATATCGGGATTAGGCGTGCGCCCGGCCTTGTATTCCGCCAGAAAATGCTCGAACACATTGTCCCAGTATTCGGCGGCAAAGTTGATAGTGTGAAGCTCGATGCCGAGCTTGTCACACACCGCCTGGGCGTCACGCAGATCCTCGGCGGCGGAGCAATACTCGTCGGTGTCATCTTCTTCCCAGTTTTTCATGAACAGGCCTTCCACCTGATAGCCCTGCTGCTGCAGCAACCAGGCCGAAACCGAAGAATCCACACCGCCGGACATGCCGACAATCACTTTTAGCTGACTGTTATCGCTCATCACTCGCCGTTACCTGTATGCAAAACGGCCAGCATTTTACCAGACAAATGCCGCCAGCGGGAGGGAAAGAAAGCCATAAGCGGGAAGTTGGAAGCCGGAAGAAAATTCCGGGTGCGTTGCGGAGCTGTTTTTCGTAGGGTCGAATTTATTCGACCGGCGGTGTTGCAGTCAGGTTGGGTTGGTCCAATAAATTGGACCCTACGAGGCGGGCCAATTTGTGGTTTTTGTAGTTGTGGTCCTGTGTCGTGCCCCTTGGTCGATTGAAATCGACCCTACGATCGTCGGAGTCACTTGTAGCTGCCGCTTCAGCTGGCAGGCTCTGCGAAGCAGGGCAATAACGACAACGCCAAACCTGCAGACCATAAGCCATGCCAAGAAAAAGGAAAAAGGGGTCGGAGTCATTTTCACGCAAAGTAATAAATGACTCCGACCCCTTTTTCTTCCGTTTCCCGCTTCTAACCTTGTTGCTTCAACGCACTTAACGGAAAACGCTGTCCGGCCAGGTAATCGCGGAACGAGGCCAGAATCAGCGGGCTGCGCAACCGGTCGCCCAATGCCTCTATTTCGGGAAGAGTCAGCCAGTGACAGCGGATGATGTCGCCGTCCGGATCCTGTGGATTCGTGGCCAGCGGCGCCGGTACCTCGGTGCAGAAGGTGAAGCGCACAAAATGGGTGCCGTTGTCCGGCGCCTCAAATTGATAGATGGCCACCGCCTGCTCCAGCGGCAGGGTCAGGCCGGTTTCTTCCTGCAGTTCGCGCTGGGCGCCGTCGAGCAGGCTTTCGCCGGGTTCAAGATGGCCGGCGGGCTGGTTGAACATCACCCGGCCCTGTTGCCATTCCTCCACCATTAAAAAGCGATCACCGGCACGCACGATCACCGCCAGGGTCACCGCAAAGGGATGATGGCTCATAGCTTTCTCCATTGGCCCGAGGGCAGGTTATCCAGGGTCCAGTCACCGATGGCATAGCGGATCAGCCGCAGGGTCGGAAAGCCGATATGGGCGGTCATGCGCCGTACCTGACGATTGCGCCCCTCGATGATCTGGATTTCCAGCCAGCAGGTCGGAATATTCTGCCGCTCGCGAATGGGCGGGGTGCGCGGCCAGACAGTCGGTGCCTCCATCAGCCGTACCCGAGCGGGCAGGGTAGGGCCATCCTTCAGCGTTACGCCCCGGCGCAGCGGCTCCAGCTCCGCCTCGGTGGGGGCGCCTTCTACCTGCACCCAGTAGGTCTTGGCGGTTTTGCGGCCGGGCTGGGTCAGGCGGGCATTGAGGGCACCATCGTTGGTCAGTAGCAGCAGGCCTTCACTGTCCCGATCCAGCCGGCCGGCGGCATAAACGCCGGGCACCTTCACGAAGTCGGCCAGGGTCTGGCGGCCATCGCCGTCGGTAAACTGGCACAGCACCATATAGGGCTTGTTGAACAGCAGCGTGGTCGGTGGCCCGGCGGGCGTCGGTTTGGGTTTAACTCTGGCCGGCTTGGGCCTGGGACCTGATGCGGGCCGTGGTTTTCTGGCTTTCATGCGAAACGTCTTGATAAACAGGGGCTTCAGCATAACAAAATCCGCTGTTGTCGGCTAACGGGCAGCACGGTCGAACTGTGATCGGCTCAATATCTATCGCCGTTTTTTTGTCCTATGCTGCCGAGGCTGCCTGAGGAAGAGGGCAAGCTGTGCGTAGAACACCGCCATCAATAACAAGCAGGAGAACACGATGACTTCACAGGTAATGGTGCCGGCAGAAGGGCAAAAAATCACCCTGGATAACACCGGCAAGCTGCAGGTGCCCAATCACCCCATTATTCCCTTTATTGAAGGCGACGGCATCGGTGTGGATGTGACCCCGGCGATGAAGCTGGTGGTGGATGCCGCCGTGGCCAAGGCCTATCAGGGCGAGCGGCAGGTAAGCTGGATGGAAATCTATACCGGCGAGAAGTCGACTCATGTTTACGGTGAAAACACCTGGTTGCCGGAAGAAACGCTCGAACTGATTCGTGATTACCATGTGGCCATCAAGGGCCCGCTCACTACCCCGGTGGGGGGCGGCATTCGTTCGCTCAACGTGGCGCTGCGCCAGCAGCTTGATCTGTATGTGTGTCTGCGTCCGGTGCGTTATTACCAGGGTACACCCAGCCCGGTGAAGCAGCCCGAACTGACCGACATGGTGATCTTCCGCGAGAACAGCGAAGACATCTACGCGGGTATCGAATGGCAGGCCGGCAGCGCCGAAGCGCAGAAGGTAATCGACTTTTTGCGTAACGACATGGGGGTGCAGAAAATCCGCTTTCCCGAAGACTGCGGCATCGGCATCAAGCCGACCTCCAAAGCCGGTACCCAGCGCTTGGTGCGCGCCGCGCTGCAGTATGCCATCGATAACGACCGTGACTCCCTGACTCTGGTGCACAAGGGCAACATCATGAAGTTCACCGAAGGTGCTTTCAAGGACTGGGGCTATGAGTTGGCGCGGGAAGAGTTCGGTGCCGAATTGATTGACGGTGGCCCCTGGTGTTCGTTCAAGAACCCCAACACCGGCAAGGAGATCATCGTCAAGGACGTGATTGCCGACGCCTTTCTGCAGCAGATACTGCTGCGCCCGGCGGAATACGACGTCATTGCCTGCATGAACCTGAACGGCGACTACATCTCCGATGCCCTGGCGGCTCAGGTGGGCGGCATCGGTATCGCCCCCGGCGCCAACATCGGCGACGGTGTGGCATTGTTCGAAGCCACCCACGGCACCGCGCCCAAGTATGCCGGGCAGGACAAGGTCAACCCGGGGTCACTTATTCTCTCCGCCGAAATGATGCTGCGCCACCTGGGCTGGACCGAGGCGGCGGATCTTATCGTCAAGGGCATGGAAGGGACGATCGCCAACAAGACGGTCACCTACGACTTCGAGCGACAAATGACCGGCGCCACCCTGCGCAGCTGTTCCGAATTTGCCGAAGACATAGTGACCCAGATGTAAAAGGCTCAATGTTCGTCAAACGATCGTAGGGTCGATTTCAATCGACCAGCGCTCCGGCTCGGGGCCAAAACGGTCGAATAAATTCGACCCTACGCACTGCCAACTGAAGTGGCAGCCAGGGGGGCCGTTCGGTGTCGCACCCTATCTCAATTTACGCACTCCGCCGTCATCCTGACGAAAGTCAGGATCTTGCGTTGTCTGCATGAACCCGAGTCGTTTACAGAAAGATACCGGGGCAAGCCCGGTATGACGAACGAGTAATCCGGCGCCGATCTGCAGCCAACAAAAACGGCGCTGTATCAACAGCGCCGTTTTTTACCTTGCTACACAGAACCAGCCAACTAGAATTTTTCAGCTTTCAGCTTTCAGCTTTCAGCTTTCAGCTTCACAACCCGAAATAAGGCGAACGGGCGTCGGTTAACCCATACAAGCCGTAGCGTCGGCCCAGCATTTGGCCGCCGTCGCGGGTAAGGGGGACCCAACTGATGGTCGAACTGGTGGTGCTGGGGCTAACCGTCAGCAGGTCGAACGGAATAGACACATAAAAGCCTTTGGTGAAGCTGCCTTCGCCATAATCTTCACTCGACACATTGGTGAAAGTGGCAAAGGCGCCGGCCACTACACCGCTGTCGAACTTGTGCGAAAGCTCAAAGGTCGCCCCCTTGTCACCGGCCAGGTACTGGCCCGATTGCAGTTGCAGCAGGGTGTCGTCCAGCCAGGGCAGTTCGTAATAGGCGCCCAGATGACCGGTGGTCACCGCATAATCCAGCATGCCGAATTGAGAGTCGAAATCCCGCTGTTTCACCCAATTGAGGTTGGCACCTAGTGCCCAGTTGGTATTTTGCGGCCGATACAGCACCTCGCCACCGGCACCGGCAAACATCAGCTCTAAATAACCGCCATAGGCCTGGGCATACCAGTTGGGGGCCAGCCGGTCCATCCAGGTAAGTTGCAGGTTTTGCAGCCGTACCGGGCTGTCTTTTATGTATTTGCGCACCAGAGTACGTACTTGCGGCAAAGTAGGATTGTCGTTGTCGGCATAACCGTTATAGGTTTCATCCAGCTTGTCGTAGTTATCCACCAGGTTTACATAGGCGGCGGTAGAGGCCAGCCAGTGATCGGCAAGGTTGGTTTCCAGATCGCCCAGCAGACCAATTTGATAAATATAAAATGACTCCGGGCCGCCAAACGACTGTTGCAGCACAGGTGATACACCAAAACGGTAACGGCTATCTACAGCGGCCACCTCGGTGGCATCACTATAATCGCCCGGCTCGGCCTGGATCATGGCGTCGTTGAGGCTGGCGCCAATATAGGCGTTGTCTGCCGCCTGGCGCAGGGCGGTCATATCAAACTGTTGCTCGGTAAGCGGCAGGTTCTTCTTGGTTTCCACCAGCCGCACCTGCTCTATATCGGCCGGCAGCTGGTTGGCAAACAGCATGCCGGCACGGGCGTTGGCTTCGGCTCTGTCGCGGTATTTGGCCTGTTCGGCGGTCACTATGACCGTATTGTCCTGGCGCAGTACAGTGGCGTTGCGATAACCGGCGTTATTGGCCAAATCACCCTGTAACGTGCCCCAGTCCTCCTGCCCAGCATTCGGTAAAGCGTCCGGCTGATACTGGGGGTGGGGCAGGTCGTTCCAGCTAGGGGTTAATTCATTGAAGTTGGTACGCATGGTCACACCCAGGTTCATGGTGTTACCACGCTCCCACCCCGCATGTACATCCAGCCAGTCAAAGGCCCGGTATACGGCACCCACGTTCATGGGCGTGTCTACCTTCAGGGTGCCGGCAACATCGTTTACATAATCGTTGCTGTCGTATTCCAGCTTCAACCGCAATGGCTGCCAGGGCGTTTGATATTCCACCCCGCCAAACAAGGCGGCCGGACCCCGAAACATTTTATTGACATCAAATTTGCCGCCGCTGCCCAGGGTGCCTTGCGGGCGTTCGCAAAAGCCGCCGGCCACCTCACAAAACGGGTTGCTGATGTTGCCACGGGTACCTAAATAGCCCCAGCCCATGCCGAGCGTCAAGTCCAACGGGCCTATCCGTTTGCTGGCCGCGACAAATTCGGAAGCAAACAAGCCGGTGCCGCCCATATCCCGGGCGCCTACACTCAGTTCCGGCAGCCACTGGCGTTCTTTCAGCAACCGAAACTTGGCGTCTATGCCCTTGTCTTTCAGCGTTTGATCACCACTAAACTCGGTATTCTGGCTGTAAAGCCGGGTACGCACATCCACATAGCGCACCGTGGTTTCCAGCCAGGGAAACAGCTGCAAAGACAGCGAGTAACGACGGTATTGGTCGGTGTCAAAGTAGTTGATGCTGAACTCGCCCTCTTTGTTCATGCGGGCAGAGGGCATTTGCAACAAACCGGTCCCCCCAAAGTCGGACTGAGACGGCATGGGCACAAAGGGCGTAAGCTCGTCGGCCCGGGTGGGTGCGTGCAATATCAAGGCAACGGCGGCGGCCAGGGTGGCATAGTTAACAAAGTGAAAAGGCTGGTTCATGGCTGTCTGTTCGCTAAAAGAGTCATTATTTGCCGGTTTAGCCCGGTAAAAGCGGCGGGCAACTGCTTGAAGCCCACGTAAAGGGTGGCACCGGGCGCCACGCCAACAAATTCGGGGGCAAAGGGGTCTACGCCGCTGGTCATGACAACGCCGTCCGGCTGTATCACCCATATATTATTCGAGTCTGCTTCCGGCAGGGTACTTAGCCGTTTGCCGTAGTCATAAGCGAAGGCGCCCCCCACAAAGGGCCGCTTGCCCGGCAGGCGTATCAACCCCTGGGCCCACACAAAGTCGGGCCTGTCGCGCAGGGTGATGGTGTAATTGCCATCCAGCAGGGGGTTCTGCTCCGGCTGCAGGCGCACCAGATCATAATCCATGCTGACGGGTTGATAGGCTGCAAGCGGTAGGGCATGCAACTGGGCCAGCAGCTCATAGGCACTGCGCAGGCCGCCCTGGTTACCCTGGCGTGCCCAGTACTGCCCCAGCCGTTCAAGCCGGTCTGTTACCTGGCGGTGCAATTCGGTCAGCTCTGCCAGCTTATCTTCTGACTGACGGGTAAGCACAGACCAGCGAGGGTCAACTCCGGCCGCATGCAGCGAGGCCAGCACCTGCTGCCAGCGTACCGGTTGCGTATATTGCTGATTGAGGGCGCTGTTGGGTAATACCGTTATTTTTACCTGGCTATAAGCAGTGGCAGAAAATAAGGCTAAAAACACAAAAAATAGTGACTTCATGATTGATACGGCTTGATTAGGGTGATTTCTACCTCGGGCAGACCCGGGCCAATAAACTGGCGGCTTTTTATGACTTCACCGCTGTCGGGCGACAGCCAGAATGTGTTTTGTAACTGACGATCAAATTTGGCGTAGCGCACCTGCTCGGTAAATTTAATCAGCGTGACGGGTTGGCCCAGAATATTCTGCGACTCTTCACCCTGGTATTCAAAACGCGAAAGCGAGGCATAACCGCTAATATAACCCGGTTGCCAGTCTTGCTCGCTGGCCCAGCGCATATCCTGGCGCTGTTGCAGCAAGGTCAGAAGGTGAGGCAGGGGATCGGCGGCCAGGTTGCCGGTGTAAACGAGATTCTGCTCAAAGCCCAGGGTCTTGATCAGGCGCCCATGTTGGGTAACCAGCATTTTTTTATCCTGGGTTACCCACTTAAGCTTGTCACCTTCTGCCAGTGCCAGCACAGAAAGCACCCGTGGGCCATGGCCCCATTTCAGTTGAATAGCGGCATAGGGCAGGGCGGTTATCTGTTGCCGGGTGAGCGGTACATCGTTATAGCCCAGGGCGGCCACACGTAGGGTATCGCTTATGTCTTGCACCTTTTGGCTGCAGCCAACAAGGGCCAGCAGGGTGGCCAGCCATAAGCCTGAACAGGAAAGTTTTATCATTTGAGTTCAACAATAAATAAAAAGGGGCCATGGCCCCTTGGTGAACAATCTGCCATAAAAAAATGTGCAGCTTAGTTAGAACCAGAGGTAGATCCTGGAGTGGAAGAACCAGGGGTGGAACCAGGAGTAACCGCACCATTGTTGCTGTCGCTGCCGGATACACCCACGGCTACGGCGGCGGCTACGGCCACGGTTGCAGCGGCGGCCACGGCAGCGGTACCCAGACCCACGGCGGTGCCAGCGGCAATGCCACCAGCAGCGGCACCGGCACCCACGCCGGCACCAGCAGCACCAACGCCTGCACTGGTAGCCCCTGCACCAGCTGCGCCGGTTCCAGCTCCAGCAGCGGCGGTACCGGTTGTGCCGGCACCTGCACCGCTACCTGCGGCAGCAGCACCGGTTTCGGTTTGAGCCTGCACTGGCAGTGCCAGTGCAGCCCCTATCAATAAAGCAAATGCTGTTTTTTTCATCAGGATTCTCCTTGCAATCAATTTGTGAACCATGTAAGCATCGCAACAATATACGCCATTGCGATAAAATAACCTCATTTTCACCACTAGAGCGGTAATTTACCACTTAAGACGGCGTTAGATAACGAAACTTAATAAATTAAAGTTAGCCAAATCATTCATCTTTCTTTGAATTTGGGTCGTTGTAGTGCAGCAGCTACATAGTCGCACCGCGCTACACACGCCATGTTTTGTGTTACGATACGGCGCAATTTTTCATGGTCGCTTATTGCATTTTGCGACAAAGCTGAACCAGATATCAGTTCTCATATAAAGCTCAATTAAAACAAGAGCATAAATAACGGCGTTCAGCATCGGGGGCTGTAACCCTGGGGCGGTAGCGTACCTTTTTATTGCTCACAACGGCCCCTGCCGTGTTTTGGATGCTTTTTGAGCCTGGCTATTTGTATATCGTTATATTCTTAATTAATAAGCAGACTAATTAAATGAAACACGTTTACCAACTACCTTGTTTAGTGTTGACCACGGTTTTGTTGGGGGGCTGCACCCTGATACCCGGCTCTCATTTCTCCAGTTCTTACGGCACTGTGGTAGATCAGTACCATGATCAAGACGACGATCTGACCGAGTTGGTAGATATTTATCCTATCAGCGCCGCCTCTGTGTTGGCCGCACAGGCGCCAGGAGAGACCGTTGCTAGCTCTGATCTGCCACTGCGCCAGCAAATTGCACAATACGACTATCTGGTTGGCCCGGGCGATGTTTTGAGTGTAACCGTATGGGACCACCCCGAACTGACCACCCCGGCGGGGCAGTATCGCAGCTCGGAAGAAGCCGGCAACTGGGTACATACCGACGGCACCATGTTTTATCCCTACATTGGTAATATTCAGGTAGCAGGGCTAAAAGTCAGTGAAATTCGCGACCTTATCAGCAGCCGTCTGGCCCGTTACGTAGAAAGCCCGCAAGTAGACGTAACCATAGCGGCATTTCGCTCCAAATGGGTATATGTAACCGGCGAAGTAGAAAACCCCGGCACCCTGCCGATTACCAATATTCCATTAACGCTGATTGATGCGGTAAGCAAGGCGGGCGGCGTAACCGAGTTTGCCGACTGGCAAACCGTGATACTGAACCGTGGCGAGCAACGCTTTCGTTTTTCGCTGCGCGACCTCTATAAAGACGGTGATGTAAGCCAGAACATTCTGTTGCAGCCCAACGACGTGATCAACATTAACCGCAACGACGACAGCAAGGTATTTGTGCTGGGTGAGGTGAACCGCGCTCAAACCTTGCCAATGGGGCGCAACGGCAAAACCCTAGCCGAGGCATTATCTGATGCCAACGGCATTAATCAGATAACCGCAGACGCTACCGGCGTGTTTGTGCTGCGCAAGGCGCCAGCAAACAGTGGTCGCATCGCCGATGTGTATCAGCTGAATGCCAAAAACGCTGCCGCCCTGGTGCTGGCCGACAGCTTTCATCTGCAAGAGCGTGACATTGTGTATGTAACCGCAGCGCCCATTACCCGCTGGAACCGGGTGCTAAGTCAGTTATTACCGACCATATCCGGCCTTAACGTTGTTAGTGATGCGTCCGACTCTGTGAGTGGAAACTGATGTTTAACAATATTCTGGTAGTGTGTGTGGGCAATATTTGCCGCAGCCCTACCGCCGAGTTTTTGCTGAAGGCGGCACTGCCCGGCAAAACCGTACACTCCGCCGGCCTTGGCGCCCTGGTAGATAAAGACATGGATGCCACGGCCCGCAGCATAGCCGAAAACCATGATATTGACTGCCCCCTTCATGCGGCCCGCCAGTTAACCAAAGAACTGTGCCGGCAGGCAGACGTGATATTGGTCATGGAAAACAAGCACAAAGAAGGGGTAAGCCGGCTGGCGCCCGAAGTGCGGGGCAAAACCTTTTTGCTGGGCCAATGGCAGCAAAATCAGGAAATTCCAGACCCCTACAAGAAAAGCACCGAGGCATTCGAGCATGTATACGGGCTAATAGAGCACAACTGTACGCTCTGGGCCGATAAGCTGAATAAATAAGAGAAAACGCATGACACAGCAAACCACAATCAACAACCAGCCCCAAGACGACGAAATAGACCTGGGTCGCCTGTTTGGCCTGCTGCTGGACGGCAAATGGCTGATTATCGGCATAACCACCCTTGCCATGATCATCGGCGTGACCTATGCCTTGCTGTCCACCCCGGTATACAAGGCCAATGCCCTGTTGCAGGTAGAAGAAAAGTCCAGTGGCATGCCCGCCCTGGGTGAAATGGGGGACCTGTTTTCGCAACAAAGCAATGCCGGGGCGGAGTTGGAAATTATCAGCTCTCGCATGGTGCTGGGCGCGGCGGTAGACGAGCGCAAGCGTGACATTATTGTTGAGCCCTATTATTTTCCGCTGCTCGGCAAGTTTATGGCCAGCCGCTACCAGGGCGAGCAACCGGCCGAGGCCAGCCTGTTTGACAGTTATGCCTGGGGCGGTGAGCAAATAAAAGTGAGCCAGCTGATGGTGCCAAGCTACCTGCTGGACAAGCCGCTTACCCTGCGCGCCACCGAACAGGGCTTTGTGCTGTTGAATAATGACGGCACCGAACTGCTGCGCGGCCAGGCAGGCAAGCTTGCCGAACAAGACGGCATCCGTTTGCTGCTTACCGATCTGGTGGCTCGTCCGGGTACCGAGTTTGTGCTGACCAAGGCCAGTCGGCTAAAGGCCATTGCCGACTTGAGCCAAAACCTGAATGTGAGCGAAAAAGGCAAGGCCAGCGGTATTCTCTCTCTTAGCCTTACCGGCACCAACCAGGCCGACATTGCCGCGACCCTTAATGCGGTGGCGCGCCAGTATCTGTTGCAGAATATTCAGCGCATGTCTGCCGAGGCCGAAAAAAGTCTGTCCTTTTTAACCGAACAACAGCCAGAGCTTAAAGCGAAACTGGACCAGGCCGAAGAGCGCCTGAACGAATATCGCCAGCAGCATAAATCGGTGGATCTGGGGCTGGAAACCCAGAGCGTGCTGACGCAGATGGTGGAACTGGAAAAACAACTCAACGAACTGTCGTTCAAAGAGTCGGAGCTAAGCCGGCTTTATACCCGGGCTCACCCCAGCTACCAGGCCCTGCTGGAGAAAAAGCAGGCTCTGGCCAAAGACAAAAAACAGTTGGCCGATCAGGTAGAAAACCTGCCGACTACGCAACAAGAAGTGCTGCGCCTGACCCGAGACATGCAGGTAAGCCAGGAGATTTATATTCAGCTGCTGAACAAGGTACAAGAGCTGAACATCGTCAAGGCGGGTACTGTAGGCAATGTGCGCATCATTGACGATGCCGTTACCGAGCCCCATGCGGTCAAACCCAAAAAGCCGCTGATAGTGGTGTTGGCCACCTTGCTGGGCGGCATGCTCAGTGTGGGCCTGGTGCTGATGCGTGGCCTGCTCAACCGAGGTGTAGAAAACCCGGAAGACTTTGAACAGGCCGGCATGAGTGTGTATGCCAGTGTGCCCTTGAGCGAGGTGCATCAGAAGAAAACCCAGTTGCTGAGCAAACGCAAAAAACAACCAAATCAGGGCAGCCAACTGCTGGCGGCCTATAATCCAGCCGATTTGGCAATAGAATCGTTACGGGCGCTTCGCACCAGCCTGCACTTTGCCATGATTGAGGCCAACAACAACGTACTGGCCATTGGTGGCCCAAGCCCGGCCATAGGCAAGTCGTTTGTAAGCTCCAACCTGGCAGCCATTTGTGCCCAGGCGGGGCAAAAAGTGCTGCTAATAGACGCCGACATGCGTAAAGGCTATATGCACACGCTGCTTAACGTGAGTCTTGAACAAGGCCTGTCCGGCCTGCTGAGCGGTAAACACAGCCTGCAGCAAGTAGTGCAGAGCACAGAAGTAGACAACCTGCACTTTATAGCCAGAGGCCAGATACCGCCGAACCCCTCCGAGTTGTTGATGCACAGTAACTTCAGCAAGTTGGTAGAAGAGGCTGGCAAGCAATACGACCTGGTAATTATCGACACCCCACCGGTACTGGCAGTAACAGATCCGGTAATTATCAGTGCCCAGGCCGGCACCACGCTGATGATAAGCCGCTTCGCCAAAAACCCGCTTAAAGAAGTAGAAATCGCCATGCGTCGCTACCAGCAAAACGGCATTAATGTAAAAGGCATTGTATTCAACGCAGTAGAGCGCAAAGCCTCCACCTACGGTTATGGTAACTACGGTTACTACAACTACGAATACAAAAACTCATAAGTGAGAACTGTTACACCACCGGTCAAATAAATTTGACCCTACGACGTATGTAAGCGCCCATTTATACGGCGCAATCCCATAGATAATGCAATACCAACAAAAACGGCGCTGTATCAAACAGCGCCGTTTTTTATTCTGCTGCGCGGGGTCTGCCGACGGAAGGTGCCGCGACAGCTTGCCGGAGTTTAGCTGCCAGCCTTGATAACCCGCGGCAGCCTGTCGTCTTTGCGCAGGGTCAGTACTTCGCAGCCGTCTTCGGTTACCAGCAGGGTGTGCTCGTACTGGGCCGACAGGCTGCGATCCTTGGTGACTACGGTCCAGCCGTCGCCCAGCATCTTGCTCTGGCGCTTGCCGGCGTTGATCATCGGCTCTATGGTCAGGCACATGCCTGCTTGCAGTACTTCACCGGTGCCCGGTTTGCCGTAATGCAGTACCTGCGGCTCTTCGTGGAACTCGGCGCCGATGCCGTGGCCGCAATATTCCCGCACTACCGAGTAGTTGTGCGCCTCGGCGTGCTGCTGAATGGCGGCACCGATGTCGCCCAGGTGTACTCCGTGCTTCACCATCTTTATGCCCAGCTCCAGGCATTCCTGGGTTACCCGGCACAGGCGTTCGGCCATGATGCCGGACTTGCCGACCATGAACATTTTTGAAGTATCACCGTGGTAGCCATCCTTGATCACCGTGATATCGATATTGATGATGTCGCCTTCCTTGAGCTTCTTGTCCGCCGGAATGCCGTGGCAGATCACGTGGTTTACCGAGGTACAGATCGACTTGGGAAAACCGTGATAGTTCAGCGGCGCCGGAATCGCCTGCTGCTCGTTCACGATATAGTCATGGCAGATCTGGTTCAGCTGGTCGGTGGTCACGCCGGCTTGCACGTGCGGTTCAATCATTTCCAGCACGTCGGCGGCCAGGCGACCGGCTACGCGCATTTTTTCTATTTCTTCCGGGGTTTTTATGACTATGCTCATCAAACTCGTCTCTGTGGGTGGGCGTCCGGTTCAGGGCTGCGTTGTCTTGCAGGGCGGCTATCGGCTATGCCAATAAGGAAGGCCGATAAGGATGGCCGACAAAAGGACAAAAAGTGTAACGCCAAGTGCCGCTAAGTTCCACCAGTAGTCAAGCCGTAGTCAGGCTGCAGACGAATAACGGCAACGCTGGTGCAGGGGCCGGTTTTATGGTATAAAGCGCGCCGTGATAGTTGCATCTGCGGGCATGCCTGCAGATTTTTCCATCACACACATTCACCTTCTTAATACACACACACATCGGCACATGCTCCAGGGTGCCTTCGGGTCGGAGTCATGGGATGTGTGGAGGCCTAACCCAATACACTTATTTGAGGAAATCATGGCACAAGTATCTATGCGCGACATGCTGAAAGCCGGCGTTCACTTTGGTCACCAGACTCGTTACTGGAACCCCAAGATGAAGCCGTTCATTTTCGGCGCCAGCAACCGGGTTCACATCATCAACCTGGAAAAAACCGTTCCCATGTTCAACGATGCGTTGAACTATCTGGGCAACGTGGCTTCCAAGAAGGGTAAAATCCTGTTTGTTGGTACCAAGCGCGCAGCCTCTGAAGCCGTCAAAGAAGCCGCTACCAAGTGTGATCAGTTCTACGTCAACCATCGCTGGTTGGGTGGCATGCTGACCAACTGGAAGACTGTACGTCAATCCATCAGCCGCCTGAAAGAGCTGGAAAGCCAGGCTCAAGACGGTACCTTCGACAAGCTGACCAAGAAAGAGGCGCTGATGCGTACTCGCGAAATGGAAAAGCTGGAGAAGTCCCTGGGCGGTATCAAGGACATGGGCGGTCTGCCCGACGTATTGTTCGTAGTAGACGCTGACCACGAGCACATCGCTATCAAGGAAGCCAACAACCTGGGCATTCCGGTAGTATCGATTGTTGACACCAACTCTAACCCGGACAACATCGATTACATCATTCCCGGTAACGATGACGCCATCCGTGCCGTCCAGCTGTACCTGAATGCCGCTGCCGACGCCGTGATTGCTGCCCGTGCGCAAGACTTGGCCGTGCAAGCCGAAGACAACTACGTCGTAGAAGAGTAATAAAGTCGAAGCCTAGGCTTCAGCCTTTATTAACCATACGAAAGTAATGGGTTAACAGGGGCCTTGTGCCCCTGTTTTCTTGTAGACCAAGATCGAGGAAATTAGACATGGCAACGATTACCGCCGCCCTGGTAAAAGAACTGCGTGAGCGCACTGGCGCTGGCATGATGGATTGTAAAAAAGCCCTGACCGAAGCCAATGGTGACATTGAACTGGCCATCGAAGAGATGCGCAAGTCCGGTCAGGCCAAAGCCGCCAAGAAAGCCGGCCGTATTGCCGCCGAAGGTATCATCCTGCAGCGTCAGGCCGGCAACACCGCCGTGATGATCGAGCTGAACAGCGAAACCGACTTTGTCGCCAAAGACGCCGGTTTCCGCGCCTTCGGTGACAAGATTGTCGACATTGCGCTGGCAAACAAAATCAACGACCTGGACGCCCTGAAGGCGGCCGAGTACGAGAACGGCGAAAGCATCGAGCTGACCCTGACCAACCTGATCGCCAAGATCGGTGAAAACATGAGTCTGCGTCGTATCGTGCTGGTGGAAGGTGACAACCTGACCACTTACCTGCACGGCACCCGCATCGGCGTTATCGCCAACCTGAAAGGCGGTGACGAAGAAGTGGCCAAAGACGTGGCAATGCACGTTGCCGCTTCCAACCCGCAGTTCGTCAAGCCCGAAGATGTGTCTGAAGACGTCGTGGCCAAAGAGCGCGAAATTCAGGTCGACATCGCCATCAACTCCGGCAAGCCGAAAGAAATTGCCGAGAAGATGGTTGAAGGTCGCATGAAGAAGTTCACCGGTGAAATCTCTCTGACCGGTCAGCCCTTTGTTAAAGATCCTTCTATCTCTGTAGCCGAGCGCCTCAAGCAGGCCGGCGCCGATGCCATCGGTTTTGTCCGCTTTGAAGTGGGTGAAGGCATCGAGAAGAAAGAAGAAGATTTCGCTGCCGAAGTTCAGGCACAAATCGCTGCTTCCAAGGGTTAATTCCCGCCGTTGTTAGTGCTATCCAGACCGCGACTTGTGTCGCGGTCTTTCTATGACCAGGAATAGAAAAGCATGAGTACCAATCCTAAACCCGCATACAGACGCATTCTTCTTAAACTGAGCGGCGAAGCGCTGCAAGGTGAAGAAGGCTTTGGTATTGACCCCGCCGTACTCGAACGTATGGCTCAGGAAATCAAGGAACTGGTTGAACTGGGTGTTCAGGTCGGCCTGGTGATTGGCGGCGGCAACCTGTTTCGCGGTGCGGGCCTGGCCCAGGCGGGTATGAACCGCGTGGTGGGCGACCACATGGGTATGTTGGCCACCGTGATGAATGGGCTGGCCATGCGCGATGCCCTGCACCGTGCTTATGTGAATGCCCGTCTGATGTCTGCTATTACTCTGGAAGGCGTGTGCGATCCTTATAACTGGGCCGATGCCATCAGCTTGCTGCGCAAGGGCCGCGTGGTGATTTTCTCTGCCGGTACCGGCAATCCTTTCTTCACCACCGATTCTGCCGCCTGTTTGCGTGGCATTGAAATTGAAGCCGACGTAGTATTGAAGGCCACCAAGGTGGACGGCGTCTACAGTGAAGATCCGATGAAAAATCCGGATGCCGAGCTGTATAGTCAGCTGGATTATGATGATGTACTGGATCGCGAACTCAAGGTGATGGATCTGGCCGCCTTTACCCTGGCCCGGGATCATAACCTGCCGGTTCGGGTGTTCAACATGAACAAGCCGGGTGCGTTGCGCCGTGCCGTAATGGGGGAAACCGAAGGCACCCTCATCAGCCGGAAATAATTAGCAGGTGAGGGGTGAAGGGTAAAAGGGGTGAGGTGTTTTACTCCTCACGCCTGACATCTCACCCCTTACGATAAAACAAGGATATAAACCGTGATTAACGAGATTAAGAACGACGCCAACACGCGGATGGAAAAGAGCCTTGAGTCACTCAAGGGCCAGATGAACAAGGTTCGTACCGGCCGGGCGCATCCCAGCCTGCTGGACACCATTTATGTGGATTACTACGGTGCGGCTACCCCGCTGAAGCAGGTAGGCAACATCACCACCGAAGACTCCCGTACCCTGGCGGTGACCGTATTCGATCGCACCATGATCAAGGCGGTAGAAAAGGCCATCATGAGTTCCGATCTGGGTCTTAACCCGTCCAGCACCGGCACCATGATCCGCATTCCGCTGCCGTCACTGACCGAAGAGCGTCGTAAGGACCTGATCAAGGTAGTACGTCACGAAGCCGAGCAGGGCCGGGTGGCCATTCGCAATATCCGTCGCGACGCCAACGGTGACTTCAAGGCACTGTTGAAAGAAAAGGAAATTTCCGAAGACGACGATCGTCGTGCTCAGGACGACATCCAGAAACTGACCGATCTCTATATCAAAAAGATAGACGAAGCCCTCGCCGTCAAAGAGAAAGAGTTAATGGAAATCTGATACTTACATCAGGTATAGTAGCCGACGCCGTGTAGCTTGCCTGCACGGCGTTTGTCTTTGTGCAGGAGTGATTTAATGCCAGCGAGCCAAACCATGGCAGCATTTGACGACCCATCTCAGTTACCCCGTCACGTCGCCATCATCATGGACGGCAACGGCCGATGGGCCGAACAACGGGGCAAGTTTCGGGTCAGCGGGCACAAGGCCGGTGTAAAATCGGTGCGCACCGCCGTCAGTTTCGCCTATCGGCTCAAGCTGGATGCCCTGACCCTGTTCGCCTTTTCCAGCGAAAACTGGCGCAGGCCAGAAGATGAAGTCAGTGCCCTGATGAGCCTCTTCATCGCCGTGCTCGGTTCGGAAGTGCGCAAGCTGCACCGCAACAACATTCGTCTGCGGGTGATCGGCGATCACCGTGGTTTCAGCGATCATCTGCAACGTAAAATTGCCGATGCCGAAGCACTTACCGCCGCCAATACCGGACTGACCCTCAATATTGCCGCCAACTACGGTGGCCGCTGGGACATCACCCAGGCCTGCCGTCGTGCAGCCGAGCAGGTTGCTGCCGGTGAGCTCAATCCCGCCGACATCACAGAGCACCATCTGGGCAGCCTCATGAACATGGCCGATCTGGCGCAGGTCGACCTGTTGATCCGCACCGGCGGCGAGCAGCGTATCAGCAACTTTCTGCTGTGGCAGCTGGCCTACGCCGAGCTGCATTTCACCCCCGTACTCTGGCCCGATTTCGACGAAGCCGCCTTCAGCGAAGCCATTGCCGCCTTTGTGGCACGGGAACGCCGCTTCGGCTGCACCGGCGCACAAATTCGCGCCTTGGCTGAAGGGCGGGGAATAGGGACTGGGGAATAGCTGGGCTCTGTACCGACAGAATGACGGCGGGGGGCAACGCAAGGGGAGGGTTGGGGAGGGGTTGCTGTACCTTTCCCGGTTTTGGTCCGGTACTAGGTTTTTTGGTCGATTGAAATCGACCTTACGTACATATAAAGACGTGAGCGTTGAGGCGTAAGGAGTGAAGAGTCAGGTGTTTACCCCTCACTCCTCACATTTCACCCCTCACTTCAATAAGAGAGGATATTTCTTGTTAAAGCTTAGAATCATCACGGCCCTGTGCCTGATCCCCCTGGTACTGGCCGCCATTTTTCTGTTGCCGCTGCCGTTTTTTTCGCTCTTTGCCGGCGGTGTCTTTCTGTTGGCTGGCCGGGAGTGGGGGCGTTTTATCGATCCGCGCAAGGCCAATGTGGTGATGGTATCGCTGGCCCTGGTATTGATTGGGCTGATGGCCATGGTGCCGATCGATCAGGTCTGGCGTCCGGATCTGAATGATACCGTCGCGCTGGTGCTCGGCGCCGGCGCCGCCTGGTGGCTGATTTCGCTGGTGCTGGTGCTGGTGTACCCGCGCAGCGCGGCCTTCTGGCAAGGCCGGTTGTGGCTGAAGGCGCTGTTTGCGCTGTTCAGCCTGATCCCCTTTTTCTGGGCGTTGCTGGCGCTGCGCAGCTACGAATATGAACAGAATCCCTTCTTCGGTGCCTGGTTGCTGTTGTTCGTGATGTCGCTGGTGTGGGTGGCCGACACCGGTGCCTATTTTGCCGGCAAGGCGTTCGGCAAGCACAAGCTGTGCCCCCGGGTCAGCCCGGGCAAGACCATAGAAGGCATGATCGGCGGTGTGGTGGCGGCCAGCCTGCTGGCACTGGTGGTCACGCAGACCATGGCGCTACCGATGCAACAGAGCGTGGTGCTGCTGGTGGCCTCCGTGGTGGCGGTGTTTGCGTCCGTGCTGGGCGATCTGGTCGAGAGCATGTTCAAGCGCGAAGCGGGCATCAAGGACTCGGGCAGTATTCTGCCGGGTCATGGTGGCATTATGGACCGCATCGACAGCCTCACCGCCGCCCTACCGGTATTTATCGTCGTCGTCCGGGTGTTGAGCTGATGACTCATCTTGTTTTTTTTCAGGCTCTGAGTCGGTGTACTCCCAGCCTGCAGCCACCAGGGCAGAAGCAGAGAGGCGAT
This sequence comes from uncultured Oceanisphaera sp., assembly GCF_947495715.1. Lineage (GTDB taxonomy): Bacteria > Pseudomonadota > Gammaproteobacteria > Enterobacterales > Aeromonadaceae > Oceanimonas > Oceanimonas sediminis. The sequence continues at coordinate 24,851 of NZ_CANLZU010000006.1, forward strand.
AAACAGACCCTCCACATCAGGGATGATGTGGCGGAGCCCCCATGGATGGGTTTATGGCGAGTCTGTGTTCGTTCTCTGCTTCTGTCGGGATACTCAACCTTTTTCGCGTCGACCAGGAGTGCCAAGTGGAGTTGTTAACCATACTCGGGGCCACCGGCTCCATCGGTCAGAGCACGCTGTCGGTGGTGCGTCGGCACCCCGAGCGTTTTCGCGTTTTTGCGTTGACCGCCAACCGGCAGGTTGAGCGCATGCTGGCCGACTGCCTGGAATTTTCGCCGCGTTATGCGGTGATGGTGGATGAGGCGGCGGCGCGGGAGTTGCGTCGGCAACTGGCCGAGCAGGGCGCTAAAACCCAGGTGCTGAGCGGGGCCGACGCCTTGTGCGAGGTGGCCGCCGAGCCGGAGGTTACCACAGTGATGGCCGCCATCGTCGGGGCTGCCGGTCTGTTGTCTACTCTGGCGGCGGTGAAGAGTGGCAAGCGGGTCTTGCTGGCCAACAAGGAAGCGCTGGTGATGAGTGGCGAGCTGTTCATCGACTTGGTGCACCGCAGCGGTGCCGAGCTGTTGCCGATCGACAGCGAGCACAACGCCATTTTTCAGTGCCTGCCTGCCGAATTGCAGCAAAATCCGGGGCGGGGCAGTCTGACGGAGGCGGGGGTCGGCAAGATACTGCTTACCGGATCCGGCGGTCCCTTCCGTTATACCCCGGTGAACCAGCTGGCCGGTGTGACGCCGGCTCAGGCGGTGGCGCACCCCAACTGGTCGATGGGGCCGAAAATTTCGGTCGACTCCGCCACCATGATGAACAAGGGGCTGGAATACATAGAGGCGCGCTGGCTGTTCAATGCCGCGCCGAGCCAGCTGGAGGTGTTGGTGCATCCCCAGTCGGTCATTCACTCCATGGTGCAGTATTCGGACGGTTCGGTATTGGCCCAGCTCGGCCAGCCGGATATGATGACCCCCATAGCGCATGCGCTGGCGTATCCGGCGCGCATCGCCTCCGGGGTGGCACCTCTGGACTTCTGCAAGCTGGGTGAACTGAGTTTTATGGCGCCGGACATGGCGCGTTACCCCTGTCTGCAGCTGGCCATCGACGCCTGTGCCAGCGGCCAGGGCGCCACCACGGCACTGAATGCGGCCAATGAAGAGGCGGTCGCGGCCTTTCTGGCCGGCTCGCTTGATTTTATGGCCATCGCTTCGGTCAACGACGCTGTGATGCAACAGCTGGGCAGCACCCGGGCGGCCAGCCTGGACGAGATCATCGCGCTGGATGGCGCCGCACGCCGCTGTGCCACCGCTTTGATACAGAATCAATAAGGAAAACATGATGGGCGACATACTGTGGAATCTGGGCGCCTTTATTGTCGCCCTCGGTATTCTGGTGGCGGTACACGAGTACGGCCACTTCTGGGTGGCGCGGAGCAATGGCGTCAAGGTGGAGCGCTTTTCCATCGGCTTCGGCAAGGCCATCTGGCGACGCATGGGTAAGGACGGCACCGAATATGTGCTGGCGCTGATCCCGCTCGGCGGCTACGTCAAGATGCTCGACGGCCGGGTGGACGAGGTGCCGGCCCATTTGCAGGATCAGGCGTTCGACCGCAAGTCGGTGTGGGCGCGCATGGCGATCGTGGTTGCCGGCCCCATGGCCAACTTTGCCTTTGCCATTTTCGCCTTCTGGCTGATGTTTCTGATTGGCGTGCCGGCGGTGAAGCCGGTGCTGAACGACGTGACCCTATCCTCACCGGCGGCCGAGGGCGGCCTGGCGCCGGGCATGGAAATTCTGGCCATCGACGGCAAGGCGGTGCGTACCTGGGAAGAAGTCAACTTTGCATTGCTTGGGCGTATTGGTGATGACGAAACCCGGTTCGAGGTAGCCGACGGCACCGGGCAACGGCGAGAGGCCATTATCCCGCTGGCCGAGTGGCAGTTTGACCCGGATGAAATGTCGCCGATCAGAGCCCTGGGGCTGGAGCCGGTCGGTCCCGAACTCACGCTGACCGTGGCCGAGGTGGTCAATAATGGCCCCGCCGCCGCGGCCGGTGTGCAGTCAGGTGATACCCTGCAGGCCATCGATGGTGAGCCGCTGGCCGACTGGCGGCAACTGGTGTCGCTGGTTCAGGCTTCTCCCGAGATTCCTGTGGAACTTCAGCTGATGCGTGAGGGTCGAAGCCTGACGCTGACGCTGACCCCGGAGCGGCGTGAAAGCCGCGACCGGGTCATCGGTTATGCGGGCGTGGCGCCCGAGGTGCTGCCGGTAGACGAAGCGTATCGCTTCGAGCTCACCTATGGCCCGTTGGCGGCCATCGGAGCCGGTATCAGCCGAACCTGGGATCTGACGGTGCTGACCTTCCAGATGCTCGGCAAGCTGCTGACCGGCATCGTCTCGGTAGACAACCTGAGCGGCCCCATTTCCATTGCCAAGGGCGCCGGCGCGACCGCCGAGTTCGGCCTGGTTTATTTTCTCGGTTTCATGGCGCTGGTCAGCGTGAACCTCGGCATCATCAACCTGTTACCATTGCCGGTGCTCGACGGCGGGCACCTGCTGTTTTATGTGATAGAAGCGGTGACCGGACGACCGGTACCGGAAAAAATACAGGAAATCGGTTTCAGGATTGGCGCTGCGCTCTTGATAATGCTGATGGGACTGGCGCTGTTTAACGATTTTGCTCGCCTCTAGGGCGACCGACACAAGGATAAAGTCACACCATGTCTGTTAAAGAAAGGTCTGCCAAAGAAAGGGCAATTAAAAAAAGATCGGTTCAAAATACGCTGGTGGCGTCCTGCCTGCTGGGCGCCAGTATGCTGGCCCATGCTCAGGGTGGCATAAGCCCCTTTGTGGTGCAGGACATTCAGGTCAAGGGTCTGCAGCGGGTCACCCTGGGGGCGACCCTGCTCAGCCTGCCGGTGCGAGTCGGTGAAGAAGTGGACTCCGCTCGCCTGGCCGAGGCTATCAAGAGCCTGTATGCCTCCGGTAACTTCGAAGATGTACAGCTGCTGCGCGACAACGGCATTCTGGTGGTACAGGTGACCGAACGGCCGACCATTGCCGGTATCAGCTTCAGCGGCAACGAGGAAATCAAGGAAGAGCAGCTAAAGCAGAGTCTGGAAGGGGCGGGGGTACGCATTGGCGAGCCACTGGATCGCACCACCCTGAGCTCGCTCGAACAGGGACTGGAAGACTTTTACTACGGCGTGGGCAAATACTCGGCCCAGGTCAAGGCGGTGCTGACGCCGCTGCCGCGCAATCGGGTCGATCTTAAATTCGAATTCGTGGAAGGTCCGGCGGCGGAGATCAAGCAGATCAACATCGTCGGCAACAAGGCGTTCAGCGAAGAACAGTTGCTGGGTCAGCTGCAGCTGTCAGACAGCGTGCCCTGGTGGAACTTCATGGCCGATCAGCGCTATCAGAAGCAGAAGCTGGCCGGTGACATCGAAACCCTGCGCTCCTACTACCGGGATCGGGGTTATCTCAAGGCCGAGGTGACCTCGACCCAGGTGTCCATGTCGCCGGACAAGGAAGGGGTCTATATCACCCTCAACGTTTCCGAAGGGGAACGCTATACGGTGTCTGGCGTCAAGCTGCGCGGCAATCTGATCGACCGCCAGTCCGAGCTGGAAGCGCTGGTGCCACTGCGTGCCGGTGATCTCTATTCCGCCGCCGATGTGGCCCACATGGAAGAGGTGCTGTCCAAATTCCTCGGCCGCTTCGGCTACGCCTACCCCAAGATTGCCACCTTTCCGCAGATCGATGAAACCGGCAAGAAAGTGGAGCTGGTGGTCAATATCGATCCCGGTAACCGGGTCTATGTGCGCCGCATCAACTTCGGCGGTAACACCATCACCAAAGACGAGGTGCTGCGCCGTGAAATGCGCCAGATGGAAGGCGCCCGGCTGTCAACCGAAGACGTGGAGCAATCCCGTACCCGCCTGAACCGATTGGGTTTCTTCGAAACCGTCGAGGTGGAAACCCGCCGCATTCCCGGTGAAGACGATCAGGTGGATCTGGACGTCAACGTCAAGGAGCAGCCAGCCGGCTCCATCAACTTCGGCATCGGCTTCGGTACCGACTCGGGTTTCAGCATTCAGGCGGGCCTGCAGCAGGACAACTTCCTCGGTACCGGCAACCGGGTGGGCATCAACTCCCAGATGAACGACTACTCCAAGGATGTGTCGCTGGAGTACACCGACCCTTATTTCACCGTCGACGGCGTCAGCCTCGGAGGCCGGGTTTACTACCGCCAGTTTGAAGCCGACGACGCCAACCTGGCCGACTACGACAGCACCCTCTACGGCGTGCGTGCCCTGAGCGGCTTCCCGATTGACGAAGACAACCGGCTGAACTTCAGTGCCGGCTTCGAGCACAACAGCCTGGGCAAGCCGAGCGACAGCTATGTGCAGCTGGACGACTTCTGGAGGCTGCATGGCGAGAATGTATCGGCCAATGACGAAATCAGCTTCAACACCTTTGACGTGACCGCCGGCTGGACCCGCAATACCCTGAACCGGGGTTACTTCCCCACCGCCGGTAATCGCCAGAACCTGTCGCTCAAGGTCACGGTACCCGGGTCGGATCTGCAGTATTACAAGACCAGTTTCGACGATGCCCATTACTTCCCGCTCGATCGGGAGCATAACTGGGTGCTGACCGGCAAGTTTCGCGCCTCTTACGGTGACGGTTATGGCGATGCCACCAACGGCAGCCAGGGCTTGCCCTTCTTCGAGAACTACTACGCCGGTGGCTTCAGCACCCTGCGTGGCTTCAAGAGCAACTCGGTGGGGCCGCGGGCTGCATATGAAAGAAATGGCAAATTTGAAGGCGACGACAGCACCATCGGCGGCAACGCCCTGGTGGCGGCCTCGGCCGAGCTGATTGTGCCCACGCCGTTTGCCGGTGAAGATCTGCAGCGCTCGCTGCGGACCAGCGTGTTCATGGACGTCGGTAGCGTGTGGAACACCAATTTCTCGGCGGACTATGCCGCTAACTGTGTAAGCCAATGCGACCTGATCTACGACTTCGGCGATCCGTCCAACATTCGCGCTTCGGCCGGCGTCAGCATGCAGTGGCTGTCACCGCTGGGCCCGCTGGTGTTCTCGCTCGCCAGCCCGCTGAAAGAAGTGGAAGGCGACCGTACCGAAGTGTTCAACTTCAACATCGGCCGGACATTCTAAAAAACCGTGAGGGGTTAGGGGTTAGGGGTGAGGGAAGTACAGCAACCCCACCCTGACCCTCCCCTTGCGTTGCACCCCGCAGTTATTCTGATAATGCGGGGGTAAAGGGGAGGGGATCACAAGCTCCTCCCCCTTGGCTGCGGGAAGGCAGACATCACGGCGACTTCTCGCCAGGGGGAGGTTGGGTAGGGGTGTCAGAGGCTTTCCCCTCACCCCTCACCCCTCACCCCTCACCCCTCACCCCTCACATTTACTTAATACAGGAGATTATTTTGAAACAAATGATGAAAATGATGGGCGTACTGGCCCTGATGCTGACCGCGACTCTGGCCCAGGCTCAGAGTGGCAAGATTGCGGTAGTGGATACCGGTGCCGTATTCCAGAACATGCCCCAGCGTCAGGCGGTAGCCAGGAAACTGGAAAGCGAGTTCGGTGCCCGGGTCAAGGAAGTACAGAAGATGGAAGCCGATGGCCGCAGCTTTATCGAAAAGCAGCAAAAGGACATGGCGTTCATGAACGATCAGCAAAAGGCCGAGGCCCAGAAAAAGCTGAACGAGATGCAGAGCGCCTATGTGCAGAAGCGTCGCAAGCTTGAAGAAGATCAGGCTCGCCGCGAGAGTGAAGAGCGCAAGAAAATGCTGGCGCGTATTCAAACCGCCATCGACGAGATCACCAGGGCCCAGGGGCTGGATCTGGTGATCGAGCGGGGCGCCGTCGTCTATGTTTCACCGGCCCTCGATATCACCAAACAGGTGATCGGCAAGGTCAGCAAGTAAAGCCCGGTTTTGATGAGTATTTGATTATGACTAGTAGGTTGCAAGAGATCACGTTACAGGAACTGGCCCGGCAGCTGAATGCCGAACTCAAGGGTGACCCGACCCAGGTTATTCGTCGGGTCAACACCCTGGACAAGGCAGGCCCGGACGAGGTGGCCTTTTTGTCGGACAGCAAGTATCACTCCCTGCTGGAAAACACCAGGGCCGGGGCGGTGATCGTCACGAGTGCCGATCAGGCACTGTGCCCGGTGGCCAGCCTGGTGATGACCGACCCGTATCTGGGCTTTGCCCTGGCCGCCCAGGCGCTGGACACCACGCCGCAACCTGCGGTGGACATTCATCCCTCGGCGGTGATTGCCGACGACGTTGTTCTGGGTGAGGGCGTGGCCATCGGTGCTAATGCGGTGATTGAGTCCGGTGTTGTGCTGGGCGATGGCGTGGTGATTGGCGCCGGTTGCTTTATCGGTAAAGGCGCTCAACTTGGGGCCAATAGCCGCCTGTGGGCCAACGTGACTCTGTATCATAGAGTCGAGCTGGGCGAACGCTGCCTGGTGCAGTCGGGTGCCGTTATCGGCGGCGACGGTTTTGGTTATGCAAATAATAAGGGCGAGTGGGTCAAGATTCCGCAGCTGGGGACCGTGATTATCGGTAACCGGGTCGAAATCGGTGCCGGCACGACCATAGACCGCGGTGCATTGGGCGATACTTGCATTGCCGATAATGTGATAATCGACAATCTGTGCCAGATCGCCCACAACGTCAGCATCGGTTACGGCACCGCCATTGCCGGTGGTACCGTGATGGCGGGTAGTCTCAAAGTCGGTAAATATTGTATTATTGGCGGCGCCGTGGTGATCAATGGTCACATCGAGATCTGTGATGGAGTGACCATCACCGGCATGAGCATGGTAATGCGGCCCATTACCGAGCCGGGTCTCTATTCTTCCGGTATTCCGTTGCAGCCCAATAAAGAATGGCGTAAAACGGCGGCGCGGGTGATGCGCATCGACGATATGCACAAGCGGTTAAACCGGCTTGAAAAGCAGTCAGACAAAAAAAATTAAGCAAAATTGGTAGGGTTACATTTTGAACAATGAACTGAATAACGAACAGAATCAGTTGGATATCCAGGAAATTCTGGAACTGCTGCCGCACCGCTACCCGTTTTTGATGGTAGACAAGGTGGCACATTATGAAATTAGCCCTGAGCGCAAGACCCTGAGAGGCATCAAGAATGTGTCTTTCAATGAGCCGATGTTCACCGGCCATTTTCCGAACAAGCCGGTGTTTCCGGGGGTATTGATCCTGGAAGCCATGGCCCAGGCCACCGGCATTCTGGCATTCAAGATGGTGGGCAAGCCCAAGCCCAACGAGCTGTATTATTTCGCCTCCATCGACAACGCCCGCTTCAAGCGCCCCGTGGTGCCGGGAGACCAGCTGGTGCTGGACGTGGTCTATCTTAAAGAACGTCGTGGCATCGCCAAATTTACCGGTGTTGCCACCGTCGACGGCGAAGTGGTTTGTACCGCCGAACTGATGTGTGCCAAACGCGAGGGTTGAGTGTGACAGAACCAAGTGCAGTAATTCATGAAACCGCCATCGTCCATCCGGACGCCAAAATAGGCAAGGGGGTCGAAATCGGCCCCTGGACCCTGATTGGCCCGGAAGTGGAAATCGGCGACGACTGCTGGATAGGCCCCCATGTGGTGATCAAGGGGCCCACCCGTATCGGCCAGCGTAATCGCATCTTTCAGTTTTGCTCCATCGGAGAAGACTGCCAGGACAAGAAATACGCCGGCGAGCGTACCGTGCTGGAAATCGGCGACGATAACGTGATTCGCGAGTCCTGCACTTTTCATCGGGGTACTTCTCAGGATGAAAGCCTGACCCGGGTCGGCAGCCGTAACCTGTTCATGGTAAACGTGCACGTGGCGCACGACTGCCGCATCGGTGACGATTGCATCTTCGCCAACAACGCCACTCTGGCGGGCCATGTGCACATCGGCTCTCACGTGATTTTCGGCGGTCATGCCGCCATTCACCAGTTTGGCCGGGTTGGCAGCCACGCCTTTATCGCCGGCTGCGCCGCGCTTAACAAGGACGTGCCGCCCTATGTCATGGCCGCCGGTCTCTACGCCAAGCCCTTTGGCGTCAACTCCGAAGGCCTGCGCCGCCGGGGCTTTTCCCCCGAGGGTATTTCGGCCATCAAGAAAGCCTACAAGATCATCTTCAGAAGCGGAAAAACCGTGGACGAAGTGATTCCCGAGCTGGAAGCGCTGAACCAGCAGCAGCCGGAAGTGGGCATCATGATCGAGTTTCTCAAGCAAAACGAGCGCGGTATCATTCGTGCCTGAGGCTAGGCCCCTGCGTATCGGTATCGTCGCCGGCGAAGTGTCCGGCGACACCCTGGGTGCCGGCCTGATTCGCGAGCTGCGGGCGCGCCATCCGAATGCGGTGTTCGAAGGCATTGCCGGCCCCCAGATGGTGGCCGAGGGCTGTACCGCCCTGTTCGAGATGGATGAGCTGGCGGTGATGGGGCTGGTCGAGGTGTTGGGCCGACTGCCGCGCATTCTGACCATTCGCAAGCAGATCATCCGCCACTTCATCGAGAATCCGCCCGACGTGTTCGTGGGCATCGACGCCCCGGACTTCAACATCGGTGTCGAACTTAAATTACGCAAGAGTGGCATTGCCACCCTGCATTACGTCAGCCCCTCGGTATGGGCCTGGCGGCAAAACCGAATTCACAAGATCAAGGCCGCCACCGACATGGTGCTGGCCTTTCTGCCGTTTGAAAAAGCTTTCTACGACCGCTTCGATGCCCCTTGTCGCTTCATCGGTCATACCCTGGCCGATCAAATGCCGCTGGTGCCCGACACTCAGGGCGCCCGTGAGCGGTTAGGGCTAAAGCCCGATGGCCGTTACCTGGCGCTGTTGCCCGGCAGCCGCCATGCGGAAGTGACCCTGCTCAGCCCCGTGTATCTGGAAGCCTGTAAACAGCTCAAGGTGCGCCACCCCGAGCTGGAATTTGTGGTGCCATTGGTCAGTGCCAAACGGCGCGAAGAGTTTATGGCCATCAAGCTGCAGGTGGCGCCCCATCTCGATATCACCCTGATCGAAGGCCGGGGGCGGGAAGTGATGACCGCCGCGGATGTGATTCTGCTGGCCTCCGGCACCGCCACCCTGGAGGCCATGCTGGCCAAGAAGCCGATGGTGGTGGGCTACAAGTTCAAGCCGCTCAGTTACTGGCTGGCCAACAAGCTGGTGAACACGGCCTATGCCTCGCTGCCCAACCTACTGGCGGATCAAATGCTGGTGAGCGAGCTTATTCAGCACGATTGTACCCCCAGCCATATCGTGGACGAAGTGGGCAAGCTGCTGGATAACGACACCAGCGGGCTGGTAGCGCAATTTACCCAACTGCATAAAAAAATCCGCTGCAACGCCGACGAGCAGGCGGCACTGGCGGTGCTGGAACTGGCCAATAGAATATGACAGACATTGTTTATCCCCAGGGCGTGCTGGTGGCGGGCGTCGATGAAGTGGGCCGCGGCCCGCTGGTCGGTGATGTGGTCACCGCCGCGGTGATCCTGGACCCTAATAATCCCATTCCCGGCCTCAATGATTCCAAGAAACTGAGCGAGAAAAAACGCGAGTTACTGGCGCCGCTTATTCGCGAACGCGCCCTGGCCTGGGCCATCGGTCGCTGCTCCCCGGCCGAAATCGATGAGCTGAATATTCTGCAGGCCACCATGCTGGCCATGAGCCGGGCCGTTGCGGCACTCGCCGTGCAACCCGGCTTCGTGTTTATCGACGGTAATCGCTGCCCCAGCCTGCCGATGCCATCTCAGCCGGTGGTCAAGGGCGACAGCCGGGTGGCCGAAATCAGTGCCGCCTCCATTCTGGCCAAGGTGGCGCGGGATCAGGAGATGATCGCGCTGGATGCCCTGCACCCCCAGTACGGCTTTGCCCGCCACAAAGGCTATCCGACCAGGGATCACCTGGCGGCGTTGGCCGAGCATGGCGTGCTGCCGGAATACCGTTGCAGCTTCAAGCCGGTGGCGGCGCTGCTGGCCTCGGCGTCCGAGGCGGCAGGCAAATGAGTACCTCCTTCGTTCATCTGCGTATTCACTCGGACTTTTCCATGGTGGATGGGGTGGCCAAGATAGGCCCCATCAACAAGCGTGCGAGCGAGCTGGGCTATCCGGCGCTGGCGCTGACCGATCAGATGAACCTCTGCGGCCTGGTCCGCTTTTACGGCGATGCGCACCGCAAGGGGCTCAAGCCCATCGTCGGCACCGACATCTGGGTACAGAGCGACGAGCTGGGCGAGCAGCTGTTTCGCCTCACCCTGCTGGCGATGGATAATACCGGCTACCAGAGTATTACCCGCATCATTTCCAAGGCCTACGAGCGCGGTCACGTACAGCACAGGCCGCTGGTGGACAAGGCCTGGCTGGCGGAGTTCAGCGAAGGCATTATCGTGCTGTCCGGCGGACGCGAAGGCGATGTGGGCATCGGTCTGCTCAAGGGCAACGAGGTGTTGGTCAGCCAGTGCCTCGGTTTTTACCGGCAGCACTTTCCGGATCGTTATTATCTGGAGCTGCAGCGTACCGAGCGACCGGACGAAGAAAGCTACCTGCACATGGCGGTGGCGGTGGCCGAGCGCGGCGGCCTGCCGGTGGTGGCCACCAACGAGGTGGTGTTTCTCGATAAAAGCGACTTTGACGCCCATGAGATCCGGGTGGCCATTCACGACGGTTACACCCTGGACGACAAGCGCCGCCCCCGGCGTTACAGCCCGGAACAGTACCTGAAAAGCCCGGCCGAGATGGCCGAGCTGTTTGCCGACATTCCCGAGGCGCTGGAAAACAGCGTGGAGATCGCCAAGCGCTGTAACGTGACGGTGCGGCTGGGTGAGTACTTTTTGCCGGACTTTCCTACCGGCGACATGAGCATCGAAGACTTTCTGGTCAAATGCTCGCAAGACGGGCTGGAAGAGCGACTGGCGTTTCTGTTTCCCGATCCGGCCGTGCGCGCTGAAAAACGGGGCGAGTACGACGAGCGCCTGAAGATTGAGCTGGAAGTGATCAACCAGATGGGCTTTCCCGGTTACTTCCTGATCGTGATGGAGTTTATCCAGTGGTCCAAGGATAACGGTATTCCGGTCGGCCCCGGCCGGGGCTCGGGCGCCGGATCCCTGGTGGCCTATGCGCTCAAGATCACCGACCTGGACCCGCTCGAATTCGATCTGCTGTTCGAACGCTTCCTGAACCCGGAGCGGGTGTCGATGCCCGACTTCGATATCGACTTCTGCATGGACCGCCGTGACGAGGTGATCGACCACGTGGCCGAGCTATACGGCCGGGATGCGGTAAGCCAGATCATCACCTTCGGTACCATGGCCGCCAAGGCGGTGGTACGCGACGTGGGTCGGGTGCTGGGGCATCCTTACGGGTTTGTCGACCGTATCTCCAAGCTGATACCGCCGGATCCGGGCATGACCCTGGCCAAGGCCTTCGAGGTCGAGCCCAAGCTGCCCGAAATGTACGATCAGGACGAAGAGGTCAAGGCGCTGATCGACATGGCGCGGGCGCTGGAAGGGGTGACCCGTAACGCCGGCAAGCACGCCGGGGGCGTGGTCATCGCGCCCACCCGCATCACCGATTTCTCGCCGCTCTATTGTGACGAACACGGCCGCAACCCGGTGACCCAGTTCGACAAGAACGATGTGGAAGAAGCGGGCTTGGTGAAGTTCGACTTCCTCGGCCTGCGCACCCTGACCATCATCGACTGGGCCCTGGGCATGATTAACCCCAGGCTGGCGAAAGAAGGCAAGCCGCCGGTCGATATTGCCGCCATTCCCATGACGGATCAGGCTTCGTTCAAGGTACTGAAGCGGTTCGAGACCACGGCGGTGTTCCAGCTCGAATCCCGCGGCATGAAGGATCTGATCAAGCGGCTGCAGCCCGACTCGTTCGAAGACATGATCGCCCTGGTGGCCTTGTTCCGGCCCGGGCCGCTGCAGTCGGGCATGGTGGACAACTTCATTGACCGTAAGCACGGTCGCGAGGCGGTGTCCTACCCGGATGCCACCTGGCAACACGAGTCGCTCAAACCCATTCTGGAGCCCACCTACGGCATCATTCTCTATCAAGAGCAGGTGATGCAAATCGCCCAGGTGCTGGCGGGCTATTCGCTCGGCGGCGCGGATCTGTTGCGCCGGGCCATGGGCAAGAAAAAGCCGGAAGAAATGGCCAAGCAGCGTGCCGGTTTCGAGGCCGGGGCGACAGAAAACGGTATCGATGGCGAACTGGCGATCAAGATCTTCGATCTGGTGGAAAAGTTTGCCGGCTACGGCTTCAACAAATCCCACTCCGCCGCCTACGCCCTGGTGTCGTACCAGACCCTGTGGCTGAAAACCCACTACCCGGCCGAGTTTATGGCGGCGGTGATGACCGCCGACATGGACAACACCGACAAGGTGGTGACCCTGGTCGACGAATGTCAGCGCATGGGGCTGAATTTGCTGCCGCCGGACGTCAATTCCGGCCGTTATCGCTTCACCGTCAACGAAGACGGCCATATCGTCTACGGCATCGGCGCCATCAAGGGCGTGGGTGAGGCACCGATAGACTCGATTCTGGCGGCGAGAGAGCAGGGCGGCCCCTTCCGGGATCTGTTCGACTTCTGCAACCGGGTCGATCTGAAAAAGCTGAACAAAAGGGTGATGGAAAAGCTGATCCTGTCCGGCGCCATGGACCGACTCGGCCCGCATAGGGCCTCGCTGATGGCGACCCTGACCGAGGCGATGAAGGCGGCGGAACAGCATGCCAGGGCCGAGTCGTTGGGTCAGAGCGACATGTTCGGCGTGCTGGTGGAAGAAGCGCACATAGAGCATGCCTTCGTGGATGTGCCGGCCTGGCCCGACAACGTCTGGCTGGACGGCGAACGGGACACCCTGGGGTTGTATCTGACCGGGCACCCGATCAACCAGTATGCGAAAGAGCTGCGCCATTACACCACGGGGCGGCTGATAGAATTGCAGGCCACCAGCCGCGATAAAACCACCACCGCCGCCGGCCTGGTGATTGCCGCCCGGGTGATGACCACCAAGCGGGGCAACCGCATGGGCATACTCACCCTGGATGACAGATCCGGCCGCCTGGACGTGACCCTGTTCTCGGAAGCACTGGAACGCTATGAGTCTTTGCTGGAAAAGGATAAAATCCTGGTCATCAGCGGACAGGTCAGCTTTGATGACTTCTCCGGCGGCCTTAAAATGTCGGCACGAGAAGTGCTTGATATCAGTGACGCCCGCGAGCGCTTTGCTCGTGGTTTGGCGTTGAACATCGATAAAAGTCAGGTAGATCAGGACTTTTTTACCCAATTGCTGGACATACTCACCCCCGTGCGGGCGGGAGTCTGTCCTGTTCGAGTGACCTATTGCCGACCAGGAGCGCGGGCGCAGCTGACTCTGGGCACCGAGTGGCGGGTAACCCCCACCGACCAGATGCTGGCGTCGTTAAAGCAGTTGCTGGGTCAGGATAAAGTCGAACTAATTTTTGAATAGAAGGTATCTTTGATGAGCCACCATTTCCTGGATTTTGAACAACCGATTGCCGAGCTGCAGGCCCAGATTGAAGAACTTCGCCATGTCAGTGAAGGCGAAATGGAGATCGACCTGGGTGAAGATATCAAGCGTCTTGAAATCAAGCGCGACGAGCTCACCAAAAAGGTCTTCAACAACCTGGGCCCCTGGCAGATCTCCCAGCTGGCCCGCCATCCGCGTCGCCCCTACACCCTCGATTATCTCGAGATGATGTTTGGCGAGTTCGACGAGCTGGCCGGTGACCGCGCCTATGCGGATGACAAGGCCATTGTCGGTGGCGTTGCCCGCTTCGAAGGTCGCCCCGTGATGGTGATTGGCCAGCAGAAAGGCCGTGAAACCAAAGAGAAGATCAAGCGCAACTTCGGTATGCCGCGCCCCGAGGGTTACCGCAAGGCGCTGCGGCTGATGGAAATGGCCGAGCGTTTCAAGATGCCGATCCTGACCTTTATCGACACCCCCGGCGCCTACCCGGGTGTGGGTGCCGAAGAGCGTGGCCAGTCTGAAGCCATTGCCCGTAACCTGAAAGTCATGGCCGGTCTCAAGACCCCCATCATCTGTACCGTGATTGGTGAAGGCGGCTCCGGCGGCGCCCTGGCCATTGGCGTGGGCGACCGGGTTAACATGCTGCAGTATTCCACCTATTCGGTGATCTCGCCCGAAGGTTGCGCCTCCATTCTGTGGAAGAGCGCCGACAAGGCCTCATTGGCCGCCGAAGCCATGGGCATTACCGCAAGCCGTATACACGAGCTGAAGCTGATTGACAACGTGGTGGAAGAGCCGATGGGCGGTGCGCACAGCAATCCGTTGCTGATGGCCGAAAACCTGAAAGCGCGGCTGATTACCGATCTGAACGATCTGGAGCAGCTGGATACCGACACCCTGCTGGAACAGCGCTACCAGCGTTTGATGAACTACGGTTACTGCTGATTCTGTTGTGAGGGGTGAGGGGCAAGGCGTCTCACTCCTCACCCCTCACCCCTCACCCCTCACCCCTCACCCCTAACATCTCACTCCTCACATTTTTTAGCTGTTTGTTTTTTAAACCGGCTATGGCAGGATCTGTCGCTTCTCAATTGGGTACCATTGTTACGCCTCACATCATAAAGGCCAACCACACGGATGAACGCGCTATTTAACCGCTTACGCCAGCATGACGGATGGCGAATTTTCGGGATTGCCATGCTGCTGATGTGCTGCCCGCCACTGTGGGCCGCTCAGGCGCCGCTGGCGCATTTTTATCAGGATCACTGGTCTACCCGCGACGGGTTGCCGCACAACTCCATCAATGCCATGGCGCAGACGGAAGAAGGTTACCTCTGGTTTGCCTCCTGGGAAGGGGTGTCCCGCTACAACGGGCAGACGTTTCGCGTTTTTAGCCGCGGCGAAGAAACCGGCCTGCCCGACTCGGGAATACGCAGCCTGGTCAGTGATGGTAAAGGGCTCTTGGTCGCCGGGGCGCGAGGCGGGCTCAGCCGTTATCAACATCAAGGCTGGGCGCCACAGCCCGATGCGCCGGCGATGATCAATCACGTTTTGCGTGACCGCAACGACCGACTCTGGCTGGCCACTCAGGACGACGGCATTTATGTGCGTGACGGCGAACTGACCGTGGCCCATTACGACGAGGAGGACGGCCTGCCCGGTGCCGGGGTATATCGATTGCTGCAGGATGATAGCGGCCGAATCTGGGCCGGTACCAGTCATGGCCTGGTATGGATTGACCAGGGGCAGATACATTCGGTTGACCAAGTGCCGGCGGTGCCGGTGCTGGCCTTGCTGCGCGATAACCGCGGGCGGGTGCTGATAGGCTCGGAGCGAGGCATGTATGTGGCCGAGCCGGTGACCGAATCTTCTGGCAAACAACCAGAGGTTCGCACTCTGTATCCGAAGCTGGCCGGGGAGTCCATCAGCAGCCTGCTGCAGGATGATGCCGGTGACCTGTGGCTGGGCACCATAGATCGAGGCCTTATCCGCATCAGCCGCTTTGGCATAGAACGCATGGGGCTGGCCGAGGGGTTACCGGATCAGCGGGTGGTGTCGTTGCTGCAGGATGCCGAGCACAGCATCTGGGTCGGCACCAATGGCGGCCTGATGCGGCTGCGCGATGCTCCCTTCAGCAGTTATACCGAGCAGGATGGTCTGGTGGGTGACTATGTGCGTACCGTGCTGGCGCACAGCGATGGTTCCTTATGGGTGGGTACCAGTAATGGTCTGGGCCATATTCGGGAGCAACAGATCGGCACTCTGCCATTGACCATGCCCGGTGGACTTGCCCCCTCGGTACTGAGCCTGGCGGAAGGGAGGACCGGTGAGCTGTGGGTCGGCACCTACACTCATGGCCTGTTACGGCTGATGAATGGCAACATGATTGCGCGTTACGAGCGGGAGCAGGGGCTGGCGGCCAACGAAGTGCGAGCGGTATTGCCGGCCGGCGACGGTCGCCTCTGGGTGGGAACGTCGGAAGGGCTCAGTCTCTTTGATAATGGGTATTTTCGGACCTTTACCCAGCAGGACGGGCTGCCGGGCTCTTTTGTGATGAACTTGTTTGAAGCGAGCAACGGCGATATCTGGGTGGGGACCGGTGTTGGCGCGGCCATAGTGCGACAGGGCCGTATCATACCCGTGTATCTGAACAGCCAGGACAATGCCGAATATGCCTTTGGTTTTTATCAGGATCCCGAGGACGATCGTTATGTGTGGCTGACGACCGACCGGGGGCTGCTGCGTTACCGCTATGCGGATGGCAGCCTGGCATCGGTGGGGAAAAAGCACGGCCTGCCTATCGAAAAAATGTTTCAGCCGGTGGTGGACCACCTGGGTGGCATGTGGCTGACCACCAATCGGGGCGTGATCCGGATCAGTCTGGCACAGGCGCACCTGGTGGCCGATGGAACGCGCTCAAAGATTGACTTCGAACTCTTTGGCGAGGGAGACGGCATGGTCAGCAGTCAGGCCAACGGTGGCTCCGGCCCGGCGGCCACACTGGCGAAGGATGGCAGCGTGTGGATAGCCACGGCGCGAGGGGTGGCCCGAACCCAGCCACGGCGCCTGGTTGAATTTTCCGATAATGATCTGCCGGTGGTACTGGAGTCACTGGAAGTCAATGGAGAAGCCGTTGCCATTAGCGATTTGCTCTCGCTGGCACCGGGCAGTAATCGGCTGTTGCTGCATTTTGCGGGGCTGGGGTTTGTGATGCCGGAGCGCATTCAGTACCGTACCCTGCTGCAAGGTTTTGATCAGGACTGGGTCGAGCGTGGTCGGCAAAACCTGGCCGAATATACCAATTTACCGCCGGGAGACTATGTGTTTCGGGTGACGGCAGCTTATCCCTACGGTGACTGGAGCGAACAGGAAGCGAGCCTGACGCTGACCATAGCGCCTTTTGTGTGGCAGCGGCCGCTGTTCTGGGTCGGGATTGGCAGCCTGGCGTTGCTGGGGCTGTGGCTGCTGATGCGACTGCGGGTACGGCTGTTGAAATCCCGAGCCGTTGAGCTGCAACGGCAGGTGGCCGAAAAAACCGATGAGCTGAGGCGTCAGGCCCTGGCGTTTGAACGTCAGGCGCGGGAAGACAAACTGACCGGCCTGCCCAATCGCCGTGCCTTTGATGAGGCGCTATTCGACGCACTGGCTCGCGCCAGAAGAAGCGGGCAGCCGTTAAGCCTGGTGATCGTCGATATCGACCACTTCAAGCGGGTGAACGATACCTGGTCGCATGCGGTCGGTGATGAGGCGATTAAACTGATTGCCGACACCCTTCGGCAACAGTTGCGCGTGACCGATACGCCGGCGCGCTGGGGAGGAGAAGAATTCACCCTGCTATTGCCCGATACCGATGCCGCCGATGCGTTTACACTGTGCGAACGGGTGCGTCTGGCCATTGCCGAGTGCGACTGCCGGCATATCGCGCCGGGGTTGAGCCTGACCGTGAGCATGGGGCTGGTACAGGCCGATCTCTTTGCGGAAGAAAGTCTGCTGTTTCAGGCAGACAAGGCGCTGTATCAGGCCAAAAATCAGGGCCGAAACCAGGTGGTGGTGTTTCAACATAAAAGCATAAAAGGGGTCGGAGTCAATTAACCCTTAATTGACTCCGACCCCTTTTTCCTTTCTGATATTGCCATTGTGAATGTACTTATCGGGATCAACATGAAAAAAACACTGATAGCCGCGCTACTGGCCGGCCTGGGTCTGAGTGGTTGTGCGTCCGGCGATAGCGGTGCTCTGCTCGGCGCCGGGCTGACGGCACTACAGGGATTTACCCTGAGCAAGAGTCAGCTGCAGGCCGAGGCCAGCCTGTCCGCCAAACAGATGGATGAAGAAAACCGGCTGGCTCCGGCCGGCAATGCCTACAGCCAGCGACTGGCCAGGTTGACCCGTGGCCTGACCAGTATCGACGGCACGCCGCTGAATTTTCAGGTCTATCTGGCCGACGAAATCAACGCCTTTGCCATGCCCGACGGCACGGTGCGGGTGTATTCCGGCCTGATGGACGTGATGAAAGATGACGAACTGATGGCGGTGATTGGTCACGAAATTGGTCATATCAAGTTTGATCATTCGCTGAACCAGTACAAAAACGCCTATCTGACCAGCGCCGCGCGTCAGGCGGCAGCGGCCGCTGGTGGCACCGTAGGCGCGCTGGCGGCCTCCCAGTATGGCGATATCGGCACCAAGTTCCTCAGCGCCCAGTTCTCCCAGAAAGACGAGCTCGAGTCTGATGCCTATGGCGTAGAAGTGCTGTGCCAGCTGAAGATGGATCCTTACGCCGCCATGCGCGCGCAACAAGTACTGATGAAGCATGCCGGTAGCGGCGGCGGCCTTTTCTCCAGCCATCCGTCCACCGCCAAGCGTATCGAACTGGCCCGGGAAGCGGCGGCAAACTCCAGCTGTCGGTAACAGCGTGAGGGGTGAGGTGTGAGGGGAAAAGGGTGAGGAGAAAGGCGTGAGGAGTGAGGGGTAAAACGTGAGGAGTGAGGGGTAAAACACTCGCCGGTTTGCACCCTCCCCTTGACTTCGTCGTTGGCAGAACCGTGGCGGGGTGCAAGGCAAGGGGAGGGCTGGGGAGGGGTTACTGCAGAGTATTTGCATGTTGCGCCGGTTCGATGCCTTGGCCGAAATGACACCCCCTCCCAACTTCCCCCTGGCGAGAACCCGCGGTTAAGCCTGCATCCCCGCAGTCAGGGGGAGGGGCAGATCGGCGCCGAGCTTCAAACTGGGCGCCGGTTTGCTCCCTCCCCTTGACTTAGAATTTGCAGAACGCCAGCGGGGTGCAACGCAAGGGGAGGGTTGGGGAGGGGTTACTGCACCGCACTTTCAGCTTATTCTCTATTTACCGTTTTCTTCAGAGCCTGATCATGAACTTGTACACCGAGTTTTGCCGACATACCGCCGACCTGACACCCGACACCGGCCTGCTGGTGGCCTTTAGCGGTGGGCTGGACTCAACGGTGCTGCTGGCGCTGGCCGCACGCCAGGCCCGGGAGCAGGGCAGAGCGGTGCGGGCGCTGCACATTGCCCACGGTCTGCAGGCGGCGGCAGAAGACTGGCCGGCCCACTGTGTGCAGGTGGCCGCGTCATTCGGCATTCCCTGTCAAACCATCAGGGTGCAGGTGGCGCTGGGGCCCAGAGTCAGCCTGGAAGCGGCGGCGCGTGAGGCCCGTTATAAAGCGCTGGCCGAGGCCATGCAGCCCGGCGAGATCCTGCTGACCGGCCATCACCTGGACGATCAGGCCGAAACCCTGCTGCTGGCGCTGAAGCGGGGTGCCGGCGTGGCGGGGCTGTCGGCCATGCCTATGCGCAAGTCGTTTGGCCCGGGCCAACAATGGCGGCCTCTGCTGGCCTGTTCTCGGCAACAGCTGGAAACCTTTGCGCGTGAGCAAGGCTTGAGCTGGGTGGAAGATCCCAGCAACGCCGATGATGATTTTGACCGCAACTTCTTGCGCAACCGCATTCTGCCACCCTTGCTGCAGCAATGGCCTTCCTTCAACCGTACTCTGGCCCGTAGCGCCGAGCTGTGCGCCGAGCAGGTGGAGCTGGCGCTGGAGCTGGCCGAGCAGGATCTGCCCGGGCTGCTGAACCCGGCCGGTGGCCTGTCGATTACCGGTCTGCAGTCATTGAGTCGTGCCCGGCGAAATAACGTGCTGCGCCACTGGCTGCAGCGGCATCATATTCACAGCAGCCGCAGTCAGCTGCAGGCGATCTGGCAGGAGCTGGCGCTGGCCCGGCCCGATGCCGATCCGGAAGTTCGCCTTGGTCAACACAGCATTCGTCGTTATCAGGGAAGTCTCTACCTGCCGAACGAGCAAGCACAGTCCCTGCCGCTGGTCAGCCTGAATGCCGGCGAATGGTTGCATTGTGGCGTAGGCCGGCTGCGACTCAGTCCGGTGACAGAGGGCGCGGACCTCATCGCCGGGCTGGAGCCGGAGCAATTGCACATCGCCTTTCAGCTGCCGGGCCTGCGTGCTCGCCCGGCGGGCCGCTCCGGCTCTCGACCGCTGAAAAAACTGTTGCAGGAATACGGCATTCCGCCCTGGCAACGTCCCAATATACCGTTGCTGATGCAGGGCAGTGAACTGGTCGCCGCGATCGGCCTGTTCGTGTGCCAGGCCTATACACCGGATCCCGAGCAACCTGGTTGGAAGCTGGAGTGGCAGGCGGAGTGAAAATGTATGGGGCGTATATTTAATCGTTCAGGACAGAAGGCATTTAGACGTAGCTTGCGACGAGAACCTACCGCGCCCGAACAAAGGCTCTGGTGTCGCCTGAGGGCCGGGCAGCTTGGCATCAAATTTCGTCGTCAGCATGGTATCGGCTCTTATATCGCGGATTTTTACTGCGCCCGGTTGAAGCTGGTAATAGAAATAGACGGTGACAGCCACTTTGCTGACGTTGATGCCCTCAG
Source organism: uncultured Oceanisphaera sp. (assembly GCF_947495715.1). GTDB lineage: Bacteria > Pseudomonadota > Gammaproteobacteria > Enterobacterales > Aeromonadaceae > Oceanimonas > Oceanimonas sediminis. Next base: position 45,305 of record NZ_CANLZU010000006.1, read on the forward strand.
GCACGATCGGCAACGTGATGATTATTTTTACTCGCTGAATATCCGGGTGTTACGCTTTACCAATCGAGAGGTGATGACCAACATCGATGGCGTATTGGCGGTGATCCTCTCACATATCCGCGATATACCATGATCTGCACCAGTTACTCCCTCCCCTTGACTTCAAATTTGCAGAACGCCAGCGCGGTGCAACGCAAGGGGAGGGTTGGTGAGGGGTTTCTGCAGAATATTCACATGTTCCTCAGGTTCGATGCCTGAAGCGAAGCAACACCCCCACCCTTCCTCCCCCTGGCGAGAAGCCGCCACCGGTTTGCTCCCTCCCCCTTAACTTCAAATTTGCAGAACGCCAGCGGGGTGCAACGCAAGGGGAGGGTTGGGGAGGGGTTACTGCAGAATGTTTACATGTTCCGCTGGTTCGATGCCTGAAGCGAAGTAACACCCCCTCCCAGCCTCCCCCTGGAGAGAAGCCGCCGCCGAGCCTGCATTCCCGCAGTCAGGGGGAGGGGCAGTCTGGCGACGACTTTCAAGCACGGCACGGGCTTGCTCCCTCCCCTTGACTTCGAATTTGCAGAACGGCAGCGGGGTGCAATGCCAGGGGAGGGGTTACTGAACTCACCCGGTCTTTTTCAATCTCGGCTCTACCGCCAGAAAATGGCAGATCTCTTCCAGCCGGGGCAGGGTGTCCTGATAGCCGAGCTCTATCAGCTCGCGGCAATAATCCTGCTCGAACAGCAGAAAGCTGGCCAGACCGGTGGCGTCACCGGCGTCGACGCCAAACAACCGCAGCAGGGCGCGAATATTGAACGGCAGCTTGTGAAAGTGCTTGTGGGTCAGATCGTCCAGGTTAAGGCTGGGTTTCAGCACCAGATTGTCGATATGGCGCAGCGACAGTTGCGCCCGCTTGCGCTCCGGCACCAGCCGTATGGTGCTGTTGATACGCTGCAGTCGTTCAATATCCGAGGTGAGTGCGTCGGTGAATACGGTATCAAGTAAATGACCGGCAATGTCCGAGCTGCTGGGATCGCTGGGCAGGGTACCGGAGTCGGTTTCGTCCGGTGCCAGGCTGATGATCAGAATGCGGTTGGCGCCCAGATGAATAGCCGGGCTCAGCGGATTGAGCTGGTGAATGGAGCCGTCGCCATAGTGGTGGTTTTGTAGTTGACTGGGCTGAAAGATAAAGGGCAGGGCGCTGCTGGCCAACAGGTGCGGTGGTGTAATAATGGCCGAGCGACCGGAACGGCCGGCCCGGGCCCAGGGCTGATGATAGGGCCGGCCCTGAAAAAAGGTGGTGGAGTCGCCGGTATTGTAGTTGGAGGCGGTGACGGCCAGCACTTCCAGCGCGCCGTAGAGCAGGTTGTTGTCGATGCGCTGAAAGTCGATCAGCTTTTCCAGCAAGCGCTCCAGCGGGCTGTTGTCGAACAGCGGCAGGGCCATCTGGGTGGGGCGGCCCAGCAGTCCGGAAACCAGGCTTTTCAGGGAGTGGCGAACGATTCTGCCAACCTGCAACCGCAATACGTCTTCGGTATGCAAATGGCGCCAAACGTATTCCAGCTTGCGCACCCCAAGATGAAAACAGGAGGCGTAGCAGGCGAGGGCAGTGGCGTTGATGGCACCGGCCGAGGTGCCGCACAGAATGGGGAAGGGAATGGGCTGGCCACGGGGATAACACTCGGAAATGGCCTTGAGCACGCCCACCTGATAGGCCGCCCGGGCGCCACCGCCGGTCAATACCATGGCGCAGGCGTTGCTTTCTTCTTGCTCCATAAATACCTCTCCCTTTTTGCTCAGTATAAGTGGCCGGTTTCCGGGCAGGAAGGGAAGTCACAGAGAAGTGTGAGATGAGAGGCGCCGGTTTGCTCCCTCCCCTTAGCCTCGAATTTGGCTGGATGACGACGGGGTGCAACGCAAGGGGAGGGTTGGGGAGGGGTTACTGCAGAATGTTCACATGTTCCACAGGCCTGATGTCTTGGTCGAAGTGACCCCCCACCCAGCCTCCCCCTGGCGAAGCCCCCCTGTTTTGTCTGTAACCCGGCTGCCAAGGGGGAGAGGCTGAACAAAAAAAACGGCGCCGAGCTTTAAACTCGGCGCCGTTTTACTGTCATCGGAAGCAGAAGCCGAGTTACCGGGTTTTACTCCTCACCCCTCACCCCTCACCCCTCACCCCTCACCCCTCACCCCTTATACCAATCTAAGTAAAAATATGATCTAGTTTAAAACTGAATACTCGAGGAAACAGAGTCACCTCCCGCGACACGCCATAAACCCATCCATGGGGGCTCGGAAAATGCCATCCCTGGCATTTCACGGTCGTGGGAGCCGATCTCTGTTGCCTCTCCTTAAGCACCGAGTTGTCTGCAGGAAGCTCCCACAGGCGACTCCGCAGCAGAGGGGCGGATGAAGGGTTCAACTCTACCGACCATCACATGACAGGACGTCATGTGCTGAGCGTCGCAGGGATGCGGTTCAGCGTGTCGGTGGAGTCGACCCTTCGTTCGACCTTTTCGGGGCAGCCAAACTGATCAGTTAGTTTTACAGATTGGTATTACGCTTTAATGGCCTGGGTCAGCTTGGCGACTACATCGTCGATAGCCAATTCTGACTTTTCGCCACCGCGGCGGGTCTTGTATTCCACCACGCCGTTGTCCAGGCTGCGCTCGCCGATGACGATGCTGTGGGGCACGCCCAGCAGTTCCATGTCGGCAAACATCACGCCGGGGCGCTCTTTGCGATCGTCGAACAGCACTTCGATACCGGCGGCGGTCAGCTCGTTATACAACTGCTCGGCCACTTCCTTCACCCGGGCAGACTTGTGCATGTTCATCGGAATGATGGCGACCTGGAACGGCGCCAGGGCCTCCGGCCAGATAATGCCGCGGTCGTCGTGGTTCTGCTCGATGGCAGCGGCCACGATGCGTGATACGCCGATGCCGTAGCAACCCATTTCCAGTACGGTGGACTTGCCTGCTTCGTTCAGCACGGTGGCGTTCATCTTGCTGGAGTAGTTGTTGCCCAGCTGGAAGATGTGGCCCACTTCGATGCCGCGCTTGATTTGCAGCACGCCCTTGCCGCAGGGGCTGGGGTCGCCTTCCTTGACGTTACGTAGATCGGCCACGTCCGGCAGGGGCAGATCCCGGCCCCAGTTGATGCCAAAGTAGTGCTTGTCTTCGATATTGGCACCGGCGCCAAAGTCGTTCATTACCGCGACGGCGCGATCAACTACCACCGGCAGCGGCATGTTCAGCGGGCCCAGCGAGCCCGGGCCGGCGCCGACGAGGGCGCGAATTTCTTCTTCGGTGGCGAAGGTCAGCGGGCTGGCCACCATCGGCAGCTTCTCGGCCTTGATTTCGTTCAGCTCGTGATCACCACGTACCATCAATGCCACCAGCGGGGCATCCTGATCGTCGGCAGCTTTCACCAGCAGGGTCTTGACGGTGCTTTCGATAGCCAGTCCGAATTGCTCGACCAGCTCGGCGATGGTCTTGGCATTGGGAGTATCGACCAGGCTCAGTTCCTGAGTGGCGGCATCGGCGCTGGCCTTGGGCGCAACGGCTTCGGCCATTTCGATGTTGGCGGCGTAATCGGACTCGGTAGAGAAGGCGATATCATCTTCACCGCTCTGGGCCAGCACGTGGAATTCGTGCGAGGCGCTGCCGCCGATGGCACCGGTGTCGGCCAGCACGGCACGGAAGTCCAGACCCATGCGTTCGAAGATTCGGCTATAAGCCTGATACATGTCGTCGTAGGTCTGCTCCAGACTCTGCAGGCTGGTGTGGAAGGAATAGGCATCCTTCATGATGAATTCGCGCGAGCGCATTACGCCGAAACGGGGGCGCACTTCATCACGGAACTTGGTCTGAACCTGATACAGATTCAGCGGCAACTGCTTGTAGGAAGAGACTTCGTTGCGCACCATGGAGGTAATCACTTCTTCATGGGTCGGGCCCAGCACAAAGCCGCGATCGTGACGGTCTTTAATACGCAGCAGCTCGGGGCCGAATTTGTCCCAACGGCCGGTTTCATGCCACAGCTCGGCGGGTTGCACCACCGGCATCAGCATTTCTACCGCACCGGCGCGGTTCATTTCTTCCCGCACTATGGCGGCGACCTTGTTCAATACCCGCAGGCCACTGGGCAGCCAGGTGTACAGGCCGGACGCCAGCCGGCGGATCATGCCCGCACGCAGCATCAGCTGGTGGCTGATCACCTCGGCATCGCTCGGGGTCTCTTTGAGGGTGGAAAGCAAGTATTGAGTGGTACGCATGCGCTTAAACCTTGTTGATTTTTAAAATCCGTTAAAGAAGGCGATTGTAGCAGGGGGGGCGGAGAGCGTGAAGCGCGGCGCTTAACATGTGAGGGGTGAGGAGCAGGCAGCGTGAGGGGTGAATAGTGAATAGTGAGGGGTGAGGGGTGAGGGGTGAGGGGTGAGGGGTGAGGGGTGAGGGGTGAGGGGTGAGGGGTGAGGGGTGAGTTTATTCCAACTTGTGCCTCATCGGTTGTTTTTTGACTTCAGATGCCTGATCAAGCCACCCAGGCGGGTAAACACCTTGTTGATATCTTCAAGAATCTGATAAATATCATCGGTAAAGTTCAGTTGAGCTGTGAGTAAAACCTGTGTTTCTAGCTCACTCAATGAGCCACGAGCAATATACAGAAAGCGTATGAAGTCAGCTGTACTGCCTCTGGCCGCACCTTCGGCGATATTACTGGGTACAGAGACCGCAGCCCGCCGCATCTGACTGATTAATCCGAAACGTTCATTATCAGGAAAATCAGCCGTTAACCGGTAAATATCAGTGACCAATTGCATGGCGCCTTGCCATACCTCCAGTTTTTGATGACAGCGCATACGAACCCCATGAAATGGCATATATCACGAAGAGTATAGCCACTTCCGATCGTTCAGATATTTGTTTTACCCCTCACCCCTCACCCCTCACATCTTTTCCTCACCCCTCACGTTCAATCTCAAGCACCCGCGTCAGTTGGCCCAGCACTTCGTAACGCACATTGTAGTGATAGAGCCGTACCCCATATTGCTGCCACTGTTCACCGTTGCGCTTGTAGGCCGGGCGCGGATCCTGCACCAGCACTTCGGTAATAAATTGCTGCAGGTCGGGAATGTCGGAGCGGGCGCAGGCCTGCTCGGCGGCGGGACTGAAATGTACTTCCATGCTGATATCCGGCGGCGCCGGCGCAAAGCCGCCGTGGGCATTTTGCACACAGTCGGCCCAGGGCAGATAGGGTTTAATGTCGACGATGGGCGTGCCGTCGACCAGATCGACGCCGCCCAGCTCCAGCCATACCTTGTTGCCTTCCTTGCACATGTCGTGCAGCTTCACCACAGAGAGCCCGAGCGGATTGGGCCTAAAGGTGGAGCGGGTGGCAAAGACGCCCACCCGCTCGTTACCGCCCAGGCGCGGCGGTCGCACAGTAGGATTCCAGCCCTTGTCCTGCGTCTGGTGAAACACGAATACCAGCCACAGGTGGCTGAACTCGGCCAGGCCGCGAAAGGCGCTGGGCTCGTTATAGGGCGGCAGCATTTCCAGCCGGGCCCGGGCACTGGTCACCAGCCCCGGCTGGCGCGGCACCGCAAACTTCTCTTTATAAGGCGAGCGAATAACACCGATGGGATCCAGATTGATGGCGGACATAATGAACTTCCAGTTACAGGCCCGGATGTATTCAGGGCCAATCATGTATTGATGGGCTTAGCTGCCTTTCTTGAAGCGGAGTCTATATGGTTGCGACGCTCCGGCGGGGAGGCGAGTCACCTCACCCCTAACACCTCGCGTCTTTTCACCCCTCACCCCTCACATCTTTTCCTCACCCCTCACGATTCACCCCTCACAATAATTACTCCCCAACCTTCAACGCCTGACCACTGCACAGCACCTGCTCCAGGCAACCGGGCATGTCATCGAAGCGAATACAGCGATCCATCAGAATACCGTTGGCACCCATGTCCGCCGCCCGGCGACGCACGCTGGCGCGGGCATCCGCTTCTTTCGGTGGCGCCTCGTCGGCTTTAATCTGGCAGGCTTCGCCTTCCACCGAGCCCAGGGTGACATAATTCACGCCTTCCAGCTCAGCCTTGCTGTACAGCCGCACGCCATCGCCCTTGTAGTAATCCTTGATACCATCCGGCGACACATTGCTGTTAAAGCCCCAGCCCGCACAACCCGATAACGTAACCGCCAGCAGAGAAACCCCGAGAAGACGCATAAGACAAGTCCTTAAGTCAGAAAAAGAAGCTGACCTTATTCTGCACAAGGCATGGCAGAAGATCGAATGAAATCGGGGTAATGCCCGGCTGCAAGGGTCGAATTCATTCGACCAGGGTGCCCCTCCTTTTACCTTCAGGCTGCCAGAATACCAGCGGGCTGCTGCATACTTCGGAACGACGCCGAACTTCTCCTCCCCCCTGGCAGCGGAGCCACAGGCATAACCGCAGATTATCCCCAGGGGGAGGCAGGGAGGGGGTGTTGCTACACACTCCGGATCAACGCCCCCATACCCATGTTATTAGAAAGGTTTTATCCCCTCGCCAAATCCAGTAGACTTGGTCGCCGTTATTTGCAAGGTGCCAGTGGTTTGCAGAATGCAATTTTTTGGCGCTTTGACAAACAGATAGAGCAGAAACACCAATGCAGACATGTGCCGTGGGGGAATGGCCAATTGAACCCCACGGGCGGTAGCGTGCCTACAGCAAAAAAACATCATAAATACAACAAGATAATCAGAAGAAGCAATATGAGCCAACGATCACTCCCGCAAGACGCGCATTTTAGTCAACCTGTGCCATCCTATTCCTACCGGGACGATGAAATCTCCCTCGTCGATATAGCCAAAACCTTGATCAAACGCCGCCGGCTGATGGCGCTGGTGTTTGTGCTCACCGTGGCTGCCGCTACTTTAGTGGCCTTTATGCTGTCGCAAAAATACGAATACACCACCATTTACACCATTGCCCAGGCCGATGCCGAGCATCCGCTGGAAAGCGCCGCCGGCCTGCAGACCAAGGTAAACAGCCTTTACATTCCTGCCGTGGTGCGCGAGTTTTTACCGCGCCACCAGCTTGAAGCCGTGCCCTTCGCTTTAAGCATTAGTAACCCCAGAGGCTCCAGTCTGATTTCCATCACCAGCCAGACAACAGAAGACGCAGAGCCCCTGGTGCAGGAGCTGCACGGTGCCATAGCCAAACGGCTGAAGGCGGAGCAAAACGCCAACATCTACCGCCGCACTGAGCTGCTGCAGCAACAAATAGATGCTGCCAGAGCGCAGATTGATCTGGTGAAAAACGCCGAACTGGCCAAAGCCGGTGAGCTGATTGCCAGCTACACCAGCACCATTAACGACCTGCAGGCCCAGGCCAACAGCTTTCAACCTGGCAGCATCTCCGCCATTGCCAACCAGAGCCTGCAACCCCAAGGCACCAGCAAAAAACTGGTGCTGGCGCTGGGCTTGGTGCTGGGCGCCATGCTGGCGGTAATGGCCGTGTTTGTGCGGGAGTTTATTAGCCAGCTGTGTGCGAGTTTGCAGGAAGAATAAAAAATCTAGGCCGTGGCTTAAGTACGGCAAAAGTTCATACGCATTGGAAACGATTGAAAATATGAAAATCCTTGTTACCGGTGGCGCCGGCTTTATCGGCACGGCCGTAATTCGCTATATTATCCAGCATACCGCTGACAGTGTGGTGAACGCAGACAAGCTCACTTACGCCGGCAATCTGGAAAGTCTGGCAGAAATCAGTGAAAGCGACTGTTACGCTTTTGAGCAGGTAGACATCTGCAACCGCACCGAACTTGGGCGCGTGTTTGCCAAGCACCAGCCGGATGCCATTATGCACCTGGCAGCAGAAAGCCATGTAGACAGATCCATCGACGGCCCCGCCGAGTTTATTCAAACCAACATAGTAGGCACCTACACCCTGCTGGAAGTGGCGCGTAATTACTGGAACCGCCTAAGCATAGAGCGTAAACAGGCATTTCGTTTTCATCACATTTCTACCGACGAAGTGTACGGTGACCTGCCGCACCCTGATGAAGACGAGAACGCGCACCAAGCGTTGTTTACTGAAAACACCGCTTACGCGCCCAGCAGCCCTTACTCCGCTAGTAAGGCCAGTTCCGATCACTTGGTGCGAGCCTGGCAACGTACCTACGGCCTGCCAACCCTGGTGACCAACTGCTCCAACAACTACGGCCCCTACCATTTTCCGGAAAAGCTCATTCCGTTGGTGATCCTCAATGCCCTAGAAGGCAAGCCGCTGCCCATTTACGGCAAAGGTGACCAGATCCGCGACTGGCTCTATGTAGAAGATCACGCACGTGCGCTCTACAAAGTAGTGACCGAAGGCAAGGTGGGCGAGACCTACAACATCGGCGGTCACAACGAAAAAACCAACCTGGAAGTTGTACAAACCATCTGCACCCTGCTGGATGAATTGGCTCCCAAGGCGGGTCATTCCGCATTTGATGCGGAATCTTCCTACAAGCAGTTGATCACTCATGTGAGTGATCGTCCCGGCCATGATCGCCGTTACGCCATAGACGCCCGTAAAATCGAACAAGAACTGGGCTGGAAGCCGGTTGAGACCTTCGAATCCGGCATTCGCAAAACCGTGCAGTGGTATCTCAATAATCAAGAGTGGTGCCAACGGGTGCAGAATGGTAGCTATCAACGTGAACGCTTGGGAGTGATGTAATGAAGGGAATTATTCTTGCCGGAGGAAGCGGCACCCGCCTTTATCCCATTACCATGGGTGTGTCCAAGCAGCTGCTGCCGGTTTACGACAAACCCATGATCTATTATCCGCTGTCTGTGCTGATGCTGGCGGGAATTCGTGAAGTGCTGATCATCACTACCCCCGAAGACAGTGACAGCTTCAAGCGGCTGCTGGGTGACGGTAGCCGCTTTGGTATTGAACTCAGCTACGCAGTGCAGCCCAGCCCGGATGGTCTGGCCCAAGCCTTTATCATTGGTGAAGAGTTTATTGGCGACAGCAATGTCTGCCTGGTACTGGGTGACAATATTTTCTACGGTCAGGGTTTCACTCCTATGCTGCGTGCTGCGGCTGCTCGGCCTGCCGGCGCCACGGTATTTGGATATCAGGTAAAAGATCCCGAACGCTTCGGGGTAGTGGAGTTTGATGAAAACAAGCGTGCCATTTCCATCGAGGAAAAACCCCTGAAGCCCAAGTCTCACTTTGCGGTAACCGGCTTGTATTTTTACGATAATAATGTGGTGCGTATTGCCAAAGACGTTCAGCCCTCGCAGCGCGGTGAGCTGGAAATAACCAGCATTAACCAGGCATATCTTGAACGTGGCGAACTGAACGTAGAGCTGCTAGGTCGTGGCTTTGCCTGGCTGGACACAGGCACTCACGAAAGCCTGCTGGAAGCCGCCCAGTTTGTGGAAACCATTGAAAAGCGCCAGGGATATAAAATTGCCTGTCTGGAAGAAATTGGTCTTAACAATGGTTGGTTGAGTAAAGAGCAATTACTTGGACAGGCCGAATATCTGAAAAAGAATGGCTATGGCCAATATCTATTGGAACTGGCCGGAGAGCATGTATGATCCCTGTTACCAAGCCTTATTTTCCCAGCCGAGAAAAACTCAATAAATATATCGACGGCATTTATGAGCGCCAGTGGCTCACCAACAACGGTGAGCTGGTGCAGGAACTTACCCGTCGGCTGGAAAGCTACCTGGGGGTGGAAAACCTGCTGCTGGTTTCTAACGGCACATTGGCACTGCAAATTGCCTATCGTGCCCTTGGCCTGTGTGAGAGCACTGAACACCGCCCGGAAGCCATCACCACGCCTTTCACCTTTATCGCCACGGCCAGCTCGCTGAAGTGGGAAGGAATAGAGCCAGTATTCGCAGACATAGACCCACACACCTGGTGCCTGGACCCAGCCAATATTGAAGCGGCCATTACACCTAACACCAAGGCGATTGTGCCCGTGCATGTGTTTGGCAACGCCTGTAATGTGAAAGCCATCCACGCCATTGCGCAAAAGCATAATCTCAAGGTGATTTACGATGCTGCTCATGCCTTTGGCGTAAAGTACAAGGGTGAGAGCCTGCTCAAGCACGGCGATGCCGCCACGCTCAGTTTTCATGCCACCAAGCTGTTCCACACCGGTGAGGGCGGAGCCATTATCTTCAAGCGCAAGGAAGATCTGGAGCGGGCCAAAAAGATGATCAATTTCGGCATGTCCGGGCCGGAATCCATTGAAGAGTTGGGTATTAACGCCAAAATGAACGAGCTGCAAGCCGCCATGGGCCTGTGCGTACTGGATGAAATAGAAGAAAACCTGGCAGCCCGTGAAAAAGTGTGGCACCGCTATGAACAAGCCCTAGCCAGCAGCCTGCAACTTCAAGCCAGGCCAGATGCGCTGGATTACAACTACGCCTACTTTCCGACCGTGTTTGAAAGTGAAGAGCAGAGCATGTGTGTGGCTGACACACTAAAAGAAAATGGTGTGCTCGCCAGACGATATTTTTATCCGTCACTGGATTCGATGGGTTTCTTGGAGAGTAAACAAGAACAACCTATTTCAAAAGATATTGCCAGCCGGATATTATGCCTGCCGATTTACTTTGGGTTGAGCACTAAAGAGGTTGACGGTATTTCAGAAAAAGTTATGGAGGGTATATAAATGAAAGCTTCATCGTTTGGTGCCTTCTTCAGGAATCCAGTTTCCTCTTCTCAAATAATTTCTTTCCTTGAGAAAAAGTATTCTTTTGAAGCAAAACTTGCCGGTTTTCTCGAAGTGTTATTAGAAGGTACTTGTGATTCGCGCAGCGGGGGCCGTAGGCAGTTAGTTTTTTCTACACAGGAACTGTTTTCTAAAAGCAAGCCATTGAGTGAGTCGTTAGTCCTGATTGACGAGATTCCGAATGAGACGGTTCAGGGATCTAATCAGTTCTGCAAGGTGCCTGACCCAAGAGCTGCGTTCATAGAAGTATTGGAATGGCTGGTTGAGTCCGAAGGTTTCGATGCCCATCGCCGTGGTTTCACTAAAGTAGCAACTATATCAAACGATGCTCAGGTGGCAAGCAGCGCAGTCATTGAGCCGGGAGTCGAAGTCGGAGCCGGTAGTATCATCTGTGCTGGTGCTGTTTTGAAAGCGGGGACTCGTATAGGCGAAAATACAGTCGTTCGGGAAAATGTGGTGATTGGCAGTGATGGTGTCACTGTCTACCGGGCCGAAGATGGTCGGCTACTTAAATTTCCACATGTGGCGGGAGTATTTATTGGTGATCATACCGAGATAGGGGCTAATGCCGTCGTTGCTGGAGGTATCTTGACGCCAACATTTATTGGCAATGAGGTTATTATTGGCAACCTGTGTAACATTGGTCACGGTGCGGTGGTGGACGATGGTGTTTGGATGTCGGTTGGTACTTTGCTGGGCGGGCACACGACGGTTAATGCCGGTGCCACCATAGCGATGGGGGTGACTATTCGCGATAACCTGGTGATTGGAGAAAAAGCTTCACTGGGCATGGGGAGTGTCGTGGTCAAAAGTGTCGATGCAAGGCATGCGATGTTCGGGAACCCCGCCAAGCGAATGGTTGGCTTGAAAACCGGTCCAAAGCGATAATTTAGGAGTCTTCATGTCTGAAATGCTGAAGTTTGTTTTTAAAGGCAGCAGAAGTTATGTCCAGGGCACTAGTCTGTTTAATGCGCTGGTGCAGTCGGCAGATCAACGAGGCCTGGCTGAAGGTAAGATCAATGTTTATTTTAAAAAGATGATTCATAACCCTCTCTGTACCTTGGAGGAACGAATACCAACTACAGAAGACTCTGTAATTGGAGAAATTACCAGCAGTAATGGTGTTACTATTACGTTATGTGTTAATGAAGCGACAGATGTTGAGATAGCAGATCGGCAAGAGTTTGATGAGAAAGAAGTTTTCAGAGGGGCAGTGTTGGGGGAAAAGAGTATTGTGCAAGAAAACCCTCATCACGGGGATCTAATTGAACTGTTGGTGTCACTCTGTAAAAAGATGCACCAGGCATGTATTGATGATACAAAAAAATGGGTGTTCTCTCGATATGATGGTTGTTTTCCCATTCCTGTCCCACATAAGGTAGAGCTTCGTATTACCAAACAGGTAGGAGCTCGCCTGACATGCAGTGATGTACTGGTTAATGACCAGAAAATTGGAGATATGTACTTCTCATGACAAACTCAGCACCCAGACGAACAGCTATGCTAGGAATCCAGTCTGTCGCCAGTTATCTTCCGAGGGGGCGGGTTGACAACTTGCTGCAAGCGGAGAAATTTGAGACAGAGCGCGAGTTTGTGGAGCAGAAAATTGGAGTCTCTACACTGCCGAGGTTTGAGGCTGAGGATTCAGTCGTCAGTGCAAGCGTGGCAGCTTTCAAGAGATTATGTGAAAAAGAAAACATTGATCCGGCCGAAATTGAATGTGTGGTTTTATGTACCCAAAATCCGGATAAAGGCGGATTACCTCATAACTCTGCGCTGATTCATGCTGAGCTAGACTTATCTGAAGACTGTGCTTGTTTCGATATTGGCTTGGGCTGTTCTGGATACGTGTATGGGTTGAGTGTTATCCAGTCTTTTATGGCAGTAAATGGTATGAAAAAAGGTCTGCTTTTCACTTGTGATCCTTACTCCCGAATTCTGAATCCAGAAGATAAAAACACCTGCTTGCTCTTCGGCGATGCGGCTTCAGTGACACTGGTCAGTGATACGCCTCGCTATACCTTGTCTAGCGCCAAGTTCTCTACCAAAGGAGCGGGTAGTGAGGCACTGAAGAAAAATAATAACCTTCTTGAAATGAATGGTAGAGCTGTTTTTAATTTTGCTTTGCAAGACGTACCTAAACAGATTAAGAAGGTGCTGGAAAGTGCAGAGTTGGAGGCAGATGATATTGAGCTTTTTCTTCTGCATCAGGGAAGTCGTTTTATGTTGGAAAACACCATCCAGAGAGCAGGAATTCCAGCTGAAAAAGCCCCTATAAAACTGTCTGAAACAGGTAATACAGTTTCTTCATCTATCCCGTTGCTGTTGGAACAAGAGATTGATAATTTGCCACAGGTGATTCTTATGTCAGGGTTTGGCGTGGGGTTGTCCTGGGGCACAGCAATTTATAAATATGTAAAATGAAAAATAAAAGGTAAAAATATGAACCGTGAAGAAGCTATAAAGATTGTTAACTCTAAACTGGAGAAAAATGTTTTAGGGCTACAGATGTCCGAAAGTAAAATGGACCAAAAATTAGTCGACCTGGGGGTTGATTCATTAGAGCTTATGTTGTTGATCATGGATGTAGCCGAAGCAGCGGAAGTGACAATCTCGGATGATCAGGCCGATGAGCTGGATACACCGAAAAAAATTGTAGACTTCATAATTTCTTGAATGACTTACTTGAGCATGGATGCTCAAGTCAGGGCAAGATTACGAAAGCCTGCGGATTTACTGGGTTTGCGAGAAATATCGCTTCCAAATTAGGACCCCAAAGGGGCAAAAGTTTTAGAATTCCTTGCGATTCACCGTTATGAGCAGTTTATGGACAGAAAAAGCTCTAAAAAGAACACTTTCAACATGATTTGGTTGTCAGGAAGTAGCTGAAAGCCCTTATTTGGCCCGGTTCTTCGTAATCTTGCCCTGATGCTCAAGTAAGTTTACTTATAAAAGCAATTTGTAGATAAAAAGCACCCGGGAAGTTATTCTTAATTATAATATTTAAAAGAATAATAGAAATTATCCATCGTTCGGTAGAGCAGATTATCTTTGACTTATCAGAGCATAAAAAGGTGGTGGTGCAATATGAGGACTTCTGTCAGCGCCCTGAACACTACTACAACGAAATTACCCGCCGCCTGGTTGAACAGGGTGGAATAAGCGAAGATAAGATCCCTGCATATACAGGTGAAGCAAGCTTCTCCAGCACCAACCGCTGGCGCTTGAAAGAATACACGCAGGCAGAAGCTGAACGGGCATATCACAAATGGGAGAGCTAACTCTCTTTTACTTTGATATAAACTGCGAGTTACAGCATTAAATGAGTTTTTTAAATAATGAAATAGGTGTTGGTGTTTTCTGAAATGTTGCCAGTGTGTTTATGAGTAGAGGAGTCTGTACCTTATTTATGCTGTCAGCCAGTCTAGTTTTGCTAAGTTTTTAAGTTTGCTATAAAAAGATATCTTGAGGTTTAGCTTTTAATTTTTCTTTTGTTTTTTAATCTGGATTTCTGTTATGAATCTGACGCACCTGCAACGGCTGGAAGCCGAAAGTATTCACATCATGCGGGAAGTGGTGGCCGAGGCCGACAACCCGGTCATGCTCTACTCCATCGGCAAGGACAGCGCGGTCATGCTGCACCTGGCGATGAAGGCCTTCTACCCCTCGGTACCGCCCTTTCCGCTGCTGCATGTGGACACCCGCTGGAAATTCCGTGAAATGTACGAGTTCCGCGATCACATGGCCAAGAAGCTGGGCATGGAGCTGCTGGTGCACGTCAACCCGGAAGCCATTGAGAAGGACATCAACCCCTTCACCCACGGCTCCGCCATTCATACCGACATCACCAAGACCGAAGGCCTCAAGCAGGCCCTCGACAAGTACGGCTTTGACGCCGCCTTTGGCGGTGCCCGCCGCGACGAGGAAAAGTCCCGCGCCAAGGAGCGTATTTTCTCCTTCCGTACCGAGCAGCACCGCTGGGATCCGAAAAACCAGCGTCCCGAGCTGTGGAAGCAGTACAACGCCCGCAAGCACAAGGGCGAGTCCATTCGCGTGTTCCCGCTGTCCAACTGGACCGAGCTCGACATCTGGCAGTACATTCACCTGGAAAACATTCCCATCGTGCCCCTGTACTACGCCGCCCAGCGTCCGGTGGTCGAGCGCGACGGTACCCTCATCATGGTGGATGACGAGCGCATGCCGCTGAAAGACGGCGAAGTGCCCATGATGAAGCACGTGCGCTTCCGTACCCTCGGCTGCTACCCGCTCACCGGCGCCGTCGAGTCCGAGGCCGATACCCTGCCCGCCATTATTCAGGAGATGCTGCTGACCAAGACCTCGGAGCGTCAGGGCCGCATGATCGACCACGACTCCGCCGCATCCATGGAAAAGAAAAAACAAGAGGGCTACTTCTGATGGCGCACCAATCCGATCTCATCGCCTCCGATATCGAGCAATACCTGCAACAACACGAGCACAAGAGCCTGCTGCGCTTCATCACCTGCGGCAGCGTGGACGACGGCAAGAGCACCCTGATCGGCCGCCTGCTGTTTGAATCCAAGATGCTGTTTGAAGATCAGCTCGCCGCCATGGAAGCCGACTCGAAAAAGTACGGCACTCAGGGTGAAGACATCGACTTCGCGCTGCTGGTCGACGGCCTGGCCGCCGAGCGCGAGCAGGGCATCACCATCGACGTGGCCTACCGTTTCTTCTCCACCGACAAGCGCAAGTTCATCGTGGCCGACACCCCCGGACACGAGCAGTACACCCGCAACATGGTGACCGGTGCTTCTACCGCCGATGCCGCCATTCTGATGGTCGACGCGCGCAAGGGCATCCTCACCCAGACCCGTCGCCACAGCTACCTGATGTCTCTGCTGGGTATTCGCCACGTGGTGGTGGCCATCAACAAGATGGACCTGGTGGATTACTCCGAAGACACCTTCAACAGCATCAAGGAAGACTACGCCCAGTTCGCTGAACAGCTGAACCTGGAGAGCATCACCTACATTCCGCTGTCCGCCTTCAAGGGCGACAACATCGTTGAGCCCAGCCCGAACATGACCTGGTACCACGGCACCACCCTGATGGGCTATCTGGAAACCGTGGAAGTGGACGACACCCGCATGCAGCGCGCGCCGTTCCGTCTGCCGGTGCAGTGGGTAAACCGCCCCAACCTGGACTTCCGCGGCTTTGCCGGCACCATCGCCAGCGGCGTGGTCAAGCCCGGCGATCGCATTCGCGTGCTGCCTTCCGGCAAGGAAAGCACCGTCGACCGCATCGTAGTGCACGGCGGCGAGCTGCCCGAAGCGGTGGCCGGTCAGTCGGTGACCCTGACCCTGAAAGATGAAATCGACATCTCCCGGGGGGATGTGATCTCCACCGCCGAGGTGCCGGTGGAAACCGCCGATCAGTTTGAATCCACCCTGGTGTGGATGCACGAAGACGCCATGCTGCCGGGCCGCCCCTATCTGCTGAAAATCGGCACCAAAACGGTCACCGCGTCTATTACCGATATTAAATATCAGGTCAACGTGAACACTCTGGAGCATGTGGCCGCCAAGAAGCTGGATTTGAACGGCATTGCAGTGTGCAACATCAGTCTGGACCGGGCCATTGCCTTTGATGACTATCAGAGCAACAAAGACACCGGCGGCTTTATTCTGATTGACCGCCTGAGCAACAATACCGTGGCCGCCGGCATGCTGAATTTCTCCCTGCGCCGCAGCCAGAACATTCACATGCAGCATGTGGATGTGAACAAGGACGCCCGCGCCCTTGCCAAAAACCAGAAGCCGGCGGTGCTGTGGTTTACCGGCCTGTCTGGTGCCGGCAAGTCCACCATTGCCAACCTGGTGGAGAAAAAGCTGCACGCTCAGGGTAACCACACCTACCTGCTGGACGGCGACAACGTGCGCCACGGCCTGAACAAGGATCTGGGCTTTACCGATGCCGACCGGGTGGAGAACATTCGCCGGGTGGCGGAAGTATCGAAGCTGATGGTCGACGCCGGCCTGCTGGTACTCACTGCCTTTATCTCACCGTTCCGCGCCGAGCGCCGCCTGGCCCGGGAAATGCTGGATGACGGTGAATTCATTGAAGTGCACGTGGATACCCCGCTCAATGTGGCGGAAGAGCGCGATGTGAAAGGGCTGTATAAAAAAGCCCGCCGCGGCGAGCTGAAGAACTTCACCGGCATCGACTCTGCCTATGAGCAGCCCGAAAACCCGGAAATTCGCCTCGACACCACCAGTCTGAGTGCCGATGAGGCCGCCGACGCGGTGATCAATTTACTGAGAGAAAAGGGGATTTTGTCGGGCTTTGTTGCTGAATGAATGCAGCTGTTGTTGCCTGTGTGCTGACCGGCCTGATTGGTACGCTGGTGTTTACCCGCATCAGGCCGCTGTATGCCTTTGGCGGTGCCGTGCTGATTTTTTACTTCGGTGGTCTGCTCAGCAAAGAGCAGCTGTTGCTGAACTTTGTGAATGAATCACTGGCCAGCCTCTTTCTGCTGTTGATCGCTTCACTGGCACTGGAGAAAACCAGTCTGGTGCATGGCCTGGCCGGCTGGCTGCTGAAGGGCAGTGAACGCACTGTGCTGCTAAAGCTGATGAGCGGGGCTGGGCTGTTGTCTTCCGTTACCAACAACACGGCCGTGGTGGCTACCCTGATGGGGCCGATAAAGCGTAACAAGGCAATAGCACCCAGCCGCTTGTTGATCCCGCTGTCTTATGCCGCCATTCTGGGCGGTGTGCTGACACTGGTGGGCACCTCAACCAACCTGATTATTGATGGCCTGGCCAGAAATGCCGGCCTGCCGGGATTTTCGTTTTTTGATTTTACTCTGGTGGGTGCTCCGGTATTTGTGGCCGGCCTGCTGGCGGTGCTGCTGTGCTACAAGCTGCTGCCTGAAAATGGTGTATCGGAGCACAGCAGCAAGGCGCATTACTTTACCGAGTTCAGACTGTGCGCCGGCGCACCCGTGGCAGGAAAAACCGTGGCCGAGGCCGGGCTAAGACAACTTGAAGACTTGTTTCTGGTTGAACTGGTGCGAAACGGAAGCCTGATCTCACCCGTAAAGCCCACCGAAATATTGCAGGCGGAAGACCGACTGGTGTTTTCCGGCAATATGGCCGAAGTGCATAAACTGCTGGCACTACCCGGCCTTGAACTTGCTCATACTCCATCCCGCTTGCTGCAGCGTAATCTGGTAGAAGTGGTGTTAAGCCCGTCTTCAACTCTGGTTAACGGCACCATTCGGGATGCGGCCTTTCGCAGCCAGTTCGACGCCGCCGTGGTGGCGGTGCGCCGGGGCAGCCAACGGCTGGCAGGAGGGTTGGGCAATCTGGCATTACGCCCGGGGGATGTATTGGTGCTGGCGGTTGGAGACGACTTTAATGCCAGGCCCAATATTGCCCGCAACTTTGTTATGGTCAGTGGTGTGGCAGATAACAAGCAGAGCAATGGATGGCGTGGTGCTTGTACAGTAGCGGGGTTCTTTTCAGCACTGTTGCTGGCTGCTGCCAATGTACTCAGCCTCTTGGACGCCATGTTGCTGCTGTTGTTGGCCTATCTTGCATTTGGCGTATTATCTGCATCGGAAATTCGCCGGCGAGCACCGGTAGAGCTTGCGCTCATCATTGGCTGTGCCCTAGGTGTCGCTCAGGCCATGCTGAACTCCGGGCTGGCAAACAGCATGGCCACATATATTGTGGCGCTGTTTGAACAATGGGGAGTATGGGGTGCTCTGGTAGGGCTGTATTTCACCACCTGGCTGCTGACTGAGCTGATTACCAATAATGCCGCCGCTGCACTGGCATTCCCCATCGGCATAGCCATAGCCGAGCAATATCAGGTAGATGCCAAACCCCTGCTGCTGGCCACTGCGTTTGCCGCCAGTGCATCATTTCTGACTCCTTACGGCTACCAGACCAACCTGATGGTATACAGCGCCGGTAATTACCGTTATATGGACTATATGCGCACCGGGTTACCACTGGCGCTGGTTTATGGGATCGTGGTGTGCGGGCTGATCCCGTGGATGTATTTTGATTGAAACAGAATACTAATGAGATCACCGCCAATCCTGGATTGCTGGAGCTGTTGAGCATTCGGGGTTGTCTGATCACCATCGATACCATGGGCTGTCAGCGAGCGATAGCTAAAAAGGTGCTCGACAAGGGTGCTGACTACATGCTTGTCGTGAAAGGTAATCAGCCCAGCCTGGAAGCCGCCTTCAACGATTACTTCCGGCTGGAAATGTTCCAGCAGGAAGACACCAACGGCTATAGCATCCAGGAAGTTGGCCATGGTCGGAAGGAAACCCGGCTGAGCTTGGTGGTGGAAGATCTTTCTATCCTGGGGGCCTATGAGTGGCCGGAGCTGAAAACCTTGGGGATTGTGGCTGCGATCCGGGAAGAGCGTAACCAACCAGTGAAAGAACTGGATATGAAAGTGCGTTACTACATCAGCTCAGCATAGCTGTCTCCCAAGGAAATGCTGGAAGCCACCCACTCGTACTGGTCAATCGAGTCTAAGTTGCACTGGCTGCTGGACGTAGGCATGCGGGAAGATGATTGCCGTATTCGCCGTGAACAGGCCGGTGAAAACATGGTAGCGATACTTCACATGGCGTTCAACACCCTGAACAGTGATACCAGCTTCAAGGCTGGCATTAAGCGTAAACAGAAACGGGCGAGTCGTAATACCGACTACCTGTCACAAGTCCTGTCAGGACTGGGGGCGTGTAATCTTGCCCTGGTCGATGTAGCAGAATTAGAAGTAGCTATTTAGGTAGAGATATATGAAAAATAAGAAAATACATAATATATTTGACGGGAAATTAACTTTTAAAGTTGGTAGTTAAAGTGTCCTCAGTAAAAAAAAATATAATATTCAATTATATCGGCCAGTTATATACAAGTCTTATCGGCATTCTCATTCTTCCCTTTTACCTTCAGCACATGGGGGCAGAGGCTTATGGATTAGTCGGTTTCTTCACGTTGATTCAGGCCTGGATGAGCTTACTGGATCTTGGGATGACTCCAACGCTGTCTAGGGAAATTGCACGGCTTAAAGGTGAGCCATCAGAAGGTGCTCGGCTAGTAACCGTGGTTAATAGCCTTGAAGTTACCTTTATTTTCATGGCGTTACTGGTCGGGGCAGGACTTTTTATGTCACGAGAATGGGTAGCTTCTGACTGGTTGACGTTTGAAGTACTTGAAGCTTCTATGGTTTCAACGGCTATTGGTATTATAGCCGTGATTGTTAGTGTCCGCTGGGTGTCATCAATAAACCGTAGTGGAATAAACGCCTACGAGATGCAGGTTTGGATGAGCCTGGTAGATGTTTTTATTAATACCCTGCGTTTCCCGGGTTCTTTGTTACTGATGATCTGGACAAAAGGCGACATCCTGATCTTTTTCTACTTTCAACTCTCTGTAGTGCTTATTGAGGTTTTTCTCATCCGTAGAAAGCTTCGGCGGTTAATGCCTTGCGGCGTATTAAATAGTGCACGGTTTTCTTGGAAGGAGCTGAAAAGAATTGCCCCGTTTGCACTAAGTATCGGCTACACTGGTGTTATCTGGGTGCTGCTTTCCCAGTTGGATAAGCTTCTGCTCTCCAAGGTGCTGACGTTAGGGGAATACGGCTATTTCACGCTTATAGCGACTATCTCATCGGGAGTAATACTACTTGCTGGCCCTGTAAGTAAAGCCATATTACCAAGAATGACTGCGTTGCTGGCTGATGGAAAGGATGAGGTCATGCTCGAGCTATACAGGGGATCAACCCGTTTTGTTATATCGGTTATTGCGCCAGTGACACTGGTGATCGCCATGCTGCCCAAGACAGTCGTGTATGTCTGGACCGGAGATATGGAGGCTGCCAAATGGACGGCACCTATCTTACCTCTGTTTGTTATTGGTAGTGGTCTGCTGACGATTATTTCCTTTCAGTATTACCTCCAATACGCCTACGGTTTACTTAAGTACCATGTGGCCTATAACACGGCGTCTATTATTATTAACATTCCCCTTATTTTTTATGCGGCCTTTGAATATGGTGCGATCGGCGTAGCGTGGATCTGGATGGGCTTCAGAATATTATCATTAGTAGCATGGGTACCTTTCATTCACCACAGATTTGCACCAGGGCTTCATTTTAAATGGCTGATACAGGATGTGTTACCTGGGGTTATCTTCGCAGCGGTAGCCGTCTGGGCTTTAACCAGTTTCAATTTTCCAGCAGCCGATAGTTCACGATTTGTTCAGTTTGCATGGCTTGTAGGAACAACCTTGATGGCCGTAAGCTTAGCGATGGGCGTATCCATGCGCGATGTTATTAGGAGGAAAGTCCTTGTTTAACAATGCTCAGCTTTATTTAGAGGGGGCTCATTTGTGTTCCTCGCCAACCGAAGATGAAATAATTTCTAACTGGAAAGGTGATATAAATAAGCCTATAGTTAGTATTTGCTGCATTACTTACAACCATAAAGATTATGTAGGTCAAGCAATTAGTAGTTTCCTAATGCAAAAAACTGAATTTCCATTTGAGGTGTTAATACATGATGATGCCTCAATTGATGGTGCAATTGATGTGATAAGGATGTATGCGGAAAAATATCCGAAGATAATTAGATTGATAGTTCAAGAGGAAAATCAATATTCTAAAGGAGTTCGACTTATAGCGCCTAGGTTTCTTTTTCCTATATCAAAAGGTAAATATATAGCATTGTGTGAAGGCGATGACTTCTGGACTGATTGCAATAAACTGCAGAAGCAATATTCTTTTTTAGAAAATAATCTGGAATATCAGATGCACACACATTTGGTAGATATTCTTGATTCAACATGTAATAAAAAAGCTAAATCTAAATATAGTAAAGTGAGATTTGGGACTCATGATTTTAAAAGTGTTCTGAAGAATCAATTTATACCTACACTAAGTATATTTTGCAGAAATGAATTTGTTGATTTTTTAGACTATTTTGATGGTCCAATTAGAAGTGGTGATAAAGCTATAGCGTTATTTAATGCTAGCAAAGGGTTGTGTTTTTTTTCAGATGAGGCTATGGGGGTTTATAGAGAGCATGATGGAGGTGTTACCAAGACAAGGCTTTGTTTTGAAAGTTATCTTCGTAATACCTATGCTCTTTATAAAGGGGTTAACTTGTTAACGGCTTGTAAATTCAAAAAGGAAGTAGATAGTAAACTGGCCGAGGATGAACTTTTAATGGCAAAGCAGGCTTTGATAAATAATAAGATGGTCAGATTTTTTGAGTTGTTATTTTCTTCATTAAAAAATAATCCTTTTGTGATATTTAATATCATCATGCATAAGTTGGGTTGATTTAATATATGGCATATTGGATCTTTGGAGTCCTATTTCTCTTTGTTATAGCTTTTTATATTTATAAAAGAGTTGCTCTTAGGAAGAAGCTTCTTCTGTACGAACATATGTTACTTAAGCTTTCTTTTGTTTATGTGTTTGTGCCGTTATATATTGAAACCAATCATTTAGGTATTTCTAGCGCCTTCAGTTATGAACTTTTGGGAACTTTTTATTTTGAGAGTTTCCTGATTTTTTTTGTTTTTTTTGTTTCTTTTATTTCTGGCTATAAGTTTACCACATCGTCATCTATTTATTTTTCTTTTTATCGTAATGCTGAAGTAAAATATTATGTCGGTTTGACTTTTATTATGTTGGTTTGTTTTTTCATATTTATTGCTATGTATGGTGGGATTCAATTTGTTTTAGAGAACAGTTCAAGAATAAGAAGTGGTTATGTAGAGAATAAAAGTTATCTCGCTTCGTTCATTAACATGTTTTCATATTATAGTCTTATTGTTTTAGCTGCTCTTTATGCTTTAATTAATATGGGCAAGGGGCGGGGTAAAAAAATATTTTTTGTTAAAGTTTGTTTTTTTATTTTATTGGTTTTTACCCTCTTCAAATTGTTTGTTGATGGTGGCAGAGGGGGGCTTATAATGTTTTTAATGTTGTTTCTTTTTTCCTATAACTTGGTGAATGATAAATTTCCAGTTAAGATTTCGATAGTTGTTTTTTTTGTTTCTATTTTTATAGGCTTGTTTGGTAAGGTTTTTTTGTTTCAAATTTTTAATGATAATGGCCTTAGTTTTTCTGAAGCTTTAGGTAAGATTAGTTTTCTTGATGGAATTGTTAAAGAGTACTCGCACCAGTATATGAGTGTGAAAGTAATTCTTGATAGTAATGCTATAGGAAGCCGTTATTTTTCCGACTTGTTATTATGGATTTTAAAACCTTTTAAACTTATTGGTATGGATGGTGTTGATTCCATCTCTTATTATAATACATATTTAATAAGAGGGGTTTGGGATAGTGAGGTGCCACCAGGGGTTATCGCTTTTTCTTTGTATCAGGGCGGGGTTTTATTTCTGTTGGTTTATGGTTTTTTTCTCGGGTTTTTAGTTAAATTTATAGACTCCACGATAACAAACACAATGTCTTATTCTAAGTCACCATTTACAATAGCTATTAGTGTTGTTTTTTTATTATATATGCCATTTTTATTTTTAAACAGTGATCCGGCTTTGTTTGTTCAATGGAGTCTTGTTTATATAATTCTTTTCTTATTTATGGTGTTTTCTGGCCGATTGAAATTTTATAAGGTTTGTTAGTATTTCTATATGGTGCGTCTGATGATATTGTTTAGATATATGGCTTTATTTTTTTATTATGGCGTTGCAAATAAATTGCCATCTGCTTCGTTTACAAAGCTTGGTGTTTCATTAAGGCGGTTTTGCTGTGGGTATATATTTAGAAGTCAAGGTTGTAATGTAAATATAGCAAAAGGTGTTCACTTCGGTCGTGGTGCTAATGTAAGCATAGGGAAAAACTCAGGACTGGGGGAGGGTACATATATTACAACACTTGGTGAGGTGATAATCGGTGATGATGTTATGATTGGTCCCCAAGTTATGATACTAACGGGAGGGCATGAATATAAAGATCCAAATGTTTTACTGAGAGAGCAAAATCAAAGTGTAAAAAGTGTTTTTATTGGTGATGATGTATGGATTGGAGCTAGAGCTGTTATATTGCCAGGAGTTTCAATTGGCAATAGAGCAATAGTAGCTGCGGGTGCTGTTGTGACTAAAGATGTTGAAAATAATATGATTGTCGCTGGTAATCCAGCAAAGATTATAGGCCGAGTCCCAATGGGATGATTATTATGCATCTGTTCACTCAGAATGGCTTGATACGAGCGTTGTTGATCCAGGGGAAGACCATGAAAAATTCTTGCGTGGCAAGGCTCTCGGATGGGTAAAAATTAGAATACTAGCTACCACTTTGTACACTGGAACGCACGTTTTTTGAAGAAAAATGTCGATTTTCAAGGATCGCTTTGACGATCCGATCTCCCTGTGATCATATGCTGTCTTTTCAACAGCAGATCATCGCCATGAATGAACTCAGCCTTTTGGACCACCTTTCCATCATCAGAGACCCACGTCAGCAGTGGAAAATCGAGCACAAGCTCGCGGATATCCTGTTTCTGACTGTCGCGGCGGTTATCGGCGGCGCAGAAGGTTGGGAAGACATCGAGGATTTCGGGCATGATCATCTCGACTGGCTGCGCCAGTATGGTGATTTTGAGAACGGTGTGCCGGTGCATGACACCATTGCCCGAGTGATGGGCATGCTGTCGGCCAAGCAGTTGCAGAAGAGCTTTGCGTCCTGGATGCAGGCTTGCTACGACGTGACCGAGGGCGAAGTGATTGCCATCGATGGCAAAACCCTGCGGCGCAGCTATGACAAGGGCAAACGTAAAGGGGCCATTCACATGGTGTCTGCCTTCAGTGCAGCCAATCAGGTGGTGCTGGGGCAGGTGAAAACCAGTGAGAAGTCCAATGAGATCACCGCGATTCCTGAGTTACTGGGGCTGCTGAGCATTCGTGGCTGCCTGGTCACCATCGATGCCATGGGCTGTCAGCGTGCGATAGCCAAAAAGATCCTCGACAAGGGGGCTGACTACCTGCTGGCCGTGAAAGGTAATCAACCCAGCTTGGAAGCTGCCTTCAACGATTACTTCCGTATGGACATGTTCCAGCAGGAAGACGCCAACGGTTACAGCATTCAGGAAGTCGGCCATGGTCGGAAGGAAACCCGGCTGAGCCTGGTGGTGGAAGATTTGTCCATCCTGGGTGATCTCGAATATGAGTGGCCAGCACTGAAAACGCTGGGAATAGTAGGGACAATCCGGGAAGAGCGTGGCCAGCCGTTGAAAGAGCTGGATATTACGGTGCGCTACTACATTAGCTCGGCGCAGCTGTCGCCGAAGGAAATGCTGGAGGCTACTCGCTCACACTGGTCAATCGAGTCGCAGTTGCACTGGCGGCTGGACGTGGGCATGCGGGAAGATGACTGCCGCATTCGCCGAGAGCAGGCAGGTGAAAACATGGCAGCCATTCGTCACATGGCATTCAACGCCCTGAACAGTGATACCAGCTTCAAGGCTGGCATCAAACGCAAACAGAAGCGGGCCAGTCGCAATACCGATTACCTGTCGCAAGTCCTGTCAGGGCTGGGGCTTTCGTAATCTTGCCCTGCTAGGGAGTGTGGTGTTTTGAACTCTATTAAAAGCTTAAAGGTTAATTAGATGTGTGGTTTTTCTGGTTATTTTTTGTTATCTAAGAAAGAAAATTATCCACACAAAACAAGTCTTATACTTGATAGGATGGAATCTTCATTAAATCACCGTGGTCCTAATGAACGAGGCGACTGGTCGGATGAAGTTCGGGGGGTTGGTCTTACACACACACGACTTGCCATAGTCGATCTATCCCGCGCTGGACATCAGCCCATGGCATCAGTTTGTGACCGTTTTGTCATAGCGTTCAACGGTGAAATCTACAATCACCTTGAATTGCGTGCTCAGCTTGAGGCGCAAGGCTTCGTACCAAGTTGGCGTGGTCATTCCGATACTGAAACGCTTCTGGCTTGCTTCAGTACCTGGGGTATCGAGCAAACACTGCAGGCGACGGTGGGTATGTTCGCCCTGGCGCTTTGGGATAAGCAAGAACAGCAACTGACGCTGGCGCGCGATCGCTTAGGGGAAAAACCGCTGTACTGGGGCTGGTGTGGTGATACTTTACTGTTTGGTTCTGAACTAAAAGCACTCAAAGCGCATCCTGATTTTAATGCGGACATTGATCGTGGTGCTTTGTCGCTGTTGTTGCGTCATAACTATATTCCTGCGCCTTATACAATTTATCAGGGTATTGAGAAATTACCTGCTGGCCAGTATGTGCAAATCAAAAAAGGGCAGCTGCGTGCGAACGTTCAACCCAAGGAATATTGGCGGCTGAATCAGGTTGTTGAGAATGGGTTGGCTAATTCGTTCAGCGGTACAGATGCACAAGCAACGGATCTGTTAGAGCAAGCAATTAGCCAAGCGGTAAGCGGGCAGATGCTGGCCGATGTGCCTTTGGGCGCGTTCCTCAGTGGGGGAGTGGATAGCAGTACCGTCGTGTCACTGATGCAGCAGCAATCCAGGCAGCCTGTTCGCACCTTTGCGATTGGCTTTGATGAGCCGGGTTACAATGAAGCAGACTACGCCAAAGAAGTGGCGCGGCATTTGGGAACAGATCACTCCGAGCTGTATGTCAGTGCGCAGGATGCCCTGGATTTGGTCCCGCGTTTGCCTGATATCTATTGCGAGCCTTTTGCTGATAGCTCTCAGTTGCCGACTTTTCTGGTCAGCCGTATGGCAAAGCAGCATGTCACGGTTGCGCTCAGTGGCGATGGTGGCGATGAACTCTTTGGCGGCTACAACCCCTATCAATTTGCGCCGCGTGTATGGAGAAAATTAAAGGTTCTGCCTTTTCCGCTCAGGCAAATTGCATTTCGCTTGCTATCCGGGTTACCGCTACCGGATAAGCTCGCCAAGCTTTTGCGCGTTTTGCCTGCTAAAGACAAAGAGCAGTTTTATCACGTTCTAATGAGTCACTGGGATAACCCTGATCAATTGGTTATCGGTGGACAAGCACACCCGACACGGATCAGTAGCCCCGAGCAATGGCCGCAAACCGATAGCTTCGAACACTGGATGATGGCAATGGATGCCGGCCAGTACATGACCGATGACATTCTGGTAAAAGTTGACCGTGCAGCCATGGCCAACAGCCTGGAGACTCGTGTTCCTTTGTTGGATCACCGTGTTGTGGAATTGGCCTGGCAAATACCTCAACATATGAAAATACGTGATGGCGTGGGTAAATGGATACTGCGCGAAGTGCTGTATCGCCACGTGCCGCGTGAAATGATTGAACGCCCCAAAAAAGGCTTTTCAGTCCCGCTGGGGCAGTGGTTACGTGGTCCATTAAGGGATTGGGCTGAAGCACTGCTGAGTGAACAGCGTTTGGTACAGGAAGGCTACTTCGCCCCTAGTGTTGTACGACGTGTTTGGTCAGAGCACCTACAGGGTAAACGCGATCATGCGCGTAAGCTATGGAGTATCTTGATGTTTCAGGCGTGGCTGGAAAAGCAGTGAAAGTTGTTCACGTTATCATAGGCTTGAATGTCGGCGGCGCTGAGTTGATGCTCAAGCGCTTGGTCGAGTCGCACCGTGAACAGCCGGGCATCGAGCATAGTGTAATTTCGCTGACCGACAAAGGAGTGTTGGGAGATCAGTTGGCCAAGCAGGGTGTAGCGGTTCATTGCTTGGGTATGTCCTCGATTAGTAAAGGCCCTGCAACTTTTTTCAAATTGCGCAAATTGCTGCAGACGCTGCGGCCCGATGTTGTGCATACCTGGATGTATCATGCCGATTTGTTGGGTGGCCTTGCGGCCCGCAGCATTGGCATTCGTAATCTTGTTTGGTGTATCCGCAGTACCGATATTCGTAAAGGCGGCAGTAAGGTCACTTTGCTGATCCGTAAACTCTGTGCCTGGCTGTCGGGGCGATTGCCGCGTGTGATTGTGTGTGCGGCAGATGCATCCCGCAAGGTGCATGAAACCGTTGGCTATGCACCGAATAAAATGCAGGTGATACCCAACGGGTTCGAGCTTGATAAATTGTTGCCCATAGGCAGTAACGGTTCCCGCATTCGGGGTGAGCTGGGTATAAGCAACGATTGCACGCTGATGGTATCCGTTGGTCGGTATAACCCGGTCAAAGACCATAAAACGTTTATTGAGGCGGCAGGCAAGGTCGCGGCACAGCACAATGATGTCAGGTTTATGCTGGTGGGGCGTGACCTTGAGCACTCTAACCCGCAGCTGATGGCCTTGATCGATGCAACCGGGCAAGCAAATGCGTTTTATCTGCTGGGTGAGCGCAATGATGTGCCCGCTTGCCTGCAAGCCAGTGATATTTTTTGCCTGCATTCCGTTACCGAAGGCTTCCCCAACGTACTGGGCGAGGCCATGGCTGTGGGTTTGCCCTGTATCACCACAGATGTGGGCGATGCCGCCTATCTGTTGGACAGCCCTGAATGGGTGGTGCCTGCTGCATCCCCTGACAAATTCGCTGATAAGCTTGATGCCATGGTATCCCTGCCTGCTGCAGAAAGAGAGGCACTAGGGCAGACTGCAGCCAGCCGTATTCGTGAACATTTCACCATGGATGTGATCAGTCGCCGTTATTACGCTCTGTATGTTTCGCTGATTGACGCCAAATAACTCTTCAACTCAGATTCATTCTCGCGCTTGGATTTAAAATTTATGCAAAACACACACATCGCCATCATCGGTCTAGGCTACGTAGGCCTCCCCCTTGCTGTAGAATTCGGCAAGCAATACCCCACCTTGGGCTTTGATATCAATACCGCCCGCCTGGCTGAGCTCCAACAGGGCCACGACAGCACGCTGGAAGTGGACGATCAGGAGCTGGCAGAGGCCAAGCACCTGTCCTATAGTAGCTCGCTGGATGACCTCAAAGCCTGCAACGTGTTTATCGTGACCGTTCCCACGCCCATCAATGAGCACAAGCAACCCGATCTCACCCCGCTGATCAAGGCCAGTGAAACCATCGGCAAAGTGCTCAAGCAGGGCGATATCGTGATTTACGAATCCACCGTTTATCCGGGGGCCACCGAGGAAGACTGTGTGCCGGTGCTTGAAGCGGTTTCTGGCCTCAAGTTCAATCGCGATTTTTTCTGTGGTTACAGCCCTGAGCGCATTAACCCGGGTGATAAAGAGCACAGAGTGACCACTATTCTTAAGGTAACGTCTGGCTCTACGCCGGAAGTCGCTGAAACGGTTGATAAACTTTACAGCTCCATCATCACCGCCGGCACCTACAAGGCCAGCTCCATCAGAGTGGCAGAAGCGGCCAAGGTGATCGAGAACACCCAACGCGATGTGAACATCGGTCTTATCAACGAACTGGCACTGATCTTCAACAAGCTGGGTATTGACACTGAAGAAGTGCTCAAGGCCGCCGGCACCAAGTGGAACTTCCTGCCGTTTCGCCCAGGCCTGGTGGGTGGCCACTGCATTGGAGTGGATCCTTACTACCTTACACACAAGGCGCAATCTGTGGGCTATCATCCTGAGATCATTCTGGCGGGTCGCCGCCTGAACGATGGCATGGGGGCCTATGTGGCCAGCCAGCTGGTGAAGGCCATGCTTAAAAAGCGTATTCATGTGGAAGGTGCCCGCGTGTTGGTAATGGGTTTAACCTTCAAGGAAAACTGCCCGGATCTGCGCAATACCAAGGTGGTAGACATTATCGCTGAGCTGCAGGACTATGGTGTACAGGTGGACTGCTACGATCCCTGGATCAACCCGCAGGAAGCCGAGCACGAATATGGCATTAAGCCCATTACTGAGCCCAAGGCGGCGGAGTACGATGCCGTGATTATGGCGGTTGCGCATAAGCAGTTTGCCGAAATGGGTGTGGGGCAGCTCCGCGACCTGTGCAAGCCCACACATGTAATTTATGATCTGAAGTATATTTTGCCTGCTGATGCCAGCGATTTGCGCCTGTAACTATCTCTTCTGTAAACCTGATAAGGACGCCCGATTTCCAACAAAAAAGCGGGCGCATGAATGATGACTGCCTATTCACAACTGCTTGAAACTCTCCCTGCCAGCCCCAAAACCTGGTTGATTACCGGTGTTGCCGGTTTTATTGGCTCCAACCTGCTTGAACACCTGCTCAAGCTTAATCAGCGGGTCGTGGGGCTTGACAACTTCGCCACCGGTCACCAACACAACTTGGATGAAGTGCAGCAGCTGGTTACCCCGGAGCAGTGGGCTGGTTTTAGCTTTATTGAGGGAGATATCCGTAACCTGGATGATTGCCACCAGGCCTGTGCCGGGGTGGATTATGTGCTGCATCAGGCCGCGCTCGGCTCGGTGCCGCGCTCCATCAATGATCCCATCACTACCAATGGCACTAACATCAGCGGTTTTCTCAACATGCTGGTGGCTGCACGCGATGCGAAAGTTAAGAGTTTTACCTACGCCGCCAGCAGCTCAACTTATGGTGATCATCCGGCACTGCCCAAGGTGGAAGAGAACATCGGCAAGCCGTTGTCTCCCTATGCGGTCACTAAATACGTGAATGAGCTGTATGCGGATGTGTTCGCCAAAACCTATGGTTTCAATACCATTGGTCTGCGTTATTTCAATGTGTTTGGCAAACGGCAAGATCCCAACGGTGCCTATGCTGCGGTTATCCCCAAGTGGACTGCCAGCATGATCCAAGGGGAAGAGGTATTCATCAACGGCGATGGTGAAACCAGCCGTGATTTTTGCTTTATTGAAAACACGGTACAGATGAACCTGCTGGCAGCCACTGCCCCGAGTGACGCTAAAAACGAAGTGTATAATGTGGCCGTAGGCGACCGCACCACACTGAATGATTTGTTTCACGCACTGCAGTCTGCCCTGGCTGAAAATGGCAAGCCTTATGAAGCCAGGGCGGTATACCGGGACTTTCGTGCCGGTGATGTGCGCCATTCGCAGGCGGATATCGGCAAGGCCGTCAGCAAGCTAGGCTATGCGCCGCAATACCGCATTATGGACGGCATCGCCAAAGCCATGCCCTGGTATATTGAGAATGTGGGGTAAATGCCTCTTGATTGAAAAAACAGATATTATACTTTTTATAGTTAATGCCCCTGAGTACTTTGTGTCGCATCGATTTCATATTGCTAAAAAGGCTTGTGACGCTGGTTTTAAAATTCATGTTGCGTCTTCAATAACAACTGAGGTAGATCAAGAAGCTGTTTCTATAATAAAAGAATGTGGCTTTGAATATCATGAGTTACCAATCAAAAGAGGTGGTGAAAACCCTATACATGAAGCCTACAGTATAGTCTGTTGTTATAGGTTAATTAAAGTATTGTCACCCGTTCTAATACACTTGGTAACTATAAAGCCTGCCTTATATGGCTCTATTGCTGCAAGAGTGGCAGGTAAAAATAATATTGTTGCAGCAATAGCTGGGTTAGGAACCATTTTTTTAGCACAGTCTTTTTTTGCTAAGATCAGAAAGGCGCTCGTAGTGCGCATGCTTAAATTTGGTCTTTCAGGTAAACATTCGTTAGTTATATTTCAGAATCCAGATGATAAAGATTTTCTGAGTGAAATTGGTGTGTTAACGCCACAACAAGCACGCCTAATCCGCGGATCTGGCGTTATTCTAGATAAGTACCCGGTTGTGCCTGAACCTAAAGGTAATCCTACTGTAGTTATGGCCGCGAGGTTGCTCAAGGATAAAGGCGTGCTTGAATTTGTTAATGCAGCAAGACTATTGAAACAGCGTGGCCTGTCGGTTGAAATGCGCCTCATTGGTTCGCCTGATCCGGGTAATCCAACCAGTGTGACCCAGCAGGAATTAGACCAGTGGGCGGCTGAGGGGGCGGTCGAACTGTTGGGATATCGTAAGGATATTGCAGCGCAATATGCAGCGGCCAATATTATTTGCCTTCCATCCTATCGTGAAGGGTTGCCCAAGAGTTTGGTTGAAGCCGCCGCCTGTGGCCGTGCTGTGGTCACCACTGATGTACCAGGTTGCCGAGATGCGATCACGCCAGACGTAACCGGTTTGCTTGTACCTGTAAAAGATGCTGTAGCGTTGGCCGATGCTATTCAGGCATTAATTGAAGATCCTGAGCTTCGCAATAAAATGGGACTCGCTGGCAGAGTGCTGGCGGTGGAAGCCTTTGCAATTGAAAAAATCGTGGAGCAGCATATGGATATCTATCAGGAGCTACTTGAACCATGACAGTACAAACAAATATTTTGGTGACAGGGGCAACGGGATTTGTGGGGCAAGCATTGTTGGGACAGTTGCTTGAGAATGGGGAGTACAAAGTTACTGCGGCATTACGGGCTGCCAGTGGTTTTGATCGTTGCGCGGCAAATGTAGTGGGTGATATTACCAACGCTACTGACTGGTCAACCGCCTTGACCAATCAACAAGTTGTCATCCATGTTGCTGCTCGTGCCCATATCGTGAAAGACGAAGTGGCTAACCCGCTGGCGGAATACCGCCGTGTCAATGTGGACGGTACGCTCAACCTTGCGAGTCAGGCAGCTGCTTCAAGCGTGAAGCGCTTTATATTTATCAGCTCTATTGGTGTAAATGGAAACCTTAATACACGCCCTTTCACCGAGAATGATGAGTCTAATCCGGCAGACCCTTATGCTCAGTCCAAGTGGGAGGCAGAGCAGGGGTTGTGGGAGATTCAGCGTGAAACGGAGATAGAAATTATCATTATCCGCCCGCCATTGGTCTATGGCCCCAATGCACCAGGTAATTTTGGCAGTTTAATGCGCTGGGTTGAAAAGGGCTTGCCTTTGCCTCTGGGTGCCATTCACAACCGGCGTTCGCTGGTGGCGCTAGATAATCTGGTTGACCTCATTATCTCCTGCATTGATCATCCTGCAGCGGCCAATCAGGTGTTTCTGGCCGGCGACGGGGAAGATGTGTCTACCAGCGAGCTGTTGCGTGGCGTTGCCCAGGCGGCTGGCAAACCGTGCCGGTTGTTGCCGGTGCCGGCTGGTTTGCTGCAGTTGGGGGCTACCATGCTGGGTAAAAAAGCCATGGCTCAGCGTTTGCTGGGTTCGCTGCAGGTTGATATTTCAAAGGCTCGTAATGTATTGGGCTGGACGCCACCGCTGTCGGTGGAGCAAGGATTAAAGAGGTGTTTTGATGATTCGGTTGTTTGATATTGTGTTTTCATTGCTGGGGTTGGTATGCGGCTTTCCGGTGCTGGTGTTGCTAACCCTTATCGGCCTGTTTGATACTGGTTCCCCCATTTTTCGTCAGGTGCGGGTAGGGCGGCACCAAAAGCCGTTTACTTTGGTTAAGTTTCGCACCATGAAAGTAGACACCGCTTCTGTGGCGTCTCACCTGGCAAGTGCATCATCCATCACGCCCTTTGGTCATTTTTTGCGTCGTACCAAGCTGGATGAACTGCCTCAGCTGTGGAATGTGCTGAAAGGCGAAATGAGTCTGGTGGGGCCACGGCCTGGCCTGTTTAATCAGGAAGAGCTGACGAGAGCCCGAGCTGCTCACGGTGTGTATGATGTGCGCCCCGGCATTACCGGCCTGGCACAGGTGAATGAAATTGACATGTCCACCCCCGAGCTGCTGGCCGAGACGGATCAAAAAATGATCCAGTCGCTGTCGGTTAAGGATTATTTTCGTTACATACTGCTTACCGTGTCCGGCAAGGGCAGTGGCGATCGGGTTCGGCGGTGAGTGTTGAATTTTTAATGTTGAGTGTTGAGTTATATTAGTGTTGAGTTTTTAGTTGTGAATATTGAGTGAAAAATAAACACTCATCACTCATCACTCATCACTCAACATTCATAACTCAAACTCGGGGGGTGGTGTGAACAATGTGCTTGATAAATCGTTTGTTTTTGCTGTTCGCATCGTTAAGTTGTATCAGCATTTATCGAAAGAACAGAGAGAGTATGTACTTTCCAAGCAGTTGTTGCGCTCTGGCACCTCTATTGGTGCTAATGTGAACGAGGCTCAGGCTGGGCAGTCCAGGGCTGATTTTGTTGCCAAAATGAGCATTGCCAGCAAAGAAGCCAGAGAAACAAAATATTGGCTGAACTTGCTTTGTGAAACAGGTTATTTAGATAAAAGCCAACCACATGTTGTGAGTTTGCTTGAGCAGAGTGAAGAGCTTATCAAGATGCTTACTGCCATAGTAAAAAACACTCAAATGAACTTAAGATCGAGCTCTAAGAAATGAGCTTACTCAACACTAAAAACTCAGCACTCAGCACTCAACACTAACGAGGTTCGAGTTATATGAATAACGCCATTCACTGGTTGTTTCAACAGCCTCGCTCGGTAAAGCGCATTATCAGCTTGTTGCTGGATACGCTGTTTATTTCACTGGCGTTTTGGGCGGCTTACCTGCTGCGGCTGGACAGCTCCAGCCTGCTGGGCTCGTTCCGGCACTGGCTGGTGCTGGCAACCATGGTGCCGGTTACGCTGTTGTGTTTTGTGCGCTTTGGTCTTTACCGGGCGGTGCTGCGCTACCTGGGGCATCACGCTACTGTGGTGATGATGGGCGGGGTGGCGGTGTCGGCCGTTACCATGGTGCTGGCGGCTTATTACTTCAACGCCTTTTTGCCCCGCTCTGTGCCGGTTATTTATGCCTCTCTGGCATTGCTGCTGTGTGGCGGTGCCCGCACCACGGCCCGGGCGCTCTATAACCAGAGCACCAAAAAGCAGAAAACCCCCGTCATTATTTACGGTGCCGGCGCTTCCGGCCGGCAGCTGAATACTTCGCTTAGCCATGGCAGCGAATATCGCGCCGTGGCCTTTGTGGACGACAACCCCGGCCTGCAAAAGGCCCTGTTGCAGGGGTTAACGGTTTATTCCCCGGCCGAACTGCCCTGGCTGGTGGAGCGCTTTGGTGCTCACAAGCTGTTGTTGGCCATGCCAAGCATCAGCCGCCAGCGCCGCCGCGAAATTGTAGACAGCCTTGAATCCCTGCCAGTGGATATGCTCACCATTCCCGGCATGGCCGATCTGGTCAGTGGCAAGGCCAAGCTGAGTGAGCTGCACGAAGTGAATGTGGAAGACTTGCTCGGGCGGGACCCGGTGGAGCCTTTTCCCGAGTTGATTGGCGCCAACATTCGCAGCAAGGTGATAATGGTTACCGGCGCGGGTGGTTCCATTGGCTCCGAGCTGTGCCGGCAAATAGTGCAACAGGGCCCAGCCACCCTGGTGCTGTTTGAAATGTCGGAATATGCCCTGTATCAAATTGATCAGGAGCTGAACGGTATGTGCCGAGATGCTGGTTATGATGTGCGCATTGTGCCCATTATGGCCTCGGTGCAGCGACAAAACCGGCTGGAGGCGGTAATGCAGGCCTTTGGCGTACACACCGTGTATCACGCTGCCGCCTGCAAGCATGTGCCGCTGGTGGAATACAACGTGGTGGAAGGGGTGCGCAACAATGTGTTCGGCACCTGGCGGGCGGCGGAAGCGGCCATTAACTGCGGGGTGGAAACCTTTGTGCTTATCTCCACCGACAAGGCCGTGCGCCCCACCAATGTCATGGGCACCAGCAAGCGTCTGGCCGAGCTGGTGTTGCAGGGGCTGGCGTTGCGCCAGAGTAACACCCGCTTTTGCATGGTGCGCTTTGGCAATGTGCTGGGATCTTCTGGCTCTGTGGTACCACTGTTTAAGCGGCAGATCCGCGCCGGCGGGCCTATTACCCTTACTCATGAAGACATTACCCGCTATTTCATGACCATTCCCGAGGCGGCCCAGCTGGTGATCCAGGCCGGCGCCATGGGCAGGGGCGGCGATGTGTTTGTGCTGGATATGGGCGAGCCGGTGCGCATTATCGAGCTGGCTCGCAAGATGATCCGGTTGATGGGGTTCGATGTAAAAGACGAGCTGCACCCGGATGGCGATATAGAAATACAGGTTACCGGCCTGCGCCCCGGCGAGAAACTGTATGAAGAGCTGCTGATCGGCGGTAATGAGCAGCCCACGACGCACCCGCGTATTCGTACTGCCAACGAGGTACATTTACCTTGGGATGAAATGGCCATTTTGCTGAAAGATTTGGATGCTGCCTGCGAAGACTACAACCAGGCTCGAATTCGTCAGTTGCTGCTGAATGCGCCCACGGCGTTTAATCCGCAAGACGGTATTTGCGATTTGGTGTGGCAGGAGAGCCAGACGAGTTTTTCGGCTGCTTCTTCGGTACCGATAGCGGCTGAAGCCGATAACGTTAAACCGGTAGTGGCCTTGGTGCGGTAACCCCTCCCTAACCCTCCCCTTGCGTTGCACTCCGCTGTTATTCTGCTGGCGCGAGGTAAAGGGGAGGAGACTGGTATGGTGCCGGGTGTAAGCATGGTGCGGAGCTGTAATTTAGTTCACTCATATACCTGATGCCCGTTGTTGTGAACCAGCTGCGGGCATTTTTGTATTTGGCGGGCCAGGGTTCTAAAAACGTGAGGTGACATTTTGTAGGGTCGAATTTATTCGACCGATAGTGCGGTATGCCGCTACAGTTGGTCCAATAAATTGGACCCTACTGGTGCGTGGAACAAGTTCAGGGTAAAGGAGTGATTTGATGAGCGAGCAAGGGATTGAGCTGTTGCATCACGGAGCGGTAAATAGTGTCACCGGCTCTTGCCACGAGCTGCGGGTGAATGGTGCCGGTATTCTTATCGACTGCGGTCTTTTTCAGGGCACCGAACGGCGGGATGATTTGGCCATCGACTTTGATATTGACCATATAAAGGCGCTGGTGGTTACTCATGTGCATATCGATCACGTAGGCCGCTTGCCCTATTTGCTGGGGGCGGGGTTCAAGGGGCCCATATATTGCTCGCAGCCTTCGGCGCTGCTGCTGCCGGCCATGCTGGAAGATGCGCTTAAAATCGGTTTTACCCGTAATGAGCAGCTTGTTAACCGGGTGCTCAAGCTGCTGGCTTCAAAGCTGCGGCCTTTGCCCTACGACCAGTGGCAGCAAGTGGAAGGCAGTAACATTGCTATTCGGCTGCAGCGGGCCGGGCATATTCTGGGCTCGGCCTATGTGGAGTGCGAGGTGGCTGGGCAGCAGGTGGTGTTCAGCGGCGACTTGGGCGCGCCTCATTCGCCGCTGCTGGTGCCACCGGCACCGCCACAAGCCTGCGATGTTCTGGTACTGGAAAGCACCTATGGTGATAAAAACCACGAAAGCCGGATTGATCGCCGCCTGCGACTGAAGGCGGCGGTGGAGCACGCTTTAGAAGACGGCGGCACCTTGCTTATTCCTGCCTTTAGCCTGGGGCGCACGCAAGACCTGCTTTATGAGCTGGAAAGCCTGATTGCCGAATTCGGTGGCGAGCAGGCGGCGCCGGGGCTGCCCTGGAACGAGCTGGAGGTGGTGGTAGACTCGCCCCTGGCGGCCAATTTTACCCAGCTTTACCGCGAGCTTAAGCCGTTCTGGAATGAAGAGGCCCGGGAGCGGGTAAGCGAGGGGCGGCATCCGCTGTCGTTTGAGCAGTTAACCGTGGTGAATTCCCATAACGATCATCTTAATGCCGTGGGTTACCTGGCCCGCTCCCACAGGCCCTGCGTTGTGCTGGCGGGCTCCGGCATGTGCGCCGGCGGCCGGGTGGTGAATTATCTGAAAGCGTTGCTTAATGATCCGCGCAACGATGTGCTGTTTGTGGGTTACCAGGCCGAGGGCACGCCGGGGCGGGACATTCTGGAATACGGGCCGAAAGAAGGCTGGGTGGAGCTTGACGGCGAACGTTTCACCATTCGCGCGCAAGTGCACCAGGTGAGTGGTTATTCGGCCCACGCCGGCCAGCAGGATTTGATAAACTTCGCCACCGGTATTGTGCCAGCGCCGAAACAGATAAGGTTGATCCATGGTGAGGCCGGTGCCAAGGCGGCGTTGCAGGCCAGGTTGAGTGAATTGCTGCCGGGGACGGAGGTGGTGATAGCGAGTGAGAGGTGAGGCTTGGCGTAAGGTCCAATTTATTGGACCAACCTAATTGCCACATTGCTGGTCGAATGAGTTCGACCCTACGCCAAGCCTCACGCCTCACTCCTCACAATGAAAATTTAATAATAAATAACGGGATTGGGATGACGTCTTTAATTCGGCAGCCACGGTTTATGGCGCTACAGGAGCTTAAACAGCAGGAGCAGGCGATAAGCCTGGCGCAGCGCTTTGACGAGGATCCTGCACGGTTTTCGCGTTTTTGTTTCGCCTTTGGCGAACACATGAGGGTGGACTTGTCTCGCCAGCACTGGTCGAGCGAGGTGCAGGCTCTGTTGTGCGAGCTGGCGCGAGACATGAAGCTGGAGTCGGCCATAGCGGCTTTGTTTGGCGACAACCTGTTCAACCATACCGAAGGGCGGGCGGCACTGCACACGGCGTTGCGTATGCCAGAGGGTGCCAGTGCGATTCTGGACGGAGAGAACGTGGTGCCCCAGGTGCATGCGGAGCAGGCCCGGTTACGGGCTTTTTGCGAGCGGGTGCATACGGGCGAGTGGCGCGGCTTTGGTGACCAGCCCATTACGGATGTGGTAAACATTGGCATTGGCGGCTCCGATCTTGGCCCTGCTATGGTCACGGAGGCGCTGGCGCCTTATCAGGGTTTGGCCCTTCGCGCGCACTTTGTATCGAATATGGACGGCGCCCAGCTGGGTAGTGTGCTGGCTGATCTTGACCCGACCACTACCTTGTTTGTGATCTCATCCAAAACCTTTACCACCGACGAAACCATGACCAATGCGCGCGCTGCACGGGCTTGGCTGCTGTCGGCCTGTGGCTGTGAGGCGCACATTGCCCGGCATTTTGTGGCGGTATCCACCAACACCGAGGCGGTTACGGCTTTTGGTATTGATGAAGCGAACATGTTCCGTTTCTGGGACTGGGTGGGTGGCCGCTTTTCATTGTGGTCCGCCATTGGCCTTCCTATTGCACTGGCGGTGGGGTTTGAGCGTTTTCAGCAATTGTTGGCAGGCGCTCACGCCATGGATGAACACCTGCGCACCACGCCGTTTGAACACAACATTCCGGTGCAGCTGGCACTGCTCAGCATCTGGAACATCAATGTGCTGGGGCTGCAGAGCGAAGGGGTATTCCCTTACAGCCAGCAGTTAAAGCGTTTTCCTGCCTTTTTGCAGCAGCTGAACATGGAGTCGAACGGCAAGGGCGTAACCAACGCCGGCTCGCCGGTTGATCATGCCTCAGGCCCGGTAGTGTGGGGCGAGGTGGGCACCAATGGCCAGCATGCGTTTTTTCAGTTGCTGCACCAGGGCAGTGTAGTGGTGCCGGCAGAGTTTATTGGCTTTGCCCGCTCTGCCTACCCGTACCCCGAGCACCAGCGCAAGCTGCTGGCCAATATGCTGGCCCAGGCTCAGGCCATGGCCTTTGGCAAGTCTCGTGAGCAGGTAGAAGCTGAATTGGCTGTGGAAGGGCACAGCGCCGAGGCTATTGCTCACTTGGCGCCGTACAAGGTAATGCCCGGCAACCGCCCCAGCACGGTGATTTTGTGCGACGAGCTGACCCCCTATAATCTGGGCGCATTAATTGCCATGTATGAGCACAAAACCTTTGTGCAGGGCGTGCTCTGGAACATTAACAGCTTCGATCAGTGGGGCGTGGAGCTGGGCAAAAAACTGGCCGCCCGTTTGATAACCGACTTGTCCTCTGATGAGGTAACGACCACGCATGATGGTGCTACCAATGGGCTGTTGGCACAGATTAAAGCGTGGCGGTAAGGGCACTATGGTCGAAAGGATGCGACCCTATAATACACCTCACACCTCACACCTCACACCTCACACCTCACACCTCACACCTCACATTGTTTTTACGTGCTGTTAGCAATATTACTCCCATCAGCATGCTGTAGAAGTAAATGATGTGGGTGTGATGAAAGGGTACGTCGGTGAGGCCGGCAATCAACACTATGGCGGTGCTGGCCAGGGCCCAGTTTCTTAAGCCGCCGTGCCCTTGTTTATGTAACAGCCAGGCTGGCAGTAGCATCCAAGCCAGCAGAGCAAGTAGACCAAGGGCACCGGTGCGCACCAGGGTGTCGATATACTGGTTATGGAAATGAGCATTTGCCTGATATGCCGCAGACGGAGTGATAAGGCCGGCGTTTTTGTCCTGTCCTATTTTATGAAGGTAACCGGCAGTACCGGTGCCCAGCAGTGGAGACTGTGTGATGTAGCTCCAGCCTCGTTGCCATAACTGCAGTCGAATGCCGATGGAGGTATTCATATTATTGTTGGCGATGTTGGTAAATTCGGCACTGGTTTGCTGGTATCGTCTTTCCAGCTTGTCCCCCAATGCGTAAATACTTCCGCTGGCCAGTAAACTGCTGGCTATCAGGGTGGCGAGTAATGTCTTTGGTGTGGCCCTGCGGGCCAAGGGCAGGGCCAGCATCAGCAAGGTAACAAGTACCGCCAGCCAGGCGCCACGAGTACCGCTGAAAACAATGGCGGTGGTGGCACCTGCAACACCTGCAATATATAGGGTGCTAAGGCGTTTACCGTTATTAAGGGTGAACAAGAAAAACAGGCAACTAATCAGCAATACAGAAGCAAATGTTGCATAGGGAATAGGGTTGGATGCCAAGGCTCCGGCTCTACCTATGTTCAATACCATTACTTCATATGCCGATCCCGCGCCGGTTAACATGGCGCCCAGAGCTACAATAGCTGTTATGTGGCTCATAGCGATGTTACGCCAGGGCAGCACAGTTAAGTAAAGCTGAACCAACAGCAGGGTTCGGGCAAAACTGAACTCTTCTCCGCCCAGCAGATGCTGCAGGCTGAACAATACAAACAAGGCGATATTGGCCAGGCTGAACACTTTGAAGCCGGGGATGGCGACGTTTTTACGCCACTCGCCTTTGAAGCGAAACAGACAATATATTGCAACTAGAGGTATAAGCCGGCTGAGTACCGACTTACCATCTGGCACATTGAACAATCCGAACATCGTCCAGATTAAGGGGCTCAGCAAAAAGAGAGTTTCCAGCCAGGTAAACAATGTGCTTTTGTTAAAATTAAACATGCAATCAGCCCGTGCGGTTAAGGTTTTTTTTGAATTTTTTATTGTGTAAGTAAAGCCTTAGCTTTCGATAGGCGGAATAAAATTCTCGACTGGGTTTACGATAAAACGGTACTTTATCCTCGTCATAAAACTGGATAGTTGTTTCGAACGGACGGGTATCTTCGGCAAAATCCGGATGCAGGTGGTAGGACTCCATGCCGTGAAAATAAGGGGCACCCAAGTAGTTGTCTACCGGTAGCGACCAGCTCTTTGAGCCATTCAGCAGTTTTTTTGCCGCCCAAGGTGCAAGGGCATAGGCGCGTAGACCACCGAAGTTGTCACTCATCCAGCTGATGCGGTAATGATCGGCTTCCTCCATGGGGATGGTTTCGCCTCTGATCACGGTTTCTAGCCGTAAGCAACCATACTGTTCAATTTTTTCGGCCACCCTCTTCAGAGTTTGTTCTGCGTTGGGGCAGATTTTTGCGTCATCTTCCACCACCACCAGCGGCTGATTCATGTCTACACATTTTTGCCACAGCGAGTAATGACTGGCGTAACAACCTATTTCACCATTGGTGGGCATTTTGCCGCTGGTCAGCCACAAGCGTTTGGCGTAATTGTAACGCTTCAGCAGCGGGTTGCTTTTGTCACTGCCATCCACTGCATCGAAAAAAGAAAAGTCGATACCCTGCTGCTGTAACTGGGTAGCAATGTAGTCTCTGCGATCCTGGCTTCTTTTCAGGCTGATAACAAAAACGGGCATGACTGGCATAGGGTAAACCTGCAATACAAAAAATTGCGCGGATAATACCATGATTTGAGTGAAAACCTTAACGGAGGTATGGGTGATTTTCAGACGGGCTGGCAAGGTAAAATCTGGCGGTCTTTAACGATCGCTATACGGTCAGAATATAAAAAAACCCGCCGAAGCGGGTTTTTATATCAGCCTTCCAGGTCGCCGCAGAAGCGGTAGCCTTCGCCGTGGATGGTGGCGATGATTTCCGGGGTGTCGGGAATGGACTCGAAGTGCTTGCGAATGCGACGAATGGTTACGTCCACGGTGCGATCGTGGGGCTTGAGCTCGCGGCCGGTCATTTTTTTCAACAGCTCGGCGCGGCTCTGGATCTGACCCGGGTTTTCGCAGAAGTGCACCATGGCGCGGAATTCGCTGCGCGGCAGCTTGAACATTTCACCGTTGGGGCTGACCAGGGCGCGGCTGTTGATGTCCAGGGTCCAGCCGTTGAAGCGGTAGGCTTCTACCTGCTTTTCTTCTTCCTGTGCTTCCGGAGTCTGCATGGTACGGCTCAGCAGATTGCGGGCTCGAATGGTCAGTTCGCGCGGGTTGAACGGCTTGGTGATGTAGTCGTCGGCGCCGATTTCCAGGCCCAGGATCTTGTCGACTTCGTTGTCGCGGCCGGTCAGAAACATCAACGCCAGGTTGTGTTGTTCACGCAGTTCGCGCGCCAGCAGCAGGCCGTTTTTGCCGGGCAGGTTGATGTCCATGATCACCAGATTGATCTTGTTACCTGACAGCGCCTTGTGCATTTCTTCGCCGTCGGTGGCTTCCAGTACGGCGTAGCCTTCGGCCTCGAAAATGCCTTTCAGGGTATTGCGGGTAACCAATTCGTCTTCGACGATCAGAATGTGAGGAGTCTGCATGAGCCTACCTGTTTTTTAGATGTAAATAGAATTCAGTTTCAACAGTTACCGGCGTTGGAAGGGAGGTGTCGCTTGTTCACGCTACCGCATCATTTCCTTGCCTTGCGCTACCGTCTTAGGGAGGTAAGACAAAGGCCCGGTGGCCCTGTTTCTTTGAGCCGTTTTTATTTGCATCCCATGCAGTTACTGCTTCACGCCCAAAAAATAGACAGACGGGACGAACAGAGGTCCATTACCTAACGTTGCCTTATTTTAACAGTTAACAGGGGCATAACAACAGCTTGCAGTCGATAATGTTAAATAGTTTTAGGGGGCTGTCTGATCCAGGTCAAGCAAAGTTTTAACAAATACCGCCAAATGTTATAAAGAAGGCTGATAACGCGACTGTCTTTCGGCTGGCGCGAGGGTGAGCTAGTCTGAGGCAAAGTCCCGGCTTTGCACTTGTCTAGGATGTGGGGCAAAACGGGAGCGAATGGGCGATATTACAACGTTAAGGAGCGCAAGATGTTGGATTTATTACCGGATTTATGTGACGAACACGGCGACAAGGTAAAGATACTGGACCTCTTGTTCAGAGATTATGGTGCCGAGGATGTGTTCTGGGGTCAGGTGGTCACGGTGCGTTGCTACGAGGATAACTCCCGAGTGCGGGAGCTGGTGGCCACGCCGGGTACCGGCAAGGTATTGGTGGTGGATGGCGGCGGCATGCAGCGCCGGGCGTTGATGGGTGACCAGTTGGCCGAGCTGGCGGTAGAAAATGGCTGGGAAGGGGTGGTAATTAACGGTGCGATTCGCGATGCCGGTGCCATCGGCAGCATGGCCCTGGGCGTCAAGGCGCTGGGTACCTGCCCGATGAAGACCGAAAAGCGCGGCCTGGGGGATGTGGATGTGCCGGTCACCTTTGCCGGCGTTACTATCTATCCCGGTGATTACCTCTATGCCGATATCAACGGCATCCTGGTAGCCCGCGAGGCTCTGAGTCACCCGCAATTATAAAGACTGGGACAGGGGATTAAGGAATAGGGAATGGTGATATGCCGCCATTCCCTCACTGACGTGGGACACCCATCTTTCAGAGCCCTGACGTAGAGCCCTGACGTAGGACACCCATCTTTCAGCTTAGACAGGACACCCATCTTTCAAAGATGGGTGTCCTTTTTCATTTATGAGTACAAATACCGGAAGCGACGCTTGCGCCGGTAGGGGAAAACGTCGCCGAATATTCCGTCGCTGATGTTCTGTTGTAGCTGGCGCCAGTAGCCGGCGGTAAACAGATCGTTGTGCTGCTGCTTGAAGGCCTCGCGAATGCGCGGGCTGCTGAGCAGAAAAGTGGCGAACTCTTCGGGAAAAATGTCGTTGGGGGCCACCGAATACCAGGGCTCGGCGCTGAACTCGTCTTCCGGGTAGCGGGCCTCGGGAATGTCGCGAAAGTTGCACTCGGTCATGTAGGCAATTTCGTCGTAGTCGTAAAAAATCACCCGGCCGTGACGGGTCACGCCGAAGTTCTTGAACAGCATGTCGCCGGGAAAGATATTGGCGGTCGCCAGCTGCTTGATGGCGTTGGCGTATTCATCGATGGCATCAACCACCTGTTGATCGGTGGCATGCTCCAGATAAATGTTGAGTGGGGTCATGCGCCGCTCGGTGTAAAGATGACGGATTATCAGGGTATCGTCCTTGATGGTGAGCAAGGAGGGCGCGACCTGCTGCAGCTCGGCCAGCAATTCGGGGCTGATGCGATGCAACGGCAGCTCGAAGTTGGTGAATTCCATGGTGTCGGCCATGCGGCCCACCCGATCGTGCTGTTTTACCAGCCGGTATTTGGCGCGCACCGTGTCGTGGCTGACATCTTTGGGCGGCGTGAACTTGTCCTTGATGATTTTGAACACCACATCATAAGAGGGCAGGGTGAACACATGCATCACCATGCCTTTTATTCCCGGCGCCGCCACAAACTGATCGCGCGAGTGGTGCAGCTGCTGCAGAAAACTCCGGTAAAACTCGGTTTTGCCGTGCTTCTGACAGCCGATGGCGTTGTAGATTTCGTAATCGGCCTTGTTGGGCAACAGCGGCCGCAAAAAATGCACCAGTAGCGCCGGTACCGGGCACCACACCATAAAGTAGGCGCGGGCGAAGCCGAACAGAATGGAAGCGTCGTCGTTAGAGAGGATTAGCGTGTCGAGATAAAGGCCGCCTTCTTCATGATGCAGTATGGGCAGAATAAAGGGCAGGCAGCTGTTGCCGCATTCCAGCCGGCCGATGAGGTAGGCGCCCTTGTTGCGAAAAAACAGGTGCTTGATAAAAGTCAAGCTGGCGTTGCCGTGACTTAACTCGGCCGGACCAAACTGCTGCAGATAGCGGTCGAGGTACTGTAAGTCCTGCTCCAGATCCCGAAACGGAACGTCGAGCTGCAGTGCCTGCAGCACCTGGCGCAAGGTCTTGTTCACATCCCCCGCTTTGATGGGGTAGGTACTACAACAAGGGCTGAGATCCGGCGAAGGCGAACGATGAACAAAGCCGTGCACATACAGGTTTTCT
Source organism: uncultured Oceanisphaera sp. (assembly GCF_947495715.1). GTDB lineage: Bacteria > Pseudomonadota > Gammaproteobacteria > Enterobacterales > Aeromonadaceae > Oceanimonas > Oceanimonas sediminis. Next base: position 90,219 of record NZ_CANLZU010000006.1, read on the forward strand.
GCCCGAATGTTCTGATGGCGAAAGGAGCGGCGATATACCGAGTTGTAAAAAGACTCGGCAATTTCCGGATTGGCATGTTCGGTCAGCAGATCATTAAATGCCTGTTTGATGGCTTTTAGCTGGTGCTGGCTCAAGGGGCCACCGCCGTTATGATGGCGAATGGCCTGCACAGCCTCATTCACATGCTGGTCGTACAGACGAATACGCTGTCGCCCGGCCTGCTGAACGCCTGGCCAGTCTTTGCGCTCGAATCTGGCCTGGGCTCCCTGAGTGATATCGAGAAAGCAGCGATAAAAGTCATTAAACCGAATCATGATGATTCGGGCCATGTCCCTGGCATTGTTGCTCATGCGTACTCCTGTATTGTGAGAAGAGTGAAAAGGACAAAGTGAAGAAGGACAGCCACTTCAAACGTTACAACAAGTAGCCCGGTGAGTCGTTGAGGATGACTGGATTTTGAGCGGTGGGTGCTGCTTTCAAATTAATCAGCAATGAAAAAGTGAAAAAGGACACCCATCTCTGAAAAGTGGCTGTCCTTTTGTGGCCCTTTGTTGCTCTTGTTGGCTCACTTTTGACGGTCTGGATCGACCGTCTGCTGGAAACAGCGGTTCTGTACCGTCAATCCCGAAATTTAGTCGGATAAATGGCGAATGATGGGAGGGCGAAGGGCTGGATAGGAAGCAGAGATGGTACAGGTCGCAAGGCTGTACTTGGTTGTCATCACCGAACAGTAACCTGGTAACTCAGGTGGAAATAACGGGACCGATAACACATCGTCGATGATGCAGTTGTGCGTAGGCGATTCTGGCCGAGGCATGGCCGATAACGGTGCCATGTGACAGTTGATGTGGTTTCACTGCGGTCAGAAACCTGTCGGCATCAAGCCCCATTCTGTCCAGTAGGGGAGGTACATCGGAGTGAATGTAGCCTTGTTGTTCCTCGCATTGAACCCGGCCTACCCAATCAATCATGGCCAGGTAATCGCCGAGAGCGAAGGGAATCCCCTTGCGTTTGTCCTCTTTAAGGTCGCGGACAAATGGGAGTAAATGAGGTTGTGAAGTCGCCTTTTGGGGAGCCGATGTCGAAGCACTGTTTGCTTTGTATTGCTGTAGCCGCTGGTGTAAAGAGACATCGGCGGACGCCTCAGGCTGTTTGACGATACCGGCGCGTAACGGGTTGAGGTCGACATAGGTCATGCAGGTCAGCAAGCCGGCGTCATCCAGAATCGCCTGCGAATGAAAGCGGCCTTCCCAGAACCGCCCTGTGCATTCGTCTTCGAGGTTGGCCTTGCGGGCAATGTGCTCGTTCAGGCATCGCATATACCAGGATAAATCGGCCAGGCGTTCACGCCACAGCGCGATAATACCTTTTGCCGCCTCTTGTTCCGCGTTCGAACCCTTCGAGCCCGCTACATAGCGTTCAACCAATACCGGCAGACGAAATAATTTGCGCCACCTGCTTACGACCGCAGTCTCATCCAGTGCCAGAGCCGCCTGGGTATCTACATGAACAACCAGATGATAGTGATTGGCCATTACCGCATAAGCACACAGATCGATGGTGAACACGGACTGCAGCTGGCGCAGGCGATCCAGTACCCATTGTTTGCGATGGCTGTAATTCTGGCCGGTCTGCTGGTCTTCACCGAACAGGTAGGCGCGTCGTACGCAGCGGCAGATACAGTGGTAATAAGGTGTTTCATCGGGTGATACCAGCTCGGATCGTGGGCGGGTCATAATGCGATTATCCATTTCGAGAGCAGAACTTAAATATAGATTTAGATTAAAAAACGAGCAATTTAAGGTGGGTGTCCCATGGCGGGGGCGCAGCGTTCGAAGTGGGTGTCCCATGGTGGGAGCGGGTTTCGGGTCTGAAAGATGGGTGTCCCACCCTGGGGGGATTTGTGGGACAATATGCTCCGTTTTGTTGGGAGATGGGCATGCAGCTTTATTTTGTACTTAAATCGCCGGCGCGAGCCGAAAACGTCGGGGCCGCGGCGCGGGCGATGAAGACCATGGGCTTTGGCCGAATGCGGCTGGTCAACAGCCGGGTGCATGAGCAGGACAAGGCGCACTGGGTTGCGCATGGGGCGCAGGAGGTGTTGGAGCAGGCCGAATATTTCGACGAGCTGGCACCGGCGCTGGCCGACATGGATCTGGTCATTGCCACCACGGCCCGAAATCGGGGACGGTATCGCTACTACCTGACGCCCAAGCAGGCCATCGCCCAGGTAAACAGTAAAAGCGTACAAAAAGTGGCGCTGCTGTTCGGCTGCGAGGAATCCGGCTTAAGTAACGAGGATCTGGCATTGGCCGATATCATCAGCTATCTGCCGCTGAAAGTGAGTTATCCTTCGCTGAATCTGGGCCAGGCCATCATGCTTTATGCCTATGAATTCAGTCAGGGCCTGAGTGAACAAAACGAAGAAAAATCCGACCTTCAGACCGAAAACACTCAGTTAAGGGTGTTGCAGCAAAAAACAGAACAATTATTTGAAAATATCGGTGTTTCTCAGCAGGAAAAACTGGCTGAGTGGGTGGGTGACCGGCTGCCTATGCTGGAACAGCGGGACCTCAATCTGTTGCATCTGCTTTATAAAGACCTGGAACGGGCCTTGTCTGCCAAAGATGAAAGTTGACAAGCCAGGGCGCGCGCGGTATTGCTATGCCATTCGCTTTTAGAGGTTGTTCGTCATGTTGCCGAGTGCAAGCCGCATTACCACCATTATTATTACCGGTACCACCACTGGTGGCACTGGGGCGGGCTGATGCGCTGACGATAAATCGATTAGAATCATAAAGCCCGCGTCCCCATCCGATGCGGGCTTTTTCGTTTTACGCTTTTTAGTTTTACACAGGGAGTAATGAATGCGTGTCTTGAAGTTTGGCGGCACCTCTTTGGCCAACAGCGAGCGATTTACCAACGTCGCCGATATCGTGGTCAACAACCAGCAGCAGTCGCAGGTGGCACTGGTTCTGTCGGCTCCGGCCAAGGTAACCAATCATCTGGTGGCGGTCGTAGAGCAGACCATTCGCGGTCTGGATCCGGCGCCGGTACTGCAGGAAATCGAACAGATTTTTCATGCCATTATCGACGGTCTCAAGGCACGCTTTGCGTCACTGGACGATCAGGAACTCAAGGCCCGGGTCGATCGCGAGCTGGGTCAGCTGGCGCGCCTGCTGCAGGGCGTCAGCCTGTTGCAGCAATGCCCGGACAATACTCAGGCGCACATTCTGAGCCGGGGCGAGGCACTGTCCATTGCCACCATGGCCGAGCTGCTCAAGGCGCGCGGCGAGCAGGTGGAAGTGATTACGCCCCAGACCATGCTGCTGGGCGAGGGCAGCTTCCTCGAAGCCCACGTCAATATCGAAGTCTCCCGCCGGCGTTTTGCCGACCAGGGCCTGCGTGACGATTGCGTCTACCTGATGCCGGGCTTCACCGCCGGTAACGATAAGGGCGAAACCGTCATTCTGGGCCGTAACGGCTCCGACTACTCCGCCGCCGTGCTGGCCGCCTGTGTGGATGCCGAATGCTGCGAAATCTGGACCGACGTAGACGGCGTCTACAACTGCGACCCGCGTCTGGTGCCGGATGCCAAGTTGCTCAAGCAACTGTCTTACAAAGAAGCGATGGAGCTGTCCTACTTCGGCGCCAAGGTGCTGCATCCCAAGACCATAGCGCCCATCGCCCAGTTTCATATTCCCTGTCTGATCAAGAACACCGGTAACCCCCAGGGCGAAGGCTCGCTGATTGGCCCCGAGTGCAGTGACGACGATCAGCAGGTCAAGGGCATCTCCGATCTGGTCGGCATGACCATGATCAACATCTCGGGCCCGGGCATGAAGGGCATGGTCGGCATGGCCGGTCGTTTGTTCTCTTGCGTGTCCCGCGCCGGGGTCAGCATAGTGCTGATCACCCAGAGCTCGTCGGAATACAGCGTCAGCTTATGTATTCACAGTTTCGATCAGCTGAAGGCGCAAAAAGCCATCGCCGACGAATTTGCGCTCGAGTTCAAGAACAAGTTACTGGAGCCGCTGGACATCATCGAAGAGCTGGCGATTATCTCTTTGGTGGGCGATCGCATGCGCACCGTCAAGGGCGTGTCGGCGCGCTTCTTCAATGCACTGGCCGAAGCTTCCATCAACATAGTGGCCATCGCCCAGGGGTCCAGCGAGCGCTCCATCTCGGCGGTCATCCACAAAAACAAGACCACCGAAGCCATCAAGGCCTGTCATCAGAACTTCTTCTCCAGCCGTCGCTTTATCGATGTGTTCCTGGTGGGCTGTGGCGGTGTGGGTGCGGCGCTTTTGGAGCAAATCCGTCGCCAGCAGCCGGTGCTGGAAGCGCAGGATATCGGCATTCGGGTGGTCGGTATCGCCAACTCCCGCAAGATGGCGCTGAACCGCGATGGCCTCAACCTGAACGAGTGGCGCGATAGCCTGGAGCAGGCCACCGAGACCTTTAACCTGCCGCGTCTGCAGCGCATGGTGGAAGACAGCCACCTGATCAACCCGGTGCTGGTGGACTGTACCTCCAGCGACGGCGTGGCCGATCAGTACGCCGATTTTCTGGCGGCCGGTTTCCACGTGGTCACTCCCAATAAGAAAGCCAACACCGCCAGCCTGGATTACTACCGCCAGCTGCGCCGGGCCGCCCAGCGTACCCATCGCAAGTTTCTGTACGAAACCAACGTGGGTGCCGGCCTGCCGGTGATCGAAAATCTGCAAAACCTGATCCGCGCCGGCGATCAGCTCAAGGCGTTTGGTGGCATTCTGTCCGGCTCCATGTCGTACATCTTCGGCAAGCTGGACGAAGGCATGAGCTTTGCCGATGCCACTCGCGTTGCCCGTGAAAACGGCTTTACCGAGCCGGATCCGCGAGACGATCTCAGCGGCATGGATGTGGCGCGCAAGCTGCTGATCCTGGCCCGCGAGGCCGGTATGAACCTGAGTCTGGAAGACATCGAAGTGGAAGCCTCGCTGCCGCCGGAATTTGATGCCAGCGGCGATATCGAACAGTTCATGGCTCGTTTGCCCGAAGCCAACGGTTACTTCGAGGCGCGGGTGGCCCAGGCCGCCGCCGACGGCAAGGTGCTGCGTTATGTGGGTGAAATAGACAATGGCCGGTGCAAGGTGGTCATCAAGGCGGTGGACGGGGATGATCCCCTGTTCAAGGTAAAAGACGGTGAAAATGCGCTGGCGTTCTACACCCAGTATTATCAGCCGATTCCGCTGGTACTGCGTGGCTACGGCGCCGGTGCCGATGTCACCGCCGCCGGCGTGTTTGCCGACCTGTTACGCACCCATAACTGGAAGCAGGAGATTTAAATGAGTGTTGTTGCGTTTGCCCCTGCCTCTACCGCCAATGTGAGCGTGGGTTTTGATATATTGGGGGCCGCCATGGCCCCGCTGGACGGCACCCTGCTGGGTGACCGGGTACTGGTGGCCGACACCGAGGGCGACTTTGCGCTGAACAATATTGGCGCCTTTGCCCACAAGCTGCCGGACGATTTCAAACAGAATATCGTCTACGACTGCTATCTGGCCTATGAAAAAGCGCTGGCGCAGAAGGGCGTCAGCCCCAAGCCGCTGGTGATGACGCTGGAAAAAAACATGCCGGTAGGCTCGGGCCTCGGCTCCAGTGCCACCAGCATAGTGGCGGCCTTCGTGGCCCTGAACGCCTTTTACGATGAGGCGCTGAGCGAGCATGAACTGATGCTGCTGATGGGCGAGCTGGAAGGGCAGATCTCCGGATCCATTCATTACGACAACGTGGCCCCCTGCCACTTTGGCGGCATGCAGCTGGTGCTGGACGATGCCGGCGTGGTCAGCCAGACCCTGCCCAGCTTCGACGACTGGTACTGGGTGCTGTGCTACCCGGGCATCAGCGTGTCTACCTCGGCGGCGCGCAGCATACTGCCGACGCAATATCGCCGCCAGGACTGCCTGACCTACGGTCGTCGGCTGGCGGGCTTTGTGCATGCCAGCCACACCGGCCAGGAGCCGGTGGCCGCCGCCATGCTCAAGGACGTGATTGCCGAACCCTATCGGGCTCAGCTCATCCCCGGCTTTGATGCGGTACGCGAGCAGGCCGCGTCCATGGGCGCGCTGGCCACCGGTATCTCCGGCAGCGGCCCCACCGTGTTCTGCGTGCTCAAGGACTTGAGCCAGGCCGAAAAACTGAAAGGCTGGCTGGCCGAACACTTTATTCAGAATCAGGATGGCTTCTGCCATATTTGTAAAATCGATGCCGAAGGCGCTCGGGTAACAGGAACAGAATTATGAAGTTGTACAACATCAAGGATAACGCGGAAACCATCGATTTTGCCGGTGCGGTAAAGCAGGGGCTGGGTCGTGGTCAGGGATTGTTTTTTCCGGAAAACCTGACCCCCATCGCCAACATCGACGCCCTGCTGGAGCTGCCACTGGTGCCGCGATCGGTGGCCGTGTTGCAGCATCTGATCGGCGATGAAATTCCCGAGTCCACCCTCACCGCCATGGTGGAGCACGCCTTTACCTTCCCGGCGCCGCTGGTCAAGGTAGACGACCACACCTACGCCCTGGAACTGTTCCATGGCCCCACCCTGGCGTTCAAGGACTTCGGCGGTCGCTTCATGGCCCAGTGCCTGGCGACCCTGAGCAAAGACGGCAAGAAGATCACCATTCTGACCGCCACCTCCGGCGACACCGGTGCCGCCGTGGCCCATGCCTTCTATGGTCTGCCCAACATAGAAGTGGTGATCCTGTATCCCGAGGGCAAGATCAGCCCGCTGCAGGAAAAACTGTTCACCACCCTGGGTGACAACATCAGCACCTATGCGGTGCAGGGCGACTTCGATGACTGTCAGGCGCTGGTGAAGCAGGCGTTTGACGACGAAGAGCTGAAAGCCGCCGTCGGCCTCAACTCCGCCAACTCCATCAACATCAGCCGCCTGGTGGCCCAGGTCTGCTACTACTTCGAAGCGGTGGCGCAGTTGCCCGCCGAGCAGCGTCACAAGGCGGTGATTGCCGTGCCGTCCGGTAACTTCGGCAACCTGACCGCGGGTCTGATTGCCAAGGCGCTGGGCCTGCCGGTCAAACGCTTCATGGCCGCTACCAACGCCAACGACACGGTGCCGCGTTACCTCGAAAGCGGCAGCTGGGATCCGAAAAACACCGTGGCGACCCTGTCCAATGCCATGGACGTGAGCCGTCCCAACAACTGGCCGCGAGTGGAAGAGCTGTGCCGGGTCAAGGGCTGGAATCTGGCCGACATCGCCTCCGGTGCGCTTAACGACGAGCAGACCAAAGACGCCCTCAAGCGCCTGTTCGAACAGGGTTATCTGTGCGAGCCCCACGGTGCCATCGGCTGGGATCTGCTGAACAAGGAACGCGGCAAGGACGAAGTGGGTATCTTCCTCTGTACCGCCCATCCGGCCAAGTTCAAGGAAAACGTCGACGAGATCCTGGGGCAGGACATTCCGCTGCCGGGTCCGCTGGCCAAGCACCTGGCCATGGAGCCCCTCAACGGTACCATCCCCGCCGACTTCGCCGCCCTCAAGGCGAAGATGATGAAGTAAAGCGTCACTCGGTACTCTCTCAGTACTCTGTATGTCATGCCGGGCTTGTCCCGGCATGTTTCATTTTGGACGACTGAAAACCGAAAAGGGACACCCACCTCAAATTCACCCGCAGCAGCCAAATGAAAAAGGACACCCATCCCAAATCTGGTTGTGACAGCGAGTTGAAAGATGGGTGTCCCACCAAGCTCTCTAGGCTCTCTTTTGCCGTCATTCCCGAGCAGGCGGTAATCCGGATTGGTGTCATCGGTACAGTAAACCGAGTGGCCGGTGCGACTAGACGCGATCCCCTTGTTACGGCCGAAACGCCATTTCCCCTACATCTTGTAAGAGATCTCTCAATCAGCGCTAGGATAAGGCGGTTTGTGTTACCGGCTTCGGCTCATGATTAAATGCAAGATATTGATAGAAATGAATTTTTATTTTTTGTTTGTTTTGTGTGCAGTGGAAGTTACTGCCGGGCGCATTGAGCCTGGCGGCGGATCTCGTATTATGTTTATCAACAGCAAGGCAGCTGGCACACAGGAAGTGGACTGGCAGGAAGCCTTCAGGGATCACCGGCAAGAAGCCGGAACAGGGAGCAGGGACGTTGCGGTTACAGGAGTAACGCGGCAAAGGATGGCGAGGAACGCCAGACAGCCAGGATGGCACCAGGACCCGGCCCGGATGGCCAAGAGGACAACCGCAGGATGCGGCAGGGAATACCTCCCGGAAGGAGGCGCTGGTAGCAGGATGCCACCATATCAGGATGATGCAGGAACAGCCCGATGGAACGGGAAGGGGAAGACACGGGAAGCGTCAGGTCAGGGAATGCAGGGAGCAATCAGGTTTAAGGAGCAAACCGACGACACCTTGAAGGGCAGCCAATCATTGGCTGCCCTTTTTTCTTGTTACTTTTCTTCACCAGCCGTACGTGTAGTCGAGGCCGCTACCCTGGTATTATCTGCCTGTGCTAACGTATAAGCCCCGTAGAATTAACAGGTTACAGACCATGAGTCAGGCACTGGATAATTTATTGACGCTGCTGGCGCTGGAGCCGCTGGACGATGGCCTCTATCGTGGCCAGAGCATGGATCTGGGCTTTGGTGCCGTGTTTGGCGGTCAGGTGATGGGCCAGGCGTTGGCGGCGGCCAAATATACCCTGGAGCCGGAGCGGCCGGTGCACTCGTTTCACTCCTACTTCTTGCGCCCGGGCGACGTCAACAAGCCGATTATCTACGACGTGGAAAATATCCGCGACGGCAAAACCACCTCTACCCGCCGGGTGCAGGCGCTGCAATACGGCAAGCCTATTTTCTACATGACCGCCTCGTTTCAGCAACCGGTGGCCGGTTTCGAGCATCAGGCCGCCATGCCCGACGTGGCCGGGCCCGAGGGGCTGACACCCGAGAGTGAACGCATCCAGGCCCTGTCCCGTTTTATTCCGGATCGACTCAAAGACAAGCTGTTGGCCGAAAAGCCGATAGAGATGCGGCAAGTTAATTACGTCAATCCGATGCAGCCGGAAAAAACCGAGCCGGTGCGCCATATCTGGCTCAAGGCCAACGGCCGCTTGCCGGACGATCCCCGCATTCACAAATACCTGCTGGCCTATGCCTCGGACTTCAACTTTCTGCCCACGGCGCTCATGCCCCATGGCCACTCGTTCTGGGAACGCGAACTGCAGGTGGCCACCATCGATCACTCCATGTGGTTTCATCAGGACTTTCGCTTCGATGACTGGGTGCTTTATGTTATGGAAAGCCCGCGCGCCATTGCCGGCCGCGGCCTGGTGCAGGGGCATTTTTACACCCGGGACGGTACCCTGGTCGCCACGGCGATGCAGGAAGGGCTTATTCGGCCGCGCATTGAAGTGTGAGGGGGGGTGAAAAGGGACACCCATCTCAAATCTGGATGGCGAAACGAGACACCCATCCCAAATTTGGATAATTTGAGGCTCAATTGATTCCGTCGAGAGATGGGTGTCCCAGCTCGATTATTCCGTCGAGAGATGGGTGTCCCGGCTCGATTTGAATCGACCAGCCCCGGCTTGCTTCTGCCGCTGGGGTCGAATAAATTCGGCCTTACAAATTTGTCGTTAACGGAATTCCCATGCCCCAGACCTGGAACCAGCTCATCGATCATGAGCAACAGCAGCCTTATTTTCAGCAGGCGATGTCTTTTGTCGAGCAGGAACGAGCCGCCGGCAAGGCTGTCTATCCGTCGCAGCAGCATATTTTTCACGCCTTTCACTATACCGAACCGGGCAGCGTCAAGGTGGTGATGCTGGGGCAGGATCCCTACCACGGACCCAATCAGGCTCATGGTCTGTGCTTCTCGGTACTGCCCGGCGTGCGGGTGCCGCCGTCGTTGCGCAACATGTATAAAGAGCTGGCCAGCGACATTCCCGGCTTTCAGGCGCCCGAACACGGTTACCTGGAGTCCTGGGCCGAGCAGGGGGTGTTGATGCTCAATACGGTGCTGACGGTGGAGGAGGGCAAGGCCCACTCCCATGCCAAACTGGGTTGGGAAACCTTTACCGACAAGGTGATCAAAGCGGTCAACGATGAGGGGGAAGGGGTGGTGTTTCTGCTGTGGGGCAGCCACGCCCAGAAAAAAGGCGCCATGATTGACCGTAGCCGCCATCATGTACTGACCGCCGCTCACCCCAGCCCGCTGTCTGCCTATCGGGGCTTTTTCGGTTGCCGGCATTTTTCCCGTACCAATGAACTGTTGCGAGAACAGGGCAAATCACCCATCGACTGGTGCCTGCCCGCAACGGTCGAACAGCCGTAACCAACACCCCCTCCCAATCTCCCCCTGGCGAAGATCCGCTGTTGTGCCTGTATCTCCGCAGTCAGGGGGAGGGGCAGAGCGGCGCCGAACTTGAAAGCCGGCGCCGCTTTGCTTCCTCCCCTTAGCCTCGAATTTGGCAGAGCCACTGTGGGGTGCAAGGCAAGGGGAGGGCAGGGAGGGGTTTCTGCAGAATCTCGGCATGACACCCCCTCCCAACCTCCCCCTGGCGAAGATCCGCTGTTGTGCCTGTATCTCTGCTGTCAAGGGGGAGGGGCAAAAGCAGGCTCGGTGCAGGTTTGTTGCAGAATATTTCAGGGGGGCCAAACGCAAAAAGGCGCCCGAGGGCGCCTGACGAATCATTATGACTTATTTACCGTGTTCTACAGTTCAAGCTCTGCCGCCATGTCTTCGAATTCGAAGGTACAGTCGAGTTGCTGAAGTTCTTGTTGTAAGCGCTTTTGGTCCTGTAATGCTTCTATTTCCCGCCACTTGCGCTTTTTGGCAGGCTCACGTGATTTACGTGAGGACCGTTCAACCACAAATTCCTGATCGAAGCTGCTCCTTTCCATGGGGCTCCCTCCTGTTGGCTATCAGTTGTAGTCACATTCGGATATATCACATGCAGTTATAAAATAGAATCCTGTTGTTACACTGCGATTACAAAAAAGAGACCGGCGTCAATTAACGCCGGTCTCTTGCTGTTCAGCTCATGGTTGTCGGTGCGAACTACGCAGCCGAGCCCTGTTTTAACGCATGTTTTAGCTCATGCCTTACAGCATGGCCTTGAGCATGGTCTCGAGTTTGCCCTGGTCGATGGCGAAGTTGCGGATGCCTTCGGCCAGTTTTTCGGTGGCCATGGCGTCCTGGTTCTGTTCCCAGCGGAATTCGGCTTCGGTCATGGGTGTGGGGCGGGGCTGAGTGGCGCCCTTGTCCTGCAGCTTGGCAACCACTTCACCTTCTGCCTGGCTCAGTTCTTCCAGCAGGTTGGGGCCTATGGTCAGGCGGTCGCAGCCGGCCAGTTCCAGGATTTCGTCGATGTTGCGGAAGCTGGCGCCCATTACCACGGTGCTGTAGCCGTGCGCCTTGTAATAGTCATAGATTTGGGTCACCGACAGCACGCCCGGATCCTGCTCGGCAGTGTATTCTTTCTGAGCGGTGTTCTGCTTGTACCAGTCGAGGATGCGGCCCACGAACGGCGAGATCAGATAGGCGCCGGCTTCGGCACAGGCGCGGGCCTGGGCAAAGCTGAACAGCAGGGTCAGGTTACAGTTGATGCCTTCCTTTTCCAGCACTTCGGCGGCACGAATGCCTTCCCAGGTGGACGCCAGCTTGATCAGGATGCGCTCGCGACCCACACCGGCCTGTTGGTACAGCTCAATCAGGTGGCGGGCTTTCTGAATGCTGGCCTCGGTATCAAACGACAGCCGAGCATCCACTTCGGTAGACATGCGGCCGGGGATCAGCTTGAGAATCTCGCAACCGATGTTTACCGCCAGCTTGTCGGAGGCATCAAGCAGCTGTTGTTCGGCATCCCGGCTCTGGGACTTGGCCCAGGCGACGGCTTCGGTCAGCAGCGGCTGATATTCCTGGATCTGGGCGGCCTTCAGGATCAGTGAAGGATTGGTGGTGGCATCCTGGGGCTGGTACTTGCGGATGGCTTCGATGTCGCCGGTGTCGGCAACCACGGTAGTCAAGGCTCTCAGTTGAGTCAGTTTATCGGCCATGGGAAAGGATCCTTTGTCTGGTCGGCTTGTAGAAAGAGTGCCACAGTATCCCTTATTCGGGGCACCAAAATAAAGCAGGGGATCAAGCCGGCAGAACGGATGCCTTACTCTTCAAGTCGGCAACCGCGATCGGCACCAAGAACGGGGTTTGTATGAATCTTGTTTTTGTGTTCATTTTTATAGTAGGTTTATGTTTTAAAAAACAACTTAATGTTGGTTTTTTGTTTTATTAACTTCGTTTTTATGTGTATTTATTGCTGTTTTAATCGCTTTTTTGCCCTCGGTAATGTTTTGGTGTGATCGGGATCACATGGCTATTTTTCCTGCCTGTGCTAGATTCCGTGCGCTGCGGATCCGGGGCCCGGACTAACGGTCGGGCGGGGTTCATCATTTGAAGCAAGCAGAGACATATTAATGGACGCAATTATCGGTTTTATCAACGACCTGCTCTGGGGCACCATACTGATTTACCTGCTGTTGGGGGCGGGAATCTTCTTTACCCTGCGGCTGGGCTTTATTCAGTTTCGCCATTTCGGTCACATGTTTTCCGTGCTCAAGCACAGCCGCAAATCCGATGCGGCGGGTATTTCCTCCTTTCAGGCACTCTGTACCAGTCTGGCGGCCCGAGTCGGCACCGGTAACCTGGCCGGGGTAGCCGTTGCCCTGTATCTGGGCGGTCCGGGCGCGATTTTCTGGATGTGGCTGATTGCGCTGATCGGCATGTCCACCGCCTTTGCGGAAAGTGCCCTGGCCCAGCTGTACAAGGTCAAGGATGAAGACGGCAACTATCGCGGCGGCCCTGCCTATTACATGGAAAAAGGCCTGGGGATGCGCTGGATGGGCGTGCTGTTCGCCATCTTCCTGATCATCGCCTTCGGTCTGGTATTCAATGCGGTACAGGCCAACTCCATCAGTGCCGCCATGGACGTGGCGTTCGGTATTCCCGACTGGGCTACCGGGGTCGCGCTGGTGTTGATGGCCGGGGTGATCATCTTCGGGGGGCTGCGCTCCATCGCTCGCTTTGCCGAGCTGGTGGTGCCGGTCATGGCACTGGCTTATCTGCTGATTGCCCTGGTGGTGGTGGCGATGAATATCACCGAGCTGCCGGGCGTGTTCAGCCTTATCGTCAAGTCGGCCTTCGGTCTGGATCAGGCTGGTGGCGGCGCCATCGGTTATGCCATTTCCCAGGCGATGATGAACGGCATCAAGCGCGGTCTGTTCTCGAACGAAGCCGGTATGGGCTCTGCGCCCAACGCCGCGGCCTCGGCCACGCCGTATCCGCCGCACCCGGCGTCTCAGGGTTATGTGCAGATGCTGGGGGTCTTTACCGATACCATCGTTATCTGTACCTGTACCGCTTCGATCATTCTGCTGTCCGGCCAGTTCGAGCCCGGCTCCGGCATTACCGGTATCGAGCTGACCCAGCGGGCGCTGTCCCACGAGGTGGGTGACTGGGGTAATACCTTTATCGCCATCGCGATTCTGTTTTTCGCCTTCACCAGCATCGTAGCCAACTACGCCTATGCGGAAAACAACCTGATCTTCCTGGAGCACAGTCACAAGGGCGGCCTGCTGATTTTCCGCCTGTTCGTGCTGGGCATGGTAATGTTCGGTGCCATGGGCGAACTGCCCACCATCTGGGCCATGGCCGATGCCTCCATGGGCCTGATGGCACTGACCAACCTGGCGGCGATTCTGTTGCTGTCGGGGGTGGTGGTGAAGCTGGCGCGGGATTATAACGACCAGCGCAAGCTGGGCAAGGTGCCCTCTTTCGATGCCAGCAAGTATCCCGAGCTGCATCGCCAGCTGGAAGAAGGGATTTGGGACAAAAAAGCGTAAAGCGTTAGGAGTGAGGGGTGAGGAGGAAAGTGTATGACTCCTCACGCCTTACGTCTCACCCCTCACAATAAGTTAAGGCTGCTCGCCGCGCAGAAACTGTTTACTGACCGTTTTGAACGCCTCGGTGCCGGCCTGGTGCATCAGCTCGAAAATTACCATTTCCCGGCTGACGATTTGGGCGCCGGCATCGCGCATGCGTTGCAGCCCCAGTTGGCGGTTTTCTTCGCTGCGGCTGCCCACGGCGTCGGCCACCACAAACACTTCCTTGCCTTCCTTCAGCAGTTCCAGCACGGTTTGCAGCACGCAGACATGGGTTTCCATGCCGCACACAATCACCTGCTGATACTGCTGCCAGTGCGCGGGCCGACAGTTGGCGGCCACCACCGAAAAGTGCATTTTCTCCACCACTTCGGGCTGCTCCACCAGTGCGGTGAGGGCGGGCAGGGTGTGGCCCAGACCGCGCGGATACTGCTCGGTAAACAGTATCGGGGTATTCAGGGTATGACAGGCCGAGATCAGCCATTCAATACGGGCGCCGAGGCGTTCGCTTTCATCAATGGCCGGCAGCAGTTTTTCCTGCACATCCACCACCATCAGCGCCGCTTTACCAGACTCCATTAACATTTCATGCTCCTCGATGATTAGGCTTGCGCCCAGTATGCCGTTTTTGCCGGGGAAAGAAAAAGGCGCCCGCAGGCGCCTTTATAACCGGTGGATAGCAGGTGGGATCAGACCTTGAACTCGCCCAGCAGGTTATTCTGCTTTTGCATCTGTTCAAGCATGCCCTGGCAGTGTTTTACCTGCGCCACGGCACCAGTGGCCACGTGCTGGCTGATGTCGCGGATGTTGGTGGTGTTCTGGTTGATCTCTTCGCTGGTGGCGCTTTGTTCTTCTGCCGCGGTGGCGATTTGCAGATTCATGTCGTTGATGCGGCCGATGGCGTCGCGAATGCGGGCCAGCACCTCGTTGGCTTCGGCGGCATCCACCGAGGTCTGTGCCGCCAGCGTCTGGCTCTGCTTCATCTTGTTTTCCGCCAGCCGCACCCCGTTCTGCAGTTGCTCTATCATGTTGCCGATTTCCTGGGTGGACTGCTGGGTGCGTGACGCGAGCGAGCGCACTTCATCCGCTACCACCGCAAAGCCGCGGCCCGACTCGCCGGCCCGGGCCGCTTCAATGGCGGCATTCAGTGCCAGCAGATTGGTTTGCTCGGCAATGCCGGAGATCACTGACAGAATGGACTCGATATTACGGCTCAATTGAGCCAGCTCGTTCACCGAGGCCATGGTGTCTTCCATGTCGGCGGCCAGCCTATCTACCGCCTGGGTGGAGCGAGACACCACCAGGGCGCCCTGCTCGGTTTCCTGATTGGCGGCATTGGCGGCTTCGGCCGCGTGCTGGGCATGCTGCGCCACTTCGGTGGCGGTGGCGGCCATTTCATGCATGGCGGTGGCCAATTGATCCAGCTCCTGCAGTTGCACCTGCAACTGGTTTTCGGCCTGTTCCGACTGGCCCGAGGTGTCGTTGATGCTGGCTTTCAGCTTGTGCGAGCTGTCCATCACCTCACCGATCAGCTTCTGCAAGTGCGCCAGAAAACCGTTGAATTCGCCGGCCACCAGACCAAAGTCATCACGATGCATAATGGGAAGACGCTTGGTCAGATCGCCCTGGCCGCCGTTGATGTCTTTCAGCGACTGGTGCAGGCCATTGAGCGGCTTGAGCAGCTTGGTCATCAGCAGGATCAGCAGCACCAGGCTTATCAGCACGCCCAGTACCGAAATCAGCAGTGCCTGCCATTGCAGGCTGTCGGCCTTGGCCATCACCGTGGCTTCATCCAGCACCACACCTATGTACCAATTGGCACCCTGCAAGTGGGTCAGCGGGGTAAAAGACACCCAGTGCGGCTCGCCGTTCAGTGAATAGTTGCTGATGGAAGGGGTAAAGGCCGGGCGCTGTCCTTCAAACAATGTTTCGAGTGACTGACCGTTCAGCTCGGCATCGGGATGAGAAATGATGTGGCCGTTGTCGGCCACCAGAAAGGCATAGCCGGCACCGTTGAAGTCGATGACATTAATGGCATCGGCCACCGATTGCAGGCTGAGATCGCCGCCAAAGGCGCCGCGGGGCCGGCCGTTGGCGCTGATTCTGGATACCGCCGAGATCAGAATCTCGCCGGTAGCGGCATCGGCATAGGGTTCGGTCAGCACGGCCCGTTCGGCCTGCATGGCCACCGAATACCAGGGGCGCTGGCGCGCATCCCAACCGGTAGGGTTCCAGCCAGGGTCGTTGGTGATACGGCGGCCGTTCTCGCTTTCCAGACCACCGAATATCAGCAGAAATTCATCCTTCAACAGCGGGGTGTCGAATACCTGTTGTACCTGCTCGGGGCTGAACTGGCCGTCGATATTCTGGGCCATCATGTCGATGAGCTTGAGTTTGGCGTTGAGCCAGTTTTCTATCTGGCTGGCGAGGGTGGAGCTGGTTTCATTGATGGAAGCGGCGGTCTGGCTACGCAGGGCGTCACGCACCTGCGAAAGCTGCATCCATGACAGTATGCTGACGGTCAGCAGCAGCACGGCGGCGGCGGCAAAGCCGACCTTGTGGGCGATTTTCATACAACTAGGTCCCTTAGTGATGATCTTGTCTGAAACGGCGTCTACTTTAGTCTTATCGCCTGGGGCAACGTACTGAGTAGCCTGATTTTTTTTCAGAATCTGCGCTGGTGCACAGTTTTCCGGTTTTTCTGGCCGGGCTAATCGGTCCTCCCACCAGCACTGGTATCGCAACTCATCGAGGCCCGTGCCTCGGTAGTCGTTGGTGTTTCGGGGTTTGTCCGGTAGTCTGGAAAGCAAAACAAAGGAGTCTGTACATGGAACAGCTTTCGCTTCTGGAACAACGGGTTATCGGCTGTCTGATCGAAAAACAGGTATCCACGCCCGAAGTGTATCCTCTGACCCTGAATTCACTGGTCAACGCCTGCAACCAGAAAAGCAACCGCGATCCGGTGCTGAGCCTCAACGAAGAAGAGGTACAGTCGGTACTCAATACCCTGATTGCCCGGCGGCTGGTCAACAATACCGCCGGCTTCAATGCCCGCGCCGCCAAATATCAGCACCGCTTCTGTAATACCGAGTTTGGGGATCTGCACTTCGGCCCCGGCGAGCTGGCCATCGTCAGCGAACTGCTGCTGCGCGGACCCCAGACGCCGGGCGAGCTGCGCAGTCGTACCCCGCGCCTGCATCAGTTCAAGGATGTGTCGCAGGTGGACGACTGCCTGCAAAGCCTGATCGAGAAGGGACCCTTCGTGATCAAGCTGCCACGCCAGCCCGGCAAGCGCGACTCGCGTTACGGTCATCTGTTTGGCGATACCGACTATTCACTGGAAGCCGCCGTACCGGCCGGTGCCGGTTCACATCAGCCGAAGGCAGAGCTGCAGGCGCGGATCACCGAGCTGGAAGCGGAAGTGGCCCGGCTACAGGCGCGCATTGCCGAGCTGGAAGGCTAAAAGCAAGCTTGTGGCCTGCCTCTTGGTCACAAGTCTGTCAGTCCATAAAATATGCTCAGAGGCAACTGGGTAGCCTCTTCCGACACGCTAAACCGCATCCCTGCGACGCTCAGCACATGACGTCCGACCGCCAAGGATGGCGGGAGTGTCAGCATTGCAGGAGCCGTTGTTGACCTGTCATGTGATGGTCGGCTGAGTCTATCCCAGCCGCCTCTTTTTAGGCTCGGAGTCGTCGGTGAGCACCACTGACAACCCCCTCCGTGTTGAGCATCGGGTTGGCTGTCAGTATTCGACAGACTGCACCTCAGCTTCACGAAGCAGCAGCGGGGATTGCCGAAGCCGACCGCCAAATGTTAGGGATGACATTTGCCGAGCGTCCCATGGATGGGCTTGAAGCGTGTCGGCGGAGTGCAACCGCGCTGCTGCTTCGCATGGCGGTCATTCTCAACGATTTGTGACCAAGAGACAGGCTTACCGCTTTGTTTAAAGCCCCAGTTTATCGATAAGCGCTTCGGGCCCGCCGGGCAGGCCGGTTTGCTGAAGTTGCACCCGGCCCTGTTCGTCCAGCACGGTAATAGCGTTGGAATGAGCGACTTCACCGTCGGCCAGCCCCATGTAGCGAATGTTCAGCGCCATGGCCAGGGTGCGTACCTGTTCATCGTTGCCGCTGAGCAGGGTCCAGTGCTCATCCAGTTTTCTCTTTTTGGCGAAATGACGCATGATTTTGGGCGTGTCCTTTGCCGGGGTCAGCGACACCAGTACAAAGCCCAGCCCTTGTTGCTGCTCGGTGCCGAGGGCGGCCTGTATCGACTTGAGATCGGACACGATCACCGGGCAGGCGGTGATGCAGTCGGTATAGATCATCGCCACTATCCGCTTCTTGCCCGCCAGTTGCCGAATGTTCAGGCTGTTTCCCTGGCGGTTTTGCCAATCGCTGTTGAGCTGGTAAATAGAGTCGCCGGGCAGGGCGGCCTGAACATTAAAGGCGGTCAGCAACAGCGTCGTTATTAACGTCAACTTCAATTTCAATTTCAACGACAGCATCGGTGCTCTCATCGGGTCTCTCCTGTGCACAACGAAAACCCAGGTTGCCCAGGGTGTAAGGCGCCTTCAGGCTGGAGCTAAAGCCGAAGCGCATGAAGGCGGCATAGTCGGACGGATCGGCGCTGCCGGCGGCAGCCGAGCCGCAGAACAGTCCCTGGTCCAGGGCGCTGTCACCGCGGGACTCGCCGGTAACCAGGCCGGAGTTGAAGTCCCGAGTCCATTCCCACACCAGACCGTGCAAGTCCTGTATGTGCCAGTGGTTGGCCGGGCTTTGCCCCACCTTCGGCAGGGTCGCCGTGGCCGGGCGGGCATACCAGGACAGAATGCGCCGGGTGTAGCCCGGCTCACGGCTGCCGTTGGCGGCCCGCTGTGAGGCCTGAGCGGCAAACTCCCACTCTGCCACCGTCGGTAATCGCTTGCCCCGGGCCTGGCAATAGGCGCCGGCCGCATACCAGGACACATGGGTCACCGGTTGTTCGAATTGCTCGGGCCGAGGGCCGTCCGGCCCCCAGTGACTCAGGTATTGTGGCTCTACAAACAGCGCCACTGCTCGATTGCGCTGCCAGCGCGGATGCCTGCGTACAAAGTCGGCAAACTGGCGATTGGTGACCGGGGTGGTGTCCAGCCAAAATGGCGCCACCGGAGTGAGCGGGCTGTCTTTGGTAAGGTACAGCGGCCGAACCAGCCCGCCGGGCAGTTCGACCATCTGTGGCGCCGTTACCGGACTGGCGGCCATCGACAAACCCGTTATCGATACCGCCGCCAGACTCAACAGCCGCACCGGGCTCATCAGTGGGCGCTCCCGTCCATGATGATGGCCTTGCCTTCGTCGCGGCGTTTGGCCACCTCATCCGGCGTGACGACGCCGCCATTGTTGTCCCAGCTGTTCAGCACATAGGTCAGCACGTTGGCGGTATCTTCATCGGAGAGACGCATGGCCGGCATTATGCTGTCGAAGGCCTGGCCGTTGACCTTGATCGGACCTTTCAGGCCGTGCAGCACCACGTCGATGGCGCGGGTGGGATCGGCGTTGAGAAAATCGGAGCCTGCCAGCGGAGGAAAGGCGCCGGGAATACCCTGGCCTTCGGCCTGGTGACAGGCCTGACAGTTGGCCTCATACACGCGCTTGCCGTACAGCAACTGGTCGTCCTTGTTGTTGGCAACCAGTTTGGGATGCCCGTTGGGAATGCTCTGCACCGCCGAGCCTTCGGGCAGGTAGACGTTTTCAGCCACCTTGCCGGAGTAGACGATTTTATCTTCGGGGCCGTCTACCGCCATCATACCGAGCGCGCCCTTGTTGAAAGCCCGAAAGATGGAGTGATCCACCAGAATGAAGTTGCCGGGCACCTCCAGCTTGAATTCGGCCATGGCGGCGCCACCGGCAGGCACCAGGGTGGTCTGCACGTTTTCGTTCTGCAGATTGCCGCCTTCCACGCTTACCTTGTCGAAAATCTCGCCGATGACATGGAAAGACGACACCAGGTTAGGCCCGCCGTTGCCTACAAAAAGGCGCACGGTTTCGCCCACGTTGGCGGTGAGTGCCTTGTCACCATTCAGCGCACCCACGGCGCCGTTGAACACCACATAGTCCGGCTGCTCCTTGATGACCTTGTCCATGTCAAACGACTGCAGGCCCTGTTCGCCATAGGCGCCCTTGGTATAGAAGTCGCCCTGCATCACATAATATTCCCTGTCTACCGGCGGCAATCCTTCCTTCGGCTCCACCAGGATCAGGCCATACATGCCGTTGGCGATGTGCATGCCCACCGGCGCGGTGGCGCAGTGATACACATAGAGCCCGGGGTTGAGCGCCTTGAAGTTGAATACCGAGGTATGGCCGGGGGCGGTAAAGGACGAGGCGGCGCCACCACCCGGGCCGGTGACCGCGTGCAGGTCGATATTGTGAGGCATCTTGGAGCTGGGGTGGTTGGACAGGTGAAACTCTACTTCATCGCCCTCGCGCACCCGCAGAAACTGACCCGGCACCGAGCCGCCGAAGGTCCAGAACATGTATTCCACCCCGTCGGCAATCTCCATCACCTTTTCCACGGTTTCCATCTTCACCACCAGTTTGGCGGCGTGATCCCGCTGAATGGGCGGCGGCACCATGGGCGGAGAGGTCATGACGGCGTCTATTACCGGCAGGCTGGCGGCCTGGGCGGAAAGGGCGAAAGTAAAACCCAAGGCGGTAACGATATTGCTCAGTTTCATAGAATGCTCCCTGCGCGAGGCGCTGTGTATGATGACCGTAGAAATCAAAAGCTGTATTTCATATATAAGTTTATAAGCCGGTTCATATTGAGACCTGATACAGATCAATAAAGCGGCGTTATTCGAGCAGGGGAGGTCAAAAATGAGTCGAGTCAGGATCGCCAGGCGAAAAATGTAACATGGATCTCACTTTTTAATATTGCCAAAAATGGCGATGTTTGAGTTTATTACCAATAAAATCAGTTTCTTGTGTGTTTTTATGGTCTGGGGAGGCAGGATGCAGAAGGAAGGGTTGTTAATTTTATGTATATATAATTATGTATCCATAATAATATCTAGCCGTACCCACACTAACAGCCAAGGGAGTAAGCCATGGATAGCAATATACAACCTTTTGGAAAGCGTTTTCAGAAAAGCCTGCTGGGGATCATGCTGGGCACGGCACTGGCCAGCGGACCAGTGCTCGCCGACACCCTGAGGGTCGCCGGCAACTTCGCCACCGACCATTCCAGCAGCCTGGCGATGGAAGTGTTCAAGCAGGAGGTGGAGACCGCGACCGATAACGACATCAAGGTGCATCTGTTTCCGGCCATGCAGCTGGGCGGGGCCTCCGAAAATGTCGATCAGGTGCGCTCCGGCGTGCTGAGCATGACCTGGATTGGGGTGTCTTTCCTGTCGCGCACCGTGCCCGAGCTGGAAGCGGTCAGTTTGCCGTTTGTACTGAAAGACCGGGAAACCGCCTTTCGCGTGATTGACGGCGAGGTCGGGGATCTGCTCAACGACAAACTGGCCGAAAAAGGCTTCGTCGCCCTCGGCTTCATGGAGCTGGGCGCGCGTCATATCACCAACAGCGTGCGGCCCATCGAGTCCATCGAAGACTTCGACGGCCTCAAGATCCGCCTGCAGCCGAATGAAACCCACCTGAAGAGCTTCCGTGCTCTGGGAGCCAGCCCGGTGTCCATGGGTATCAACGAGGTGTATTCGGCGCTGCAGCAGAAGGTGATCGACGGTCAGGAAAACCCCTTCAGCATCATTCGCAAGAACAACTTCGGCGAAGTGCAGCAGTATCTCACCGATACCAACCACTTCTTCGACTTTATCGTGGTGGTGGCCAACAAGAGAAAGTTCGACCGCATGTCGGACGACGAGCAACAGGTACTGCGCGATGCCATGACCAAGGCCGTGGCCTGGCAGCGTGAAAAGGCGGCCGAAGAAGACAGCCTGTCCCGGGACGAGCTGATTGCCGCCGGCATGAAGTTCAATGCGGTGACGCCCGAGCTGCATCAGGCCATGCAGGACAAGACCGCCGGTATCGTCGAAGAGCTGAAAGATCGTCTCGGCGCCGAGCTGGTTGACGCGGTACTGGATGGAGCCAAGTCATGAAAGCCGGCCACAGTGAGCATGCCGATATGCTTGCCGGGCCGGGAGCAAGCTCATCCCTGGCAGCGTCTGTACGGCGCTGTCTGCTGGGGGTGGACAGGGCCTCCATGCTGCTGATCCAGGCCACCATGGCGGTGATGGTGCTGCTGGTGTCGTCTCAGGTGTTCAGCCGTTATCTGCTGTCGGAGTCCATCGACTGGGCCGATGAAGGATCTCGTCTGGCCTTCGTCTGGGCCATCTTTCTGGCCATTCCCCACGGTCTCAAGCAGGGGGTGCATGTGGGCATCGATGTGCTGACCAACCGGCTGCCGGCCCAATGGCAGGAGCGACTGGCGCGTCTCATGTTGTTGATCAGTGGCGTGCTGATGGTGGTGGTCTGCTACCAGGCGGTAATGGTCTCCATCGACACCTGGGAAGAGCTGATGCCAACGCTGCCGGTCACCGCCTCGGTGTTCTATTTCCCGGTGATGCTCAGCTGCGGCCATGCCTTGCTGCATCTGCTGTTCATGGCCTGGCAGGGTACCGACACCTGGCGCGAGCCGGATAACGAGGAGGAGGTCTCATGACTACATTGGCCATAGTGTTGTTTCTGATATTGGCCTTGCTCGGCATGCCGCTGGCGTTTTCGCTCGGTCTGGCGGCATTGGGTGGCCTGGCCTACAGCGGTATCGAGCTGTCGGTATTGCCGCAGCGAATGATGCACGCGGTCAACTCCTTTCCGCTGATGGCGATTCCGCTGTTCATGCTGGCGGGCGAGTTGATGGTGGGCGGTCAGGTGATGCAGCGCACCATCGACTTCGCCAACGCCGTGGTGGGGCGGGTCAAGGGCGGACTGGCCCATGTCACCCTGCTGTCCGGTCTGGGGCTGGCCTCGGTGACCGGGGCGGCCGTGGCGGGTGCCAGTGCGCTGGGCACCACCATGATGCCGTCGATGAAAAAGCATTACGACGTGGGCTTTGGCTCGGCGGTGGTGGCCTCGGCCTCCAACCTGGGTCCCATTATTCCGCCCAGCGCGGCGATGATCGTCTACGCGCTGATGGCAGGATCTTCGGTGTCGGTCGGCGGCCTCTTCATGGCCGGTGTGGTGCCCGGAATTCTGCTGGTGGTCGGCATGATGGGCCTGGCCAGCTATATCGCGCACCGCAAGGGGTATGCGCCCACCGGTGAACCCTTCAGCTGGCAGAATCTGCTGATCCAGGGCAAGCGGGCAGGGGCCATCATTCTGATGCCGGTAGTGGTGATCGGCGGTATCGTCGGGGGTGTCTTCACCGCCACGGAAGGGGCGGCCATCGCGGTGATCTATGCCTTTATCGTCGGCAAGTGGGTCACTCGCAAGCTGAGCTGGAGCGAGCTGCCGGGCTGTATGTTCCGCGCCGCGCTGACCTCGGCGGTCGTCGGTGCGCTGATCGCCTTTGCCACGCCACTGACCTTTCTGTTCACCATAGAGTTGTTGCCGCTGCGGTTGTCGGAGTTCATCCAGGGCTTTACCAGTAACCCCGAGGTGTTCCTCGCCATGGTGATGGTGATGCTGCTGATAGTGGGCATGTTTCTGGAGTCTAACGCCGCCTACATCATGCTGGTGCCGCTGTTTGCGCCCATCGCCCTGGCCTACGGCATAGACCCGCTCTACTTCGGCTTTCTGTTCGTGTTCAACCTGGTCATCGGCATGATGACGCCGCCGGTCGGGGTGCTGCTGTTCGTGATGTGTGGTATCGCCAAGATCCCCATGTCCCAACTGTTGCGCTATGTCTGGCCCTTTATTGCCCTGCAATACCTGGTGTTGATGTTGTGCTGGTTTTTCCCGGAAATCGTGACGGCCCTGCCGCATGCCCTGGGTTATTGATTGTTAACTGAAAAATCGAAAATTTTTCCAAGGAGAAAAAGATGACTGATCGTACTTTGTTAGGTGTGCTGACCCCGTCTTCCAATACCAGTCTGGAGCCGGTGACTGCCGATATTCTGCACGGTGTGGACAACACCAGCGCCCACTTCGGCCGCCTCAAGGTGACCGAGATTTCGCTGACCGAGCAGGCCCTGAGCCAGTTCGACAACGAGCCTTTCCTGCAGGCGTCCCGGCTGCTGGCGGATGCCAAGGTGCAGTCCATCACCTGGAGCGGCACTTCCTCCGGCTGGCGCGGTTTTCAGGATGACGAGATTCTGTGTGACGCCATCACCCGGGAAACCGGCATTCCGGCCACCACCTCGGTGCTGGCGCTGAACGAGCTGTTCGACCTGACCGGGGTTAAACGCTTCGGCCTCGTCACCCCTTACCTGCACGATGTGCAGAGCAAGGTGATTGCCACCTATGCCGCCGCCGGCTTCGAATGTGTGGCCGAGCGTCATCTCAACGACAAGGGCAACTTCTCCTTCTCCGAGGTGAGCGAGGAAACGCTTGAGGAAATGGTACGTGCCGTGGCCGCCGAGCAGCAATGTGATGCCATCACCATTTTCTGCACCAACCTGCGCGGTGCCCGAGTGGCAGCCAGACTGGAAAAGGAACTGGGTATTCCCATCTACGACACTGTCTCTACCGGAGTGTGGAAGGGCATGCTGCTGGCCGACGCCGACCCGAGCAAAATTAAAAACTGGGGCAGTATTTTTTCAATTAAGCCATAATTATATATTATGTAATTTAAAGCCCCGGTACACCGGGGCTTTGGTGCCTGAGGTCGTGGCGCGATCGGGATCACGCTGGCTACGGCCGAAGATGGCGCTTTTATGCAGCAGGTATTATGCTGCCCGGCTGACAAGTTGTAAGCCGCACACAAATTATAAAAAAGGCGGGCACTGTGGTTACACCTATTAATAGTTACGGTAGAAATTCTCTGCGTCGTCGCTCCCTTCATGAGGAAGTGGCCGATTGCGTACGCACCATGATCATCGAAGGCGAGCTGAAAGAAGGCCAGCGCATCAACGAGCCCGAGCTGTGTCAGCGGCTGGATATTTCTCGCACCCCCCTGCGCGAGGCGCTGAAGGTACTCCATTCCGAAGGCATGGTCACCATAGAGCCCAATCGGGGCGCCTGGGTGGCCACCATCACGGCCGAGGAAATTCGCGAGCATTTCGAGATCATCAGCACCCTGGAACGGCGAGCGGCCGAGCTGACCGCCATCAAGGCCAGCGAGAGTGACCTTACCCGGCTGAGCCAGTTGCAGGAAAAGCTGGAACACCACCATCAGGCCCAGGAGCGTCACGAGTATTTCGAGATCAATCAGCATATTCACCGCCTGATCATCGAGCTGGCGAACAACGAGAGCCTGACCCAGCTGCACCATCAGCTGATGAACCGGGTCAGTCGCGGGCGCTATCTGGCCATCGGCATGCAACATCGTTGGGACGAATCCGTCGGTGAGCACAAAGCCCTGCTCGACGCCCTGCTGGCACGCGATGGCGACAGAGCCGGCCGCATTCTGGCCGAGCATGTGATGCATACCGGCGAAACCGTGGTCAAGGAGCTGGAGCAGCAACAAAAGGTCGGCTGACCGGTCATTCGGCAAGCCAAAATTCCACCAGCAATCTGTCTTCCCCCATATCCCCGAATCACGGCGGGTCACCGCCGGTCTCGAACCCAGCCAATCCGTTTTCTTCTGTAATACCAATCTGAGAAAGTATCTGCTCTATTTGTCAGCTCTGTAAAGGCCGAACGAAGGGTCTATTCCACCGACACGCTGCAGATGAATGACACTCATAGTTTCAGCCAGCTGCGAGCATTCACTGGATACTCGGTCAGGCTGAAACGATTCGTCACGGCGAGGCAGGCTCGCCCCATGTACGCTCAGCACATGACATCCGACCGCCAAGGATGGCGGGAGTGTCAGCATTGCAGGATCCTTTGTTGACCTGTCATATGATGGTCGGTGAAATAATAGATCCCTTCATCCGTCCCTAAGCTACCGAGTCGCCTGTGAGCGTGGCTTACAGACAACTCGCTGCTTAAGGAGAGGCAACAGAGATCGGCTTCCACGACCGTGACAATGCCAGGGATGGCATTTCCCGAGCCCCCAAGGATGGGTTTATGGCGAGTCGTGGGAGCCGACTCTGTTGCCTCGAGTATCCAGTTTCAAAATAGATCATATTTTTATTTAGATTGGTATTACCACACTCTGCAGTATTGCCTCTGCTTTGTTGTCTGCTTCCCTCCCGAACATCTCCCTCCCCCCCATTTTGTTTTCAATAAAAACACCACTCGTTAACCATGAATTCACATTTAAAGTGATACAGATCACATATACCCCTGTTTTCGATTGAATAACCACCCCGGCAATGTTTAATTACGAATATATAATTATATATTCAATTTCACCTGCTTCGGCAGTGGACAGAAAAATGGCAAACACTGGACCCCCGCCTTCGCGAGGGTGACGAAAGAGGAAGGGATATGTCTGAATTCGATCTGGTCATCCGCAATGGCCGCATCGCGACCGCCGCCGACATCACCGACTGTGATCTGGCCATCAAAGACGGTCGCATCGTCGCCATGGGTGAGAATATCGGCGCTGGCAAACGGGAAATCGATGCCAAGGGTCTGTGGCTGTTGCCGGGCGGGGTGGATGCCCACTGCCATCTGGATCAACCCATGCCGGAAGGGCTGCGCATGGCCGATGACTTTTATACCGGCACCCGCTCCGCCGCCTGCGGTGGTACCACCACAGTCATGCCCTTCGCGGCCCAGGAAAAAGGCCAGTCGCTGAAGGCAGCGGTAGAGGATTATCACCGCCGTGCCGAGGGCAAGGCGGTGGTCGATTATGCCTTTCACCTGATTGTGACCGACCCCACCGAAACCGTACTCAAGGAAGAGCTGCCGGAACTGATCCGTCAGGGCTGCACCTCCTTCAAGATTTACATGACCTATGACGACCTCAAGCTCAACGACGGCCAGATCCTCGATGTGCTGGCCCTGGCCCGGGCCGAAGGCGCCATGGCGATGATTCATGCGGAAAACGCCGATTGCATCGGCTGGCTGACCAAACGCCTGCTCGATGCGGGTCACACTGCCCCCAAGTATCATGCGGCTTCCCGGCCCATGCTGGTGGAGCGGGAAGCGACCCACAGGGCCA
The DNA here is from genome assembly GCF_947495715.1 of uncultured Oceanisphaera sp. Taxonomy (GTDB): domain Bacteria; phylum Pseudomonadota; class Gammaproteobacteria; order Enterobacterales; family Aeromonadaceae; genus Oceanimonas; species Oceanimonas sediminis. The sequence continues at coordinate 117,309 of NZ_CANLZU010000006.1, forward strand.
TCGCTTTGTCGGAGCTGGTGGATGTGCCCATTCTGGTGGTGCATGTGTCCGGCGCCGAGGCGGTGGAGCAAATTCGCTGGGCACGCAGCAAGGGCATCAGCATCTATGCGGAAACCTGCCCCCAGTACCTGTTTCTTACCGCCGAAGATCTGGGCCTGGACGGCTACGAAGGTGCCAAGTGCGTATGCAGCCCGCCACCACGGGACGAGTCCAATCAGCAGGTGATCTGGGATGGCCTGGACGACGGTCTGTTCACCATTTTCTCTTCGGATCACGCACCGTTTCGTTATGAAGACCCGCAGGGCAAGAAGCCGAATGGCGAAGAAGTGGACTTCCCCTACATTCCCAACGGCATTCCCGGCCTCGAAACCCGGCTGCCGCTGCTGTTCTCGGAAGGGGTCAACAAGGGCCGTATCAGCCTCAACAAGTTTGTCGAGCTGACCGCCACCAACCCGGCCAAGCTCTACGGCCTGTATCCGCGCAAGGGCACCATCGCCATCGGCGCCGATGCAGATATCGCGCTGTGGGATCCCAAGCGGGAAGTCACCATTCGCAACGAAATGCTGCACCACGACGTGGACTACACCCCCTATGAAGGCCGCACCGTCACCGGCTGGCCGGTGATGACCCTGAGCCGCGGCGAGCTGGTCTGGAATGACGGCGATGTGCCGGGTCGGGCCGGGCAGGGGCGTTTTCTGCCCTGCGGCAAGCCGGACATGGCCAAGCCCAAGGTCAGAGGATAAGCCGATGCGATTGCTGCTCGTCAACGCCAACACCAGCCGAAGCATCACCGACACACTGGCAGCCGAAGCCCGGCTGTCGCTGCCGGCCGACTGGCAACTGAGTACCGCCACCGGCGCCTTTGGCGCGGCGGTGATTCAGACGCGCCGCGATTGCGCCATCGCCGAGCATGCCTGTATCGAGGCGGTCGAAGCCAATCTGGCAGAACACGCAGAAGGCTGTGACGCCGTGGTAGTGGGGGTATCGCTGGATACCGGCCTGTGGGCCCTGCGCGAGACATTGAAGGTGCCGGTGGTCGGCCTGCTGGAAGCGAGTCTGCTCACCGCCTGCATGGTTGGTGGTCGCTATGGCCTGGTGGTGGTGGGGCCGCAAACGGTGCCGTTGTACCGGGAATTGGTGGAGCGGCACGGCCTGGCAGCCCGCCTGGCCGGAATAGAAGCCATTGCCGCCGACGCACCGGCGGTGCAGGCGGCACCGGAACAGTTTGAATTATCGCTTGTCGAGGCCTGCAACCGGCTGGTCGAGGGCGGCGCCGAGTGTGTGATTCTGGTCGGCGCCGTGGTCGCCGGTCTGCATCGCCGACTGCAGGCCAGAGTATCGGTGCCGTTGCTCGACGGCATGGCCTGCGCGGTTACCCAGGCCTGCGGCCTGGCCAGACTCCCATTATTCAGGGCCGAGGCAGACGGTGCCCGGCTGACGTAAGCAAGGTTGAAGGTAGCAAGGCTTAAGTTATCAAGGAAAGGGGATTTCCCCCATTACAGCAATCCCATCAAAGGAGTGAGTCATGTCATACAAAAGTGGTCGTCATTTTCTGCAAATCCCCGGCCCGTCACCGGTGCCGGACCGCATTCTGCGCGCCATGGATTATCCGACCATCGATCATAGAGGGCCGGAGTTTGCCGAGCTGGGCAAGGAAGTGCTGGCCGGCATCAAGCGGATGTTCAAGACCGAGAGCCCGGTGATCATTTACCCGGCCTCGGGCACCGGTGCCTGGGAGGCGGCGCTGGTTAATACCCTGAGCGCCGGCGACAAGGTGCTGATGTGCGAGACCGGTCAGTTTGCCACCCTGTGGCACGAACTGGCCACCAAGCTGGGACTGGAGGTGGAATTCATTCCCGGTGACTGGCGCCACGGTGCCGATCCGCAGGCCATTGCCAGCCATCTGCAGGCGGATACCGACCACCGCATCAAGGCGGTGTGTGTGGTGCACAACGAAACCTCCACCGGGGTCACCAGCCGCATTGCCGAGGTGCGTAAGGCCATCGACGGCACTGGGCATCCGGCGCTGTTCATGGTCGACACCATCTCCGGGCTGGCTTCCGCCGATTACCGCCACGACGAATGGGGTGTGGACGTCACCGTGTCCGGCTCCCAGAAGGGCCTGATGCTGCCGCCGGGCATCAGCTTCAACGCCCTGAGCGACAAGGCGCTCAAGGCCGCCGAGCAGGCGACCCTGCCCAAATCCTACTGGGACTGGCAGCCGATGCTGGCCAGCAATGCCACCGGTTATTTCCCCTATACCCCCGCCACCAACCTGCTGTACGGCCTGAAGGAAGCCATCGGCATGCTGGAAGAAGAAGGTCTGGAGCAGGTGTTTGCCCGCCACCAGCGTCACGCCGAGGCGACCCGCCGTGCGGTGCGCGCCTGGGGCCTGGAAGTGCTCTGCCTCAACGAGCAGGAACACAGCCCGGTGCTCACTACCGTGTTGCTGCCCGAGGGGCAGGATGCCGACCAGTTGCGCAAGGTGATTCTGGATCGCTTCGACATGTCGCTGGGCGCTGGGCTGGGCAAGCTCAAGGGCCGGGTGTTCCGCATCGGTCATCTGGGTGACATCAACGATTTGACCCTGCTCGGCACTCTGTCGGGTGTTGAAATGGGCCTGGCCTGTGCCGGGGTACCGCATCAGAGCGGGGGTGTACAGGCGGCCATGGCCTACCTGTCCGACACCGGCGCCTGATAACGGCGTCGGTGGGACCCCGCCGACGCCATGCTGCGCATGATGCGCACATTATGTTTGTGTTCAAGGAAGGAGTTCCAAGATGAAAAAACTGCTGCTCTCTGCATTGGTCTGTGCCGCGGTATCGGCCAGCCCCGCCATGGCGGAAGACACCATCAAGCTGAAGGTGATTGGCCAGCCGCTGGCCACCGGGCTGATTCAGAAAAACAAGGAACAGCCGTTCTTCGAAACCCTGGCCGAGAAAACCGGCCTGCCACTCAAGGTGAACTACAAACCGCTGGATACCACCGGTATCAAGGACGTGGAACAGCTGCGAGTGCTGAAGTCGGGCATGTTCGATCTGGTGTCGCTGCGCATGTCGCAGATCTCCCGCGACGAGCCGACCATTCTCGGTCTGGATCTGGTGGGTCTGAGCCCGGACTTCGCTCAGGGTCGCCAGGTGGCCGACGCCTACAAGGAAACGGTAGACGAACGGCTGCAGGAGCGTTTCAACACCAAGCTGCTGGGTGTCTGGCCCTTCGGCCCGCAGGTGATGTTCTGTAACCACCCGATCGAGAGCCTGGAGGATGTCAAGGGTCTGAAGGTACGGGTCTATGACCAGAACCTGGCCCAGTTTGTCGAATCGGTAGGTGGCATTCCGGTGCCCATCGGTTTCGGCGACGTGCATCAGAGTCTGGCATTGGGCGTAATCGAGTGTGCCATTACCGGCCCCAGCTCGGCCAACTCTGCCGGCTGGCCCGAGGTGACCACCCATGTGCTGCCGCTGGGCTTCCAGATGGCACTCAATGGCTACGGTATCAACCTCAAGGCCTGGAACAAGCTGACGCCGGATCAGCAGGTCACGCTGCAGAGCGCCTTCGATGGGCTGATTGATGAAATCTGGACCTACTCCGAGGAACTGTTCGAGGATGCCGGACGTTGTAACGTCGGCGGCGAGCCCTGCACCACCGGCACCAAGTTCGACCTGGTTGAAGTGCCGGTGACCGAGAAGGACCTGAGTATTGTTGCCAATACGGTGAAAGAGGTGTCTTTCCCCACCTGGGCGGAAGTCTGTAACAAGACCAACCCCGAATGCGCCAGCGACTGGAAGCGCGATGTCGGCGCCATTGCCGGCATGTAATGCTGCATTCAAGCGGGGGCCGAGCCCCCGCTTTTCATGCGGCGACAAGGAGGTATCTGATGAAACGAATTGAGTATATGGCCAGCATGGTGTTTGGAGGAATCTTTCTCCTGTTGTCTGTGCTGGTGGTGACCGAAACCCTGTTGCGCAAGTTTTTCAACGTGTCGTTGCAGGGGGTGGATGAACTGGGCGGTTACGCCCTGGCGGCGGGAGCCACCCTGTCTTTTACCCTGGCGCTGTTGGGTCGTGCCCACATGCGTATCGATATCTTTCACGAGAAATTCCCCCAGTCTTTGCAAACCCTGTTCAACTGGCTGTCGGCCACCCTGATGGCGTTGTTCGGTCTGTTCCTGTTCTGGGTCTGTCTGCAAATCGTGCTGGAAACCCTGGATTACGGCAGCACGGCACAAACTCCCTGGGCCACACCGCTCAAGTACCCTCAGGGTGTCTGGCTGGCTGGTTTGACCGTGTTTGCCTTTACCGCGGCCATTTACGGTCTGCGGGCAACCTGGTTGTTGTTCAGCGGCCGCAGTGAACAGCTGAACGAAGAGTTTCATCCCAAGGGCGTCAGCGAAGAGCTGAAAGAAGAACTGGAAGATTTTGAACACCGTCAGCAGGCAAGCGGCACCGTCGAAGAGGCATCGTTATCCGCTGGCATCTCCGCGCAGCCGGTCAGGGAGGGAACCCAATGAGCTTATCCGTAGTATTTGTCGGCTTTTTCGCCATGCTGGGACTCTTGCTGTTGGGCATGCCCATCGCCGTCAGCATGGCCTTGATAGGGGTGATTGGCGGGGTCATGGTGTTCGGCATGCCGTTTGTCGACTCCATCGGCTCCGTGGTCTGGAGCGTGCACAACGAAGCGATTCTGACTGCCATTCCGCTGTTCATCATGCTGGGCGAACTGCTGCTGCGCAGCGGCATCGCCGACAAGATGTATCTGGCGATGGCTGCCTGGCTGGGGCGCCTGCCCGGTGGTCTGTTGCACACCAACATCGGCTCCTGTGCGTTGTTTGCCGCCACCTCCGGCTCTTCTGTTGCCACCGCCGCTACCATCGGCACCGTAGCGTTACCTTCACTCAACGAACGTCAGTATTCCATGCGCCAGTCGCTGGGCAGCCTGGCGGCGGGCGGCACCCTGGGCATTTTGATCCCGCCCAGCGTCAACATGCTGATCTACGGCTCGCTGACCAGCAACTCCATCGGCAAGCTGTTCATGGCCGGCCTGATCCCGGGTATTCTGCTCAGCCTGTCGTTCATGGTGTATATCGGCATTTCCAACATGGGCAAGGGCGGCAAGCGCGAAGAGGTGATTACCCTGCGTGAAAAACTGCGCATGTCCCGCTTTTTGATCCCGCCTGCGGTGGTGTTCGGCATCGTCATGGGCAGTATCTATATGGGTATTGCCACCGCCACCGAATCGGCGGCACTGGGGGTAATGACGGCGCTGTTCTTCTCCTGGCGTGCCGGTCGGCTGAACATGAAATTTCTGCAGGAAAGCTTCATTCAGACCGCCCGCATCACCGGCATGATACTGCTGATCATTACCGCCGCCTTCGTACTCAACCTGACCATCAGCCTTACCGGGGTGGTGGACGAGCTGACCGACTGGGTGACCTCGTTCGGGCTGAGCATCACCGGCCTGCTGCTGGTACTGATCCTGTTCTACCTGGCGCTGGGCATGTTTATGGACGTGCTGTCGATGCAGGTGCTGACCATTCCCATCACCTATCCGATTGTCACCGCCCTGGGCGTGGATCCCATCTGGTACGGCGTGTTCGTGGTACTGATGTGCGAGCTGGCGCTGATCACGCCGCCGGTAGGCATGAACCTGTTCGTGGTACAGAGCGTGCGTAAAGACGGCGGCAATATTCAGGATGTCATGTGGGGCGTGCTGCCGTTCATGCTGATCATGATGTTGTTTACCCTGTCACTGATGGCCTTTCCGGAGATTGCCCTATGGCTGCCCAACATGATGAGTTAATGAAGTCCGGCTGGCGCCTCGGCGCCACCGATCTGGCGGCGGCCTTTGCCGCCGGTACCCTGACCCCGCTGCAGGTCTGGCAGGACTGCGAGGCACGCATTAGTGCGCTCAATCCCGAGCTGAATGCGCTGATCGCCCTTAACCCCGAGGCCGAGGCGGCGGCCGAGGCCAGCACGCAACGCTGGCAACAAGGCCGCCCGCTGAGCCCGCTTGACGGCGTGCCGGTGACCATCAAGGACAACCTCAACGTGGCCGGGCTGGCCACGACCTGGGGCAACAAGGCGCTGGCCGACCGACCGGCGGAGCAGGACGAGCTGTCGGTAACCCGCTGCCGCCGGGCCGGCATGGTGATTCTGGGCAAGACCAATGTGCCCGAGTTCACCCTTGAAGGGTATACCGACAACCCGTTGTTCGGCGTGACCCGCAACCCCTGGAATACCGCCCTGACCCCGGGCGGCTCCACCGGCGGCGGCGTGGCCTCGGTAGCCGCCGGCTTCGCACCGCTGGCCATCGGTACCGACGGCGGTGGCTCCATTCGCCGACCGGCCTCGCACACCGGTCTGGTGGGTTTCAAACCGTCCATCGGCGCCGTGGCCCGGGTCAACAGCCTGCCTCAGGTGATGCTGGACTTCGAGGTCATCGGCCCTATCGGCCGCTCGGTGGTCGATACCGCCACCCTGTTCAATATCATGGCCGGGGAGGATGCCCGGGATCGCAAGTCGCTGCGGGTCAGCCAGGGCCGGGTGGACTTCAGCACACGGCCGGAGCGGTTGCGTATTCTTTACGTGCCGCGCTTCGGCGACCACCCGCTGGACCCGCAAATCGCCGCCAGCGTGGCCGGGGCCGCCGCCGTGCTGCGCGCCCAGGGACACGAGGTAACGGAAGGCGAGTTGCCGTTCAGCCTGGACTTTGTCGATGCCTTCTGGCCGATGCTGGGCGCGGTGGCGGTGGCGGCGTTGTTTGAGCGCTACCCCGAGGCCGAGCCGGTGGCGGCAGAAAAATTCCGCACCCAGGCGGCTCGGGGCCGGGACATGGGCGCGGCGAGTTATCTAAATGCCCTGGACGATATCGATGCCTTTCGCCGTCGGGTGAGTGCCGCCTTCGACCAGGTCGACGTGATCATGACCCCCTCGGCGGCGGCGCTGCCCTGGCCGGCGGAGCAGGGCTATCCCACCGAGATCGACGGCCAGGAAGTGGGTCCCCGCGGCCATGCCATTTATACCGGCTGGGTCAATGCCTGTGGCCACCCGGCCATTAATCTGCCGTCGGCGCAGGCACAGCAGGGGCTGCCCATCGGCTTTCAGCTGGTGGGCAACTTCGGTGACGATGAACTGCTGTTCCGGCTGGCGGCCGAATATGAAGCCGCAGCTCACGCGGGCTGGCAATGGCCCGGTGAAACCACAAATAATTCTGATGCCAGGCAATAACCGCATGGAAAGCAATCAACAGATGGAGAGCAATCAATGACCTCAATAAATACCGGCGTGAGCGACGCCATTACCCTGCTGCACGGGGCCTATCAGGCGGCGGGCCAGTTCGAGGCACTGCCGGCATCCTGCGCACCGCAGACGGTCGCAGAGGCCTATGCCATTCAGGACGGGCTGGCCCGCAAGCTCTGGCTCGATGAGGGGTTGCGTACCTCCAGCTGGAAAGTCGGCGCCCCCCGGCCCGGCGTGACGCCCTACAGCGCGCCCATTCCTCCCCAGCGGGTGCATGACAGCGGCGCCCGGGTCGACACCGACACCTTTCACATGATCGGCATCGAGGGCGAGCTGGCGTTTCGTCTTGGGCGCTCGCTGGCGCCCCGGGCCGAATTGTATTCACAAGCGGAAGTCAAAGCGGCCATCGGCGAGCTGTGCGTGACCATAGAGCTGGTGGATACCCGGTTGCAGGACTGGCAGCAGGCCGGCGAGCTGTGGCGGCTGGCCGACAACCAGATCAACGGCGCCCTGGTGGTGGGCAACGGGGTGACCGACTGGCAGAACATAGAGCTTGGCAGGCAGCCGGTGATACTGCGCTTCAACGGCGAGGAGCAGGCCAACAAGGTCGGCGGTCATCCGCTGGGCGATCCCACCCTGATCCTGACGGAGGCGGTCAATCACCTGGTGGCGCGCAACGGCGGCCTGCAGGCGGGCGATTTGATCACCTCCGGTACCTGGACCGGCATGATCTTCGTTGAGCCGGGCACCGAGGTGGAAGTGGTCTTCCCCGGTATCGGCGAGGCTCGGGTGAGCCTGGGCGAATAAAGGAGCCGCATCATCGTCTGGTTATTCCCGTTGGGGTTGTGTCTGGCGTTCGGCGCCGCCCTGTTGTTGCCGGCTCCCGGCATCTGGCTGAACCAGCTGGGGCTGCTGCCCTGGCTGGTGGCGCTGATCTTTCTGATGAACGGCCTGCAAACCTCGCTGCAGCAGTTGCGGCCGGAGCCGGGCTTTGGCCGTACCCTGTTGAGCGGCGCCCTGATAAGCCTGCTGCTGTCGCCGCTGCTCGGCTGGCTGGTGTATGCCTTCGGCGGGCTGGACGACAGCCTGCGGCTGGGGCTGCTGGTGATGTCGATGGTGCCGCCGACCCTGTCGTCCTGCGTGGTGCTGACCCGGATTACCGGAGGCAAGGCCAGCTGGTCGCTGTTCATGACCCTGGGGCTGAACTTCCTCGGTATCGCCACCATTCCCTTTATGCTCAGCCTGCTGGTGGGAGGCGAGCTGGCACTCTCGCCCTGGCCCATGCTGGTGACCCTGCTCAAGATAGTGTTGCTGCCCTTTATCGCCGGCCTGCTGTTGCGACAGTGGCGCCCGGCGCTGGGGGGGCTGTCCTGGCTGGGGCAGGTATCGACCCTGAGCGTGATTGTGACTTCCTGGGTGACTCTATCGGCCAGCGGGCAGGCGCTGTATCAGCTCTCGGCCGGCGCCTTGCTCGAGTTGTCGGTCTGGTCGCTGCTGCTGCATGTGACGCTGGTGCTGTTATGTGTGCTGAGCGGTCGGCTGTTGCGGCTGGCGCTGGCAGAGCGGCGGGCGCTGATGTTTACCGCGTCCCAGAAAACCATGCCGGTGGCGGTGAGCGTACTGGTGGGGCTGGGCTCCAACAGCGGGGCGGCGGTGGTCAGCTGCATTCTGTTTCATTTTCTGCAGATGCTTTTCGACTCGCTGCTGGCGTCCCGCATCAAGCGGCGGCAGAAGCGGTCGGCTGCGCTTGAAGAGGCGACTTAGCCGGAAGAGGAGGGCGGCAATAGTGTTTCGAGAAAGGTGTCCAGCACCAGGTTGGCGCGGCGGCTGCGGGCGGTAATGGCGCAAAAATGGGTGGTGAAGCCCGGCTGCAAGGCCCGCAACCGGCCGCGTTCCACCCAGGGGCGGGCGTAGTGATCCGGCAGGTAACCGAGATAACAGCCGGTGAGCAGCAGGAACATGATGCCTTCCCGATCGTTGGCCCGCGCACCTTGCGGATGACGGCGATACAGTGCCTGCACCTCGGCGGGCTGGGCGAAGCTGGGCACCACTACCTCATAATCGGTCAGCTTTCCGGACTCTTCATCAGCAGTAAACAAGGGGTGTCCGGAGGCGCAATAAAGGTGTGAGCTTTCTTCGTACAGCGGCAGATAGTCCAGCCCCGGTAACTCGCGCACCCGGGGCACCACACCGATATTGAGCCGGCCGTCGAGCACGCCGATTTCGATATCGTCCGACGGCTGCATGTGAATGTTGATTTTCACCTCGGGCCCCCGGGCCTTGAGCGCGGCCAGGCCGTGGGTGATCTTCATGCCCGGGTGACTGACCAGATTGTCGGTAATGCCGATGGCCAGGGTACCGCGCAGGTGTTGGTGCAGATCGTTGATTTCGGCCTTGAAGTGGTCGAGGGCGCCCACCAGCCGATCGCTGGCCTCCAGCACCCGTCGCCCTTCGTCGGTGAGAGCAAAACCGGCCCGGCCGCGCTGACACAGTTTGAACCCCAATCGGCTTTCCAGATCCGCCATCTGCATGCTGATCGCCGCCCGGCTGATGCCCAGACTCACTTCCGCCGCCGAAAAGCCGCCGCAGGCCGCCACGGTGCGAAACACCTTCAACAGCTTCAGCTCGAAGTCACTGACCTGATTCAGCACCGGCTGTTTTGCTTCCGTCATAAAGTTCTCCTTGTTTGCGTCGATGGTGCTGTTTTGCTCCTCCCCCTGGCTGTGGGGTTGCAGGCAACGGCAGCGGGTTTTCGCCAGGGGGAGGTGGGGAGGGGGTGTCATGCCGAAATTCTGCAGAAACCCCTCCCCAACCCTCCCCTTGCGTTGCACCCCGCCGTTATTCAGTTGAGGTCGAGCTCAAGGGGAGGGAGCAAACCAGCTTGTTTGCAGAGGCTGTTTCAGTCGACAAGCCTGATTCTGCCAAAAGTTAAGTAAACAGTGAACTGAAGTTCATTAAGTTTAAATTTAACCTCTTGGTAACAGGGCGCATTATCCAGTCATAGAGTGGTGCCCGCGAGGCGACATATGACAAGGAGCCGTGATGAACAGCATGATAGATTCGCAACGAACCGCCGAGGCCAAGGCCCAACAGCTGAACCTGGACGCCTTCTGGATGCCGTTTTCCGGCAACCGGGCCTTCAAGGGTGCACCACGGCTGATTGCCGAAGCCGAGGGCGCCTGGTTTACCGACACTCAGGGCAACAAGCTGTTCGACAGCCTCTCGGGCCTCTGGTGCACCGGCCTGGGGCACAAGCATCCCAAAATCAACGAGGCCATTACCCATCAGCTGAATACCCTGGATTACGCCCCGGGTTTTCAGCTGGGCCATCCGCTGGCGTTCGAGCTGGCCGAGCGGCTGGCCAGGCTGGCGCCGGCGGATCTGAACCGGGTGTTTTTCACCAACTCCGGCTCCGAATGTGCCGACACGGCATTGAAGATGGCCCGGGCCTACTGGCGCGCCAGAGGCAAGCCGGAAAAAACCAGGCTCATCGGTCGGGCCCGGGGCTATCACGGGGTCAACATGGGCGGCACCAGCCTGGGTGGCATAGGCCCCAATCGCAAGCATTACGGCCAGCTGGTGGAGGCGGATCATCTGCCCCATACCCTGTTGGCCGAAAACACCTTCAGCAGGGGCCAGCCCGAGCACGGCGCGGCGCTGGCGGACCATTTGCTGCAGCTGATTGAGCTGCACGATGCCTCCAACATAGCGGCGGTGATTGTCGAGCCCATGGCGGGTTCGGCCGGGGTGATAGTACCGCCGCTGGGCTACCTGCAGCGGCTGCGCGAATTGTGCGACCGGCACGATATTCTGCTGATATTCGACGAAGTGATCACTGGCCTGGGCCGCATGGGCGCCATGTTCGGCGCCGAGGCCTTTGGCGTGGTGCCCGACATCATGAACCTGGCCAAACAGCTGACCAACGGGGTGATCCCCATGGGGGCGGTGATCGCCAAAGAGCACATTCATCAGGCCTTTATGGAGCAGCCCGGGCCCGATTACATGGTGGAGTTTCCGCACGGTTATACCTATTCCGGCCACCCGGTGGCCTGTGCCGCGGCCATGGCCTCGCTTGATGTGCTGATCGATGAAGACATGCCGGGCCGAGTGCGCAGCCTGATGCCGGTGTTCGAGGAGCAAATCCATCGTCTGAAGGGGCTGCCCCATGTGGTGGACATTCGCAACTGTGGCCTGGCCGGGGCGGTGCAGCTGGCGCCGTACCCCGGTGAGCCGGCCCGCCGGCCGATGGAGCTGGCGCTCAGCCTGTGGCAGCAGGGCTATTACGTGCGTTTTGGCGGCGACACCCTGCAGTTTGGTCCGCCGTTTATTTCGACCCCGGACGAGCTGGAGCAGCTGTTCAACGCGGTGCACCGCACCCTCAAGGCCCAGTCATAGTGGCAGGTGTCTATCGGGATGGAATAACCCCACGCCAACACGCAGCAAGTACATCCATGTAGCTCGGCGATGGCATCCATGCCATCGACGGTTGGCTCAGGGGATTATTCCATCCCTCTCTGTAACCGGTAGCTATTCGGGTTTGAGGCCAAATATTTTTCAAGATTAACAAACAAAAGGATCACCAGATGAACACCATACCTCACCTGATCAACGGCGAACGCCACCACAGCACCACCACCCTGGATGTGTATAACCCGGCTACCGGCGAGGTATGCAGCCGGCTTTGCATGGGCGACCAAAGTCTGGTGGCCGAGGCAGTGGCTGCTGCCCGGGCGGCGTTTCCGGCCTGGCGCGACACGCCACCGGCCAAGCGGGCGCGGGTGATGTTTCGCTTCAAGCAGCTGCTGGAAGAGCGGGCCGACGATATCTGCGCCCTTATCAGCGAAGAGCACGGCAAGACGCTGGAAGATGCCAAAGGCGAGCTGCAGCGGGGCATCGAAAACGTGGAATACGCCTGTGGCGTGCCCGAGCTGCTGAAAGGCGACTACACCCGTAACGTGGGCCCCAATATCGATGCCTGGTCCGATTTTCAGCCGCTGGGCGTGGTGGCCGGCATCACCCCGTTCAACTTTCCGGCCATGGTGCCGCTGTGGATGCTGCCCATGGCCATCGCCTGCGGTAACTGCTTTATTCTCAAGCCATCCGAAAAGGATCCCGGCGCTTCGCTGCTGATCGCCCAGCTGCTGGAAGAGGCCGGTCTGCCCAAGGGAGTAATTGGTGTAGTGCACGGCAACAAGACGGTGGTAGATGCCTTGCTGACCCACAAGGACGTCAAGGCCATCAGCTTTGTTGGCTCTACCCCGGTGGCGGAATACATCTACGCCCAGGGCACCGCCAACGGCAAGCGGGTGCAGGCGCTGGGCGGCGCCAAGAACCATGCGGTGCTGATGCCCGACGCGGACCTGGATAACGCCGTCAGTGCCCTGATGGGCGCCGCCTATGGCTCCTGCGGCGAACGTTGCATGGCCATTTCGGTGGCGGTGTGCGTGGGCGATGCGGTGGCCGATGCATTGATTGCCAAACTGGAGCCACAGATCCGCGCCCTGAAAATCGGCCCCGGCACCCGGTGTGGCCAGGATATGGGCCCGGTGATCAGCAAGGAGCATCTGGCCAAAATCGAAGGCTACATCGGCGCCGGAGTGGAGCAGGGCGCCGAGCTGACCATAGACGGCCGAGGCCTGTCGGTGCCCGGTCATGAACAGGGCTATTTCCTCGGTGGTTGCCTGTTCGACCGGGTCACCCCCGGAATGAGCATCTACCAGGAAGAGATTTTCGGACCCGTATTGTGTGTGGTGCGGGTCAACAGCCTGGAAGACGCCATCGATCTTATCAACGCTCACGAATATGGCAACGGCACCTGCATCTTCACCCGTGACGGCGAGGCCGCCCGGCTGTTCGGCGACGAAATAGAGGTAGGCATGGTCGGTATCAACGTGCCGCTGCCGGTACCGGTTTCCTACCACAGCTTCGGTGGCTGGAAACGCTCGCTGTTCGGCGACCTGGCCGCCTACGGCCCCGATTCGGTGCGCTTCTACACCCGCCGCAAAACCATTACCCAGCGCTGGCCGGAACGGGCCAGCCATCAGGCCTTGGACTTCGCCTTTCCGAGCATGTGAGTTTGAATGGTGAAGAGTGAGGAGTGAGGAGTGAGGAGTGAAGGGGAAGGGCAAAGCAGGCTTGGTGCCATTTTGCTCCCTCCCCTTAATCGTGAATATTCAGGATGACAGCGGGGTGCAACGCAAGGGGAGGGTTGGGGAGGGGTTACTGCAGGGGATGCGCATATTCCGCAGGTTCAGTACCCCGGCCAAAACGACACCCCCTCCCAGCCTCCCCCTGGCGGCTTTTCCTTGAAGAGAAGTCGCCGTCGTGCCTGTTACGCCGCTACCAAGGGGGAGGGGCTTTTAGCTCCCTCCCCTTGAATCCGTGATCAGCAGGATGACAGCGGGGTGCAACGCAAGGGGGGGGCCGGGGAGGGGTTACGACTTCTCACGCTGCCGGGTCTTTTCTTGGCTGCCGCAAGCTGTCACAATATGCGCCTCTTGGGGGAGTAATCGTTCGGTGCCCGCCGAAACCATCGTCAACAATCTCTAAGCCACAAGCTTATGGTGATGGTGTCCTATCGGATTGATGAGACCTGAGTCAGACCTGGTTCCGGGCGGGAAGTGGGTCTGCCTCCGGTATTCAATATCCCGCCCTGAAGAGCCCTTATGCTACCCACTGTAAATATGAATATTGCCTGCCTGACTTTGACGGGAGGCGTCTCATGCTGATGTCTGTTGCTGCCATTGTACTCGGCCTCGCCGTGCTGGTATGGAGTGCCGACCGCTTTGTGGATGGAGCCTCGGCCACCGCCCGTTATGCGGGTATGCCACCCTTGCTGATTGGTATGGTGATTGTCGGTTTCGGCACCTCGGCGCCGGAAATCGTGGTGTCGATCATCTCGTCGATGGAAGGTAACCCGGGCCTGGCGCTGGGCAACGGCTATGGCTCCAACATCGCCAATATCGGTCTTATTCTGGGCATTACCGCCCTGATCAGCCCGATTTCGGTGCATTCCCAGGTGCTGCGCAAAGAGCTGCCCATTCTGCTGCTGATCACCCTGCTGTCGTTGGCACTGTTGTGGAATGGCATGCTGGCGCGTACCGATGCCATTGTGCTGCTGGGTGTCTTTGTGCTGCTGATGGGCTGGAGCATCAAGCAGGGCATGAGTGATGGCAAAGACAGCATGACCGGCGACGAGGTAAAGGAGCTGGACGACAACCTGATGAGCCTGAAACAGGCCATTTTCTGGCTGGTGGCCGGTTTGCTGCTGCTGATTGTCAGCTCCCGTATTCTGGTGTGGGGCGCGGTGAATATTGCTCAGGCGTTTGGGGTGAGCGATTTGATCATCGGCCTGACCATAGTGGCCATTGGCACCTCGCTGCCGGAGCTGGCGTCTTCCATTGCCGCCATTCGCAAGAACCAGCACGATCTGGCCATCGGCAACGTCATTGGCTCCAACCTGTTCAATACCCTGGCCGTGGTCGGCCTAGCCGGTGTTATTCATCCGCTGGAAGTGGCGTCCGAGGTGATCAGCCGCGATTTCATGGTGATGATAGTGCTGACCCTGTCGCTGTTTGTGCTGGGTTATGGCTTCAAGGGCCGCCAGGGACGCATCAACCGATTTGAAGGCGCCCTGCTGCTGGCGGTGTATGTTGGTTACACCGGCTGGCTGGCCCAAAGCGTGCTTGCCGCCGGCTAACCTTGCCGGCCGAACATGAATGATGCCGGGCCAGAGAATACCGTCATGCCGGGCCCAAAGAATACCGTCATGCCGGGCTTGCCCCGGCATCTTACGGCAAACCGCCGTGGACTCCGGGGCAAGCCCGGAGTGACGATCTCCGATTCCGGAGCAGGCCCGCCGCCATTCCCGACCCCACGCCCAGAATGGGCGGTTACCACCGCCGTTTTCCCCGCCTTTCGTTCAGTTTCACATGCTCCTGAGTCTATACTCACCCGAACAAGCCACCCGGTACGGGAGACAAGAATGATCGGATTCAGAATGTTCGCAAAGGGCGGGGTGTCCCTGCTTTGCGCCGTTTTGGCACTGCCGGCGGCGTCCGAGCCGCTGTCTGCCAAAGACAGTGAACCCGCCACTCTGGGCTGGATGCAGGGCTTTCCGCCGGCGCCGGACAAGGTGGTTCGGGCGGCCGACGGCTCCTTTTTTCAGTTTCCGGCGCTGCGTTACAGCGTAACCAACATGCGCCAGTTCATGCCCACGGTAGAGGTGTCTCGCGGCCTGGAAGCGCCGGTGCCATTGAAATACCGGCTGGATCCCTTGATCGACCACCTGCAGTTTTTGCCCTGGGGCTCGGCGCAACCGATCAGCTTTGAAGACGCGCTCTGGCTCAACTACACCGACGGCCTGATTATTCTGCACCGGGGTCAGGTGGTGTACGAGCGCTACCTGGGGGCCCTGAGTGAAGACAAAAAACACGCCGCCATGTCGGTGACCAAATCCTTTACCGGCACCCTGGCCGCCATGCTGGTGGCCGAAGGTACGCTGGATGAAAGCAAAACGGTGGCGCAATACGTGCCCGAGCTGAACGACTCGGCCTTTGGGGACGCCACGGTACGCCAGCTGATGGACATGACCACGGGCCTGCAATACAGCGAAGACTATGCCGACCCCAATGCCGAGGTATGGGCCTACTCCGCCGCCGGTAATCCCCTGCCCAAAGCGGCGGACTACACCGGGCCCGTGGGCTATTTTGCCTATCTGCAGCAGGTAAAGAAGCAGGGCGAGCACGGCCAGGCCTTCGGCTACAAAACCGTGAACAGCGACGCCCTGGGTTGGGTGATTTCTCGAGTGACCGGCCAGTCGGTTGCCGAGCTGCTGGCAGAAAAAGTCTGGCGGCGCATCGGCATGGAGCAGGCCGCCTATTACCAGGTGGATGAACTGGGTACTCCCTTTGCCGGCGGTGGCCTGAGTGCCGGGCTGCGTGACATGGCCCGTTTTGGCGAGCTGGTTCGCAACCAGGGCAAATGGCAGGGAGAGCAGATATTGCCGGCCGCCGCCATCGACGACATTCGCAAGGGCGGCAGTAAAGCAGCCTTTGCCAAAGCCGGGTTCGACAAGCTGAAAGGCTGGTCCTATCGCAACATGTGGTGGCTAACCCACAACGCCAATGGCGCCTTTGCCGCCCGGGGCGTGCACGGTCAGACCATTTATATCGACCCCGCCGCCGACATGGTGCTGGTACGTTTTGCCTCCCACCCGGTGGCCGCCAACGGCGCCAACGACCCCACGTCTCTGCCTGCTTATCAGGCGGTGGCGGATCATTTAATGACCCTTTACCCAAAGAGGAACAGCCATGAAGTCAGCAGCACTCTTCGATCTGAGTAACAAGGTCGCCATTATCACCGGCGGCGCCAACGGCATCGGCAAGGCCTGCAGCCTGATGCTGGCCGCCCACGGCGCCAGCGTGGTGGTAGCCGATTTGAACCTGGAGGCGGCCGACGCCGTGGCCAGCCAGATTCGCAAAGACGGCGGTCAGGCGCTGGCGGTGTCTTGCAACGTCACCAAAGACGAAGATCTCACCGGCCTGGTCAATCAGACCCTGGCCGAATTCGGTCAGATCAATATTCTGGTCAACAACGTGGGCGGCGGCGGTGCCGGTCGCGAGAGCCCGGCCAGTTTAACGGTGGAGCAGTTTGCCCGCACCTTCGAGCTGAACGTATTCAGCAACTGGCGGCTGGCCCAGCTGTGCGCCCCGCACATGGAAAACGCCGGCTATGGCTCCATTATCAACATGTCGTCCATGAGCTCCATCAACAAGAGCCCGGCCATCAGCGCCTATGCCTCGTCCAAGGCGGCCATCAACCACATGACCGCCAATCTGGCCTTCGACTACGGCCCGGCAGGCATTCGGGTCAACGCCGTCGGCCCCGGCGCCGTAAGAACCGACGCCCTGGCCTCTGTGCTGACGCCGGAAATTGAATCGCGCATGCTGTCCCACACCCCGCTCAAGCGCCTGGGCGAGCCGGACGACATTGCCGGTGCCGTGCTCTATTTTGCCGCCCCCATTTCAAACTGGGTCAGCGGCCAGGTTCTGTTCGTGAACGGCGGCGGCGTACAAACCCTGGACTAGAAAATCCTGCGCAAGCAGAAACGGCGTGCCTTGTGGGCGCGCCGTTTTTATTTAAGGAGGGGTTGGGGCCAGATGTCGTAGGGTCGAATTCATTCGACCGATGGCGGTACATCCAGGTTAGGTTGGTCCATTGAAATGGACCCTACCAGGCGAGCAGACTTGTGGTTTATGTGTCATCAAACAGCAGCCCATAGGGTCTTTCCAGCGCGGCCTTGATATCCGTCAGTGAAAACACCTTGAAAAACTCGGTAAAACGGCTGCCCTCAAACCATATCTGCACCACCGGCAATGCCATAACGCGCTGCTGGGCGCAAAGGCCGGTGCCATCTGCCTGGCAGTCCACATAACAGGCCTGCACGTGCGGAAAATGCTCGGCCAGCAACTGCTGCAGCCGAGGCTTGAGCGCCTGACAAACGCCGCAAGCCTGGCCGCCATACAGCACCAGCACCGCCGGGTGACTGGCCAGCAGTGCATCGAGTTGGGTTTGACTGGTAACACACAACATAGTGAATCCAACATCTCGGTAATTAAGACAAGGCTAAAAGCAGCGCAGAATCGCTCTGTATCGGCCACTTTGCTCGCGGAGCCCCGTCTCTGCGGGGGGTAAAAATCATCCTGCTCCGCAGGTCCGGCAGCTAAAGCGCCGGCTACAAACACACCGCCTTGCACTTATGCCGTCATGCCGGGCTGGCGTTAACGCCGAGCACACCGGAGCCGTTGGCCTGGATGACGGCGCCCACCGACTCGTTCAACGACTTCATGGCCGGCTGGTATGGCCGCTATCGGCGCTGGTTCCATTCCGGCGATGGCCGTCACTACCGGCGGCTGGACAGAGACGGGGAGGGCAACCTTTCCGTGGGCGTGAGCATAGATCCCTCCGTGTGGGCCCGCTGGCAAAGCGTACCCGGTTATCGCCCCCGCACCCTGACCGATGCCCGGCTGATCCCACCCGAGTGATCCCAACCCGATTAATCATGCGCTTAGTCCGTCATCCTGACGAAAGTCAGGATCTCTCTGCAGAAAGATACCGTGCTTAAAACACGGCATTGTTATCGGGTATTGATCACGCCTTTAGTCCGACGGATATGACCCCGCCGAACTGAACCCCCGGCTTGCACATATTATCGGTATTCGCCGTGCCGCCTTATCTCAGCTCACCATATCGGGAAACACGCCCTGTTCTGCCGCTCAGCCTGGCCAGCACAAACAGAGTGGCCCGCAACAGCCCCATCAGTAGCGGAACAACAAGCCAAAGCAGCCAGCTGCCAAGGTAAAGCGCCGGGATCAACAGCAACAGCCAGCCGGCAAACTGCACGGCCAGCACGGGGTAGCCCAGCACATCCGCGACCCCCGCGAGCAGGTCACTGACCAGGCTGGGGTGGGTAATGACCAGGTAGCCTGCCCCAAACACCAGCGGCCACTTGGCATAGCGGGCACCATTCAGCACCATACGCCCGCCCTGACTTACCCGGGCCGCCAAAGCCGCCGAGCGGGTGGCCCGGCTGGCGCCCTGGGTGGTAACCGCAGCCGCCCGCCCCATGCGCAACACCTTGACGGCACTGGTCAACACCAGCACATCGACCGAGGCCCAGCCGATATCACCCGCCGTGAGTGCTTCACCGGCGCGGTATTTGGTTTCCAGGCTGCGAATGCCGCCGGTAAAAAACCGGTTCAGCCCTTCCAGCATGCGTTCGGTTACTATCCATTGGGTTTCCCCCTGGTCGTCCACCACAAACTGGCCGAGAAAATCATGCCCTTCGCTCTTGATGAAGTTAACGGCATACCAGCCACGTTGTTCCGGAGAAAGCGTCTGATACCGCTCCGGCGTTGCGCTTGGGGTACCGGTGCTTTTTGGCGTACCGGTAAAATACTGCCTGATGGCCCGGTAGCCCTGATCCGCCTGGTTTATCAGCTCTATGGTGTAAACGGGCCGGGTCAGAAAGTGATGAATAGGTGGCAGCACGGTTTCACCATAGCGACGCAGAATCTCCTGAAATTCGGGCTCCTGGCCGTAAAGCGAAAACACACGGCGGGCCATGGCCGGATAACGCATGAATGCAGCCTGCGCCTTCACCAGCAGCAGCGGGTCATCGGCCAGATCCAGCAGTACTGCCTGCACCCCGACCGGCTCTTGTTCAATGCCGGGAAACCCCTGCAACACATCGCCGGCCTGAATCTGTATCAGTTTCTGCTCAATGGGAACCGGGCGACTGCCCACACTGAACACCGCTGCCAGCAACAGGGCCACACCACCAATCAAAAACAGCTTTTTCACAGGCTCACCAATCAAGACGACTCACAATGTCACTCAACAACAGGGGTATATCCGGTTTGCGCCGGCGCTACAACCGTTAACTGTAAAGTACGCCGGCACTCGCCACTAGACCAAGGTCTGATATGCCCGGCAATGGGGCTTTGCTATGGTCGCCGGTTTTACGGGTGCGACAACATCACCTTTTGTTTATTTGGGTGTATGTAGTCTATCCGTGGGGCTATTTGGTGATTTGTCAGGTGATTGTGTTGATAGTGGCGTTATTTAACAAAACTATCACGCTAACCCTGTGATTGTGCTACATTCCCCCGCTTTACGGGCGCTACAACAGCACCTTCTGGAAATTGGGCTCTCTGTAATCAATTGACAGGGCTATTTAACGGAGTATCAGGCGATCATGTGGAAAATATTGAAAATAGCCAGTGCATTCATTGGCATTATCGTAGGGGCAGGATTTGCCTCCGGTCAGGAAGTGCTGCAGTACTTCACCAGCTTCGGTTACATGGGCACCGCCGCCGCCATGGTGGCCACGGCGCTGTTCGCCTACCTGGGCATGATGCTCACCATGCTTGGCAGCCGCACCCGTACCCGTTCCCACAAAACCGTGGTGTATCAGATTAGCGGCCGTTACATCGGCGTGATCGTGGATTACGTGATCATCTTTACCCTGTTTGGCGTAGGCGTGGTGATGATTGCCGGCGCCGGCTCTATTCTCAATCAGCAGTTCGGACTGGATGCCTACATCGGCAGCGTGCTGATGACCCTGCTGATGGGCGCCACCCTGATGCTGAACGTGCAGCGGGTAGTGGCCCTTATCGGCAGCATTACGCCTTTTCTGGTGCTGGCGCTGGTGTCGATCTGCATTTACAGCCTGGCCACCATGGATCGCAGCTTTGCCGAGTTGGCGCCCATTGCCGAAAGCGTAGAGTCCACCTTGCCGCACTGGCTGGTGTCTGCGGTCAACTATGTGTCGTTCAATATCGCCGTGGGTGCCGCCATGTCGCTGGTGATGGGCGGTGCCGAGAAAAACGAAAACATCGCCAAATGGGGCGGCCTGCTCGGCGGCGCCGGCGTGGGCGTGCTGATCATGATTAGCCACCTGGCCATGTTCTCGCAAATCGACAACATTGCCGGTTACGCCCTGCCGTTGCTTAAAATCATCGACGGCATCTCGCCCTGGTTGGCCACCACCATGTCTTTTGTATTGTTCGGCATGATCTTCAGCACCGGTGCCAGCATGTTCTATGCCTTTGTGGCCCGCTTTGTGGAAATGCGCACCCCGGCCGCCAACCGCTTCAGCATCGCCACTCTGGTGGTGGGCTTTGTGGCCAGCTTTGCCGGCTTTACCCAGCTGGTGGCCTTTTTCTACCCGCTGATCGGTTATCTGGGCCTGTTTTTGGTGGGCGCGTTGATCTTCGCCCCCTTCAAGCTCAAGCGAGACGCCCGCCAGCCCGGTATGGCACAGGCAGTTGGCAGCACCGATTAAGCGAACGCCTGAACACTGTTCCGAGCTGAGAAAAAGCCGCCATCTGTTGATGGCGGCTTTTTTATTAGCTCATAGATCATGAATCTATAAATGAACTATAAGTGCTCAAATGAAAACCTGTTAAAGTGCGTTTGTTAATATTTATCTTGATGGTAGTTAAATTAATGCGAGGGTTTGGTATGGGGTGGTTATCATCGGTTTACTTCGTTGGGGGAGCTCTTGCTCTTTTATTGGTTCCTATATTTTTTTTGTTAAGCGTAGTGTCATACATAAAGAAAAAAGAGACTCGTAGTAGAGTCAGTCCTCTGACTACAGACCTTCTTCGCGCGCCAGGTTTTTCTTTGCAGCAAAAAATAGATGATATTAATTGGGACTTGATGGAATGTCTGATGATGATTCCTGTGTTAACGGCAGTCGTGCCTATGTTTGTTTTTCTTCAGATGAAGATGGCGGATCAACAGTTTACTCTTATCAGCTGGATACTTGTCATTGCTTTAATCATCTTTGGTGTTGCCTACTATGTTCGTAAGTTGTTTAAAAAAATGAAAAAATTAAGCCATTTTCGTTTAGGTCATGCATGTGAGATAGCTGTAGGACAAGAACTAGAACAGGTTGTACGGCCAGTTGACCGACCTTATCGTGTTTTTCACGATATACCGTTCGAAGGCTTCAATGTTGATCACTTGGTGGTTAGCCCGAATGGCGTTCTTGTTGTTGAAACCAAAGGTAGGTCAAAACCGATTGATAATGGAAGTAAGCAATTTAAGGTGCGAGTAGAAGGTGATGCTCTGCACTTTCCAAGGCATGTCGAGCGTGAACCTATTTTACAAACACGGCGCAATGTTAAAGCTGTGCAGGCGTGGCTGAGTGATGCTACCGGCTTTGATGTTCCAGTCGGGGGAGTTCTAGTGTTGCCCGGCTGGTATGTGGAGTTAAAACAAAAAATGGTTTTACCCTATGTGATGAATTCCACTCAGTTATCCAAGCAGTTGCCTAATTTGTATGTGGGTAAGCTTGAGCTTGGACAGGTACAGGCAATAGCTCATCAGATCACTCAGCGAGTACGAGATGTAGATCGTGAACGAGTAGACCGCGTAGCATCGCGGCCACTCAAAAATTATTGAATATGAAAGCCAGTATTAGCCCAGCACACTGAATTCCTTGAACAGTCTCACCGGCAGCGGGTACTTCAGCTGCCAGGTTATGTTCATCGGTTTGCTGCCGTGATAGCGCATAAATTTCACCGGACCACAGGCGCGATAGGGTGAATTTTTGTCGATGCGTACAAACAGCTGAAACTGCCAGCCATTAGTTTCGCTTTCAATGTAACGGCGACCACCTGGAGTGCTGGGGCCTGCACTGTTCTGAGATTGCCAATGAAACTGAGTCTGGCTGATGGCGTAGTCGTTATAGGCGACACCTTCATGCTGGGCTGTACTTTTATCCAGCGTCACGAACAGCAATTCGGTTTTGCTCTCTTTGAATGGCAGTACGCCAGCCTGAAACGGCGTGCGTTTTTCTGCGGTAAGAAAACCAACGGCGGTGAGGATTTCTCGGCTGTGATAGGCTGCATGTAATCGCAGCGGGGTGTGCTCCAGTCCCGGCAGAGGTAAGTATTGATGCTGCGTTCTCGCATCTAGATAGTTGCTGAGCTGAGCCAACTCATTGCACACAGCTGGAGTCTGGGATAGCCGCATGAGAAAGTCCTGAGCCGATCCTATCTGGCTTTGCTGACCATCTATCTGATATGCCAGCATTTGTAGTCGCTGCTGTTGCTGCTCATCGTCGATCGCGTAGTGGGCATCACTCTCGGCCACTTGGTTGATAAGCTGTAACTGTGCTGTGTCATCCAGGTGCAACAAACTCCCCAGCCGGCGGCTGAAATAGCGTTCCTCGGCGGAGGCTGCCCCCGGCAGAAGCCCGGCATCCCGTTGCAGATTGGTCCAACCGCTGTTTTGGCCAGCGCGATAGATATCTTCCAGCTCTAGTTGCTGCTCGTTGAGAAAGTCATCGAGAACTACATGACGGCTTCCGGTCAGACTCACATAGGCGTGCAGCTCCTGTTGCAGGCGGTGCCAGTTCTGATTCAGTGCCTGTTTCAGGCTGCTAAGAATATGCTCTTTGGCTTGCTTTTGTAGTTGGATATGGCAACCGCTGGGCAGTCGGCCAAAGCCTTTTTCTATGCTTTCGATCACTTCACGGCGCGACAGGCCAGTGATGGCGCTGTAGAGCATATCGAAGCGGAATCCTTCCTTATGCTGGCCGACAAAATCCAGGATCAGGCAGCTTTCCTTCCCCTCGAACAAACGCAGACCGCGACCGATTTGCTGTTGAAACAGAGTGGCGCTTTGGGTGGGTCGCAGTAACAGCAAGGTATCGACAAAGGGAAGATCGATCCCTTCGTTATAGAGATCTACGGTCACGATGGCATGGATCTCGCCACGTTCTAGCTGTTTGGGCAGATCTCGGCGCTCTTTAACGGAGCTTTTACCGGTGATCACACGAGCGATAATGCCGGCCTTTTCAAACTGCTCTGCCATAAATTCGGCATGAGCAATGCTCACGCAGAATACCAGGCTCTTACCGCGTTTAGGGTCGTCCACCAGTTGTTGCCAGGAGCGGATCACTGCCGCTGCGCGAACATGGTTACCAGTAAGCAGATTATCCAGCGCTTTGAATTCGTTGGCCTGTTGCCAGGGGATCTCTCGGTAGTCGGTGTCATCGTCACAGGCATAATATTCGAAGGGGGTCAGCAGTTGCAGATCCAGCGCCTGCCACAGACGTAATTGTGCCGCCGGTGAACCGTCCGGTCGATTATCAAAATGGCGCAGTATATTCTTGCCATCTGCTCGTTCCGGTGTCGCGGTTAAGCCCAGTAAATAAGCCGGAGAAATGCTTGAGAGCAGCGTTTCGAAGCTGTTGGCTTCTATGTGATGACATTCGTCAATAATCACCATGTGCCAGTAATCTGCTGCTTGCTGAGAGACTAGCTTGCGGGCATTTAGGCTTTGAATGGTGGCGAACAGATGCTGATCCTGCTCTGGCTGGTACTCACCGGTAAAGAGATCGCCGAATTCCGCTTCGCGCAACACCAGCCGAAAGGTGCGCATGGCCTGTATCAACAATTCCTTGCGGTGGGCGACAAACAGTAGCCGCGGCAAGCCGCCTTGCTTGCGGGCTAGGCGACGGTAATCGAAGGCCGCCATAACGGTTTTACCGGTGCCGGTGGCGGCAACCAACAGGTTGCGCATTCGACCATGTGCTCGCTCGTTATCAAGTTGCTCCAAAATATCCAGCTGAAAGGGCTTGGGCTCGATATCGAAGAAGGTGGGAGTAGCGATTAGATCCCGGCCTGATTCTCTTTTCAGTGCCTTGGCTAACTCGTTTCGGTGGGTTTGATCATCCGGGTTATAGGGTTGAAATTCGCCATCTTGCCACAGGGTTTCAAAGTGTGCCTGAGCTCGCTGGTAGAGCTGATTTTGGCCTTTTTCGGTGAATTTAACCGTCCATTCCAAACCGCCCATGAGGGCGGCACCAGACAGATTGGCGCTGCCCACATAGGCGGAACCGAACCCCGTGTTCCGCTCAAAAATCCAGGCTTTGGCGTGTAAGCGGGTGCGACGTCCGTCGAGCGATACCCGAACTTCACAATTAGGCAATCGGGCCAGCGTATCTAACGCTTTTTGCTCGGTGGCGCCCACATAGGTGGTGGTCAGCACCCGTATCTTGGCCTGGCTTTGCCCTTTGGCATCGGTGCTGGTGATCTGCTTGAGCACTTCGATGATCTTTCGCACCCCAGAGACGGTGATAAAGCTCACCAGAATATCGACGCTATTGCATGACGCCAGTTCGGCAGTGAGCTCATGCAACAAAGCGGGAGAATCTTTACCGGCAGTAAACAGCCAGGGTTGTGCCAAGCCGATGGCTGGCAGTTCAGGCTTTCGCTGGGCAGGATACAAGGAACGCAGTACCTGGGGCGGCGTGCATAGCAGGTCGGTGACTTCATCCTGAGCCAACCGCTGACGGGAGTATCGCAATATGTCGTTTATAAGTTCGGCTTGTGCCTTCACCTTAACCTGTTTATCACCACTGACCCCTGCTAAAAGCTGGGACAATTGCTCGGCCAGAGCATCGGCTAAGCGTTCGTGACTGAAGGCCGGATTGAGTTCTTCGGGGTGGGCGCTGAGCCCGCTTTCTGAGAGTGCCTGTTCTACTCCCTGTGTGGTGAGCAGATCGTAGAGTCCCTGTGCAAGAGGTGCTTTCATTTTGTCCCTTATTGTTATTTTTCTGCTTCTTGTTATTGCGCCGGCTCTGCTATCACACCCCTGAACCGTGCAAAAGGCTTCATCTCGTCGGTGGCGGCCAGATCGTCATAATCCGGGTTGGTGGCGTGCAGCCGATAGCTGCCGTCCGGGTTTTTCTTCACTATCCGCAGCAGATACTGGTTGTCGCCGGACTCGTCCTGCCGTTCTATGGCGAGGGTCTGGTTGCTGATGCTGCCGGCGGTTTGCGGTGTTATCCATTCCAGTAACAGCAAATCGCCGTCGTTAACCGGCTGTTTGCCGCCGTTCATGGAGTTTCCGCTGGCCCGGGCCAGAAAGTGCCGTTTGCTATCGAGTGGACCGTAGTGATCCGCAATGGCCATGAGTTCGGCGTGGTCGCTGTGGCCGGTCTTGAAATGGCCGCAGGCAATGCGCAGGTCGGGGAAACAGGGTAATTCGATAACGTTGGCCGCTGGTGTGTCGGTCGCTTGCTGTTTTGTTTGTGAAAGCCGATGCGCTTTTGCCAGCCTCGGCGCCTTGCGGCGGCGATATTCGGCCAGGCGCAGATCCACCAGTTCCTGCATCATCAAATGCAGGGTATCCAGCTCATCAACAGGCAGCTCGAAGCGGGGGCAGAAGCGGTCGTTCTTGATCTCGAACCAGTATTCGGCCTTTGAGTCCGGGTTGCCGCCGGAGCTGTATTTGATCGGGTTTCCCTGCCAGTAACGCAGCCAGGCGGGGGAGTCGGCGGCCATGGCCTGTTGTCTGGCAGGCAGGTCGAGCAGCAACAAGTCCGGGTGGCGCTCCAGCACATGGCGGGACTGTTCGGCCAGTGCCGCCAGGGTAGGGGGCTGGCGCAGGCCGTCCAGCTCCAGCAGGGCCTGCAGCAGTATTACCTTGAAGCTTTTGGTGAGCGTGGTGGTCTCGATGCCGGTCAGTAAAAAGTCACCGAGTTTATCCTGCACCATGACGGCAGAAGCCGCGAGATCGCCTTCGCTTCGCGTCATTTCAAACCAGCTGCCGTGCTGTTTGCGCAGCTTGGCCAAATCCAGCCCGGCCTGAAAGGCCTGCACCGCCGTGGGTCGGTGGCCCAGTTCATCTTTGAGCCGACGATAGTCATCAACCACTCTGACCCGGCCGCCGTAGCGCAGCTTGTCCATCAGCGGGATCAGTTGGGGATCGAGATTGATATAGCAGCCTTCGGGCAGAGCCGGGGTGGTTTGACTGCCGTTGCCGTCGGTCGTGCCGATGGTGGCCTGCAACAGCTCGGGCTTGAACAGGCAGGCTTTGTGGTTGCCCACCAGATCGACCACCATCAGCCGCTGCTTGCCCGGGTGCTTGCGCAGGCCCCGGCCCAGTTGCTGCAGAAAGACGATGCGCGATTCGGTGGGGCGCAGCATCAGCAGGGTGTCGATGGCGGGCAGATCCGTGCCTTCGTTGAACAGGTCCACCGAAAAAATCACCTGCAGCTTGCCGTCGGCCAGTTCGGTCAGCGCCTGGTTGCGGGGCATGGCCGAGCCGGCATAAACGGCGGCGGCTTTGATATCGGCATCGTTGAATATCCGGGCCATAAAGTCGGCGTGGCGGGTAGAGATGCAGAAAGCCAGGGTGCGGCTCCGGGCGAAAGTGCGCCATTGTTCAAGGGCATGCCGGGCGCGCCGTTTGCTGGCAAAGGCGGCATCCAGCGCATCGGGATCGAAACGGCCGTTGCGCCAGGGTATTTCGTCGTAGTCGATGTGCTCGTCATAAATGCCCTGATAGACGAAGGGCACCAGATGATGGTCGACAATGGCGTCGCGCAGGCCGCGCTCAAACACCAGGTTATCGTCGCACAGGGCCAGAATATCGGCCTGATCGGTTCTGTCCGGCGTGGCGGTCAGCCCGAGCAGAAAACGGGGGCGAAAATGATCCAGCAAGCGGCGATAGGTTGGGGCGGTGGCGTGATGAAATTCGTCGACGATGATGTAGTCGAAGTGATCCGGCGCAAAGCGGCGCAGGTGGTCGGCCCGGCCCAGGGTCTGCACCGAGGCAAACAGCCAGTCGGCCTGATCCTGCTGTTGGCCGTTATACAGGCCGGTGTGTGCTGTGGGCTGCATGCGAATGAAGGTGGCCTGAGCCTGGCGGATAATCTCGTCTCTGTGGGCCACAAACAGCAGCTTTTTGGCCTTGAGCTGGCGGGCGTCGAAGGCGGCCAGCCAGGTCTTGCCAAGGCCGGTGGCCATGACCACCAGCCCCCGTTGGTAGCCCTGGTTGCGGCTGGCCTGCAGCGCCGCCAGTGCCTCTTCCTGTACCGCATGGGGCAGCGGCGTTTCGCGCAGTGTCTCGTCATCGCTGGTGTTGTCACCGGTAATGACGCGCAGGCCGGTGAGCGGACTTTGTTGATAGCGGATCAGGTAATCGTCTATCCAGTGGTGGCTGAGCGGTACCACCCGGGCATCCTGCGCCAGTTGCTGCATCTGTTGCTGTAACGCCAGCAGGCTGGCGGCGGCGGGGCAGGTGCCGTCATCGTCTACCCGCAGGCACCAGTTCCACTCCAGCGAGTCGGTGAGGGCGGCGCGCGAGATATTGCTGGAGCCGACCAGGCCCAGCCCGGTCAGCCGTTTCTGCGTGTGTTGTTGAATAAACAGGTAGGACTTGAGGTGAAAGCCGGGGTTGCCGGCGCTCTCGTAGATGCCGACACGGGCGCCCCGTTCGGCCAGCAGCATCAACCGGCGCAGGGCCACCGGCTCGGTCACGTCCAGATAATCTGAGGTAATAACGTCGAGTTGCACGCCTCTGTCCAGGGCTTCGAACAGCGCATCCTGCAGCAGCGCCAGTCCGCTCTGGCGAATAAAAGACACGGCGATGCCGATGCTGCTGCCTTCGCCGGTGGCGTTGATGGCATCCAGCAGGGGGCCGAGCAGCGGCTGGTTGAAACCGGGATCCTTGGCGCCGCCGCCGGCAAGCAGTTGCGGGGCCGTCATTCCGCCACCTTTACCAGCAGGGCATTGAGCCAGCGTTCCTGTTCCCGACCGGGACGCAGATCGCCGGTTTGCCATTGTTCGGCGATGTTCAGCGGCAGGGCCTGCAGCAGTTGTTTCAGTCCGCTTTCATCCAAGTTGGTGAAGTGGCGGCCCTCGCGGCTGCTTTCGCCCCGGCCGTATTTGAAGGAGCAGTAAAACACGCCGCCGGGCTTCAGTTGTGTGGTCAGGTGAGCCATCACGGCGGCCAGTTCGGCCAGCGGCACATGCAGCAAGGAGGCGCAGGCCCAGATGGCGTCTGCCGGGGCCGACGTGCTGAAGTCTTCGAAGCGGCATTGCACCACCGGCAGACCGCTATGGGCGCGGGCCAGCTGTACCAGCGCCGGGCTGGCGTCGAAGGCGGTTACCCGGTAACCCAGGCGGGAAAAATGCAGGCTGTCTCGCCCCGAGCCGCAGCCGGCATCCACGATATGGCCGCCGGCCGGCACCCTAGGTAGAAAGCGCTCATACAGCGGCGTCATGTCTACGGTTACGGTACTCTGATAGAACTGTTCGGCCTGCTGCTGGTAATAGTCGAGAGACATTTTCCTGCTTTGATATTTGTTGTTTGTTCAGTACCTTATCAGACTCAAGACAGAGCTGGATAGCCTTTACCGCCGTGTCTGTGCGTTTGTGGCGGCGGGGCCGGTCGGTTATGGCAAGAGGGGCTGTCCCCTGGTCAAACAGGCGAATTTACAGGAGTGAACAATGGCTTTGAACGAACAGGATTTACGACATTTGCGCCGTTGCGTGGCATTGGCGGAAGAGGCGCTGGCCGGTGGCGACATGGCCTTTGGCTCTGTGCTGGTGTCGGCCGAAGGGGCGGTACTGGCGGAAGATCACAATCGCATTCACAGCCATGAACCCACCTGGCATCCGGAAATTGCCCTGGCGCGTTGGGCGGCCGAGCACCTGAGCGAAACCGAGCGGGCCCGGGCGACCCTGTATACCTCGGGCGAGCATTGCCCCATGTGCTCGGCGGCACACGCCTGGGCCGGACTGGGGCGCATTGTGTATGCCAGCTCGGCGGCGCAGTTTACCGACTGGTGCAGCGAATGGGGGCTGCCGGAGTCGCCGGTGAGGCCGCTGGCCATCAACGAGGTGGCGCCGGATATTGAAGTTGCAGGCCCGGTACCGGAGCTGGCCGAGCAGATCCGCGAGTTGCATCGGCGGTATTTCGGGGTGAAAGACAGCTATAAGCCGTAAGCTATTAGCGGTAAGACGGGCTTGGCCAAAAGTGACACCCCCACCCGGTCTCCCCCTGGGGTAGACCCGCCGCTATGCCTGTTATGGCGCTGCCAAGGGGGAGGGGCTGTTTGGTGCTGAGCTGCTCCCTCCCCTTAACCTGGAATTTGGCAGAATAACAGCAGGGTGCAAGGCAAGGGGAGGGTTGGGGAGGGG